>NZ_JBSGDW010000004.1:0-921592 GCF_053602575.1 Nocardia sp. NPDC004340
ATCTCCGGCCGCCGTTCGGATCTCATCCTGCGCGGCGGCGAGAACGTCTACCCGCAGGAGATCGAGAACGTCCTCGACGAGCACCCGCTGGTGCGCGAGTCGGCCGTGATCGGTGTCCCGCACGAGGATCTCGGTCAGGAGGTGGCCGCCATCGTCGTGATCGACGATCCGGAGGCGCTGACCGAGGACGAACTACGCGACCACGTGGCCAAGCAACTGGCCTACTTCAAGGTGCCCGCCCGCTGGCTGGTCACCGCGGATCCGCTGCCGCGCAACGCCACCGGCAAGGTGCTGCGCCGCGACCTCACTCTGGGAAAGTGAATTCCACCCGGGCTCGGCGGTATGTGGCAAGCCCGATACATCACCGTCAAGCTCTGCGGCGAGCGGGCCGTCATCACCGTGCGGCGTAGTTCGAGACCAGCGCCAAGACCCAGACCACCAAGGCGGGCGAGGCGGCGGGGCTGGAGGCAGCGGGCCGAGCCGCCTTCGATGGCGGTGACTTCGTGGCGTGACCGCGGGTGAACGAGCAGCTCGAGGATCTGATCCACGAGGTCACGCAGATTCCGTCGATCAACGAGATCGTGATCATGCAACAGAACCAGGCAGGCTGCGCGAGTACCTGCGTGAGGACATCGACGGGTCGACGCTGCGATCCGCGCCAAATACGCCGAACTGCAATCGGAACCGCACATCGATCCGCAGGATCGGGTCAAGCTGCCCGGCGCGTCACCGGCCGGGGACGCGATGCGGGCATCGGCAGACGCCGTAACCGGCCCCGATCCGAGCTCGAACCGGGTGGGTCGAGTTCAGCGCATCCGCGCTGATCGGCCCGGGAGCGTGCGGGACGCGCCCGTCGATCCGGCACTGGACGAACCGGAGTGCCAGGCCTCGTCGACCGCGCCGCATTGTCGACTGTGTCGTGGCTCTCTTTGCGGCAGATTGACTGCGACATCACAGGTCACGCGCAGGGAGTTGAGCAGATGCATCTCGGAGCCGTCGGCACGCTGGACGAGGATAGGACGGAGGCCGCCCCCCGCCTCCACTTCGATCCCGACTCGCTGCCGCCCCGCGCGAGGCTGACCTGGCCCGGCGCCCCGGCGTCACTGACCGAGCTGATCGAGATCTTCTCGGCCCTGGGCCTGCACGTCACCACCCACGAGGTGAGCGTCGAGGGGCTGTGCACCGAGCATCGATTCACCTTCCGGCCCACGGCCTTCGGGCTGAGCGAGCCGACGGCCGGGCTGCTCGCGGAGGCGTTCACCGCCGCCACCGCGGGCGAACTGGAGATCGACGGTTTCACCGGTCTGATCGCCACCGCGGGCCTGGCCTGGCGGGACGCGATCCTGGTGCGGGCCGCCTGCCGGTATCTGCGGCAGGCCGGGCTGCGCATGAGCGAACCCCGGATCGCCGAAATCCTCACCGCCCATCCGGATTTCGTGCGCGCGTTCGTCGCGCTGTTCCACGCGCGCTTCGATCCCGGGCACCCGGATCGCGCCGCCGCGGTGGCTGCCGCCGACCTCGAGGCGAAGCACCGCCTGGAGTCGGCCACCACCCTGCCCGAGGATCAGCTGCTGCGCGGGCTGTACACCTTCTGCACCGCGGTCGTGCGCACCAACTGGTTCCAGCCGGACCGGGCGGTCGCCGCGTTCAAGATCGATCCCGCCCGATTGTCGCTGTCCACGCCGATCACGCCGTACCGCGAGATCTTCGTGCATTCCACCCGGGTCGAGGGCAGTCACGTGCGCGGCGGCGTGATCGCGCGCGGCGGCCTGCGCTGGTCCGATCGCGTCGACGACTTCCGCACCGAGGTGCTGGGCCTGATGAAGACCCAGACGGTGAAGAACTCGGTGATCGTGCCGATGGGCGCCAAGGGCGCGTTCGTCGTGCGCGGCGGCCGCACCGATCCGGCCTCGGCGGAATACGCGTACGCGGCGTTCATCGGCGGCCTGCTCGACGTCACCGACAATATCGTGGACGGCGTCATCACCACCCCCGCGCACACCGTCGTCTACGACGACCCGGATTCGTACCTGGTGGTGGCCGCCGACAAGGGCACCGCCCGCTTCTCGGATCTGGCCAATTCCATTGCGGTGGCCCGCGGTTTCTGGCTCGGCGACGCCTTCGCCTCGGGCGGCTCGACCGGCTACGACCACAAGGCGCTGGGCATCACCGCGCGCGGCGCGTGGCGGTCGATTCGCCAGCACTTCGCCGAACTCGGCATCGATCCCGACACCGAGCCCTTCACGGTCACCGGAATCGGCGACATGTCGGGCGACGTCTTCGGCAACGGCATGCTCGAGACCGATCGCATCCGCCTGGTGGCCGCCTTCGACCACCGGCACATCTTCCTGGACCCCGACCCGGATCCGGTGCTCTCGCACCAGGAACGCACCCGGCTGGCCGGATTGGAGCGCAGCAGCTGGGCCGACTACGACCCGGCGCTGATCTCCGCGGGCGGCGGCGTGTGGCCGCGCACCGCGAAATCGGTGCCGCTCGCACCCGAGGTGCGCGCGCGGCTGGGCGTCACCGCCACCGAACTGCCCGCGCCCGAGCTGATCCGGGCCATGCTCGGCGCGGAGGTGGACCTGCTGTTCAACGGCGGCATCGGCACCTATGTCCGGGCCCGGGACGAACAGGACGCCGACGTGGCCGACCCGTCCAACGACGAGGTGCGGGTCACCGCGGATCGGCTGCGCTGCCGGGTCATCGGCGAGGGCGGCAATCTGGGCCTCACCCAGCAGGCTCGCATCGAATTCGCCGTCGCCGGCGGCAAGGTCAACGCCGACTTCATCGACAACGCCGCCGGCGTGGCCACCTCCGACCGCGAGGTGAACCTCAAGATCGCATTGGATTCCGCGGTGGCCGCGGGACTGTCGACGATCGACGAACGCAATCGGCTGCTGGCGGCGGAGGCCGACGCGGTGGCCCGCGCCGTGCTCGCCGACTGCGATCGACAGGCCCTGGCCATCAGCCTCGCCGAGACGCACGCCCCCTTCCTCATCGACCGGCACGGCCGCCTGATCGAGAACCTCGAGCACGCGACCGAACTCGACCGCGCCGCCGAATTCCTGCCCACCCCGGCCGATCTCGCGGCGCGCCGCCGCGCGGGCAAGGGCCTGGTGCGCCCCGAGATCGCGGTGCTGCTGGCCACCGCCAAGAACCTGGTCCGCGAGGAACTGCTGGCCTCGGACGCGCCGACCGACCCGGTGGTGACCGGCGCGCTGGCGAACTACTTCCCCGACCGCATCCGGGATCTGCTGGGCGAGCGACTGTTGAGCGAGCATCCGGTGGCCCGCGAGATCATCGCGGTGGCCGCGGCCAACCAGGTGATCAATCGGGTCGGCCCCGGCATGATCCACCGGCTCGAGGAGCGGCTGGGGGCGGGCACCCCGCAGATCGTGCTGGCCTGCGCCGTCGTCGACGCCGTCCTGGACGTGGACCGGTGGTGGCGGGAGGCGCTGGCGCTGCCGGGCGTCTCCCCGCAGATTCGGATGGGCATCCTCAAGGGCATTCAGGACGCGGTGGAACAGGCCACCGCCTGGCTGCTCACCCATCGCAGCGCGGCCACCTGGTCCGCCGAGATCGACTGCCACGCAATGGTTGTCGCCGAACTGATGACGGTGCTGCCGCGCCCCGGCGGCCATCCCGGGCGGGATCTGGCCAACCTGCGCCTGCTCGCCCAGGCCCTGCCGCTGAGCGCGACCGCCCGCCGCACCGGGCTGCCGGTCGCGCTGGTCAGCCAGACCTATCGCGAGCTCGGCGACCTGATCGGCCTGGACTGGCTGGCCACGACGTTCGCCGCCACCCGCACCTCCGACCACTGGGAGACGCTGGCCGCCGCGGTGCTGGCCGATGAACTCCAAGCCCGTTGGCACGCGCTGGCGGCGGCGGTCCTGTCCTCGGCCTCTCCCGCCGATTCGGCCCGCGACCACATCGCCGCCTGGAAGTCCACGCCGTCCGCGCTGCGGCTGGTGGAGTTGGTCGCGCGCCTGCGCCGTTCCGGCACAGTCGATCTCGCCCGGCTCTGCGTCGTCAACGCCGAACTGGCGACCGCCGCCCTCGGCAACGAATAGTCCCCACACCACCGCGAGCGCCGCCGATCGAATCGGGATCGACGGCGCTCGCGGCATTGTGTGGCCCGGCACGAACGCGCCGGGCACTGCGCCGATCAGCGGCGGGAAACCACAGCCAGCAGCAGTTCGGCGCGGACCAGCGCCTGATCGAGCTTGCAGCCCAGGATCGATTCGATTCTGGCCACGCGGCTGCGCAGGGTGTGGCGGTGCACGCCGAGCGCGGTGGCGGCGGTCTCCCACTGGCCGTGGGCCTCGAGGTAGGCGCGCAGCGAGCCGATGAGATCGGTGCCGTGCCGGTCGTCGTAGTCGATGAGCGGCTGCAGCATGGCTTCCGACACCGCGCTCAGCACCCGCTGGGCCTCAGGAAAGGCCAGTAGCGCATGGCCCGCGAGCGCGGCCAGCTCCAGCGGGCGGGCGCCGGGCGGCGCCGCCGAGGCGGCCAGCTCGGCATTGTCCACGGCCGCGCTGAAGCGGCGCAGCGGATGCGGGGAGCTCAGGCCCGCGCGCACGGTGGCCCGCGCGTCGGCGGGCAGATCGGCCAGGAGTTGCTCGGCGACCTCGTCGGTGTCGGAGCCACGGAGCAGGACCGCGGCGTGGTCACCCGTGACGTGCGCGAACAGCTGCCGGTTGAGCAGGCGCAGCCGCGCGTCGATCGCGTCGAGGGCGGCCGCCGCGGCCTCGGGCCCGGGGCACCACAACACGAGGGCGCGGATTCTGCCGGTGCGGTCGGCGGCCGCTGTCAGGTGCTGCCACATGCTGTCGGGGTCGCCGGGCTGTTGCAACAGCATGGCGATGGCCTGAGAGTTCAAGTGGTTCTGGGCCATTCGCAACCGGGCGGGCTTCTCGAAGTCGAGGGCGAGCAGCGAGCTGGCGTGACCGAGCAGCACCTGATCGACCGGACCGAGCGCGGTGGCGGTGACCACCGCGAGGTGCCCGTGCACGGTCTGCCCGGCGCTGATGGCCTGCAGCACGATGTACTGCCCCGACGACACCTGGATGACGCCGCTGCCCGCGCTCTCGCCGTGCGCCGCGATGAACTCCCCGATGCGGTCGAGGGTCTCCGCGGCGGGTGAGCGCGGATGCGCCTCGGTCACGGCGCTGTCGGCGCCGACCACGAGCACCGTCGCCGACAACGCCACCGACAGCTCCTTGATGACCGCGCGCACACCCTGCACGGCCGCCCGCGTCATGCGCGGCTGCGCCCGCGAGGCGCGCAGCACCTTCTCGTACTCCTGCTCGGCGAGCCGCTGCATGACCTTCTTGGTGATGGCCGCGAACGGGGTCGGCAACGGCACCTCGAACAGCGGCAGCCCGAGCCGGTCGGCGGCCTCGACCAGATCCGCGGGCACCGTCTCGTGCGAGAGCCCGATGCCGAATCCAACGCCCGCGACGCCGGCTGCGCCGAGGTCCTCGAGGTACCGCAACCGGTCGGCGCGACTGAGCGGCAAACCCATGCCCGTGGTCAGCACCAGCTCGCCCCCGGACAGCCATTGCTGGGGTTCGGTCAGCTCCGAGGTCAGGACGAGGGTGATGGCCCGTCCGAGCCCGCTCGCACCGCCCTTGAGCACCAGGCCCAGCTCGGGTTGGGACAGGACCCATCGGACAGGTATTCCCGCGTTCACAGCGCTCCCCTAGCAATCTGGACGATCTGTCGAAACCGAATTCTTCTCCCACGCCGATCCGGCAGGTGACGCAGGGGTGTGTTGCGCAGCACACTAACTGGCAACCCCACAGAACGCACTTTCGAACGAGATCGGGCACACACATGACGAATGAGCTGCTCCGCAACTACATCGATGGCCGGCTGGTGGCCGCCACCACGTCGGAGTCGTTCGAACTGATCAGCCCCGTGGACGAAGCGGTGACCGGCCTCAGCCCGATCTCCGGCCGGGCCGATATCGATGCCGCCGTCGCCGCCGCTACCCGCGCCCTCCCCGCCTGGAAGGCGGCCACCCCGAGTCAGCGGCAGGCCGCGCTGCTGAAGCTCGCCGAGGCCATCGAGGCCAACTCCGACGCGCTCGTCGAGGCGCAGTGCCGCGAGACCGGCCAGCCCAAACATCTGGTCGCCTCCGAGGAGGTCGCCGCCGGCGCCGATCACCTGCGCTTCTTCGCGGGCGCCGCCCGCATGCTGGAGGGCAAGTCCGCCGGCGAGTACATGTCCGGGTTCACCTCGTATGTGCGCCGGGAGCCGATCGGTGTGATCGGCCAGGTGACCCCGTGGAACTACCCGCTGATGATGGCCATCTGGAAGATCGGCCCGGCGCTGGCGACCGGGAACACGGTGGTGCTCAAGCCCAGCGACACCACCCCGGGCAGCACCCTGCTGCTGGCAGAGCTGTCGCAGGGCATCCTGCCCGACGGCGTGCTCAATGTGGTGCTGGGCACCGCGAGCACCGGCGCGACCCTGGTCAGCCACCCCGGCCTGGACATGGTGGCGATCACCGGTTCGGTGCGGGCGGGCATCGCGGTGGCCGAGGCCGCCGCCGCGCAGGTCAAGCGCGCGCACCTCGAACTCGGCGGCAACGCGCCGGTGGTGATCTTCGGCGACGCCGATCTGGCGCTGGCCGCCGACCGCATCGGTGACGCGGCCTTCTTCAACGCCGGTCAGGACTGCACCGCCGCCACCCGGGTGCTGGTGCACGAGTCGGTGCACGACGACTTCGTCGAGGCGCTGGTGAAGAAGGCGCGGACGGTGAAGCCGGGCCTGCCCGACGACCCCGAGGCCGCCTACGGCCCGCTCAACAACATCCGGCACTTCGAGTCGGTCGTCGGCAAGATCGCGGAGCTGCCCGCGCACGCCACCGTCGTCACCGGCGGCGAGCGGGTCGGCGAGCGCGGCTTCTACCTCGCCCCGACCGTCATCACCGGTGTGCGCCAGGACGACCCGATCGTGCAGGAGGAGATCTTCGGCCCGGTCATCACCGTGCAGACCTTCGCCGACGAGGCCGCCGGCGTGCAGCTCGCCAACGACGTCGTCTACGGCCTGGCCTCGAGCGTGTGGACCCGCGATCACGGTGTGGTGCAGCGTGTTTCGGCGGCGCTGGACTTCGGCGCGGTGTGGGTCAACTGCCATATCCCGCTGGTGGCGGAGATGCCGCACGGCGGGTTCAAGCGCTCCGGCTACGGCAAGGACCTCTCCGCCTACGGCGTGGAGGACTACACCCGCGTCAAGCACGTGATGAGCGCGCACGACTGAGCGCACCGCCGCCACCCGACCCGTAACCCCTTTCCGCAGAAAGACTTTCGATGACCGAGATCACCTACCGGCTCCCGCAGCAGCGGGTGCTGACCACCGCTCTACCGGGCCCGCGCTCGCAGGAGCTGGCCGCCCGCCGCAAGGCCGCCGTCGCGGCCGGGGTGGGTTCCACCGCGCCGGTGTACGCGGCCGATGCCGACGGCGGCGTCATCGTCGACGTCGACGGCAATTCGCTGATCGACCTGGCCGCCGGAATCGCGGTGACCAATGTCGGCGCCTCGCATCCCAAGGTGGTCGCGGCGGTGCGGGAGCAGGTCGAGCGGTTCACGCACTCCTGCTTCATGGTCACCCCGTACGAGGCGTACATCGAGGTGTGCGAGCAGCTCTCGGCGCTCACCCCCGGCGATCACGAGAAGCGCAGCGTCCTGTTCAACTCCGGCGCGGAGGCGGTGGAGAACGCGGTCAAGGTGGCGCGCCTGGCCACCGGCCGGACCGCGGTGGTCGCCTTCGACCACGCCTATCACGGCCGCACCAACCTGACCATGGCGCTCACCGCGAAATCCATGCCGTACAAGTCGCATTTCGGCCCGTTCGCCCCCGAGGTGTACCGGATGCCGATGTCCTACCCGTTCCGCGACGGCGGGCAGGACGGTGTGGCCGCCGCCCGTGAGGCGATCACCCGGATCGAGAAGCAGATCGGCGCGGATTCGGTGGCGGCGATCATCATCGAGCCGATCCAGGGCGAGGGCGGATTCATCGTGCCCGCGGCCGGTTTCCTGCCGACGCTGGTGGAGTGGGCGCGCGCGAACGGCGTGGTGTTCATCGCCGACGAGGTGCAGACCGGTTTCGCGCGCACCGGCGAGTGGTTCGCCTGCGATCACGAGGGCGTGGTCCCCGACATCATCACCATGGCCAAGGGCATCGCGGGCGGTATGCCGCTCTCGGCCATCACCGGCCGCGCCGAGCTGCTCGACGCCGTGCACGCGGGCGGCCTGGGCGGCACCTACGGCGGCAACCCCGTCGCGTGCGCCGCGGCGCTGGCCGCCATCGAGGCCATTCGCGATCACGATCTGCCCGCCCGCGCCCGCCACATCGGCGAGACGGCGCTGACGCGCTTCCACGCACTGGCGCAGGAAGTTCCGGCCGTCGGCGACGTGCGCGGCCGCGGCGCCATGCTGGCGCTCGAGTTCGTCCGCCCCGGCACCACCGAACCCGATGCCGCGCTGACCGCCGCCGTCGCCAAGCGCTGTCTGGAGCAGGGTGTGCTCACCCTGACCTGCGGCACCTACGGCAATGTCATCCGACTGCTGCCGCCGCTGGTGATCAGCGACGAGCTGCTCGACGAGGCGCTGACGGTGCTGTGCACCGCCATCGGCGAGCTCGCGGGCCGATAGAGGGCTGGGAGAACAATGTTGGAATACGACAAGATCAGCGCCCTCGTCCCCACCGGGATGTGGATCGATGGAGCGTCCGTCCCGGCCGCCGACGGCCGCACCTTCGCGGTCCACGATCCCGCCGGTGGTGAGCTCCTCACCGAGGTCGCCGACGCGAACGGCGAGGACGCCCTGCGCGCCCTCGACTCGGCCAGGCGCGCCCAATCCGCTTGGGCCGCAACGTCTCCGCGGGAACGCTCGATGATCCTGCGCCGCGCCTGGGAGATCCTGCTCGCACACACCGAGGACATCGCGCTGCTGATGACCCTGGAAATGGGCAAGACCCTCGCCGAAGCGCGCGGCGAGGTCGCCTACGGCGGCGAATTCCTGCGCTGGTTCAGCGAGGAGGCCGTGCGCGTCGGCGGCCGGTACACCGAATCCCCCGCCGGAACCGGGCGCATCCTGGTCACCCAGCAGCCGGTCGGCCCCTGCCTGGCGATCACGCCGTGGAACTTCCCGCTGGCCATGGGCGCTCGCAAGATCGCCCCGGCGCTGGCCGCGGGCTGCACCGTCATCGTGAAGCCCGCCGAGGACACCCCGCTGACCACCCTGGCCCTGGCGCGGATCTTCGCCGAGGCCGGTCTGCCCGCGGGCGTGCTGTCGGTGCTGCCGGGCAGTGACGCCGCGGCCATCACCGCGCCGCTGCTGGCGGACCCGCGCCTGCGCAAGGTGACCTTCACCGGTTCGACCCGGGTGGGCAAACTGCTGCTGCGCCAGGCCGCCGACAATGTCCTGCGGACCTCGATGGAGCTGGGCGGCAACGCCCCGTTCATCGTGTTCGAGGACGCCGACCTGGAGCAGGCGCTGGCCGGGGCGATGGCGGCGAAGATGCGCAATGGCGGCGAGGCGTGCACCGCGGCCAACCGCATCTACGTGCACAACTCGATTCGCGCGGAATTCGCCTCGCGCCTGGCCGAGAAGATTGGCGCGCTGCGCGTCGGCCCCGGGTACGCACCGGGCGTCGACACCGGCCCGCTGATCAACGAGCGGCAGCGCAAATCCGTTGCGGCACTGGTGGACGACGCCGTCGCCGCCGGCGCGGTGGTCCGCACCGGCGGTCAGATCATCGACGGGCCGGGCTGGTTCTTCCAGCCCACCGTGCTCGACGAGGTGCCGCGCACCGCGCGCATGCACCGCGAGGAGATCTTCGGCCCGGTCGCCGCCGTCTACGGCTTCGACACCGAGGAGGAGGTCGTGGCCCTGGCCAATGACACCGAATACGGCTTGGCCGCCTACTTCTACACGCAGGACCTGGATCGCGCGCTGCGCGTGTCCGCCGCGCTCGAGGCCGGCATGGTCGGCGTGAACCGCGGCGTCATCTCCGACCCGGCGGCCCCGTTCGGCGGAGTGAAGCAGTCCGGTCTGGGCAGTGAGGGCGGATCCGAAGGGATCCACGAGTACCTCGACACCAAATACGTCGCGCTGACCCGCTGACGTCATCCCCCGGCACCCCGGCCCCTGCGCCGGATCCGGTGCCAACCCGGTCTCCGGCAACGACGCCGCCGATCGGTTCGCCACCGCGGCGCGGTGTGGTCGAGGGCCCCGGCCTTCGACCACGCCACACCCCGTACCAGGAGCTTGAATGCTCATACAGAACGCTTCCGAGACGGCAGAGCCCGCTCAGGACGACACCGCTTCCAGCGGTAAGGGATTGGCCACCGACAAGGTCGGCACCCTGGCCGGCGCGGTCCTGAGTATCGCCTCCATCGCCCCCGCCTACACCACCACGGCCAGCGTCGGCCTGATCGTCGCGGCGGTCGGTCTGAAGATGCCCGCCCTGCTGATCGCCGGGTTCGTTCCGATGTTCCTGGCGGCCTTCGCCTATCGCGAGTTCAGCGCCGAGACACCGGACTGCGGGGCCTCCTTCACCTGGTCAGCGCGCTCGCTGGGACCCTACGTCGGCTGGATGGCCGGCTGGGGTTCGGTGATCGCGGTGGTCATCGTGCTCGCCAATATCGCCGCGGTGGGGGCGGAGTTCCTCTATCTGGTCATCGGCCGGATAACGCACTCGGAATACATTGCGGCACTGGGCGAGAACAAGCTGATCAATATCGCCACCACGCTCGTCTTCCTGGCCGCGGCCGGATGGGCGGCCAGTCGCGGCATCAGCTCCAGCGAGCGCGTGCAGTACGTGCTCGTCGGATTCCAGCTGACCGTGCTGCTGCTGTTCGCGGGCATCGCCCTCGCCAAGGCCCTCAGCGGCGATACGCCGTCGGGGCTGAGCTTCAGCCTCGACTGGTTCAACCCGCTGACCGGACTCACCCTGGGCGCCTTCGCGATCGGACTGATCGGCTCGGTGTTCATGTACTGGGGCTGGGACACCGCGCTCACCCTGGGCGAGGAGTGCAAGGACCCCCAGCGCACGCCCGGCCGCGCCGGACTGCTGTCGATCCTGACCGTGCTGGGCACCTATCTGCTGCTGGCGGTCGCGCTCATGTGGTACGCGGGGGTCGGCGACACCGGCATCGGCCTGGGCGGGGAGAAGGCCCGCAACAATGTCTTCGGCACGCTCGCCGAACCGGTGATGGGCAGCGCGGGCGAACTGCTGCTGTTCCTGGCCGTCCTGGTCTCCACCATCGCCAGCCTGCAGGCCACCTTCCTGCCCGCCGCGCGCGCCATGCTCGCCATGGGCACGTTCAAGGCGCTGCCCGAGCGGTTCGCGTCGGTGCACCCGGTGTACCAGGTGCCGCGGTTCGGCGCCGCGGTCGCCGCGGTGGTGGCGGGCGGTCTGTACGCGATCACCGCGCTGCTGTCCGAGCACGTGCTGCTGGACACCATCGCCGCCCTCGGCATCATGATCTGCTGGTACTACGGCATCACCGCGTTCGCCTCGGTCTGGTACTTCCGCAAGCGGTGGTTCGCCTCGGCGCGCGACACCGTGTTCAAGCTCGTGTTCCCGCTACTGGGCGGGGCCATGCTGCTGGTGGTGTTCGCCATCTCGGTCCGCGAGAGCCTGAAGCCCGAAGTCGGCAGCGGCGCTTCGATTCTCGGCATCGGACTGGTGTTTTATCTCGGCTTCGGGATCCTGGCGCTGGGCGCGGTGCTCATGCTGATCCAGCGCTGGCGTCAGCCGGAGTACTTCCAGGGCAAGACCTTGCCGCGCGCGGTGTCGGGCGATCCGATGCCCGAACCGGTGGCGCCCCATTTCAGCGGGCACTAGCGCGCCGCACACTTTCGACGATCAGGAGTAGTCATGCACGTCATCACTTGTTTCGAACCGCCCGTTTCGCATGCGCGAGTACAGGATCCGGTCCGCCCGCCGCTGCGGGTCGCGCTGGTCCAGCACCGCTGGCAGGCCGACGGCGAGGCCATGATCGCCGAGCTGAACGAGGGCATCGGACGCGCCGCCGAGCTGGGCGCCAAGGCGGTCTTCCTGCCCGAGGTCACCTTGAGCAAGTACCCGGCCTTCGTGCGCGGCGGCGAGAATCCGGGCGCCGACGCCGAGGACCTGACCACGGGCCCGACCTTCACCTTCGCGGCCAAGGCGGCCATCGAGCACGGCGTGTTCGTGCACGCGTCGCTGTACGAGCGCGCCGACGAGGGCGACGGGCTCGGCTTCAACACCGCGATCCTGGTGTCCCCCACCGGCGAACTGGTCGGCCGCACCCGCAAGCTGCACATTCCGGTGTCGGCCGGCTACTACGAGGACACCTACTTCCGGGCCGGACCGGCCACCGACGAGGCGTACCAGCCGCACAGCCACCCCGATCTCGGCCCGGCGCGCATCGGCATGCCGACCTGCTGGGACGAGTGGTTCCCCGAGGTCGCCCGCATGTACTCGCTCGCGGGCGCCGACATCATCGTCTACCCGACCGCCATCGGCTCCGAGCCCACCTTCCCGGCGTTCGACACCCAGCCGCTGTGGCAGCACGTGATCGTCGGAAACGGCATCACCGCGGGCACTTTCATGGTGGTGCCCAACCGCTACGGCGACGAAGGCGAGATCACCTTCTACGGTTCCTCCTTCATCTCCGACCCATACGGCCGGGTGCTCGTGCAGGCCCCGCGCGACGAATCCGCCGTGCTGGTGGCCGATCTGGATCTGGATCAGCGCAGCGACTGGCTGACGCTGTTCCCGTTCCTGGACACCCGCCGCCCCGACACCTACGCCCGGCTCACCGCGCCGGTCGACACCGAGCACCCCTTCGGGCGGGCCTGATGACCTGGCGTATGCCCGCCGAACACGGGCCGCACCGCCGCACCTGGATGGCGTTCCCGCCCGAGGGTTCGGAGATCACCGCGACCCCCGAGGCGACCGACGAGGCCCGCACCGCCTGGACCGCGGTCGCGCACGCGGTGGCCGAGTTCGAACCGGTGACCATGGTCGTCGATCCGGCCGACGTCGGCGCGGCCCGGCGCACCCTGTCCGCGGCGATAGACATCGTGGTGGCGCCGCTCGACGACGCCTGGATGCGCGATATCGGACCGACCTTCGTGCACGCCGCCGACGGCTCGGTGGCGGCCGTGAACTGGGTGTTCAACGGCTGGGGACAACAGGATTGGGCCGCCTGGGACAACGACCGCGAGATCGGCCGGGCGGTCGCGACGGCGGCCGGGATCCCGGTCGTCGAGTCGGCGCTGGTGAACGAGGGCGGCGGCATCCAGGTCGACGGCGCGGGCACGGTCATCCTCACCGACACCGTGCAGCTGGACCCGTTCCGCAATCCGGGCCTGTCCAAGGCCGAGGTCGAGGCCGAACTGCGGCGCACCATCGGCATCGACACCGCGATCTGGCTGCCGCGCGGGCTGTGGCGCGATTCGCAGCGCTTCGGCACCCGCGGGCACTCCGACATCGTGGCCGCGCTCCCCGCGCCCGGGGTGGTGCTGGTGCACGACCAGCGCGACGGCGAGCACCCCGACCACGCGCTCAGCCTCGAGCTGATGAAGCAGTTCGCGAACGAGACGACCTCCGCCGGAAAGCCTTTCACGGTGGTCCCGCTGCCCGCGCCGCGCACGCTGCGCGACGCGGAGGGGTTCGTCGACTACAGCTACATCAATCACTACGTCTGCAACGGCGCGGTCATCCTGTGCGGGTTCGACGACCCGAACGACGCCGAGGCCGCGGCCGTACTGGCCGAGGTCTATCCCGGCCGGACCATCGTCACCGTCGACGCGCGGCCGATCTTCGCGCGCGGCGGCGGCATCCACTGCATCACCCAGAACGAACCGCTGCCGGTCCCTGCCGGGCGGTAGCGGGCTCACCCCGCACGGACACCGGACCGTCACGCCACTCCGGCGAATGAGGGGCGGTCCGGTGCGCCGAATCGGCGCGGGCATGATCGTGACCGCGCCCACATACTGAAAATAGCAATCTCCGGGCTATCCGGAGGTCCCCCGAATTACCGGTTAAGGAGCTCTCGTGGCTGTCATCACTCGTGACGTCGTGATCGTGGGTGCCGGACCCTCCGGCCTCACCGCTGCGGCGGAATTACGGAAGGCCGGCCTGACGGTGGCGGCCCTGGAGGCCCGCGATCGGGTCGGCGGGCGCACCTGGACCGGCGACATCGACGGCGCCACGATCGAGATCGGCGGCCAGTGGCTGTCGCCGCACCACACCGCCGCGCTGGCGCTCGTCCAGGAACTCGGGCTGGAGACCTTCTCCCGCTACCGCGACGGCGAGTCGGTCTACCTGGCCGCCGACGGCACCCGCCAGCAATTCGTCGGCGACGTCTTCCCCGCGGCCCCCGAGACCGCCGCCGAGATCGACCGGCTGATCAAGCTGCTCGACGAACTGGCGGCCGAGGTCGGCGCCGAGGCCCCGTGGACGCATCCGCAAGCGGCGGAACTGGATTCGGTGCCGTTCAGCATCTGGCTCGAACGCCAGTCCGACAACGAGTACGCCCGCGAGACGGTGTCGTTCTACGTCGCCGGGGCCATGCTGACCAAGCCCGCGCACACCTTCTCCACCCTCCAGGCCCTGCACATGGCCGCCGCTCAGGGCTCTTACACCTCGCTGGCCACCGACACCTTCATGCTCGACAAGCGCGTCATCGGCGGCATGCAGCAGGTGTCGCAGCGTCTGGCCGCCACCCTCGGCGAGGATCTGCACCTGGGTGCGCCGGTGCGCCGGATCCAGTGGTCCGAGGCCGGAGTGACGGCCTTCGCCGACGGCGATCTCGAGGTGCGCGCGAGCCGCCTGGTGCTGGCGGTGCCGCCGAACCTGTACGCGGGCATCAGCTTCGATCCCCCGCTGCCGCGCCGCCGCCATCAGATGTACCAGCACATGTCGTTCGGCTTCGTGGTCAAGGTGCACGCGGTGTACGAGACCCCGTTCTGGCGCGCGAAGGGCTTGTCCGGCACCGGTTTCAGCGACACCGACATGGTCTCGGAGGTGTACGACAACACCAACCACGGCATGGACAACGGCGCCATGGTCGGCTTCATCGCCCACGAACAGGCCGACGCGTACTTCGCGATGGGTCCGGCCGAACGCAAGCGGGCCGCGCTCGACTGCCTGGTGCGCTACCTGGGCCCCGAAGCCGCCGAACCGGTCGTCTTCTACGAATCCGATTGGGGCTCCGAGGAATGGACGCGCGGCGCCTACGGCGTCAGCTTCGACCTCGGCGGCATGACCCGCTACGGCCACGATCACCGGGACCCGATCGGGCCCATGCACTTCGCCTGCTCGGACCTGGCAGGCCACGGCTTCCAGCATGTCGACGGCGCGGTCCGGATGGGCAAGGCGGCGGCCGCCGCCATCGTGGCGCAGCACAGCCTGGTCTGACGCACCGCGATGGGCGAGCGGGCGGACCGCTACACTGGGCCACTGACTGAAATTTCAGTCGAAATCGTGGCCCGGTGTCAACGGAGGTAGGGCGCATGGATACATCGGCGTTCGGCCGCTACGACCTGCAATCGCTCATCGGTGAAGGCGGCATGGGACGGGTCTACCGCGCCTACGACACGGAAACCGACCGGGTCGTCGCGGTGAAGGTCCTGCACGAGCGCCTCGCGACGGACCCGGAGTACCGGGAGCGTTTCCGTCGCGAGGCCCACTCCACCGCGCGGCTGCGCGAACCCCACATCGTCCCGATCCACCACTTCGGCGAGATCGACGGCCGCCTGTATCTCGACATGCGGCTCATCGACGGCACCGATCTGCACACGCTGCTGTCCCAGCGCGGTGCGATGCCGGCCCAGCTCGCGGTGTCGTTCATCGACCAGGCCGCCGCCGCGCTCGACGCCGCGCACGCCGAAGGACTGGTGCACCGCGACGTCAAGCCGTCCAACCTGCTGATCAACGGCCGCGACTTCGTCTATCTGATCGACTTCGGCATCGCCCACTCCGGAACGGTCGGCCTCACCGGTGTCGGCAATGCGATCGGCACCTTCACCTACATGGCCCCCGAACGGTTCACCACCGGCCATGCCGACGCCCGCTCCGACGTCTACGCGCTGGCGTGCGTCCTCTACGAGTGCCTCACCGGTACCCGGCCCTATCCGGGCGACAGTTTGGAACAGCAACTGGCCGGGCATCTGAACACCCCGCCGCCGCGACCCAGTCTGGCCCGGCCCGGCATTCCCGTCGCCTTCGACGAGGTGATCGCGCGCGGACTCGCGAAGAATCCCGACCACCGCTACCCCACCGCCGGGGCACTGGCGGCAGCCGCGAAGCGGGCGATCGAGTCCGCTCCCCGCACCGCCGCGCCCATCGAATCCGGCAGCGGCGCACGGCAACCCGCCACCCGGATCCTCCCGCCCCCGCCGCGACTCGGTCCGCCCGCCCCGCCTCCCCAGCCGGTCCCGCTGCCGGTCCCACCGCCCCGAGGGCGTCGCGGAGTCCTCGGTGTCGTCTCGAGCGTGGCGATCCTGGCGGCGCTGATCGGCGCGATCACCTACTTCCTGCTACCGCCCGCCGCGGAGGATGAGCCGGACTACCGGACCGGGTACTCGGTCGAGACCACCGGCTACCCGTCCGACGCCGGCTCCCCCGTCCCCGGCGAATAGGAACTCAGTAGTCCCGTTTGCCGATCCGATGGACGTGATGGCGTTGGTCGAGCCGACCGTACCCGGCGGGGTGCCCGCGACGATGACCACCAGATCGCCTCTGCGATAACGGTTCATGGCCAGCAGGACATCGTCGATCCGGGTGATCATGGCGTCGGTGGACCGCACCTCGGGCACGATGAAGGTCTCCGTCCCCCAAGGTCAGGGCCAGTTGGTCGCGAACTTCCGCGTCCGGGGTGAAGGCCAGCACGGGCAGCGGGGTCGCGGATCGTGGTGCGAGCGTTGTCAATTCGGTGCCTTCTGTGGCCGAGAGCGCAAACCGATCCGCCAGGGGATGCGGGAGCATCACCCTGGCGGATGTCGGTGCGCTGATCGATGGTCGTGTACAGCTCAGGGGTTGGTGTCGGCAGGGACCGGGCGACGCCGGGGACGCCATCCCGGCCGCGGGACGCTGTCGAGCAGCGCGCGGGTGTACGGGTGTCCAGGGTCGCGGAGCAGCTCGTCGGTCGGCCCGGCTTCGACGATGCGGCCGGTCTGCATGACGATGCAGTGCTCGGTGATCTGGCGGACGACCGCCAGGTCGTGGGTGATGAACACATACGAGATGCCGGTGGACTCCCGGATGTCGTCGAGCAGGTTGAGGGTCTGCGCCTGGATCGAGACATCCAGGGCGGCAACGGCTTCGTCCAGTACCAGCACCCGAGGATCGGCGGCGAGCGCGCGGGCGATGGCGACACGTTGACGCTGCCCACCCGACAGATGCGCGGGCAAGGACGCGAGCAGGCGCGCGTCGAGCGCGACCATGTCGGCGAGTTGCCGCACCCGCTCGGCGGTGGCGGCGTGCTCGCAATGCAGGCGCACCGCCTCGGTGAGCGTCTGGCGGACCGTGCGCTGGGGATCGAGGCTGGTGTACGGGTCCTGGAACACCATTTGCGCCTCCCTGGCCCGTGCGCGGCGCGCACGCGTGGACCGCGACGGCCGGGATCGGTCGCCGCCGCAGCAGACGATACTGCCGGCGCTGGGCTGTTCCAGCCCGATGATCATGCGGGCGACGGTCGTCTTGCCCGAGCCCGATTCGCCGACGATGCCGATCGAGGACCCGACGGCCAGTTCGAAGGACACGTCGCTGACCGCGGCGAAGGCGCCGAAGTTCTTGCACAGTCCGGAGACTCGCAGTGCCGGTTCGTTCATTCGGTGTCTCCTCGCAACCGCGGTCCGAGTTCGTCGGCGCGCAGGCATCGCACGGCGACGCCGGATTCGTGGGTCAGTGGCACCGGGCCCGATTCGGTGCAGCTGGGCAGGTGGAAGGGGCAGCGGGCGGCGAACGCGCAGGTCGGTTCCGCCTCCCACGCCCCGATCGGGCGTCCGGGGATGGCCGCCAACCGCGTCCGGGGCCGGTCGAGGTCGGGTCGGGCGCCCGCCAGGGCCGCGGTGTAGGGATGCCGCGGATCGTGGTGCAGCGCTTCGGATTCCTGCGATTCGACGATCTGGCCCGCGTACATGACGGCGGTGCGGTCGCAGACGGCGGCGGCCAGATCCAGGTCGTGGGTGATGAACAGCAGCGAGACCCCGGCGTCGTGGCGCATCTCGTCGAGAATCGCCATCACCTCCGACTGGGTGGTCACGTCGAGGGCGGTGGTGGGCTCGTCGGCGAGAATGAGCTTGGGTTCGCCGAGCAGGGCGGCGGCGATCATGACCCGTTGCAGCATGCCGCCGGACAGGTCGCCCGGGTACTGCCGCATCCGGCGGGCGGTATCGGTGATGCCGACCTCGGAGAGCATGCGCTGCGCGCGCCGGGTCGCCTCGTGCCGGTCGGTCCGGCCGACCGTGCGCAGCTGCTCGGTCAGGAAGTCGCCGATGCGCCGCACCGGATTGATGTAGGCGCGGGGATCCTGGAAGATCACCGCCAGATCGCCGCGTTTGCGGCGCAGGGCGTCACCGCGCAGGGCTAGCAGGTCCTGGCCGTCGAAGCGGATGGTTCCGGTGGTCTCGGCCCGCTCCGGCAGCAGCCGGGCCAGCGTCCGCAGGGTCATGGACTTCCCGGCCCCGGATTCGCCGACCAGCCCGAGCGCTTCGCCCCGCTCGATGGTCAGCGAGATATCGCGCAGGACTTGGCGTTTGCGGCCGCCGACGTCCAGGGTCAGGTTCAGTCCCTCGATCGCGACCAGGGGCGCGGCGGCGGACGCGGGACCCCGCGCCCCGGGGACGGCATGGGGGGTGGCGGTAGTCATGAGCGTTCCCTGCCCTGCTTGTCGTTGAGGCGTTCACCGAGGATGTTGAAGGAGACGATGACCAGGACCAGCGCGGTGCCCGCGATGAACGATTCGGCGGGGAATCCTTGCAGCACACCGGTTTCGCCCTCGGAGACCATGACGCCCCAGTCGGCCTGCGGCGGCTGGACGCCCAGTCCGAGGAAGGAGACCGCCGCGAGATCCAGTGCGGCCCAGCCGAACAGGATCGTGGCCTGCGCGACGAGCAGCGGCGCGATATTGGGGATCAGGTGCCGAATCGCGATGGACCAGGCGCCACTCCCTTGCACCTCGAGCGCCTCGATGTAGGGCAGCGAGCGTTCGCGCAGGGCCGCGCCGCGCACGATCCGGGCCACGTAAGGGGTATAGGCGACCGCCAGCGCGAGCGCCGCCGACCACTGGCTGGGCCCGAAGACCGCCGCGCCGATGACCGCGAGCAGCAGTCCCGGGAAGGCGAATACGAGATCGGATCCCGAGGAGATGACACTGTCGGTCCAGCCGCGCCGCCACGCCGCGACCACCGCGAGCGCGGTCCCCGCGAGGATCGCCACCGCGGTGACGATGAACGCGCCCAGCATGGACGAGCGCGCCCCGACGAGCAGGCGCGAGAGCAGGTCACGGCCCTGGGAGTCGAAGCCCAGCGGGTGCGAGCCGGTGGCGCCGACGAACGCGTGCGACAGGTTGCTCTCGTTCGGCGGGAACGGGGCCAGCAGCGGCCCGAACACGGCGACGATGATCGCCAGCACGATGATCGCCGCGCTCGCGTAACCGATCCAGCCGACGCCGTTCAGCCCGGGAACTCGCCACCGGCGGCTCGTCGGGAGGGTGGCATCCGAGGCGGGCACAGGCCCGGAGACGATGGTCATGCCGCCGCCGTTCCGAGGCTCACCCGCGGGTCGAGCAGCGCGTAGAGGAAGTCCACGACGCTGTTGACGATCACGAACGCCACCACCATGAGCAGCGAAATGGCTTGCACCACTGCGAAATCCTTGTTCTGTGCGGCCGTGACCAGACTCGATCCCAGCCCGTTGAGGTTGAACGCCTGCTCCACGATCGACACCAGCACGATCAGCGACGCCAGGGCCAGGCCGGTGACGGTGGTGATGGGGATCGCGGCATTGCGCAGAATGTGGCGGCGCAGGATGTGGTGTGCCGGCAGGCCGCGGCTGATGGCGGTCTGGACGTGCTCGCGGGCGGATTCGGTCCGCACCGACGCCCGGGTGATGCGGGCGACCAGCGCCAGCGACGAGCACGCCAGCGCGATCGCCGGCAGCGTGAGATGTCTGATCTGGTCGCCGAATCCGACGCCGTCGCCCAGGGCCGGGAACCAGTGCAGCTTCACGGCGAACAGGCTGATCAGTGCCAGTGCGGCGACGAAGGACGGGAGCGCGGCGAGCACGGTGGTGGTCAGCAGCGCCGCGGTGTCGAGAATGCCGGGCTTGAGGGCGCTGAGAATGCCGATGCCGATGCCGACCACCACGATGATCAGCGAGGTGTAGGCCACCAGCAGCAACGTGGTCGGCGCCCGTTGCGCGACGAGCGTCGACACGTCCTGCCGGGTGCCGATGGAGTAGCCGAGGTCGCCGTGCAGCGCCGAGGTCAGCCAGTACCAATAGCGCACCGGCAGTGGGTCACCGAGGTGATACCGCTCGGTCAGCACCGCGCGGTACTCCGGGGTGATCTGCCGCCCGCCGGTCAGCACCGCGATGGGGTCGCCCGGCGCGAGGTACATCGCGGCGTAGACGGCGATGCTGGAGATGAACAGGGTCGCGAGCAGCAGGGCGCCGCGGCGCAGGAGAAAACCGCGCATGTCATCGCCCCCGTCCGAGCTTGGCCAGCCACGGCGCCTGCATGTAGGCGAACGAGGAGGGCGCGCCGATGAGCTTCTTGTCCAGGATCAGGAACAGCGCGGGATGGACCATCGGGATCCAGGGCAGGTCGGCCATGACCAGCCGGTCGGCCTCGATCATGGCCGCGGCCCGCTGGTCCGGGTCGGCCTGGGTGCGGGCGCGTTCGAGCGCGGCGTGCAGTTGCGGATTGTCGTATCCCGAATAGTTCTGCGCGCCTTTGGGTTCGGTGTAGCTGGCGATCAATGCCGCGGGATCGGCGTAGTCACCGTAGGTGGTGGTGCTGAACGCGTCGACGCCCTCGCGGGCCTTGGGGTCGGTGAACAGATTGATGTAGTTCTGCGGGGAGACGTTGGACAGGCTGGCGTTCAGACCGATCGAGTCGGCCGCCTCCAGCCACGCGTTGGCGGCGGTGTTGACCGTGGACAGTCCGGTGGAGGTGGCGATGACGAACGGTTTCCCGGCGGCTCCGGCCTCGCGGATGAGCTGCTTGGCCCGCTCGAGATCGGGCGCGGGATCGGGCGCCGCGTTCCAGGCCGCGGTGAAGGCGTCCTTCCCGTACCCCCAGGTGCCCGGATTGGTGGACATGCGCGGCCCGACCGCGTTGCCGCCATACACCGCGGCGCTGAAGGCGTTGCGGTCGAAGGCCAGTGACAGCGCCTGCCGGACCCGCAGGTCGCCGAGTACGCCGGTGAGATTGGCGGGGATCAGGAATTCGGTCTCGCTCGAGGGTCCCTTGTGGATCTCGACATTCTTGATCTGCTCGAGCTCCCGGAATGTGGAGGTGTCAGTCAGATAGGTGCCGCTGATCTCGCCGGTCGACAGGCCGGTGGTGAGGGTGGCCGCGTTGGAGACTCCGCGGAAGTCGATCCGGTTGGTCATCGGTTTCAGCGACGGATCCCAGTAACCCGGATTGGCCGCCACCGTCAGTGTTTTCCCGGCTGTCCACTCGGCCAGTTTGTACGGCCCCGTGCACATCGCGCCCCCGTCGGGCGTGCCATAGCGTTGCCCCTGACTGCGGGCATACCGTTCCTCGATGACCACGCCCGCCATCGACGAGAGTTCCCCGGGCAGCCAGTAATCCGGGCTGCTGAGGGTGAGCGTGACGGTGTCGGGACCATCGACGGAGATCTTGGTGATGCGGTTGAGGACCGTGCTGTAGAAGCCGCCGGTCTGGGTGTCCATATTGCGTTGCAGGCTGAACACGACATCGGCCGATGTCAGCGGTTGACCGTCCCAGAAGCGCACTCCCGCACGCAGTTTCAGGACCAGCGTGGTCGGGGTGGCGAAGTGGTATTCGCTGGCCAGCCCGGGCGCGAGCGAACCGTCGGGCTGCTGCCGCAGCAGCGATTCGCACAGCGTCGAGACCACGGTGTTCTCCGGGTAGTCGAACGCGGTGGCCGGATCGATCGTGGTGGGGTCGCGATACAGCGCCCAGGTGGCGCTGTCCGCGGGCCCGGCCGCCGCGGCGGTCATCGAGGGGAGGCCCAGGAAGTTCGAGCTGGAGATGGCGGTGGCGGAGGTTTCCGGCCGTCCGCCACACCCGGCCAGCAGAGCTGTCGCACAGGTGGCCAGGGCGACCGTTTTCATTGTGGTGATGCGCATTTCGTCCCTCGGAATGTCGTGGGCCTGTCTCGGTGTGCCGCGGGCGAGCCGCCGGGCACGGGAGGGGTGGTGCCGTTATGCCTCGACGGCGGCGGATTCGGCGGTGAGAGCGCCGTAACTGGCCGGGCGGCGGGTATCGAACATGCCGAAGGTGAGCCAGTCCCGACGCTGGTCCAGATCCAGGTCCGCGACCAGGACGGTGTCCCGGTCCCGCGGTGCCCGCACAATCGTCCGCCCGTACGGATCGGAAATGAACGACGATCCGTAGAAGGTGATGCCGTCCTCGTGCCCGATCCGATTCACCGCGACCATGAAGGTGGCATTCGCCAGGCCATTGGCCGCGATCATCTGATGCCACATCGGCAGGGTGTCGAACTCCTTCAATTCGGGATCACTGCCGATCGCGGTCGGATAGACCAGGATCTCCGCGCCGCGCAGCGAATACACGCGAGCCAGTTCCGGGAACCACTGATCCCAGCAGGTGGGGAAGCCGAATCGGCTGCCCGCCGCGTCGATCACCGGGAATCCGCTGTCATCGGAATCGAAGTAGCGGTCCTCGTGATAGCCGGGGAACTGGGGAATGTGCAGTTTGCGGGTGCGGGCCAGCACCTCGCCACCGGGCGCGACCAGGATCGCGGTGTTGTACCCGCGGCCGGTGTCGCTGTGCTCGTAGAGCGAGGCGTGCACCAGAATGCCGTGGCGGGCGGCCAGTTCCCGCGCGAACGTGGTGGTGGGACCGTCGGGAATGGCCTCCCGGTGCGCCGCGGCCTCGGCATTGTCGGGCACGGTCGCGAAGTACGGGCTCAGGGTCAGTTCCTGCAGGCACACCACCTGTGCGCCGAGCAGCGCCGCGCGGGCGACGCCCGCGGAGAGGACCGCGCGATGTTCGTCCGGATCGGCGTGCCAGCGGGTCTGCACCGCGCCGACCCGGATCGGGGTCCGCGTCGGCGGATCGACGCGAGCCGGTGAGGAAGCCGGCGTGCCGATCGCCGTGACGGTGACGAAGGTGCCGTCATCGGTGTAGTCGGGTCCGTGGGAATCGAGGTCGCTCACAGGTTCGCCTCCGTGCTGGTCGCGGCCGGGATCTGCTGGGTGATGCAGTGGACGCCACCGCCGCCGAAGGCGACGATATTGCCCGGTACGCCGACGACTTCCCGATCGGGGAAGGCCTTGCGCAGGGTGTCCAGCGCGGGCTCGTCGAGTTCGTGTCCGGCGGTCGGGGTGATCACCGCACCATTGGCGACATAGAAGTTGGCGTAGGCGACCATGGTGTCGGTGCCGTCCGGCAGGGTGGTGACCGGGAATTCGGGCAGTTCGTAGATCTCGAACGGCCGGCCCGCGGCGTCGGTCGAGGACCGCAGGACCTCGAGGTTGGCGGCCATGCGCTCGTAGTCGGGCAGGTCGGGATTCGTACAGGTCTGGGCGACCACCGCGCCCGGCCGCACGAACGTGCAGACGCCGTCGACGTGTCCGTCGGTGTGGGTGTCGTCGAAATGCCCGTAGGGCAGCCAGATCACGGTGGTGATGCCCAGTCGCAGCCGCAGCTCGTCCTCGATCTCCTCCCGCGACATCGACGGGTTGCGATTCGGGTTGAGCAGGCACTGCTCGGTGGTGATGAGGGTGCCCTCGCCGTCGACGGTGATCGAACCGCCCTCGAGCACCATGCCCGACGCGTGGCGATCGAAACCGAGGGCCTGGAGCACCCGCCCCGCGAGCGCGTCGTCCTTGTCGTAGGGCAGGAATCGTTCACCCCACGAGTTGAAGCGGAAGTCGACGCCCGCGCGCCGGCCGTCCCGATCGTGCACGATCAGCGGCCCGGAATCCCGGATCCAGGAATCGTCGATCGGCATTTCGACGACATCGACCGCCCGGCCGCACGCCTTGCGCACCTCGTCGGCCTGACCGGGATTGGCGATCATGAGCACCGGCTCGAAGTCGCCGATGGCGTTCGCGGTCGCGGCGTACTCCGCTTTCGCTTCCTCGAAGTAAGGGCCCCACAGGCTTTCGCGGGTCGGCCACGCCATGAGGCAGCGCTCGTGGGGCGCCCACTCGGCCGGCATTCGCCAGGTCGTGGTCGTACTGCTTTCCATTTGCGTTCTTCCGTTCGTTCGGACGTCGAAACGTAGGGGCATCTTCACACTGACCAAATTGTTAGTCAATGGCGCTGACCGGGCTGGACCTGCTGCGATACCTGCCGGTCAGCGGGTTGCGGTCAGTTCACCGGAGCGGGCGGGGTGGCCAGGTCGGCGAAGAACTGGAACAGGGCCACCGCCGTGATCGGGCCGCCGACGGCGATCAGACCGACGGCCGCGCCCAGCGGTGCGGTGGCGGCGGCGGTGACCAGACAGCCGCCGATCGCGCCCGGGATCGCCAGCGTGCCCAGGGTCGGGATGCCCGCGCCGGCGCCCAGCAGCGCACCGCCCGCGACGCAGCCCACGGCCGCGCCGATCGCGGTCCCGATCAGGGTGCCGACCGCCGCGCCGATGGTGGCGGCACTGGAGAAGTTGGCCAGCGCCTGGTTGTAGTTGGGATTGGCGGTCGCGTCGATCGAGGTCAGAGTGGGCGTTCCCGCCGGAACCGGCACCGCCGCGGCCGGATCGGTGCCGGGGGTCAAGGTGGCGGTATTGCCGTCGATGCGGGCCGCGATCGGCCAGACCAGGCCCTCTCGCTGATAGCTCAGCGGCAGCACCGCGACCGGTGCGCCACTGCGGTCGAGCACCTCGAACCGGCCGTCCCGGGCGGCCAGCGAACCGGCGTCGGTGGTCACCACGACCGAGCGGTCGACCAGGGTGGCCCGGTACTGGATGCCGGGCGCCGAGGTCGGTGAATCCGGCTGCGCACCAGCGACATTCGCGGTCATCGAGGTGGTTGCGAGGGCGGCCGCGGCCAGGGCGGCGGTCGTGGTGATCGAGCGAAACTTCATCCTGATCTCTCCGGTTGGGGATGTTCGATGGGGAACAGTGTGCGCCGCATCACTCCCCCGATAGTCATGCCAGTGTGTCTAAATTTTCAGTCAGTATTCGCCGTCCCGTCCACTGGATGTGCGACGGATTCCGCACTACAAGTGCAAGACGCGCCAGTACGGGCGCTCTCGATTGAATTTTCAGTCAGGGCTATCATCGCGGTAGCCCTGCGATCGCTCATGCGATCGGAACGATCAATGGACCGGACAACGAGGAGTGGCGCGATGCGGCGGCGGCGATTCTTTCAGGTGAGCGTGGCGATGGCGGGCGGCCTGCTACTGGCCGCGTGCGACGACACCGGCTCGGAGACCAATGACACTCCGCCCAGCCGGGTTCCGCACGACGACCGCACCTGGCTGATGCCCGAGGAGGGCGATCCGCACACCCGGACCTGGATGGCGTTCGGCGCGAGCGAACGGGTCTGGGGCGCGGAACTGCTCCCGGTGGTCCGCCACAACCTGGCCTCGATCGCGCAGGCCGTCGCGCGGTTCGAGCCGGTGTCGATGCTGGTGCGTCCCGAGGAGATGGATATCGCGCGCGGGTTGATCGGCGGCGCGAACGTCGAACTGGTGCCCGCCGCGCTGGACGATCTGTGGATGCGCGACACCGGGCCGGTGTTCGTGAAAGGCGGCGGGGCGCTCGCGGGGGTCGACTTCAACTTCAACGGCTGGGGCGGGAAACAGGCGCACGCCCAGGATGTGAAGGTCGCGCAGATCGTCACCGGCCGGGCCGGGGTCGAAACGCTGCACACCGGTCTGGTGCTCGAGGGCGGCGGGATCGAGGTCGACGGTCAGGGCACCGCCATCATCACCGAAAGCTGTGTGCTCAACAACAATCGGAACCCGGGCTGGAAGAAGAAGGACGTCGAGGACGAGCTGCGCTACCTGCTCGGACTCGAGAAGATCATCCGGCTGCCCGGCATCAAGGGGCTTGACATCACCGACGGGCACACCGACTTCTACGCCCGCTTCGCCCGCCCGGGTGTCGTCGTGGCGGGCCTCGACACCGACCCCGAGTCCCACGATCGCGACGTCACCGAGCGTCACCTCGAAATACTCAGGGGCGCAACGGATGTGCGCGGCAATCCGTTGCAGGTGGAGGTGATCGAAGGTCCGGCACAGGTCCGCCCGCAGTACCGGAACGAGAAGGACTTCGCAGCCGGGTACATCAACTTCTACGTCTGCAACGGTGGTGTCATCGCGCCGCAGTTCGGCGATCCGGACGGCGACGCGGCCGCCAAGGACACCCTCGAGCGTCTGTTCCCGGACCGCGAGGTCGTGCAGATCGATATCGACGGCATCGCCGCGGGCGGTGGCGGGATCCACTGCACCACCCAGCAGCAGCCGGTCGGCTAGCGCGGTGCGGGAACGCGAACGGCACATCCTGGAGGCGGCGGTCCGGGTGATCGCCGAGGACGGGGTGCAGGGAGTGCGCATCGGCAAGGTCGCCGCCGAGGCCCGCGTCTCGACCGCACTGATCTACCACTACTTCGAGGACCGGGCGGGCGTGCTGCGCCATGCCCTCGAATACCTGGATCTGCGGGCGGCGGCGCACATCGAGGAGGCGGTGCCCGCGGACCTGGGCCCGCGCGCCGCTCTCGACCAGATGCTGCTGGTGGAACTGCAGAGCGCGCTCGACGTGCGCATGCACTGCATCGCATGGGGTGAATTGCGGGCCAGCGCCGTGTTCGCCCCGGATCTGCGGGAGACATTGCGGTCGACCACCGGTGAATGGGTCGACCATGTCGCGGAGGTGATGCGGGAGGCGGTCGAGACCGCGCACGGTACCCCCGCGCCCGACCTGACCGGCGCGGCCGAACGCCTCACGACCCTGGTGGAAGGCTTGAGCAAACGGTGGCTCAGCGGGTCCTGCACCATCGAGCGGACCCGTGAATTGCTTTCCGGCGCAATCGCCGCCGAGCTCGCCGCGATCTGATCGGTGTCAGACCCGGCCCAGTTCGGCGACGACCGCGCCCGCGAGCAGTTCGCGGGCGCGGGCCAGGTCCAGGGAGCCGCTGAGCCAGCGCTCACTGAGGCCCTCCACGAGGGCGGTGAGGCGTTCGGCCGCAGCGGTCGGGTTGACGTCGCGGACCGCGAGTCCCGCCTCGCGGGCCCGCTCGATGAGGGTGGCGGTTTCCTCGACCCAGCTCTCGGTCGTGGTGCGCAGCTGTTCGCGCAGATCCTCGGAGAAGACCGCGCTGGCCCGCAGTTCACCCCAGGCGATGCTGTTGTTGCGCACCTCGGGAATGTCCTGGATCTCCAGCAGCAGCATATGTTCCAGCGCGGCACGGGGATTGGCGACCGCGAACGCCGAGTCGGTGTAGCGCTGCGCCTGCTCGTTGATGAATCCCAGCGCGGCGTCGAGCACGCCCGACCGATCCTTGAAGTGGTAGTAGATCAGCGCCGTGGAGACTCCGGCTTCGGCGGCGAGCTTCTCGATACGCAGCCCGCGCACGCCGTCCTGGGCGATGACGCGAATGGCTGCTTCCAGGATCTGAGTCTGACGGTCGGACACGGAACCTCACTTTACGGATGTGCCGGATGATCGGACGTATACGGGTCCCGAGGTGTGGGTCGAGTGCTCGGGTTCGCGGGTTCCTGCTGGGTGGTGCAGTGGATGCCGCCGCCGCCCGCGGCGATGCCGTCGATCGGGATCTGCGCGACGTAGCGGTCCGGGAACAGGCGGCACAGGGTGGCATGTGCCGCCGAATCCGCTCGGGGGTCACCGAATTCGGGGGCGATCACCGCGCCGTTGCAGACGTAGAAGTTGATGTAGCCCGCCGCGAAGTCCTCGCCGTCGAACTGCGGGCGGACCCGCGACGGCCCCTCGATCACCTCGACCCGCAAGGGCCGGCCCAGGGCGTCGGTGGCCGAGCGCAGGATCTCGAGATGTGTGTGGGTGACGTCGTAGTCGAAGGAGTCGGGGTCGGTGTCCAGCCCCGCCACGACCACACCCGGCCGGGCGAAGCGGGCGTAGAAGTCGGTGTGCCCGTCGGTGATGTCGTAGCCGGCGATGCCCGGCAGCCAGATGATCTTCTCGAGTCCGAGCAGGTAGCGCAGCTCGTCCTCGACGTCCTTCTTCTTCCAGCCCGGGTTCCGATTGTTGTTGAGCACACAGCTTTCGGTGATGATGGCGGTGCCCTGACCGTCGACCTCGATCCCACCGCCCTCGAGCACCAATTCGGCCGGCAGGGACTCCACCCCCGCCGTGCGGGTGACGAAGTCGGCCACCTTGCGATCCTGCCGGGCCTTCTGTTTCCCGCCCCAGCCGTTGAAGTTGAAATCGACCGCGGCCATGCCGTTCTCGCCGTGTACGAAGACCGGTCCGGTGTCACGCATCCAGATGTCGTCGAGCGACGCGGGGATCAGGTCGACACGGGGATCGGTGAGCAGGCGGCGGGCCAGCTCGAGGTCCTCGGGGCGGACCACCACCGAGACCGGTTCGAATCGCGCGATCGTCAGCGCGATCCGCGCCAGATCGTGCTGGACCTGCGGCAGCAGACGTCTCCCCCACACCGCCTCGTTCGCGCCGAAGGCCATCCAGGTCCGCCGGTGCGGATCGCCTTCCTCCGGCATCGACCAGCGGCGGCCGTCGTCCTCGAAGTCGCGCGAATCTCCCAGCAGGCGGCTCAGCGCACCGCTCGCGAATCGGCCTATACCCATGCTTTCTCTCCCGTAATTTCCGAAAGCCCCGCACACCGACTCTAATCTTGACTGAAAATTCAGCCAACACGGCACGCGGGGCGGCCTCAGTGATCCCGCAGGTGGTCTAGTCCACCGGTTCCTGCTGCGTGGTGCAGTGGATTCCGCCACCACCCCAGGCGATGCCGTCGATGTTCACCTGCACGATCTGCCGGTTCGGGAACAGCCGGGCCAGGGTGGCCTTGGCGGCCGAATCCGCTTCGGCGTCACCGAATTCCGGGGCGATGACCGCGCCGTTGCAGACATAGAAGTTGATGTAGCCGGCGGCGAAGTCCTTGGTCTTGTACTCGGGCCGGACCTGGGTCGGCGCCTTGATGACCTCCACCTGCACCTGGCGGCCGCGCGCATCGGTGGCCGTCTTCAGGATCTCGAGGTGGCGCTTGGTGACGTCGTGGTCGTAGGACTTCGGGTCGGTGTCGAGCGCGGCCACCACCACCCCGGGCCGGGCGAAGCGGGCATAGAAGTCGGTGTGCCCGTCGGTGATGTCCTGCCCCGCGATGCCGGGCAGCCAGATGATCTTCTTCAGCCCCAGCAATGTGTCCAGTTCGGCCTCGACATCCGCCTTGCTCCAGCCGGGATTGCGATTGGCGTTGAGCACACAGCTCTCGGTGATGATGGCCGTGCCCTCGCCGTCGACCTCGATCCCTCCACCTTCGAGCACCAGCTCGGTCGACACGGTCCGCACCCCCGCACGACCGGCGACCAGGCTCGCCACCCGCGCATCCTGCCCGTGCGCCTGCTTGTTGCCCCAGCCATTGAAGTTGAAGTCGACCGCGGCCTTGCCGCCGCCTTTCACGAACACCGGCCCGGTGTCGCGCATCCACAGATCGTCCAGCGCGGCGGGCACCAGTTCGACGTTCGCGCCGCCGATCAACCCGCGCGCGATATCCATCTCCTCGGGACGCACCAGCATCGACACCGGCTCGAACCGCGCGACGGCCTGCGCGATCGAGGCCAGGTTGCGCCGGGCCTCGGGCAGCACGTCACCGTAGGCGGCGCTCGCGCCGAACGCCATCCAGGTGCGCTTGTGCGGCTCCCCCTCCTCCGGCATCGACCACGGCCGGTCGCCGCCCCCACTGCCGGTGGCGGGCATGGCCGAGGCGGCCTTGGCGGCGAGGAGCACCCCGCCGACCACGCCGATACCCGTCTGAACGAACCGACGACGCTGCATACAAATCTCCCAAAGATCCGGTCCTGCTCGAAGGCTGCCACGGTATCCCTGACTAAAAATTTGGTCAAGGATTGGCGACGGGAGTCACCGGCCGTCGCGAACAGGTCGGTGCGTCAGGGTCAGCGGGGCGGGGCCGACAGAATCCGCGGGTCAGGACGCCGCGGCACGGCGGTAGGTGGTGTGTCCGGCCAGCCAGGTCTCCACCACCTGGATATCCGGGATCGCCTGCGGGGCAGCAGATCTCGGGTCGGTGTCCAACCACACCAGATCCGCGCCGGAGCCGAGGGTCAGAGTCCCCCACGGGGCATCGCGGAGATCGGCGAAGGCCTGGTGGGCGACGCCGGCGGTGTAGGCGTCCAGGGCGGTGGCGATGTCGAGGAGCTCGGCGGGAATCCAGCCGCCGCTCGGTTCGCCCTCGGCGGTGCGGCGGGTCACCGCTGTCGCGATGCCGTCGAGCGGAACCGCCGACGACACCGGCCAATCGGAGCCGAACGCCAGACGGGCGCCGCCTTCGACCAGGCTCCGGAAGGGGTATTGGCGTGCGGAGCGCCGCGCGCCGAGCCGGGGCATGGTCAGATCCACCATGACCCGGTCGAGTTGCGCCCACAGCGGCTGCACATTCGCCACCACGCCGAGTTCGGCGAAGCGTGGAATGTCGTCGGGGCTGATCAGTTGCGCGTGGGCGATCACCGGTCGCCGGTCCCGCGGCCCGTTGCGGTCGGCGCAGGCCGCGACCGCGTCGAGTGCCGACCGGACCGCCGCATCGCCGATGGCATGGATGTGCAGCTGGAACCCGGCCGCGTCGACGGCCGCGGCGGCGTCGGCCAGCGCCGTGGGCTCCCAGGTGCGCATGCCGTGCGAATGGCGGTGCGTGCAATACGGTTCGAGCAGCGCCGCGGTCTCGTTCTCGATGATGCCGTCGGCGAAGAACTTGACCGAATTCGCGGTCAGCAGTGGGTGATCGAGGGTCCGGACCCGGTCGCGGGAGGCGAGCAGGATGGGCAGGTCCTCGGCGAACCGGCGAGGGTCGGCCAGCAGCGCCAGGTTCACGCGGGTCGACAGCGCGCCGGAACGAGCGGCCTCCAGGTAGACGGCGACGTCGGACGCCTCCACCCAGGCGTCTTGTATCCAGGTGACGCCGTGCCGGGCGTACCGCGCGGTGGCGCGGCGCAGGGCGTCGACCCGCGCGGTGGTCTCGCTCGCGGGTGCGGCGGCCAGGAGCAGGTCCACCGCCCCGGCCTCGCGCAGCGTGCCGAGGGGGCTCCCGTCCGGTCGCCTCGGGATCTCGCCGAGCACCGGCTCGGGTGTGCCGGCGGTGATGCCGGCCAGTTCGAGCGCCGCCGAATTGCACCAGACCGTGTGATAGTCCCAGGCCCGCAACATGACCGGGCGGTCCGGGACCGCGGCGTCGAGCCAGGCGGCGTCGAAGAGCCCGTCGGGGGCGAGACTGCTGTCGTAGCCCGCGCCGACGATCCAGCCGGGGCCGGGATGCCGCCCGGCCCATCGACGCAGCACCTCGGCGATCTCGGAAACGCTTGTGCAGGTTCGCACCTGGGGTCCGACGTCCTCGAGTCCGGCGAAGACGGGATGCGCGTGGCCCTCGCCGAACGCGGGCATCAGGAAGCCTCCGCGCAGATCGACGGTCCGCAGATCACCGGCCGGCACGGTTCGGGACCAACGCAGGGCGTCCGCGCCGACCGCTACGACGCAGCCGTCCGCGATTCCGAGCGCCTCGCATTCGGGCATTTCCGGCGACCAGATCGACCCACCGATGAACAATGCGTAGCGCTTCCGGGGGCCATCGGCACGCAAATGACGCTCCTTGCTCTTGCACAGCATTCGCAATGTGAGTCACATGAACTGAAGTCATTATGCGGGGAATTCGGGAATACGCAAACCGCCTTGTCGGCGAAACTTGACAACAGGTCCGCGCCAAAACGTACATTGGCATCGAGCGGCCGATTTGCGTGCGAGACCGGCGCATCCATCCGCCGCTTTCATGCCCTCTACCTGCGAGTACATCGAAGGCCTCGGCCGAACTGCAGCCCGCGTCGACACCCACACAGTCGGCCTTCGGTGAGGCATCGGTCACACTCCTGATCGCCACTCGGATCTCGATAGAAACGCTGCCCTGCCTTTATTGCCTAGCACTATCAATCAAAGAGTGATTTCTGATTGGTTCTATCAATTCGGGCTCGCTAGTTTCGAAAAGGAGATCCCATCACCTTTCGGAATGAGGCCAATTCATGTCGCTGATCAACAAGCGGATCAAGTCCTTCTCGGCGGAGGCGTTCAAGGACGGCTCCTTCGTGACCGTGTCGGACGCGGACATCCAGGGCAAGTGGGCGGTCTTCTTCTTCTACCCGGCCGACTTCACGTTCGTGTGCCCGACCGAGCTCGGCGACCTCGCCGACCACTACGACGAGCTGCAGCGCCTGGGCGTCGAGGTCTTCTCCGTCTCCACCGACACCCACTTCACGCACAAGGCGTGGCACGCGTCCTCCGACACCATCGGCAAGATCAAGTACGCCATGATCGGCGACCCCGCGCTGCGGATCAGCACCGACTTCGGGGTGCTCCGCGAGGACGAGGGCCTGGCCGACCGCGGCACCTTCCTGGTCGACCCGGACGGCGTCGTCCAGTTCACCGAGGTCACCGCGGAAGGCATCGGCCGCAACGCATCCGAGCTGCTGCGCAAGGTCAAGGCCGCCCAGTACGTTCGCTCGCACCCGGGCGAGGTCTGCCCGGCCAAGTGGGAAGAGGGCGAGGAGACCCTGGCCCCGTCCCTGGAGCTCGTCGGCAAGATCTGATCCGCCGACGCCTGCCCGCACCCGTTCCCGACTCATCGGAGGAGACCCGCATGCTCGACGCCTCGCTCGCCCACCAACTGAAGACACTGCTGGAGAAGGTGACTCGGCCGATCGAGCTGGTGTCCACCCTCGATGACCGCCCCAAATCCGCGGAACTCGCCGAACTCCTCGACGAGATCGCGGGCCTGTCGGATCTGGTCACCCACACGCGCACCGGCGACGACCCGCGCCGGCCGTCGTTCGTGATCCGCCGCGTGGGCACCGGCATCGAGGTCGGGTTCGCCGGAATCCCACTCGGACACGAGTTCTCGTCCTTGGTCCTCGCGCTGCTGCAGGTCGGCGGCCACCCCTCCAAGGAGGCCGCGGAGCTGCTCGCGCAGGTACGTGATCTCGAGGGCGAGTTCCACTTCGAGACCTACTTCTCCCTGTCCTGCCAGAACTGTCCCGATGTGGTGCAGGCACTGAACCTGATGTGCGTGCTGAACCCGAACATCACGCACGCCGCGATCGACGGGGCACTGTTCCCGGACGAGGTCGACAATCGCCAGGTGCTGGCGGTGCCGAGCGTGTTCCTCAACGGTGAACCGTTCGGGTCGGGCCGGATGAGCCTCGAGCAGATCGTCGGCCGGCTCGATGTCGGGGCCGCGGCGCGCACCGCCGCCGCGATCTCCGAGAAGGACCCGTTCGACGTGCTCGTCGTGGGCGGCGGACCGGCCGGGGCCACCGCGGCGATCTACGCGGCGCGGAAGGGAATTCGGACCGGAGTCGTGGCGGAACGCTTCGGCGGTCAGGTGCTCGACACGGTCGGCATCGAGAATTTCGCCTCGGTGCCCTACACCGAGGGCCCGAAGCTCGCCGCCGCGCTGGACGACCACGTTCGCCGGTACGACGTCGACATCATGAACGCGCAGCACGCGACGGCGCTGACCCCCGCGGTCACGGAGCAGGGCCTGGTCGAGGTGGAACTCGGGAGCGGTGCGCGGCTGCTGGCGCGCAGCGTGATCCTCTCCACCGGGGCGCGGTGGCGGTCGATGAACGTTCCCGGCGAGACCGAATACCGGAACAAGGGCGTCACCTACTGCCCGCACTGTGACGGCCCCTTGTTCAAGGGCAAGCGCGTGGCGGTGATCGGCGGCGGCAACTCCGGTGTCGAGGCCGCCATCGATCTGGCCGGGATCGTCGCGCACGTCACGCTGGTCGAATTCGACGCCGAGCTGCGAGCCGACGAGGTCCTGCAGCGCAAGCTCCGCAGCCTCTCCAATGTCGACATCCTGCTCAGCGCGCAGACGACCGAGGTGGTCGGCGACGGCGCCAAGGTCACCGGCCTGACCTACGCCGATCGCACCACCGAAGCGTGGCATTCGATCGACGTGGACGGCGTCTTCGTCCAGATCGGACTGCTACCCAATACCGAATGGCTCTCCGGCACTGTCGATCTCACCCCGCGCGGCGAGATCGTCATCGACGATCACGGCCACACGTCCGTTCCCGGCGTCTACGCGGCCGGCGACTGCACCACGGCCCCGTTCAAGCAGATCATCGTCGCCGCCGGCGCCGGAGCGACGGCCGCCCTCGGCGCGTTCGACCACCTGATCCGCACCAGCCCGGCCCTCGAAACCGGTGCGCGATAGCTCAGCTGATACGGGGTGTTCTCACGATCGGGGCACCAGAGGGAGCGAGGGCGGGAAGGTGACCGGCACCCTGACCGGGGCACGATGGAAAGTGCTGGTGCGCCACGGCAGTTCGGCCAGGGGAACCGCGAGTTTGATGTCGGGGAGGGCATCGAGAAGTTGATCCAACGCCTCACGGGCGATGATGGAGGCTATCGGCTGGGCCGGGCAGGTGTGCGCGCCCGAGCCCCAGGCGAGGTGGGAGCGGTTGCCGGTGTGATCGCCGGAGACGGCGGGGTCATTGTTGCAGGCCGTGATGCTGATCAGCACCGGCTGGTTCACCGGGAGCCAGGTGTTGCCGACCACCTGGGGTTGCCGCGGGAAGCGGGGGCACGCGTTGGCGAGTGGCGGGTCGGTGAACAGGACCTTGTCGATGGCATCGCGCAGTTGGAGGGAGCCGGCCAGCAAGTCGTCATGGAAGCTGGCGTCGTCGGCCATCAGGACCAAGGCGCTGACGATGAGATTCCAGGTCGGTTCCGCGCCCATGGCGTAGAGCTTGGCCAGTTGTTCCACGATCTCGGCGTCGTCGAAGCCGACGGCGTGGCCGATCAGGGTCGAGACGACGTCGCGGTCCGGGGCGCGGCGCCGCATGGCCACCAATTCGGCCAGGGCGGCGCGGAATCGGCGCTCGGCGAGGTCGGCGGCGGCCGGGTCTGCGGCCTCGATCAGATCCATCAGTGCGGCACCGGCTTCGGCGCCGAGCGCGGGCGGCAGGCCGATCAGGTCGTCGAGGACTCGCAGGGTGAGGGGACGGGCGTAGTCGGCGAGCAGATCGGCGTACCCGATGCCGCAGAAACTGTTGATCAGAGGCAGGGCAGCGGATTCGACGGTGCCACGCAGCCGGTACTGATCCACGTCGGCCATGGCGGCGAGATAGGCCGCGCGGTGTGTCGATCGCCCCGTGTCGGCGGACTCCGCAGGGCCCCACTCCATGATGGGCATGACCGGGCAGCGCTCCGGAATGGTCGGTTCCCAGGCGCGGGAATCGGCCGGAAAGTGCTGGGGGTCACCGAGAATCCGTAACGCTTCGCGGTAGCCGAGGACCAGCGTCGCCGGGACTCCCGCGGCCAGTTCGATGGGCGCCACGGGGCCGTACCGGCGGCGGAGGTCCTCGTAGGCGCGGTGCGGGTCGGCCGCGAATTCCGGCGAGTGCAGCTTCACTCGTGCGGCCTCGCGCCATGGTTCGGCATCGGCAACGCGAACATCTTCAAGGTGCAACTCCCATGAGCGAGTGGAACATGACCGGTGAGAAGAGCTCGAAAACAACGACGTCAGTCGGTGATTGCTGTAGGGATGCGATCGGCGCTGTGCCACATCGCCATCCGGAGGTTCACGGATCCGGCAGTCCGGCCCGCGGCGATGCTACCGACGTGGCGGAACGACCGTGATACGCCTGCGTTCGGGGCTGCCCATTAAACATGCTCCGCTGTAACAGGTTTCGCTCACTCCTCGGATGCTACCCGCAGCTACCATCGCGCGCATCCCGAATCAAGGGGGACGGACGGGCCCGCCTCGCCGGGTTGCTCGAAAATTGTCAGAGGTTAGCTGATCATTTGTCCAGGTCCACGGCCGATCGGGCCCCGAATCGAAGGCGCCTCGGCCGAGGATCCTCGCATTAGACGACTCGATTTGAAGCACACTGTGCAACAATACGTTTCGTGTCTCGTTTGCCCTACCGCAACACTGCGGCTCCCTCGGAGCCGCAGCATGAGGTGATGGCGCGAACGACTTTCCTCGACGACCGGTCGACAGGCGAGATCGCCCGAAGGTGGGCGATGGGTTGAACTCTCGACAGGTCATTCCATCGGGCCGCTGATTCCCGATCGATCGACAGCTTCCGCTGGTTTTCGGTAGCCACACACCCCGGCCACCGAGCCATGCGTGATGCCAAGTGACGCAGGACATGTCGCTTGGATTCGGTAATGAGTGGAAGAGAAGGCGAAGTCATGGTCTCTCAGGAAAACGTGAACAGTTTCGCGGATCTGTTGTTCGGCGGCCGTCGTGCAGCAGCGCAGCGGTACAACAAGCTGTTCGGTGAAGAAGGATTCGACCAGGATTGGTGGGCCGCGACCAAGGATCCCGGGGCCCGGGCCTACGAGCGGTATCTGCGCATGTTGCCGAGCCTGTCGGCGGTGGAGACGGTGTCGGATCTGCGCGAGTGCCTGACCCTGCACGAGCAGTCCACCGTCGTCGATCCGCATCTGGGTGCTCTGCTGACCGTGCAGGTGAACCTGGTGCTGGGCACCCTGCTCGAACAGCATTCACGCACAGGGGAAGTCGACACCGCGTTGACGGAACTGCTCGCGGGCCGCGCGGTCGGCGCCTACGTGCTCACCGAGGTCGGCCACGGCAGTGACCTGAACAACCTCGAGACGACCGCGGTGTACGACCCCGCCGACGGTGGCGGCTTCGTCCTGAACACGCCGACCGATTCGGCGATCAAGTTCATGCCGACGACCGCCGCGCCGCCGGTCGAGGGCATCGCGCGGTTCGGAATCGTGTTCGCGCGGTTGATCATCGGCGACACCGCGCACGGTGTGTACCCGTTCCTGGTGTGGATGTGTGACGCCGATGGACAGGTACGACCCGGTCTCACCATCCGCCGCATGCCGGAGAAACCGGGCCTGGGCATGGACAACGCCATGACCCGCTTCGACAACGTCCGGGTGTCGCGCGAATGCCTGTTGTCGCACACCGGAACCCGCATCGACGACAATGGTGAGCTGATCTCGCCGATCCCGCGGGACAACCAGGTGTGGCGCGCCATCAGCCGGGTGCGCGTGGGCCGACTATGCATCTCGGGCATGGCGGCGGCGGTGTCGCGGGCCGCGGTGTCGATCGCCGTCCGGCAGTCCGCGCAGCGCGATATCGCGAGCATGTCGGGCGGGCGGGTGCCGCTCATGCAGGTGCCGGCGCACTACGCGCCGCTGCTCGAGGCCGTGGTCGACACCTATCTCGCCACCTCCGCGGTGGAGATCGCCGTCGACGGCTTCGCCGATGTGATCGATGCGGCGGACGACGAGCAGGGTCCGGCGCTGACCGATCTGGTGTCGCTGACCAAGTACTTCGCCACGTCCACCGCGCTGCGGGTGTGCGGCGAGGTGCGCGACCGGCTCGGCGCCCAGGGCGTCTTCGCCCACAACAAGATCGTCGAGTACCGGGCGCTGCGGGATGCCGCGGCCACCGCCGAAGGCGACAGCTACGTGATCGCCCTGCTCGCGGGCTACCGCCGGCTGTTCGGGCCCGACCAGTGGACCCAGGAATGCTGGGACGAACTCGAGCCCTGTGACCTCGACACTCCGGACAGCTGGGTGAAATGGATGGGCGCCCGCGCCCTGTTCCTGCAGCACCGCGCGCTCGAGGCCTACGCGAACACCACCGGCGACCGGCAGGCACGGTGGGACCGGGTCTACGACCTCGCGCTGGCCGCCGCCGACGCGCACACCGCCCACCGAGCCGCGCAGCGACTGGCCGAACGTGCCGCCGAGCTGCCGTCCGGTCCTCGACGGGTGATGGAGAACGTCCTCACGCTCTTCGCGGTGCGGCAGTTCCTCGCGCACGGCGCGGACCTGCTGCCGGACGGCCCGCTGCCCAAGACGCGTGAACCGTTGCGCGACATGCGTGTCCAGCTGCACGAGATGCTGGCGCCGCACCTCACCGAGCTGGTCGGGGCCTTCGAGCTCGAAACCGGTTCCTTGCGCACGGTGTACAACTCCGACAGCTATATCGAGCAGTGCGCGACGGCGCTCCGGCTGGGCTGACGACACGCACAGCACACGGCTGACAGGCCCTCGGGATGCCGGTCACCCCGGCATCCCGAGGTGTGGTCAGAACAGGGTACGCGCGGGCGGGAACACCACCGGCAGGTTCGCCAGCGATCGGTGGAAAGGTCCTGGCCGCCACACGAGTTGGTCGACGGGGCAAGCCAGCCGAAGTTCGGGTAGGTGGTCGAAGAGCTGATCGATGGCGTTCTGCGCGACCAGGTACGCGACGTCCTGCGCGGGGCAGGTATGCGGTCCGGTGCCCCAGGCGATATGCGCGTTGTTGCCGGTGTAGCGGCCCACGATGGCGGGGTCGTTGTTGCAGGCCGCCATGCTGGTGACCACCGGCTGATTGGCGGGCAGCCACGTGTTGTCGACCATGGTCGGCCGGACCGGGTAGGTGATGCCGAAGTTCGCGAGCGGCGGGTCGGTGAACAGCAACTCGTTCATCGCATCCCGGGTCGTCAGCGCGGCCACTCCGGAGAACCGTTCGTCGGTGAGCATCAGCAGCAAGGTATTGGCGATCAGGTTGGTCAGCGGCTCGATGCCGGCGCCATAGATCGTCACCAGCTGGTGCACCAACTCCTCGTCGGTGAGATCCGCCGCATGGACCAGCAGCCGCGTGGTGACGTCATCGCCCGGCTGCCTCCTCTTGAGGCTCACCAGCTTGCCGAGCGCCGCCACGAACAGCGCGTTGCCCTCTTCGGCCGAGTTGCCCTCGAACATCATCGCCATGCCCTGCGCGACCTGCTGGCCGATATCCGCGGGGCACCCGACCATGACGTTGAGATAGGCGAAGGTGACAGGGAAGGCGTACTGGCTGATCAAGTCGGCCTGCCCGTCGGTACAGAAGGTGTTGACCTGCGGGATCACGATCCCTTCGATCACATCGTCGACCTGGTACAGGTTGATCGCGTCGATGCCGTCGACACTGGCCTTTCGATACCGCGCGTGCTCGTGGCCCGCGCTGCGCAGCGCGTTCGGCCGGTACTGCAACATGGGCAGGATCGGGCAGTCGACGGGAATGTCCTGCTCCCAGACACGAGGATCGGCCGGGAAGCGATCCGCGTCATTGTTGATCGCGACCGCGTAGCGATAGCCGATCACCAGGGTGGCGGGGATGCCGGGCGAAAGTTCCACCGGGGCGAGGGAACCGAACTTCTCGCGCATGGCGGCGTAGAAGGAGTGCGGGTCGGCGGCGAACTCGGGTGCGTACAGCGGCACCGGGCTTCGATCGAGGAGGTTGGGGCTAGAATCCCCAGCGGGCTGCATGTCGCCAGATCATACCCATGGCTGTGTGTTGTTGCGCTGCAACGTCTCGGCGCACCAGCCGCCCCAATCATGCTCCACTACACGCCAATACAGTCGATGGTGGCGATGGAAACCAGACCATGCGGAAGGACACGTGCACCCGGGGATGCACGGTACTCGGTCGGTGCGCGCCCTGTCGCCGAATTCGGGCGCGCACCTTGCGCATTGAGCGTCAGCCCGGAATCTGGTTCGCCAAGTCGTTTCGCCGGAAGTCCGAGAACTGTTGGGAGTCGGTGCAGAAGCCGCAGTTGGGGCCGAAGAATTCGGTGCGGGCGTTCGCGTCGTCCATCAGCCAGTAGCGGAGCCAGGCGGTGGAGGGGCCGCGCATGTCGCCGCCCGTGATGCCGGTGCCGAAATGGGTGGCGCCGCGGAGTTCGGCGTATTCGGCGGGGACCTGGTCGGCATTGTTGTACATGGCCTTCACCAGGGCCGGCCATACGATGGCGTCGAATTGGCCGGCGAGGAACAGGACCGGCTTGTGGAGCTGGCTGACGTCGTTGAGCGGTCCGGGCTGGATCGCCGTGACCACGTCGACCCGGGGGTCGACGGCGGCGTTGATCGCGCCCGATCCGCCCTGGGAGTGGCCCGCGGAGCCGATCCGGTCGAGGTTGACCTTGCCGTAGAAGACGCTGGACGGGTCGGCGTTGAGCTTCTCGATGAGGTCGATGCCGCTGCGCATGGTGATGGCGAAGTTGCTCACCGGCGTATTGGCGGCCACCACGATGAAGCCGTGACTGGCGTAGTGCCGCAACAGCAGGGTGTACGCCCCGGGCAGCACGCCGGTGCCGTTGCCCCAGATGATCACCGGGTGTTTCTCCCCGTGCGCGCCCATGGTCTGCGGGTAGTAGAGCGTGTGCACGACGCCGATGCTGACCTCGGGCGAATAGGGCCCCGCCGCAGCCCAATTCCGGCCGACGCTCGGGATGCCGTCCGCGTGGGCGGGGACCGCGACGGCGGTGAGAGTCAGCGCGGTGACCGCGGCGGTGAGGACCGCCGCCAGTGTGGTGCGGAGGTTGGAAGTGCGAATGCGCATGCGCGAAACACCTTCCCTTTCGATTGATGACTCGGCCATTTGCCTGGCGGGAAAGCTATTGCGCGTGCCTGAGGTGTGCGGCCGGAATTCTCGCCCCGGCGCAATTCTTGTGCCCGAGCACATTACGGCGACCGCGAGATTGTCTCGCCTGCCCAGACCGGTTATCGGCGGGCCGCCTCCACGGCCAGGGCGAGCTCGATCATGGCGCGCGGTTCGGCGATGGACCGGCCGGTGAGTTCCTCGATCCGCCGCAACCGGTTCAGCACGGTATTGCGGTGGCAGTACAACGCCGCGGCCGCGCCCGCCGCCGAGCCGCCCGCGTCGAGCCACGCGGTCACGGTGGCGAGCAGGACGTCGCGTTCGGCCGCGGGCAGTCCGAGCACCGGGCCGAGCACCACGGTCCGGAGTCGCTCGGCGAGTTCGGACTGCGCGGCGACCAGTGCGGCGGGCAGGCGCTGATCCAGCACCACCACCCGAGTGTCGGGTGCGCCGGTCTGCAACGCGATCTCGGCCAGCCAACGGGCCCTGGCCAATTCGGCCAGCGAGCCCACGACGGGACTGATCCCGGCCGCGACTCCCTGCTCGCGCAGCAGCCGCGCCGGCTCGGTCAACGGGTCGCCGCCGAGCGCGATCAGCCCGACCTCGTGATCGGCCCGGATCCGCCACAGGATGTGGAAGCCGTCGGTCGCCGGGTGCCCGCGGTCGCGGGGCAGACTCGCGCCGCCGACCGACCGCACCGCGGCCACCGCGTACCGGGCCCGCTCGGGCAGGCCGAGGACCGCCGACGCCTGCGCGACCAGACCCGCTCCCCCGCCCGCGGGAAAGGCCGCCCCCGGACCGCCCAGCAGTACGTCGAGCACCGCGTTCCGCCGCTCGCCGTCGCGTGCCAAGCGCTCCGATTCCATCGCCTGGTAGGCGTCGGTGACCGCGCCGATGAGGAGGTCGACGATGTCCCACAGATCACCCACGCACGGCAGCAGATCGGGCAGCGAGGCCGGATCCCGTTCCGCCACCGTCTCGATCATCGCCTCCCACAGCAGCCGGCACCCGCGCCGGTACGCGTCCTGCAGCGAGGACAGCGGCAGCCCTTGCGTTGCCCGGGTCCGCCCGGTCCAGGTCGCGTCGGACAGATCGACCGGCCGGTCCTCGGACCGGTCCAGCATCGAGGCCACCGTCTGCCGCAGGTTGCGCAGAATGGTGTCCCGCAGCTCCCCGGGCGCGATCAGCGCCGCGTACGCGGCGTCCTCGGCGAGGATCCGCTCGGACAGTCCACCGGCGATGCCGGGCAACCGATCCGAGAGCGGCTCGGCCACGGCGGTCAGGATGTGCGATGTCTTGCCACGGTCCAGCACCCGGCCGCCGCCCTTCTCCACGAACGATCCCGCCGCCGCGCACCGGTGCGGGACCAGCACTGTAGCCCCGTGCCCGAACCGCTCGTTCGTGTTTCTACCCTGTGGAACTCAGAACCTGTATCGCAGGATCGCGGCGGCGGGTGCGCCGTCGGGCATGTCCTCGGTGCGAACCGCCAGCACCCGGCCGTCGGACAGGAGGACTCGTCTGCTGATCTCGTCGACGACACCTGGTGCGTCGGAATCCGATTCGGTCTCCAGGGTCACCGCTCCGTCGTCCGGGGCGACGGCTCCGGGCACGGTCACGTCGATGTCGACCAGCAAGGTGTCGATCATGCCGAGGGTCGCGGCGCGGGCGATATCTGCGATGTCGGTGGTCGCTCGCCCTTCTGCGCGGCGCTTGTCGAACAAGGCGTGCAGGTCTGCCAGTTGGCTCGCGTAGTGGGTGTCGAGAATGATCCGGGCCCGGGCGCCGAGTTCGGCCGCGGACAGCTGCTCGGGATTGCCCGGAATGGACTCCGCCAGCAGGTCCGGGTAGCTGTTGACGGACCGGTACAGCGATTCGATCGGCTCGGCCGCCGCGAGAATCAACGGCACTTCCCGCCCTGTCAGCAGATCCCTCAGCCCTTGGTCCACGGCCCTGGCGTATTGCCGCACTCGCACTTTGCGCCCCTCGGTCCCCTGAATCCGGCCCTTGGGCGCGCGGCCGCTCAGCGACGCCTTGCGGGCATGATCGGCGGCGCTCACCGGAAGGCCCGGTATCCGCGTCTCCTCGGCGCCACCGTCCGAGCTGACCTCGATCAGGCGGACAGCGCCCTCCGACAGGGCGAGCACGAAGGCCGCCTGGGGAAACGTGGTCGCCCGCAGCAGTGGTTTGAGGTGGAATCTGGATCCTACGAAGACGCCTTCCCGCAAGCGATTCGGGAGGCGATAGGTCCGCACCCGTTCCGGAGTGGCCAGGGCCACCAACGTATTGGACTGGAATCGCCAGAAGTCCTCGTCGTCGACCAGATCGTCGAACTCTTCCTGTAGCGACGCACGAGCCTGGCGATCATCGATCCCGCCCAGCGCCTCGCGCACATGGTTCGAGAATGCGATGCGGTTCTGATCCGGCGCCGCGGTGTCGGCCACGGTCGGGGTGTATATCGCGACACTCCACGGTTCGGCCTCGGCGGCCAGCGCTTTGATCTCGCCTCGTGTCGGAACATCGGTGTGCAACATCTGGCCTCCTGCGTCATGCGTCGAGCCGGCGTGTTCCCTGATGTATCGCGCTTCTCCCGTGTCGACCATACCGAATCGAACCCTCCGGCAACTAGTCAGCAATTTTTACCGCCGAACCTCGCCGCCGACAGACGGCAGGGACTGAAGTAACGTGCCATCACATGAGTGAGAACTTGGCGGGTAAGAGTGCACTGGTCACCGGGGCGAGCCGGGGTATCGGGTTCGCGGTGGCGGCGGAGCTGTTGGCCCGGGGGGCCAATGTGGTGATCTCCGCCCGGAAGGCCGAACCGCTCGAGGAGGCGGCCGAGCGGCTGCGGGGGCTGGGTCATGCGGGGAAGGTGGTGGCGGTCGCCGGGAACTCCGGGGACGCGGCGGCCCGGGCCGAACAGGTCGCTACCGCGGTGGCGCAGTTCGGGTCGCTGGACGTGCTGATCAACAACACCGGCATCAATCCGGTGTACGGGTCGCTCATGGAGGCCGACCTCGAGGCGGTCCGCAAGATCTTCGACGTGAATGTCGTTGCGGCGCTGGGGTATGTGCAGGAGGCGTACAAGGCGTGGATGGGTGAGCACGGCGGTGCGGTGGTGAACGTGGCCAGCGTCGCCGGGCTGCGGTCGACCGGCGTGATCGCCGCGTACGGGGCGTCGAAGGCGGCGCTCATTCGGCTCACCGAGGAACTGTCGTGGCAGTTGGGGCCGAAGATCCGGGTGAACGCGGTGGCGCCGGGCGTGATCAAGACCAAGTTCGCGGACGCGCTGTACTCGGCGGACGAGGAGGCGGCCGCGGCCGTCTACCCGATGAAGCGGCTCGGGTCGCCGGAGGATGTGGCGCAGCTGATCGGGTTCCTCGCGTCCGACGAGTCGGCGTGGATCACCGGGACGACGATCCGCGTGGACGGCGGCCTGCTGGCCACCGGCGGCATCTGAGCGCCGGAATCGAAAGGACGTGCCCGGCACCGGGATTCGGTGCCGGGCACGGTCATGCCGGGAGAACGCCGCCGATCACCGGAAGGCGAGGGCGCCGAGGGTGTCGCTGTTGCGGTACTGGAGGTACTTGCTGACGGTGGCCTCGTCGACCGCCGCGGTGGCGGTGGCGACGGTGACGACGACGAACTTGCTCTGGCTGCCGTCGCGCCACTTGCCGGTCTCGAAGTCGGCGATGTAGCTGCCGTCGGGCAGCTCCAGGTCGGTGTCCTCGAACTGGTTGTGCGCGGCGGACGCCTTGCCGTCGTCGGACATGGTGAGGACCAGCTGGGTGAGCATGAGCCCGCCGCCCTCGGCCTTCCACGCCATGGACGAGGCGCGCTTGCAGCCCAGGCCGGTCATCTTCCCGGCCTTCTCGATCGGGGCGCAGGAGTCGAAATCCTGGCCGGTCACGTAGGTGGCGTGCAGGGCGACGTCACCGAGCTTGAAGTTCCAGTCCTTGCCGTACTCGGTGTAGCTGAAGCGGCTGCCGCCGGGCGCGGCCTTGGAGGTGGTCGCGGTGGTGCGGGGCGGGGCCGAGGTGGCGGGCACCAGGGTCGGGCTCTCGGTGGTGGAGGTGGCGCCGGCCTGGGTGGCGTCGTCGCCGCCGGAGACGAGCACGATCGCGCCGACCGCCACCGCCAGCAGCACGACCGCGCCCAGCACCACGCCGATGATCAGCCCGGTGTTCGACTTCGGCTGCTGCGGCGGATAACCCGGCTGCTGCGGGAAACCGGGCGCGGGCGGGGAGCCCGGCCCGAACGGCTGCTGCTGGCCGTACGCCAAGCTCTGCGCGAACCCCGGCGGCTGCGCGTACCCGGCGTCCTGCGGTTGTCCCGCCTGCGGATATCCCTGCTGCGCGGGCCAATTCGTCTGTGTCGGCTGCCAGCCCTGGTCGACCGGCTGCTGCCCCTGCCATCCGGGCTGCTGCACCTGGTGTCCACCGGTCCCCTGGGCGGGCTGATCCCACCACGCGGCATCCGACTCGCCGGGTCGCGGCTGCCGGTGGACAGTGGGATCGCCCCCGGATCCGGCTGGTGGATACGTCATCTGATCACCTTTCGCGGACGGCCCGAGCCCTCCCCGGCTCGGCATTCGATTCCCGAAGCGTATGCGGGCGATCCGGCATGATCCAATCACGGGGTGACCGACGATCTGCTCATCTGCGGCGCGGGCCCGGCAGGACGAGCCCTCGCCCACCGCGCCCTGGCGCACGGGCTGACGGTCACCGTGGTCGATCCGCACCCGCGCCGACGGTGGGCTGCCACCTATGCGGCGTGGGCGGACGAGCTGCCCGCCTGGGTCGCCGACGCGGCGATCGCGACGCGGATCGAAGGGCCCGTCGCCTGGACGACCCGCCGCATCGAGATCGATCGATCCTATCTCGTGTTCGACACTGCGGCACTTCAGGATTCGCTCGACATCTCCGGCGCACGCCTGATCCAGGACTCCGTCACCGCCATCGACATCGCGGCCCGCCACCGCCACGACGGACTGGACCTCCCCTCGGTGCGACTCGCCTCCGGCCACACCCTCCCCGCGGGCCGGGTCGTCGACGCGCGCGGCATCCCCCGCTCCCCCGCCCTGGCCGAGCAGACGGCGTACGGCGTGATCATCGACCGCGCCCACTACCCCGACCGGGACTCCTTGTTCATGGACTGGCGTGACGACAACGGTGCGGCCCCGACCGACCCGCGCTCGTTTCTCTACGCGGTTCCCCTGGACGACGACCGCATCCTCCTGGAAGAGACCTGCCTCGCCGGACGCCCGGCCCTCGACCAGCACACGCTCGAGGCCCGCCTGACCCATCGATTGCGTTCCCGCGGAATCACTCTCACCGGCGCCGAACCCGTCGAACGCGTCCGTTTCCCCGTCCAGGGCGGCAAGCCGCATCGGTCCACGTTCGGCGCGGCGGGAGCCTTCACCCACCCCGCGACCGGATACAGCGTCGCCACGTCACTGCGCCTGGCCGACACCGTCCTCATCGGCGAATCAGCCTGGCCCGCCTCGGCCCGAGCCGTACACCTGTTGCGCCAGGCGGGATTACACGCCCTGCTGGCGCTTCCGCCCGCCGAGCTGCCACTCTTCTTCGACGCCTTCTTCGCACTGCCGGTCCCCGCCCAGCGGGCCTATCTGTCCGGCCGCGACGATCTTCGCGGCACCGCGGCGGCCATGGCGGCACTGTTCGCGGCGCTGCCCTGGCGGCTGCGCCGCGTCCTCGCGGCAGGGGTAGCTCTCCCGACCCGATAGCTCAGATCAGGTAGGGAATCATCGCCTTGCGGTCGCTCGGATAGTCCTCGAACCGCTCGCGGTACCACCGATGTGTGGACACCGCCCGCGGCAGCAGGTTGGCCACGGTGAACAACACGAACACCAGTCCCGCCCACGTCCACGACATGAGCGCCCACCCCACCCACAGCACCAGCTCGCCGAAGTAGTTCGCGCTCGACACCCAGCGGAACGCGCCGCCGTAGGGGATGCGGTAGCCGGTGAATCCGTCACTACGCAAGGCGATCAGCGCGCGGTCGGCATGGAAGTTGATCGCCCACCCCGCCACGGCCACGACCAGCCCGACGAGGAAGCGCGGGTCGGTGAACCATCCGGAGTCCCGCAGATGCTGCGCGTCGGCGACGGCGTATCCGTTGACGAATCCATTGGCCGCGTTGAACACCATTCCGAACGCGATCCCGTACACGGGGAATCCCTTGCTGGACGCTCGCAGCAGCGGATAGATCAGCCCGCGATAGAGGTAGTGCACCTGCCACAGCACGTAGAGCACCACCGCCGGGGGCTGCGGATCCTTCACGACCAACCAGAACGTGACGGTGAAGGCCCACCATTGCGGATTCTCGAACAACAGCCACGCCCACGGCCCCCGCACCGCGAATCGCTCACCGTCCTTGGCGAACCGCCCGTAAGGGTTGGTGTAGCCGAACCCGCTCGCGAACGTGATCACCGTGAGGACGATCAGAAACCCGAGCACGAAGTGAAGAGCATCCCGCATGACGTAGTGCATACCCTCCTTCGTCCCGGTAAACAATCAAGCACTTGCTTGGTATGAGCTCGTTCGCTATGAACAGTGAGAAGCAACCGAGGAGGAATCGTGGACGACTTCAGTCATCGGGCGGGCGCCGCGCTGGTGCTCGGCGCTAGCGGCGGGCTCGGTGGAGCGTGCGCGCGGATGCTCCTCGAACGCGGCAGCGACCTCGCCCTGACCTACTACCGGTCCCCCGGCGCACTCGACGGACTCCGGTCCGCCGCGGAAGCCGGCGGACGCCGCGCCGCCACCTGGCAACTCGACCTCGCCGACTCCACCCGCACCGGAGAGGTGGTCGCGCAGGCGGCCGAGCAACTCGGCGGCATCCACACGCTGATCTACGCCGCGGGCCCGCACGTGCCGATGCGCCACCTCAGCAGGATCGAACCGGCCGACTTCCGCAGCCAGATCCTCGACGACGTGTCCGGCTTCTTCAACGCCGTCCACGCGGTCCTCCCCCACCTGCGAGCGAGCAAGGGCAGCATCGTCGCCATCACCACCGCCGGAACCGCGCGATTCCCTGTGCGGGACGGCATGTCCATCGCCCCCAAGGGCGCGGTCGAGGCTCTGGTGCGTGGAATCGCCGCCGAGGAGGGCAGATTCGGTGTGCGCGCCAACTGTGTCGGCCCGGGCATGACCACCGACGGCATGGCCGACCGCCTCATCGCCTCCGGCGACCTGGACGACCACGCTCTCGAAGTCACCAGGAACAACATCCCGCTGCGCCGCTTCGGCGACGCCCAGGACATCGCCGAGGCGGTCTGCTTCCTCGCCTCGGACCGCGCCGACTTCATCAGCGGCCAGAAGCTGGACATCGACGGCGGATACGGCGTCTAGCCGCCCAGGACGAGGACAACCCCATGACCGATCACGCCGAGCAGATCCGATCACTGCTCGCCCACCTGTCCCATCTCGCCGACGAAGGGCCCATCGCCGACTATTTCGAGCACTACACGCCGGACGCCGTCTGGGAGCGCGCGGGCGACCCGCAGTCCGGCATCGCACCGCAGATCTTCCGTGGCGCAACGGAGATCGCCGCCAGCGCGCAGGCCCGGCGCGACGCGGGCATCGCCGGTCCGGGAACCAGGACCCGGCACGTGACGAGCTGCACGGCCATCACGCTGCTGGGACCGGATTCCGCACGGGCGGAGTCCGTTTGGCAGTTCTTCGCCGACACCACGACCGCGCCCCGCCTGGTCGGCATGGGCAGATACCACGACACCCTGGTCCTGGTCGACGGCCGCTGGCGCGTCTCGGTCCGCTCGATCACCAACGGCTGACACCCAAACCGTCCAAATCGCATGTTCCGCGCGTTCGCCAGTGGTTTCCTGGATCCAGTCCAGTACCCCGTATGACGGGAGGTTCCACCGATGTTCGGACTTCCAGCGACCGGGCACAGTGCCCTGGCGGTAATAAGTGAGGATGCGGCGAATCGGGCGTTACGGGAGCATGCGGATTGCCCGATCACCGTGTGCCCGGCCAAGTTACAGGCCAAGACGTTTCTGGTGCGGATGGGCAGACCACCGCGGCGACTGCCTCGAGATTGAGCGCGGGAACCGCTGACCCCTCATCGGTCAGCGGCTCCCCGCGCGGGGTGGATGGTCACGGTGGGGTCCAGGACCGGGAGCTGGACGGTGAAGCGCTCGATCACCCATCCGGCGGGCAGCGCGGAGCCGCGGTGCCCGTGCGGGGTCCACGGCAGGGCGGTGGTCATGCGATCCAGCTCCAATCATGGTCGGGGTCTCGGTATTCCAGGCCGATCCAGCCGTCGTAGCCCGCGGTGTCGAGGGCGGCGAAGAGGGCTTCGAAGTCGAGGGTCCCGGTGCCGGGGCGGCTACGCGCGGGAGCGTCCGCGATCTGGACGTGCCCGAAACGATCGGCGTGGGTGGCGATCACGGCGAACAGGTCCTGACCCATGCGGGCGAGATGGTAGAGGTCGCAGAGGAATCGGAGGTTCGGCGCGCCGACCTCGTCGATGACCCGGATCGCGTGGGCGGCGGAGACGATCGGATAGTCGGGCGACTCGATCGAATTCAGCGCCTCGAGCACAACCTGAGCGTCGATGCGCGCTGCGGCCTCGGCGGCGAGGCGAAGGTTCTCGAGAGCCAGCTCGTCCTGCACTCGCGGATCCACACCCGCAATCCGGTTGCCGTACAGGGCGTTCAGGGACCGGCAGCCCAGCTGTTCGGCGATGCCGACGGTGACGTCGATATTGTCCCGGAACTCGGATTCCCGCCCGGGCACCGAGACCAGGCCGCGGCCCACGGGCACCAGGTCGATGAAGTTGAGACCGATGAGCTGCACACCGGCGTCGGAGACAGCGGAGACGAACGCGTCGACGTCCTTGTCCCCCGGCACCGGGTTCTCGCCGAACGGCCACCAGAATTCGACGGCGTCGAACCCAGCCGCCTTCGCCGCGGCCGGACGTTCCAGCAACGGCAGATCGGCGAACAGGATCGAGCAGTGCGCGTCGAATTTCCGGAGAGCTCCGTCGGCGGTGTATTTCATCGTGTCGATTCCTCCCGGTAGGTGTGCCAGCTGCCGTAATCGGTGATGTCGATGAGCCGCGGGTCGGAGATGACCGGTCGCCGCAGCAGCATGGACAGCACCGAGCGGTTGTCGTCCAAGGCAATCACACCGAGTTCCAGTTCCGGGGGCTCGGCCGGGAGCAGGCGGTTGCGCAGCACCTCCATCGGCACGTCGAACAGTTCACCCGTGATCGGCGCGCCGCCGTAGGCGACGGGGTGCAGGCCGGGGAAGCGGTCGCCGACCGAATAGAACCGGTACTGCGGCGCGGTGGTGACCTCCCCGGCGCAGGGCGCGCCCTCGAGCAGGTAGTGCAGGGGTTCGCCGCGCATGGCACCGCCGTTCAGGAAGATCAAAGGCATGGCCGTGGGCTCCTCATCGGGTCGGCAGGGCGGGTCAGACGGAGAGCCGCAGGGCGTCCGGGGAGTCCGGCACGATCACCTCCGGCACCGCGACCGCGTCGCGGTGGATCGGTCCGCCGTAGGCGCCCAGGGATATCCCGGTGCCCCCACGGCGGACCGCCACGATCTCGGCGGCGATGGAGACGGCCGTCTCCTCGGGAGTGCGGCCGCCGAGATCCAGCCCGATGGGCGACTTCAGCCGCGCCAGTTCGGCATTCGTCATCCCGACCGCGAGCAGCCGCTGGAGGCGGTCCTCGTGCGTGCGCCGGGATCCCATCGCACCCACGAACGCCACCGGCAGGCGAAGCGCCACTCGCAACAGCGGCACATCGAATTTGGCGTCGTGGGTGAGTACACAGACCACGGTCCGGGCGTCCACCCGGGTCCGGGCCAGATATTTGTCCGGCCATTCCACGACCACCTCGTCGGCGTCGGGGAAGCGCGCGGGGGTCGCGAAGACCGCCCGTGCGTCACACACCGTGACGTGGTAGCCGAGGAATTTGCCGATCCGGGCCACCGCGGCCGCGAAGTCGATCGCCCCGAAGACGATCATCCGCGGCGGCGGCACATGCGATTCCACGAAGACCGTGATCTCCTCGTCGCCGCAACCGATGGTTCGCACCGCGGTCGCGCCGGCGTCGAGCATGGCCTGGGCTTCGGCGATCACTCGATCGTCGAACTCGTGGCCGGAACTCCACCAGGTGCCCAGCGCCATCACGGCGCCGCTGTCGAGGTCGCGGACCATGGCCACGGCCTCCCCCTCAGCTCGCAGGACCTGTTCCACCGCGTCGCGGTTGGCGTCGGTCACCGACTGGACGAACACCTGAATCGTTCCGCCACAGGTCAATCCGACGGCGAAGGCGTCGGTGTCGCTGTAGCCGAAGGTCTCCCGGATGGTGGCGCCGGTGGCCAGCGACTCGCGGCACAACTCGTAGACCGCGCCCTCGACGCAGCCGCCGGAAATGCTCCCGACGACGGTGCCGTCGGCGTCCACGGCCAGGGCCGCACCGATCGGCCGCGGCGCGGAGCCGCCGATCCCGATGATGGAGGCCACGGCGTAGTCCTTGCCCGCCGCATGCCATTCCAGTAGTTGTGCCGCGATGTCGCGCATGGCTAGCCTCCCAGGGCCAATTCGATGCCGTTGATACCGAAGTAGGCGACGAAGACGACGCTGACCACGGCCACCAGCCAATGGATTTCGCGGTACTTCCCGCGAGCGAGCTTGATCACGGTGTAAGCGATCAGGCCCGCGCCGACACCGTTGGTGATCGAGTAGGTGAACGGCATGAGCACGATCGTGATGAAGGCCGGCACCGCGACCTCGAGATCGTTCCAGTCGATCTTGCGGGCCTGCGTCATCATGAGCGCGCCCACCAGCACCAGGGCCGGAGCCGCGGCCTGGATCGGCACCACGGCCGCGATCGGCGTGAAGAAGATGGCGGCGCAGAACAATCCGCCGGTGATCACGCTCGCCAGACCGGTACGAGCGCCCTCACCGACACCCGTCGCGGACTCGACGTACACCGTGGATCCGGCGCCGCCGGACAGCCCGCCCACGATCTGGGCGACACCGTCGGTGGTGAGGATCTTGCCCATACCGGGCACCTCACCCTTCTCATCGGTCAGACCGGCCTCATCGCAGACGCCGAAAACCGTTCCCATGGCGTCGAAGAAGCCGGTCAGCACCAGTGTGAACAGCACCACGGTGGCGGTCACCGCGCCCGCGGTGGCGAAGCCGCCGAACAGGTCGATGTGGCCGATCAGACCGAAATCCGGGGTGGCGAACAGCGATTTCGGCTTCTCGGGGACCACGGTCCCCCACGCCTTCGGGTCGATCTTCGCCATGGCGTTGACCGCGATGGCCAGCAGCGTCGAGATGGCGATGCTGATCAGGATCGCGCCGGGCACCTTGCGGATGAACAGCGCGAGCATCACCAGCAGGCCAACCGCGAAGATCACGGTGGGCCAACCCGCCAGATGCCCGTCCACGCCGAGCGTCACCGGCGGACCGCCCGGCGCGCCGTGCCCGACGACCCCGGAGGAGACCAGGCCGATCATGGCGATGAACATGCCGATGCCGACGCCGATGGCGTTCTTCATGGCCAGCGGAATGGCGTTGATGATCATCGTCCGCAGGCCGGTCGCGGCCAGGATGACGATGACGATGCCCATCAGCACCACCAGGCCCATGGCCTGCGGCCAGGTCATGTGCGGCGCGGCCTGATAGGCGACGACGGGGACCAGTCCGAGACCGGCGGCGAGCGCGAGGGGCACATTGCCGACCAGGCCCATGAGGACGGTGGTCAGACCGGCCGAGAAGGCGGTCGTGGTGGTCAGCTGAGCGATACTCAGCTTGTCCCCGTGCGAGTCGGCGACGCTGCCGAGAATTAGCGGGACCAGCAATATGACATACGCCATAGCGACGAATGTGGTGATGCCGCCACGGATTTCACGGGTTATGGTGGTCTTGCGCTCCGATAGCCTGAAGAACTTTTCGAGCGCGGACCCCCCGGTTTCCGGGGTGGTGATCGGTGATTGAGTCTGGGTCATGGCTGCCCTCCTATGGGCGTAGCCGACCAACGGCCCGGGGGTGCTGGGTAATCCCCGGGCCGCGGATTCGGTGTTGTGGGGTCCCTACCGCGCTCCACTGTTGTGGGAGGCGCGGTCTGCCCCTGTTAGTCAACTGTTCCGGATGATGTCTTCCGGACGCACGGGCACGCGGTTGATGTTTCCGGTGCCGCCCCGCTTGCGGCAGGCGTCGCGAATCGCTGCGGCGATCGCGGGCGTGGAGGAGAGAGTCGGCGGTTCGCCCGCGCCGCGCAAGCCGTAGGGGGCGTGCGGGTCCGGGTTCTCCAGAATCTCCAGCTTCTGCGGAGGTGTATCGAGAATGGTGGGAATCAAGTAGTCCGTGAAGGACGGGTTCCGCACCTTGCCGTTGGTGACCTGAATTTCCTCCATAACCGCCAGACCGAGGCCCTGAATGGAGCCGCCGTGGATCTGGCCTTCCAGCGAGAGCCGGTTCATGATCTTGCCGACGTCCTGGACGGCGTCCAGGGCAACGACTTTCACGAGCCCGAGTTCGGTGTCCACATCGACCACTGCCCGGTGCACGCAGACCGCGAGCTGGGTGTGGCTCGAGCCCTGACCGGTGATCTTGTCCATACCGGTGGTGGGCTGGTGGTGGTATTCGCGGGTCAGGTCGATCACGTCGTCGCCGAGGACGTCCTCGATCGACGCGACCACCTCTCCGTTGTTCTTGACGACCTTGCCGCCGTCGAGGTGCATGAAGCCGTGGACGTCGAACTTCTTGCGCGCCAGCACGAACAGTTCGTCGGCGACCGCGCGGCAGGCGGTCATCACCGCGCCGCCGGTCATGTACGACTGGCGCGAGGCGGACGACGAACCGGAGCTGCCGACATTGTTGTCCGACGGGTGGCTGACCACGCGGTCGACGGTCAGTTCGGTGCGCGCGATCTGCGCCTCGAGGGTGATCAGACCCTGACCGACCTCCGCGCCGGCGGTGTGCACGAGCGCGACCGGCTCGCCGCCGATCACTTCCAGGCGCACGCGGGCGGTCGAGTAGTCGTCGAAACCCTCGGAGAAGCAGATGTTCTTGATGCCGACGCCGTAGCCGACGCCGCGGTACACGCCCTCGCCGTGGGTGGTCTGGGACGCGCCGCCGGGCAGGTTGCGGATATCCGAGGTATCCACGGATTCCGGCAGTTCCATCTCGCGCAGGCTGTCGAGCATCTCCACCAGCGGAGTCGGCGCGTGCACGATCTGACCGGTGGCCAGCTTCGAGCCCTGGGATACGACGTTCACCTGGCGAACGGTCACCGGGTCCATGTCGAGGGCCTCGGCGAGCTTGTCCATCATCGACTCGTGTGCGAAACACGCCTGCACGACGCCGAATCCGCGCATCGCGCCGCACACCGGGTTGTTGGTGTACACGCCGTAGGCGTCGATCTCCAGGTGCGGGACCTCGTAAGGGCCCAGCGCCAGGGAGGCGGCGTTGCCGATCACGTTCTGGGTGGCCGAGGTGTACGCGCCGCCGTCGAGGACGATGAGAACCTTGGCGTAGGTGATCTTTCCGGTCGCGGTGGCGCCGTACTCGTAGCGCATGCGCGCCGGATGCCGGTGCACGTGGCCGAAGAACGACTCCTGGCGGTTGTACATCATCTTGACCGGCTTGCCGGTGCGCATGGCCAGCATGCCCGCGTGGATCTGCATGGACAGGTCCTCGCGGCCGCCGAACGCGCCGCCGACGCCGGACATGGTCATCCGGATCTGGTCCTCGTTCAACCCGAGGCAGGGGCCGATCTGGGTGAGATCCCAATGCAGCCACTGGGTCGCGACGTAGAAGTCGAGGGAGCCGTCCTCGTTGGGGATGACCATGCCGGACTCCGGCCCCAGGAAGGCCTGGTCCTGCATGCCGACCTCGAAATCCTCGCTCACCACGACGGCGGCCAGGGTCTTGCCGATCTCGATGTCGCCGGCGCGCACCGGCTGGTAGCGGGCGATGCCGCCGCGCTCCTGCACGGCCAGCCCGACCGGGTCCTCGATCACGGCCATCGGGTCGGTGATCGGTTCCAGCACTTCGTATTCCACCTCGATGGCGGCCACGGCGCGGCGCGCGATCTCGGGGTGGTCGGCGGCGACCAGGGCGATCGCCTCACCGTGGTGGCGCACCTCGCCGAAGGCCAGCACCGGCTGGTCCCAGGTGTGGTCGAGGCCGTAGACCTTGCGGCCGGGCACGTCCTCGTGGGTGAGCACGGCGTGGACGCCGGGCATGGCCAGCGCCTTGGCGGTGTCGATGCCGATCAGCTTGGCGCGGGCGTGCGGACTGCGCAGGGTCGCGCCCCACAGCATGCCGTCGATCCACAGGTCCGAGGAGTAGGCGAACTCGCCCTTCACCTTGAGGGCGCCGTCGGGACGCAGCGGGCTCTCACCGATGCCGCCGGCGCCCGGGATCGCGACATCCTCGGGGAACCGAGTGGTGCGTGCGATGGTCATCGGTTCTCCTGCTTCATGATTCGCTTGCGCGCCGCCACGCCGTTCTGCCCGACCTGATCGTGCGGCATGGTCTTGAGCTCGTCGTTCTCGACGACGGTGTGGCCGCCCACGAGCAGACGCGCCAGCGGCGGCTGCGGGCCGAACACCAGCGAGCACACCGGGTCCTCGATGGCGGCGCGGAAGCCATCCACCTTCCAGACCGCGATATCGGCGAGCTTGCCGACCTCGAGGGAGCCGATCTCGTTCTGCCGGCCCAGGTTCCGCGCACCGCCGAGGGTGCCGACCTCGAGGGCCTGGCGGGCGGTCATGGCGCGGGGGCCGTGCACGGCGCGCTGGAACAGCATGGCCTGCCGCATCTCCCCCGCCATCGAGGTGAGTTCGGAGGAGGCCGCGCCGTCCACGCCCAGACCGACCGGTGCGCCGGCGGCGAGCAGGTCCATCACTCGCGCGATGCCCGCGCCCAGACGCGCGTTGGAGGTCGGGCAGTGCGCGGAACCGGTGCCGGTCTTCGCGAAGGCCGCGATGTCCTTGTCGTGCAGGTGCACCGCGTGCGCGAACCACACGTCGTCGCCGAGCCAGCCCAGCTTCTCCATGTATTCGACCGGGGTGCAACCCATCTGCTCGATGCAGTGCTCCTCCTCGTCGAGGGTCTCGGCGAGGTGGGTGTGCAGGCGGACGCCGTGCTGACGGGCCAGGGCGGCGGATTCCACCATCAGGCCCTCGGACACCGAGAACGGCGAGCAGGGGGCGACGGCCACGCGCAGCATCGAGTCGAACGACGCGTCGTGGTACTTGTTGATGATCTCCTCGGTGTTGAGGAGGATCTCCTCGCGGTTCTCGACCACCTCGTCCGGCGGCAGACCGCCGTGCGACTGGCCGCGGTCCATGGAACCGCGGCACGGGTGGAAGCGGATGCCCAGCTCGCGGGCGGCGCGCACCTCGGCGTCGAACAGATCGCCACGGCCCTGGGGGAACACGTAGTGGTGATCGGTGGAGGTGGTGGTGCCGGTCAGCGCGAGCCAGCCCAGACCGGCCGAGGCCGCGCCATAGACGATCTCGGCGTCCATGGTGGCCCACAGGCGGTACAGGCCGGTCAGCCACTCGAAGAGCGTCGCGTCCTGGAACAGGCCCTGGGTGGCCCACTGGTAGAGGTGGTGGTGGGTATTCACCAGGCCCGGGGTCACCAGGCAGCCGGTGCCGGAGAGGCGTTCAGCACCCACCACCATCGGCGCAGGTCCTGCGCCGAGAGCTTCGATCCGGCCGTCGTCGCCGACGATCAGATAGCCATTGGGGATCTCCGCACCGACGACCGGCGCGATATAGGCGTTCTCGATGACGAGCTTGGTCATTTCGCCGCCGCCTTCCGCTCGGCCGCCATGCGCACGGCATCCAGAATCTTCTCGTAACCCGTACAGCGGCACAGGTTTCCGGCGAGAGCCTCACGGATCTCGACATCGGACGGGTTGGGGACGCGCTCGATCAGGTCGTGCGCCTGCACGATCAGACCCGGCGTGCAGAAACCGCACTGCACCGCGCCCGCCTCGACGAACGCCTGCTGCATCGGGTCGAGCTTGTCGCCCTCGGCCAGCCCTTCGACGGTGCGGACCGAACGGCCCTGCACCTGACCGGCGGCCACCAGGCACGAGCACACCGGGGTGCCATCCAGATAGACGGTGCAGGAACCACATTCGCCCTGCTCGCAGGCGTTCTTCGCGCCGGGCAGGCCGACCCGCTCCCGCAGCACGTACAGCAGGCTCTCGCCTTCCCAGACGTCGTCGGCGGTTTCCTGGGATCCATTGACGGTGAAGTCGATACGCATCAGGCCGCCCTCCTCTCCACGGTGTAGTCGTTCCAGGCCCAGCCGAGGGTCCGGCGGGCCATCACCGACAGCGCGTGCCGGCGGTAGTCGGCGGTGCCGCGCACATCGTCGATGGGCTTGGCGGCCGCACCGACCAGGCGGCCGAATTCGTGGGCCAGCTCATCGCTCAACGCGCCGCCGTTGTCCCAGTCCAGGTTCGCGGCCAGGAAGTCCTGCGCCTCGGTCGGGCGGATCGGGGTCGGACCGGCCGAACCGATGCCCGCACCGGCGGTACGCGAATCCGCGTGCAGGGCAACCGAGAACGAGCAGACCGCGATCACCATCGCGTTGCGGGTGCCGACCTTCGAGAAGTACTGCGGACCGGAGGCGGGCCGCAGCCACACCGCGCGGATCAGCTCGTCGGGCTCGAGGGAGTTCTTCTTGACCCAGACGTAGAAGTCGTCGATGTCGATCATGCGGGTGCCGCGGGCGGCCGACTCGACCTCGACCACGGCGTTCGCGGCCAGCAGCGCCGGATGGGCGTCACCGGCGGGCGACGCGCCGCCCAGATTCCCGCCCACGGTGCCGCGATTGCGGATCTGCGGGGAACCCACGGTGCGCGAGGCCTGCGCCAGACCGGGCAGGCGATCCTGGTACCGGTTGATGATCTTCACGAACGGGACACCGGAGCCGAGGCGGATGCGGCCGTCGGCGTGATCGTCCACCTGGAACAGCTCCCGGCACGGGTTCAGATCCAGCAGGGCGTCCGGACGGTGCACGTCGAAGTTCATCTCGACCATCACATCGGTGCCACCCTGGATCGGAACCGCCTCGGGGCGTTCCGCTTTCAGCTGGAGCGCCTCGGCCCAGCTGCCCGGTTGTAGGAAATCCATTGCGTTCCTCTAGATATCGGTTCTGCGCAGGTACGACAGCCTCGGCTGCCCCGGTACGTAGAGAAGGAGTGGGGACTCAGTTACGGGGGTCGTTCATCGCTCCTCCAGGAGCTTGCGCACCCGGCGGCCGGTGATGTCGGCCAGCTCGTGGCGCACCACGCGGTGTTCCTCGGCCGCGGGGTTGCCCAGACGGTGCCGCAGCTCCGCGAGCATCTCCGCGGCGCTGCGGCCGGCGGCCCGGATCAGGAAGACATGGCCGAAGTGCTCCTCGTAGGCGAGGTTCCCGGCGGCCAGCTCGGCCAGCACCCGGGCGTCGGCCTCCGACGCTCCGGACTGCTCGTCGGCCGACCACCGCGCCTCACGCTCGGACTGGTGCCGGGCCGCCTCGCGCTCACCGATGCGGGGGTGCGCGTCGAGCGCCTCCTGGACATCGGCCCAACTCAGTTCGGTGACCCCGGCCACGGCCGCGGCGATCAGACTCGACTCGTCCGCGTACGGCCGGTTCGCCACCATCTTGCGAGCCCAGGTCCGGGACGCGTTGCAGGTCAGCAGGTGCGTCTCGGCTTCTTCCAGGGGCAGCGAACCGAGCCATTCCAGGCGACTCGACATCCGACCTCCATCCGTGTTCTGCGTGTGTCAACCACTAAACCCGGGGGGTGGTCATGCCCGATAGGACGAGACCTCCGAACCTGTGGCCTGCTTCACAGGGGCGCGTTCGTAGTTACATCCAAGTTCGGTAACCGTCGCGTCACTCACTGTTAGCCTCGAGAATCATGCGGTTACGTTCCCTGCTGACCATGCACGATCTGGGCCTGCGGCTCGTCTCCGGAGAGGACGAGCTGGACCGCTTCGTACGCTGGGTCGTAACCACCGACATGCTCGACCCGGGCCGGTACCTCTCCGGCGGAGAGTTCGTGCTCACCGGGCTGCAATGGCGGCACAGCCCCGAGGACAGCGACACCTTCGTCGGCGCGCTCGCCCGCGCCCGGGTCGCCGCGCTCGCCGCCGGTGACGCGCTCTACGGCGAAGCACCCGAGGATCTGGTCGCGGCTTGTAAGAAACACCGAATCCCGCTGTTCCGGGTCGAGGAGCAGATCGCGTTCGCGACCGTCACCGAGACCATCAACCGGAAACTGTCCTCGGGACGGGCCGCGGACCTGAGCGCCATCCTGGACCGGCATCGGCAGCTGGTGTCCGGCGGCGGACTGGACTCGGTCCTCGACCTGGTCCATCGCACGCTCGGCACCCGGTGCTGGGTGGTGTCGTCCATCGGCCGCGTGGTCGCCGGGCCCACCCGCGACCTGCCCGAGCAGGTGCGGTCGGCGTTCCTGAGCGCGCGGCGGCTGCCACATGTGCTGTCCTGCAACCAGATCCGGTACACGCTGTTCGCCGTCGACGCCGACGCCACCTCGCGGATCGCGGACTGGTTCCTGGTCTTCGAGAGCGACTTCAAGGACTGGCCCGAGGAACGCCGCGCGCTCATCGGCGAACTCGCGGCGGTGGTGTCGCTCGAACGCGCCCGCCACGACGACCGGCACAGCGCCGAGGGCCGCCTCGCGCAGGAACTGATCGAACTGATCATGTCCGAGGCCAAACCCGCCGACATCATCTCGCGGCTGGAACTGACCGGGCTGGGACTGTCCGACCGCTACCTGGCCGTCGCCGCGACCGCCGACTCCGGCGCGGTGCGGCCCGGTGAACTGCGCGCGGTGCTGCGCGAAATCCTGTACGGCAGAAGCCCTGCCATCGGCGTCGTGGACGGCGAGGTCATCCTGCTGGTCGCGCTCGGCGACGAACAGGCCCTCGACGACCACATCCACCGCGCCATCGAAGCCCTCGAACCCGGGCTGCAACTGAGCCGCCTGTCCGTGGGCATCAGCGGCGCGGTCGACGGCGAGGGGCTGCGCGGCGCGGTCGAGGAGGCGCGGTACGCCCGCCGCATGGCCGCCGAACGCCAGCAACCCACCAGCGTCGTCCGCCACGACGAGCTCGCCACCCACATGCTGCTGCTGGCGAGCGTCCCCGACGAGGTGCGGCGCATGTTCCGGGTGCGCCTGCTCGACCCGCTGCGCGTCTACGACCAGGACAACCGCGCCGACCTGGTCCACACCCTCGAGACGTTCCTCGAGGTCTCCGGTTCCTGGACCAAGTGCGCGGATCTACTGCACGTCCACGTGAACACGTTGCGCTACCGCATCCAGCGCATCGAGGAACTCACCAACCGCGACCTGTCCCGCCTCGAGGACCGCGTCGACTTCTTTCTGGCCCTGGCCCTGCGCTGAACCCGCGCCGGGTCATGGGACCAATCGCCCGGGCTCGATCAGCCGGGGCGGCAGCGCGCCGTGCGGCAGGGCGGGACCGACCGCGACGAGACTGCCCGGTGTCCGGCCCTTTCCCCAGCCGATCTGCTCGCGATAACGCCCGATGTGGGCTTCGGGGTTCGCGTCGCGGTCCCCGAGCGGTGCGGCCTCGGGCGAGACGTAGAGGGCGTCGGCCGGGCAGTACGCCTCGCACATGAAGCAGGTCTGGCAGTCGGATTGCCGTGCGATGAGCGGGATTCCGCTCTCGGTGCGGTCGAAGACGTCGGTCGGGCAGACGTCGACGCACTTGTCACAGGCGATGCAGTCCTCGGCGCGCACCAGCTCGATCACGATGCCACCGCCGCCGGTGTGGTCGCCGACGTCGCGGTCCACACCTCGCCGAGACCACCGGACAAGATGTGGTGGTGCTGGCCCGGATCCAACTCCGGGTGATCCGAGCGTTTGCTCATGCCGCGAGTCTCCGTGCGCGCCAACGTGGATCGGTACATCAGACGACCGACCGCGGTGATGGCGGCTGCCTGCCGGGCGCGGACCCGGTCCGCACCGGTTTCGCCGCCGAGGCCATGCGTGGCCCGCTCCCAGAGGGCATCGAGTTCGGCCAGGGCGGGGCGCAGGCGATCGCCGTGGCGCAGGTAGTTCTTCTCGAACGGGATCAGCTCCCGCTGTGCGTCCGCCACAACCTCGTCTGCGGACACCGATTCCGTTGCCTCCGGACGTAATCCGACCCGTCCGAGGCCATACACTGCACCCGAATCGAGGCCGCCTACGCTCAGGGCGAACCGCGCCGCACCCCGGCCCGCCCAGCTGCCCGACGACATGGCCCAGGCCGAATTGTGACTACCGCCGCCGGTGAATCCACCGCAGATCCGCTCCCGCGTCGCGGCATCGCCCGCGGCGTACAGGCCGGGAACCGTTGTCGCGCAGTCATCGTCGACGACATCGATTCCGCCGGTGCCGCGTACCGTACCCTCGGCGAGCAGGTCCACTTCGAAGCGATCGGTGAACGGGTCGATCCCGCGGCGGTCGAACTGGAGGAAGAAGTTTGGCTGACCCAGCCGCATCCGGGCCTGCACATCGGCGTCGGCCCGGTCCAGTTGCGCGAAGACGGGCTCCGACAACAGGGTCCTGGCGATCACCGACCGTCCCCGCGCGGAACCCGCGCCTTCCAGGACGCGGCCGTCGGCGTGGAAGAACGTCGCGAAGCCGTAATAGGCGGTCTTGGTGATGGTCGAGCCCTTGGGCACGATCCCGTAGGCGTTGGAGAACTCCATGCCCGAGAACCGCGCCCCGGCCTCGGCCGCCATCAGCGCGCCGTCGCCGGTGTCCACATTGGTGCCCAGGGCACGGGACAGGAAGGCACAGCCGCCGGTGGCCAGCACCACCGCGCCCGCCACCACGCGATAGTCACGGTCGGCGTGCCGCTGATATCCGGCGGCCCCGCGTACCACGCCGTCGGCATCGGCCAGCAGCTCCAGCGCCGGGGCGTGATCCAGGATGCGCACGCCGAGCCGTTTCACCCAGGCGCGCATGCGCCGCATGTACTCCGGGCCCTGGACGCCGGTGAGCAAGGGCTCCCCGGTATCGGGATCGGCCGGGAACGGGTAGCGGCCCTCGACGGCGAGCCGGTTCATGTTCACGTAGGTCTGATCGAGGACCCGGTCCATCCAATAGTGGTCGGCCAGATGCCCGCCCAGCGCCTCACGACTGGCCTTGGCCTGGGCGCGGGCGGTCGCCTCCGGTGCCACGTACCAGACGCCGGTGCCCGAAGGCGCTGTGGCGCCGCTGGTTCCGCAGTAGCCCTTGTCGACCAGCACTACCTCCGCACCAGCTTCCCGGGCGTGTACCGCCGCCCAGCACGCGGCGGGTCCGCCGCCGATCACCAGCACGTCGGTGCTGAGCTGCCATGGTTCGCTCATCGGCACAGTCCCCCCGGGAGAGTTGGTGCCGGAACGGTAAGGCGGCCGGTCGGGCTCGCCGAAGAGTTGCGATCAGGGCGATCCTTTGGCGGCCAAATTTCCCACATCGTGGCAAATCGCTTGCGTCCGGGCGGTAGGTCCGACCAGCACAAGATCGGCCGTCACGGGGACACGCATACATTCAGGGTTGTATGTAACCGTGGTTAGCACTTACCGTGGAGTGTGTCGCGCCGCACAGGAACGGCCCCCGCCCCGGGCGGCGCGGTACACAGACGAGGAGGCAATGATGGCTCTGACGACGAGGTCGGGCACCGGAACCGAGGCACACGAATACGCGGACGTGCTGCACACCCTGTCGGAGGGATCGGTGTACCGCCGGTTCGATCCGTATCTCGATATCCCCTGGGACTCCCCCGAATTCGCGATCGACCCGCACGATCCGCGCTGGGTGCTGCAACCCGATATCGATCCGCTGGGCGCGACGCAGTGGTACCAGGACCAGCCGCTGGAGCGGCAGATCGAGATCGGCAAGTGGCGGATCACCAATGCCATCAAGGTCGGCGCGGCCTTCGAGAGCATTCTGATCCGCGGAATGATGCAGTACATCATGAAGCTGCCCAACGGGTCGCCGGAGTTTCGCTACTGCCTCCACGAAATGACCGAGGAGTGCAACCACATCCAGATGTTCCAGGAGCTGGTCAACCGGATCGGCGTCGACGTTCCGGGCATGCGGCCCTTCTTCCGGAAGATCTCACCGCTCATCGGCGTTGCCGGCGGATACGCCTGGCCGATTCTGTTCATCGGCATTCTCGGCGGCGAGGAACCGATCGACCACTATCAGAAGGCCGTCATCCGCAACGGCGCGAATCTGCCGCCCGCGGTGGTGCGCTGTATGGAGATCCATATCGCCGAGGAAGCCCGGCACATCTCCTTCGCCAACGAGTTCCTGAAAAGGCACATCCCGCGGCGCAGCCCGATGTATCAGAATTTCTGCGGCATCGCCTTCCCGCTCGCCATGCGCTGGCTCGCCGGGGAGATCATGGCCCCGCCGCCGGAATTCGCGCGCACCTTCGACATTCCGCGCGAGGTCATCAAGGAAGCGTTCTGGCAGTCGCCGACCGCGTCGAAGATCCTGTCCGGCTACTTCGGCGACATGCGTTCCCTCGCAGACGAACTGGGCCTGATGAACCCGGTCACCAAGCGACTCTGGAAGACCCTCGGCATCGACGGCGACCACTCCCGGTATCGCAGCGAACCCGACCGCCGGGTCGCCTGATCCGACGGGTTCCGGTCACTCGTCGGCCTCCAGGCACAGCACCGGGACCCGCTGGACCGGATTCACGACGAATCCGCCGTGATTCCAGGGCGGCTCGAGCGGCTGGGTGTTGCCATCGGCATCGGTCGCCCGGGCGCTGAGGACATAGTCGCCCGGGGTCGCGATCCAATCGAAATGCCAGCGCCGCCAAGCCCATCGGCGGCCCTGGTCCGGATCCAGCCGCGCCCCCTGCCAACTCCGCCCGCCATCGGTACTCGCCTCGACGAGCGTGACCGGCGCCCGGCCCGACCAGGCTCGCCCTTCGAGCGGCACCGGGCCCGGTCGCACCACCCGCGATCGCGACATGTAATCCGGGAAGCCGGGCGGAACCAGCAGCGCACGCGGCGCGATCCGGGTTACCGGCTCGCCCACCTCACCGGCGTCCTGCCGGAGCCGATACGCCACCGCCTGCTGGTACCCGGTGAACGGAGCATCGGTCACCGTGATCTCCCGCAGCCACTTCACATGCGCCATGCCATACCAGCCGGGCACGATCAGCCGGACCGGATAGCCGTGCTGCGGCGGCAGCGGCGCCCCGTTCATCTCATAGGCGACCAGCACCCCCGACTCGGCACCCATGGCCACCTCGACCGGCAGCGCCCGCTGATAATCCTGTTCGACCCCGTACTCCACCCCGTGATCCGCGCCGGTGAAGACCACCTCGACCGCGTCGGCCTCCACACCGGCCTCCCTCAGCAACAGCCCCAGCGGGACGCCCGTCCACTCGGCGGTGCCGACCGCCCCGAGCAGCCAGGGCTGACTCACCGGACGCGGAGTCAGCATGACCCGGCCATTGCCCGCGCATTCGAGCGTCACCCTCGTGGTGACCTGTGGAAACGCCTTCAGAGCGGCCACATCCAGCCGCAGTCGACGCCGTACCCGACCCGCGATCTTCAGCTGCCAGGGCTCGTTCGGCGGGACGAAGGGAATGTCGAAATGCGTCAGCACATAATGCAGACCCGGCGGCGTGACGTCATAGCGCAGCGCCTCGAGCGGCAGCCCGTGATTGCGCGCCGCCAGCGCGAGCTCGTCCATGCCGATCCCCTCGTCGGGGGCGGCCAGCCGGGCGCGGGTGCTCGAATCGGCGAGTCGATGAGCCATCGACTCATTATCGCGCCGAATCGCCCCGGCAGCAGAGCGCGTCAATCGCCTTACCCGCCCGGCACCCCACCCCCATGAGCCTTCCGACGATCTCGCGGGATGAATGCGCATCAAGGGACTGGCAACCAACGTGCCGAACTGCCCCTCGGTCACCCAAGCGTGCTCGCCAACCTCGATGCGGCACGCAATTCCCCCGACAGGGGCCCGAATGACGTGTTTGGGACGCGAGTTATCGGACCAGAAGCATTGTCGATCACCTCCAGGTCGAGCAGCGCCTCACGACTCACTTGAAGCGGCCCGTTGGGGCCAACCACCTCCTCGAGTACTGACCTGCCGTGCCAAGACCGCCGAAAACGACTCTGGCAGTTTATGGTTGGGATAGACCTAACTACTGCGGTCGGTGACCAGTTGCTCGCGCTTCCGTTCCCGAGGGCACACTTCCTCGGGCTTTCCGAGACGGAAGAGCAAGATCGACTTCGAGGGGGCAGAATGGACGTCAATGAAGCAATCGATAAGCTGTTCCAGCACGCAGACGTCGCCATACAGGCCAGCGACTACCTAGTCGGCAGGGTCAGCCGCAAATCGGAATCGCGTTCGCGTTAGCCGCGGCATTGCGGATCGCGCAGCGCCGCCACCCCGACTACGGATTCGATATCGTCGACGCCGGCGTCGCGTTGGAAGCAGGCTGGGCCCTGCGCGGAATTGATGTGAAGGTTCGGCCTTACACCCGACTTCGGCCCGACTACTTCCTGTTCGGATTCAAGGATGGCGCCCCGGCCGCACACACAGCCCCGGACCCCGGTGGAATTCGCTCCGAAACCCCGCCAAGATCCACCAGCAGAGCCAATCGAACGACGAACTGCACCTCGAAGTGCAGCACCGACAGTGCAGAATTACGTCAAGGACTGCCCAGTCAGCAGTTCACATTGCTGCCCAGCAGAACGGCCAGTCCTTGCCCATCATCTCGTAGAACCCCCAAGATCATGCGCTGACCTGGCGATCTTGGGGGTTCTACCTATCCTGACCTGACATTCCGCTATCCCAACGCATCCCACCCGTTCCGGCCGAAACCTACGGATTCCCACCGTTTCGGCCGCAAAATGGCACGCAGAATGGCACTCGAATTCCCACCACATCCCGATCCCGCCGGATCCGCCCTGTCGACCGTCCGCAGGCACGCCGTGACTCCGACCGCGCCGCGCGGTAGCCGCAGTGGCGTGGCCAAGGTGATCGGTGCCTGCTCGGCCGTTGCCCCCGTATTGCTCGAAATCGATGGCCGGCGCCCGCTATTTTTGCGGGCAAGGGTTGCCGTTGTTCGCGTCGAAGTGGTAGTCGGTGAACGGGAAATGCCTGCCACGCCACCGTGCTTCGAGAGCACCGGCAGGCCGGAAATACGCCACGTCACCGTGCGAGTTGCGGTAGTAGGTTCGAGTACCCTTGTTTTGCGTCTCGACGTAGTACCGAAGGACCCGACCACGCCTGCGGATCTCGGCATGGTGCGCGGCGTGCGCCTGTCCGCTCACCTCGACGGTCGACGCATGGCGGCGGCGCGCCTCCACTATCGCTCGAATAGCATGTGAGGCAGTCGTTTCCACCATCCCGTGCCATCCGATATCGGCCATCGTGTACGGTCCGACCAGCATCCAGCGGTTCGGCAGACCGGCTACGGCCACACCCTCATAGGTCTGTACTCCATGGGCTCCGAAGAACTGACCGAGATCGAATCCGTCCCGCCCGACCACGGCGCCTTCGACGTAGCTTTCCGGATCGGTGTACATCTCGTAGCCGGTAGCCAGCACGATGACGTCATATTTGCGCTCGGTGCCATCGCCGGCCAGGATGCCCTGCTCGGTGAACCGCTCGATGTCGTCGGCGACCAGGCCGACGTTGTCGCGATTGAACACCGCCGGATATCCGGCCGACAGGGTGACGCGCTTCGCCATGGGTCCATAGTCGGGTGTCAGCGCGGCGGCCGTTTCGGGGTCGTCGATGATCCGTCGGAGATACCTTCGGTAAGCCCGCTTGGCCAAGGAATCGAATGCGGCCATCATCGGTTTCGCCACAGCCAAGGGCATGATCGTGACCAGTCTGGCAATGGGTTCCAACCCCAGCAACATCATCCCGCGCAGGGCCGCCGCCACGCCTGGCACCCGCAGGGCGGCTTGGAACCAGCGCGGGACCGGCAAGTTGGGTTTGGGTATGCACCACACCGGCGTCCGCTGGTAGACATCGAGGTGAGCTACGTCAGGCGCGATCGCGGGCGTGAGTTGCACCGAACTCGCGCCGGTACCGACCACTGCCACGCGCTTACCCGCCAGGTCGAGAGCATGGTCCCAGGTGGCCGGGCGTTGCACTATGCCGGTAAAATCATCGAGGCCGTTTATGCCATCGGCTTTGGGGCGCAGAAAGGCACCGACCGCGCTGATCACGAACCTGGCCGTGATGATCTCGTTACCAGCGGTGTGCAACGCCCATCGATGGTGTTTCTCGTCCCATACTTCGCGGACGATCTCGGTGTGGAACCGCAGATGCCGATAGAGACCGAAGCGGCGGGCCACATCCTGGTGATACGCCTGAACCTCAGCACCTGTCGGGAACGCCGTTGGCCAATCGGCCTTGCGAGCGAACGAGTACTGGTAAATGAGCGCGGGTACATCCACGCTGATCCCCGGGTAGGAATTGTCGCGCCAACTGCCGCCGACCTCGCCCGCGCGTTCCAGAATAGTGAACTCTTCGATCCCCGCGCGTTTGAGCAGTACACCCGCCGCGATACCGCCGGGACCCGCCCCGATCACCACGATCTCATGATCAGGTTCTGTTGTCATTGTGCTCATTTTTACTTTCTCACTGAATAGGTTGGATGCCAGCGCTCAGCTGCGTGAGCCATTGACCTATCAACTGTGCCGTTACTTGGACCGCGGCACCGCACAGCGCAACGTGCTCCGCATCCACGGTCTGGACCGTCTGCGCGGTTGACCACGCTTCTATCGGCCAGTCAACGATGCTCTGCCGCAAATGCGCCGATCGCGTGAACCTAACGAAGAGCGTCGTGCATTCAAGAGGCTTGTGCTCGATCTGCATCGCTAGGTCGAACCACCAGCCGAATGCGGTCAACCGTGTGGTGGCGAGGTCAGGGAGCGTCGCGTCTATCTCGAGCAGGTGGTTCCCGCGGCCGTTCAGTTGGTATTCATTCGCCTCGCGGGCGATAAAGCCGTCAAGGATGACCAGGCCTTGCAGCTGGCTATTTCCTTGTTCCAGTAACCGAGCCGCCGCCGCGTGGGCGATATTTCCGCCTACCGAGTAACCGCCCAGGACGAATTCGTCCTGGCCCACCGTATCGAGGACCGTCTCGACAATGCTGTCGATAGCGGCATCAAGCGAGGCAGGGAGCGGCTCATCCGGAGCGTATCCCAACAGCGGGATAGCCGAAACACGGCGGTGACCGCCCAAATCGGCGGCAAGCTGCGTGTACTGAATGGATTCGCCGAGGAATTCCGGGGAATTAATGAATACCAAGTGCGGCAGGACATCCCCGACATTGTTGCCGGGCGAACCGCCACTGATTCCGATGCCAGTCGACATTCCCCCGGCGAATTGGTCGAACACCGGACGGAGCTTCGCTGCCGCTCGCAAGAACGCCAAACCGTTTCTGAGCCTATTGTTTTCGATCGCTTGCCGGATGACACCGACCAAAGTCTCGTCGGGAGCCACGGGTGCTGCCGCCGGAAGGTCGGTGGCCGCGCGGGTAGCGTCCGGCAACCGCGTCGGCGCTGCCGCCATCTTCCCCTGGGCTTCGAGCAGTTCTTGCAGAATGTATCGGGCGAGGGTGGTCGGTGTGGGATGGTCGAAGATCAGGGTCGCGGGCAGTCGTAGTCCGGTGAGCGTATTGAGTCGGTTGCGGGCCTCGACCGCGGCCAGCGAATCGAAACCCAACTCCCGGAAGTTGCCGGCTGGATCGATCGCGTCGGGACCATCATGGCCGAGCACAATCGCCATCTGTTCTCGCACCACGCCCAGCAGCATCGGCAGTCGCTCGGCTTCCGCCAGCGCTGAAACCCGCTCTCGCACACCCGCCCCCTGCTCCCGCGACAGCTCCGGCACCGAACGACGTCGCGCACTCGAAACCAATCCCCGCAGCAGCGGGATCGATGTCCCAGCCCTGACCTGCGCATCCAGCACCACACGGTTCAGCGGTGCCGCGACCACGCCGGCACGGTCCTGAATGATCGCAGCGTCGAACATTGCCAGACCTTGCTCAGTCGAGATGGGTGAGAGCCCAACACGACCCAACCGAGCGGTGTCGGTATCAGCGAGATGCCCGGTCATCCCGGTATCGGAAGCCCACCACCCCCACGCGATCGAAGTCGCGGCCAGCCCACTCGCACGCCGATGCTCGGCCAACCCGTCCAGGAACACATTCGCCGCCGCGTAGTTGCCCTGCCCCGCATTGCCCAACACACCCGCAACCGAGGAATACAACACGAACAACCCCAGATCCAACTCATGGGTCAACTCATGCAGATGCCATGCCGCATCAGCCTTGGCCGCCAACACCGCGTCCATCCGGTCCGGTGTCAGTGACGCGATCACGCCGTCATCGAGCACAGCGGCCGCATGCACCACACCCGTCAAAGGGAACTGCTCGGGCACCGCCGACAACAGCTCGGCCACCTCATCGCGGTTCGCGACATCACAAGCCACAATCCGCACCTGAGCACCCAGCTCGCCCAACTCCGTCACCAACAGCGACGCTCCCGGCGCAGCCGCACCACGACGACTCGCCAACACCAGCGACCGCACCCCATGGTTTGTCACCAAATGCCGCGCCAAAACCGCACCCAAACCACTCGTGCCGCCAGTAATCAGCACCGTCCCAGCCGACACCACGCCAGTCGCGCCCGGCCTTGACAAGTCGATCGGCGCCGTGCGGACGATCTTCCCGGTATCTCTGGCCTGAACAGGTAGCCGGATCAATCGGGCCGCATGTACGACACCGGCACGGATCATGATCTGGGGCTCGCCCGAAACGATCACCGCCGCAAGCCCTTCGGCGGTCAGCTCGTCAGTGTCTGTGTCGACCAGCACGATACGACCCGGAGCCTCCGACTGCGCCGAACGCACCAGACCCCAGACCGCAGATCCTGCCAAATCAGTGACATCTTGCCCAGCCCGGCCGACCGCACCACGAGTGACGATAACCAACGTGCTTGCCGTGTAACGCAACTCATCAATCCAGGCCTGCAACACCCGCAACATCTCATGCGTTGCATCGCGGACACGACTCGGCACATCCTCGTCGGCACCGGCACCGGCACCGACCACGCCGCGATCGAATACGACGACCGCGGGTACGGTCACTTCCCGGTTCCGCACCCAGCTACCGAAATCCTCACCATTGGCGAAGGTTTCGGCATCGGCAGGCGAGATAATCTGCGCCGCTAATGGCGTCCACTGCACTCCATACAACCCGTCCTGCACCGAGAAGGCGTCCAGCTCTGCGGAAGATACCTCCTGCACGGTCAAGGACCGCGTCGTGAACACCATCCGGCCGACCGCATCGGCGACCTGGATCGATATTGCACCGATATCGCCAGGCACCGGAGTGATACGCGCCCGCACCAGCGACGCTCCGGTCGCGTGCAAAGCCACCCCCTGCCAGCAGAATGGCAACCTCACCCGCCCCGGATTGGGATCGACATCGACGAGCTGTCCGTGCAGCACCGACTCCAGCAAGGCCGGATGCAGCCCGAACCGCGACACATCGGTCATCGTCTCGGACAGCTCGACCTCCACGAACAGTTCGGCACCACAACGCCATACCGATCGCAATCCCTGGAACGCCGATCCATACTCGTCACCGGCAACAGCCAACCGGTCATATAGACCATCCACAGGCACGGCGACCGCACCAGCGGGCGGCCACACCACCAGACCCGCGTCCAGTTCCGGCACGCCCTCGTTGCCCAGCACACCCTGTGCGTGCAGCACCCACCTGCCGTCTGCGGCCTCCGCACGGGAATACACCGAGACCGTCCGGCAGCCGAGCTCGTCGGCATCGTCCAGCACTACCTGCAACTGCATCCCGACCTCGTCGGGCAGCACCAGCGGCGTCAGCACCGTGAACTCCCGCAGCAGTGCGCAACCCACTTCCGCTGCCGCATGCAACGCCAACTCCACGAAAGCGGTCCCTGGGAACAGCACAAACCCGCCGACAGCGCGATCAGCCAGCCACGGATGGGTCGCCAGGCCGACTCGGCCGGTCAGTACCACACGGTCCCCGTCCGGGGACACCACCACTGCGCCCAGAAACGGATGATCAGCCGCCGATAGCCCCAGCGACGACGCGTCCCCACTATTCGAGTCGCCATCCAACCAATACCTGCGCCGCGCAAACGCATACGTCGGCAAAGCTATCCCTCGCGCAGGAGCAGGTCCCAGCAGCGCTGCCCAATCCACCCCCACACCCGACACCTCCAGCTGCGCCGCCGACCGAAGGAAACCTTCCATGCCCCCGTCGTCACGTCGCAGCGAACCCACGACGGTCACGGGATCGGCACCCGCCCGAAGGTCGCAGAGTTGCTCGATGCCGACGGTGAGCAGCGGATGCGGACTGACCTCGAGGAAGGTGTTGTACCCGTCCACCAATAGGCCCTGAGCCGCGTGTTGGAAACGCACCGGTTCGCGCAGGTTCCGGAACCAGTAGTCCGCGTCCAACTCGGTGCCGTCCAGTACGCCACCGGTCACGCTCGACCAGAACGCCACGTGCGACGATCCGGGCCGAAGTTTGGCGAGCACCTTGCGCAGCGGTTCGCGGAGCCCATCGACCTGCGGCGAATGCGAGCCGTAGTCCACCGGGATCCGGCGGGCGTGCACGTTGTCACGGGCACAGGCTTCCAGGAAGGACTCGAGCTGCCCTGCCGCACCGGATACCACCGTCGCCTGCGGCCCGTTGATCGCGGCCACTGACAATTCGTCGTATCCGGCCAGCAGCGAGGTGACCCGATCGACAGGCAAGGACACCGTGACCATCCCGCCCCGGCCGGTCACAGCGATCAAAGCGGCCGACCGCAGCACCACCACCCGAGCGGCATCCTCGAGGGACAAGGCCCCGGCCACGCACGCCGCGGCAATCTCGCCCTGAGAATGGCCCACAACGGCGTCCGGAACAACACCGACCGAGCGCCACAGTTCGGCCAAGGACACCATCACCGCGAAGAGCACCGGTTGGACCACGTCGACGCGCTCCAGCGGCGGCGCACCGTCCGCACCCTCGAGCACGGCGAACAACGACCAATCCACGAGCGGCGAGAACACCGCATCGCACTCGGCCATCTTCCGGGCGAACACCGGCGAACAGTCCAGCAGTTGTCTGCCCATGCCCAGCCATTGAGCGCCCTGGCCAGGGAACACCCATACGGTTTTGCGGGGCATTCCAGCCACGCCGGTAGCCACGGCGGGACTCGGAGCCTGCGCCAGCAGCGCGGTCAGTCCCTCGAGCAGTTGGTGGCGATCCGCGCCCACCACCGCGGCACGGTGATCGAACCGCGATCGCTGACACGCCAACGCGCGCGCCACATCCCGCATGTCCAGCAGCGGGTCACCGGCCACGAAATCCCGCAGCCGCCGCGCCTGCCCCGTCAACGCCGCCGGTGTCCGACCCGAAACCACCCACACCACTGGGCCATCCACGCCGTCACCGGCCTCAGCGACGGGGTCGGTCACCGATTCCGGTGCCTGCTCGAGAATCACGTGCGCATTGGTGCCGCTGATACCGAACGCCGACACCGCGGCACGACGCGGCCGATCGACCACCGGCCAATCACGTTGCGCGGTCAGCAGTTCCACCCGCCCGGCAGTCCAATCGATATGCGTGGATGGCTGATCCGCGTACAACGTCTTGGGCAGCACCCCGTGCCGCAATGCCTGCACCATCTTGATCACACCGGCCACACCAGCCGCCGCTTGCGTGTGCGTGATGTTGGATTTGACCGAACCCAGCCACACCGGTTCCAGATCACGATCACGCTGACCATAGGTCGCCAGCAATGCCTGCGCCTCGATCGGATCACCCAACGTGGTGCCGGTGCCGTGCGCCTCCACCACATCGACCCCGGTCGGGGCCAATCCGGCATTGGCCAATGCCCGCCGAATCACCCGCTGCTGCGACGGACCATTCGGAGCAGTCAACCCATTTGACGCACCATCCTGATTCACCGCCGAACCACGCACCACCGCCAACACCCGATGCCCATTGCGTCGGGCATCCGACAACCGTTCCAGCACAAGCACACCCGAGCCTTCACCGAACGCGGTCCCGTCGGCTGCTTCGGCGAACGGCTTGCACCGGCCATCCGGTGCCAGCCCCCGCTGCCGGGAAAACTCCACGAACGTTTCCGCGGTCGCCATCACCGTGACACCACCGGCCAAGGCCAGCGAACATTCTCCGGACCGCAATGCCGCCGCCGCCTGATGTAGCGCCACCAAGCTCGACGAGCACGCCGTATCCACCGATACCGCAGGCCCCTCCAACCCCAACACATACGACACCCGACCCGACACCACGCTCGGTGCGGAGCCGGTCATTCGATACCCCTCCGGTCCGTGCTCGGCCTCGACACCGGATATCCCGCCATAGGTCTGCCCCATGACACCGGCGAACACGCCGGTGTCACTGCCACGCAGCGAATCCGGCTTGATGCCCGCCTGCTCCAACGCCTCCCACACCGTCTCCAACAGCAATCGCTGCTGCGGATCCATAGCCAGCGCCTCGCGCGGACTGATCCCGAAGAATTCCGGATCGAAATCTCCGGCGTCGTGGACGAACCCGCCCTCCCGCACATACGACCTGTCCGCCAACCGATCCCACCCACGATCGGACGGCCACTCCGAGATCGCATCCCGACCCTCGACCACCAGACGCCACAAATCGTCCGGCGACCCCACACCTCCCGGAAAACGACACCCCATACCCACAATCGCCACCGGCTCCGAGCCCGCCTGCGTCAGCTCCCGCAGCTTGGCCCTGCTTTCCTGCAGCTCGGCTGTGACCCGTCGTAGGAGATGTTGCAGCTTTTGCTGATCGACCATTCTCGAACCCCTATTCCTGGCTCAACCATTGGTCGACCAGCTGCGCGGTCGTATGCGCCTCGGTGCTGCACAGTTCGACATGTTGCGCGTCCACGGTCCGGACGGTCTGTGTTGTCGACCAGGTTTCTACTGGCCACTCGTGGAGGTTGTGCGCCGGTGACGGTTTCGTGCACTTGATGACGAGCGCCTTACATTCGACCGGCGGGCACTCCACTTGCCGCAGCAGGTCGATCCAGCACGCGAGAGCAGTCAAACGATCGCTGGTGAAGCCGGCGAGATCGGGGATCGACGCGTCGGTATCGACCACGGCGTCTCGCGCGGTGTCCATTTGGCGGTCATTTGCCTCGGGAGCGATAAAGGAATCGAAGATGATCAACCCCTGGAGCCGCGTATTGCCTTGTGCCAGCAGGCGAGCCGCGGTGGCGTGGGCGAGGTTCCCGCCCCCCGACATGCCACCCACGACGAATTCGTCGTCGCCCACGGTGTCGAGGACGGTCTTGGCGATACTGTCGATGGCGGCGTCGAGCGACGCGGGCAAAGGCTCACCCGGCTCGTATCCCGACAGTGGGATCACCGAGAAACGGCGATGAGCGCCCAGGTGGGCGGCGAGAAGAATGTACTGAATGTATCCGCCGAGAAACGCCGGGGTGCAGATCATGACAATGTGCGGCAACACATCTCCGCCACTGTTGCCGGGCGTGCCGCCGGTGAGTCCGATGCACTTCGGTATTCCCGCCGTGTCCGCGTGGTAGTCGAACGCCGGACGAAGTTGCGCAGCCGCGAGAAGCATCTCCATGCCGTCGCTGAACCTGTCGTCCGCGATCGCTTGCCTGAACATGCGTACAAGAGTCGGCTCGGCGGCTCGAGCGGTCACCGCGGGAGGGGTGTAGGCGGCCCCGTCGTGTCGAGGTACGAGCATGGCGTGTCCGCGCATGGCGAGTTGAGGTTCGGCGCTGGCGATCGCGGTGACGGTCATGTTCCGTATTGCCATGAGTCCGAGTAGATCTCCGAGACCTTTATCGGCGGAGTCGGTGTCGACGAGCACGATCCGCCCCGGATGCTCGGATTGCGCCGACACCACCAGCTCCCATATCGCCGATTGCACCGGGTGCACGACCTCGTCGGCCGATACCGCCGTCGCGCCGCGCGTGAGTACCAGGAACGGGCTGGAATCGAAGCGTCGTTGTCCGGACCAGGACTGCAGAGCTGCCGACACTTTCTGTGTCATGGCCTGCGCATCCGTTGGCAGCGAACCGGATTCGTCTCTACGGCAGTCCAGGACCATGACCTGGGCGGTGTCACTGTCGGGCCCGTTCAGTGCTTCTTCCCAATCGCAGGGCGCCACCTCGGGCAACGATGTGGGAGTGGGAATCATGGACCACTCGACCCGATGCTGCTGATTCATAATTTCTGTCATTGCTCAACGCTTCCGTGTAGTCGCCGTAATCTTCAACCGATAGGGCGCGGGCCGAAAAGTTCCGTGTTCGTTGATCACCAAAGGTTCACCGTCAGTGGCCAATTCGAAATCCGACAGGATTCGAGCGATCAGCAATGTGGCTTGCTGGAGCGCGAACTGACGACCGATGCAGCTGCGCGGCCCGACGCCCCAGGGCTGGAAGAATCGCTCAGGATTGGCCCGGAGACGGTCGGCTTCGAAGCGATACGGATCGAAGGTGTCGGCGTCCGGACCCCATACGTCCCTGTCACGCTGCGCGGCCAAAGCCAGGACGAAAACCCTTTGTCCGGCAGGAATCAGGTAACCACCGAGATTCTGGTCGCTGCGAGCTTTCCGGAGGTAGCCGGGCACCGGTGGCCACAATCTCAGGCACTCGTTGAGGACATGCCGAACCAGCCGCATCCCGGTCACCGCCTGGTAATCGAACCCCCCTCGCGCAGTAATCTCGGCGCGCAGCTCCTCCTGCAGCTGCCGGTCGGCGGCGATACAGTGCAATACCACCTCCAGCAATGCCGCCGTGGTCTCGGACCCGGCGACCAGGAAGTTCAAGAGTTGCGCGCGCAAATTTTCCGGAGGCAACCGTTGACCGGTCTCGGGGTCGCTCGCTGTGAGCATCAGGTTGAGCAGGTCTTCATCGTCCGTCGGATGATGAAGCCGATCGGCGATGATATCGTCCGCAAATCCGTTCAGCGTTGTGATATGGCGGCGCGCACTGGGCTCACGTTGCCACCTGCGGAGGACGCCGATCCCGGGCAACTGACTGCTGACGTCCGCCGTCATTCGCAGCATGGCCGCCATGGAATCGAAAAACGCACGAGAGGCGGCGCCGCCGGTCGTATCACCGAAAAGCCCCAGATTCCGACCGAATCCGGCACGGCCGATAGCTTCTCCCGCAGCGCGTGTCATGGCCGAATGCGCGTCGACGACACCACCGCTGCCCGACCATTCCGCCACGAGATCATCCGCTATCCATTGCATCGCCTGGTGATAGCGGCGCATCGCCGTTTGCGTGAATGCCGGAGTGAAGATGCGGTGCGCTTGTCCCCATAACGGATCACTGGAATCTGCCGTGAACAGACTACGCGGCATGAATCGCCGAAGTTCGGTCACGGGACCGTACAATTCCCGTTCCCAGTGCTGCTCGTCCGAACATTGCGCGGCGAGCCGACCGCCTGCAACATAGATAAAATGCAACCCGACGACCTTGCGTTCGTAAATAGGACCGAGCGATTCGGCCAATGCCATCTCGTTGTGCAACGGGCGACGGCGGTCGATTTTTCGAATATCACCCAAAAGGGGCACACGGCCGGGCACGTGCGGGATGCCCTGCCGAATCAGCGATGTTGTCATGAGATACCAAATTCACCCGCGAGCATGTCCAACAACGATTCGTCACTCATGGCCATAATGTCCTCCGATCGGCCCCGATCTCCATTCGCCCGAGCGGCGATTCGGGTCACGTTCAATAATTTCGAATAGAATTCATCGCTGAGCGTCTTGCTGTCGACCATCTCCATGACCTCTTTTTCCAGACGCGCCAAAACGTCGGAAATACCGGTGTCGGTGAGCTGGGCAAGGATGTGCGCGGTCACCGCGTCCGGTGTCGGATAGTCGAAGATCAGGGTTGCGGGCAACCGCAACCCGGTCACGGCATTCAACCGGTTGCGAGTCTCGACCGCGGTCAACGAGTCGAATCCCAGGTCCCGGAAGTTGCGGTCCGCATCGATGGCCGCACCACTGTCGTGTCCCAGCACGGCCGCGATCTGACCACGAACCGCGTCCAGGACCACCGCTTGTTGTTCGGCCGGTGCCAGCCCCTCCAGCCGCTGCCGCAAACCCGCCGCGCCCGGCGTGCTGCTGCGGACGGTGGCGAGCAACCCCTCCAGCAACGGAGGCAGCGTGCCCGCGCGAGCACCGGCGGCCAGCGCAGCCGTGTCCACCCTGGCGGCGACCACACCCGCACGGTGTTGGGCCAGCGCGGCGTCGAACATCGCCAATCCCTGCTCGTCCGACATCGCCAGCACCCCAACACGATTCATCCGCGCGTTGTCGGCATCGCCGAGATGTCCGGTCATTCCGGTGCCGGTCGCCCACAATCCCCAAGCGATCGACACCGCGGCCTGTCCACCGAGGCGGCGGTGTTCGGCAAGCCCGTCCAGGAACGCGTTCGCCGCCGCATAGTTGCCCTGCCCGGCGGTGCCCAACACGCCTGCGACCGAGGAGAACAACACGAACAACGCCGGATCCAGCTCGCGGGTCAACTCGTGCAGATGCCAAGCCGCGTCGGCCTTGGCCGCCAGCACCGCATCCACCCGATCCGGGGTCAACGACACCGTCAGACCGTCGTCGAGCACACCCGCGGTCTGCACCACACCGGTCAGCGGCGCGTCCTCGGGAACCGCGGCCAGCAACTCCGCCACGGCCCCCCGATCCGATACATCACACGCCGCGACCCGCACCCGCGCGCCCAACCCGGTCAACTCCGCGACCAACTCCGCCGCCCCCGGCGTCGCCGGGCCACGACGGCTGGCCAGCACCAACGACCGCACCCCGTACGCGGTCACCAGATGCCGCGCCAGCATCGACCCCAACCCGCCGGTCCCACCGGTGATCAACACCGTGCCCGCCGACACCGCCTGCACCACACCCGAATCCATCCCGGCCTCCCCCAACGGGAGCCGGACCAGTCGAGCGGTGTGCAACACCCCGGATCGGATCATGACCTGGGGTTCACCACACGCCAGCACGCCGGCAAGATCGTCGAAGGGGCGGCCCGCGGGAAGGTCGGTGTCGACGAGCACGATCCTGCCCGGATCTTCCGATTGCGCCGAACGCACCAACCCCCACAGCGCCGCACCGGCCAAATCCTCGACCTGCGTACCGTCCGTCGCGATGGCCCCGCCGGTCAGCACCACCAATGTGCTTGTGGCGAACCGTGATTCGCTCAGCCAGCCCTGTACCACGACCAGCGTGTCGGCGACCGCCCGCCGCACTCGCCCCGGCACGTCGAGATCGTCCGCGGTGCGGTCGCGCAGGTCGAACACGACAACCGGTGGTACCGATGCGGTTTCGTCCCTGGTCCAGGACCGGAAGTCCGCGACACCGGTGAACACCCGCGACACCGGCACCGAGGTCGGGGTAGTGGTCCGGGTCGGGGTCCATTGCACTGCGCACAGCCGGTCGCGTGCGGTCGCGGTGCCCAACTGTCCGGTGGACAGCGGCCGTGACGTCAATGATCCGACCGTCAGTACGGGGTGTCCGGCGCTGTCATTGATCTGTATCGCGACCGCCCCCGTACCGGTCGGTGAGATCCGGGCCCGCACCGTGGATGCGCCGACCGCGTGCAAGGTCACCTCCGACCACGCGAACGGCAACATCACCCCGGTATCGGCACCGGAATCGGTGTCCATCGCGGCCAGTACCGCGGCATGCAACACCGCATCCAACAGGGCCGGATGCAACCCGAACTCCGACGCGTCACTCACCGAATCCGGCAACGAGGCCTCGACGAACAACTCCTGACCATCACGCCACAGCGAGCGCAACCCCTGGAAAGTCGGACCGTAGTCGTATCCCAGATCGGCCAGCACCGAATACGTACCGTCCACCGGCACCGGCACGACACCGCGCGGCGGCCACACCGCGGGCATCTCCGGCACCGGACCGGCAATCACCGAGTTCGAGGAGAATTCGCCTCGCCGATCGAGTACCGCCTCGGCATGAGTGACCCACCCCGCCTCCGGGTCCTGCGCAGCACGGGAATACACCATCACTCTGCGCGCACCTTGTCCCTGCCCGTCGGGTCCATCGACCACGACCTGCAATTGCACCGGGGTCGCGGCGGTCAACACCAGCGGAGTCGTCACGGTCAACTCCCGCAGCACCGGACACCCGACCTCGGCACCCGCCCGCATCGCCAACTCCACAAACCCGGTGCCGGGGAACAACACCGTGCCGCCGACCGCGTGATCGGCCAGCCACGGTTGCATTGCCGACGACAACTGCCCGGTCAACACCACCCCGCCCGAATCGGCCGACGCCAGCATCGCCCCCAGCAACGGATGTCCTGCCCCCGACAGGCCCAACGACGCAGCATCGGTGACCCCCGACGGGGTCGACCAGTACCGGCGGCGCGTGAACGCATAACTCGGCAACTCCACCCGCCTGCCACGACGTGGCGCCACCGCATCCCACACCGCATCCGCACCCGCCACCGCTAAGCGGGCCATCGAGCGCGTGAACGCGAGAACACTGTCCTGGTCGCGCTGCAACGAACCGACGATCACCGGGTCATTACCATTGTCGAATGCCGAAGCGGCACAGATCTGTTCGAGGTCGACGCCCAGCAGCGGATGTGAGCTCGCCTCGACGAACGTGCGGTAGCCGTCACGGCGCAATGCCTGCACCGCCTGCTCGAAACGCACGGGTTCCCGCAGATTCCGGTACCAGTAGTCCGCATCCAATCCGGTTGGATCCAGGACCGTGCCGGTGACGGTCGAGTAGAACGCCGCCCGCGACGAGGCCGGTTCGAGCGATGATCCGGTCCGGGTAGGTGAGCCGGTTTCGAGCACCTGCATCAGGTGAGCACGCAACTGGTCGACCTGGGGTGAGTGCGAGGCGTAATCCACTGCCACCCGCCGGGCACGAATATCACGGCGCTCACATTCGCTCAGTAAAGAATCCACCTGCTCGAGCGCACCGGACACCACCGTCGATCCCGGGCCGTTGACCGCGGCCACCGCGAGCCCGTCGAACCCTTCGATCAGCTCCTGCACCCGGTCCGGGGCCGCGAACACCGACACCATCGCGCCCCGGCCTGCCAACGCCGTCAACGCCGATGACCGGCCGATCACGATCCGGGCGGCATCCTCGAGCGACAAACCGCCCGCGACATGGGCTGCGGCGATCTCGCCTTGCGAATGACCCACCACCGCATCGGGTACGAGGCCGACCGAACGCCACAACTCGGCCAGCGACACCATGACCGCGAACAACACCGGCTGCACGATCTCGACCTGCTCGAGCCACCCCGCGTCATCGGTAGCGAGCACATCGAGCAGCGACCAATCCACCAACGGCGCGAACGCCCGATCACACTCGGCCATCTTCTGCGCGAACACGGGGAACCGGGCCGACAGTCCGCGACCCATCCCCAGCCACTGCGCACCCTGGCCTGGAAACACCAACACCGTCTTGCCGGGTCCACGGGCTGTCCCCGACACCACGCGCTCGGCGGGTAGCCCCTGGGCCACCGCGTCCAAGCCCCCCAGCAACGCCGCCCGGTCTCCGCCCACGACCACCGCGCGCTGATCGAACCGCGACCGACCCGCCAAGGTCACCGCTACATCCACCGGATCCACGTCCGGGCGCTCGCACAGATAGTGCGACAACCGGCCCGCCTGCCCCGCCAACGCCTCCGGCGTCCGACCCGAAACCACCCACACCACTGGGCCATCCGCGCCGTCACCGGCCTCGGAGACGGGATCGGTCACCGATTCCGGTGCCTGCTCGAGAATCACGTGCGCATTGGTGCCGCTGATACCGAACGCCGACACCGCGGCACGACGCGGCCGATCGACCACCGGCCAATCACGTTGCGCGGTAAGTAGTTCCACCCGCCCGGTGTTCCAATCCACATGGGTGGACGGCGTATCCACATGCAGCGTCTCGGGCAAGATTCCGTGCCGCAGCGCCTGCACCATCTTGATCACACCGGCCACGCCCGCGGCCGCCTGCGTGTGCCCGATATTGGATTTGATCGAACCCAACCACGCCGGCCGATCCACAGGCCGATCCTGCCCATAGATGGCCAACAATGCCTGCGCCTCGATCGGATCACCCAACGTGGTACCGGTGCCATGCGCCTCGACCACATCAACTTCAGCCGCCGACAACCCGGCATTGGCCAACGCCCGCCGGATCACCCGCTGCTGCGACGGACCATTCGGAGCAGTCAACCCATTCGACGCACCATCCTGATTCACCGCCGAACCACGCACCACCGCCAACACCGCATGCCCATTGCGGCGCGCCTCGGACAACCGTTCCAGCACAAGGACACCCGATCCCTCACCGAAACCCGTCCCGTCGGCTGCTTCGGCGAACGGCTTGCACCGGCCATCCGGCGCCAGCCCCCGCTGCCGGGAAAACTCCACAAACGTTCCCGGGTTCGCCATCACCGTGACACCACCGGCCAAAGCGAGCGAACACTCCCCCGAACGCAATGCCGCCACCGCCTGATGCAACGCCACCAGACCCGACGAACACGCCGTATCCACCGATACCGCAGGCCCTTCCAACCCCAGCACATACGACACCCGGCCCGACACGATCGCGCCGGCGTTTTCGCTCTGCGGGTAGTCGTGGTACATCGCGCCGACGTACACGCCGGTGTCGCTGCCTCGCAGCGTCGCGGGCCGAATCCCGGCGTGTTCGAGTGCCTCCCAGACGGTTTCGAGCAGGATCCGCTGCTGCGGATCCATCGTGATCGCCTCCCGCGGGCTGATCCCGAAGAATTCCGCGTCGAACTCGGCTGCGTCGTAAAGGAATCCGCCCTTGTTCGCGTACGACTTACCCGCCGCACCGGGTACGGGATCGAAGATCTCGCCCCATCCACGGTCGGTCGGGAACGGCGAGATCACGTCACGACCGTCGGCCACCAACCGCCACAACTCCTCCGGAGAGGACACCCCGCCGGGGAACCGGCAACCCATCCCCACGATGGCCACCGGCTCCGACGGCGACACCGGCGACACCGATTCCGAGATCGGCGCATCGGTTGCCGGGCCCGACAACTCCTCATCGAGAAACTGGATGAGGAGCTTCGGCGTCGGATAGTCGAACACCAGGGTGGCGGGCAGTCGCAGCCCGGTCCGAGCCGACAGTTTGTTGCGCAGCTCGAGTGCTGTGAGGGAATCGAATCCCAGGTTTCGGAAGGCCGTGTCCACCTCGATGGCGGCGATCGAATCGTGCTTCAGGACCGCCATGATGTCGCGTCGAACCAGGTCGTCGAGGACCCGGCTCCGCTCGACCGCCGACGCCGCGCGGAGGCTGTCGGCCAGTCCGTGCTGACCTTCGGTAGCGGTGCCCGCCGCCCGGCCCGGCATCGCCACCAAGCGCCGGAACAGCGGTGCCAGCGTCCCCGCGCGGGCTTTGTCCCGGAGCGATGGCAGGTGCCAGCGCACCGGAAGGACATGGGCCCGATCCACGCCGAGCGCCAGGTCGAACAGCGCCAATCCCTCACCGGTGTCGAGCGGCGACACACCGCTGTCCGCCATGCGAGCGACATCCGTGTCGTCGAGCGCACCGGTCAGACCGCTGCGCTCCGCCCAGAATCCCCATCCCAGGGAGGTCGCGGGCAGCCCTTGCGCTCGACGGTGGTGCGCGAGCCCATCGAGGAAGGCATTCGCCGCCGCATAGTTGCCCTGACCGGCTCCACCGAGGACCGCGGAGACGGAGGAGAACAGCACGAAAGCCGACAGACCGCGGTCCATGGTCAACTCGTGCAGGTTCCATGCCGCGTCCACCTTGGCGGCCAGTACGGTGCGGAGCCGCTCCGGAGTGAGGGATTCGATCACTCCGTCGTCCAACACTCCGGCGGCGTGAACGACCGCCGACAGTGGCTTGTCCCGCGGAACCGCAGCCAGCAGATCACTCAATGCCTGCCGGTCGGCGATGTCGCAGGCCGCCACCGTCACCGCGACACCGTGCGCGGACAGCCCCGCCACGAACTCCGCGGCACCGTCGGCGGCCATTCCCCGGCGACTCACCAACAACAGGTTTCGCACACCGTGCGCATCGGCCAGGTGCCGCGCGACCGCGCGGCCCAAGGTTCCGGTAGCGCCGGTGATCAGTACGGTGCCGTCGGCCGGGAACGGCGCGGTCTCGCTGCCGACCGTGCGGGTCAGGCGGAGCGCATGCAAAGCACCATCGCGTACGGCCACGAGCGGCTCACCGGTGGCGAGGATCGCGGGTACGAGGTCGGTCACGGTCCCCGGTTCATCGGAGCTGTCACTGTCGACCAGGACGATCCGGTCCGGGTGCTCGGTTTGCGCGGAGCGGACCAGGCCCCAAACCGCCGCTGCCGCAAGGTCTCCCGTTGCCTCCGAATCCAGGGTTACCGCACCGCGCGTCACGACGACGAGGCGTGATTCGTTCCCTTGCTCGTTGGCCAGCCAATGCTGCAGATCACGCAGCACGCCCGACACGACATCCTGGACACGCTCCGGCATGCCGCCCTCGCCCACCGGGCAGTGCACGACCGTCACACTGTCCGAGGGCTGCGCCGTCCCGGCGGCCTGCACCTGTTCCCAGCAGAGCTCGAACAGGGCATCGGGACGCTGAACGCCGAGGGGCCGCAGCGTGAGGGAACCGACCGACATCACGCCTCGACCGGTTTCGTCGGCGACCTCGAGTGCCACCGACTCGGTCCCCAGCGGAGTGATCCGCACCCGGATAGCGGTGGGAGATGCGGCAGTTGACCGCACGTCGCTCCACGAGAACGGCACCATCCCGCCGTTGCGCTGTCCCAGCGCATGCAGAGCCGCGTCGAGCAAGACAGGATGCAGCCCGAACCATCGGGCTTGATCCACCAATGGCCCGGGTAGGACGACTTCCGCGAACAGTTCCGCACCGCGCTGCCATACCGCCCGCAGACCGCGGAAGGCGGGGCCGTACTCCATACCGTGGGTGGCGAGATCGTCGTACCAGTGCGATAGGTCGAGTTCCTGCGATCCTTGCGGCGGCCACTCGGTCAGGTCGGCAACCACGCCGCCGCCCGCGGCCGGGACGAGTGTCCCGCTGGCATGCAAGAGCCAACCGGAATCTGCGTCCTGGGAGTACAGCTGTAGCGACTGACGCCCGTTCTCGTCCGGCTGCCCCCGATGAACCTGCACCTCGACAGCGCCATCGGCGGGCAGCGTCAACGGAATGTGCAGGGTGAGTTCCTCGAGCAGGCACTCCTCGCCGCAGACCATGTCGAGCAAGGCCGTTCCAGGGACTACATGCTCACCCCGAACCCGGTGATCACCCAGCCAGCCATGCGTTCGTACCGACAGTCGTCCGCGCTGGATGCTGTCGTCGCTCGACGCGAGCGCGACGGGAGCGCTCAAAAGCGGCCGCGGGACATCCAGCCAGTACCGTCGGCGCTGGAAGGGATATGTGGGCAGATCGACGAGGTGTGCGCCGGTGTCCTCGAAGAGCGGCCGCCAGTCGAGGGTGACACCCCCGGTGTACAGCGCCGCCATGGCTTGCAGGAATTGTTCGAAGTCGTTCTCGTCGCGCCGCAGGGTCCCTTGTGCGACAGCATCGTTCACGGTTTCTTGAATCGCGGGGATGAGCACCGGATGCGGGCTCACCTCGAGAAAAGTTCGCCGACCGCCGTCGGCCAGCGTGCGGATCGTCTCGGCCAGCCGGACCGGCTGCCGAAGGTTTCGATACCAGTACTCGGCATCCAATGCGGACCCGTCGAGACGACCGCCGGTGACCGTGGAGAAGAAGTCGATGTCGCCGGTACCCGGCGTGATGTCGCGACCGGCCGCGAGCACCTGCGCACGGATCGCCTCGACATGGGCGGAATGAGAGGCATAGTCCACGGGGATGATTCGAGCCCGTACGCCCAGCCGTTCGCACTCGGCCACGTAGGACTGCACGGCATCCACATCGCCCGAGACCACGACCGAAGTAGGACCGTTGATCGCCGCCACGCCGACCCGATCCCAGGCGATATCCGCGGCAGCCAGTCCGATCGAAGCCATGGCACCGCGGCCGGACAGGCCATCGGCAATAGCCTTGCTACGCAACACAATCAGACGGAGCGAGTCTTCGAGCGACAACAGCCCCGCCACACATGCGGCGGCAATCTCCCCTTGGGAGTGTCCGACAACGGCGGACGGTGTGACACCCATCGACCGCCAGAGTGCCGCCAATGACACCATCACCGCGCACAGCACCGGCTGTACGACGTCGACACGCGCCAGCAGCTGTTCGTCCGCCAAGGCCTCCTCGAGAGACCAATCCACCAGCCCGGCGAATACTTGCTCGCACTCGGCCATTCGAGAGCCGAACACCGGCATGGACTTCCACAGGCCGAGCGCCATGCCCACCCATTGTGAGCCTTGCCCAGGGAAGACCCAGACAACCGAATCCGTTGTGGCAGTGGTCGATACCGGAATGAATCCGTCGGCAAGTGCGCGCAGCCCGGCAATGATCTCGGCACGGCCCGAACCTTGTACTACCGCACGATATTCCAGTGCCGATCGAAGCGCGCACGAGTAGGCGATGTCGAGGGTTGAAACGGTTGAATCCCGCTCGATCCGATCGAGCAGTCGCACGGCCTGCGCGCGCACAGCAGCAGCCGACCGACCGGACACCACGATTGGCACGGGCGTGCGGGCACGACCGTCCGCACCGGCCTCCACTGCTACGGGGGCCTCTTCCAGAACGACATGTGCATTGGTTCCGCTGATGCCGAACGAGGAGATCCCGGCACGGCGAAGCCGGCCCTGCTCCGGCCAGGCGATCATCTCGGTGGCCAACCGCAGGGGACTCGCAGACCAATCGAGATGCGCTGTCGGCCGGTCGATGTGCAGGGTGGGCGGGATCGTGCGATTCCGCATCGCCATGACCATCTTGATCACGCCCGCGACACCGGAGGCCGCCTGAGTATGGCCGATATTGGACTTCACCGATCCCAGCCACAGCGGCTGATCGGCAGCGCGACCCGCACCATAGGCCTCGTCGAGGGCATGCAATTCGATCGGATCACCCAGCGGAGTGCCCGTCCCGTGCGCTTCGACCAGGTCGATATCGGTGGGTCGCAGGCCCGCGGCGGCAAGCGCCGCACGGATGACCTGCACCTGGGACGGCCCATTCGGCGCGGTGAGGCCGCTGCTCGCGCCATCCTGATTGATCGCCGATCCTCGCACCACCGCGAGGACCGGGTGTCCGAGCCGCTGTGCGTCCGAAAGCCGTTCCAGGACAAGCACACCGACGCCTTCGGCCCAACCGGTGCCATCCGCCTCGGTGGAGAACGCCTTGCATCGGCCGTCGGGTGACAGCCCGCCCTGGCGCGAGAACTCCAGGAACACATTGGGTGTCGACATCACGGTGACCCCACCGGCCAGCGCCATGCCGCACTCCCCCGACCGCAGCGCTTGCGCGGCCAGGTGCAGGCCGACCAGCGAGGACGAGCAGGCGGTATCGACCGTGACCGCGGGTCCTTTCAGTCCCAGGCAATAGGAGACTCGCCCGGATGCCACGCTGGGCAGGCTGCCGGTGAGGAGTTGCCCTTCGAAGTCGCCGGAGTCGTCGAGCAGTCGTGAACCGTAATCGTTGTGCATGACGCCGAGATAGACACCCGTGGGGCTGCCCGCGAGCGACAGCGGATCGACACCCGCACGCTCCAGCGCCTCCCAGGACACCTCGAGCAGCAATCGCTGCTGCGGATCCGTCGCCAACGCCTCCCGCGGCGACATGCCGAAAAGGCCGGCATCGAATTCCGCCGCATCGTGGAGGAAACCGCCGCTAGCAGTGGTACTGCGCAGCAGCGCTTCGGGATCCCAGCCACGGTCGAGGGGAAAGTGCCCCACCGCATCTGCTCGGTCGGCCACCAGCTGCCACAGCTCTTCCGGCGTGGACACTCCGCCCGGATAGCGGCAGCCCATTCCGATGATGGCGATGGGCTCGGCGGCCACGGATTCCAGTTCGTCTATCCGTCGCCGCGCGCGGCGCAGCTCGGAGGTGGCGCGCTTGAGGTAGTCGAGGAGCTGTTCGTCACTCATGTCAGGGCTTCTCCAGCTCTTCGTCGATCAGGGCAAAGAGGTCTTCTGCCGTGGCGTCGGCAAGTTCTCGGTCGACGTCCGAACCCAGCGGATCGGACATGGACAAGTCGGCCAGCATTCCGCGCAGCCTGACGGCGATCGCAGTGCGCACCTGATCGTCGTCGACCGATCGCAGTGCGGTCTCCAGGCGGTCCAGCTGCGTGACAATCGGTGGCGGGCTGGGTGTTTCGCGGTCCGCGATCCGTTCCAGAAGATGCGCGACCAGGGCGGACAGCGTCGGGAAGTCGAAGATCACGGTGACGGTCAGCGCGAGACCAGTCGCCGCGTTGATGCGGTTGCGCAGCTCGAGCGCGGTGAGCGAGTCCAGGCCCAACTCCAGGAAGCCTCGGTCCTCGGGGACGGCGTCGGGCTCTCGATGTCCGAGCACCTCCGCGATCTCGGTGCGCACCAGTTGCCGGACGGCCGTCTCGCGTTCGTACGCCGGGAGCGCGCCCAGGCGCTCCCGGAACGTCTGTGAACTGTCGATGGAAAGGTGCTCCGGGCGGCGAACTCGTCTGGGAAGCAGGCTGTGCAGCAGGGCTGGCGCTTCTCCGGTTCCCAGGCCGGCCGGGTCGAGACGCATCGGCAGCACGTGGGGCGATTCGGCGACGATTCCGGCGTCGAACAGGGCCAAACCGTCCTCGGTCCGCAGTGCTCGCAGTCCCCACCGGGAAATCCGTCGCAGCTCGGTGTCGCCCAGCCGCCCGGTTATTCCACTCTGCTGCTCCCACAGACCCCAACCCAGTGAGACCGCGGGCAGGCCGAGGTATCGGCGGTGGTGAGCCAACGCATCCAAGAAGGCGTTCGCCGCGGCGTATGCGGCCTGTCCGGCAGTGCCCATCGTTGCCGCAACCGACGAAAACAGCACGAATGCCGAAAGATTCGCGTCACGGGTCAGCTCGTGCAGGGTCCACGCGGCGGCCATCTTGGTAGCCAGCACTGCCCGCAATCGTGCCGGTGTCAGTGCAGAGAACACCATGTCGTCGACCACGCCGGCAGCATGGATCACCGCACCCAGCGGGTGGTCGGCCGGAAGGTTCGACACCACCTTTTCCAGTGCGGAGCGGTCGGTGACGTCGCAGGCGACGACATCGACGGTGGCACCGGCTGCGGTGAGTTCCGCGGTCAGGGCAGCCACACCGGCAGCGTCCGGGCCTCGCCTGCTGAGCAGCAGGAGATGGCGTGCCCGGTGGCGGTTCACCAGGTGCCGGGCGATTTCGGCACCGAGGCCGCCGGTTCCCCCGGTGATCATCACGGTGCCGTCGCGATCGAACACGTCCGCCTCGGGTGCGACAGCAGGTGTTCGGGACAGACCAGGAGTGAACAGCTTCCCATCACGAACTGCGATCTGGTCTCGGCCGGTCGCGAGCACGGCAGCCAGGAGTGCGTTCGTGTCCGCCGTTTCGTCTATGTCCACCAACATGATTCGTCCGGGATTCTCGGTCTGCGCCGAGCGAACCAGCCCCCAGACCGTCGCACCCGCGAGGTCTATGTCGTGATCCTGCGCTACCGCGACCGCGTGCCGGGTAAGCACAACCACGCGGTCGTCGCCTGCTGTCGCCAGCAACTCCTGGACCTGTCCCAGCACGGACTCGGCTACCTCGTGCACCACCTCGACGCCTGCCGGACGAGCCGACTCCGCCACGGAAACGAGCACCGCAGGACTCGCTTCGGCTGGTATCGCCGGGTCTATCTCCGACCAGTCGACATGAAACATCATCGATTCGAGCGGGGCCGCCGCCAGCGGTCGAAGAGTCAACGAATCGACGGACATCCACTCAACGCCGTGGTCATCGGCAAGATTCAATGCCACGGTGTCATCGCCGAGGGCGGTGATTCGGACTCGCAATCGACGGACGGTCGTAGTCGCAGCGTGCACGCCGCTGAAGGAGAACGGCAGGACGGGACCTCTCGCTACGGCCAACGCGTGAAGTGCCGCATCCACCAAGGCCGAGCGTGCTCCCGAGCTGCCGGTCCATTCGCGCAGCTCTACCTCAACGAACAGCTCTGCTCCGCGACGCCAAGCGGCACGCACATTGCGGAATCCGGGCCCGTACTCCAATCCGACCGCGGCAAGTTCGTCGTACCACGTTGCGACATCAAGGGTTTCGGCCTCGGCCGGCGGCCACTGCGCGAGATCGGTGACGGCGACCTGCGGCTGCGCTGCGGTCAAGAGCCCGGTGGCATGCAATTGCCACTCGCCGTCGGTGCGGGCATGCAGCCGCAGCGGGCGCCGCCCGAACTCGTCGGGATCTCCTACCGCAACCTGGATTTCGGTTTCGTGGCCGTTCGGTACGACGACGGGGCTCAGCACGGTCAGCTCATCCACGACCTCGGCTCCGACCGCAACGCCCGCCTGGAGCGCCATCTCCAGCAACGCGGTTCCGGGCACGATCACCCGGTGCTGCACTCGATGGTCGGACAGCCACGGATGTGTCCGTATCGACAATCGCCCCGTGAGAATGACACCCAGCCCCTCGGCCGGTTCCACCACAGTGGTCAACAGTGGGTGCTCGGCACTGGCATCGAGCCAGTACCGCTCACGCTCGAACGGATAGGTCGGCAGGTCCACTCGGCGAGCACCGGTGCCGGCGAATACCGTGGACCAATCCACCTCCACACCGCTGACGTGCATTCGACCCAACGCGGAAACCAGCGCTTCGATCTCAGACTGCCCGCGCCGCATGGTCGGTACGAGCAGAGCATCGGCGGATTCAGCGAGACATTCCTCGATCATCGGAGTGAGCACCGAATCGGGACCGACCTCGACGAACCGCGTGACGCCCGCACCGGCCAGAGAGGCGGCTGTGTCGGCCCAGCGCACGGTGTCACGCACATGGCGCACCCAGTACTCGGGCTGCTGCGGCGCTGCGGCCACCAGCGCGATCACGGGCTCAGCGAACTCGAGGTTCGCCACGATCGAACGGAACTGCGGCAGCATCGGCTCTATCAACGGAGAGTGAAAAGCATGCGAGACGCGTAGCTGCCGAGTTCGGTTTCCCCGAGCCGCGACTTGGGCGGCCACCGCATGCACATGCTCCGCGGCGCCCGCGACGACCACCGATGATGGGCTGTTGACGGCAGCGAGCGATATCAGGTCCTGATATCCGGCCAGGAGCGGCACTACCTCTTCTTCCGTGCCATGGATGGCAACCATGGCACCACCGGCAGGCAACGCCTGCATCAGCCGACCGCGCGCTGCCACCAGAGTGCAGGCGTCCGGCAGCGACAGCACACCTGCCACGTGGGCCGCGGCAATCTCACCGATCGAGTGTCCGGCCACGAAGTCCGGCCGCACACCCATGGACTCGAGCAGCCGGAACATGGCCACCTCGAACGCGAACAGGGCCGGTTGCGTCCACTCGGTCTCATCGAGCAGGCCGGCCTCCGTGGCCATGACCTCGCGAAGCGACCGGTCGAGATGCTGATCGAACTCCGCGCACACCTGATTCAGCACGCTGTCGAACACCGGGAACCGTGCCGCCAGGTCCTCGCCCATGCCCACCCGCTGCGAGCCCTGACCGGTGAAGACGAACGCAGTCTTACCCCGATCCCGCACACCTTGCACGACAGTCGTCGTGGCCGCGCCCGCGACGACCGAAATCAGTCCTTGACGTAGTTCGTCGGTATTCGCCGCGATGACGGCCGCACGATGCTCGAGATGTGACCGGGTGGTCGCAGCGGAGAACGCGACATTCACCAGCGCCGACCGGTCGTCGAGAGTCGACAGTATCCGCTCCGCCTGCCTGCGCAATGCCTTCGGAGTCCGGCCGGAGAGCAGCAGGGGAACCGGGATCGATTCTCGTGGCGCCTCTTCCGGCTGCGGGGCAGTGGTTGGTTCTTCGAGGATCACGTGCGCATTGGTGCCGCTGATACCGAATGACGAAACTCCCGCCCGCCGGGGCCGGTCGGCGAAAGGCCAGTCGCGTTCCGCGGTGAGCAGCCGGACCGCACCGGAGGACCAATCCACGTGGGGTGACGGCTCGGTCACGTGCAATGTCTTCGGTAGCCGACCGTGCGACATCGCCATGATCATTTTGATCACGCCACCGACACCCGCAGCGGCCTGGGCGTGCCCGATGTTGGATTTGAGCGAGCCCAGCCACAGCGGTTCGCCGGCCGGGCGATCCTGTCCGTAGGTCGCCAAAATCGCCTGCGCTTCAACGGGATCGCCCAACGGCGTCCCGGTCCCGTGGGCTTCGACAGCGTCGACATCGGAGGGGGACAGTCCCGCACTGTTGAGGGCCTGCCGGATCACCTGTTCCTGGGAGGGGCCGTGTGGTGCGGTGAGTCCGTTGCTGGATCCGTCTTGATTGACCGCGCTTCCACGCAGGACCGCGAGTACGCGGTGACCGTTGCGTCGCGCATCGGACATCCGCTCCAACACAAGCAGACCCACGCCCTCCGCCCAGCCGGTACCGTCGGCAGCCGCCGAGAACGCCTTGCACCGCCCATCAACGGAAAGCGCCCGCTGCCGGGAGAACTCCACGAAGGTGGTGGGCGCGGCCATCACGGTCGCCCCACCCGCCAGGGCGAGGGTGCATTCACCGGCCCGCAGCGCCTGTGCGGCCAAATGCAGTGCCACCAGCGACGACGAGCACGCGGTGTCCACCGATACGGCCGGCCCTTTCAGACCCAGGCAATAGGCCACCCGTCCGGACGCGACGCTCGGAGCGCTGCCGATGAACAGGTATCCCTCCAGGGCACCAGGATGCTCGAGCGCTCGCGTCGCGTAATCGCTGTACATGACGCCGGTGAACACACCGGTGTCGCTACCGCGTATCGAGGTCGGCGGAATTCCCGCGTATTCCAGTGCCTCCCAGGCCACTTCGAGTAGCAGGCGCTGCTGGGGGTCGGTCGCCAGGGCTTCCCTCGGCGACATCCCGAAGAAGTCGGCGTCGAAGTCCGCGGCGTTGTCGAGGAATCCTCCAGATCGCGTGGAGCTGCGCTCCGACGCGTCGGGATCGGGGTCGTACAGACCATCGACATCCCAGCCACGGTCACGGGGGAATTCCGTCACCGCGTCGACACCCTCGGCGACGAGCCGCCACAAATCCTCCGGCGACGCGACGCCTCCCGGATAACGGCAGCTCATGCCGACAATCACAATCGGATCTTCGTCGTGGCGGGTCACTGTCGCGTCCGCCGTCGGAGCCGGTGCGGCACCGAATAGTTGGCCGGTCAGGAAGGTGGCGAGTTCCTCGGGTGTCGGATGGTCGAACACGAGGGTGGGCGGCAGCCGCAGCCCGGTGGCCACGGCGAACGCATTGCGGAGTTCCACTGCTGTCAACGAGTCGAATCCCAGGTCGCGGAACGCGCGATCCGGATCGATCCCGATCTCGTCGTCATAACCCAGCACCGTGGCGACTTGGGCCTGAACGAGACGCCGCATCTCAGCGGTCCGGTCCCGTTCGGCCACACCGTGCCACCGATCTCGAACCGTGCCCGTCGCCGGAGTCGGTGCGGACGAATGACGTTGGCGCACGGAATAATTGAGTCGCGCGGCCGAGATACGTGCCGGCAGAACGTGTGCGCGCCCGAGCCCCAAGGCCATGTCGAACAGTCGCACGCCTGCTTCCGCCGAGATCGGCCGCAGACCGCGCGCCGCCAGCCTGCGGTGGTCGGTCTCCGTCAGCGCGGCCGTCATGCCCGCGACGTCCTCCCACGGACCCCACCCCAGCGAGACCGCCGCCAGCCCCTGCCCGCGCCGATGCCGAGCAAGCCCGTCGAGTACCGCGTTCGCGGCGGCATAACCGGCCTGACCGGCGGTACCCAAGCTGGCCGCCACCGAGGAGAACAGCACGAAGGCTGACAGGTCCAGGTCTTTGGTCAGTTCATGGAGGTGCCAGGCGGAATCCACCTTCGCTGCCAGTACCGGCTCCGCGGAGTCCATGGTCAGCGCGGTGAACACGGCGTCGTCGAGCACACCCGCGGCATGCACGACAGCCCGCAACGGTGCCTGCGGCGGGACTTCTGCCAGTACCGACGCCACCGCATCTCGGTCGGCCAGGTCCGCTGCCAACACGCTGACCGATGCGCCCGAGCCGCGAAGCTCCGTGACCAGTTCGCTCGTACCGGGGGCATGACCACCACGTCGGCTCACCAGCAACACACTGCGTACACCGTGCACGGTCACCAGATGCCGGGCGAGCACTGCGCCCAGCGCACCGGTGCCTCCGGTGATCAGTACCGTCCCTTCCGGACCGAACACCTCGGCATCCGAATGCGATTCCGGGGCGGGGGCGAGTCGCAGCGCGGATATGCGGCTCGCCCGGATCACGACCTCGGACTCACCGGTGGCAAGCACAGTGGACAGCAGGTCTTCGACCCCGTCCGGATCATCGGTGTCCACGAGGACGATCCGGCCCGGATTCTCGGTCTGGGCGGAGCGCAGCATTCCTAATACCGCCGCGCCTGCCAGGTCATGGCCGTCGAGGGCCTGGTTGGTGACCACCACGATCGGTGCGTCCCCCGGTGCGGCCAGATGGGATTGCACCGTGTCCAGCACCGAGCGGACGAGTCGTCGAACCGTCGCGGGGGCGTCACCCGCAGTACCGCCGAAGGCGTTGAGTACCACCGCGTTTCCGGCACTGTCCATCGATCGGACGGCGGGCAACTGCACCCGGTCGAGGACGAACAGCGAGTCCCCAGCGAGTCCTGAGGCAGGCTGCGCTCGCAAGGTGACATGGGCCGAGAACACCCGTCGGCCACCCTCGGCTTCGCTGACCGTCACCGCGAAGCGGTCCGGGGCGATCGCGACGATGCGCGCTTGCAGGTGCCTACTCGTCGTCGGATAGATCTGCACCTGCGTCCAGGCAAACGGGATTTTCGGCTGTCCCTGACCGTCCCCCAACGCCTCCGGTCCCACTGCATGGAGCACGGCATCAAGAATCGCGGGATGTACCAGGAAACCGGACCGAGTGGATAAGCCCTCCGGCAGCGCTACCGCGGCAACAACTTCCGCACCGTGCTGCCACGCCGCACGCAGCCCTTGGAAGGTCGGCCCGTACTCCAGGCCGACCTGCGCGAGTTCGTCATACCGATGGGTGAGATCCACCGGCACGGCGTCGACGGACGGCAGCACCGCCGGGTGGGTGACCTCCTCGGTGGCCGAGCCGAGCAGACCGGTGACATGCAGTTGCCACGGTTCATCCGCTACCCGCGCGTGCAGGGCGAATGATCGTTCTCCCACCTCGGTGGGGGCACCCACCAACGCCTGCAGTTCCACCACGGTCGTTTCGGGAACTGCCAGCGGTTGCCGCAGCGTCAGCTCGGCCACCACCGGACAGCCGACGCGATCGGCGACCCACGCGGCCATCTCTGCCAGTGCCGTGCCGGGCAGCACCGGCCGGTCCCACACCCGGTGGTCGAGCATCCAGGAATCGCGCCGCGCCGACAGTCTCCCGCGGAAAAGGACGCCCCCACTGTCAGCTACCGCGATGACGTCTTCGAGGAACGGGTGCTCGAGCCGGTCCGAGCCCGTACGGCCGGAGGCGACCAGCCAGTGGCGGCGGTGCTGGAACGGATACGTCGGCAGCTCGATGGGGCCGGCGTCGGTGCCTGCGAAGACTTTTCCCCAGTCCGGACCGCTACCGGTCAGGTGGAGGCGGCCCATGGCGGTGAGCAGGGCAGCGTCCTCGGGGCGGTCCTGCCGCATTGTCGCCGTGACGAGCCATTCTTCGTCCGGCAACCGGCTGCTCTCGATCATTTTGGTGAGCGTCGCATCCGGTCCCAGCTCCACGAAGCCGGTGACGCCGCGCTCGGCCAGGGTCCGAATCGCGTCGTGGAACCGCACCGACTCGCAAGCGTTCCGAACCCAGTATTCCGGCGTGCCGAGCCGATCATCATCGAGAGCACGGCCGGTGAGGGTGGAGATGACCGGGATTCGCCCCGCGCTCGACCGAAGGCCGTGCAGCGCGGTAGCCAGCTCGTGGGCGATCGGCTCCATCAACGTGGAATGCGAGGCATAGTTCACGCGCAACCACGCCGTGTTGCGACCTTGCGCAGCGAAGTGATCGACGATCTGGGCCACCGCGGGCTCGGATCCCGAAATCACCACGGAGCGTGGACCATTGACTGCCGCGAGCGAAGCTCCGGCGGTCAGCAGCGGCAGCACCTCGTGCTCGGCGGCCGCTACGGCCGCCATCCGTCCGCCCGGGGGCAGCCCCTGCATCACTCGGCCGCGAGCCGCGACCAGTGCGCACGCATCGGGCAGGGACAGTACATCGGCCACGTGGGCGGCGGCGATTTCACCGCTCGAATGGCCTACCACGAAATCCGGTCGCAATCCCCACGACTCCACGAGCCGAAACAGGGCGACTTGGAGGGCGAACACCGCAGGTTGGGTCCACTGGGTGTCGTCGAGCAGCTCGGCCTCGGGCGACCCTGGCGCGGCGAACATGATCTCGCGCAGCGGACGACCCAGGTGGTGCCGAAGTTCGTCGCATACCTCGTTCAAGGCCGTGCCGAACACCGAAAACCGTTCGCACAATTCCCGTCCCATGCCGGGGCGCTGGCCACCCTGTCCGGTGAACACGAACGCCGTCCGGCCCTTGGACCGCTGCCCGCGGACCACATCGCGCGCCCACGTGTCGCCTGCCACCGCGTCCAGGCTGTGCAGCAGGCCTTCGCGATTCGACACTGTCACCAGTGCCCCGTGCTGGAACACCGAGCGCCCGGTGAGCGAGGTATAGGACACGTCGGCCGGTCGCAGTTCGGGATGAGACTCCAGGTGTTTCCGGAGTCGGGAAGCCTGATCACGCAGGGCCTGCGGGGTTCGGCCGGAGATCGCGACAGGGACGACGGGCAATGCCTCCGCGGTATCGCGCTCGTCGAGGGCGGGTGCTTCTTCCACGATGACGTGTGCGTTGGTACCGCTGATGCCGAATGCGGAGATGCCCGCGCGACGCGGCACGTCATTCGACGGCCACTCCTGTGCTGTGGCGAGAAGTCTTACGCCGCCGGAAGACCAATCCACGTGTGGTGAGGGCGCGTTCGCATGCAGGGTCCGGGGCAGGATGCCGTGCCTCAGTGCCATCACCATCTTGATGACACCGGCGACGCCCGCGGCCGCCTGCGTGTGTCCGATATTGGACTTCAGCGAACCCAGCCACAGTGGGTTCGTCGCGTGACGGTCCTGGCCGTATGTCGCGAGGACGGCATCGGCCTCGATCGGGTCACCGAGCCGGGTGCCGGTGCCGTGTGCCTCCACCACATCCACATCGCCGGCCGTCAGGTCGGCATTCGCCAAGGCATCACGAATTACTCGCTGCTGGGACAATCCGTTCGGTGCAGTCAGGCCGTTGCTTGCCCCGTCCTGGTTTGTTGCGGTACCCCGCACTACCGCCAGCACCGGGTGGCCGTGTTGTCGTGCCGCGGACAACCGCTCCAGCACCAGGACGCCGACGCCCTCGGCCCATCCGGTGCCGTCCGCCGCGGCGGAGAATGCTTTGCACCTGCCGTCGGCCGAAAGCCCGCCCGCCCTGGCGAACTCGACGAACATGCCCGGCGTGGCCATGAGGGAAACTCCGCCGGCCAGGGCCAGCGAAGACTCCCCCGATCGCAGGGCCTGCACGGCGAGATGCAGTGCGACCAACGACGACGAGCATGCGGTATCCACGGTTACCGCAGGGCCTTCGAGGCCGAGCGCGTAGGCCAGGCGTCCGGATATGACGCTGGACGCGCTCCCGGTAAGCGCGTGTCCCCCAAGGCTTTCCGGCACGTCCGCAAGGCGCGGGAGATAGTCCTGTGCCATCGCGCCGACGAACACCGCGGTGCGAGTTCCACGCAGTGCAACCGGATCGATGCCTGCCCGTTCCACTGCCTCCCACGCTGTTTCCAGCACCAGTCGCTGCTGGGGATCCGTGGCCAGCGCTTCTCGAGCGCTCATGCCGAAGAACTCGGCGTCGAAATCGCCTTGGCCGGTGAGGAAGCCGCCGAACTGTGGTACCGAGTCGGCTACCTCCCAGCCCCGATCCTCCGGAAACCCGGTGATCGCATCGGTACCGTCGACCACCAACCGCCACAGCTCATCCGGTTCGGACACTCCGCCCGGTAGTCGGCACGCCATGCCCACGATGACGATGGGATCGGAATCGGAGACCCGTACGGCGGTGCGCCGGCCTCCGACGGACCCATCGCGCAAGTGCTGCGCCACAGCGGTGATGGTGGGATAGCTGAACGGCAGACTTGTCGGCAAGGGCAGGCCGGTCGAGCGTTTGAGCCGTCTCACCAATTCGACAGCACGTGCCGAGTCGAATCCGAGGTCGCGGAAGGTCCGGTCGGGATCCACCAGTGTGGCATCGCCGTGCCCGAGCACGACCGCCGCCTGTGCGCGCACCAACTCCAGCAGCGCACTGCCCGCATCCCCGCGCTGCACGTCGCCCAGCTCGAGCAGATCGACTGGCGCATCAAAGTTTTGGTCAACCTGGTCCTCATCGAACCAGTACCGCTGTCGTTGGAACGGGTAGGTAGGCAAGTCGAGCACACGGGCGCCGGCACCATCGAAGACAGCCCGCCAGTCCACGGTTACCCCGTGGGCGAAGAGCTCGCCCAGCGCCAGCAGGAACCGCCGGAACTCGTCCTCCTCCCGACGCAACGTCCCCTGTACGACCGCCTCGGGCACCGTCTCCTGCACCGGCATCGTCAATACCGGATGCGGACTGACCTCCACGAAAACCCGATGGCCTGCAGCAGCCAATTCCCGGACCGCATCCTCGAGACGGACCGGCTCCCGCAGATTCCGATACCAATACTCGGCATCCATCGAAGACGGGTCCAGCCGACCGCCGGTCACCGCAGAGTAGAAGGCGATGTCACTCGGATGCGTCACGACCTCGCGCCCCGCCGCCAGCACAGCCTCTCGAATCATCTCCACCTGAGGCGAATGAGATGCGTAGTCGACCGGGATCACCCGCGCGCGAATCCCGCGGGCCGCACACTCTGCGACATAGCCGTGCACATCGGCAACCGCACCCGACACCACGACACTGTCGGGACCGTTGAGTGCCGCGACGGTGACACCCGCATAGCCGACCTCACCGGCGGCCACGGCGATCGATGCCATCGCGCCATGACCCGACAGTCGATCGGCAATCGCGCGACTGCGAAATACGCTCAGCCGCAACGCATCCGGAAGCTCCAGCAGGCCCGCTGCGCATGCCGCCGCGATCTCACCTTGCGAATGACCAACCACCGCAGCCGGAACCACACCCACCGAGCGCCACAACTGCGCCAACGACACCATCACCGCGCACAACGCCGGCTGCAGGACATCCACACGCTGCAATGCCTGCTCATCGCCGAGCACCTCACGCAACGACCAATCGACCAAACCCCCCAGCAGACGCGCACACTCGTCCATCCGCGCCCCGAAAACGGGCGACGACTCCCACAACCCCCGAGCCATCCCCACCCATTGCGAACCCTGCCCAGGGAACACCCACACCACACCAGAACCGGAAACAAGCTCGCCCTCGACCACATTGGCCGCGCCACCGCCGGCAGCCAACGCACGCAGACCGGCACGCAACTCACCACGATCCGACGCCACCACCACCGCACGGTGCGCGAAGTGCGTGCGCCGCAGGGCGGTCGAAGCGCCGATGTCCACCGGCGCAGCAGCGGGCTCGGCGGTGACGAAGTCCAGCAGTCGTGCGGCCTGCGCACGCAATGCCTCGGCAGTTCGCCCCGACACCGGCACCGCCACCGCGGTAGTAGGTTCTTCTCTTTCGGCGGAGCGGCCCGGATCGGGCGGAGCGCCCAGCACGAGGTGACAGTTCGTGCCGCCGATGCCGAAGGACGAGACACCCGCCAGCGCCCGGCCCGCAGCAGGCCACGCCCGCAGATTGTCGTTGAGGCGCAGCCGCCCGGCCGCAAAGGGAATGTTCGGGTTGGGCTCGCGGTAGTGCAGGCTCGGCGGAAGCGATCCGTGCCGGATCGCGAGCGCGGCCTTGACCAGCCCGGCGATACCGGCCGCGCTTTCGAGATGACCGATATTCGTCTTGACGGATCCGACCATCAGCGGGTTCGCGTCGTCACGACCGGGCGCGAACACCGAAGCCAGTGCCCCCGCCTCGATCGGATCCCCCACAACCGTCCCGGTCCCGTGCAATTCGACATAGTGCACGTCCGCCGGATCGACACCAGCGTCGGCGTACGCACGACGGAGCAATTCCGTCTGCGCCTCGATAGTCGGTGTGGTCAGGCTGTCGCCGCCGCCCTCGTGATTCACGGCCCCACCGAGAATCACGCAGTAGACGGGGTCGCCGTCGGCAATGGCGTCGGCGAGCCGCTTGAGCACGACCATGGCACCGCCCTCGCCTCGGACGAAACCATTGGCGCGCGAGTCGAAGACATGGCACCGGCCATCCGGCGAAAGCACCCCGGCACGAGCCAGCGCAAGGCCACCGTCGACCGCGAGATTCAGGTGCACACCGCCCGCCAGCGCCAGATCGGACCGACCAGAGCACAAGCTCTCGACAGCCGACCGCACCGCGACCAGCGACGACGATTGTGCTGTATCCACCGTGACACTGGGACCGCGTAGACCCAACGCATGTGACACCCGATTGGCGATCAAGCTGCGGCTCAAACCGGCCAGCGTGTGCTCGGAAACCGCCTCGGGACCGCCGTCGTGCACAAGTGCCGCATAGTCATCGCCGGCAGCGCCGATGTAGACGGCGACCCCTTCAGCACTCAGTCGGTCCTCGACTATGCCGGCGTCTTCAATTGCCTCCCAACTCAATTCGAGGGCCAGACGCTGACGGGGATCAGCCGCTGCGGCCTCCGGACGCGACATCGCGAAGAACTCAGCGTCGAAACGGTCCACGTCGGGAAGGAAGCCTCCGCGGCGCAGCACAGCCGCCTCGGGAATCTCGTCGAGGCGCCACCGCCCGGCGGGCACCTCGGAGGTCGCATCCACTCCGTCCCGCAGCACCTGCCAAAAGCTACGGGGGTCAGCAGCACCGGGGAACCGGCAGGAAAGACCCACGATCGCGATCGGCTGGTGCATAAATGTGTCCCCTATCCAAGTCGAGCGAAGCTGGGCTGCGATAACCCACAAACGGTCATGACGGCGTCGGTCGCCGCTACGATCCGGCACCTTGCTTGTTAACCCAAAATTTGCTGCCGCACGGTCAGCAGACGACTCTCATACCTGATTTCCCACCCCCGAAGCTCCGGCCGAATCGGCGAGCACAACCCGAAAGTCAGCGCGGGTGTCCTCGCCGGGCGACGGCCAATCCCCCGAAGTCTTGTTGCGACACCCGGCCGGACCACCTGAACCCACCCGAACAGCTTCCTCAAGATAGAACGCGTTCCACAATCGCGCAAGCAGCTACTGTCGCGAATCTTCCAGCTGTACACAACTTTCGGAAGCGACGAAACGCTAGACAGTGGAACTTGTTATCGATACAGTTCGGCGTTAAGTATCGGGACGGGGATCAAAGGGGTTGTCGGGGCGGGGATTCGGACGTGCTCGTCGTTGGTTGACTGGTTTCCGGCGGCGATCACCAACTGTGCAACGGCGAGCAGCCCTACTTGGACCAGCTCGGCAAACACTCCGCCACTTCGGCCGTCGACTGAATCAGAGGCTTGGTGGCCAGCCAGGCACTCCCGTCGATGGGCTACGCATTCACCGCACGATGATCTGGATTGGGAGGGATGATGAACGGACCTACGAGGCGCGCAGGAATCGTCGGGGGCGGGGTCGGCGGGTTGGCGACTGCCATCGCGTTGCGGCAGGCCGGGTGGCACGTCACGGTGTTCGAGCAGGCGCCGGAATTCGGCCGGGCGGGGGCCGGGATCGTGTTGCCCGTCAACGGCATCGCTGCCCTCGACGCCCTCGGACTCGGGGAGCGGATCCGTGAGCATCAGGTACCTGATCGGACCGCGCAAATACAGACTGCGGCTGGTCGCACGCTGATGAGCTTTCGGTTGAGTGACGCGATGGGCTACCCGGGAATGGTTCTGCTCGCGCGATCAGATCTCATCGCTCTCCTGGTGGATGCCCTGCCCAGCGAGTGCATTCACACGGGCGTAGCGGTGCGGGCAGTGCGCGAAAGCGGTGTTGTGGAAACTGATTCCAGCACGGCGGAGTTCGATCTGGTGGTCGCGGCCGACGGGGCCAATAGTGTAGCCCGACAGCAGTTGTGGCCCGATCTCTCGCTGCGGCATACCGGAGTCACCGCCTGGCGTTGGATCGTCGATGGTCTGTCGACGGAGTACGCCGGAATGGTGTGGGGTCCGGGCGGTGACATGGGGATCTATCCCATGCCTCGTGGTCGCACCATGGTGTGGGCCGCGGGTCGACCGGGCATCGACGACCTGGACTACTTTGCCGACTGGATCGACCCGGTGCCGAAATTGATCGCCTCCGCCGATCGGATAGTGCGCAACGATGTGGCTTACGTGCCGGTTCCTCGTTCGCTGGTTCGTGGCCGGGTAGCGCTGGTCGGCGACGCGGCGCACGCGCTGGTGCCCTACAACGGCCAGGGCACCTCCGTAGCCTTGGAAGATGCCGTCGCCCTCGCCGCATGTGCTCCGGACCTGGCGGCCTACACCGCGTCGCGGCGTCCTCGCGCGCAGTACATGAGTCTGCTGGCGCGGTATGGCATGCCCACACCCGCGACAAACAGAGCCGCCGTGATCACCGCCCCGATGGCGGGATTGATGCCGAACCGGTTTTTGCGGTGGGCCGCGCGCACGGGACGGCGGGCGGCGACGACTTGGACCCCACCGGAAATCCGGTCCGGCGTGTCCTCGCACTGATTCTGAATCTGGAACGGAGCAACCATGAGCACGTCGACGGATACTGCCGTCGATCACGAGATTCTCATTGTCGGCGCGGGTTTTTCGGGGATGGGCACGGCGATCGAACTGGATCGGGCCGGTGTGCGCGACTACCAGATCCTCGACGCAGGCGACGGTCTCGGCGGAACTTGGCGGTGCAACACTTACCCCGGTGTCGCGGTCGACTTCCCGGTCTTCAGCTATCAGTTCTCATTCGAGCAGCGATCGGACTGGTCCCGCGTCTACGCCCCCGGCTCGGAGGTACAGGAGTACGCGGAGCATTGCGCCGACAAGTACGGCCTTCGTTCACGGATGCGGTTCGATACCAAGATCGACAGAATCGACTTCGAGGGCCACACGAATCGATGGCGGGTGACGACAGCCGCAGGCGACACGATGACCGCCAGGTTCGTCGTCAACGCGACTGGCAGCTTTCCCGAACCGAACATCCCGAAGTTCAACGGGATCGAGAACTTCGCGGGACGGGTCCTGCACACCGCGCGCTGGGACCCTGCGGTGGACCTGACCGGCAAGCGGGTCGGGATCGTCGGCACCGGAGCGTCCGGCGTACAGCTCGCCTCTGCCGTCGCGGCCGAGGTGGCGCAGCTGACCGTGTTCCAGCGGACTCCGGTATGGGTCGTGCCGAAGTACGACGCGCCGCTGTCCGCGCGGCTGCACTGGGTGCTCGAGCATGTTCCGTTGCTGAAGCCCGCGATCCGGGCGTTGAGCCAGGCCTATATCGAGACGGTCGTCCTGTTGCCCGCCCAATATCACAAGCTGTTCCCGTTGACCAAGCTCGCCGCAGTCGCCCTGCGGCGTGAGTTGGCCGCGCAGGTGCACGATCCAGCAGTCCGGGACAAGCTCACGCCGCGTTATGCGCTCGGCTGCAAACCGCCGGCCTATTCCAACGCGTACCTGTCCACGTTCAACCGCGAAAACGTGTACCTGGAAACCGATCCCATCGACAAGGTGACCACGGACGGCGTCCGCACGGCTGAAGGCGTCGAGCATGAGCTGGACGTGTTGATTCTCGCGACAGGGTTCAAAATGCCATTCACATCCGGCGTGCCCTTCCAATGCGTCGGATCCGACGGGATCGATCTGCACGAATATTGGTCTCGGGAACGAACGCAGGCGTATCAGGGGGTGAGCGTGCCCGGTTTCCCCAACTATTTCTCGGTGTCCGGCCCGTACTCCTACAACGGTTCGTCCTACTTCAACCTGATCGAAGCCAGCGCCAAGCACATCGCCCGCTGCCTCGGCCATGCCCGACGGACCGGAGCGACGCGGGTGGAGGTCACGAAGCAGGCCAACACGAAGTACTTCGAGGAAATGCTGCGCCGCCGGTGGCGGCAGGTGTTCTGGCAGGACACCTGCGGCCTCGCCAACGCCTACTACGTCGACGTGAACGGCGACGTACCGCTGCGACCAACGCTCAGCCTCGAAACGGCTTGGCGCAGCGCCCGATTCGCGCTGAGTGACTACCGCTTCGAGAACACGCCCGCGAGTGAAACAGTCAAATAATATACACAGGCTTGAAGGGGAAAGATGACTGTCCTGGAATTTCGTGATTCCGAGAGTTCGGCCCGACGTACCGTGCGGTGGGTTCGCGAATGGGGGTGGATTGCATCCTTGCTTTTTGTGCAGAAAATTCCCAACCGATTCAGTCTGGTGTACGACAAAGTGATCACCGGACACAACTCGCTGGGTGAGGAGTCGCTATTCATCAACCTGGGCTACTGGAAGGACAGTCCTCAAACTTTGGATGAAGCGGGCGCGGCGCTGGCCCGGCTGGTAGCGACCGAAGCGCGCCTCGGGTCCGACGACGTAGTGGTGGACGTCGGCTGCGGAATGGGCGACCAAGACTTTCTCTGGGCGAAAGAATTTGGCCCGAAACGAATTACAGGTGTGAATATATCCGCGAAACAGATCGAGGTCTCGACCGCACGGGCCGCCGCACTGGGGCTCAGCGACGTCGTCGAGTATGTGCACGGGTCCGCAAACGACCTACCTCAGTCGGATGCGTCCGCGACAAAGGTGACCGCACTCGAGTCAGCGCTTCACTTTCCGTCGCGTCCACGATTTTTCGAGGAAGCATTCCGAGTCCTGGCACCCGGCGGCCGATTGGTGACTGCCGACGTTGTGCCGCTCGCAAACAAGTATGTTTCGAGCGAGGTCAGGCGCTCGCGTCTCAAGCGACTCGTGGTGCACGGCGCATTCACGACCGGCCGCAAGAATAATACCGATGCGGAGGAATACCGCCAGGCGCTCCTGGCAGCCGGCTTCAAGGATGTCCGAGTCTATTCCATCCGCGATCACGTCTACCCGCAATATGCCGAATATGTCAGCCGTAAGCGCGATCATCCGCAAATGCGGAGAATCAATCCGTTGCTTCGGGGCTTCTTCGGCCAAAAAGGCGCCGATTTCTGGGCCCCTTGGCTGGACTATATCGTCGCAGTTGCCGACAAGGCGCCTGCCGGAGATTGTCTCTGAGGAACACCACGCCAACAACCGACGCATCCCCATGACCCGCGGCAAGGTGCTGGGCGGCTCCGGTTCGGTCAACGGGATGCTCTCCGAGGCGAACGTGGCCAACCAGTAGCTCGTTGATCGCACCTGGGCGCATCGGAGAGCCCGACGGCGGGTGGAAGAGGTTGACCAGCACGAAGTCGCAGTCGCGCGCGGATCGGCACTGACCACGTTCATGGACGTAGGTGTCGTAGGCCAGTACCACGAGATCGTCACTGGGACCGGGCGCGACCGTCGCGACTTCACCCACGCGCCGTTGGCGTTGTCGCGCCGATGCACATACAGATGCGAGCCTCGGTAGCCGACGCGGGTCCAACCCATTCTCTGGGCCGTGCTGGGGCCGTCGCCGTCCGGGGGCCGTCAGACGACCGCTACCAACAACCCGCAACAACCAGCAGCCACCCGAAACCCGCAGGTCGGCGGCGTGTTACCGACCACGACACGCCTTCGGCAGTACCATCGGGAAATGCGGTCCATTTGGAAGGGCTCCATCGCGTTCGGATTGGTCAATGTCCCCGTGAAGGTGTACACCGCCACGGAGGACCACGACATCAAGTTCCACCAGGTCCACGCCGCCGACGGCGGACGTATTCGATACGAGCGGCTGTGCACCGTGGACGGGCAGCCGGTGCAGTATTCCGATATCGATCGGGCCTACGAATCGCCCGACGGTGATCGGGTGATTCTCACCGATGAGGACTTCGCGAAACTGCCCGCCGCGGAGAAGCACGAAATTCCGGTCCTGCAATTCGTGCCCTCGGAACAGATCGATCCGATTCTCTTCGACAAGAGCTACTATCTGGAACCCGATTCCACCACGCCCAAAGCGTATGTGCTGCTGGCCAAGACCCTCGAACGGGTGGACCGGGTGGCGCTGGTGCATTTCACCCTCCGGCAGAAGACCCGGCTGGCCGCGCTGCGGGTGCGCGACGGGGTGATGGTGTTGCAGACCCTGCTGTGGCCCGACGAGGTGCGGTCGGTGGCCTTCGACAAGCTCGAGGGCGTCGCCGAGCCCAAGGCGCAGGAACTGAAGATGGCCGAGACCCTCGTCGACACGCTGTCCGACGACTTCGATCCCAGCCTCTACGTGGACGAATACCAAATCGAGCTGAAGAAGCTGCTCGACGAGGCCATCGCCAGCGGCTCCAGCAAGGTCACCCGGGCGCCGGAAGTGGCCGCCCCGGAGATGGACGCCGAGGTCGTCGACCTGGTCGCGGCCCTGCAGCGCAGCCTCGAGGCATCCGGGCGCAAGACCGGATCGGCTCCGGCCGCCAAGGCCGCGCCCGCCAAGGCCGCCGCCGAGAAGAAGCCCGCCAAGAAGGCCGCGAAGAAGGCTCCGGCCAAGCAGACCCGCAAGGGTGCCTGACCCTTCAGCAGCCACCTGGCAAACTGTCGGCATGGATCCCGATATATCCATCCACCCGGACATCGCCATCGTGCCCATGGGGCTCGGACACCTGCGGCAGGTCATCGACCTCGGCTACCAGGTGTTCGACACCCAGGCCAAGCCCTACACGTCGTGGTCGCTGACCTCGGTCGCCGAGCACCTCGACAGCCCCGGCAAATCCTGCTGGGTGGCGGTGGATTCGGATCAGGTGGTCGGATTCGTGCTGGCCTCCATGGAATTCGAGCTCCGCGAGGACTGGGCGTACCTGGAGTGGATCGCCGTCTCCCCGGAGGTGGAGGGGCGCGGCGTCGCCAGCAAACTCATGACCGCCTGCTGCGACCTGCTGTTCCGGCACGGCGCGGCCCGCATCGTCACCGACGTCGAGATCCACAACACCGCCTCCGCGGCCATGATGCGCCGCAACGGATTCACCGAAGGCACCACCGTGACGCTGTTCGTGCGCCCCAACCCCGACGACCGCGCCGCCGGCGAGGACGAACAGGTCACCCTCGGCCCCGGCACCAAACGCGACCTCATCCGGCGCGGCCGCATCACCGGCGACGGACGCCACGGGCGGCTCGCCCGCTGATTGTCGGACCCTCCCGGTACGGTCGCGGCATGACCGCCCCCGATCCGACCATGACCGCCATCAACGACGCCGTAATCCTTGGACGCCAAGGCGATCCGGCGACGGCTCGCGAACAGCTGACCTCGTTGTGGGATGAGATCGGGGCGGGCGGCGACCCCTTGCACCGGGTCTCCCTGGCGCACTTCCTCGCCGACCTCCAGGACCACGCGGCCGACGCCCTCACCTGGGACATCCGCGCCCTCGACGCCGCCGACTCGCTCACCGACGAACGCGCTCAGGCCCACCACGCGGGCCTGAGCGTGCGCGGCTTCTACCCCTCGCTCCACCTCAATCTGGCCGACAACTACCGCCGCCTCGGCGCTTTCGACACCGCTCGACAGCATCTGACCGCCGCCCACGACCGCCTGGACGCCCTGGACGAGGACGGCTACGGGCTGGGCGTGCGCGCGGGCCTCGCCAATGTCGAAGCGGCGCTGGCCGACCGGTCCACCGAGGCGCTACCCACGCACCCGGGCGCGTAAACCGCCCGGTCACCCGCCGCCGAGCCGCATTGCTGGACCGCAATGGCCGATATACGCTGGCCGCGATCATCAGCCAGCGAAGGGAACGCGTCGATGCCGGATCCGCTACCGAATGCCGTTGCGCCGCAATTCGATGCCCGGGGACGCCGCCTGGTCGCGGGCGCCGCCGCACTGCTGGCGATGACGGCCGTGGCGAGCGGGCCGGTCGGTCCGGCTGCGGCCGAGGCACCCGCATCACCCGTCGCAGGCTCGCTGTCCTGCGCGCCCATCGAGGCGCGCGTGGCGATGCCCACCCGGGCTCCGCTGCTCGACTGGTCGGAGAACCTGACCTTCGACGAGGCGACCGGGAGCATCTGGGTCGCCCGCGCGCAGCGCAATGTGGTGGAGAAGTACGACGGGGACGCCCACCTGGTCACCAGCGTGCCGGTGCGAGGTCCGGGCGCGGTCCGACGCGGCCCGGACGGGCTGATGTACGCGACCTTCGGCAATTCACCGCTCTCCGGCCTCTCGGGCGACAGCGGGGTGGTGCGGTTCGATCCGGCCGCCGCCGACCCGACCCCCGAGGTGTTCGTGTCCGGGCTCGGTCAGGCCAATGGCGCGGCCTTCGACGCCGACGGCACCCTGTACGTGGCCGACACCTCCGCGAACTCCGTGGTACGGATCCGGCCGGACGGCAGCATCGACGCCGACTGGACCGCCCGCAGCCGCACCGCGCTGGCGGCCCTCGGCCTCGGCGCCGACGGCATCGTCGCCGCCGACGGCGTCCTCTACGTGACGCTGCTGGAGAGCCCGACCGCGCGGGTCGTCGCCCTGCCGATCGACGATCCCGCACGGGCGACGGTGGCCGTGGATCTGGCCCCCGCTCCCCTGTCCGGCCCCCTGCTGCCCGACGACCTCGCGATCGTCGACGGGCTGCTCTACATCGCCACCGGCAGCGGGCAATTGGTGCTCGCGGATCCGGTCGCGCACACCAGTTGCACGGTGCTGTCGGGCCAGCCGCTCACCTCCGTGGCCGTCGCCCCGGCCCCGGCGCGCACGCTGGTGCTCGGCACCGAGGGCGGGGACGTCCTGAAGGCCCACTACCGCTGACGTCAGTTGTCCTGGGCCGCATGGGCTCTGCCCTCGTGGAAGAACTCCATGAGGCTCTGCACCGTCGCCACTTCGGTGCGGGGTCGCACGGCTCCGAAGGGCGCGTTCCAGAACTCGCCGCGGCGGCGGGTCCACGGGCCGACGTAGGCGTACGGCGTCGGGTTGTCCCAGTCGCCCGGGGAGACACCGTAATTCACCTCGTCGACCGCCACCGACAGGTCGAAGTGCTCGGGCCACAACACCGGCTGCTGTTCGGCGGCGAAGCGGCGTAATGCGGTGTCCCCCACCGCGAACCAGTCGTGCACGGCGGTGGCGGCCTCGGAGTCGACCCTGAACGGCTCATCCGGATCCATCCGGGTGCCATCGGAATACAGGCCGTCGGGCGGGCCGTCGGCCTCGAATCCGGCGCTCGAGGCGAGGTCACTGTAGGTGCCGTGCAGGCGGGTCCGGCCCTGCGGCCACACCAGATCGGTGCCCGTCACCGACACCGGCCACTTCATGCCGGCGAATCCGCCCAGCACGATGCGCATGCGGATGCTGCCGAACCGGCGATACTGCGGACCGGCGATCAGCAGTTCGGCCGCCGCGTGCAACGCGAACCGGGTGTCCTCGTAGGTGATGTCGTCCACGGGGAAATCATCGCCGCCGAGCCCGGCGTGTTGCTGGAAAATGGACTCCCGCAAACAAAACAGCGCCACACCGGACGAATCCGGTGTGGCGCATGCGTGTTTCGCGGAACGTCAGCTCGCGTTGTCGGTGCAGGCCGAGAGAATGATCTTGGCCTGACGCGGCGAGGACGAACCCGTGTCCGGGAAACCCGGCGCACTCTTGCCGAGCACATTGATGGCGGCCGACTCGGCCTCCACCTTGGACGGCGCCCACGCCCAGCCGAAGCGGGTGTCGGCGCCCTGGGCGACCGCGCCACAGGCATTGGCGAAGTGCACGACGACGGCACAGTCGCCGCCGCCACACTGGCTGACCGCGGAGGAGTCCGCGGCGTCCCAGCTGCCGTAGTTCACGGCATACGCGACGTTCCCGGTGCTCTTGGACAGCGCCAACGCGCCGTACAGGTCACCGGAGGTCGCGATGAAGACCGGCTCGCCGTTCTCCGCCGCGGAGGCGGATCCGGCGGCCACGGTGCCCATCGCGGCCATCGACGTAACGGCGAGGCCGACACCGGCCTTGCGCAGCAACGACATTCGATACTCCCCGGGGATGGATGGTGATAACGGCGGTCATCATGCCAGACGCTCAGACCCGGCGCATGACCGAGACGACCTTACCGAGTACCTGGGCATTGTCACCATCGATCACCGGGTACGCGGGATTGCGCGGCTCCAGGTAGACATGCCCGTTGGCGCGCTTGTAGACCTTGACCGTTGCCTCACCGTCGATCATGGCGGCCACGATCTCGCCGGTGTGCGCCTCGTGCTGTTTGCGCACCACGACGATGTCTCCGTCGCAGATGGCGGCGTCGACCATGGAGTCGCCGCGCACCCGCAGACCGAACACGGTGCCGCGGCCCACCAGCTCCCGCGGCAGCGAGAGCACATCGTCGGTGTGCTCCTCCGCCAGGATCGGGGCACCGGCCGCGATATCGCCGACGACCGGCACCGGTACCGAGTTCTCGTCCTGCTGCCGCGCCGGCGCGGACGCCCGCAGGAACAGCCGCACGTCCATGGGACGCGTCACCGACTCACTGCGCTTGAGGAACCCGCGCTCCTCCAGCTCGCGTAGATGCCGCGAAACCGATGAGGCCGACTTCAGGCCGACCGAGTCCCCGATCTCCCGAGTGCTCGGCGAATACCCGTGCCGCTGCACCCAATCCCGAATGCTGCACAGAATGCGTTGCTGGCGTTCGGGCAACGTGGAGGTGTCGAGATGCTCGAATCCGTCGAAGTCGTCATAGGTCACCGAAGAATCGTACGGGGCGCCACCGCCCGAACCCTGGCACGACCGGCCGTAACACGCCAGCGCGCTACATCCCGGAAGGACCCAGCACCGTGTCCCCGGCCGCGGGCGCGGGCTCCTTGAGTTCGATGAACAGCGCGTGGGTCTCGCCCTCGCCGATGTTCTCGCCCGAATGCTCCTGCGCCCCGAGCCAGCGCACCTGCCCCGCGGTGAGCTCCACCTCCACCTGTTCCCCGTTGGCCGTGATCCGACGCCGGAAGGAGTTCAAGGGGTACAGGACGCTGTCGGGATGACTGTGGGGCGAGGTGCGGTCACCGGGCTTGTCGCGGTACTCCAGCACCCGCACGCGCTCGTTCTCGAAGATGACCCGGTACAGGTCTGGATTCACCACAGCGGGATCGGTGCTCATAGCAGCCCTCCGGGACTCGATATGGGATCAGAGTACCATCATGGGCATGGCCGTACCATATGAGAACACCGGGCGCACCAACCAGAAGTCCCGCACCCGTACGGCCCTGGTCACCGCGACCCGGAAGCTGTTGGCGCAGGGCGTGATACCGACGGTCGAGGACGCCGCCCAGGCCGCCGCCATCTCCCGCACCACCGCGTACCGCTACTTCCCCAATCAGCGCGCGCTCCTGGCGGCCGTACGCCCCGAGATCGACCGCGAAACCCTGCTCCCCGACCCCGCCTCCACCGACCCCCGCGACCGCCTCGACCTCGTCATGCGCGAATGCGTCCGCATCAACATGGAGTGGGAACCCGAACTACGCACCTCGCTGCGCCTGTCCCTGGACCCCGCCGCGGGAAACCCCTCGCCGCTACGCCGCGGCCGGGTGATCGGCTGGCTCGAACACGCGCTGGAACCGCTGCGAATCACGCACCCGGACATCGACATCCACCGCCTGGCCATCGCCATCCGGTCCGCCACCGGCATCGAGTCCTTCATCTGGCTCGTCGACATCGCCGCCCTCCCCCGCCCGGAGGCCGCCGAAATCCTCTGCGCCACAGCCAGAGCCCTCCTGAACGAGGCGCTGGGCCGCTGAAACGACGATGCGGACCGATCCACCAGGGATCGGTCCGCATCGTCGGAGTGTGTTCGGTCTACACCGTGAAGCCGAGGGCGCGCAGCTGTTCGCGGCCGTCGTCGGTGATCTTGTCGGGGCCCCACGGGGGCATCCAGACCCAGTTGATCTGCAGGTCCTCGGCGAGGCCGGAGCGGACCAGCGCGTTGCGGGACTGGTCCTCGATCACGTCGGTGAGGGGGCAGGCCGGGGAGGTCAGGGTCATGTCGAGTTTGGCGATGCCGTCCTCGAAGGCCATGCCGTAGACGAGGCCCAGATCGACGACATTGATGCCGAGCTCGGGGTCGACGACGTCACGCATCGCCTCCTCCATGTCGTCGAGGTGCTGGAGCTCCTCGGGAGTGAGTTCCTTGGTCTGCTGCTCGGTTTCGCTCATCTCTTACTCCCCGTTGCCCATCGTCTTCTTGGCTTCCTCTGCCGAGGCGATCCGCACCACGGCGTCCTTGAACGCCATCCAGCCCAGCAGCGCGCACTTCACGCGGGCGGGGTACTTCGCGACGCCGACGAACGCGACACCGTCGCCGATCACGTCCTCGTCACCCTCGACGGTGCCGCGGCCGGTGATCATGGCGTCGAACTCCTCGACCACCTTCAGCGCCTGCTGCACCGGCAGGCCGATGACCTGATCGGTGAGCACCGAGGTCGAGGCCTGGCTGATCGAGCAGCCCTGGCCGTCGTAGGACACGTCCTTGACGTCACCCGCGTCGTCGATGTGCACGCGCAGCGTCACCTCGTCACCACAGGTCGGGTTGACGTGATGCACTTCGGCGCCGAAGGGCTCACGTAGCCCCCGGTGGTGCGGGTGCTTGTAGTGGTCCAGGATCACTTCCTGGTACATCTGCTCCATGCGCATGGTCTATGCAACTCCGAAGAAGCTCTGGGCCTTCCGCACCGCGGCCACCAGCTGATCGACCTCGTCCACGGTGTTGTACAACGCGAAAGAGGCACGGGCGGTGGCGGCGACGCCGAATCGGCGGTGCAGCGGCCACGCGCAGTGGTGACCGACACGGATGGCGACACCCTGGTCGTCGAGGATCTGGCCGACATCGTGGGCGTGAATGCCCTCCACCAGGAACGACACCGCCCCGCCACGATTCACGTTCTCGGTCGGGCCGATGATCCGGACGCCGTCGATCGCGCCCAGACCTTCCAGCGCCGCGCCGACGAGCGTGTGCTCATGCGCCGCAACGGCATCCATGCCGACCTCGCCGAGATACTTGACCGCGGCGCCCAATCCGACGACCTGCGAGATCATCTGCGAGCCCGCCTCGAACCGCTGCGGCGGCGGGGCGAAGGTCGAGTGATCCATGAACACGGTCTCGATCATGGAGCCGCCGGTGATGAACGGCGGGGTGTCCTCGAGCAGCTCACGCCGCCCGTACAGGATGCCGACACCCGAGGGGCCCAGCATCTTGTGGCCGGAGAAGGCGGCGAAGTCGACGCCCAGCTCCTTGAAGTCCACGCCCATGTGCGGCACCGACTGGCAGGCGTCCAGCACGACGATCGCGCCGACTTCCTTGGCCCGGCGCACCAATTCGGCGACATCGGCGACCGCGCCGGTCACATTCGACTGGTGCGTGAACGCGACCACCTTGGTGGCGGGCGACAATTCGAGCGAATCCAGGTCGATGCGGCCGTCGTCGGTGATGCCGTACCACTTCAGCGTCGCACCCGTGCGGCGCGCGAGCTCCTGCCACGGAACGAGATTCGCGTGATGCTCGAGCTCGGTGATGACGATCTCGTCACCGGGACCCACATGGTACGGGAAGCGGTCGTCGGAGAAGGCGTAGGCCACCACGTTCAGCGACTCGGTCGCGTTCTTGGTGTACACGATCTCGTCCGCGCCGGCGCCGACGAACGCCGCGATCGCCGCGCGCGCCGCCTCGTAGGCCTCGTTGGCCTCCTCGGCGAGCTGATGCGCGCTGCGATGCACGGCCGCGTTGTGCTCGAGCAGGAATTCCCGCTCGGCGTCGAGCACCTGCAGCGGACGTTGCGACGTCGCACCGGAATCCAAGTACGCCAGCGGTTTCCCGTCGCGCACGGTCCGGCTCAGGATCGGGAAGTCGGCCCGGATCCTGGCGATGTCGAGAGTCCCCACGGTGCTGGTCATATTCAGGCTCCTACAGCAGCTGAAGTAAAGCGCACGTAGCCGTTCGCGTCGAGTTCCTCGGCCAGCTCGGCGCCGCCCTCGGCGACGATCTTGCCGCCCACGAACACGTGCACGAAGTCGGGCTTGATGTAGCGCAGGATGCGGGTGTAGTGGGTGATCAGCAGGATGCCGCCGGTCTCCCGCTCCTTGTAACGGTTCACGCCCTCGGAAACAATCCGCAGCGCGTCGACGTCGAGGCCCGAGTCGGTCTCGTCGAGCACGGCGATCTTCGGCTTGAGCAGGCTCAGCTGCAGGATCTCCTGGCGCTTCTTCTCACCACCGGAGAAGCCCTCGTTGACCGAGCGCTCGCCGAAGGCCGGATCGATCTCCAGCTCGGCCATGCCCTCCTTGACTTCCTTGACCCAGGTGCGCAGCTTGGGGGCCTCGCCGCGGATCGCGGTGGCGGCGGTGCGCAGGAAGTTCGAGACCGAGACGCCGGGCACCTCGACCGGGTACTGCATGGCCAGGAACAGGCCCGCGCGGGCACGCTCGTCGACCGACATCTCCAGCACGTTCTCACCGTCGAGGGTGATGGTGCCCTGGGTGACGGTGTACTTGGGGTGGCCGGCGATGGCGTAGGACAGGGTCGACTTGCCGGAGCCGTTGGGGCCCATGATGGCGTGGGTCTCGCCCGACTTGATGGTCAGGTTCACGCCCTTGAGGATCTTGATGGGCTCGGCGTTCTCGTCCGGGCTGGCGACCTCGACGTGCAGGTCCTTGATTTCCAGGGTGGTCATCGAATCGGATTCCTTTGCGGGATGGGAAGTTTGAGTGTCAGGCGCCGACGGCGGCGAGTTCGGCCTCGATGGCCGCCTCGAGCCGCTCCCGGACCTCGGGGACGGAGATCTTCTGCAGCACCTCGAAGAAGAAGCCGCGCACCACCAGACGGCGGGCGACCTCCTCCGGGATACCGCGCGAACGCAGGTAGAACAGCTGCTCGTCATCGAAACGGCCGGTGGCCGAGGCGTGTCCGGCCCCGATGATCTCGCCGGTCTCGATCTCCAGGTTCGGCACCGAGTCGGCACGCGCACCATCGGTGAGCACCAGGTTGCGGTTCAGCTCGTAGGTGTCGGTGCCCTCGGCGGCCGCCCGGATCAGCACGTCGCCGACCCACACGGTGTGCGCGTCCGGCTTGTCCGAGGTCGGATCACCCTGCAGCGCACCCTTGTACTGCACGTTGGACTTGCAGTTGGGCTGCGAGTGATCGACCAGCAGACGCTGCTCGAAGAACTGGCCGTCATCGGCGAAGTAGACACCCAGCAGTTCGGCGTCACCGCCGGGACCCGCGTAACGGACATTGCCGGTGAGCCGCACCAGATCGCCACCGAGGGTGACATTGGTGTGGCGCAGCACGGCGTCGCGGCCGAGCATGGCGTGGTGCGCGGTGACGTGCACGGCGTCGTCGGCCCAGTCCTGGACCACGATGACGTTCAGCGCCGCGCTGTCCCCGAGGATGAATTCGACGTTCTCGGCGTAGGTTCCGCTGCCGCGCTGGTCGACCACCACTGTGGCGCGCGCGAAATTGCCGAGCCGGACCTGCAGGTGCCCGTAGGCGACCTTGCCCGCGCCCGGACCGGTGATGGCCACGATGACCGGCTCGGCCACTTCGGTTTCCGCACCGACGGTGACGACGGTGGCGGCATCGAAGCCCGAGTACGCCTGCGCCGCAACGCGATCGGTGGGGGTGCCGCCCTGGCCCAGGCGGGCGTCGGTGCGGTCCACGGTCTCGGCCGTGACACCCGCGGGTGCGGTCACCTCGACGGTCGGCTGACCGTCCTTGACGGCGGTGCCGTCGTGCAGGCCGTTGAGGCGGCGCATCGGGGTGAAGCGCCACGCCTCGTCACGGCCCGAGGGGATTTCGAAGGCGTTCACGTCGAACGACGCGAACACCTCACCCTTGTTCAGGGCAGGGGTACGAGCCTCAGCGGCCTCGGCAACGTTCTCCACGGCCATCAGCCGACGGCTCCTTCCATCTGCAGTTCGATCAGGCGGTTCAGTTCCAGGGCGTACTCCATCGGGAGCTCCTTGGCGATGGGCTCCACGAAGCCGCGCACCACCATGGCCATCGCCTCGTCCTCGGTCAGACCGCGGGACATCAGGTAGAACAGCTGGTCCTCGGACACCTTCGAGACGGTCGCCTCGTGGCCCATGGTCACGTCGTCCTCGCGGATGTCGACGTAGGGGTAGGTGTCGGAGCGGGAGATGTTGTCCACCAGCAGCGCATCGCACTTCACGGTCGACTTCGAGCCGTACGCGCCCTTGTTCACCTGCACCAGGCCGCGGTACGAGGCACGGCCACCGCCGCGCGCCACCGACTTGGAGATGATGTTCGAGGAGGTGTGCGGCGCCAGGTGCAGCATCTTGGCACCGGTGTCCTGGTGCTGGCCCTCACCGGCGAACGCGATGGAGAGCACCTCACCCTTGGCGTACTCGCCGGTCATCCACACGGCCGGGTACTTCATGGTGACCTTGGAGCCGATATTGCCGTCGACCCACTCCATGGTCGCGCCCGCCTCCGCCTTGGCACGCTTGGTCACCAGGTTGTAGACGTTGTTCGACCAGTTCTGGATCGTGGTGTAGCGGCAACGGCCGCCCTTCTTCACGATGATCTCCACGACCGCCGAGTGCAGCGAGTCCGAGGAGTAGATGGGCGCGGTGCAACCCTCGACGTAGTGGACGTAGGCGTCCTCGTCGACGATGATCAGCGTCCGCTCGAACTGACCCATGTTCTCGGTGTTGATGCGGAAGTACGCCTGCAGCGGGATGTCCACGTGCACGCCCGGCGGCACGTAGATGAACGAGCCACCCGACCACACCGCGGAGTTCAGCGCGGAGAACTTGTTGTCACCCGAGGGGATGACCGAGCCGAAGTACTTCTGGAACAGCTCGGGGTGCTCCTTGAGACCGGTGTCGGTGTCGAGGAAGATGACGCCCTGCTTCTCCAGGTCCTCACGGATGGAGTGGTAGACGACCTCGGACTCGTACTGGGCGGCGACACCGGCGACGAGACGCTGCTTCTCGGCCTCCGGGATGCCCAGCTTGTCGTAGGTGTTCTTGATGTCCTCGGGCAGCTCTTCCCAGGAAGCGGCCTGCTTCTCGCTCGAGCGCACGAAGTACTTGATGTTGTCGAAGTCGATGCCGTCGAGCTTCGAGCCCCAGCCCGGCATGGGCTTCTTGTCGAAGATGCGCAGGGCCTTGAGGCGGAAGTCGAGCATCCATTCGGGCTCGCTCTTCTTGGCCGAGATGTCGCGCACGACCTCCTCGGACAGTCCGCGCTTGGCAGCGGCACCGGCGACATCCTTGTCGGCCCAGCCGTACTCGTAGGTACCCAGGGACGCGATGGTCTCTTCCTGGGACAGCGGCTGCACCTGGTCGGTGGTCGTCGTCATTCGGCACTCCTTCCGGAGTCATGTGTAGAAGTCGTTGCGGGCTGCGCAACGGGGGTCTGGGCGGAACTTTCGGGGGCGGTATCGGGCATAGCGGGCGAAGCAATGAGGGGAACGTGCGTGGTGCAGGCGCAGTCACCGTTGGCGATGGTCGCCAGGCGCTGCACATGCGTGCCGAGAATCGCGCGGAAAGCCTCCAGCTCGGCCGCGCACAGCTCCGGGAATTCCTCGGCGACGTGCGAGACCGGGCAGTGGTGCTGGCAGATCTGCACGCCGGCGCCGACCTTCCGGGTCGAGGCCGCGAACCCGGCATCGGTGAACGCTTCCGCGATCTCCTCCGCCTTGGCCTCGGTCTCGGCCGGGGCGTGGACGGCGAGATCGCCGACCCCGGCCACGATGGACGCCACCCGCTTGCGCGCGAAATCGGCGATGGCCTGATCGCCGCCGATCTCCCGCAGCTGCCGCATGGCCGCTCCGGCGAGGTCATCGTAGGCGTGCGCGAGGCGGCCCCGGCCGGTGGCCGTCAGCTGGTACTGCTTGGCGGGACGGCCGCGGCCCTTCTGCTGCCACGGCGCCGACCTGGTCGCCTGCGCCTCACCGGACTCGATGAGCGCGTCCAGATGCCGCCGCACCCCCGCCGGACTCAGACCCAGCCGCTCGCCGATGGCGGTCGCGGTGATCGGGCCCTCCTCCAACAGCAGCTTGACGACAGCTTCGCGCGTGTGTCCCTCACCCGCCGGTCCGGGCACGACAACGGACCGGGCACCGTCGTTCTGGTGCCCGGCCTGTTCCGCGTTCCGCAAACCCACGGTTTTCACAACACAAGTGTGACGGAATTCCATTCCTCGATCCAGTAAGGGTCCCCTGACCGAAAATGCGCGACCTGGGAATATGGCATCACATGTGAGCTGGCACACCCCATACATCCCGGCAATTCGGAAATCAGGGCCGGTCATGAGGGGTTCTGGACGGTGTGAACAGTGTGCTCATAGTGGGTGGGACGGGAAATGTCGGCCGAAAAGTCGTCGCGGATCTGGCGGCGGTGGGGGTGCGGACTCGGGCCTTGGTCCGGGATCCGGCAGCCGCCGGGCTTCCCCCGGAGGTGGAGGTGGTGCGCGGCGATCTGTCCGAGCCGGACTCGCTGGCGACGGCCGCGGACGGGGTCGATTCCGTATTACTCATCTGGCCGTTCCACGACACCGAGAACGCCGAACGCGTGGTGCGGGCGTTGAGCGGACCGGATCGGCGGCTGGTGTACCTGTCGTCGACCACCGTGAACGACCAAGGGCCGCAATCGGATCAGATTCCGCTGGTGCACGCGGAGATGGAGGCGGCGGTCGAGGCGCACGCATCGGAGTGGACGGTGCTGCGCGCCGACACCCTCGCCTCCAATGCGCTGAGCTGGGCGGGGCAGATTCGCGCGGGTGCGGTGGTGCGCGGGTTCGCGGTCGCGCCGAGTGCGGTCGTGCACGAAGGGGATGTCGCCGCGGTGGCGGCGCGGCTGCTCACCGGATCCGGGCATGCCGGGCGGAAATACCTCGTGACCGGGCCGCGAGTGGTCGGACGGGCCGAGCAGGTGGAGGCCATCGGGGCGGCGCTGGGGCGTGAGCTGCGATTCGAGGCGCAGCCGCTGGACGTCGCGCGGGAGTCGATGACCGCGGCCGGACTGCCCGCGCACCTGATCGAGGTGCTGTTGTCGATGGCCGAGTTCCGGCCGCCCTCGGACCTGGTCACCAGCGTGGTCGCCGACCTCACCGGGCGGCCGGCGCGCGATGTCCGGGACTGGGCCGGGGAACGCGCGGCGGAATTCCGGTAGCCGACCGGTCGCTTGCCGGCGCGGGCCGGGGACGCGGGCAGGAGAAATTCGGCGGGCGGGCATAAGTTCGACGCTGATCGAATTAGTACTGAGAGGTGGGCGCACCCTGCCCGCTCTCCGCCGAACAGCCGATCCACGAAAGCCGGTGCCAGCATGCCCTTCGCCGTATCCATCCTCGACCTGGCGACGGTCGCGCCCGGGCAGACCGCGCGCGACAGCTTCCAGCACAGCGTGGCGCTGGCGCGGGCGGCGGAACGCAGTGGGTATCGGCGGGTCTGGTACGCGGAGCACCACAATATGAAGTCGATCGCATCGAGCGCGACCAGCGTGCTCATTGGGTACGTGGCCGCGCACACCGAGAGCATCCGGCTCGGGGCGGGCGGGGTCATGCTGCCCAATCACTCGCCGCTGGTGATCGCCGAGCAGTTCGGGACGCTCGAATCGCTATATCCGGGGCGGATCGACCTGGGGCTGGGGCGGGCGCCGGGCAGTGATCAGGAGACCATGCGGGCGCTGCGGCGCAATCCGGCCTCGGCGGACACCTTCCCACAGGACGTGCTCGAATTGCAGGGGTTCCTCACCGGCAACAGCCGGATCCCGGGGGTGCAGGCGGTGCCGCGCGCGGAAGGTGTTGTGCCGCTCTACATTCTGGGGTCGTCGCTGTTCGGGGCGCAGCTGGCCGCGCATCTGGGGCTGCCGTACGCGTTCGCCTCGCATTTCGCGCCGGACGCGCTGCACCAGGCGGTCACCGAGTATCGCGAGCGGTTCCGTCCGTCAGAGCAGTTGGCCGAGCCGTATGTGATGGCGGGCGTGAACGTGTTCGCCGCCGAGGACCGGGAGGCTGCCGAGGAGCAGAAGACGATCTCCTATCGGGCGCGCACGCGGGCCTTCATCAAGCGCGGCGCGGCGGGGATGGACTTCTCCGACGAGGAGATCGACGCGTTCCTGGCCTCGCCCAATGGCCGTCACCTGGCGGCGATGACCACCTACACCGCGGTGGGCACGCCCGATGACGTCGTCGACTACCTCGAGGATTTCGCGGCCGGGATCGACGCCGACGAGCTGATCCTCGCCCACCACGCGCAGGGCATCGAGGATCGCGTGCGGTCGGTGGAGCTCACCGGGGCGGCCGTCGCCGCGCGCGAATCCGTCACGCCCCGAAGCTGATCGGGGCGCCGCGTCAGGGGCGCGGGATATTGCGGAGGTTGGATCGGGCCATGTCGACCATGCGCCCGACGCCGCCCGCCAGCACGATCTTCCCGGCGGCCAGGGCGAAGCCCTTCACCTGCGCGGCATCGATCTTGGGCGGCAGCGACAGCGCGTTCGGGTCGGTGACGACGTCGACCAGCATCGGCCCGGGTTCGGCGAACGCCTTGGTCAGCGCGCCGCGCACCTGGGCGGGATCGGTGACCCGGATCGCCGGCATGCCCACGGCCGCGGCGATCTCGGCGTAGTTCGCCGGCTCCTGATCGGTGCCGTAGTCGGGCAGGCCGTCGACGAGCATCTCGAGCTTCACCATGCCGAGGGTGGAGTTGTCGAAGACCACGATCTTCACCGGCAGCCGGTGCCGCCACACCGTCAGCAACTCCCCCATCAGCATGGCCAGGCCGCCGTCGCCGGACAGCGAGATCACCTGCCGCCCAGGGAAAGCCGACTGCGCGCCGATCGCGTGCGGCAACGCGTTGGCCATGGTGCCGTGCCGCCAGGAGCCGATGATCCGGCGGCGGCCGTTGGGAGTCAGATAGCGGGCGGCCCACACATTGCACATGCCGGTGTCGACGGTGAAAACCGCGTCACTGTCGGCGATTTCGTCGATCAGCGACGCGACATACTCGGGGTGGATGGGGGTGTGGTGGTCGATGTCGTGGGTGTAGGCGTCGACCACGTTCTCGAGGGAGGAGACGTGGCGGCGCAGCATGTCGTCGAGGAAGGCGCGGCTCGGTTTCTGGTGCAGCAGTGGCAGTACCGCGTCGATGGTCGCGGCCACGTCACCGTGCACGGCGACGTCGACGATCACGCGGCGGCCGATGTGGGCGGGGTCGCGGTCGATCTGGGCGACGCGGCCGTCCTGCGGCAGGAAGGTGTCGTAGGGGAAGTCGGTGCCGAGCAGGATCAGCAGATCCGCTTCGTGGGTGGCCTCGTAGGCCGCGCCGTAGCCGAGCAGGCCGCTCATGCCGACGTCGTAGGGGTTGTCGAACTGGATCCACTCCTTGCCGCCGAGGGCGTGGCCGATCGGGGCGTGCAGGCGCTCGGCCAGGGCCATGACCTGCGCGTGCGCGCCGCGCACACCCGCGCCCGCGAACAGCGCGACGGTGTCGGCGTCGTTGATGGCCTCGGCGAGACGGTCGACCTGGTCGGCGGGCGGGACGACGGTGGCAGCGGACCTCACCAGATCCGAGGGGCGGCCGCGGTTCTCGGCGTCGGCGCTGAGCACGTCACCGGGGACGACCAGGACCGAGACGCCGTGGCGGCCGAGGGCGGTCTGCATGGCGATGGTGGCCAGGCGCGGCATCTGGGCGGGGGTGCTCACCATTTCGCAGAAGTGGCTGCATTCCACGAAGAGTCGTTCGGGGTGGGTCTCCTGGAAGAAGCCGGTGCCGATCTCGCGGCTCGGGATGTGCGAGGCGATTGCCAGCACCGACGCGCCATTGCGGTGCGCGTCGTAGAGGCCCTGGATGAGGTGGGTGTTGCCGGGTCCGCAGCTGGCCGCGCAGACGGCGAGGCGGCCGGTGAGGACCGATTCCGCGCCCGCGGCGAAGGCGGCGCTCTCCTCGTTGTGGCAGTGCACCCAGTCGATACCCTCGGTGCGGCGCAGCGCGTCGACGAAGGGATTCAGACTGTCGCCGACCAGGCCGTACACCCGTTGGACTCCGGCGGCGACGAGGGCGTCCACCAATTGACTGGCAACCGAGTTCCGGCCCATCATCGCTCCGTTCGCCGTGCCGGGACCGAGCATGATCGAAGGTCACTGTAGCCGAAGCAAGGGGTTTGGTAGCTAGATAGTTGCTGATGCGTCCGTTTTCGCGGGCTTGCCGGACACGAACCGGCGATCGGCGGGACGGGTCGCCCAGGAGACCGCCGTCAGTGAGGCCATGACGAGCAGGATCGGCACCTCGATGAGCTTCTCCCCGGTGGTCAGGTGCGAGGCGATGGCTCCCGAATAGACGAAGAAGGTCCCGGCATAAGCCCACTCCTTCACCAGCGGCAGCCGCGGGGCCAGCAGCGCCACCGCGCCGAGCAGCTTCCAGACACCCAGAATGACCAGGAAATAGGTCGGGTAGCCCAGAGCCGTCACGACCTGGCGAACATTCGCGGTCCGAGCGATATCCCACCAGCCGCCCACCAGCAGTTCTGCGACAACCAGCACGGTCGAGGTCCAGTAGAGGAGGGCGCGGTCGGGAACGATTCGTGTGACGATGGTGTGTGTAGTCATGTCACCGCGACGTTCGGCGAGCACGAAATATGTCGGTCAGCGACTCCGGATCCCCCGCAGCCCGATTCGAGCGGCGGCGCACCCGGCTGATCGCCCAGGCCTTCCGGATGCTCGGCGCCTCCGCTGAGGCCGAGGACGCGGTGCAGGACACGTGGATGCGATTGAGCCGCACCGATATCGACACCATCCGCAATCTCGACGGCTGGCTCACCACCGCGCTCGCCCGGATCTGCCTGGACGTGCTGCGCGGCCGCCGGGTCGACGACCGGTTCCCGCTCGGGCCCGGCGCGCCGGAGCCGTTTCCCGAGGCCGCGATCCTGGAAACCCCGGAGGACCGGGCGATTCTCACCGACGAGCTGGAACGGGCGGTGCTGGTCCTGCTGCGGCGACTGCCGCCCGCCGAACGGGTCGCGTTCGTCCTGCACGACATGTTCGCGGTGCCGTTCTACGAGATCGGCGAGATCCTGGACCGGACGCCGAACGCGGCGCGACTGCTGGCGAGCCGGGCCCGGCACCGGGTGCTCGACGACGGCGACGGGCTGCGGCCCGAGGCGCTGCGGGAGCACCGGATCGTGCGGGCCTTCCTGGCCGCGGTCCGGGCCGGGGACATCGAGGCCGCGCTGACCGTGCTGGATCCGGAGATCATGGTGTCCGCCGATCGGGTGGCCGCGCCCGGATCGGCGCCGGTCACCGCGCAGGGCACGCGTGTGGTGGCCCGGCTGGCGGCCGGATTCGCACGGCGCGAGGAGTTCTCGGCGGTCATTCTGATCGACGGGCGGCCGGGCGCGCTGGTGGTGTCGCACGGCGAATCGCCGGAGGTCATGGTCTTCACCATCTCCGCCGGGCGGATCACCGCCATCGAGGTGATCGCCGAGCCGGAGGTGCTGGCCCGCCTGCGGCTCACGGTGCCCGATTTCACCGCATGATCGGGGATCGCCCTCAGGGTGAATGCGCCTCGACGGCAACGGCTTCGGCGAGACTCAGGCGCAGCAGCCGGGCCATGGACTCCGACACCGTGTGCAGCGGCTCGTCGGTGCGGCGCACCCGGGCCAGGATGGTCGCGCCCTCGTAGGCCGCAACCACCGTGGTGGCCAGCCCCCGCGCCTCCCCCGGCTCCAGACCCAGCTCGATCAGCAGTTCGGCGAAACCGCGCGCCATGGCATCGAATGCCGAAACGCACGCCGTGCGCACCGATTCGACATCGCTGCCGCCGTCCAGGGCGGGAGTTCCGACCGGACAGCCGGTGGTCCAGTCGGTCTCGTCCAGCTTCCCGGCCATGAAATCGAACAGCGTTGCCGCGGTGCCGAACACATCGCCGGGGGCCTGCCGGATCATGCGGCCGAACAGCACCCCCGTGCCGGTGATGGCCGCGACCGCGATCTCCTCCTTACCGCCGGGAAAGTGGTGGTAGATCGACCCATACGGCAGCCCCGCCGCCTCACTCAACTTCTTCAGCCCGAATCCGTGGTAGCCGTGCCGGGCTAGCAACCCGGCCGCGGCCGCCTCGATTCGCCGTTTCGAATCGGACACCATTCATCCAGAGTATGAGCGGGGTCCGACACCGGCAGGGCGAATCGTGTTCGGGCAGTGGATCAACCGGGCGTGCGCGGCCCGGATCCGGGCCGGATCAGCCCAGGGCGGCGATGGCCGCACCGAGCTTGGCGGCGGCGGTGTCGGCCACCTCCTTCAGCCCGGGATCGCCCGCGACCTGCACCAGCAGCTGCGGATCCATGGCTTCGACGAGCACCGCGCCGTCGCGTGAACGGTCCTCGCGCACAATCACATTGCACGGCAGCAGCAGCCCGATCTGGCGGTCGACCTCGAGGGCGGCGTGGGCCAGGGGCGGGTTGCAGGCGCCGAGGATGAGGTAGTTCTCCAGGTCGGCGTCGAGCTTCTGCTTCATGGTGGCGGTGACGTCGATCTCGGTGAGGATGCCGAAACCCTGCTCGGACAGGGCCTTCCGGGTGCGCTCCACCGCGGTGGCGAAATCGGTGTAGAGGGTGGTCGACAGGGCGAGGGTCATCACGCGGTCCTTTCCGTCGTGGGGCTGCCCGTCCGGGGCACACCCAGACGGCGCAGGAGCAGGGTCACCGGACACCAGCCGGCGAACCCGTAGAGCAGCAGGTTGGCCGCCACGAACGTGGTCAGCAGCAGCCACCAGGGCGAGAACGCGAGCACCAGCGCGATGCTGATCAGCACCATGGTTCCGGCCAGGACCGGCACGATGCGGTCGATGGTCCAGCGGCGGGTCGCGGTCATATGACTTCCTTTCGATCCCGGCGTCAGGCGAGCGCCAGGAAGAGTTTCTCCAGTTCCTCGACCGTCATCGGCTCCGAACCCTCGGCCTGTTCGCCGGTCAGGCAGTCGCGCAGACCGGTGGCGACGATCTTGAAGCCCGCGCGGTCCAGCGCCCGCGAGACCGCGGCGAGCTGGGTGACCACGTCCTTGCAGTCGCGGCCCTGCTCGATCATGGAGATCACGCCCGCGAGCTGGCCGTGGGCGCGGCGCAGGCGGTTGAGGACCAGTGCGATGCTGTCTTCGTCGCCGATCATGAGGGTTCCTTCCCTGAGTTCGATGACTCCATCATACCCCTGGGGGTATGCGAGGGCCGTGAGAGCGGGCTCACCGTTTCCCACGGCCCCCACCGTTCAGTGCGCGAAGCTGATGTCCGGCAGCACCTTGCGCAACCAGCGTGGCGACCACCAGGCGGCATGCCCGGTCAGGCGCAACAGCACCGGTAGCAGGATCAGGCGGATCAGCACGGCGTCCAGCAGCACAGCCACGCCGAGGATGATGCCCATCTCCTTCGGCGGCAGCGGATCGGCCAGCGCGAAGGTGAAGAACACCGCCACCATGACCGCCGCCGCGGCCGCGATCACCCGGCCCGAATGCGCGATGCCGTCGATATGGGCCACCGCGGGATCACCCGAGCGCTCGTAATGCTCCTTCGCCGTGGCCAGCAGGAAGACCGTGTAGTCCATCGCGATGGCGAAGATCATGGCGAAGAAGAACACCGGACCCCAGCCGTCCAGGAAACCCTGCGGGGTGAAGCCGAGCAGGCTCGCGCCGTGCCCGTCCTGGAACACCAGCTTGGCCACGCCGAACGCGGCCGCGGTGGACAGCAGGCTGACGCCCGCGCCGAGCAGCGCGATGAGCGGGGCGCGCAGGGCGACCAGCAGGAGCAGGAAGCCCAGCACCAGGATGATGCCGACGACCAGGGGCAGGTAGTCGTTGAGGGCCTGTTGCAGGTCCAGGTTCTCGGCGACCGCACCGCCCACCAGCGCGCCGGCCGGGAGGGCCGTGCGCAGGGAGTCGACGATGTCACCCATGGCCGGATCCGACGGATCGACGGTCGGCGTCGCCTGGATCATGACCAGTCCGCTGCCGTCGCCCGCGGGCTGCGGCGGCGAGACCATGCCGATCCGGCTGTCCGAGGCCGCGATTCGCGCGACATCGGCGGCGTCGGAGGCCGGGGCCACGATCTGCAGCATGCCCGGCGCGCCCAGCCCGAATTCGCGCTGCACCAGTTCGTAACCCTGGCGCACGGACGAATCCTCGGGCACCACCTGAATCGAAGGCATGGCCACCTTCAGGCTCGTCACCGGAATCGCGAGCGCGATCAGCACCAGCAGCGAACCGATGGCGAACGGCCACGGGCGGCGGTGCAATAGCTCCCCCCACTTGGCGAAGAGGGGCGAACGATGCTGCTGGCGCGCGACATACGGCAGAGAGCCCGCGTTGACGCGCTTACCCAGCGCTCCGAGCACGGCGGGCAGCAGGGTCAGCGTCGCCAGCAGGACGAACGAGACCGCGAACATGATGCCGACCGCCATGGTGCGCACGGCCGGCGCGGGCACCACCAGCACCGCCGACAGGCTGACCAGCACGGTCAGGCCGGAGAGCAGGACCGCCTTGCCCGCGGTGGCCATGGTGACCGCGACCGCGGTGCGGGGTGGAGTATCGCCGCGGATGGCGTCGCGGAAGCGCGAGACCAGGAACAACGCGTAGTCGATACCCAGGGCGAGTGCGAACATCATGGCGAAGTTCATGGCCCACACCGAGATCGGCGTGATCTGGTTGAGCAGCACCAGGCCGCCCGCGGAGGCGACCAGGCCGGTGAGGGTCAGCAGCAGGGGCAGACCGGCTGCCACCAGGGAGCCGAAGGCCAGCACCATGATCGCCAGAGTGACCGGCCAGGAGAACATCTCGGCCTTCATCATGGCGTCGTGGTTGGCCTTGTTGAAGTCGCTCCACAGCGCCGAGGCGCCGGTCGGGTAGATGTCGAAGCCGTCGGCGGCGACGTCCTTCAGTTTCGGGCCGAGGTCGGTGACCGCGGTGACCATGTCGTCGGTGCTCGCGTTCGCGCCCGCCAGCAGGATGCCGGTGTGACCGTCACGGCTCACCGATTGACCGGGCGTGGGCGGGACGATCGCGCCGAAGCGGCTGTCCGCCTGGAGGACCGCGGTGAGGTCGGCGACCAGGCGCTGTGCCTCGCGGCTGTCCATCGTCGCGGTGTCGGAGTGGACCACGACCTGCACGGCGGCGGCCGAGTTGCCACCGAAGTGTTCCTGCGCGAGGTCGCGGACCTGCACGGATTCGGAGCCGTCGGCCTGCCAGCCCGCGCCCGCGAGGGAGTCGAACACCGAGGGAGCGGCCGCGCCGAGGGCCACCGACAGGAGCAGCCAGAAACCGAAAACCCAGCGGGCGCGGTCGGCCATGACCGCGCCGAGGCGGCCCAGGAGACCGCCGGGGGCGGCCGTGCTCGGAGAAGCGTCGGCGACGCCGACTGTCGTACTTCGCATCTGAGACTTCCTTCCATACCCCCTGGGGTATGCCAGGAACTATACCCCCAGGGGTATCTGACGCAAGCGGGTGTGACCGATGGCAACCATCGGGCACACCGTCGAACCCCCGCTACGGCCATGCGATCGGCGTCCGACCCGCGGCTCCGGACTAGGCTTCGGTCCTGTGGCGGTAGCGGAAGGCGCGGGGCGCAGAGTCATCGATATCGGACGCCGGGCCCTGGGCCTGGACGTCCCTGCCGCCGATCACACCGTCGCCGTGCTGCACAGCGTCGACCACGACGTGCCCGGCCTGGACCGGCGAGAAACCCTGCAGCTGATGCGTATCCGGCTGCTCGGGGCGACCGGCGCGGTCATCATGGCGATTTCTGCACTCGGTGTCGGCGCGCAGCCGGTGCACCAGAACCCGACCTCCGGGCTGCGGGTGCTCGGCTTCTTCGCCCGCGCGGGCACGTCCACGCTGGCCATGTGCATGATCGGCACCGTCCTGGTGATCATGGCGTGGCTGCTGCTGGGCCGCTTCGCGGTCGGCGGGTGGGGCGGGGATCCCCGGCACCGGCTCAGCCGGTCGCAGATGGATCGGACGCTGCTGCTGTGGATCATTCCGCTCAGCGTCGCGCCGCCCATGTTCAGCAATGACGTGTATTCGTATCTGGCGCAGAGCGAGATCGCGAACCGCGGCCTGGACCCCTATTCGGTCGGGCCGGTCGACGGGCTCGGGCTCGACAATGTGCTGACCAACAACGTGCCCAATATCTGGCGCTCGACCGCCGCGCCCTACGGGCCGCTGTTCCTCTGGATGGGTCGCGGGATCGCGCAGATCACCGGCGACAACATCGTGCTCGGCGTGTGGCTGCACCGGGCGCTCGCGCTGGCGGGCGTCGCCTTGATCGTGTGGGCGCTGCCGCGACTCTCGCGCCGCTGCGGGGTCGCGCCGGTGAGCGCGCTGTGGCTGGGCGCGGCGAACCCGCTGGTGCTGTTCCACCTGGTCGGCGGGGTGCACAATGACGCGCTGATGCTCGGACTGATGCTGGCGGGGCTGGAGTTCTGCTTGCGGGCCATCGACGATTGTCCCGATTTCGATCAAAGGGCTTGGGCGCTGCTGATTTTCGGAGCCGTACTGATCACGCTGTCGTCGTCTGTGAAGATCATCTCGCTGGTGAGCCTGGGATTCGTCGGCATGGCCCTGGCACGACGGTGGGGCGGCGGACTCAAACCGGTGCTCATTGTCGGCGGGATACTCGGCGTCGTAGCCGTGGTCACCACGCTTTCCGTGAGCTACGCCAGCGGGCTCGGCTTCGGCTGGGTCAATACCGTCGGCACCGCCACCACCGTGCGCAGCTATCTGTCGCTACCGACGGCCATCGGAATCATCACCGGATTCGGCGGTGTACTGCTCGGGCTGGGCGATCACACCACCGCCCTGCTCGACATCACCCGGCCCATCGCCTCGCTCATAACGGGCTTTTTCATCGTGCGCATGCTCGTCGCCACGTGGACCGGGCGCTTGAACGCGATCGGCGCACTGGGGGTTTCGCTCGGCGCGATCGTGCTGCTGTTCCCAGTCGTGCAGCCCTGGTATCTGCTGTGGGCGATCGTGCCACTCGCGGCCTGGGCCAACCGGCCCGCCTTCCGGGTCCCCGCGGTCGTCCTGTCGGTGATCGTCTCCGTGATGGTGATGCCGCGCGGCGCCGACTTCTACGTCTTCCAGATAGTCGAATCGGCCATCGCCACCCTGATCGTCGGCGGCTCCCTGATCTTCCTCACCCGAAATGTGCTGCCGTGGCGCAATCAGCCGGGGGTGTCGGCTCGGTCACAGCAGCCCACGCCTTACGGTGTCTCTTCGTGACCGCAGCTTCCGGACCCGCCGTACGCGTCGACGGCGTGGTGAAACGCTACGGCGAGACCACCGCGGTCGACGGCATCAGCTTCGACATCGAACGCGCGCAGGTGCTGGCCCTGCTCGGACCCAACGGGGCGGGCAAGACGACCACCACCGAGATGTGCGAGGGGTTCGTGTCCCCCGACGCCGGGAGCGTGCGGGTGCTGGGGCTCGACCCGATCGCCGATTCCGATCAGCTGCGACCGCGCATCGGGGTGATGCTGCAGGGCGGCGGCGCGTATCCGGGGTCCAAGGCCGGGGAGATGCTCGATCTCGTCGCGTCCTACTCCGCGAATCCGCTCGACCCGGCCTGGCTGCTGGACACGCTCGGGCTCAAGGACGCGCGGCGGACACCGTATCGGCGACTGTCGGGCGGGCAGCAGCAGCGGCTCGCGCTGGCGTGCGCGCTGGTCGGGCGGCCCGAGATCGTGTTCCTCGACGAGCCGACCGCCGGATTGGACGCGCAGGCGCGGCATCTGGTGTGGGAGCTCATCGACGCGCTGCGCCGCGACGGAGTCAGCGTGCTGCTCACCACGCACATGATGGACGAGGCCGAACAGCTCGCCGACCAGCTGGTCATCATCGACCACGGGCGGGTCGTCGCCCAGGGCACGCCCGCCGAAGTCACCTCGCACGGCGCCGAAGGTCGGCTCGCGTTCACCGCGCCCCCGAAACTCGATCTGTCGCTGCTGGAAGCCGCGCTGCCGGAAGGCTTCACCCCGCGCGAGACCGCGCCCGGCTCCTACCTGCTGCAGGGCGACATCACCCCGCAGGTGCTGGCCACCATGACCGCGTGGTGCGCGCGAATCGACGTGCTGCCCACCGACATTCGCATCGACCAGCGCCGGCTGGAAGACGTGTTCCTCGAACTGACCGGGCGGGAGCTGCGCGGGTGACCGAGACCGAGAACCGATTCGCGGCGGGCACCTTCTCCCCCGCGCCGCAGCCGACCACGCGCGCGAAGATGCTGGCGGCACAGACGCGCATGGAACTGATCCTGTTGCTGCGCAACGGGGAACAGCTGCTGCTCACCATGTTCATTCCGATCACGCTCCTGATCGGGTTGACGCTGCTGCCGGTCAGCGGGCTGGGCGAGCATCGGGTGGATCGGGTCGTGCCCGCGGTGATGATGGTGGCGATCATGTCGACCGCCTTCACCGGGCAGGCCATCGCCGTCGGCTTCGATCGGCGATACGGGGCATTGAAGCGGCTCGGGGCGACTCCGCTGCCGCGGTGGGGCATCGTCGCGGGCAAGTGCTCGGCGGTGCTGATCGTGGTGGTGTTGCAGTCGATCCTGCTGGGCGGCATCGGGGCCGCGCTGGGCTGGCGGCCGTCGCTGGGCGGGCTGCTGCTGGGCGCGGTGGTGATCGGGCTCGGGACCGCGACCTTCGCGGCGCTGGGGCTGCTGCTGGGCGGGACGCTCAAGGCCGAGGTGGTGCTGGCGCTGGCCAACATCCTGTGGTTCGTGATGCTCGGGACCGCGAGCCTGGTATTCATGTCCGACGATCTGCCGCGCGCGGTCAGCGTGATCGCGCGGATCATTCCCTCCGGTGCGTTGTCGGAGTGCCTGGATCGGGCGATGCGCACCGGCGTCGACTGGTACGGGCTGGCGGTGCTCGCCGGCTGGGGTGGTCTCGCGGGGTGGCTGGCCACCCGATTCTTCAAGTTCGATTGAGTCCGAGCGTGTTTAACGACACGCTGTAGTAGGGCGGGTGACGGGCCGCTATAGGCCCCCGCTACGATCGGTGCGTGCTGTCTCGCGCCTTCCAGCGACTTGCCGACCTGTTCCCGATGCCCTCCCTGCGGGTGCAGCGGCTCATCGCGTTCCTGGTCATCCTGTCCCAGGCCGGAATCTCGGTGACCGGCGCGGTCGTCCGCGTCACCGCGTCTGGCCTTGGCTGCCCCACCTGGCCGCAATGCTTCCCCGGCAGCTTCGTGCCGACCGCGGTGGCCGAGGTGCCGGTGGTGCATCAGGTCGTCGAATTCAGCAATCGCATGCTGACTTTCGTGGTGACACTGGCCGCGGCGGCGATCGTGCTCGCGGTCACCCGGGCGCGGCGGCGGCGCGAGGTGCTGGTGTACGCGTGGCTGATGCCCGGTGGGACCGTGCTGCAGGCCGTGATCGGCGGCATCACCGTGCGCACCGGACTGCTGTGGTGGACCGTCGCGGTGCACCTGCTGGCGTCCATGCTGATGGTGTGGCTGGCGACGCTGCTGTGGGCCAAGGTCGGCGAACCCGACGACGGCATCGAGACCGTGCGGGTGCCGCGGCCGCTGCGGCTGCTCACCGCACTGAGCGGTGTCGCGCTGACCGCCACCCTGATCGCGGGCACCCTGGTGACCGGCGCCGGCCCGCACGCCGGTGACAAGAGCGTCGAGAAGCCGGTCGAGCGCCTTCAGGTCGAGATCGTGACCCTCGTGCACCTGCACGCCGAACTACTCGTGGCCTACCTCGCCCTGCTGGTCGGTCTGGCCTGCGGCCTCGCCGCGATCGGGATGAACAAGACCCTCCGCAACCGGATGATCCTGGTGATCGCGCTGGTGTGCGCGCAGGCGCTGGTCGGCATCATCCAGTATTTCACCGACGTTCCCGCCGTACTGGTCGCCTTCCACGTGGGCGGGGCGGCCGCATGCGTCGCCGCCACCGCCGCCCTGTGGGCCGCCATGCGCACCCGCACACCGCTTCCGGCGACCACTCCCGCAGCGATGGGTCAGGCCGCCGCGTAGTTCATCTACGCACGGCAGGATGGGGTGTGTGCCCGACCTGCTCGATGACGCTCGATTGGAACAGACTGCGGTAGTGGCGAACTCCGCCATGAACCGTGACCGTCGACTACCCGCCTACCGCCGTGAACTCGGCTTCGACCCTGTGGCCTGGCTCAGCGCCCGGCCCGGGCCGCAGCGGTGGCTCGATGTCGGATGCGGTAGCGCCCTGGCGCTTTTCGAGGCCGCCGAGTCGCTCTCGGGCCATGCGCGGGTCACCGGATTGGACCTGGTCGGCTACTTCGGCGGAACACCTCGCCCCGGCGTCGATCTCGTCACCGGGTCGGTCCTGTCCTGGGAGCCCGACGCCCCGATCGACCTGATCACCAGCGTCCACGCCATCCACTACGTCGGCGACAAACTCGATGCGCTGAGCCGCATGTCGTCCTGGCTCGCACCCGACGGCCACCTCGCGATCAATTTCGACGCCACCGCGATTCGCGACGCCACCGGGTCCCCGTTGGGCCGTCGGCTCTCGACAGACCTGCGCCACAACGGTTTCAGCTACTCCGCCCGAACCCGGCGTCTGACCCGGACCGGCCACGGCGCGCCCCGGTGGGACTTCCACTACCTGGGCGCGGACCCGTCCGCCGGGCCGAACTACACGGGCCAGGAGGCGGTGACCTCCCATTACGCGCCCGGGCCGGTACCGGCCGTCGATCGCTGATCCCTCAGCGCAGAAAGTGGGTGAGGGCGGCTCGGACGGCGGGTTGGCGGCGGTCGGCGTGGAGTTCGAGGAGGGCGGCTTCGGCCACCATGCCGATCCAGAGGCGGGCGGCCTGGGCGGGGTGGGGCCAGGAGAGGGCTTCGAAGTCGGGTTCGGCGATGGTGGCGGTGAGGGTGTTGCGGGCGGTGACCTCGTCGGAGATGAGGGGGTCGGCGCGGACCTCGAGGAGGAGGGCTTTCACGCCGCGGTCGCGGAGGCAGGCGTCGAGGTAGGCGGTGGAGCCCGCCATCAGGCGGGTGCGGCCGGGCGGGTGCGGGGCGATCGCGGCGTCGATATCGGCTTGCAGGCGCTCGTGGAATTCGCGGTGCAGGGCGAGGAGGTAGTTGGCGCGGGAGCCGAAGTGGTGGAAGAACGTGCCCTTCGAGACGCCCAATTCCGCGACCAGGACGTTGACGCTGACCCCCGCCAAACCCAGACTCTCGGCCAGCCGCAAACCGCTGTCGACCAGGGCGGCGCGAGTGCGCGCGGCGGAATCCTCCCGCAAATTCATATGGTTCAACCCTCACCGGGACCGCGCGCGATCGTGCCGCCTTGCGCGGCAGGCGATTCGGCACGACATCCCTTGCGTGTGTTTCGGACCGATTGTATGGTCAGCATATCTCACCGACCGACTGGTCAGTGAATGACCGATCGGTCAACACAATCGCATGAGGGGGTCCACATGCACACACTGCGAACCACAGCCGGGGAACTCGCCTACACCGACACCGGATCAGGCCCGGCGGTAGTACTCCTCCACGCGAACCTGCACGACCACCACGACTTCGACCCGATCATCCCCACCCTCGAAGCGTCCTACCGCGTGATCGCCGTCGACTGGCCCGGCCACGGCGCAGCCGCCCCGAACGCCACGGTCACCGCCGCAGATCTGGCCGACGCCCTGGCCGAACTCACCACCACCCTCGACCTGAAACAGGCCGTCTACCTGGGCAACTCGGTCGGCGCCTTCGCCGCCGCCCGCCTCGCCATCGACCACCCCGACCGCGTAGCCGGCCTCATCCTCGTCAACGGCGGCGGCCTCATCCCCCGATCCCTCCTGACCCGAGCCTTCTACCGTGTCTACGGCTCCACCCTCTTCGCCCGCCGCCTACTCCCCCGCAGCATCCGCAACTACATGCAGCCTCTGACCCCTGACGACGAGGCGGTCATCGACCGAGTCACCCGAACCGCCCGCACCGAAGTAGGCCGAGCCACCTACTCCTCCCTCTGGCGCAGCTTCGCCTCCCCGGCCTACGACCTCACCCCTCGAGCCTCCGGAATCAAAGCCCCCACCCTCATCGTCTGGGGCGCCCTCGACCCCATAGCCCGCCTCCGCTACGGCAAACAAGCCCACCACCGAATCCCCGGCTCCGAGCTCCGCGTGCTCCCCACCGGCCACCTCCCCTTCTCCTCGGCCCCGTCCGACTTCCTCGAAATCGTCCTCCCCTTCATCCAATCCGCGTACAGCGTCGCCGGGAAGGCCGGGTAGGCACTCGCCCGTCAGGTGCGGTCGGCGGTGAGGATGTGGCCGTCGGCTCGGAGGGAGCGGTGTTTGCCTTCGACATTTGCTTCCACGGCCAGGGATTCGAGGTCGCGGTCGGTGGTGACGGTGAAGCCGTGGGTCGCGAGGAGGGTTGCCAGGGCTGCGGGGGTCCAGGTGGAGCGTTGGGGTTCGTGGGCCATGGGGTTGGGGCGGCCGGTGAGGGTGAGGAGGAGTTGCATGGCCTTGCGGCCGTATTTGTAGGCGCGGTTGGGGGTGGGGTAGGTGATGATCAGGCGGCTGGCGGGGGCGCTGCGCTGCGCGATCGCGCCTATCGTCGCGGTGACCTGGGCCGGGGTCAGGTAGGGGACGACGCCTTCCCAGATCCAGGTGGTGGGGACGGAGTCGTCGTGGCCGGCGGTGGCCAGGGCGGCGGGGAGGGAGTCCTTGGCGAAGTCGACCGCGACGAAGCGGATGTCGGCAATGGATTCGCGGTCGCCGAGGCGGGCACGCTTCTCGGCCTGGGAAGCCGGATGGTCGACTTCGAAGACGGGGGTGCCGCGCAGGTCGGGCATGCGCCAGGCGCGGGCGTCCAGTCCTGCGCCGAGGATGACGAGTTGGGGGTTGGCGGCGTCCAGTACGGCGGCGTCGATGGCGATGGTGCGGACGGCCATGACTTCGGCTGTGGCGGAGAGGAGTTCGTATTCCATGCGGGGGCCGAAGGCGGCGGGGACGGCGCGGGATCGGACGAGCGTGACGAGGCCGCGTTCGTCGTCGGTCAGGAGTTCGGTGGCGATCGGGTCGGAGAATCGGCCGATACCCAGTCGGCCGTCGGCGACGGCCCGGCCCTGGCAGACCAGGATGGCGGTGCGGCTCGCTGCGCGCTCGGTCACGAGATCATTATTGGCGGTGGGGAGGGATTTCGCGGAGCGGCAGGCCGAGAGCGGGTCAGTGAGACGGGGGCGGGGTGGAGTCTCACGGCGAGAAGAGGGTTGACAGTGCCCGGGTGGGGCGGGAGTTTGGCTGCTGTAGGTCAGGTCCGTCGTAGGAAAGGTCTCCCGGAGCAGTGAGCATCGAACACGCCAGCCAGTCCCCCGCCGAGGTCGTCAACGCGTTGTGCGCCGAATGGCTCACCGGCACACCGGAATCCATAGCGGAGTTCTTCACCGAGGACGCGGTGTACCACAACATTCCGATGGATCCGTTCGTCGGCAAGGCCGCGATCCTGGAGTTCCTGCGCGGGTTCATCGGCGCGTTCGGCGGGATCGAGTTCTCGATCCACCATCAGGCGGTCACCGGGAACATCGTGCTCAACGAGCGCACGGATCGATTCAGCCTGGGCGAGAACAAGGTCGAGCTGCCGGTCACCGGCGTGTTCGAGGTGCGCGACGGGAAGATCGCGGCGTGGCGGGACTACTTCGACATGGCCCCGTTCGCGGCCATGCAGGCGGGCGCGTAGCGGTCAGAAGCTCTGCCAGGAGGGCTTGTTCGCGACCGCGAAACGGTAGTAGTCGACGGCCTTCAGGTTCGCCGCGGCGGCCGGGTCGACGATGACGGTGACGTGCGGGTGCATCTGCAGGATCGAGGCCGGGCAGAACGCCGAGACCGGGCCCTCCACGGCGGCGGCGACCGCCTCGGCCTTACCATCGCCGGTGGCGATCATCAGCAGATGGCCCGCGTCGCTGATGGTTCCGAGGCCCTGGGTGAGCACGTGGGTGGGCACCTGTGCGAGGTCGTCGTCGAAGAAGCGGGCATTGTCCTCACGGGTCTTCGGGGTCAGGGTCTTCACGCGGGTACGCGAGCGCAGTGAGGAGCCTGGCTCGTTGAAGCCGAGGTGGCCATTCGCCCCGATGCCCAGGATCTGGACCGAGATCGGGCCGTTCGCGGCGATGGCCCGCTCGTAATCGGCTGCGGCGGCCGGGATATCGGCGGCATTGCCGTCGGGGCTGTGCACATCGGCGTCGGCGAAGTCGACGTGGGCGGTGAACTCGTCGCGGATGAACCGGCGGTAGGACTGCGGGTGTCCGGGCGGCAGGCCGATGTACTCGTCGAGCAGGAACGCCTGCACCCCGGCGAAACTCAGCCCCTCCTCCCGGTGCTGCCGGATCAGCTCCCGATACGCGCCCAGCGGCGAGGACCCCGTGGCCAGACCGATGGCGCGGGCTCCGCGGCGGACGTGGTCGGCCATGATGCGGCCGGCCAGGACACCCGCCTCGGCGGCGTTGTCGGTGATCACGAGTTCCATATCGCTCCGTTCTTGTACACGCTCACGGGGTCCAGGAAGTGGTCCGTGACCAGCAGGTCGGCGCGCATCCCCGCCGACAGCGCGCCGAGGTCACCGGCCAGGCCGAGCAGCCGGGCGGGGGTGGCGCAGGCGGCGGTCACGGCCGCGGTCAGGTCGACACCGGCCTGGAAGACTGTGCGGCGCAGCACATCCGACGCGGTGGCGGTGCCTCCGGCGATCGGGCCCTCACCGTGCGGGTCGTAGATGCGCGAGACGCCGTCCTTCACGACGACGTCCAGACTGCCCAGCTGGTAGCGGCCGTCGGGCTGCCCCGCGGCGGCCATCGCATCGGTGATGAGGACCAGGTTGTCGGGGCCGATGGTGTCGAACACCATGCGCACGACCCCGTCGGCCAGATGCACGCCGTCACCGATCACCTCGGCCACCACGTCCCCGCGTCCGGCGGCGGCCATGGCGGCGGTGAGGAAGTTGGCGTCGCGGTGCGCCAGCTCGGGCATGGCATTGAACAGGTGGGTGATCGACACCCGCCGCCCGCGCCGCAGCGCGTGCACCGACCGCGCGTAGTCGGCGACGGTGTGTCCCAGGGAGAGAATCACATTCGCGTCGGCGAGTACGCTGGCGACCTTGTCGAAATTGGCGGTTTCCGGGGCTACGGTCACCGACAGGATGCGCCCGCCCGCGTAGTCCAGCAGCCGCTCCAGCAATGCCGGATCACCGGGCACGATGCGGTCCGGGTCGTGGGCCCCGCGCCGGTGCTCGCTGATGAACGGGCCCTCCAGGTGGATTCCGGCGAGCAGTCCCGCGTCCACGGCGGTGCCGAGCACGTCGATGCGGTCGCGCAGTTCGGCTTCGGTGGCCGATACCAGCGAGGCGACCAGGGTGGTGGTGCCGCGCCCGCGGTGGTAGCGGGCAGCGGCGGCCACGCCCGCGGCATCGGTTTCCGGGAAGCCGAATCCGCCGCCGCCGTGGCAGTGCACGTCGATCAACCCCGGCAGGATGATCGGCGACCGGTCATCGGCCTCCGGCAGCTCACCGTCGAATTCCGCTGCCGGACCGACGTAGTCGAGAAAAGGACCGTCGAACGACACCACCCCGTCGGCGAGCTCGCCCACCTCGGTGAGTGTGACGACCCGGCCGCGCAGGGTGGTCCTCACGTATCCGCCCCCAGGGCGGCTCGCGCGGCCGATAAGGCGTCCGCGGCGGTCCGTGCCGACAGCACCGCCGCCGCGGCGGCTGCACAGTGGGCCCGGGTCACCGACGCGAGCCGGGCGCGCACCCCGGCGAGGGAGCGCGGCGCCATGGACAGCGTCTCGACCCCGAGACCCACCAGCACACAGGCGAAGTCGGGATTGGACGCGGATTCCCCGCAGACCCCGACCTTCACGCCCCGCTTCGCGGCCCCGGCCACCGCCTGGGCGATGGTCGCGGCCAGCGCGGGCTGCCACGGATCGTGCAGTGCCGCCACCGCCGCGGACATCCGGTCCGCGCCGAACAGGTATTGCGACAGGTCGTTGGTCCCGATGGAGAAGAACTCCACCTCCGCCCCGAGCTGCTCGGAACGCAGTGCGGCGGCGGGAATCTCGATCATGATGCCGGGTGTCTCGAGCCCGGCCTCGCGGGCGCGGGCGGCGAAGTAGGCCGCCTCCTCCACGGTGGCGACCATGGGCGCCATGACCTTGACCGGGGTCCCGGTCTGCTCGACCGCGGCCTCGATCGCGGCCAGCTGGCCGAGCAGCGTCCCCTCATCGACGCTGCTCAACCGCAGTCCGCGCACACCCAGCGCCGGGTTCTCCTCGTCCGGCAGGTCGAGGTACGGCAGCGGCTTGTCCGAGCCCGCGTCGAGGGTGCGGACGATCACCGGGCGGTCGCCCATGACGCGGAAGATCTCCGCGTATCGCTCGGTCTGCTCGGCCACGGTGGGCGCGGATTTCCGGTCCAGGAACAGGAATTCGGTCCGGAACAGGCCGACGCCCTCGGCGCCGAGTTCGACGGCGAGCCGCGCATCGGCGGCGGAGCCGACATTGGCGAGCAGCGGCACCGCGTACCCGTCGGACGTGCGCCCCGGACCGGTCGGCGCGTCCGCCTGACGCGCCCGAAAAGCCGCGACTTCCTGGCGACGGGCCGCGCTCGGCTCAAGCTCCACCACACCGCCGGTCCCGTCCAGCACGATCTCGGCGCCTTCGGCGATCCCGACCGCCTCCGGCGCGGCGACCACGGCCGGAATACCCAGGGCCTTGGCCAGAATCGCGGTGTGCGAGGTGGGCCCGCCCGCCACGGTGAGCAGTCCGATCACCCGCTCCGGATCCAGCGTCGCGGTGTCCGCGGGCGCGAGATCCTGGGCGGCGAGAATGAAAGGCGTTGCGCTGTCCGGAATTCCGGGCGGACCCACACCCAGCAGTTCCGCGACCACCCGCTGCCCCACGTCGCGCAGGTCCGAGGCCCGTTCGGCCATCATCCCGCCGAGCGCGGTGAGCTGTTCCCCGAAGTGGGCGACCGCCTTGGTGACGGAGTGCGCGGTCGGCGTCCCGCCCCGGATCTCGGCGCGCACCTGGTCCAGCAGGGCCGGGTCGGCGGCCAGCGCGGAGGTCATGAACAGGATGTCGGCCGCGGGCCCGGCGGCCTCGAGCGCCTGCGCGGAGTACCGTCCCGCGACGATCTCGAAAGCGGTTTCCGCGCGCGTGATCTCGGCCTCGACGTCGCTCCCGGGTGCGTCGTCCGGGCTGGTGACGGGCGCGGCGGCCAGCCACTTCACCGATCCGATCGCGATCCCGGGGGCGGCGGCGACGCCGCGCATCTCACGCGTCAAGATCTGTCTCCAGCATCGAGACCAGTTTATCGAGGGCCGCCTCGGAGCCCTCCTCGGCGTGCAGGGTGACGGTGTCGCCCTGTTCCGCGCCGAGGGTCATGATCTGCAGCAGCGAGTTGGCGGCGACGGGATCCTTGCCCTGCTTCGAGATCTTCACGGGCACACCGGCCTCCCCGGCGGCCTTGGCGAACAGGGCAGCGGGCCGAGCGTGCAGTCCGGTCTTCGAGGCGATGACGGCGGTTCGGGTGATCATGCTGCGATGTTCTCCTTCTCGATTTCGGACTCGTCCGGTTCCCGGCCGGGTGTCGGCAGGTTCCAGCGCTTGATGATGAAGCTGAAGGTGACGTAGTACAGCGCCGCGTACCCGAGTCCGATCGGGATCAGCAGCAGCGGATGGGTGGCCTTGCCGAAGTTCAGCAGGTAGTCGATGGCGCCGGCCGAGAAGGTGAAGCCGTCGTGGATGCCCAGCGCGTTGGTCAGCGCCAGCGCGGATCCGGTGAAGAGGGCGTGGAGCAGCAGCAGCGGCCACGCCACGAAGATGAACGAGAACTCCAGCGGCTCGGTGATTCCGGTGAGGAACGCGGTCAGACCGGTGGACAGCATGATGCCGCCGATCATCTTGCGGTTCTCCGGGCGCGCGTGCCGCCAGATGGCGATGGCCGCGGCGGGCAGGCCGAACATCATGATCGGGAAGAAGCCGGTCATGAAGGTGCCCGCGGACGGGTCGCCGGCCAGGAAGCGCGGGATGTCGCCGTGGGCGCCGTGGTAGTCGCCGATCACGAACCACACCACGGAGTTGATGATGTGGTGCAGGCCCAGCGGCAGCAGCATGCGGTTGGCGAAGCCGAACACGCCGCCACCGGCGACCGAGTTGTCGGCGACGGTGGTGCCCAGCCAGGTGAGCGCGGCATTGAAGGCCGGGTAGATGAACGACATGAGCACGCCGATGACGACCGCGGCGCACGCGGTGAGGATGGGCACCAGGCGGCGGCCGGAGAAGAAGCCGAGGTAGTCGGGCAGCTGGGTACGGTGGAAGCGGGTCCACAGCGAGGCCGCGGTCAGACCCATCACGATGCCGCCGAGGACACCGAAGTTCACCAGTTGTGAGGCCTTGGCGGTGGCCATGTCGGCCACGACGGGGCAATCCCAGTGCGCCGCACGGAACAACCAGCCCAGCACCGGACCACAGCTACCATCCAGCACCACCGGCGACATGGCCTTGAGGACACCGGTAAAGGCGAGGTATCCGACCACCGCGGCCAGTGCCGTGGACCCGTCGGACTTCTTCGCCCAGCCGATGGCGATACCCACCGCGAACAGCAGTGGAAGGTTGTCGATCAGGGTCCCGCCCGCGCCCGCGAGCACCGCGGCGACCGAGTGCAGGGGCGAGAATCGGCCGAGCATGTCGTCCTGTCCCAGCCTCAACAACAGGCCCGCGGCAGGTAGCGTGGCAATCGGCAGCATCAAGCTGCGGCCGAGCTTCTGCAGTCCGGATAGATCGAGCTTCTTACGAGAGCTCTCGGCGGCGGAATCGGCCATGGCGGGTCCTCAGATCAGTTAGCGTCACTGGTTATAACCAGACATATACTGGTTATAACCAGCTTTGTCTACTCGACACGCACGGAGGAAATATGTCGAAAGCGAATCAGATCATCGCGGGCCTGGGTGGCGCGGACAATATCGTCGAGGTGGAAGGCTGCATCACCCGTTTGCGCGTGGAGGTCAAGGACGCGGGCAAGGTCGACGACAAGGCGCTCAAGGCCGCCGGCGCGCACGGCGTCGTGAAGATGGGCGACGCGGTGCAGGTCGTCGTCGGACCCACCGCCGACGCGCTCGCCGAAGACATCAACGACATGATCTGACGGCCATGAGCACCGAGATTCTCGCGCCGCTCGCCGGCCGCTCCATGCCCCTGTCCGAGGTTCCCGATCCGGTCTTCTCCGCGGAGATGGTGGGCGCGGGCGCGGCCATCGAACCCCCCGACACCGATGCCGCCACCACCGTGGTCGCCCCGGTCGCCGGGTCGATCGTGAAACTGCACCCGCACGCGGCGGTCATCGTGACCGCCGACGGCACCGGCGTGCTGCTGCACGTCGGCATCGACACCGTCGGCAAGCCGGATCTGTTCGAGGTCAAGGCCGCCGAGGGCGATCGGGTCGACGTCGGCGATCCGCTGATCACCTTCTCCCCCAACGCGGTTCGCCGCCTGGGCCTGAGCGCCGCGGTTCCGGTGGTGGTCATGGACAGCACCCCCGGTTCGGCCCACGGGGTCGTCGCCGGTGAGATCGCCACGGGCGCGGTCCTTTTCACCATCTGACCCTGTAACGACACGAGCCGCTGTCCCCGATGGGGCAGCGGCTCAGTCGTTTCCGGGCGCCGGGCGGCTAGACGTCCTCGGCCGAGACGGTCATGTACACCTGGTAGCGGTCGGCCCGGTACCAGGACTGCGCGTGTTCGACGGCCCGATCACGCGAGTACGAGATCCGGTCGAAAGCCAGGAGCGGGGAACCGGTTTCGGTTCCCAGCCAGCCCGCGTGCCGTTCGTCGGCGGCCACCGCGCGCACGCTCTGCTCGGCCCGGTCGATCGGGCAGTCGTACTCCCGCGAGAACAACGCGTACAGCGACTGCGTCAGTTCGTGATCCAGCAGGTCCGGCAGCAGATCGACGCGGTACCAGCCGTCGTCGATCGACATCGGCAGGCCGTCGGCCAGCCGCAGCCGGACCAGGTGATAGGCCTTGGTGTTCACCGCCAGCCCCAGCGCGCTCGCCGAGGCGGCGGGCGGCACCGCGTAATCGGTGTGCAGCACCACGGTGCCGGGGGTGCGGCCCAGGCGGCGCATGTCGTCGGTGAACGACGCCATGTGCAGCCGCGATCGGGCCACCCGTTCGGCCACGAAGGTGCCCTTGCCGGGGACGCGGGTGATGACGCCCTCGGATTCGAGCTGGCCCAGCACCTCGCGCACGGTCATGCGGCTGACGCGGTAGTCGTCGCAGAGCTGGCGTTCGCTGGGCAGCATCTCACCGGGACGCAGGGTGGCGCACAGGGTGGTGAGGGCCGACCGCAACTGTGCCTGTTTGGTCACCCGACCCGGCACGTCGTTGCGGTCCTTTCCGCCCCCGCCTGCTGCGGGCGCGGTCATTTCTCGTTGCGCGCCTTGGGGAATCGCTTCTGACGCGCGACCCAGCCCGCCATCTTGGCCCAGTGCCCCTTCGCGGGGGTCACCTTGGAGATCAGCTCGCGGTCCCATTCGTCGGCCTCGGTCAGGCCGTCGACGGTCTCGACGAGGGCCTTGGCGGCCTCCAGCGAGCCGACGACCCGGTCGCCCAGCACGCCGTCGGCGCCGACGAGGGTGACCCGGACGCCGATGCGGCCGATGGGCTGCAGCACCGCGGTCGCGGAGCCGCCGTGCTCGGCGACGAATCCCTTGACGGAATCCACGACGGACGGCGACAGCTTCTCGGGTGCCGGGGCGGCGGTAGCGCTCATGTGTCGCAGTTTACCCACCGGTAAATCAGCGTCCATGGACCGCCGTGCATCTCACACTCGGCGTGCCGCCGCGCACGCCGATTCCGGGCCGGTGTCAGACTGGTCGGCATGCGCGCCATCCAGGTTTCCGAGCACGGCGGTCCCGAGGTCCTGCGGCTGGTGGAGGTGCCCGACCCGCAGGCGGGTCCGGGGCAGCTGCTGGTGCGGACGCAGGCCATCGGAATCAACTTCATCGACACCTACATTCGGACCGGGCGCTACCCGCAGCCGGTGCCCTACATCCCGGGCGCCGAGGGCAGCGGCGTGGTGGAGGCGATCGGGGACGGCGTCACCGACTTCCGGGTCGGGGACCGGGTGGCGTGGGCGGCCGCGCCGGGCAGTTACTCCGAACTGGTGGCCGTGCCTGCGGCCGTGGCGATTCCGGTGCCCGACGGGGTGGACGCGCCGGTGGCCGCGTCGGCGCTGTTGCAGGGCATGACCGCGCACTACCTGATCGAGTCGATCTACCAGCCCGAGCCGGGCGAGACGGTCCTGGTGCACGCGGGCGCGGGCGGGGTCGGACTGATCCTGACCCAGCTGCTGAGCGCGCGCGGGGTGCGGGTGATCACGACGGTGTCGACCGACGACAAGGAGAAGCTGTCGCGCGAGGCCGGTGCCGCCGAGGTGCTGCGCTACGACGAGGACATCGCCGCGCGCGCCCGCGAACTCACCGGTGGGGAGGGCGTGGCCGCGGCTTATGACGGGGTCGGCGCGTCCACCTTCGAATCCAGTTTGGCCGCGACCCGGATCCGGGGCATGGTGGCGTTGTTCGGCGGGGCCAGCGGGCCGGTTCCGCCGTTCGATCTGCAGCGGCTCAACCCGCTGGGCTCCCTGTTCGTGACCCGGCCGACGCTGGTGCACTACACCCGCGATCGGGCCGAATTGCTCTGGCGGGCAGGCGATATCATGGACGCCATCGCCGCGGGGACGCTGCGGGTGCGGGTGGGCGGCAGCTATGCGCTCGCCGACGCCGAGCAGGCGCATCGGGACCTGGAGGGTCGCCGGACCACGGGCTCGATCGTGCTGGTGCCCTGAGGTTTTCGTCAGTCGGGATCGCGGCCGGTGAGGCCGCGGTAGACGAATCGGGTGAGGGCGTCCACGGCCTGCTCGTCGGTGAGCGCCAGGCCGCCCTCCTCCACCGCCTGCAGCAGGCCCGTCGCCGAGGCGAACATCATGGACAGGCTCGCGTCGGCGGAGCCGGGTAGGCGCGGGCCCGCCGGGCCGAATCCGTCGAGATGGTCGGCCACCTCGTCACGCTGCTCGGTCGCGAAACGCGTTGCGATGCGGGCGAAGTCGTCGTTGACCAGGGCGGCCTGCTGGACGGCGCGCAGCACCGGCCAGTTCTTGCGGGCAAAGGCCCAGTAGCTCGCGATGTGGTAGCGCACCGCGGCCGGATCGGTGAAGTCGGCGATGTGCGCGGGATCGGCGGCGGAGATGTCGCTCTCGTCGGCCAGGTCCTTCAACAGCGCCTGGAGCAGTTCTTCCTTGCTCGCGAAGTGGTTGTAGAACGAGCCCGCCGCGCGATCGGCCGCGGCGGTGATGTCGGTGATCTTCGTGTTCAGGTAGCCACGTTCGGCGAACAGCCGCCGGGCGGCGGCTTTGAGCGCCTGCTCGGTCTCGGCCGACCTCTCACTGCGGCGTGCTGCCACGATCCACCTCCTTGACAGCGGAAGGTACCACCCAGAATACTGAATTCACGTTCAGTGAATTCATATTCAGCATTGGAGTTGTCATGAATCCGCAGGTCATCATTGCCGGAGCCGGGCCGACCGGACTCACCCTCGCCATCGATCTGGCGCGTCGCGGGGTGGCGGTGCGCATCGTGGACCGCGCCGCGGAGTTCTTCGCCGGATCGCGCGGGGACGGGTTGCAGCCGCGCACCCTCGAGGTTTTCGACGATCTCGGCGTGCTCGACGCGGTGCTCGCCCAGGGCGCGCCGCAGGCCCCGCTGCTGGTCCACCTGGACGGGGAGTTCGTGATGGAGCGGCGGATGAGCGCCTGGCGCGAGCCCAGCGCCGATGTGCCGCACCCGAATCCGTGGGTGCTCGCCCAGGCCGACACCGAACGGGTGCTGCGCGACCGGCTGGCGGAGTTCGGGGTACGGGTCGAATCCGGCACGGCGCTGGTCGATTTCAGCGCCGACGCGGACGCGGTGACGGTGACGGTGACACTGGAGCACGACGGCGTGACCGAGCAGGTGCGGGCCGGGTACCTGGTGGGGGCGGACGGCGGTCGCAGCACCGTGCGCAAGGCGCTGGGGATCGCGTTCGAGGGCGTCACCGACGAATCGATTCGCCTGTTGCTCGGGGATGTGCGCGCGGACACCCTCGATCATTCGGTGGGCTACTGGTTCGCCGATTCCGACTCCCCCATGGACGGAATCGCCTTGATGCCCTTGCCCGGCGGACGGAAGTTCCAGTTCGCGACCGGACTCGACGCCGACTCCGGGACCGGTCTGGAGGTATTGCAGGAGCACGTGACGCGCCGATCCCGCCGCGACGACATCGTGCTCAGCGACCTGAGCTGGTCGACGGTGTGGCGGCCGAATGTCCGCCTGGCGCAGCGGTATCGGTCCGGGCGGGTGTTCCTGGCCGGGGACGCGGCGCACGTGCATCCGCCGACCGGCGGGCAGGGACTCAATACCGGCGTTCAGGACGCCTACAACCTCGGCTGGAAACTCGCGGCCGCGCTGCGTGATCCGGGGGCCGCGACCGAGGCCCTGCTCGACAGCTACGAGACCGAGCGGCGGGCGGTGGCCGCGCGGGTGCTGGGCCTGAGTGCGGAGCTGCTCGACAAGACGGTGAAGGGCGATCCGGACGCCATGGATCGGGAGGGCACCCATCAGCTCGACATCAGTTATCGGGACGCTCAGGACAATTCGCCCGGAGTGCGGTCCGGGGACCGCGCACCGGACGCACCGCTGACCGACGCGAACGGCAAGACCGTCCGATTGTTCGACCTGTTCCGTGGTCCGCACGCCACCCTGCTCGCGTTCGGGCGGGACACGACCGGCGATCCGGACCGCTCCCTCGCGACCGACCTGCGGACCGTACGCCTGGTCGGAACCGAAACCGCGCTGGTCGAAGGCGAATTCAGCGATGTCGAGGGGCATGCGCGCCGCGCTTACGACGCCGCCGACGGCACCTGGGTGATCGTCCGCCCCGACGGACATCTCGGCGCTGCCGGCACCGCTACCGCGCGGTAGCGCACGCGTCCCGGGTTCCCGGCTCCGAGCTGTGCACCCCTGGGAACCCGGGAGCCGCGTGAACCGTGCAGAATGATCATGCTGCCGCGCAAGACGATTCGCCCGGACCGAACATTTTCGGCCACGCGAGGGAGTCGCGACCCCGTAAGGTGGTCGCGGCGAGGGTTCGGGCGGCCGGCAGGTAGAGGCGCATCGGTCAGAGGTGGTCTGGGATGTTGGTGAAGGTCCGTAACGACGACCCGTCGCGGCTGTCGAGCACCGAGCGCACCGTGGTGAACTGGCTCAAATCCTGGAGCGGGCCGCACGCCGTGCCCGGAATCGCCGTGGTGCAGTGCCAGGACGCCGATGTGGTGGTGTGGACGCCGCAGACCTGTGTGGTGGTCGGCGTGCACGGGTTCACCGAGCGAGTCAGCGGGACGCTGTCGTGCGCGCAGGACCAGCCGTGGACCGTGGACGGGGAACCCGCGCCCATCGACGGCGACGACGATCCGCTCGACCGGGTGCACCGCCAGACCATGGACCTGGCCGGGCAATTGCGTTCGGCCCCCGGCCGTGAGGCGGTGCCGGTCAGCGGACTGGTGCTGCTGGTGCCGCAACTGGGCAGCCGGGTCAAGCTGGAGAAGGGTGACCTGCCCACCGGCATCGACGTGCTCATCGGCGACGGACCGTCCTCGCTGCGCGCCTACTTCACCACCCTCGCCGAGGGCGCGCCCGCGTCCTGGCACGCCGCGCAGGTCGGGCAGGCGCTCGGCGCGCTCGGGTTCGCCGCCGCCGCAACCTATTCCGATCTGGTGGCGGAAGGCTTCCCGGTACCGGACTCCGCTCGCGACGCACCGCTGCCGTTCGCCAACCGGCCCACCGAGGTGATGGTTCCCTCCGTGCCGCCGGCAACGTCCATCCCCGAGGACAGCAGACCCCCGCTGTCCAGGCGAGAGCCGGGCGCGACCGGGCACGGCAGTGCCGAATCCCGCAGCGGCGCGCCCCGGTCCGGCGATCGTCCTGTGGCGCAGCAGGAACCGGCCGCCGGGCACGGTCCCGGCGTCGGCGCCGCCATTGCGGGCGCGACCTCCGCCACCGCCGCCGAGCGGGCCTACCGTGCACTCGCGGGCACCTCGGAACCCCAGCCGGGACCCGGCCGCACCCCGCCGCCCCCGACGCCCGTTCCGGGCGCGGCCCAGGCCGGACGACCGCCGGGACCACCGCAGGCCCAGCCGCCGGCGCCGCAGCCCCGGCCGGGCATCGGCCCGGACCCCCAAACCCGGCCCGACCCCGCCCGGTCCGCTCCCCCGCAATGGTCGGTGCCGACCGCTCAGCAGGAACGCGACCGGTTCCCCGTCTGGAACGAGCCGCCCCCGAGCGGGGACGGCCGCAAACGCCGCCGCGACCTGCCGATCCTCGGCGGGCTGCTGCTGGCTCTGGTCATTCTCTTGATCGCCATCGCCTGCGTGGGCGGCGGGAGCACTCCGACGAAGTCGCCGGACAAACAGCCGCAGCCGACGCATTCGTCCGTCGTCGACACGCCCCCCTCAGGGCGCTCGGTCGATCCCACGCTGCCGCATACGACCGTTCCTCCGGCCTGCTTCCCATTGCAGCCTTGCCGCTGAGCCCGGATGTCGTTGTGCGGCACTACGGCAGACGAGAGAACTCGAGACCGGACACCGTGCCGACGACCAGCGAGCCGTTAGCCGGCGTGACGCATCACCCCTGACGCGCCCGTCTTCGATTCGACTGGACCAGCGCCCGGAATCACTCGGTGCGAGTGCCCGCCGCGGCACGCCACTGGCTGGGCGTGCAACCGTGGCGTTGCCGGAACCAGCGGGTGAAGTTCGCCGGGGCGGAGAAGGCGAGGAGTTCGGCGATCTCGGTGAGGGTGTGGCGACGGTTGGCGACCAGGTGCTGGGCCAGTTCGGCGCGGGTGGAATCGACCAGGGTGGTGAAGGTCTCGCCCTCGGCGGCGAGGTGGCGGTGGATGGTGCGGCGGTCCACGCCGAGGCTGCGCGCGACCTGGTCGGCCGAACAGCGGCCGGTGGGCAGCAGCAGTTCGATGAGTTCGCGGACCCGGTCGAGGGTGGTCGTGGTGCGGGCGTCGGGGGTCGAGTCGAGCAACTGCTGGGCGTAGGCCCGCAGCTGCGGGTCGGACATCACGTTCGGCGCGTCGAGATCGGCGGCGTAGGTGAGGATCCCGTTGAAGTCGGCGTCGAAGACGAGGTGCGGGCCGAGCACGCGGTGATGTGTGCGGCGATCACGGGGCGCGGGATGGCTGAACCGCACTTCCAGTGGCTGCCATTCACTTCCGAGGAATCCGCGTAGCAGACCGTGCAGCACGCCGACCGCCAGCTCGATGGCTTGGCGGGTGCTGCCGGGACCACCCAGGTCGAGGGCCAGGCGGATGGTGGCGATGCCGTTGTCCTCCGTGAGCCGGGTGCGCAAGGCCTCGTTGTACATGTTCTCGTGGCGCGACAGGACCCGCAGTGCGCCACGAACATCGGGCTCGTCGCGGATCACCAGGCTCAGCGGGCCGAGATTGGCGAACCGGCGGCGCTCGGCCAGCAGCAGTCCGAAATCCTCGTTCCCGCTGGCGATCGTGGAGCGTTCGAGCAGGTCGGCGATGGCGGCCGCGGGGACCCAGCGGTCCTGCAGGCTCAAGCTGGCCGGATCCAGACCACCCGCGCGGATCAGTGCGACCGGGTCGAGTCCCAGCGATTGACCGAGCTCGACATACCTGTGCAGCGCGGCGTAGCGGGCCAGTGGCCTCAAGGCATCCTCCCGAAAATGTCCCAATATGAACAAAATTCTGTCCCGACAGGATAAGCATCCGGTCATCATCCAGCTTAGTGTGGGTTCCATCACAGCGACGGTGACCAGCGGACAGGAGGCACAACGTGATCGGCGAGCGTACCCGACACGGCCTCCCGCTGACACCTCGCACTCGATAGCCAGATCCCAGCTCGCCCGCCCACCGAGGCACGGCGACATCGGATCGATATCCGTTCACCGGATCCGAGCACGGCCGCGCCCAGCCGGGGTGCAGCCACGTCGAAGAGGAGATTTGTTGTGGCACAGGCTGTTCGCTTCTACGAGACCGGTGGCCCGGAGGTCCTGCGCTGGGAAGAGGTCGCGGTGGGCGCACCCGGCCCCGGCGAGGTGCGCATCCGCCACGAGGCGGTCGGACTGAACTTCGCGGACACCTATTTCCGCAGCGGCCTGTACCCGGCCGCCTTGCCGGCGGGCATGGGTGTCGAGGCGGCCGGTGTGATCGAGGCCGTCGGCCCCGGGGTCGACGGATTCCGGCCCGGCGATCGGGTCACCTATACCGGCAGCCCGCTGGGCGCCTACAGCACCGAGCGGGTGATGTCCGCCGAGCATCTGATCGCGATCCCGGACGAGATCGGCTGCGATGTGGCAGCGGCGATGACCATGCGCGGGCTGACCACGGCCTACCTGCTGCGGCGCATCCACCCGTTGAACGCCGGGGACACGGTGCTGTTGCACGCCGCCGCGGGCGGCGTCGGATTGATCTTCACGCAGTGGGCGAAGCTGTTGGGGCTCACGGTGATCGGGACCGTGTCGAGCGAGGAGAAGGCCGAGATCGCCCGAGCACACGGCTGCGATCACGTGGTGCTCTACACCCGCGAGGACGTCGCCGCCCGGGTCCGGGAGATCACCGGCGGAGCGGGCGTGCCCGTGGTGTACGACAGCATCGGCAAGACCACCTTCGACGCGTCACTGGATTCGCTGGCGCGGCGCGGGCTGCTGGTGTGCTTCGGCACCGCCTCGGGCCCGACGCCGCCGATCGAGGCCATGCGTTTGGCGGTCAAGGGCTCGCTGTTCGTGACCCGTCCGGCCCTGGCCGACTACATCGCCGATCCCGCCGAGCGCGCCGAACTGGCCGGGGAGCTGTTCTCCCACGTCGCGGCCGGACGCATCCGCATCGAGATCAATCAGCGCTACGAGCTGCCCGACGCGGTGCGCGCGCACCGCGACCTGGAGTCCGGACGCAGCATCGGCTCCTCGGTCTTCACGCTCTGATCACCCGGCCCTCAGGGCTCATCGTTTGGAGGAACTCATGACAACCATTGCCCCACTCCCGAATTCGACAATGCGCGGCGCGATCGGCGTGCAGCCGCTGGCCTGTTCGATCGGCGCCGAACTGTTCGGCGTCGACCTCGCGCGGGCGGCGCACGACGACGCGCTGTTCGCCGAGCTGCGCGCCCTGCTGCTGGAATACAAGGTGCTGTTCGTTCGTGATCAGGACATCAGCCGCGCCGATCATGTCGCTCTCGCTCAGCGTTTCGGGCCGCTCGAGGACCATCCCGTGGCGGGCAGCGATCCCGACCATCCGGGACTGGTCCGCATCTACAAGGACCTCGACAGCCCGCCCGAGCACTACGAGAACGCCTACCACTGCGACGCCACCTGGCGGGTGAACCCGCCCATGGGCGCGATCCTGCGCTGCGTGGAAACGCCGCCGGTGGGCGGCGACACCATCTGGGTGAACATGGTCGAGGCCTATCGGCGACTGCCCGAGGACGTGCGTGACCGCATTCGAGGGCTGCGCGCGCGCCACAGCATCGAGGCCAGCTTCGGCGCGCGGATGCCGATGGATCAACGCCACGAACTGGCGCAACGCTTCCCCGACGCCGAACACCCCGTGGTGCGCACCCATCCCGAGACCGGTGAGCAGATCCTGTTCGTCAACTCCTTCACCACCCACCTGGTGAACTACCACACCTCCGAGCACGTGCGGTTCGGCGCGGACTACGCGCCCGGCGCCGCCGAGCTGCTGCACTACCTGATGCGGCAGGCCACCATCCCCGAATACCAGGTGCGGTGGCGGTGGACGAAGAACAGCTTCGCCATCTGGGACAACCGCTCCACGCAGCACTACGCCGTCCAGGACTACTGGCCCGCGGTCCGCAAGATGGAGCGCGCCGGGATCATCGGCGACGCAACCTTCTGAAATCTCTTCACTCCCCACATTATTCGATTCCCGATCGGAGTATTTCCATGCATTTCCACGATGATTCGCTGTTCCCGGAGAACCAGGAGAAACTGGTCATCACCGTGGCCCCCTACGGTCCCGAATGGGAACTCGACGACTTCCGCGAGGACCTGCCGCTGACCATGGACGAGCATGTGCAGGCCGCGGTGGACTGTTACGAGGCCGGGGCCACCGTGCTGCACATTCACGTGCGCGAACTCGACGGCAAGGGCTCCAAGCGGCTCTCGAAGTTCAACGAACTGCTGGGCCGGCTGCGCGAGGCGGTACCGGAGATGATCCTGCAGGTCGGCGGCTCCATCTCGTTCGCGCCGGAAGGTGAAGGCGCGGACGCGAAATGGCTGTCCGACGACGCCCGGCACCTGCTCGCCGAACTGGATCCGGCGCCGGACCAGGTGACCATCGCCATCAACACCAGCCAGATGAACATCGTCGAGCTGATGACCGACGACGACATCGCCGGCACCTCCTTCACCCGCCCCGAGGTGTACGACGCCTACCGGGAAATGGTGGTCCCGGCCGGTCCCGCATGGGTCGAGGAGCATCTGAAGCGGTTGCAGGCCAAGGGTATTCAGCCGCATTTCCAGCTTTCCAGCATTCCGCAGCTGGAGACGGTGGAACGGTTGATCCGCCGCGGCGTCTACACCGGCCCGCTCATGCTGACCTGGGTCGCCATCGGCGGCGGCTTCGACGGACCCAACCCCTACAACATGATGGAGTTCGTCCGCCGCGTCCCCGACGGCGCCGTGCTGACCCTCGAGACACTGATGCGCAGCTGCCTGCCGGTCAACACCATGGCCATCGCCATGGGCCTGCACGCCCGCTGCGGCAACGAGGACACCCTGTGGGGCCGCAAGGGCGAGAAGATGACCTCGGTGCAGCAGGTGCAACAGCTGGTCCGTATCGCCGGGGAACTGGGCCGCGAGGTCGCCACCGGCAAGGAAGCCCGCCAGATCTACAAGCTCGACGAGCGCTACGGCAGCGCCGAGGAGACCCTCGCCAAGCTCGGGTACGCCCCCAACCGCAAGCCCGGCCAGGTCGGATTCACCCAGCACGCCTGACCTTCCCGGCCTCGGGCGGGCACCGCGCCCCGCCCGCCCGAGGCGGGCCGCACTCCGCCGTGCGCGCCGCCCTCGTACGTCCGTCAGCTCTCCGGCCCGCCGCACCCCGTCTCGGCGCGCCGGATTCGTAGGAGCATCAATGGAGTTGCACCCCACCGCGGACCCGGCGCCCGGCCTCGCCGACGCCCCGGTCCCGGCTCACACCCCCGCGCCCGCTGCCCGCAGCCGCTATCCATGGCTGGTGTTCGCGCTGGCCTTCGGGCTGCTGCTGGCCGACTACATGTCCCGGCAGGTCCTCAGCGCGGTCTTTCCGTTCCTGAAAACCGAATGGGCGCTATCGGATTCCCGGCTGGCATCACTGACCAGCGTCGTGGCCCTGATGGTCGGGATCCTCACCCTGCCACTGTCGATCCTGGCCGATCGCTGGGGACGCGTGCGCAGCCTGGTCCTGATGGCCGTGCTGTGGAGCGCGGCGACCCTGCTGTGCGCGCTCGCCACCGGGTACGGGCAGATGCTCGGAGCTCGCTTCCTGGTCGGTGTCGGCGAGGCCGCCTACGGCAGCGTCGGCATCGCCGTGGTGCTCAGCGTGTTCACCCCGCGAGTGCACGCCGCCCTCAGCGGCGCGTTCATGGCCGGCGGTTCGTTCGGATCGGTGCTCGGCGTCGGGCTGGGCGGCGTCATCGCCGTGCACCTGGGCTGGCGGTGGTCCTTCGCCGCCATGGCCATCGCGGGCCTCATCCTGGCGGTGGCGTTCCGCGCCCTGGTCACCGAGGCGAAGCTGGCCCAGCACGCAGCTGACCAGGATCACCGGCCCGGGCAGCCCGGGCACGGCTACCGGGCGCCGGTATCGACGCTGTTCACCAATCCGGCGGTGCTGTGCGCCTACGTGGGCAGCGCGCTGCAGATCTTCACCGCGGCGGTCCTGCTGGCGTGGATGCCGAGTTTCATCAACCGCTCCTACGGTCTGGCCCCGGACCGGGCGGGCGCGGTCGCCGCGGTGTTCTCGCTGCTCATCGGCACCGGCATGATCGTCTGCGGCGTGATCACCGACCGTGTCGGCCGCCGCGACCTGACGCGGAAGTGGAGCGCCGCCATGGTGTTCTGCGCCATCTCGCTGCTGTGCCTGGGCGTCGGTTTCGGGATCGGCACCGGGCCGGTGCAATTGGCGCTGGTCGGGATCGGCGCCTTCTTCTCCGGCGGCTCCTCCGGTCCCACCGCGGCCATGGTCGCCAACCTCACCCATCCTTCGGTGCGGGCCTCGGCGCTGGGCACCCTCACCCTCGCCAACAGCTTGCTCGGGCTGGCGCTGGGCCCCTTCGTCGTCGGCGTCCTGGCCGATCACCTGGGACTGACGGTCGCATTGCGGCTGGCCCCGCTCGCCTACCTGGCCGCCCTCGCCGCTCTGATGCTGGGCAAACGCGCCTATCCGGCGGGGCTGCGCCGACTGGCCGTCCTCGAGCCCGCGCGCTCGGTCTGATCTCGAAAGGAACTGCCACCCACCATGAATGACGCCAACGAACCCACCATCGTGATCGTGCCCGGCCTGCGCGACCATGTGCCCGACCACTGGCAGACGCGCCTCGCCGAACGCCTGACGCGGGTGCGCACGGTCCCGCCGCTCGAGCACGACACCCTCTCGCGCGCAGCCCGGGTCGCCGCACTCGACGCCGTGATCGCCGAGATCGACGGCCCGGTGGTGCTGGTCGCCCACAGTGCCGGCGTGATGATCGCCGTACACTGGACGCAACAAGCCACCCGACCCGTGCGCGGCGCGCTGCTGGCCGCACCCCCCGATTTCGAAACACCACTGCCACCGGGATATCCGGACACGGGCGAACTCGACGCCGCCGGATGGAATCCGATTCCGTGGCGACGGCTGCCATTCCCCAGCACCGTGGCCGCCTCCACCACCGACCCGCTCGCGTCCTTCCGGCGGGTGGCGGGAATGGCCGAAGCGTGGGGCAGCCGCCTGGTGGATCTCGGGGACGTGGGTCACCTCAACCCCGCCTCCGGCTACGGCTATTGGCCACGCGCGGAAGAACTCCTGCGGGAACTGATCGACGCCACCGCGGTCTCGACGCCGGGTGCGGGGGTCGCGCGGTGAGCAAGATCGTCGCCTCCGCGGCCGCGGCGGTCGCCGACATCGCGTCCGGATCGTGTCTGGCGGTCGGCGGGTTCGGGCTGTGCGGGATTCCTGACGTGCTGATCGAGGCGCTGGCCGCGACCGCGGTCACCGACCTGGAGATCATCTCCAACAACTGTGGCACGGACCGGTACGGGCTGGGAATTCTGCTGGCCGACAGGAAGATCCGCCGTATCACCGCCTCCTATGTGGGCGAGAACGGCGAGTTCGCCCGCCAATATCTGGCCGGCGAGCTCAAGGTCGAGCTGACGCCGCAGGGCACGCTGGCCGAGAAATTGCGGGCCGGCGGCGCCGGAATCCCGGCGTTCTTCACCCCGGCCGGGGTCGGCACCCCGATCTCCGAAGGCGGTCTGCCGTGGCGGTACGCCGTCGACGGATCGGTGGCCGTGGCCTCGCCGCCCAAGGAGGTCAGGGCCTTCGGCGGGCACCGGGATCAGCGGCGCTACGTGCTCGAGGAAGCCCTCACCGCCGACTACGCGCTGATCCACGCGCTCATCGGCGATACCGACGGCAATCTGGTGTTCGACAAGGCCGCCCGCAACTTCAATCCACTGGCGGCCGCGGCCGGTCGCGTCTGCATCGCCCAGGTCGAAAATCTCGTTCCCGCCGGCGAACTCGACCCGGACCGGATTCACCTGCCCGGGATCTTCGTCGACCGCATCGTGCACACCGGACCGCAAACCAAGCGCATCGAGAAGCGCACCGTCGCCCAGGAGCATTGACATGAGTACTGCCACCACGGTTCTCGGCTGGTCCCGCACCGCCATGGCCGCCCGCGCCGCGCGGGAACTGCGACCCGGCGAATACGTCAACCTCGGCATCGGACTGCCGACCCTGATCCCCAACCACATGCCCGACGGGGTGCACGTCACCCTGCACTCGGAGAACGGCATCCTCGGCACCGGCCCCTACCCGCACGAGACAGCGATCGACGCCGACCTGATCAATGCCGGGAAGGAGACCGTGACCGTCGTCGCGGGGGCGTCCTTCTTCGATTCGGCGACCAGCTTCGGCATGATCCGCGGCGGCCACATCGACACCGCCGTGCTGGGTGGCATGCAGGTCTCGGCCACCGGCGATCTGGCGAACTGGATGGTGCCCGGCCACCTGGTGAAAGGCATGGGCGGCGCGATGGACCTCGTCCACGGCGCCCGCCGGGTCATCGTGCTCATGGAGCACACCGACAAGACCGGCGCATCGAAGATCGTGCCCCGCTGCACTCTTCCGCTCACCGGTGCGGCGGTCGTGCACCGCATCATCACCGATCTGGCCGTCATCGACGTCACCGCCACCGGGCTGGTCCTGCGCGAATGCGCACCCGGCGTGACCGAATCCGATGTCCGCGCGGCCACGGCCGCCCCGCTGACCACTGCGGCCTGACCGCTCCGAGAGGTTCCTGTGCTCAATCTCGCTGTACTCCTGGAGGATTCGGCACGCCGGTATCCCGGCGTCGATGCCGTCGTGGGTGACCTCGAGCGGCTGACCTATGCCGAACTCGACGCACGCGCCAACCAGGTCGCCCACCTGCTGACCGCCCGCGGAATCCAGCCGGGCGACAAGGTCGCGCTCTCGTGCCCGAATCTGCCGGAGTTCGTGATCTGCTATTACGGGATCGTCAAAGCGGGCGCGGTGGTGGTGCCGCTCAATATCCTGCTGCGTCCCCGCGAAATCGCCTACCACCTCGACGATTCCGAAGCGGCGCTGTATCTCTGCTTCGAAGGCACGGCCGAACTGCCGATGGGCGAATACGGCTGGGCGGGATTCCAGCAGGCGCCGGACTGCCGGCACATGGTCCTGATCACGGCTGATCCGCGGGCCCGATCGCCGTACCCGGGTGTCGACATCTTCGCGCGGGCCGTCGCGGAACTACCGGGGAGGTTCGGTACCGTCGCCCGCCGCCCCGAGGACACCGCGGTCATCCTCTACACCAGCGGAACCACCGGCCGACCCAAGGGCGCAGAGCTCACCCACGCCAATATGGTGATGAACGCCCTGACCGCGAACCGGCTCTTCGACAATCGGCCCGACCGGCGCGACAGCCATCTGGTCACCCTGCCGCTGTTCCATTCCTTCGGCCAGACCATCCATATGAACGCCGGGCTGTCGGTCGGGTCCACGCTGGTACTCATGCCGCGATTCGACGCGGCCGCGGCACTACGGGTACTGGCCGACGAACGCGTCACCTTCTTCGCCGGTGTGCCGACGATGTACTGGGGGCTGCTGCGGGCGCTGGACGACACCGTCGACGTCGGCCGTATCGCCGCCACCCTGCGCAAGGCCGTCTCCGGCGGCGCGGCGCTGCCGGTCGAGACCACGACGCGCTTCGCGCAGCGATTCGGCGTGCCCATCCTCGAGGGGTACGGGCTGTCCGAGACCTCACCGTTGGCGTTGTTCGCCGATCCGGAGCGCGATTCCCGGCCCGGATCGATCGGAATTCCCGTGTGGGGCATCGAAGTCCGGCTCATCGACCCGGAATGGAACACCGTCGCCGACGCCGGTGAGATCGGCGAGATCGCGGTGCGCGGCCGCCGTCATCGGCATCCCCGACGAGCATTACGGCGAGGAGATCAAGGCCTGCGTCATCCCCGAACCCGGGGCCGCGGTCACCGCGGACGAGCTGATCGACTGGTGCCGGGAACAGCTGGCCGCCTACAAGTATCCGCGCGTCGTCGAATTCACCGCCACGCTGCCGATGACCGCCAGCGGCAAGATCCTCAAACGCGAACTCGCCCGAGCCCACAACCGGATCACCGTCTCTCGGTGAGACCGGAAATCCCGTACCGATGATGAGGAAACAGGAATGAAGATGAGGAACACTGCCGTGACAGCGGCGCTCGCGGCCTCGACGCTGGTCGCCACCGCCGTCACCGCCCACGCGGCACCGATGGACGAGACTCCCTCCACCGCAGTGCATTACGAGGTGACCCGGGCCGGAGACTCCGCCGTCCTGACCGTCGCCGGCGGCACCGTACGGCAGCTCGACCAGCAGCTCGCCGTCCTCGACCGCGACAATCGGTTGATCGCCGCCATCCCCTTGACCTACCGGGTCGATGACACCGCCTACCCGATCACCGCCCGCATCGACGGCACCACCGCGACGCTGACCCCGTCGAAGGACAACCCCCAGCACGTCACGCCGGTGGCCGCCGCCGACGTCGTGACCGCCGATCGGGCGGCGGCACAGATCGCCGAATCCTTCACTCCCCGTGACGCGCAAGCACTGGGCGCGTTCGCTCAGCGCGCCGCCATCGGCGCGGCGGTCAGTGCCGTGCTCGGCGCCGTCCTCGGCGCGGGCGTGGGCTGCCTGGTCGGCGCGGCCGCCGGAGCCGTCCTGAGCAGCCCCGTGATCGCATTGCTGGTGCCGTTCGTCGGCGCGACCATCGCCGGGTGCGTACTCGGCATGGCCACCCTCGGCGCCGTCGGCTCGATGGGCGGCGTCGTGGTGGCGGGCGGCCCCATCACCCTGTTCTCCGCCATCCAGTACTTCTCGACCATCCTCGCTCCGTGTCCGCCCGAACTGCCCTACTGCAAGGACCCCGCTCAGCCCGCGCCGCCGGCCAACTAGTCCGCGCCACAACTCAGGAGCTCCCCGATGACAATCCGGTATGCGACGTTCACCCTCGTCCTCGCCTGTCTCGCCACGGCCACCGCCTGCTCGTCCGGCGACACCCCGACCCCGCCCGCATCCGTCCCCCCGACGCCCGCCGCGCCGGCCTCGATCGGCGTGACGTCGTCGGCGGGTCGAGATATGTTGACAGACAAGGCGGGTAAGTCCCTCTACGTCTTCGCGAAGGACACCCCCGGCACCTCGGCGTGCGTCGGCGAGTGCCTCACCAAATGGCCCGCACTACCGGGACCGGTCATCGCCGGCCCGGGTGTCACCGCGGGCCTGATCACCACCCTCACCCGCCCGGACGGGACCACCCAGGCCGCCTACGCGGGCAAGCCCCTCTACTATTTCGCCGCCGACTCCGCCCCCGGCGACACCCGCGGTCAGGGCCTGATGGGCGCCTGGCACCTGATCGCACCCGACGGCCAACCCGTGCCCTGACCACCCGCACGACGTGACCCGGTGGTCCGAGAACGCCTATACGGGAAGGGGTTCCAGCAAACCGCCCGCCCTCAGGACGCTTCCGCTCGGGTGAACCACAGGTGGGTGACGGCTCCGGTGCTGAGCATGTCGGCGAGGCGGTAGCCGGGGAGGGTGCCGAGGTCGTCGTAGAGGCGCTCGCCGGAGCCGAGGAGGACCGGGACTATCGCCAAGTGCAGGTCGTCGATCAGACCCGCGGCGAGGAAGCGGCGGACCGTGCTGACGCCGCCGCCGAGGCGGACGTCTCGGCCGGCGGCGGACTCGAAGGCTTGCTTCAGGACGGCTTCGGGGGTGTCGGCGACGAAGTGGAAAGTGGTGCCGCCCTTCATCGGGAGGGCGGGGCGGGGGTGGTGGGTCATGACGAAGGTGTCGTGGCGGTAGGGCGGGGTGTCGCCCCACCAGCCGGTCCAGGAGTGATCGGGCCATTCGCCGCGGACGGGGCCGAACATGTTGCGGCCCATGATGGTGGCGCCGATATTGTGGTCACCGGCGGCGAGGATGTCGTTGTCGGGGCCCGGATCGCCGCCGGGTTCACCCATCATGTCGCGGCCGTAGCGAGTGCGGAAGACCCAGTCGTGGAGGCGTTCACCGCCGATGCCCAGCGGGGCATCGGCGCTCTGGTCGCAGCCGGCGGCGTAGCCGTCGAGGGAGACCGCGAAATTGTGGACGCGAAGTTTCGGCATGGCGCGAGCCTCTCGAGAGTGTGAGGGCGGCGTGTTCCGCCCTCACCTTCTCATCGATCGGCGGACGGCCGGATCGACACGCGGTGGATCGCTATCCCTGGTTCTCGTCGAGCAGTTCGCGCAAGCGGTGGGCGAAACGCTCGGGTTGTCCGGGGTAGCCGGAGTCGGCGCTGGTGAAACCACCGTGGTGGCTGGGGAAGACGGCCGGGGCCGAACCGAGCAGGGCCGCGGTGGCCTCGGCGGTGCGGGCGGTGAACGTGCCCGCGGATTCCTCGCCGACCGCGATGACGACGCGGGTGGGCGCGGCCCGCAGCGCGGCGACGTCGGGGACGTAGCCCGTGATCGCCCAGGACGCGTCGGACAGCAGCGGGTCGTCGCGGGTGCCGTCGTCCTCGGTGGGCATGCCGAACATCGCCGGATCCGCCGGGGGCTGGGCGAAGTAGGCGTCGGTGAATTCGCCCTGCCAGGAGGTCAGGGCGATGAACGCGGCCATGCCCGCGAACGAGCCCTTCGCCTGGTAGGCGTCGCGGACCTGGGCCTGGGCGCGGGCGGCGGCCTCGGCGTCGGGCAGCACGGTGATGATCGGGGGCTCGTGCGCGACGAGCGTGGTCACCTCGCCGGGATGGGCGGTGACCAGGGCCAGGGCGGTGACCGCGCCGCCGCTGCTGGCGAACAGATCCACCGGGCCCACCTGCAGGGCGGTGAGCAGGGCGTGGAGGTCCTCGGCCTGGACGGTCGGCGAGTTGTCGGAGCGCCCGTCCGTGCGGACGCTGCGGCCGAGCCCGCGCGGGTCGTAGGTGATCACGGTGCGATCCGGGAAATACGCTGCCAGCGCTGCGAAACCCTCCGCGGTCATGGGCTGGCCGATCATCAGCAGCGGCCGGCGCGTGCTCTCGGCCGGGGCGGGGCCCAGCAGATCGTAGGCGAGGTCGGCGTCGGGCAGGGCCAGAACGTGTTCGGTCATCAGGCGGTCGTTCCTCTCGGGCGAGGGCGGCGGGTCCGCCCTACCTTCTCATCGAACGACGACAGCCTGAATCGACACGCGTGCCCGGATCGGGCCGGAAACGATCAGGACCAGCCGAAGAGGGTGTGGCCGACGGTGTTCCAGCCGAGCACCGAGTCCACCGCCAGACCGCAGAACACGACGGCCAGATAGTTGTTGGACTGCAGGAACAGTCGCAGCGGCTTGACCGATTCGCCCTTGCGGACACCGGAGTACAGCTGGTGCGCCATCAGCAGGAACCACGCGCCCGCGACCAGCGCGGTCGCGGCGTAGATCACACCCGCCGCGGGGACCAGGGCGAAGGTGGCCAGCACGGTCGCCCAGGTGTAGAGGACGATCTGCCGGGTGACGGTCTGCTCGGTGGCCACGACCGGGAGCATCGGGACGCCCGCGGCCTTGTAGTCCTCCTTGTACCGCATGGCCAGCGCCCAGGTGTGCGGCGGCGTCCAGAAGAAGATGACCAGGAACAGCACGATGGCGGGCCAGCCGATAGTGCCGGTGACCGCGGACCAGCCGACCAGGGCGGGCATGCAGCCCGCCGCGCCGCCCCACACCACGTTCTGCGAGGTGCGGCGCTTGAGGCCGAGGGTGTAGACGAAGACGTAGAACAGGATGGTCGCCACGACCAGCGCGCCGGAGAGCAGGTTGGCCTGCCACCACAGCCAGGCGAACGACGCCAGGCCGAGGGTGACGCCGAACACGAACGCGTTGCGGGTGGGGACGGCCTCGCGGGCCAGCGGACGCTTGGAGGTCCGCTTCATCACCTTGTCGATGTCGGCGTCGGCGACACAGTTGAGGGTGTTGGCGCTGGCCGCGCCCATCCAGCCGCCGAACAGGGTGACCAGGATCAGGCGGATGTCGACATCGCCGCGGTCCGCCAGCAGCATGGTGGGAATCGTTGCGACGAGCAGCAATTCGATGACCCGGGGCTTGGTGAGCGCGATGTAGGCCAGGACTCGCCTGGTCGCCGCCGAAATCGGGCCGCTGCCCGTGACACGGTCGGCGAGCACCGCCCCGGAGGAGCCGTGAGCGCCACCCGGCTGTTGCCCAATCCCCACTGTTTCTCCTCGCACGCCGTGACTACTACAGAGCATGGTAGACCCACGCCGACCATGCTCCCGACCAGGTCCACCTCGACGCGCACCGAGACCGGTTCGCGACGCGTACACCGGGTAGTCACGAACAGGTCCGCGAAACGCCACGAACCAACGACACGGCCGACGGGGATTGCGGGTTCCCGTTCGAGCACGAAACGCCGCCCTTTAGGGTGGTTGTAGATCGGTGCGGCCGCGTCGCACCCGGATCGAACGCAGCGAATCCCCCGCCGCCCACAACCGCATCGTTTGACGAGAAGGTCAGGAGAACCTCGGTCGTGTCAGTCACAGACGACATCCGCGCGCTCACTCAGCCGAACCACCCCACCGACTGGACCGATCTGGATACCAGAGCCGTCGACACGGCCCGGGTCCTCGCCGCCGATGCGGTCCAGAACGCCGGCAACGGCCACCCGGGCACCGCCATGAGCCTCGCCCCGCTGGCCTACACCCTGTTCCAGCGCGTGATGCGCCTGGATCCGGCCGATCCGGCATGGGTGGGTCGTGACCGTTTCGTCCTGTCGTGCGGCCACTCCAGCCTCACCCTCTACATCCAGCTGTACCTGGCCGGCATGGGCCTCGAGCTGACCGACCTCGAGCACCTGCGCAAGTGGGGTTCGCTGACCCCGGGCCACCCGGAGTACCGCCACACCGACCACGTCGAGATCACCACCGGCCCGCTGGGCCAGGGTCTGGCGTCGGCGGTCGGCATGGCGATGGCGTCGCGGCGTGAACGCGGCCTGTTCGATCCCGAAGCCGCGCAGGGCGAGAGTGCGTTCGATCACTTCATCTATGTCGTCGCCTCCGACGGTGACATGGAGGAGGGCGTCACCTCCGAGGCGTCCTCGCTGGCGGGCACCCAGCAGCTGGGCAACCTGGTCGTCTTCTACGACGACAACAGGATCTCCATCGAGGACGACACCCGCATCGCGTTCACCGAGGACGTGGCCGCGCGCTACGAGGCCTACGGCTGGCACGTGCAGACCGTCGAGGGCGGCGAGAACGTCACCGCCATCGAGGAAGCCATCGCCGCCGCGCAGGCCGTGACCGACAAGCCGTCGATCATCCTGCTGCGCACCATCATCGGCTTCCCGGCCCCGAACAAGATGAACACCGGTTCCTCGCACGGCGCCGCGCTGGGCGCCGACGAGGTCGCGGCCACCAAGAAGATCCTGGGCTTCGACCCGGAGAAGAGCTTCGACGTGGACGCCGCCGTGATCGCGCACTCGCGCGGCAATGTCGCCGACCGCGGCAAGGCCGCCCGCGCGGCCTGGCAGGAGCAGTACGAGGCGTGGGCCGCCGCGAACCCCGACAACAAGGCGCTGTTCGACCGCCTGCAGGAGCGTCGCCTGCCCGAAGGCTGGACCGAGACCCTGCCAGAGCACGAGCCGGGCAAGGCCATGGCGACCCGTAAGGCGTCCGGCGCGGTGCTCGCGGCGCTGGCCCCGGTGCTGCCGGAGCTGTGGGGCGGTTCGGCCGACCTCGCCGAGTCCAACAACACCACCATGCCGGGTGCGGCGTCCTTCGGCCCGGAGTCCATCTCCACCGGCGCGTGGAAGGCCAACCCGTACGGCCGGACCCTGCACTTCGGTGTGCGTGAGCACGCCATGGGCTCGATCCTGAACGGCATCGCCCTGCACGGACCGACCCGTCCGTACGGCGGCACCTTCCTGGTGTTCTCCGACTACATGCGTCCCGCGGTGCGCCTGGGCGCGCTCATGCGCACCCCGGTCACCTACGTGTGGACCCACGACTCCATCGGCCTGGGCGAGGACGGCCCCACCCACCAGCCGATCGAGCACCTGGCCGCGCTGCGCGCCATCCCCGGCCTGAACGTGGTCCGCCCGGGTGACGCCAACGAGACCACCTACGCCTGGCGCACCATCCTGGAACGCGATAGCGCCGAACGGCATTCGCACTTCCTGGTCTCCGAGCCGCCGCACCAGGACGGCCCGTCCGCACTGGCGCTGACCCGCCAGGACCTGCCGATCCAGGAGGGCACCAGCTACGAGGGCGTCCGCAAGGGCGGCTACATCCTGGCCGAATCCTCCACCGGCACACCGCAGGTAATCCTGATCGCCACCGGTTCGGAACTGCAGCTCGCGGTCGACGCGCGCGCTACGCTCGAGGCACAGGGCATCGGCACCCGCGTGGTGTCCATGCCGTGTGTGGAGTGGTTCGACGCGCAGGAGCAGTCCTACCGCGACGAGGTGCTGCCGCCGTCGGTGCGGGCCCGCGTCTCGGTGGAGGCCGGCATCGCGATGCCGTGGCACCGTTTCACCGGCGACGCCGGTGAGAACGTCTCCATCGAGCACTTCGGTGCCTCGGCCGACTTCAAGACGCTGTTCCGCGAGTTCGGCATCACCGCTGATGCCGTGGTCGCCGCTGCCACCCGCTCGCTCGCCAAGGTGAAGGGATAGTTGTCATGACCCAGAACTCGAACACCGCGGCCCTGTCGGCCGCCGGGGTTTCGGTGTGGCTGGACGACCTGTCGCGCGATCGCATCAAGTCCGGAAATCTCCAGGGACTGATCGACTCTCGCAATGTCGTCGGCGTCACCACCAACCCGACCATCTTCCAGGGCGCGCTGTCGAAGGGCCACGCCTACGACGAGCAGGTCACCGAGCTCGCCGCCCGCGGCGCGGACGTCGACTCGGCCATCCGCACCATCACCACCGATGACGTGCGCGCGGCATGCGACGTGTTCGCCGACGTCTTCGCCGCGTCCAAGGGCGTCGACGGCCGCGTCTCCATCGAGGTCGACCCGCGCCTGGCCTTCGACACCGACGGCACGGTGGCCCAGGCCATCGAGCTGTGGAAGATCGTGGACCGGCCCAACCTGTTCATCAAGATCCCGGCGACCGAGGCCGGCCTCCCGGCCATCACCCGGGTCATCTCCGAGGGCATCAGCGTGAACGTGACGCTGATCTTCTCGGTGCAGCGCTACATCGCGGTGATGGGCGCCTACCTCGACGGTCTGCGCAACGCCACCACCGCCGGGCACGACATCGCCAAGGTCCAGTCCGTCGCCTCGTTCTTCGTCTCCCGCGTGGACACCGAGATCGACAAGCGGCTCGAGGCCATCGGCACCCCGGAGGCGCTGGCGCTGCGCGGCAAGGCCGGAATCGCCAACGCGCACTTGGCCTATGCCGCCTACCAGGACATCTTCGACGGCGGCAAGCACACCGACGTGTTCAACAAGCTGTCGTCGCAGGGCGCCAACAAGCAGCGCGCGCTGTGGGCCTCGACCGGTGTGAAGAACCCCGAGTACTCCGACACCATGTACGTGACCGAGCTGGTCGCCCCCGACACCGTGAACACGCTGCCGGAGAAGACCCTCGAGGCCGTCGCCGACCACGGCGTGATCGTGCCGAACGCGGCTGTCGGCAAGGCGGAGCAGGCACAGGCGGTCTTCGACCAGCTGGTCGCGGTGGGCATCGACCTGGACGACGTGTTCGGTGTGCTCGAGACCGAGGGCGTCGACAAGTTCGTCGCCTCCTGGCAGGAACTGCTCGTCGCCACCACCGAAAAGCTGCAGGTCGCGGGAGGCAACTGACCGTGGCTCGCGCGGCGACGACGGTCGCGATGCCCAACCCGCTGCGCGATGATCGCGACAGCCGGGTGCCCCGCATCGCCGGACCGTGCAACGTGGTGATATTCGGCGTTACCGGTGACCTGTCGCGGCGCAAAGTGCTGCCGGCCATCTACGATCTGGCGAACCGGGGGCTGCTGCCCCCGGGCTTCTCGCTGATCGGCTTCGCGCGCCGGGACTGGACCGACGAGGACTTCGCGAACCTGGTTCACGAGTCCGTGTCGTCCTCGGCGCGCACCCCCTTCCGCGAGGAGGTGTGGCAGCAGCTCAAGGAGGGTCTGCGTTTCGTCCGCGGCACGTTCGAGGACGACGCGGCCTTCCACAAGCTGGCCACCACCCTCAAGGATCTGGACCGGGATCGCGGGACGGGCGGCAATACCGCCTTCTACCTGTCGATCCCGCCCAGCGACTTCCCCATCGTGCTGGAACAGCTGTCCAAGAACGGGCTGGCCAAACCGACCGATTCCCCTGCGGGGCAACCGGAACCGTGGCGGCGAGTGGTGATCGAGAAGCCGTTCGGGCACGACCTGAACAGCGCGCAGGAACTCAACGAGCTGGTCAACACGGTGTTCCCGGAGCGGTCGGTGTTCCGCATCGACCACTACCTGGGCAAGGAGACCGTCCAGAACATTCTGGCGCTGCGCTTCGCCAACCAGCTGTGGGATCCGATCTGGAACGCCAACTATGTGGACCACGTGCAGATCACCATGGCCGAGGACATCGGCCTGGGTGGTCGCGCGGGGTACTACGACGGAATCGGCGCTGCCCGCGACGTCATCCAGAACCACCTGCTGCAGCTGCTGGCGCTGACGGCCATGGAAGAGCCCGTGAGCTTCCAGCCCAAGCAGTTGCAGATCGAGAAGATCAAGGTGCTCTCGGCGACGAAACTCGTTGCGCCACTGGACGAGACGACCGCACGCGGCCAGTACACGGCGGGCTGGCAGGGCAGCGAGCCGGTGGTGGGCCTGTTGCAGGAGGAGGGCTTCGACCCCAACTCCCGCACCGAGACCTACGCCGCCATCACCCTGTCCGTGGCGACCCGCCGCTGGGCGGGCGTGCCGTTCTACCTGCGCACCGGCAAACGCCTGGGGCGGCGCGTCACCGAGATCGCGGTGGTGTTCAAACGCGCCCCGCACCTGCCCTTCGACCAGACCATGACCGAGGAACTCGGGCAGAACGCGCTGGTCATCCGGGTGCAGCCGGACGAGGGCATCACCATGCGATTCGGGTCCAAGGTGCCCGGATCGTCCATGGAGGTGCGCGACGTGAACATGGACTTCAGCTACGGCGAGGCGTTCACCGAGGACTCCCCCGAGGCCTACGAGCGGCTCATCCTGGACGTGCTGCTCGGGGTGCCGTCGCTGTTCCCGGTCAACGAGGAGGTCGAATTGTCCTGGCGCATCCTCGATCCCGCGCTCGAACACTGGGCCGCGACCGGCAAACCCGACCCGTACGAGGCGGGCGGCTGGGGTCCGGAATCCGCCGACGAGATGCTCGCGCGCAGCGGGCGGGAATGGCGGCGGCCGTGACCACACCCACCCAGGAGCCCGCCCGATGATCATCGACATGCCCGACACCGACACCCGCGAGGTGTCGAAACGCCTTGTGCAACTGCGGGAATCCAATGGCGTGGTCACCATGGGCCGGGTGCTCACCCTGGTGGTGTGCACCCTCGACAGCTCCGAGGCCGAGGACGCCATCGACGCCGCCAACGACGCCAGCCGCGAACACCCCTGCCGGGTGATCGTGCTGGCCCGCGGCGACCGCATGGCCCAGACGCGGCTGGACGCGCAGATCCGCGTGGGCGGCGACGCGGGCGCGGCCGAGGTGATCGTGCTGCGGCTGCAGGGCGATCTGGTGCCGCACGAGGCCAGCGTGGTGATCCCGTTCCTGCTGCCCGACACCCCCGTGGTGGCGTGGTGGCCGCGGGGCGCGCCGGAGTTCCCGTCCAAGGATTCGGTGGGCCGCCTGGCGACCCGCCGCATCACCGACGCCACCTTCGCGGCCGATCCGCAGGCCACCATCAAGGGTCGCCGGCACTCCTACGCGACCGGCGACACCGATCTGGCGTGGAGCCGGGTCACCTACTGGCGGGCGCTGCTGGCGGCGGCGCTCGACGAGGCCCCGTTCGAAACCGTTGAGTCGGTGACGATCTCGGGTCTGAAGGAAGAGCCGGCGCTGGACATGCTGGCGGGCTGGCTGGCCGCGCGGCTGGACTGCCCGGTGGTGCGCCGTACCGGCGAGCTGAAGGTGGAGATGCGTCGGCCCTCGGTGTCGATCGCCATTTCCCGCCCGCAGCACGGCCGCACCGCGACCTTGTCCCGCACCGGCGAGCCCGACCAGCGTTTCGCGCTGGCGCGCCGCGAGACCAAGGACTGCCTGGCCGAGGAACTGCGTCACCTCGACGCCGACGACATCTACGCCGAGGCCCTCACCGGAATCGAAAGGGTGACCTATGAGTAAGCCCGCCGTCGAAACCTTCACCACCGTCGACGATCTGGTGATGGCCGCGGCCGCCCGCTTCGTCGCGCAGGTGGTGGAGGCGCAGCGTCTGCGCGGCTCCGCCTCGGTGGTCCTGACCGGCGGCGGCACCGGCATCGCGCTGCTGGAACTGGTGCGCAAGGCCCCCGGCGACATCGACTGGGGCAAGGTCGACATCTTCTGGGGCGACGAGCGTTTCGTGCCCACCGGCGACCCGGAGCGCAACGAACTCCAGGCCCGCCACGCGCTGCTCGACCACGTCCCGGTCGACCCGGCCCGGGTGCATCCGACCGAGACCTCGAGCGGCGACTACCCGGACCCGCTCGAGGCCGCGGGCGAGTACTCGGCCACCGTGCACGCGCACCTGGCCGAGCACGGCGCGTTCGACCTGCACCTGCTCGGGATGGGCGGGGAAGGGCACATCAACTCGCTGTTCCCGCACACCGACGCCACCCGCGAAGAGCACGAGCTGGTCGTCGCGGAGACCCATTCGCCCAAGCCGCCGGCCGTGCGCATCACGCTGACGCTGCCCGCGATCCGCAAGTCGCGCCACGTCATGCTGATCGTGTCCGGTGAGGCCAAGGCGGCCGCGGTGGCCGCCGCCCTCAACGGGGCGTCGCCGCTCGACATCCCGGCGGCGGGTGCGATCGGCACCGAGTCCACCACCTGGCTGCTGGACGAGACCGCCGCGGTGGACCTGCCGCACTAGTTCCATCGAACGGCGGGCCCGGATCGATCGATCCGGGCCCGCCGTTCGTCGTCTCCGCCGAAATCCCGGCCCCGTGCGACGCACGGCGTCCCCGCATGCCCTGATCACCCGAACCGTTGTAAACGGGTAGCCGACTACTCGCGATTAGCTGGTAGGACGCTTCTAGCGTCGAATCCGCGCCGAAAGGTTCGGCGCATGGAGGGGAACGCCATGATCGACATCATCACCCTGCGCGGCACCGGGGAGCAGCGCAATTCCGACGGAACACCGGCGGGCATGCTGCACGATGTCACCAAGCTGCTGGACACGAGCAAGTTCAGCGCGTTCGAACCGGACTGGCCCGCCGAGATCGGCCCGGTGCCCAGCACCTGGGGCTCCTCGCTGGACACCTCGGTGCGGCTCGGGGTCGCGGCCGGGGTCAAGGCCATCCAGGATTCGCCGAATGTGTGCGGCCTGCTGAGCTATTCGCTGGGCGGGATCGTGGCCAGCACGATCCTGCAGGGTGTGCGCGCGGGCGTCTACACCAATGTCGACGGGTCGCCGCTCGAGATCGCGTTCACGGTGAACATCGCCAACCCCATGCGCCGCAAGGGCCAGTCCGTGGGCGACCTGTGCCCGCCGCAGACCTACGGCCTGCACGGTCAGCGCGGCGCCTGGCCGGCGGGCTTGGACGTGCGCGAGTACGCCAACCCCAACGACATCATCACCTCCTCCCCCGGCGACTCCCCGCTGCGCGCCATCGACACCGCCATCTCGCCGTTCTCCCTCGTCGAGGGCGCGCGGATCGGCAACCTCACCCCGATGCTGTTCCACGAACTGCTGAACTTCCTGCTCCAGAACCCGGTCGCCAACCTGGACCGCTACACCGCCGCGATGCGCGGCCTGCTCGGGTACCTGACGCCCTGGCCCGACGGCGAGCACGTCCGGTATTCCGGCCACAACATGCCCGGCACGAACGTGCTGTGGACGACCCACGCGGCGGAGTACCTCAACGCCCACTACTGAACGCCCATCCACGACGCCGCGCGGGCGGCGGGATAGATTGCGAGAGAGTAGTAGCGAGGTGATTCGTGGGTGGTCCGCCGAGTGACGCCGAGGGGGTCGGCGTTCGGCCGGAAGTGTTGGTGAATGTGCTGGGTGGACTGGCCGCGACGGTGTCGGGGCGGCCGGTCGACCTGGGCGGGTTGCGGCAGCGGAGTCTGCTCGCGGCCCTGATCGCGGCCTATCCGCGGGAGGTGTCCGCGGACCGGCTACTCGAACAGGTGTGGCACGATGCGGCCGAACCCTCGGTCAGCTCACTGCATTTCGGGATCTCGAAGCTGCGCGACCGGCTCGAACCCGAGCGGCGGCGCGGCGCCGAAGGGGTGATCGTGCGGTCCGGCACGCGGTACCAGCTGGCCCTGGACGCGGATCGGATCGACGCGCACCGCTTCGCCGGGCAGCTCGCCGACGCCGAATCAGCGTGCGCGGCAGGGGATTCCGCGGCCGGGCTGCGCGCCTACGAAACCGCGTTGAGCGAATGGAAGGGCGCGCCCTACGCCGATATCGCCGACGCCGATTTCGTGCGGCCGGAGATCGCGCGGCTGACCGGACTGGAACTGCGGGCCCGGAAAGCCTTGGTGGAGTTGCGACTCGACACCGGCCGGATCGAAGCGGCGCTCGCCGACGCCGAGGCGCTGGTGGCCGCGCATCCGCTCGACGAGCGGGTGTGGGAGCTCGCGGCGCTGGCCCGCTACCGCGCCGGGCGGCAGTCCGAGGCGCTGGCGGCATTGCGGGATGTACGGCGGCTGCTCGACACCGAACTCGGCATCGAGCCGGGCGTCGGGTTGCGCGAACTGGAAACCGCGATCCTGCGCCACGACGAGGAGCTGCTGCCCGCGTCGGCGGGCGCGGTCCAGGCCGTCACCCCGTTGATCGCGGCGACCTGCCCGATGCCGGCGCCGCGTACCCAATTGATCGGGCGCGCCGACGAACTCGACGAGATCTATCGCGCGGTGCGTGAGAGCCGGCTGGTGACCCTGGTCGGCACCGGCGGGGTCGGCAAGACCCGGCTGGCGGTGGAGACCTGCCGTCGCCTGCTTCGAACACCGGCGGCCGAGGATCAGTCGTGGTGGGTCGATCTGGCCCCCGTCGAATCCGACGACCTGGTCGCCGCCACCGTGGCCGCGGCCATGCAGGTGTGCGGCGCGAGTACGCCCGAACGGCTCGCCGACATCGTCGCGACGTGGGAATGCACGGTGCTGCTGGACAATTGCGAACACGTCCTCGACGGGGTCGCCGAGGTGGTGAACGTCCTGCTGACCCGCTGCCCCCGGGTCCGGATCATCGCCACCAGCCGTGAACCGCTCGCCCTCGACGGGGAGCGCGTCATCGACGTTCCGCCGCTGGACGAGTCCGAGGCCGTCCTGTTGTTCGCCGCGCGGGCCGCGGGCATGGTCGAGGGCTGGAGTCTCGAAGACCGTGTGCGCGAACCGGTTCGGCGCATCTGTGCCGACCTGGACGGCATCCCGCTCGCCGTGGAGTTGGCCGCGGCCCAGCTGCGGGTGCTGTCCGAGCAGCAGATCGCCGACGGCCTGGCCGACCGGTTCACGCTGCTCGAGGGAGGTTCGCGCACCGCGCCTGTGCGGCAGCGCCGCCTGGCCGACACCATCGACTGGAGTTATCGGCTACTCGATCCCGCCGAAGCGCAGCTGCTGCGCGATGTCTCGGTCTTCGCCGGGAGTTTCGACATCGACGCGGCGGCCGCCGTCCACGGGGCTACCTCGTCGATGGCCGTCCTGGCCCCGCTCACCGGTCTGGTGCGGCGGTCACTGTTGCGGGTGCAGCCCGCCTCGTCGCCGCGCCGGTACCGGCTGTTGCAGACGATTCGCGAATTCGCGCTCACCCGTTGCGAAGCCGGGGAGCTCGAGCGCGCCCGGGCCGCGCACCGGCAGTGCGTGCTGGAGCGGGCGCAGGCCGCGGCCGCGCATCTCCGCGACGCACGCTCGGCGCAGTCGATGGACACTCTCAACCGGGATGTCGCCGAACACCGCGCCGCCATCGCGTCCGCCTTCGCCGCCGGCGACCCCGCGTACGTGCTGCGGCTGGCGGCGGCGCTGTACTGGTTCTGGTATCGGCGCGGATTCATCGAGGAGGGCATTCCGGCCATCACGACGGCGCTCGCCTCGAGCGAACCGCCCGACCACGGCGTGGACGCCGCGACCCTGTCCCTCGCCCTGGGCGGACTGGGTGGGCTGCACTATCTTTCCGGCGATCCGGTGCGCGGCGTGGCGATGGCGGAGCGCGCGGCCGCCATCGCGAACACGGAAGGCGATCGCGACACGGCCACCTGGATGCGCACCTGGACCACCTATCTGCGCGCGGTGGCCGACCCCACGCGCGACACGGCCGCGGATGCCGCCATGGCCGTGGCCGTCGCCCGCCGCGACGGCCGCCCCTGGCAGCTGGCCGACGCGCTCATGGTGGAGGGCCGAATCCTGCGCTACGCCGATCGTCCCGTCGCGGCGCGCGCCGCCCTGACCGAGGCGATCGCGGTCGCCGAACGCTGCGGCCACCGCCTCACCGTCGCCTCGGCCTCCTGGACCCTGACCCGCTGTGCCCTCGAGGCCGACGACCACGCCGAAGCGCGAAGCGCCTTGCGCACCATGCACACCGCGGTCGAGCTCGACGGTGATGTCACCTCGTGGCTGGTGATGGCGCATCTCGCGGCGGCCCTGGCGACCCGCGCCGACCGCCCCGCCGACGGGGCCCGCCTGCTCGGCGCGGTCCGCGCCCTGGGCATCCGGATCGGATTCCAGCCCGAGGTGATGGACCCGATCGACGCCGCCCGCGAGGCCGCCGCCGTCGAGAACGCGCTGCCCCCGGCGGAATTCGAGGCGAGCCTGGCGGCGGGCGCGACCATGTCCCGCGACGAGGTGAATGTGCTGGTCGGCTCCATTCTCGGCGAGCCCGCGAGACTGCCGGGCAGGGCGCTAAGTTCGCGCTAAGCGGCAGGCATTCTGCTGGACGTCAACGACCCCGTCGAGTGACAGGAGCTTCATGTCCAGCGTCTGCGATCCGCCCGCGCCCATCGGTGCGCGTCCGCTTCCGGCCTATCGGGTCGCCGAGCGAGTGCGGGCGGCGGTCGCGGGCGCTGTGCCGACGCCGGGAGCCGACGCCTACCGGCACCCGGCCGCGGATGCCGCTCCCGCCGTCCGGGTCTCGGCCGGATCCGGCGCCCTCTACGCGGGCGGTCTCACCTATCGCGTCGAGGACTCGGGCATCGTGCTGCGGACCTGGCGGAGCTGGCTGGCGGCCGCGCCGCAGGGCGTCACCAGCTCCGTCGCGGTGCTGAACCTGCCCGCCGTCCCGGTCCTCCCGGCCTCGCTGCACGGGGCAACGGTCCTGCACCTGCGCTACGCCCACTCGGGAGATCCAGCCCGGGGCGCCGAGTTGCTCGCGCCGCTACGACAGGTGGCCACACCATTGCTGGACACCACGTGCATCCACCATGACCCGGCGCATCCGATGCCAGTCCCGGCCATCGATGCCTTCCTCGCGGCCGCGGCCGGGCAGCCGATCGATTTCGCGGAGATCCGGGCCCTGGGCGGGGCGATCGCCCGGCAGTCGCTGTCGCCCGGCATGATCGCCGGACGCCACGCGCTGGGCCATGCGCGCGGACTGATCGGCTACCCGGCGCCCGAGGCCGACGACTAGTCACGCGGCGGTGATGCGCTTCGCGGTTCTCACAGCGATAGATTGCCGAGTGAGAGCTAGTGAGGTGATTCGTGGGTGATCTTCCGGATGACGGCGAGGAGAACGGTGCGCGGCCGCAGGTGCGTCTACACGTCCTGGGCGGACTGGCGGCCACGGTCGAGGGACGGCCGGTCGATCTGGGCGGGCTGCGGCAGCGGAGTTTGCTGGCGGCATTGATCGCGGCATTCCCGCGGGAGGTGTCGGCGGATCGGCTGCTCGAGCAGGTGTGGCACGACGCCGTGGAACCGTCGGTGGGGTCACTGCATTTCGGGATCTCGAAGCTGCGCGATCGACTCGAGCCCGACCGGCGGCGCGGCGCGGCGGGCGTGATCGTCCGGTCCGCCACCAGCTACCAGTTGGATCGGGCCGCTGATCGGATCGACGCGCATCGCTTCACCGGGCACCTCGCGACGGCCGAAGCAGCCTGCGCCACCGGCGATTCCGCGACAGCGCTGCGGGCCTTCGAGGCTGCGCTCGACGAGTGGCGTGGCGCGCCGTACGCCGATATCGCCGATGCCGATTTCGTCCGGCCGGAGATCGCGCGGCTCACCGCGCTCGAGCTCCGGGCGCGAAAAGCGCTGGTGGAGTTGCGGATCGACACCGGCCACGCCGAAGCCGCGCTGCTCGACGCGGAGGCCTTGGCGGTGGCGCATCCGCTCGACGAACGCGTCTGGGAGTTGACGGCGCTGGCCCGCTACCGGGCCGGACGCCAATCCGACGCGCTGGCGGCACTGCGGGACATCCGCGATCGGCTCGACATCGAGCTGGGCATCGAACCCGGACTCCGGCTGCGGGAGCTCGAGACCGCCATCCTGCGCCACGACGAGGAGCTGCTGCGCGGATCGGAGGCCCCCGCCCGGGTTGCCGTCACCGTGCCCGAGACCGCGCCGGCCTGTCCCCTGCCGGTGCCGCGGACCCAATTGGTCGGCCGCACCGCCGAACTCGATGACATCGGCCGTGCCGTGCGCGCTGCCCGCCTGGTCACGCTGGTCGGCACGGGCGGTGTCGGCAAGACCCGGCTGGCCGTCGAGACCTGCCGGAGGCTGCCCCGGGTGGCGGGCTCCGGGGACGGGCCGTGGTGGGTCGATCTGGCCCCGGTCGAATCCGACGACCTGGTCGCCGCCACCATCGCCGAGTCGCTGCAGGTCCTGGGTGCGAGCACCCCCGATCGCCTCGCCGATATCGTCGCGAACCGGGAAGGCACACTGCTGCTGGACAATTGCGAGCACGTCCTCGACGGGGTCGCCCACGTGGTGCATACGCTGCTGATTCGATGCCCCGGCATCCGGGTCCTGGCCACCAGCCGCGAGCCGCTCGCGGTCGACGGCGAGCAGATCGTCGAGGTACCGCCGCTGGACGAGTCCGAGGCCGTCGAGCTGTTCGCCGCGCGGGCCGCGGGCGTGGTGGCGGGCTGGTCCTTGAACGAGTCGGTGCGCGAACCGGTCCGGCGGATCTGCGCCGAACTCGACGGCATCCCCCTCGCGGTGGAATTGGCCGCCGCCCAACTGCGGGTGCTGTCCGAGCAGCAGATCGCCGACGGCCTGGCCGACCGGTTCACGCTGCTCTCCGGAGGCGCCCGCACCGCGCCCGCGCGACAGCGCCGCCTCGCGGACACCATCGACTGGAGCTACCGGCTGCTCGACCGCGCCGAAGCCCGGCTGCTGCGCGATGTCGCGGTCTTCGCCGGAAGCTTCGACATCGACGCCGCCGCGGCCGTGCACGGCGTCTCGAATTCGATGGCCGTGCTGGAACCGCTGACCGGTCTGGTGCGCCGATCGCTGCTGCGGGTGCAGCCCGCGTCGTCGCCGCGCCGCTACCGGATGTTGCAGAGCATCCGCGAATTCGCGCTCGCCCGTTGCGAAGCCGACGAGCTGAACCGGGTGCGCGCGGCGCACCGCCGCTGCGTGCTGGACCGGGCCGAGGCCGCCGCGATCCATCTGCGGGACGCGCGCTCGGCGGAGCTGATGGACGCGCTCGGCGCGGATGTCGCCGAGCATCGGGCCGCTATCGCGTCCGCCTCGGCCGAGGAAGCACGGGCAGCACTGCGGGAGGCGGTCGCGGTCGCCGAACGCTGCGGGCACCGCTGGTCGGGGGCTTCCGCGTCGTGGACGCTGGCCCGCTGCGCACTGGACGCCGGTGACATCACCGACGCGCGGACCGCGTTGCGCACCATGCAGACCGCGCTGGAACGGGACGGGGACGTGACGTCGTGGCTGGTGATGGTGCAGCTGGCCGCGGCGCTCGCGGCCCGCAGCGGCCGTCCCGCGGACGGTGCGCGGATGCTCGGGGCGGTGCGCGCTCTGGGTGGGCGGATCGGGTTCCTGCCGGAGGTGATGGATCCGGTCGACGCGGTCCGCGAGGCAGCCGAGGTCCGGTCGGCGCTGTCGGAAGCCGAGTTCGAGGAACGCGTGGCGGCCGGCGCGACATTGACTCGCGCCGAGGTGAACGCCCTGGTCAGCGCCCTCTCCTCCGAGCCCGCCGGTGATGCTGGGCGACAGCTAAGTTCGCGATAAGCGTTGTGCGGTCTCCTGAATATCGATCAGCACCATCGACTTTCAGGAGCCTCATGTCCAGCGTCTTCGATCCGGCCGCGACGGCCGGTTTCGACCGACATCCGATTCCGGCCGCCACCGTCGTCGAACGCCTGCGCGCGGCCGTCGCCGGCGCCGTCCACACCCCCGGTGAGGACGGGTACCAGCGCTCGGCGGCCGGATTCAATGCCGCGATCGAGCACGCGGCCGCGGCCGTCGTGGTGGCCAGCAGCGCCGCCGACGTCGCGGCCACCGTGCGCGTCGCCGTCGAGTCCGGCTACACCGTCGCGGTGCGGGCGACCGGTCACGGGGTGCTGCCGACACCCGCGGACAGCATCCTCGTCGACACCACCCTGCTTCAGGCGATCTCGATCGACCGTGATCAGCGCACCGCGACCGTAGGCGCGGGCGTGCGCTGGCAGCAGGTCCTCGATGCCGCCGCCCCGTTCGGGCTGGCCGGGCTCGCCGGGTCCTCGACCAGCGTCGGCGTCGTCGGGTACACCCTCGGCGGCGGGCTGGGCCCGATCGCGCGCACCTACGGTTTCGCCGCCGACCATGTCACCGCCATGGAGGTGGTGACCGCCGACGCGACCCTGCGCCGCGTCACCCCCGACACCGAACCCGAACTGTTCCGGGCACTGCTGGGCGGCGGCGCGGCCTTCGGCATCGTCACCCAGATGACGTTCCGGCTCTTCCCGATCCACACCCTCTACGCCGGCAGCCTCACCTACCGCATCGAGGACGCGGCGGTCGTGCTGCGAGCCTGGCGGAACTGGCTGGCGGCCGCACCGGAGACGGTCACCAGTTCGGTCGCGATCCTGAATCTGCCGCCGCTGCCGGAGATTCCGGAGCCACTGCGCGGAGCCACGGTGCTGACCCTGCGCTACGCCCATGTCGGTGACGCCGCCGAGGGGGCCGCGCTGCTCGCCCCGCTGCGCCCGGTCGCCGCACCATTGATGGACACCGTCGCCGAAATGCCTTACACGGCTTTGGCTTCCATCCACAATGACCCGACCCATCCGATGCCCGCACTGGATCGGGGGACCTTGCTGCGGGAACTGCCGGACGCGGCCCTCGACGCCCTGCTCGGGGCGGTCGTGGGGGCGCCGATCAATATGGCCGAGATCCGGGTGTTCGGCGGCGCGATCGCGCGGGAGCCGCAGTCGCTCAACACGATCGCGGGCCGTCACGCGGCGTTCCAGGTCTTCGCGGTCGGCGTGCTGGCCCCGCCGATCGCCGATGTGGTCCCCGCCGCGCTCGATCGGGTGGCGACGGCACTGGACCGGTGGAGTCTGGACGCCGCCACGCCGAACTTCGGCCTGAACCCGCTCGGCGGGGCGTCCGACACCCTGACGGCCTGGACCGAGCCGCAGCGCGAACGCCTGGTCGACACGCGCCGCCGCTACGACCCGGCCGGGGTGTTCGCCCCGGCCGCGCGCTGGAACCTGCCGGTGCGCTGAGCTCCGGTTTCCGCGCCGAGCGCCGACGGGACCTGCCACTGGTCGAGAGACCCCGCGGGGTGTGGCAGGTCCCGCCGTCGCAACTTCTTACCCACCGGTAGGGTCTGCTGGCAGAATGACGGGGCGCTCCGGCGGCGGGTGCGTGAACAAGGAGGTTGCGCGTGGCATTCGGTGATTTTCAGAACGAGATCTACTTCAACGGGTTGCGCGGGGTGGTGCCGGCGATGCCGGTGAGCTACACGGATCTGGCCGAGCGGGCGCGGGCGGCGATGCCGCCGTCGGTGTACTCGTATGTGGCGGGCGGCGCGGGCGACGAGCGGACCCAGAACGCCAATGTGGCGGCGTTCGATCGGTGGGGTCTGATGCCGCGCATGCTCGTCGGGGCCAAAGAGCGCGACCTGTCCGTCGAGTTGTTCGGGAGCACCTGGGCCGCACCGGTTTTCATGGCGCCGGTCGGGGTGATCGGGTTGTGCGCGCAGGACGGGCACGGGGATCTGGCGACCGCGCGGGCGGCGGCGCGCACCGGCGTGCCGATGGTGGCGTCCACGCTGACGGTCGATCCGATGGAGGACGTCGCCGCCGAGTTCGGTGACACCCCCGGGTTCTTCCAGCTCTACACCCCCACCGACCGGGACCTGGCCGCGAGCCTCGTCGAGCGCGCCGAAAAGGCCGGATTCAAGGCCATCGTGGTCACCCTCGACACCTGGGTGACCGGGTGGCGGCCGCGCGACCTGTCGACCGGCAACCTCCCGCAGCTGCGCGGACACTGCCTGGCCAACTACTTCACCGACCCGGTGTTCCGGGCGAGCCTGGCCAAGTCGCCCGAGGAGGATCCGCAGACGGCGATCCTGCGCTGGATCCAGGTCTTCGGCAATCCGCTCACCTGGGCCGACCTGCCGTGGCTGCGGTCGCTGACCAAGCTGCCGCTGATCGTGAAGGGCATCGGTCATCCCGATGACGCGCGCCGCGCCAAGGATCTGGGCGTGGACGGCATCTACTGCTCCAATCACGGTGGCCGCCAGGCCAATGGCGGGCTCCCGGCCCTGGACATGCTGCCGGGCGTGGTGTCAGCCGCGGACGGGCTGCCCGTCCTGTTCGATTCCGGGGTCCGGTCGGGCGCGGACATCATCAAGGCCCTCGCGCTGGGCGCGTCGGCGGTCGGCATCGGGCGGCCCTACGCGTACGGGCTGGCGCTGGGCGGGGCGGACGGCATCGTGCACGTGCTGCGCACGTTGCTGGCCGAGGCGGATCTGATCATGGCGGTGGACGGGTATCCGACGCTGAAGGATCTGACGCCGGACGCCCTGCGGCCCGTCACGGTCTGAGCTCGGAGATGGTGATCTTCCGCCGCGCTCACTCCTGGATGCGGCGGAAGGGCCGCTCCGCCTCCAGGGTGTAAGCGAGTTCGAGCAGGGTGCGTTCGTCGCCGTGCGCGGCGGAGAACATCATGCCGATGGGGAGGCCGTCGGCGGACGCGCCCAAGGGCAGCGACAGGGCCGGCGCACCGGTCACGTTCGCCAGCGGGGTGTAGGTGACGTAGTTCAGCAGGCGCTCGAAGACCTCGTCGAAGGGCTGGTCGGGGCTCAGGTACCCCAGGTGCGGGGTCACGCTCGCCAGGACCGGGGACACCACGAGTTCGACGTCACGGAACGACGCGGCGTAGGCCTGCCGGATGCGGGAGAGCCGGTAGAGCACCGCGGGCGAGCGCAGCGCGGAGCCGCCGAACCGGGCGGCCAGCCCGCGGGTGAACGGGTCCAGGCGGGCGGGGTCGAAGGAGCGGTCGAGGGTGAGTTTGCCGGTGCGGCCCAACAGGAACGCCAGCATCGCCCAGTAGGTGGCGAAGTCGTCGGCGAAGCCGCGATCCACCGGGTACGCGAGCGGGCGCACCTCATGGCCCAGACTTTCCAGCAGGGCGACGGTGTCGTCGTGAACGGCCCGAACCTGCGGGTCGAGGACCGCGCCGGTGATGGGTTCGGTGAGCACGCCGATCCGCAGGCGCCGTTGCGCGGGACCTTCGACCAGGCCGACCGGCGGCAACGCCGGATTGCGCCAGAAGCGTTCGGCGGCAGCGAAATACGTGGCGGTGTCGCGGACGGTGCGGGTGAGCACACCCTCGGAGACGAGGTTGATCGGCATGGAGCGAGCCTGCGGGCCGTCGATGTGGCGGCCCCGGGTCGGCTTCAATCCGACCAGCCCGCAGCAGGCGGCGGGGATGCGGATCGAGCCGCCGCCGTCATTGCCGTGCGCGATCGGCACCACGCCCGCGGCGACCATGGCGGCCGCACCACCCGAGGACGCTCCGGAGGAGTATCCGGTGGCCCACGGGTTGTGTGTCGGTGCGGCATCGGCGAATTCGGTGGTGGCGTTGAGCCCGAACTCCGGCAGCGTGGTCTTGCCGAGCACGGTCATCCCGGTGCTGAGAAACTGTTTCGTGAAGGGGCCGTGCGCTTTCGCGGGCCGCGCTCGCCACGCGGCGCTGCCGTGCTGGGTGGGCAGCCCGGACACGTCGGTGTTGTCCTTGACGTAGGTGGGCACGCCGTAGAGCAGTGCGTCGCGCTCCCCAGACACCAGCGGCGTATCCAGATCGACCACGAGCGCGTTCAGCTCCGGATTCACCCGAGCCGCCCGCTCCCGCGCCGCCTTGGCGACCTCGGCGGCGCTGAGCTCGCCGCGCCGGATCAGCTCGGCGATCCCCACGCCGTCGTGCTCACCCAATGCGTCATCGGTGAAGGCATGAACTCGCGCTGCCATGATCCGGGCCTCCTCATCGACTTTCCCGACTGAGCCCGACCGTACCCCCGGACTGGACGTACGAACAGAAGATCGCGGTCGGACGCCGAATCATGACCGGTTTTCTACCAGAATGTCCGGTTCTCCACCCACCGGTCACCATCATTCGGGCTGATGCTCGCGCACCTGGACCGCGCCAGCCGTACCCGAGACAGGAAACCCTGCGGTGGCCCCGGGAAGCGGCCGGACTGTGCGCATGGTGCTGGTGCCGGGGGCGGTCTTCGCCGGATTCACGATCGAGGCGCTGCTCGGCAGCGGCGGCATGCTCATCGCGGTACCCGCCAGGCACCCGCCTCGGGCAACGACTCGTCCGCACCATGGAGACCTCTTGTGGTGTGCAGCGAGCATGGGCCGATCATCATCCGGGGATTCGGGGAGAGGCGGCCGGTCTTCGAGCGAGATTTCACCGCGGCCGTCCGCAGGATCGCGCCCGCGGCGGACATCGATCTGGAGTGGGGCTATCCGGACGAACGTTGAGCTGACCCGGCGATCACGAAGGACCGGTTCCTCCCATGCTGGGAGATTGCGCCACTAGGTTCGGATCGGTGAGACGGTGCGGGTTGCTGCCGTCCACATTCATCTCCCAGACTTCGGCGTTCGACCGGGTCCGGCTCATACGCGTGTAGAGGATTCTCCTGCCATCCGGCGAGAGGGACAGGCCGCCGACCCCATCGGTGGTGAGGGCCCGGATATCGGTGCCGTCGCGTTTCATCGTGTAAATCTCGGACTGGTCCCTGCCACCTCGATTGCTGGTGAACACGATGTCAGCGCCGTCGGCGGTAAATTTCGGACCGGAGTTGTAGAACTGGTCCCGCAGCAGTTCCCGCTGGCCGGTGCCGTCGCCCGCCATGAGCCAAATGATCCCCGCCCTGACGAAAACGATCGCCGAACCATCGCGCGCAAACGAGGGGGAGTTGGCCGACACCAGATCGGGGCCCACCGTCGCGGGGTCCGGGATATCGGTGAGTCGCCGAAGATTTTCGCCGGTACTGTCCACCAGGTAGATGGCGCCGCCGCGGGCGAAAGCGATGGTGCGCCCGTCGGGCGCGAACGTCGGGCCGTATCCGCCGTCCGCGACTCTCGTGATATTGCCGCCATCCGGATCCATCGTGGAGATCCCGGCGCCGGCCACGACGATCCTCGAACCATCCAGTGCGAAACTCGGGTCCGAGCCCGTGGCAATGCGAGTGACCCCACTACCGTCCGGATTCATCACGAACACTGACTGCCAGCCATCCGCAAACGCGATCTTCAGCGGCCCCGGCACCCCGGCGGCACCCCGCACCGTCGGCACCGAATCCTCCACCCGCCCCGTGGATTCCGTGGCACACCCGCCCACGAACCCCGTCACGACAACGGCGCCCACCACGAACCACCGCTTCCGACCCAATGCCTCGACCATCTCATCCGATCCATCCGCAGTTCCGCGCACACCACCGAACCACCTCATTGTGGCTGTGCCGCAACAAACGTTAGACGCGAACGACCCAGATGCCATGCCCCCAGCTTCTCGGGGGCTGGTGGGCAGTCGGTGTTCGAGGTCCGCGAGATCGACGGCGACCACGCCGTCGTCGAATCGGCCGAGACCGACGCGCCCGGCCGCTACCCGTGACCACGACCACCGTTCCCGCGCCGACACTGGGTGTTCCGGCGACCACGGCGGTTCCGGTCACGAGGGGCCAGAACTGCCGGGCCACCAACTGAATTCGACGACGGGCCCGCAGTGTGCCCGCTGACCGCTATGCGTCGGTTCTGGCCGGGAAGACTGCGAAGGTTGGGGCGCGACCGTGAGCCGACACAGGCTGCGCGCACCGTCACGGTCGAACTCGACCATGTCCAGACCGATGAGCGCGCCGAAGCCACCATCGAGATTCACCGAGGAAGGCGGACAGCTTAACCGAGGCCCGGGCTCGCCTCGCCTGATCAGCGCGCGCGACGACCGCCGGGCACCGGCGACGCGGGATCGACCGGCCCGCGCCGGTCGATCATCGCGCGGCTACCGGTCGAGGTCGAGACCCTTCAGCGCCTCGATCAGGAATCCGTTGACGGCGTCGGGACGTTCGAGCTGGACCAGGTGGCCCGCGCCCGGCACGTCGCGGACCTCACGCAGGTCGGTGACATTGGCCCGGAGCGTGGCCAGCGGGTCGCGGCCGGCGAAGCCTTCCATGTCCGGGTCGTTCTCGCCGTAGAGGAAGTAGGTGGGGACTTCCACCTTGGCGCCGGCGTAGGCCTCGGTGAGTTCCCAGTTGCGGTCGAGGTTGCGGTACCAGTTGAGGCCGCCGGTGAAGCCGGTGCGCTCGAAATCGGCCACGAGGGTGTCGAATTCGGCCTGGGACAGCCACGGCCAGGGCAGGGCGGGGGCCTGCGGGAGGACGTCGAGGTAGCCGAGGCCGGGCGGGTTCTTCCAGGTGTCGAGGTAGTGGTAGTCGCCGGAGAGCGAGTAGTAGACCCGGGCCAGGAAGCCGCGCGGGTCGGCGGCGAGTTCGGCGTCGGCGACGCCGGGGGTCTGGAAGTAGGACAGGTGCAGGAAGTGGCGTTCGGCCGCTTTGGTCCAGAAGGCCGACGGCGGGCGCGGGGGCCGCGGGGCGAACGGGTTGTTCAGGACCACGACGCCGGCGACCCGTTCGGGGGCGCGCAGGCTCAGTTCCCACACCAGTTGCGCGCCGAAGTCGAGGCCGACGAAGACGGCCTTTTCCGCGCCGATGTCGTCGAGCAGGGCCGTGAGGTCGCCGATGACGGCGGCGTTGGTGTAGGCCTCCGGGTCCGCGGGGGCCTCGGTGCGGCCGTATCCGCGCAGGTCGGGGGCCAGGGCACGGTAGCCCGCGGCGGCGACCGCGTCGAGCTGGTGGTGCCACATGTACCAGGTGTGCGGGAACCCGTGACAGAAGACGACCGGGAAGCCCTCGCCCTGATCCGCGACGTGCAGGCGGACCTCCCCGGTGTCGATCGTCCGATGCGTCAGTTCCACTCCGCCTCCAATTTCTAGAACACGTTCCTATTTCAAGGTAATGTCCAGAGGTCGTGAGCGAAATACCCAAGATTCTCGCCGGAAAGGTCGCGGTGGTGACCGGGGCCAGCCGGGGCATCGGCAAGGGCATCGCCCTGGAGCTGGGCGCGGCCGGGGCGACCGTGTACGTCACCGGGCGCACCGTCACGGCCGGGCACCTGCCGGGCACCGTCTCCGCGACTGCCGCCGAGATCGACGCCCTCGGCGGGCACGGGGTCGCGGTGGTGTGCGATCACCGCGACGATGCCGCGGTGGAGAAACTCTTCGCGCAGATCCGCGACGAGCAGGGCCGGCTGGACGTACTGGTCAACAACGTCTACAACTCCCCCGCCTCGGCGCGCTGGATCGGGCGCAAGTTCTGGGAGGTGCCGCCGAAGGCCTGGGACGAGGGCTTCGACATCGGCGTCCGATCCCATTACGTGGCCAGCGTTTTCGCCGCACCCCTGCTCATCGAGTCGCAGGGCCTGATCGTGAGCGTGTCCTCCCCCGGCGCGGTCCGCCACATGCATAACGCGGTCTACGGGGTCGGCAAGACCGCCGTGGACCGGCTCACCGCCGACATGGCCCACGACCTCGAGGGCACCGGCACCACCGCGGTGTCCATCTGGCCGGGCATCGTCAATACCGAACTGCTGCAGATGGTTCCGGCCGACGCCCAGGGCCGCCGCTTGGTCACCCTGCCCGGCGAGGGCACCTTCGACCTGGATCAGGCCGAGACCCCGCACTTCGCCGGTCGCGCCGTCACCGCCCTGGCCGCGGACCCGGATCGCCTGGCACGCACCGGGAAAGCCTGGAAGGTCGCCGACCTGGCCGAGGCGTACGGCTTCACCGATATCGACGGCCGCGTCCCGCGCGCCGACTAGTCACAACGAATTACGTTCCCGAAGAACAGGAGTGGACAACCCAATGCGACGCGTTTTCGTCGTCGGCGTGAACATGACGCCGTTCGTCAAGATCGGTTCCCGCGAGTGGACCTACCCGGAGATGGTCGCCGAGGCCGTGAACGGCGCGCTGAAGGACGCGGGCGTCACCTATGACCAGGTGCAGCGCGCCGCGGTCGGCTACGTCTTCCAGCCCTCGGCCGCCGGTCAGCGGGCGCTCTACGACATCGGTCTCACCGGCATCCCGGTCGTGAACGTGAACAACAACTGCGCGACCGGCTCCACCGCGCTCATGTTCGCCCGCGAGTGGGTCGCCGCCGGCATCACCGATGTCGCCCTGGCCGTCGGCTTCGAGCAGATGACCAAGGAGGCCATGGCGGGCCCGGCCACCAAGCCGAAGGTCACCACGGTCGACCACCACCTGAAGGTGAACAAGGAACTCTTCGAGTTCTCGGCCGCGCCGATCACCACCCAGTTCTTCGGCAATGCCGCCATCGAGCACATGAAGCGCTACGGCACCACCCCCGAGCAGCTGGCCGCGGTCGCGGTGAAGAACCACCAGCACTCGACCAACAACCCGCTGGCCCAGTTCCAGGACGCGTACACCCTCGAGCAGGTCCTCGGCGACAAGCCGGTGCACGGCCCGCTGACCCGCTCGCAGTGCTCGCCCATGTCCGACGGCGCGGCCGCCGCGGTCGTGGTGAGCGAGGAGTTCGTGAAGGCCAACGGCCTCGAGGACCAGGCCATCGAGATCCTGGCCCAGGAGCTGGCCACCGACGACGGCACTTCCTTCTCCACCGGCTCCATGATCGACGTGGTCGGCGCGCCCATGACCCGCGCCGCGTCGTCGAAGGTGTTCTCGCGCGCCGGGATCACCGTCAACGACGTCGATGTGATCGAGCTGCACGACTGCTTCTCCATCAACGAGCTCATCACCTACGAGGCGCTGGGCATGTGCGGCGAGGGCGAGTCCGGAGCCCTGGTCGAGTCGGGCGCGACGACCTACGGTGGCACCTGGGTGGTCAACCCGTCCGGCGGCCTGATCTCCAAGGGCCACCCGCTCGGCGCGACCGGCCTGGCGCAGTGCACCGAATTGAGCTGGCAGCTGCGCGGACTCGCGGGCGACCGTCAGGTGGCGGGCGCGCGCACCGCACTGGCGCACAATCTGGGCCTGGGCGGCGCGGTCGTCGTCACCCTGTACGCGGCCCACACGGCGTGACCATCGGATGAATTGAGAACCCCATGAGTGCAATCGATCCCGACACCATGCTCCGGCTGCCCGTGCACAACGGTCACGCCCTGGTGGCCGGGCTGAAGCGGCATCGCAACCGTCCGGTGCTCACCCTCGGCGACCACATCCTCACCGGCGGTGAGGTGCTCGACGGCATGAGCCGCTACATCGACGCCTTCGCCGAACACGGCGTCACCACCGGCACCCCGGTCGGCGTGCTGGCCCTGAACCGGCCCGAGGTGCTGTTCACCATCGGCGCCGGTCAGATCGTGGGCTCGCGGCGCACCGCGCTGCACCCGATCGGCGGCCTGGACGATCACGCGTATGTGCTTGCCGACGCGGGCATCTCGACGCTGATCCTGGACCCGGTCCCGGCGTTCGTGCAGCGCGCCCGCGAACTGGTCGACATGGTCCCGACGCTGACCAAGATCCTGGTGCTGGGCCCGGTGCCCGAGCAGCTCGCCGACGTCGGCGTCGACATCCTGGCCGCTGCCGACAAGTACGAGCCGCGGGCGGTCGAGGCGACCGAACTGCTGCCCTCGGACGTCATCTCGATCAGCTACACCGGCGGCACCACCGGCAAGCCCAAGGGTGTCATCGGCACGGCGCTGACCATGAACACCATGACGCAGATCCAGCTCTCGGAGTGGGAATGGCCGACCCGGCCGAAATTCCTGATCTGCACCCCGCTCTCGCACGCGGGCGCGGCGTTCTTCCTGCCGGTCGTGCTGCTGGGCGGGCAGTGCGTGGTGCTGCCGCGTTTCGACGCGGGCGAGGTGCTGCGCGCGATCGAGGAGCACAAGATCTCGGCGACCATGCTGGTGCCGTCGATGCTGTACGCGCTGCTCGACCACCCGGACTCCAAGACGCGGGACCTGTCCTCGCTGGAGACCGTGTACTACGGCGCGTCCGCGATCGACCCGAATCGGTTGCAGGAGGCCATCGACCGGTTCGGGCCCATCTTCGCCCAGTACTTCGGGCAGTCCGAGGCGCCGATGGCGATCAGCTACCTGGGCAAGGACGAGCACGACAAGGCGCGGCTCACCTCGTGCGGCCGGCCCTCCACCGCGGTGCGCGTGGCGCTGCTCGACGGTGAGGACAAGCAGGTCCCGCAGGGCGAGGTCGGCGAGATCTGCGTCTCCGGACCGCTGCTCGCGGGCGGGTACCTGAACCTGCCCGAGGTCACCGCGGACACCTTCAAGAACGGCTGGCTGCGCACCGGTGACCTGGCGCGTCAGGACGAGGACGGGTTCCTGTTCATCGTCGGGCGTTCCAAGGACATGGTCGTCACCGGCGGGTTCAACGTGTTCCCCCGCGAGGTGGAAGACGTTGTCTCCGAGCACACTCTGGTGCACGAGGTCGCGGTCGTCGGCGTGCCGGATCCGCAGTGGGGCGAGGCGGTGACCGCGGTGCTCGTGCTCGATCCCGCCACCGCCGCCGATCCCGCCGCGGTCGAGACGGTCACCGCCGAGATCCAGGCCGCGGTCAAGCAGCGCAAGGGTTCCGTGCAGGTGCCCAAGCACGTGATCGTGATCGAGCGGCTGCCGTTGACCGGTCTGGGCAAGCCGGACAAGAAGGCGATCCGGGTGCTGGCGGCCGAGCGACTCGGCATCGCCTGATCCCCTGTGGGCGTCCGGCTAGGCGAACCTGCGGGTTCGGATCAGCCGGGCGCCCCGGCGGGCGCTGTCCACGCCCGCCTCCACCACGGCGCGGGTCACGAAGTGGCCCAACGCCGTTGCCACGAACACCGCGGCGATCAGCACCGGGGCCCAGTTCCAGCTCAACGCCAGCATCATGCGGTCGAAGGTGCCGCGCGGCTGCACCACCGGCTCCCACGAGTTCAGCCGCACCCAGCGGCCCAGGAAAACGCCTACCGCGCACAGCAAATGGACGGCGAGGGTCACCGGTGTCCGCCACGCCGCCAGTCCGCGCGCCTGCAGGAAGCGGCCCATCTCGGCCAGCACCAGGTAGTAGGCGACGAATCCGGACACGATGAACACGCCGTACACCGGCAGAATCGTCGTCACCACAGGGCCGTTGCCCGCGGCGCGGATGTCGTCGCGCAGATGCACCAGATCGGTCACCACGTACGGCGCGTTCGGCAGGAACAGCAGCAACAGCACGACACCGGCCCACCAGAACGGCGAAATCGGTAGTCGTCGTTCATCTTCGGGCGGGCGCCGAAACACCAGCAGCGCCAACGCCACCGGGATCCAGGCCAGCACGGTGTTCCACACCATCCAGAACAGATTGCGGTCCAGCACCCCCGCGAGGCTCGGCGCGACCGTTTTCACCGGGTCCATTGGTTCATGATGCCTTGTGCGGCGCGCCTCGGCCCGCGTGTCGATCACGCCGCTCCGGCAACACGCCCGCGACCGACGCGCCCGTGGTTCTCTCGAAACTCTGGTCGACAGGTGGCGACCAGCTGTTTTACGATCGTATTATGCGGCCGTGGGATATGAGATTCCCGAGTGGGCCCTCGACGTTGCGGCCCGGCTCGGTATCGCGCCGGAAGAGGTCCTGCGGGTCCTCACCGGACCCGGCCGGCGCTGGCCGCGACCGGTGCGCGGGACGGGCGGACTACCCGCCCTCATGATCATCGGCCGCACCGGCGCCGGGCTGCCGCTCGCGGTGGTGGTTCGCCCGCTGTCGCAGTGGGACCAGCAGGTCATCGGCGTCCGGCCGGTGACCGGACGGCTTCTCGCCCAGTTCGAACAATGGGAGGCGGACCATGAGTGACCATCCGGACCAGGGGTACCCGAACACGGCGGCCGAGGCACGCGATTTCCTCGACAGCCTCACCTTCGACGAGGACGCCCCCGAACCCGACCTCCCCGGCCCCGACACCCCCGTCACGGTGCTGCGCACGGTCCGGCTCCCCTACGCCATGGATCAACGCATCCGCGCCGAGGCCGACCACCGCGGCGTCAGCATGTCCGACCTGATCCGCGACTTCCTCACCATCGAGCTGGCCGCCCTCGACGACGACACCCCCATCAGCCGCGCCGACGCCCGTCGCGCGCTGTCCGCCGCGCTGGCGAATCTCTCACCGGTCCACGGGCATCGGAGCTGACATGACGAATCGCCCGGGCACCTTCGTCGGGTGCCCGGGCGATTTCGGAAGCTGTGGACTTTAGGAGAACTTGATTTCGAGGCCGATCCCCAGAATGGAGATCAGCCAGATCACGCCGAGGAAGATGGTGATCCGGTCGAGGTTCTTCTCGACGACAGTGGAACCCGACAGGCTCGACTGCACTCCACCACCGAAGAGGCTGGACAGACCTCCGCCCTTGGCGCGGTGCAACAGCACCAGCAGCACCAGCAGCACGCTGGTGATAACTAGGAGGATATCCAGGAACATCCGCATACCGGAGAGTGTATGCGGTGCTCGCCAGTATCAACGAATCAGCCCTGGTCGCGCAGACGGGAAAGATCAACGCCGATCGATCGCCCACTCGGCGCGGTAGTCACGGTGGTCGGACCAGAGGGCCGCCATCTCGCGCACGGTCGGGCACGGCCAGGCCGCCGTGCCATCGCCGGAGGCGTCGTCGTCACGGCATACCGAACACCGGTGGTGCTCATCCGGCGCGTGCTCGCCGAAGATCAGCCGCAGCACGGCCACGTGCCGCAGCGTCTGTTTCGGGGTCAGCACGCCCGGCACGAACACCGCCGACGGGGCGGTGCGGCTGTGTTTGGGTCGCACGAGACGAACCCACTGGTATTCGATCTCGCGGCCGGAGTCCCGGAAGTCGTGCTCCAGTTGCAGCGCGAACTCCGCGGCTTCCTGCTGCTGCTCGAGTCGCCGGTCGATGAACCGCTCGATGGTCATCATCGCCGGACCATCCACAGCGCGGTCGCGACCACGACCAGAGCGGCCCAGATCACCCAATACAGCGAGGACGCGCCCGTGGCGACCAGCACCGCGGCGGCGATTGCGAGCACTACGACCGTGGAAGTGCGCATGATCGATTGTCTCTCACTACGCCCGATATGCCACGAAGGCCCGGGTCCGAAAGCTCGGTGATCACCGAATACATACTGCGAGAAGCGGATCCAGCGGCGGAATTCCGGCGGCGCCGCGTCGGCCGCGGCACCGAGCGACCCCGGCCACCTTTAAGTGAAGCATGCATAATTCACTTTTCGGGATCGGTACCGTCCCGGGCTGGTCGCATTCTGATCGACCAAGGGAACAAGGCTGTTCTACATCTGGGGAGTACACAAGTGAAGAAGACCTGGTTGGCACTGCTGGTTGAGTAGCGTCACGAACTCGTCCGTGGGCAGAAGGCTCAGAGACTTGTCGTCGGACCGGACGGAGACAGCGAGCTCGATGTGACCGCCACACCATCGGTACAGATGGGGACTGGTCGGATACGGATCATTCCTGTACCGATGCGCGGCTACCGAGGCAAGAGTCAGCGCTGTCTCGAGTATGTCGAGGCCGTCGATCGGGGCTGCGTAGATACTGAGTTCGGCGGGGACGGTGAAAAGCGCGCCGACGCGCCCGATGACTGCCGGATACTCGTCGAGCCAAAGCGCATGCGCGCTCGTGTAGTCGTTGCCCGCGAGTAGGAACCAGGGCCCGGTTCCCTCAGGGAAGTCAGCTTGTTCGACTCTCAACGGTCCATCTGTCGACGTGTTCTGCTCGCCGAGCGCGAACACAGCATCTTCGTCGATTCCCCAGCGCGACAGTACTTCGTAGGTCACCGGCGAGATAGTGTGCACACCGCCGCAGAAGGTATGGAGCACCCTTCATGCGGCGAAACATGCAGAGACACAAGAAGCACCGACCCGCGACAGGTCGCCGGTGTGGCGTGAAGCTGAGCGCGGTAGCGGGTGTGGCGGTAGGGTCTCGACGTCGGATGAGGAGTGAGCATGAGAGCGATCGCCGTCGTTGTGCTGTCCATTGCTGTGCCGCTGCTGGCGGCTTGCAACCCTGGGGGCGAGACGAAGTCGAGTTCGGCGTCGTCGACGTCGGCCGCAGCGGATTCGGTGCACTGTGATGCGAAGGCGTGGCCGTTGCCGATGCCGGATCTGCGGGGGCAGCGGCTCGATGCGGCGCGGGCGGGTGATGGGGTGTGTTTCCTGTTCGCCTCGGCTACCGCGCCCGACGGGCGCAACATTCTCGACGGCCAGGACAACTCGGCGTGGGTCGTGAAGGATCAGTCGCCTGATCCTGGCGCGCTGGTCGCCGAGAAGCAGCCGATCACCGTGACGGTCAAGTCGGCCGGCACGAAATAGGGTCTCCCGGCCTCGAGTGACGTAGGTCGGAGTCGAACCGACGTGGTTCCTGAGTGAAAATCAGGCTGCCCATCCCGACAGAGCAACTACGCCATGCGTCCGGCCGGATGGAATCGAACCACCTGTGCCCGAAGGCGGGAGGTTTACAGCCTCCGTGCACACCATGTGCTCAACCGGTTGGTGGCGGTGGTCGGATTCGAACCGACGACCTGTGGATTATGAGCCCACCGCGCTCCCAACTGCGCCACACCGCTCCAACGATCCGCCATTCGACGGACCTCGTGGAAGACAGAGAACTCGAATCCCAAGCCCTGAGGCTCAACACCGCTAGCAACGGGTTCCGGCCGGCCTGACCGGTTTATCTTCCATCGCGGAAAGCTGAGGAGTCGAACCCCCGGGACACAATGCCCGCCTCCGGTTTTCAAGACCGGCTGGCCTCCACAGGCCGGAACCTTCCGTTTCCGCCGCCGCTCGGTTGAGCTTGCGGTGTAATCACATTCGCAGGAGCGTGGAATGGCTGCAACTGATTTCCCGCGCACGCTGAGGGCGCGAAATTCGCACCGATTCGCCGTGGCTTGATGTCGCGGAGTTCGATGGCCTCGAGAAAGCGTGAGTGATCGGCAGCCGCCCTGCACGACCGGTTTGCCGGGAAGGTCGGGGATGTGGGGACACATCGTGCCAAGGTGTTGCTGAAAGGTGTACAGGCGTAGGGAATCAGCGCAGGGTCTGTGGGCGTGAAAGCCCATTCATTGCGATTGCTACGTCGTAGCCTCACCGCTCTCGCCGCTGCCACGCTCGCGGCGGCGCTGATGTCCGGCTGCGGGCCGGCGTCATCGTCTCCGGCCGGTACCACCACTTGGCCAGTGACCACCTCGAAGGCGAGCACGACCGCGGTGCCGCCCAGTAGCACAACGACGGTGGCACCGACTACCGCCGCGGAGGTTCCGTCGCTCAGCACGGCAGCCGAACCCGCGCCACCCGCGCCTGTTCCGTTCGTGGCCCCGGCGCCGCAACCCACTGTGGCGCCGCCGCCTGCCGCAGCCCCGGCACCTCAGACGACCAATGCTCCGTCGGCGTATTACGGCAGTTGCGCTGAGGCCAAGCGGGCCGGAGCTGCGCCGCTGCGACGGGGTGATCCCGGGTATCGCTCCGCGCTCGATCGTGACGGTGATGGGATCGCTTGCGAGAAATAGGTTTCGGGGGAACCGGCGGTCGCCTCGGCCGCCGGCGACTTGGTCACAAGGAGCTGCGAACGTACTCCTTGAGCGAATCCCTCACGAACGCAGCACAGTTCGGGTTGCCGTAGGCGGCGGCGTAGTTCGGGTCGTCGGCGTACATGTCGGCCATGGCGGTGACCATGGCGATGGAGCGGTCTCGGTCGCCGTCGGCCACGGGGGTGCCGGGGATGGCCCGGAACCAGGCTATGTGGCGGGCGGCTTGGGACTGGGCTGGGGCGGAAGAGGGCGTGTGGCCGGATTTCCAGGTGGTGATCCAGGTGGCGATCATGTCGTCGAGGTCGCGTTTCCATTCGCGTTGTTGTCGTAGGGATTTGGCGTGCCACCACTGGTTGCCCGCTTCGTAGGCGGCTTCGCCCCAGCGGGCGACGACTTCGTCTCGGTAGGGGTCGTTGAAGCCTTCGAGCATCATGTGCAGGGAGCCTTCGGCACCCGCGCGGGCGTCGAGGGTGTGTCGGAGAGCCCGGATCCGGTCGTCGAGCCGGGCCCGTTCGGCTTCCAGGAAGCGGAGGTGGGCCTCGAGCGCCACACTCTCGGAATCGGCGGGGTCGCCCTCGCCGGTGGGGCGGTCGAGGATTTCGGCGATGGTGGGGAGGCTCGAGCCGAGTTCGCGGAGCAGGAGAATGCGTTGGAGGCGGGCGACCGAGTCGGTGTCGTAGTAGCGGTAGCCGTTGTGGCCGACTCGGGCGGGTGGGAGGAGGCCGATCTCGTCGTAGTGCCGCAGGGCGCGGCTGGTGATGCCGGCGCTGTCGGCCAGTTGCTGGATCGTCCACTCCATGAAGGTCTCCCGTTACTGTTTGCCGACCCAGTCGCCGTCGAAGGTGGCCGCCCACTCCTTGGCGTGGTCGAGTTCGGCCAGGCGGGGCGCGGTGAGGATGACGCGGTTGCCGTCGGGGTCGGTGATGGTGACATCGCTGGTGTACCACGCGGTGTCGGTGGGGCCGGTGACCGTCACGCCGGGGAAGGCGCGCTCGCGCAGGGCGGTGGCGAGGGTCGCGAGGTTCTCGTCTCCGGCGGAGAAGCTGACGGTGGTGCTGCCGGGGACCGGGTCGCCGGGGACGAGCAGCAGGTCCTGGTACTTCATGCGGCGCAGATGCACCACGACCGGGCCGTCGTCACCGGGAATGGTTGCCAGCGCGACGAATCCGGCGGCCTCGTAGAACGCCGTCGTGGCGGCGATGTCGCGCACCTGGAAGGTCGCGAACATGGGCATGGGGTAGATGGTGCGGTCGATGGCGGGGTGTTCGCTCATGGGGTCGACGGTAGGAGTTGACGTAGCGGCAAGGTCAACTCGGCGGCGCGGTGTGCCGGGAGTAGACCGCCAGCATGTCCTCGACCACACGCAGCACGGTGACATCGAGATCGGGTCGCTGATACACCCCTCGCACCACGGCCTCGCCGGAGAACAGGTGCAGCATCATGAAGAAGATGGGTTCGCGCAGGTCGGCGGGGAAATCGGCGAGGACACCGCTGTGTTCGAGGGCTGCCACGATCTCGCGGTAGTAGTTCTCGGCGATGGGCGCCATACGGTCGCGCAGTTCGGTGTCGGAGCGGGCGGCCAGGAAGAGCTCGCGCAGCGCGTGGGTGAGGTTGGACTGCTGGGCCTGGCGCAGGAACCGCAGCGCGATGTCGAGCGGATTGTCCTGGGCGCCAAGCTGTTCCATGGTGACGCGGTAGCCGATGAGCTGGCGGGCGAAGATCTCCTCGGCGGTGCGCACGATCAGGTCCAGGCGGGTGTCGAACTGACGGAACATGGCCCCGGCCGATAGTCCGGCGCGGCCGCAGATCTCCTGCACGGTGGTGCGCTGGTAGCCGACCTCACCGATGGCCGCGATGGTGGCGTCCACCAGCTTGGCCACGGTGGCTGCCCGACGCTCCTGCTGGGTGCGCCGCGGGCGGGAAACTTCGCTCACGACACCCCATCCTGCCCCGACAACACGGGCAGCAAACATCCGGCCCGGGGTGACCGTTGACACATTCGCCGCAGGCGGCATATGGTCGCCGCGCAACTTAGGAAATATCCACTCTCTTTCTTGGGCGGGTGGATACGCGGCCGCCGCAGCGGCGTGGAGGAGTGCGATATGACGGGGACCAGGACGATCGCGTGGGCGTGTGTGGCGATCGCGGCGGGGATGACCGTGGCGTTCTGCCCGGCGGTGACGGCGGGCGCCGATCCGGTGCCGGTGCAGCCGAATCTGCCGTTCCCGATCCCGCCCGCGCCGCCGTATCTGGATCCGGGCTTCTACCAACCGGATCCGGCGCGGGTGGCGGCCGCGCAGCCCGGGGAGATCCTGGCGGCGCGCCAGGTCACCCTCGCCAATGTGTGGCTGCTGCCGCTCAATGCCGATGCCTGGCAGCTGTCGTATCGCAGCACCAACACCCGCGGTGAACCGATCGCGGCGGTCGCGACCGTGGTCGTGCCGCATCGGCCCGCACCGAGCGGGCAGCGCGGGCTGGTCTCGTTCCAGATGGCCGAGGACTCCCTGTCGGTCAACTGCGCACCCTCCTACACGCTGCGCATGGGTTCCCTGCCCAATCCGCTGAATCCGGTGATGGAAGCCGAATTCGTGGAGGTGCAGGCCATGTTGCAGCTCGGGCACGCGGTGTTGATCCCCGATCACGAGGGCCCGAACGCCGCGTACGCGGTGGGTCCGCTGGGCGGGCGGATCACCCTCGACGGGATTCGCGCCGCGGAGCGTTTCGATCCGGCCGGCCTGCCGGGCACCGACACGCGAGTCGCGTTGTGGGGCTACTCGGGCGGCGCGATCCCGACCGCGCACGCCGCGGAGTTGCAGCCCACCTACGCGCCCGAGCTCACGCTGGCCGGGGCGGCGGCGGGCGGTCTGATGGCCGATATCCGCGCGGCCATCGACTACAACAACGGCACCTCGAGCTTCGGCGGTGCGGTACTGGGCGGCCTGTTCGGGGTGGCGCGGGAGTATCCACAGGTGGATCGCTTCATCACCGACCACATGAACCCGCTGGGCAAGGCCACTCGGCTGGTACACGAGAACCAGTGCGTGGCGCTGCAATTCGCGGCGTTCCCGTTCGTGAACATCAAGGGCCTGTTCGACTACCCCGGCGATCCGATGCTCGCGCCGGAGGTGCAGCCGGTGCTCGACGAGCTGAGTCTGGGCCATCGCGGGACGCCGATCGCGCCGCTCTATATCTATGAGGGCACTTTCGACGAGGTGATGCCGCTCAACGCGGTCGACAGCACGTATCACATTTACTGCCACGACCCGAGCGCCCGCGTCCAGTACACGCGTGATCTGTTCAGCGAGCACGGCATCGCGGCGGTGTCGAATACCGCGAGCGCGGCGCTGTGGCTCGATGACCGCCTCAATGGCGTTCCCGCGCCGCAGGGCTGCCACAACCGCGATGTGTATTCCGGCATTCTGGACCCGGGTGCGGTCGCCGCGTTCGTGAACACGATCGGGCAGACCCTCGCGTCGGCGCTCGGGATGCCGGTGTAGCGGCCGTACGATCGGGCTCATGCCAGCAACCCGGGTTTCGATCCTGCTCGCACTGACCGCCCTGGCCGCCGCCGGATGTTCCTCGGGTGGCGGCGGAAACGACACCGCGCCCGCTTCGCTGAGCGGCCGCACGTTCGTGTCGACGGCGGTGTCGGGGACCCCGATTCCGGGCGGCGGGCCGTTGACGCTGACCTTCACCGAGGGCCGGGTATCGGCGTCCTCGGGCTGCAATACCGCCAATGGTTCGGTCGACCTGCAGGGCAATACGCTGCAGGTCGGCGACCTGGCGTCGACATTGATGGCATGCCCCGGCGATCTGGCCGGCGCGGACGAATGGCAGACCACGCTGTTGCGTTCCCAGCCCACCTGGACCCTGTCCGGCGACACGCTCACCTTGAAGGGCAGCGGCTCGACGGTGACCATGCTCGACCGCAAGGTCGCCCACCCCGACAAGCCGCTGGTCGGCACCACATGGATCGTGACCACCCTGCTGCGCACACAGGCCAAGATCCGTTCGGCGACCCTCGACGAGGTCCGCCCCACCCTGACGATCACCCCCGACGGCAAGGTCTCCGGCAGCGCGGGCTGCAATCAGATGACCGGCACCGCCGCGATCGACGGCGAGGACGTCACCTTCGCCATCGCCACCACCCGCATGATGTGCGCCCCCGAGGTCATGGAGGTGGAGAAGCAGGTGCTGGAGGCGCTGGACGGAAAGGTCAAGGCCACCATCGATTCCGACGTGCTGACCTTGCGCAATGCGGGCAACAACACCGGAATCGAGTTGCGGGCCGAGTAAGGACCGGGTCCGCGCGAAAATCATTGTCGCCGGACGGTATCGGCGCGCTAGCGTCCGATTCCATGACGACAACGAGATTCCTGAATGTGGTGGATGTGGAGGCCACCTGCTGGGAGGGGCCCAATCCGCCGGGGCAACCCAGCGAGATCATCGAAATCGGGCTGTGCGTGCTCGATACCGTGACCGGGGAACGGGTGAGCAAGCACAGCATTCTGGTGCGGCCCGAGCATTCCACGGTGAGTGAATTCTGCACGAGCCTGACCACACTCACTCCCGAACAGGTGAGCACGGGCATTACTTTCGCCGAAGCGTGCGAACTGCTGCGCACCGAATTCCACGCCGATTCCCGGCCGTGGGCCAGTTGGGGCGATTACGACCGCAAACAGTTCACCGCGCAATGCCAGGGCACGGGTGTGCGCTATCCGTTCGGCAGCGCGCACACCAATGCCAAGCTGGCGTTCTCCGCGGCGCACGAGACCAAGCGTCGTTACGGCATGGCCGGTGCGCTGCGGCTGACGGGTCTGCCGTTGGAGGGGACGCATCATCGCGGCGGGGACGACGCCTGGAATATCGCTGCCTTGATCGCGGACCTCCTGGGCAAGGATTTGTGGCCGCACTGACGGTTCGTGCCATTGTCGGAAAACCCTGCGCAACAGGGTTTTCTATGCATGTCCGACCAACAACAGAACGTTGTGAAACAACCATTTTTTAGTGTTTCAACTCCGTGCCCTGGCGACCCTAATGTTCACTCACCCATCGAACACTAGGAAATCCATGGCACACAGAGTTACCGCCCGCGGCGTGGCCGCCTGCGCGGCAACCACCACCGCGGCGGGCGCGCTGGCGCTGTTCGGCGCCGGCGTGGCACAGGCGGATGCGGGAACCATCACCTGGAGCGACGGCTCCTCGCAGTTCACCCGGACCGTCAGCAACACCACCCCCGCCGAGGGCGACACCGTCACGGTCAGCACCAAGTTCGAGCGCACCAGCTGGACCGACGAGTTCATCTACAACATCAAGGACCGGCACGCGACGTGCCTGACCTACGTGGACGGCTCGGCGAAGATGACCGGCAACGACGGCGACTACCCGTACGCCAATCCCGAGGTCAAGGCCGATGAGGGCAATGGCAGCGGCTACGTGCGGGTGTCGTTCGGGGTCACCGAGTGGTCGGTGCAGAACCGCCCCGGATTCCACCGCTCCCCCATCTTCACCGTGCAGTACAAGGTCGGCCGCGACTGCGCTCGCGGTGTCGCGCTGACCAGCGGCATGGATTACGGCGGGTCGCTGGGTTCGGGCAACTACGGCACCAAGGGCCCCTCGATCACGGTCGGCAAGAACGCGAGCACCACCACCCTGGCCGCGGTGCAGAACGCGCGTGTCGGTGTCGCGACCACGCTGACCGCGACCGTCACCGGCGCCGCGGCGGGCGACCCGGTCGACTTCTACGACGGCACAACGAAGATCGGCTCCGGCGCGCTGGACGCGGCCGGGACCGCGACCTTCCAATGGACCCCCACGGTGAAGGGTGATCACACCCTGACCGCGCAGTACGCGGGCACCACGGCCGCCAACGGCTCGAAGTCCGGTCCGGTCACCGCGCAGGTGTCGGAGCAGAACGCGTCCTCGACGGTAAGCCTGGCCGCCGGTTCGGGCGCGCAGGTCGGCAAGGCGACCACGCTGACGGCCACCGTGAACCCGGCCGCGGCGGGCGGCACCGTCGAACTCCGCGACGGCGACACCTCCCTGGCGGTGGTCCCGGTCGGTTCCGACGGCACCGCCGCCTACCAGTGGACCCCGGCCACCGCGGGCGCGCACACCCTGACCGCGACCTTCTCCGGCCGTGACGGCGTCACCGGCTCCACCACGACCACCCAGGTCACCGTGGCCGACGCGCCGGTCCAGAACACCAACTCCACCACCACCCTGTCCCCGGTCTCGGGCGCGCAGGTCGGTAAGGCGGTGGCGGTGACCGCGACGGTGAAGCCCGGAACCGCCGGGGGCACGGTCACTTTCAAGGACGGCAACACCGTGGTCGGCACCGCGCAGGTCTCCGGTGACGGCACCGCCACCATCCAGTGGACCCCGGCAACCGCGGGCCAGCGCACGCTGACCGCCGAGTACTCCGGTCAGGGCACCGTGAACGCGTCCTCGGACCGGGCCTCGGTCGTGGTGGCCGCCGCCGCGGGCGGGGTCGATACCGGCAGCGGGACGGGCAGCCTCGGCTCCCTGCTCGGCGGTACCGGCTCGAGCAAGTAGCGGGGTGATGTCGCCGGGCGGTCCCCTCCCCGCCGCCCGGCGACATTTCCGGCCGGCGACATCTCCACGCGGCGACATCTCCACACGGCGACATCTCCACACGGCGACATCTCCACAAATGGTCCCCGCCCGCGCCGATTCGCGGCAGGCTGGAACGGACTGGCCGAGGGATCGGATGTTGCCGCAGGTAGCGCCGTTCCACCTCTAACCTGATCTCCCGGCGTACGCGACATATGGGCCACATGGGAGGGCGTCATCAACGATCGCGAAGCGGATCTGAATCAGTGGTTTCGCGCGGAGGTCGCCGCGGCGACGCCGGGACCGGCTCGCGCGCACGGGGAATCGATCGGCGCCGCCGGGCTCACCGGTGAGCTCGCCCTGGCGCTGTTCGACGCCCAGGCCACCTCCCGGCACCTGGATCTGGCCGCGCGGCGGCTGGGCCGCGACGGGCACGGCTACTACAGCATCGGATCGGCCGGGCACGAGGGCAACGCCGCGGTCGCGGCGGCGCTGCGGGTCACCGATCCGGCGCTGCTGCACTACCGCTCGGGCGCGTTCTTCGTGTACCGCACCCGGCAGGTGCCGGGCCTGGACCCGATCCGCGACGTCCTGCTGGGCGTGACCGCGGCGGCCGCGGACCCGATTTCCGGTGGGCGGCACAAGGTTTTCGGCAGCAAGCCCGCCCACATCATCCCGCAGACCTCCACCATCGCCTCGCATCTGCCGCGCGCGGTCGGGCTGGCGTTCGCGCTGGGGCGCGCCGCCCAGCTGGGACTGCGCACCGAATGGCCCACGGACGCGGTGGTGGTGTGCAGTTTCGGCGACGCCTCGGCCAATCACTCGACCGCCGCCGGTGCGATCAATACCGCGATCCACACCGCCCATCAGGGCGTGCCCATGCCGATCCTGTTCGTGTGCGAGGACAACGGCCTGGGCATCAGCGTGCCCACCCCGCGCACCTGGATCGAGCAGGCCTACGGCTCGCGCCCCGGACTCGCGTATTTCGACGCCGACGGCGCGGACCTGCCCGCGGCGCTGGCGGCGGCGACAGCGGCCGCCGATCATGTTCGCGCCCAACGCAAACCGGCCTTCCTGCGTCTGCGCACGGTGCGGCTGCTCGGCCACGCGGGCTCCGATGTCGAATCGGCCTACCGGCGTCCGGCCGATATGGCCGCCGATCTGCGCCGCGACCCGGTGGCCGCGACCGCCCGGCTGCTGGTCACCACCGGGGTGGCGACCCGGGACGCGATCCTGGCCCGCTACGACGAGATCGCCGAACAGGTCGCCAAGTCCGCCGACAGTGCCTGGCACGAACCGAAATTGGGCTCGGCCGCCGAGGTCCTGACCCCCTTGGCCCCCGCGCATCCCTCGACGGTCCGCATCGACGCCCTGCGCAGCACCGAAGGCCCCGAGAACGGCGACCCGCTCACCCTGGCCCAGGCGGTGAATAAGACCCTGGCGCACCTGCTGGCTCGCGACCCGGACGTGCTGGTGTTCGGCGAGGACGTGGGCCGCAAGGGCGGGGTGTACGGCGTCACCAAGGGCCTGCAGCAACGTTTCGGCGTACGAAGGGTTTTCGACACTCTGCTCGACGAACAGAGCGTGCTGGGCACCGCGCTCGGCGCGGGCCTGGCCGGGTTCGTGCCGATCCCGGAGATCCAGTACCTGGCCTACGTCCACAATGCCGAGGACCAGTTGCGCGGCGAGGCGGCGACGCTGTCGTTCTTCTCCGGTGGCCGCTATCGCAATCCGGTGGTGGTGCGCATCGCGGGCCTGGCGTATCAGAAGGGCTTCGGCGGCCACTTCCACAATGACAATTCCCTTGCCGCACTGCGGGATATCCCCGGTCTGGTGCTGGCGGTGCCATCGCGCGCCGACGACGCCGCGGCCATGCTGCGCACATGTGTGGCGGCGGCGCGGGTGGACGGCCGGGTGTGCGTGTTCGTGGAGCCGATCGCGCTCTATCACATCCGCGACCTGTACAGCGACGGCGACGGCGGCTGGCTGGCGCCGATTTCCGGTGCGCCCCATGCCGAGATCGGCCGCGCCCGGGTGCACGGCACGGGCACGCATCTGACCATCGTGAGTTTCGGCAACGGGGTGCCGATGAGCCTGCGGGTGGCCCGGCGACTGGCCGAGCGCGACATCCACGCCCGGGTGCTGGACCTGCGCTGGCTGGCCCCGCTGCCGGTGGAGGACCTCCTCGACAACGCCAGCGCCACCGGGCGCGTGCTGATCGCCGACGAAACCCGCCGCAGCGGAGGCGTTTCCGAGGCGGTGTGCGCGGCGCTGCTGGACGCCGGATTCGAGGGCAAGCTGGCCCGGGTCACCAGTGCCGACAGTTTCGTGCCGCTGGGCCCGGCGGCAACGTCGGTGCTCCTGGACGAGGACGCGATCGAGGCGGCCGCACTGGGCCTGCTGGCCGCGCCCCGGTGACCACGGACGGCGCCGGGCCTGCTCGCTTGGAAGCCCGGCCCCGCCCGTGGTCGACGCCGGTTCCGGTCGGCGTCCCGGTGCCGTCGGAGGACGACACCCAGACCATCTACGTATCAACTACGTAGATACGTAATATCGTAGACGCGGGGTCGCACGCAAGGGGCACGTGGCGACCCGCACACGATTCGCAAACTCGCGCGCGACAGTAAGGCTGTCCTCAGTTTTGCCCCCTACACTCGGGCGGATTCCACGGGAGGAGATCGGATGCGGGCCGCGCGATCGCGGGTGGGCCGATGAGTGTCGCTGTCTGTCTTTTGCTGTACGGGTTCGCGGTCGCGGTGCTCGCGCCCCGGGTGCTGCGGCGGATCAGCGCGTCGGGGGCCGCACCGCGCATCGCGGTCGCGGCGTGGGTGGCGGTGATGATCTCGACCCTGCTGGCCTGGACGGTGACGGTGACCATCATCGTGGTCGACATCGGCACCCATAAGATCTCGGTGCTACCGGCCCGCTTCCTCGACACCTGCCTGCTGCACCTGCACGACGCGGCGGTCGGCCACTACGGGCGGCACCTCCAGACGGGCCTGCTGGTCCTGTCCTTCTTCGCGGCGCTCGCGGGCCTGGTGGTGGCGTTCCGGCTCGCCACCACACTGTGGCGATCACGCCGCAGCACCATCGAGCACGCACGCATGGCCCGCCTGGCCGGACGCCACCACCCCGAACTGGACGCCGTGATCCTCGACGTCGATCATCCCGCCGCGTATTGCGTTGCGGGCAAACCCCATACGATCGTGGTCAGCCGCGGCGTGCTCACCGCCCTGGACGACCACCACCTCGAAGCGGTGCTGTCGCACGAGCGCGCCCACCTGATCGGCCGCCACCACCTGCTGCTCACCCTGACCCGCGGCCTGGCCACCGTGCTGCCGCGGATCCAACTGTTCACCATCGGCGCGGCGGAGGTGGCGCGGCTGCTGGAAATGCTGGCCGACGACGCGGCCGCGCGTATTCACGGCCGCGACACGGTCCTGCAAGCCCTGCTCACCATGGCCGCGCTGCCCGAGCAGTCCGACACCACCCACGCGGTGCTGCGCGCACGCGTGCGACGACTCTCCGAACCGCCCCGCTCCCACTCGCGCACCGCGGCCGTGGCCGCGACCCTGACCGCCATGCTGATCCCGGTGGCCGCGCTCATCGCGGCCGCCACCGGCATCGAGGTCTGCCTGACCTGACCGCGGGCGCTATCAGCGCCGCGCCGGCAGCGGCTGGGTCGGGTAGTCGATCACCCGGCCGGGCGGGGCCATCCGATGCGGTGGCCGTTTGCGATGCCGACCGCCTGGCGGGGGCTCGCGACTCGAACGGTCCAGCACCGCCAGCGCAACCGCCGCGAGCACGCCGATCACCACCAGTCCCAGCCAGACCGCCCACTCCGCGCCCGCGGCGTGCGCCGCGCCCAGCAGTGCGCCGGTGGCCAGGTTGCCGATCAGGATGCCGATGCCCACCACGGTGTTGTAGAAGCCGTAATGCGTGGCCACCAGCCGATTTCCCGACAGCGACACCACGGTGTCCATCTCGAACGGGAACACCGCCGCCGTCCCCACCGCCAGCACCGCCGCCGCCAGCAGCAGCGCGCCGAGCGCCACCGCGTCACCGAAGATCCCGCCCGACGGCACGATCGCCAACGGCAGGAACGACACCGCCAGCAACGCCACCCCCACCACCAGACCACGCCCGGTCCCCCACCGGCCGCGGAACCAGTCCGTGATGCGCAACTGGCCCGCGACCGCGACGACACCGGAGATCACGAACAACGCGGAGGTGACCGTCTGCGCCCGGTCCCCCGCCAGGAATTCCGCCTGCAACGGCAGCGCCAGATACACCTGGAACGACAGCACATACGAGCCGACCATGGCCACCGCGAACGCCACGAACCGGCGATTCGCCACCACCGTGCGCCAATCCTCGAGCACCGAGGTCCGCACGGCGGGCTCGGCCGCGCGGCGCGCGGGCAACGCGAACAACTGCGCGACGGTGAGCGCCGCGAACACCACCGCCGCCGCGGCCGCCGTGACCCGGAAATCCAACGCCAGCAACGCCAATCCGACCAGCGGACCCGCCAGGGTCCCGGCCTGATAGAAGACGTTGAACACCGCGAACGCCTCCACCCGCCGCTCCCCCGCCTCGGCGGCGAGGTAGGCGCGCACCGCCGGATTGAACAGCGCGCCCGCGAAACCGGTCGCCGCCGAGGCGATGATCAGGCTCGGCAGATCCGAGGCGAACGCCAGCAGCGCGAAACCCGCGGTCCGCAACAGACATCCGGCCACGATCAGCGGCTTGTACCCCAGCCGATCCGCCAGCGTGCCGCCCACCAGGAACATGCCCTGCTGCGAGAAGTTGCGCACGCCCAGCACCAAACCGACCGCCCACGCCGCCAAACCCAAGGGGCCGGACAGGTATCCGGCCAGATAGGGCATGAGCATGTAGAAGCCGAGATTGATGCCGAACTGGTTGACCATGAGCAGCTGGGCCGCCCGGTCGAACCCGCGGAACTTCGCCACGACACTCACGACTGCGGCCCCGGGGTCGCGTCACGCGGGTGGTCGGGTATGCGGGGGTCGATGACGGTCGTGCAGCGGGTCCAGCGCTCGACCTGCCGCTCCCGCGGATGGGCGATCACATCGGGACCCACCGGTTGGCCCGCGTCCAGCAGACCGTGTGCGGCGCAATAGGAGTCGTTGTAGACGGTGTCGAAGTAGCGGTGCGGACCGTCCGGGAAGACGGCGGCGATGCGGGCGCCCTCGGGATGGGTGCGGGCCGCCCACCCGGCCACCAGCGCCACCGCGCCGACGCTCCAGCCGCCACTGGACAGGTAGCCCGAGGCCAGGGTGCGGCAGGCCCAGACCGATTCGGCCGGTGCGACCCAATGGATTTCGGTGAAGGCGGCGTAGTCGACATTGCGCGGATGGATGCTCGAACCCAGCCCGCGCATGAGGCGGGGACCAGCCTGCTGGCCGAAGATGGTGGAGGCCACCGTGTCCACGCCGATCAGCGACAACGCTGGATTGGTGCGGCGCAGGGCGCGGGCGATGCCGGCGGAGTGCCCGCCGGTGCCGACAGCGCACACCAGCACGTCCACACCGCCCAGCTGCTCGATCAGTTCCCGGGCCAGAGACTCATAGGCGTCCACATTGTCGGGATTGCTGTACTGGTCGGGGCACCAGGAACCCGGCTCCGCCGCCAGCAGTTCGGCCACGCGATCGCGGCGCGCCTGCTGCCAGCCACCCTCCGGATGCGGGTCGCGCACCAGGTCCACCCGCGCGCCGTAGGCCGCGAGCAGCTGGGCGACCATGGGTTCCAGCCCGGGATCGGTCACCACCGTCACCGGGTGCCCGTACACCAGCCCCGCCAGGGCCAACCCCAGCCCCAGAGTGCCGCTGGAAGATTCGATGATTCGCGCGCCCGGTGCGAGATCGCCGCGCTCGCGGGCGCGGCGCACCATGTGCAACGCCGGCCGGTCCTTCATACCGCCCGGATTGCGGCCTTCGAGTTTGGCCCAGAAGCCGCGCCCGGCGGGTGCGAAGGGCTCGCCCACCCACAGCACCGGCGTATTGCCCACCAGGGCGCGCGGTTCGCGGGCCAGGACGGGCAAGCCGGAACTGGTGGTGAGCATGTCGAATTCGTCGAGCAGACCTCGGTCCATGACTGTCGCTTTCGGTATCGGACCGCCCTATACGGCGGAATGACGTGCACGGCAACGGACTCCGGCCGCGGGCACTGGGCCCCGGCCTGCCGCTGACCGATCAGCGTCGGGCGATACACAAGCGCGTCAGCAGTATTCGGCCGCCGACCGCGCCTCCCGGCGGTCCGCGCACACCGTGGACGGCGTTGGCGACGCTTTGATTCGCGAGACCGACCTCGACCGCGATCCGCTCGGTGGTGAACTCCGGAGCGTGCTCCTCACCGGGTGAGGCCGAACGGATGGCGTGTTCGACATGCGGGTCACAGTGTGCGGATTCGCCGCCCAGTGGCTCGTCGGGGACACCGACGGCCTGGGCATGGCTCAATCCGGGCGAATGGTCAGCGCCCGCCCCGGCGGCACAGTCGGTGATCGCGGCGACCAGCACCAGCACGGCGAACAGCAGTCCCCACAGGAACCGGCCCGAACCGCCGCCACGGCCCACGCCGCCACCTCCTGCCCGAATTCGACTGTTCCGCCGTCACTTTCACCGGTCGAGCGGTCACGGTCGCCGTACGAGGTCATCGCGACGGAATCCGATGGACACGCTCCCGAAACAATCTACTATCTACGTACGTAGTCCGTAGTAACCCGGTGACCGGGTTCACGTCCGCGCGAGGCGAACACGGGGCAAAAGACCACGACACGCATGGGGTTCGCGCCATTGGAACACCCGACACGCCGAACTCGCGCCGTGCCTACGACAGAGAGAGGGCCACCGGCCCCCGACGATCAGCGCTTGCCGCGCGTGAACTTCCGCAACGCCGCGCGCAGCCCCTCGGACTCCTCCGCGCTCATCTGCTCCACGAAATGCGCGAGCACCAACTCCGAACGGCCGCCGCTGCCCAGCGCCTCACGCATGAGCCGGGCGCTGTACTCCTCGCGACTGAGACTGGCCCAGTAGCGGTAGGCCTTACCGACCCGCTCACGCTCCAGCCAGCCCTTGCGGTGCAGGTTGTCCATGGTGGACATGACGGTGGTGTACGCGATGTCGCGCTCGGCGGCCAGCTCGTCGAACAGCTCGCGAACCGTCGTCTTCCCGGGGCGATCCCAGATCCGTTCGATGATGACGGTTTCCAGATCCCCGAAGCCTCGTGCACTCACGTCCGACGTCTCCTCACCTCGGCGCGCCATTCGTACGTTCTACGTACGTAGACAGTAATATGGGCTGCCCGCCCTCACAACATATGGCGTTGCCCGGGTCCGCCACGCCGGTTCCGCAGCAGTTTCACTCCGCCAGGCGGTGTCCCGCGTCCCGCAGTGCCGCCGACGCCTCCTCCAGCCGATGCGCCGGAACCAGGATGAGATCGGCGTGGAAGGTCGAGGCCACGAACACCGGGATCGACGAATCGGCCAGCGGCCCGATCAGCGCGGCCAGCGTGCCGGGTGAGTTCAGGCTCCCGGCGTCGATACCGTAGAAGCCCTTCCAGGTCTCCCCCTCGGCCCACGCCGGCGCTTCCCGAATCACAGTAAGCCCCTCCGGCGCTCGCACCAGCGCGATCCACTCGTCGTCCTCCGGAAACGTCGAATTCGGCAGATGATCCACCGCGAACTGCGACGGGACGATCCGCAAACGCTGGGAGCCGGTCATGGCCACATCGTAGGCGGCGGGCCCGACAATCCCGTTTCGCCCACCGCACCGACCGGTATTGGTGTTAGCGACTAAAATTCGGGTGACGGTTCCTGGACCGACCCGTAGAGTCGGCGAAATGACCACCAGCCCAAGACAAATCGCCACCGAGAACGAGCAGATCGCCGATCTCGGCACCTACCGCACCAGCGACGGCACCCTCGTCGACATCAGCTCCCCGCTGACCGAGGCCCGCGCCTGGACCGTCTGCCACGAGCCCGAGGAAGACCTCTACACGCCGGTCACCGGACCGTTCACCGGACGCCTCGAGGTCACCGGCGAAGGCAGCGTCCCAGCCGCGCGCCGGATCCACGCCGAAGGCGGAAAACGGCTGGCGGTGCTCAACTTCGCGTCCGCCCGCAACCCCGGCGGCGGCTACATTCGCGGCGCCCGCGCTCAGGAAGAGGATCTCTGCCGCAGCGCCCTGCTCTACCGGTGCCTGCTCGAGACACCCCGCTACTACGAGGCCCACCGCGCCTCCGACGACCTCGGCTACAGCCATCGGGTCATCTACTCCCCCGAGGTACCGGTCATCCGGGACGACCGCGGCGAACTCGACCCGCACCCGTTCACTACGTCCTTCCTGACCTCGCCCGCCCCGAATGCCGGTGCGCTAGCGGACCGTTCGGGCCACTCGGTCGACGTGCGCGGCCTCCTCACCGAACGCGCCACCCGCGTGCTCGCCGTCGCGGCCCACCACGGAGTGCGCGAACTGGTGCTCGGCGCCTGGGGTTGCGGCGTGTTCCGCAATGACCCGAACGAAGTCGCCGAAGCCTTCGACCTCGCACTGCGCGTCCACGGCGCCGCCTTCGAACGGGTCGTCTTCGCGGTCTGGGACCGCTCCCCCGTCTCGGCCAACCGCGCCGCGTTCGAAGCCCGATTCGGCTCGGCCGCATCCTCGTAGTCGCGGTTGCCCGCGGAACCCACGTCGGGTCTCGCGGCAGCCGCGACATCCACGCAATCCATGCTCAGATTGCAATATCTACAGACTTGGATACTTGCACTCCCGGATCGGTCGAGACGCGACCGGGCTCGGTGGTCGGCCTGCTCCCGTCAATCCGGCCAGACGGGCGAACGCTTCTCCAGGAAAGCGGCCATTCCCTCACTCGCGCCAGGCAATTGGGAGGCGGCGGCCATGACTTCCCGCGCGAGCGTATACGCGTCCGCTTCGGGGCGGTCGAGCTGCGCGTAGAGGGTGCGCTTGCCCAGGGCCTTGCTGGCACGACTCCCCCGCGTGGCCCGGCCGAGCAGGTCGGCGACCGCGGCGTCCAGGTCGGCGGCCGGGACCGCGTAATTGATCAAGCCCCAGTCGACGGCTGTGCGAGCATCGATCACATCGCCGGTCAGGGCCAGCTCCATCAAGCGCTTTCGGCCGATCGACCGTGCGACGGGTACAGCCGGGGTATGACAGAACCAGCCGCCCTTGCCGCCGGGCAGCGCGAAGCCCGCGGAGTCGGCGGCGACGGCCAGGTCGCAGGAGGCGACGAGCTGACAACCGGCCGCGGTGGCCAGGCCGTGTACCCGCGCGATCACCACCTGCGGGACCTCCTCGAGGGTGGTCATGACCTCTTGGCACAGGGTGAGCAGGTCGCGAACACCGAGCAGGTCGCGCGCGGCGACATCCGCGAAATCATGCCCCGCGCTGAATACGGGCCCGGCCGCGGCCAGCACGATGCCGGACGCGTCGGTCTCCCCCGCTGCCCGGAACGCCGCGAGCAGTTCGGACAGATGATCGGCGGACAACGCATTACGCCGATCGGGCCGATTCATGGTGATGGTGATGGTGTCACCATCGGTTTTGACGAGCAGGTACTCGTACTCCGCGGTCATGCTTCCACGGTAGTGCGGGTGGCCGCCGTTCGCGGTCACACGGGCGAAGGCGCGGCCACTCCCAGTTGCAGCCATCGGCCGACCGAGGGAACCCCGTCGGCGTCCACGACCGCCACGAGGTACCAGCCGGGTGGAGCCAACGCCGGATTCGAGGGCATGGCCACCGAGACCGTGCCGGCCGCGGTCGCGGTGATCGGCAGATCGATCAGGCGCTGGTTGTTGTCACAGGAGTGGGTACACGAGGTGGGATGCATGAGGCTCACCTCGCGAACGTCGGCCGATGTGGTCAGCGTCAGCGTCACGCCGTATTCCACTGTGCCCGAGGTCATCTCGAACTCCGGTCGAGCGCCTCGGAACAGGTAGGGCGGCCAGAACACTTCGATGCGCAGTTCCTCGGTCTTGCGCTGCGGATTCGATCCGGCCGTCACGACTTTGCCGTCGGGAGTCAGCAGCGCCACCGAGTGGTACAGCCGCGCCACCCGCTGCGGGGCGGTCGGGGTCCAGGTTCCCGCGGCGGGGTCGTAGATCTCCCCGCTGGGCGGGACGGCGTCGGCCATCTCCTCCATCGCCGAACCGCCCGTGACCAGCACGGTGCGGTCCGGCAGCACCACCGCGCAGACGTGCATGCGGGCGTAGGTCATGGGCGGACCCGCCTGGTAGGCGGGCGTGGCTGCGCTCAGATCCGCGATGCGTGTATCGGACAATGCCATTCCGGGGCCGTGCGCGTCGACGGTGCCGCCGCCGAGGATCATGACCCGCTGCGCCTGCGCGGGCGGCAGCAGCACGCTGGTGGACTGGCTGCGGGATTCGGGATCGTAGAGGCCGCGCACCTCGGTGACCGAACCGAGCACGGGATCCCAGATCGAGGGCCGCATACCGTTGTTGGTGCCGTATTGCCCGCCGGTGTAGAAGATGCGGCCGTCCGCGAGCAACACCAGATGCGCGTACATCGGGATCGGTCCGGGCACCGGCAGTTTCGACCAGGTGAGCTTCTCGGGATCGAACAGTTCCGGCGTCTGCGACAGGAACCCGTCCGCGCCGAGTCCCGAAACGGCCACCACCTCACCGGTTTTCAGCGCGGTCAGGGTGGGATACCAACGCCCGTAATTCATATCGGGCTGCGCGGTCCACGCCAGCGTCGCCGGATCGAAGATCAGGGTGTCGCGCAGGCCGAAGAACGGGTCGTACTGCCCGGTTCCCCCCGCCGCCAGCACCCGCCCGTCCGGCAGGTACGCCTGCCCGGAACAGAACAGGTCGATGGGTGTGGCGGGCGCGGCCAGGCCGGGATTCGGGTAATGCCAGACGCGGGTGCGGAACTCGTGGGCATCGAGCCGATCCGGGTCGTTGCCGGATCCGGCGAAGAACAGGATGTCGCCGGTGTGCAGCAACGCCGCGTGCACCGGATTCACCTCGGTCCCGAAATCCAGTATGCGCCAGGCGCCTTGGGTGGCCGCGGTGGCCAGATCGGTGTCGAGGTCCAGGACGCGCAGGTAGCCGGAGTTGCCGCCCGCGGGGTGATCGATGGCGCCCACCACCAGTTTCGGGAGCCCGCCCGCGCCGGGCAGCAGCGCGACGGCCGCGCCCTGATTGGCGGCGAAATCCCAGTCGGGCACACGCGACCAGCGGCTCCAGCCGTCGACGCAGTGCCCGGTCCCGTCCAGGCCCCAGCCGACGGTGTACAGCCCGCCGTTGCCGTCGCGCGGGTGGTCGACGGTGAAGACGATGAGCTCGGGGCGGCCGTCGCCGTCCAGGTCGGCGACGGTGAGGCCCGCGCCCTGGTTCTCCCACCCCCACCAGTCGGGCACCTCGAGCCACGGCGTCCACTGCCCGACCGAGCCGTCCGCGGCCAGGCCCTTGGCCAGCCGGAATCGGCCGCTGTTCTGGCCGTCGGGATTGTCGACGGCCAGCACCACCAGGACCGGTTCGCCGTCGATGCGGGTCAGGCAGATGTCGGCGCCCTGGTTCTCCCAGCCGTACCAGTCCGGGATCTGCTGCCACGGGGTCCAGCCGCCGGTGACAGCGCCGTCGGGGGCGAGGTCACGGCCGATGCGGTAGTAGCCCTGGTTCTGACCGGCGGGATTGTCGACAAGGAAGACCACCAGGTCGGGGCGGCCATTGCCGTTGAGGTCACCGACGGCGATGCCCGCGCCCTGGTTCTCCCACCCCCACCAGTCCGGCACCGGCAGCCAGGGCCCCCACTCCCCGACCGTGCCGTCGGCGGCGAGGGTGTGGCCGACGCGGTAGTTTCCGCTGTTCTGGCCGGCCGGGTCGTCGACCATGAGGACCACGATGTCGAGTGCGCCCTGTCCGCTCAGGTCGGCGACGGCGATGCCGCAGTCCTGATTGTCACGCGAGAACCAATCGGGAATGGGAACGAATTGTCCTGCCACACAGCACATTATCGGTGTCCCACGCGGCATGCGGGAGCCGATGTCCAGATCTCGCCGATGGCCGTTTACGCCAGGTTAGGGAAAACCCTCCCGGCGAATGGGAAACCCATTAACCTGCGAAACGCTCTCGTTTCACACACTGAGGATTTCACCATGAACAAGGCACTCTGGGCCAACGGCCTGGCGCTCACCGCCGCCGCCCTGCTCGCCGGCGCGGGCACCGCGGAGGCGTCGCTGGCCACCGTCATCGGCTCCGACTCCACCTTCAAGGTCGGCATCGACATTCAGCCCGGCATCTATAAGACCACGACCGCGACCCAGCTGTGCGCCTGGGCGCGCCTGTCCTCGCTCGCCGGTGGCACCGGCGGCACCATCGAGGCGGGCGGCGCCGTCGGCGGCAACGCCACGGTCGAGATCAAGTCCACCGACGTCGGCTTCTTCACCAGCGGCTGCGGCACCTGGACCCTGAACACCACCACCACCGTGTCCGGCTCCTCGAACTTCAGCACCGGCAGCATCGGCGGCTTCCTCCCGACCGGCTCCGCCTCGGGCTCGTCGCACTGATACGCGAGAGGTGAGCCGCCCACCCGGTGGGGGCGGCTCACCGCACCCGCGTCGACCTCAGCAATCGCAGCAGGTCTCCTCACAGCAGCAACAGCCCCACCACAACGCACAGCCGGTGCGCCTCGGCGACATCGGAACCCGTGGCCACCAGCGGATTCCATTTGCCGCGTGCCACGTCATCGGGCAGATCCTCGACCGAGTCGACGAGATGCGCTATGCGGCCGAACAATCGGCCCGCCTCGGTCAGGGCGGCCACATTGCCGGGACGGCCCGCCAGGATCGCGGTGTGGCCGAAGGCGGCCGCGGTAGCGGTCTCGGTGGGTTCGGTGACCGTGAGCAATGGGGTGCCGACCACGGCGGCGGCTTCGATCTGGGCCTGCCGGTCCACCGCGGTCACCAGGACGCCGGTGTCGAAACCCATTCCCGCGCCGGTGGATTCACCCTGACGGGCCCAGCGTTGGGCGATCCGCCGGGCGGCCGGACGGAATCCGGCCGTGCCGCCGACCCCCGGTGCCGGGTTCCGCTGTCCCGTCGAGTATGTGCGGTGCGATCGAGGCGCTGACCCGCGCGCTCGCGGTGGAGCTCGCCCCGATCCGGGTGAACGCGGTCATGCCCGGGGTGGTCCGCTCCCCGCTCTGGAATTTCCCGGATGACCTGCGCGAACAGTTCTATGCCGACAGTGCCTCGGCGACACCGTTGCGGCGCATCGCCGAAACCGACGACATCGCGCAGGCTTTCGTCTTCCTGATCGGCCAGCCCCACGCCACCGCCGCCGTGCTCACGCTCGACGGCGGCGCGGTGCTGGCCTGAGACCGGAGCGACTACTTGCCCGCGGCGTGCAGGGCGGCGAGGTAGCCGTAGACGATGGCGGGGCCGATGGTCGCGCCGGGACCGGCGTAGGTGTGGCCCATGACGGGGGCGCTGGCATTGCCCGCCGCGTACAGGCCCTCGATCACCGAACCGTCCGCGCGCAGGACCCGGCCGTCGGTGTCGGCGCTCAGGCCGCCCTTGGTGCCGAGGTCGCCGGGGACCAGTTTGGCGGCGTAGTACGGGCCGGTCTCCAGTGCGCCGAGGTTCGGGTTCGGGCGGTTGCGCGGGTCGCCGTAGTAGTTGTCGTAGGCGCTGTTGCCGCGACCGAAGTCGGGATCGGTTCCGGTGGTGGCGAATTCGTTGAATCGGGTCACCGTGGCGCGGAGGTTCTCGACCGGGATGCCGATCTTCTCGGCGAGTTCGGGGAGCGAGTCGGCACGGGTCAGCGCGCCCGACTTGAACCAGCGGCCCGGCAGCGACTGCCGGGGCGGGACGCCCGCGAACTGGTAGCGGTTGCGGTAGCGCTGGTCGAAGATCAGCCAGGCGGGCAGGTTCTCACCCGGGCCCGCGCCCTGGCCGTACTCGCCGCCGTACATCTCGTGGGTGGCCTCCACGTAGGGCAGGCACTCGTTCATGAACCGCTCGCCGCGGTCGTTGACCACGATGCTGCCGGGCAGATTGCGTTCGGCCAGGCAGAACCAGGGCAGGCGGGGCAGCGGGATGGACGGACCCCACCAGGCGTCGGCCATGAATTCGACGGCGCCACCGGCATTCTCGCCCGCCCGGATCCCGTCGCCGGTATTGGCCTTCGCGCCGACGGTCCAGTCGGTGCCGATGGGTTCGCGCTGGTACTGCTTGCGCATGGCCTCGTTGTGCTCGAAACCGCCGGCCGCGATGATCACGCCGCGGCGGGCGGTGAGCACCAGCTCGTGGCCGTCGCGGCGCACCACCACGCCGGTGACCCGGCCGTCCTCGGTGCGCAGGTCGAGCAGCGGCGTCTCCAGCCACAGCGGGACGTTCGCCGCCAGCAGACCGGCGCGCAGCATGGCGCTGAGGGCCTGGCCGCGGGCGAGGACCCGGCGGCGCAGCACGGTCGCCGCCAGCCAGCGACCCGCGACGCGAGCGCCGGTCAGCGGGCTGCGCGGGTTGCGCAGGCCCAGGTGCAACTGCCGGAACTCGGCCTGGGTGATCACGACGTTCTTCGGGGCGCGCACGTAATCCGGTTCCAGGGTGGACAATTCGGCACCCAGCCCGGTGGCGTTGTACGGGGCGGGCTCGACCGATCGGCCGTGCGAGCGGCCGCCGGGGGCCTCCGGGTAGTAGTCGGAGTAGCCGGGCACCCACCGCATGCGCAGCGGCGAGTGCGCGGCAAGGAAGTCGAACGCCTCCGCGCCGCGGTCCAGGAAAGTGTCGATGCGTTCGGGCGGCACGCCCGGACCGATGATGTCCTTCAGATAGACCCGCGCGGCCTCGAGATCATCGGCCGGAGCGGATCGTCGCAGTGCCGTGTTGCCCGGAATCCACACGCCGCCGCCGGATCTCGCCGTCGATCCGCCCCAGTGGGCCGCCTTCTCGACGATCACCGTCGACAGCCCGTGCTTCGCGGCGGTCAGCGCCGCCGCCATACCCGCCGCACCGGATCCCACCACGATCACATCGAAGTTCTGGCCGGTCGCTTTGTCGTCCTGCATTGTTCCTCACCCTGATTGTTCTGTTCGAAGCTGTTCACCGACACGCCAAGGCTTTTCAGCCGCGCCAGCGCTCCCCCGTCACGGCGTCGAGCGCGCCCTCGACGCACACCGCCAGCGACATCTCCGGATGCGCCGAATTCCGCAGCCACTGCAGATATCCGAACTCCGCCGCCGCCAGCATGAGATGCACCAGCAGGCCCGGCGTGCTGTCCTGACCCGCGTCCCGCCCCATCCGCTCCGCGACCAGCTCGACCAACCGAGTCCGATGTTCCGGAGTGATGAGCGCGACCCGTTCCAGCAGATGCGGCGCGGTCTGGAACGCCGCCCGCCACTGCTCCAGGTCCTGCGCGGCGAGGGTCGTGGACCGAGTCAGAATCGCCTGCGCCAGCGCCACATCCGCCGATTCCCCCGAGTTCCGCTCCTCCAGCAGCGCCACGATCCCGGCACCACCTTCACGCACGGGGTCGAGCAGCAGGTCCTCCTTGCTGCGCACGTGCCGGAAATACGTGCTCGCCGAAACCCCCGCCGCGGCCGCGATCTGCTCGGTCGTCACCTCCCCGAACCCCGTCGCCGCGAACAACTCGTACGCCGCCCGCTGAATCTCCCCGCGGATCTGCCGCCGCTGCCGTTCCCGCAATGACATCCATGCCTCCTTCGCCTGACGACAGGATCTCCCCCTATGACAGTTACTGTCAAGAGTGGAGTCGAAGTCATCTAGCGCGGCCGACGACGAATACACAGTTCGCCATGACATTGCCGATTCCACATTGAGGTCTTCACCCAAGCCCGATGAATACGACCGATGCGCACATAATGATGAGTGGATGAAGCATGCCCGGAGAGGAACATCCTGCACAAGGAAGGAATCCACGCCATGAGTACCGAATCGCACGCCCCGCACGCCGGACACGAGCACGTCCACGGCGAAGGTTGCGGACATGTCGCCGTTCCACACGACGGCCACACCGACTACGTGCACGACGGGCATCTGCACCGAGCCCACGGCGACCACTACGACGAGTGCGAACCGTCCGGCCACACCGCGCACGACAATCACGAACACGTCCACGGCGAGGGCTGCGGCCATGCCGCGGTGCCCCACGGCGACCACGTCGACTACATCCACGACGGGCACCGCCACGCGCCGCACGAGGGGCACTACGACGAGCACTGACCGGCCCCGGCCTCACCCGAGGCCGGGCCCCACCGGTCCGCCGACCTCAGACGCGACGCAGCGCGAGCACCGGAATAGTCCGGATCCCAGCCGTTTTCTCCGCGTACTCCGCGAATCCCGGATACCGCCGGGCCTGCTCGGCGAAGATCCGGTCACGGTCCGCGCCGGTCACCTCGGTGACGACGACCGGGTAGGTCTCGGTGCCGATCTCGGCCACGGCCTTCCCGGCGGTGACCAGGTTGTAGTACCAGTCCGGATTCGTCGGCGCGCCCGCCTTGGAGGCGAACACGTAGACCACGGCGGGGTCCTGCTCATCGGCCATGTACATGGTCGGCGTGACCAGCTCACGACCGCTCTTGCGCCCGCGGTGGTGCATCAGGATCATCGGCGCGCCCTCGAAGGGACCGCCCACCCGGCCCTCATTGGCCCGGAACTCGTTGATGATGTTCGTATTCCAGTCGCTCATACCGGCCATTCTGCCGACAAGGGCCGGGCATCCGTGGGATGCCCGGCCCTGTGCGACGGAAACCGTTACGGCAGCGGACCGCCGGCGGCGATGGCCGAGAGGGTGGCGAACTCGTCACCCTTCAGCGACGCGCCGCCCACCAGAGCGCCGTCGATGTCGGCCTGGCCGATCAGTTCGCCGACGTTCTTGGCGTTGACCGAGCCGCCGTAGAGGACGCGGACGCCCGCGGCCACTTCGGGATTCGCCAGTTCGGCGAGCTCCTTGCGGATGGCGCCGCAGACTTCCTGCGCGTCGGCCGGGGTGGCGACCTTGCCGGTGCCGATGGCCCAGACCGGCTCGTAGGCGATGACGACCTTGGAGATCTCCTCCGCCGTCAGGCCCTTGAGCGAACCGCGCAGCTGCTCGAGGTTGTACTCCACGTGGGTCTTGGACTCGCGGACGCCCAGGCCCTCACCGATGCAGACGATCGGCGTGATGCCGTACTTCAGCGCCTGCTTGGCCTTGGCCAGCACGGTGGCGTCGTCCTCGGTGTGGTACTGACGCCGCTCGGAGTGACCCACCACGACGAAGGTGCAGCCCAGCTTCGCGAGCATGGAACCGCTGATCTCGCCGGTGTAGGCGCCCTCGTCGTGGGTCGACACGTCCTGGGCACCGTAGGTGATCAGGAGACGGTCGCCCTCGACCAGCGTCTGCACGCTGCGCAGGTCCACGAACGGCGGGATCACCGTGACGTCGACCTTGTCGAAGTACTTCTCCGGCAACGCGAACGCGATCTTCTGCACCAGAGCGATGGCCTCGAGGTGGTTGAGGTTCATCTTCCAGTTGCCGGCGATCAAAGGCTTACGTGCCATGGCTCAGTCCTCCAACTGTGTTTCTTCGAGCACAGCGAGACCGGGGAGTTCCTTGCCCTCCAGGTATTCCAGCGACGCACCGCCACCGGTGGAGATGTGCGAGAAACCGTCGTCGGGCAGACCCAGGGTGCGCACCGCCGCGGCGGAGTCGCCACCGCCGACGACCGTGAACGCGCCCTTCGAGGTGGCCGTGGCGATCGCCTCGGCGACACCCCGGGTACCGGCCGCGAACTTCTCGAACTCGAACACGCCCATCGGGCCGTTCCAGAACACCGTCTTGGCCTCGGTCAGCAGCGCGCCGAAGCGGGCGGCCGAGTCGGGGCCGATGTCCAGACCCATCCAGCCGTCCGGAATCTCGTGGGCGGGCACCGTCTTCGACTCCGCGTCCGCGGCGAACTTGTCGGCCACCACGATGTCCACCGGCAGGTGGATGACGTCGGCGTACTTGTCGAGCAGGTCCTTGCAGGTGTCGATCATCTCTTCCTGCAGCAGCGAGGTGCCCACCGAAAGGCCCTGTGCGGCAAGGAAGGTGAAGCACATGCCGCCGCCGATGACCAGCGTGTCGACCTTCGGCGCGAGCGCCTCGATGACCGCCAGCTTGTCGGAGACCTTGGAGCCGCCGAGCACCACCGCGTACGGGCGGGCCGGGTCCTCGGTGAGCTTCTTCAGCACCTCGGTCTCGGCCGCGACCAGCGTGCCCGCGTAGTGCGGGAGCAGCTTGGCCACGTCGTAGACCGACGCCTGCTTGCGGTGCACCACACCGAAACCGTCGGACACGAAAGCGCCGTCGTCGCCGACCAGTTCGACCAGGGCGTTGGCGAGCTTGGTGCGCTCGGCCTCGTCCTTGCTGGTCTCACGCGCGTCGAAACGGATGTTCTCGAGCAGCATGACATCACCGTCGGTGAGGCCCTCGGAACGGGCGAGCGCGTCCTGGCCCACCACGTCACCGGCCAGCTGGACATTGCGGCCCAGCTCCTCGGCCAGTCGCGCGGCGACCGGGGCGAGGGAGAACTTCGGGTCCGGCTCGCCCTTGGGGCGGCCCAGATGCGCGGTCACCACGACCTTGGCGCCGGCCTCGGCCAGCGCCTTGATGGTCGGCGCGGACGCGATGATGCGGCCCGGGTCGGTGATGACGCCGTTGTCGAGCGGCACGTTCAGGTCCGAGCGCACCAGCACGCCCCGGCCCTCGACGCCCTCGTTCAGCAGATCCTGGAGAGTCTTGATCGTCATCGGCGCTTAGAGGGACTTGCCGACGAGGCCGACGAGGTCGGCGAGACGGTTGGAGTAGCCCCACTCGTTGTCGTACCACGAGGCGACCTTGACCTGGTTGTCGATGACCTGGGTCAGCGGCGCGTCGTAGATGGAGGAGTGCGGGTCGGTCACGATGTCGGAGGAGACGATCGGGTCGACGTTGTACTTCAGGATGCCCTTCATCGGGCCGTCAGCGGCGGCCTTCATGGCGGCGTTGATCTCCTCGACCGAGGCGGCGCGCGCCAGGTCGACGGTCAGGTCGGTGAGCGAACCGGTCGGAACCGGCACGCGCAGCGCGTAACCGTTCAGCTTGCCGAGCAGCTCGGGCAGCACCAGGCCGATGGCCTTCGCGGCGCCGGTGCCGGTGGGCACGATGTTCAGGGCGGCGGCGCGGGCGCGACGCAGATCCGAGTGCGGGCCGTCCTGCAGGTTCTGGTCCTGGGTGTAGGCGTGCACGGTGGTCATCAGACCACGCTCGATGCCGAAGGAGTCGTTGAGCACCTTGGCGATCGGGCCCAGGCAGTTGGTGGTGCAGGACGCGTTCGAGATGATGTTCTGCGAACCGTCGTACTTGTCGTCGTTGACGCCCATCACGATGGTGATGTCCTCGCCCTTGGCGGGCGCGGAGATGATGACCTTCTTGGCGCCGGCGGCCAGGTGGCCCTTGGCCTTGGTGGCGTCGGTGAAGATACCGGTGGACTCGACGACCACGTCGACACCCAGGTCGCCCCACGGGAGGGCGGCGGGGCCCTCCTTGATGGCCAGTGCGGTGATGCGCTGGTCGCCCACGACGATGGTCTCGTCGCCGTCCAGGGAAACGTCCTGCGGCAGGCGACCGAGGATCGAGTCGTACTTCAGCAGCGTCGCCAGCGACTTGTTGTCGGTCAGGTCATTGACCGCCACGATCTCGATGTCGGTGGTGCCGAGGGCCTTCTGCGCCTCGACGGCTCGGAAGAAGTTTCGCCCGATGCGGCCGAAGCCGTTGATACCTACCCGGACAGTCACGTTTCGCTCCTCAGCTTTGCGGATCGTTTCCGTTGCAGGGCTAACCCTAGCCTTGTAACGGAAACATCACGGACACACCCCCGCCACGGTGAACTACCGAAACGTTCACATACGTCACAGACGACCGGAAGCGCCGCAACCGTTGGGGTTGCGACGCTTCCGGACGGAATCACCGTGCGGTTGGCCTCAGTTTAGGCGGCACCGCAGCGGAATCATGCCTCTTCGAGCAGCTCTGCGGTGACGGCACTTTCGGTGTCGGGCACGCCGAGTTCCTTGGCGCGCCGGTCCGCCATCGACAGCAGTCGCCGGATCCGGCCCGCGACAGCGTCTTTCGTCATGGGCGGATCCGCCAGCTGGCCCAGCTCCTCGAGCGAGGCCTGCCGGTGCAGCACCCGCAGCTTGCCCGCGGCGGCCAGGTGGTCGGGAACATCGTCGCTCAGTATTTCGAGCGCCCGCTCCACCCGGGCCGCGGCGGCCACGGCCGCGCGCGCCGACCGACGCAGGTTCGCGTCGTCGAAATTGGCCAGCCGGTTCGCGGTCGCCCGGACCTCGCGGCGCATGCGCCGCTCCTCCCAGGTGAGCCGCGTGTCCTGCGCACCCATGCGGGTGAGCAGGGCGCCGATGGCCTCACCGTCGCGCACCACGACGCGATCGGTGCCGCGCACCTCGCGCGCCTTGGCCGAGATGCCCATGCGCCGGGCCGCGCCGACGAGCGCGAGCGCCGCCTCCGGCCCGGGGCAGCTCACCTCGAGCGCCGAGGACCGGCCCGGCTCGGTGAGCGAGCCGTGCGCGAGAAACGCCCCGCGCCAAGCCGCTTCGGCGTCGCCGATGCTGCCGCCCACGACCTGCGCGGGCAGGCCCCGGACCGGCCGGCCGCGCACGTCGAGCAAACCGGTCTGGCGCGCCAGCGCCTCGCCTTCCTTGGAAACTCGCACTACATACCGGGAGGTTTTCCGGAGCCCTCCGGCGCCGAGGACATGCACGTCCGAGCCGTATCCGTACAGCTCGAAGATCTCTCGACGCAGCCGACGCGCTATGGAACCCATATCCACTTCGGCTTCGACGATCACCCGACCGCCGACGATGTGCAATCCACCGGCGAACCGCAGTAGCGCGGACAATTCCGCTTTGCGCGAGCTCACCTGTGATACAGAGAGCCGGCTCAGCTCGTCCTTCACTTCCGCTGTCATCGCCACGAGACGCGCTCCTTTCCACCCAACCCGGACCGCACACGTTGGCCCATATGCCGTCCTTCGACTCGAAGCCCTGCTGATTCCGGCCGAGGTTGCCGGATCACCTGATCCAGTGCGGCGGCAAGCTTTCCGGGGTGGTGCCGGTCCGTCCCCGCCTCGGCGACATCAGCGAAGGTTACTCGCGCACGCAGCTGTTCGGCAGCTCTTGCCAGATGTTCGCGTTCCCTACCCTCGGGTACGGAACCGGAGTCCACCAGAACATGGTCGACTGTGAAATCCGGTGCGTGCTGGGACAATACATGCAGGTGCCGTTCCGCGGAGAATCCGGCCGTTTCGCCCGGTTCGGCAGCGAGGTTGAGCACCAGCACTTTCCGCGCCCGCGTATGCAGCAGCGCTTCGTGCAAATCCGGCACCAGCACGTGCGGAATGACGCTCGTGAACCAGCTCCCGGGGCCCAGCACCACCACGTCCGCGTGCTCGATCGCCGAGGTCGCCTCGGGGCAGGCGGGCGGATCCGAGGGGATCAGCCGCACCCGGCGCACCTTGCCCGGCGTGGTCGCCACCGCCACCTGACCGCGGATGCAGCGACTCACCCGCGGATCGCCTTCCAGCCCAGAGACATCCGCCTCGATAGTCAGCGCGATCGGCGACATGGGTAGCACTCTTCCGGTGACCCGCAGAATCTTTCCGGCCTCGTCGAGGGCCGCGACGGGGTCGCCCAGCTCCTCGGTCAGGCCCGCCAGAATCAGATTGCCGACCGAGTGCCCGGCCAGCGCGCCGGTCCCGCCGAAGCGATGTTGCAAAGTTCGCGCCCAGTGCCCGTCGGCCTCTTCGGCCAAGGCCACCAATGCCATTCGGAGATCGCCCGGCGGCAGCATGCCCAGCTCCGCGCGCAAGCGGCCCGAGGAGCCGCCGTCGTCGGCGACGGTGACCACCGCGGTGATCTTGCGCGTGAGCCGCCGCACGGCGGTCAGCGTCGCATACAGCCCGTGCCCACCGCCGAGCGCCACGAAGGCGGGATTGGCGGTGCGACCGGAAGTGCTCTCACTCATTCCCGCCCCAGATCTCGGTGGACCACGCGCACGACGTCACCCGAATCGCTGTCCGCCGCATGGCCCGCCAACGCGTCACCCAGCGCCTCCGCTATCGCCACACTGCGGTGTTTACCGCCGGTGCAGCCCACTGCCACGGTCATGTATCGCTTCCCCTCTTGGCGGTAGCCCTCGGTCGTCAGGTCGACGAGATGGTGCGCGGTGCCCAGGTAGTCCTGTGCGCCCGGGCGCGACAACACATACTCGCTGACCGGGGCGTCCTGCCCGGTTTTTTCGCGGAGTTCGGGAATCCAATGTGGATTCGGCAGGAAACGCAAATCGAACACCATGTCGGCGTCGAGCGGGACTCCGTACTTGAACCCGAACGATTGCACGGTCAACTGCAATACGCTGGCGGCGTCACCGCCGTAGACCTCCTCGAGCTTGCGGTGCAACTGGTGGATCGACAGCGCGGTGGTGTCGATGACGACGTCCGCGGCGGTCTTCACCGGGTCCAGGCGGCGGCGTTCGGCGGCGATGCCGGCGGTCAGGGTGCCGTCGGCGCTCTCGCTCTGGAGCGGATGGCGGCGGCGCGCGAAGCCGAAACGTCGGATCAGCACGTCGTCGGAGGCCTCGAGGAACAGGATGCGGGTCCGCACGCCCGCGGACCGCAGCTGTTCGACCACCGCGGACAGATTCCCCGTGAAGAAGCGGTTGCGCACGTCCATGACCAGCGCGAGTTTGCGGATCGGCGGTTCGGCGGCGCGGCCCAGATCGACCATGCGGCCGATCAGTTCGGGTGGCAGATTGTCGGCGACGTAGTACCCCAGGTCCTCGAGCACCTTGCCCGCGGTGCCGCGGCCGGCGCCGGACAGGCCGGTCACGATGACCACCTCGACCGGAGCGGGTTCGGAACCGGGCCGCCCCTTGCGGGGATTCGGCTGGGACTCGCCTGATTCGGTTGCCGGGTTGTTCTCGGCAGTAGCTGTGCTGTCTTCGACGCGCGTCATGTCCTACCGGTTCGTGTCTGGAGTTCCCTCGATCATCCTGCACCGACGCCCGCGAACCCGGCAGGCGAGCGGCGGGAGCGCAACACAGCTGTGATTTCCGCTCCCGACCAGCACACACGGCGTGTCGCAAATTTCCCGTTCGGCGTGTCGCACTCTACCCGGTGGGTCCCCGCCCGGCGCGCCGCGAAACGCCGACGCTCTACTGCTGACGCAACGCGTCCAGGACCGCCCTGGCCGTCGCCACGCCGATGCCCGGGACCTCGGTGATCTGCTCCACCGTAGCCTCCTTGAGCTTGGCGACCGATCCGAAATGCGTCACCAGCGCGGTCTTGCGAGTCGACCCCAGCCCCGGCACCGAATCCAGCGCCGACGCCGTCATCCGCCGCGACCGCTTGGAGCGGTGGAAGGTGATGGCGAAGCGGTGCGCCTCGTCGCGCACCCGCTGCAGCAGATACAGCGCCTCACTGGTGCGCGGCATGATCACCGGGTCCGGCTCGTTGGGCACCCACACCTCTTCCAGGCGCTTGGCCAGGCCGATCACCGCGACATCGGTGATGCCCAGCTCGTCGAGCACCTCCGCGGCCGCGTTCACCTGCGGCGCACCGCCGTCCACCACGTACAGGTTGGGCGGATAGGAAAAGCGGCGCGGCTTACCGGTCTTCGGGTCGATGCCGGGCAGCCCGGGTTCGGTTGCCTCGGAATCGGATTCGAGCTCGGCGGCCTCGGCGGCGTCGAGTTCGCGGCGCAGCTTCCCGAAGCGGCGGCGGGTCACCTCGGCGATGCTGCCGACGTCGTCGGAGCGGCCCTCCCCGGCGGCCTCCTTGATCGTGTAGTGCCGGTACTCGGACTTGCGGGCCAGCCCGTCCTCGAACACCACCAGCGAGGCCACCACGTCGGTGCCCTGCACATGGGAGATGTCCACACACTCGATGCGCAGCGGCGCGCTGTCCAGATCCAGGGTGTCCTGGAGTTCCTGCAGCGCCGCCGACCGCGCGGTCAGGTCACCGGCGCGTTTGAGCTTGTGCTGGGCGAGGGCTTCCTGCGCATTGCGCTGCACCGTCTCGGCCAGGGCCTTCTTGTCCCCGCGCTGAGGCACCCGCAGCTGCACCGCCGACCCGCGCAGCCCCGACAGCCACTGCTGCACCTGTTCGTGATCGTTGGGCAGGGCCGGGACCAGTACTTCCCGCGGAACCACCGCGCCCGGTTGCTGGTCACCGCTCTGCGCGGCGACCGCGGTCTGCTCGCCGTAGAACTGGGTCAGGAACTGCTCGACCAACGCGGGCAGCTCGCCCCCGGCCGCCGCGGCGTCGATGGCGTCGCCGGACTTGTCGACCACCCAGCCGCGCTGGCCGCGCACCCGGCCGTCGCGGACGTGGAAGATCTGGACCGCGGCCTCGAGCTCGTCGACGGCGAAGTCGATGACATCGGCGTCGGTGCCGGTGCCCAGCACCACCGCCTGCTTCTCGAGCGCGCGCTTGAGCGCCTGCACGTCGTCGCGCAGCCGGGCGGCGTTCTCGAAGTCGAGCTCGTCGGCGGCCTCGTGCATGCGGCGTTCCAGCTGCTTGACCAGGCGGTCGGTCTTGCCGGAGAGGAAGTCGCAGAAGTCGTCCACGATGTCGCGGTGCTCGGCCGCGCTCACCCGGCCGATGCACGGCGCGGAGCACTTGTCGATGTAGCCCAGCAGGCAGGGCCGCCCGATCTGGCTGTGCCGCTTGAAGACTCCGGCCGAGCAGGTGCGCACCGGGAACACCCGCAGCAGCAGGTCCAGGGTCTCGCGGATGGCCCAGGCGTGGGCGTACGGACCGAAGTACCGAACGCCCTTCTTGCGCGCGCCACGGTAGACGAAGACGCGCGGGTATTCCTCGTCCAGGCTGACCGCCAGCACCGGGTACGACTTGTCGTCGCGGTAGCGGACATTGAAGCGCGGATCGAATTCCTTGATCCAGTTGTATTCCAGCTGCAGCGCTTCCACCTCGGTGGACACCACGGTCCACTCGACGCCGGCGGCGGTGGTCACCATCTGGCGGGTGCGCGGATGCAGCCCGGCCACATCGGCGAAGTACGAGTTCAGCCGCTGGCGCAGGCTTTTCGCCTTGCCGACATAGATGACCTGGCCGAACTTGTCCCGGAACTTGTAGACGCCCGGTTCGACGGGGATGGTGCCCGGGGCGGGCCGGTAGGTCGCGGGATCTGCCACGAGTCCAGGTTAGTCAGTGCCTCCGACACCCCATCCGCGGCGCTCTCGGCGACGAAGTATGGACAAGATCATTCATCAGGAGAGGGAACCCCACATGATCCGTCTGCGTACTCGCCGCCGATCGCTCGCCATCGTGGGCGCGGTCTGCCTGGCCGCGGCCGCCCTGGTGGCGGTGTCCGTGCCCGCCACGGCCGAGTCCGGCGACGCGTCGATCGTGGTGTCCGGGGTGCTCGCCGGGTACCGGTCACCCTCCCTGTTCTGCGGTGGGGCGGTGCTGAACTCCCCGGTCGGCATGCAGGCCGCCTGACCGAGCGCGCCACGCCGGAACATCGATCTCCGTGAGTTTCGGCGGTGCGGTGGGTCTCGCGAGTCAGTATGGATGAACTGTTTCGCTTGATCTGTCCGCATACGAGGGAGTTTGTTCGATGACGAACCATCACCATCTCCACCCGCGCCGCCGGTCCCTCGCGATCGGTTCCGCACTCGGCATCGGCGCGGCGGGCCTGATCGCGGTGTCGGCTCCGGCCGCCCACGCCGATTCGCCCTGCCGTATCGACCGGACGCTCGACACCGCCACCTTCACCTGCCCCGCGGACACCTGGTACGCCGCGGTGGTGCAGTGCCTGGGCGCCCGACAGGTCGGCAACGGCTACCAGTCCCCCACCTACATCGTGGGCGACTCGCCGCGCCCGCTCATCCCCATGACCATCGAATGCCGGGGTGAGGGCAAGAACGGCATCGTGCTCAACGCCTGGACCGACGGCCCCTTCTGAACCATCGGTGATCCGGGCGTCCCCGGAGAGCTACGCGATCTCGCGCCGCAAACACGGTGCGAGATCGCCCTTTTCGCCCACTTCCACGGTGTCCAGTTCCAGCCAGTCCGCCATCTCCCGCAGCGCGGAAGCCAGCGCCCCCGCGATCCGGGCGTGATCGCGTCCCGGCTCGGCGAACGTGCCCGGCACCAGCAGCCGCCCGCTCGCGCGCTCGGCGCGCAGGTCGACCCGCGCGACGAGTTCGCCGTCGAGCAGGAACGGGAAGACGTAATAGCCGTGCACCCGTTTGTGTTCCGGCGTGTAGATCTCGATGCGGTAGTGGAAGTCGAACAGCCGCTCGGTGCGATCGCGGAAGAAGATCAGCGGATCGAAGGGGCACAGCAGGGCCGCGCCGGCGACGCGGCGGGGCGTACGGGCCTCGGTGTGCAGGTAGGCGGGCTTGTCCCAGCCCTGCACGGTGACCTGCTCCAATTCCCCGGCATCGAGCAGATCGGCGATGGCGGGTTCGGTCTGGCGGCGGGTGAGCCGGTAGTAGTCGCGCAGATCGGTCTCGGTGCCCACGCCGTGCGCCCGGGCGGCGCGGCGCACCAGTTCGCGGATCGCGTCCGCCTCGTCCGGTTCGCGGGAAACCACCTCGGCGGGCAGGACGTTCGCCGCGAGGTCGTAGTGCCGCTGGAAGCCGACCCGGCGGGGCACGGTCAGCTCCCCGGCCGCGAACAGCGCCTCGCACACCACCTTGGTGTCGCTGTAGTTCCAGCCCCAATTGTCCTTGGCCCGTGGCCGATCCAGCTCCAGGTGCCGTTCGATCTCCCCGGCCGTGCTGGGGCCGTACTCCTTGACCACGCCGAGCACATCGTCGGCCAGGCCCGGATTGCGTTCCAGCACTTGCCGCATCCCGTTCCAGCGACCGTGCCGGTACTGCACCATGCGCCAGCGCATCAGCGGCCAGTCCCGCACCGGGATCAGCGCCGCCTCGTGCGCCCAGTACTCGATCAGCTGCCGCGGCTTGCGCGTGCTGTGCCCCCACGCGGCATCGTCGAGCAGGGTTCGGTCGTAGGCCCCGATGCGGCTGAACACCGGCGCGTAGTGCGCCCGCACCACCGCCGACACCGAGTCCAGCTGGAGCAGCCGGGTGCTGTCGAGGACCTTCATGACCGTTCGCCGGGTGGGCGGCGCGCTGGGCCGGGCGGACCCGAACCCCTGGGCCGCGAGTGCGATGCGGCGCGCCGCCGCGAGTGACAGGGATCCGGTCGGCGATGTCGGCACACTCGAACCATGCCACGACCCACCGACAACCCGGCTCGATACACGACTGTATCGAGCCCCTGTACAGCAGCGACCTCGTTGGATACATTCGTGTATCGAACTTCGACACCAAGGAAATGGGCATGATCGAGAACCCGGATGTCATCGTGGTCGGGGCCGGTCTGGCCGGTCTCGTCGCCACGCACGAGCTGGTCAAGGCGGGTAAGCGAGTCCTGATTCTGGATCAGGAGAACCGCGCCAACCTGGGCGGGCAGGCGTTCTGGTCGCTGGGCGGACTGTTCTTCGTGGACAGCCCCGAACAGCGGCGGCTCGGCGTCAAGGACAGCCTCGAGCTGGCCATGCAGGACTGGCTCGGCTCGGCCGGCTTCGACCGCGAGGACGAGGACCACTGGGCGCGACAGTGGGCGCGCGCCTACGTGGAGTTCGCGGCCACCGAGAAGCGCCAGTACCTGCACGATCTCGGACTGCGGGTGACGCCGCTGGTCGGCTGGGCCGAACGCGGCGGCGAATCCGCCGACGGGCACGGCAATTCGGTGCCGCGCTTCCACCTCACCTGGGGCACCGGACCCGAAGTCGTGCGGGTATTCCTCGAACCCGTGCTCGAGGCCGAGCGGCGCGGGCAGGTCGGATTCGCGTTCCGGCATCGCGTGGACGAGCTGATCGTGGAGGACGACACCGTCACCGGCGTGCGCGGCAGCGTGCTGGAGGCCTCCACCGAGGAGCGCGGCGTCGCGTCCTCACGCACCGTGACCGGCGAGTTCGATCTGCGCGCGGCCGCGGTGATCGTCTCCTCCGGCGGCATCGGCCACAATCACGAACTGGTGCGGCGCAATTGGCCCACCGAGCGGCTCGGGCCGTGCCCGGAGCACATGATCGCGGGCGTCCCGGCGTACGTCGACGGCCGCATGCTCGGCATCACCGAGGCCGCGGGCGGGCGGATCGTGAACCGGGATCGCATGTGGCACTACACCGAGGGCATCCACAACTGGGATCCGGTGTGGCCCGATCACGCCATCCGCATCATCCCCGGGCCGTCGTCGCTGTGGTTCGACGCCAATGGAAAGCGCATGACCGCACCGGCTTTCCCGGGTTTCGACACCAATGCCACCATGAAGCAGATCCTGGCCACCGGCCACGACTACTCGTGGTTCATCCTGACCCAGTCGATCATCGAGAAGGAGTTCGCGCTCTCGGGCTCGGAGCAGAATCCCGATATCACCGGCAAGGACCTCAAGCTCACGCTCAAGAGCCGGGTGGCCAAGGGCGCGCCGGGTCCGGTGGAGGCGTTCAAGCAGCACGGCGTGGACTTCGTGGTCGCGGACACGCTGCCCGAACTGATCGCGGGGATGAACAAGATCTCGCGCGGCCCGCAGCTGGACGCGGCCGACATCGAACGTCAGATCGTGGCGCGCGACCGGGACGTCGAGCACAAGTTCAGCAAGGACGCCCAGCTCATGGCCGTCAACAACGCGCGACGCTACCTGGGTGACAAGCTCGGCCGGGTGGCCACGCCGCACAAGATCCTCGATCCGGCGCACGGGCCGTTGATCGGCGTGCGGCTCAATATCCTCACCCGCAAGACCCTGGGCGGTTTGCAGACCAATCTGGACTCGCAGGTCATCCGCCCCGACGGCACTCCGTTCCCGGGGCTGTACGCCGCGGGCGAGGTCGCCGGTTTCGGCGGCGGCGGCGTGCACGGCTACAACGCGCTGGAAGGCACCTTCCTGGGCGGCTGCATCTTCTCCGGCCGGGCCGCGGGACGGGCCCTGGGCCGCACCCCGAAGTGACGACTTCGGTTGCCGCCCACCGGATTCCGGTGGGCGGCGACCGTCGTCAGTCGACGGCGAACCAGCGGTAGCAGTCGCGGCGCAGCAGCAGCGCCAGCACGATGCCCGAGACCATGATGCCGCCGAGCACGGTGAACGGTCCGACGCCCGTGGGCATTTCGGCCGACATCAGGGTGAACACACCCAGGAAGACCTGCAGGCTGGACACGCCCAGCGCGGTCACCCAGATCCAGCGCGACCGCAGACCGAACAACAGGGCCACACCGCCGGTGACCCAGGCGGCGAAGAAGTGGCCGATGCTGCCCGCCACGCTGTCGAAGCCGGCCGGGATGGACAGCAGGCTGTGCAGCACGGCCAGACCGGTCGCGCCGAGCGCGGCGACCTGGGTCTCCCGAACCTTGGCGGGCACCTCGGCGTCCGCGCTCTCGCGGCGCAGCCCCCGCACGCCGTCGATCACCCGCTCGAAAAATGTGGCTGGAACGCCGTTTTCCGTGGCTACCGGTGTCATTTCCACCTCGTCGGCAACAGCCGAGTACGAACTCACAGCACTCCTCGTCGAGTAACCCCTGGTGGCGCGCCCCCTGCGAACCCGCCGAACCTGACGCTAACCAAATGTTCAGAGTCCGGACAATCTCGTTGACGAAGTTATGACCATGCCCACAGCGGATAGCCGGCATATGTACACAGTGATCTCGAACACATAACGGCCGCACGCAATTTCGCGTGCGGCCGTCGATAACACCAGGTCCGATACTACTTGTCGTCCATGGGGATCGGTGGAATGACCGGGAATTCCCCGGTGTAGCCCTCGCGCATCCTGGCGATGGCCAGCACCCGCGGGCTGGCGATCCGCCACCCGATGGCGAGCGCGGGCACGACGATCACCAGGCTGGCCACCGTCCACGTACCGACCGGCCGGTCGAAAGCCATCAGGATCAGCACCAATCCCAGGAACACCAGCGTCGCGATCCCGGTGTAGGGGGCGCCGAACATCCGGAACGCGGGCCGCTCGGCCAGGCCCTGCTTGGCCAGGTAGAACAGCTTCAACTGGCACAGCACGATGGTCGCCCAGGACGCCAGAATGCCCAGCGAGGCAACATTCAGCACGATTTCGAACGCCTGCGACGGGACAATGTAATTCAGCCAGATACCGAACAATGCGATAGCGCTGGTGAGCAGAATTCCGCCGTAGGGCACACCCGCACTCGACATGCGCGCGGTGAATTTCGGCGCGCTGCCGTTCATCGCCATCGAACGCAGAATTCGGCCGGTCGAATACAGGCCCGCGTTCAAACTCGACAAGGCCGCGGTGAGCACCACGAAATTCATGATCGAGCCCATGTGCGCGACACCGAGTTTGGCGAAGAAGGTGACGAACGGACTCTCCCCCGCCTTGTAGGCGGTGTAGGGCAGCAGCAATGCCAGCAGAATCACCGAGCCGCAATAGAACAGCGCGATACGCAGGATGACCGAATTGATGGCGCGCGGCATGATCTTCGCCGGGTTCTCGGTCTCGCCCGCCGCGATGCCGACCATTTCCACGGCGGCATAGGCGAACACCACGCCCGAGGTGACGGTGACCAGCGGCAGCACGCCGGTCGGGAACCAGCCGCCCGCGGCGGAGATCATGCCGAAGCCGGTGGCCTGGCCGTCCACCTCGAACCGCCCCGCGAAGAAGACGGTGCCGACCACCAGGAAGGTGACCAGGGCGAGCACCTTGATCATGGCGGCCCAGAATTCCATCTCGCCGAACCACTTCACCGACGCCAGATTGATGCCGAGCACGATGACGAGCGCGCCCAGCGCCAGCAGCCATTGCGCGACCGGCTGGAAGGGACCCCAGTAGTGCAGATAGGTGGCGACCGCGGTGGTATCGACGATGCCGGTCATGGACCAGTTCAGGAAGTACATCCACCCGGCCACGAATGCGGCCTTCTCACCGAAGAATTCGCGCGCATAGGAGACGAACGAGCCCGAGGACGGGCGGTGCAGCACCAGTTCGCCCAGGGCGCGCAGGATGAAGAAGACGAATGCGCCACAGATCAGGTACACCAGGAACAGCGACGGCCCGGCATTGGCGAGGCGACCGCCGGCGCCCAGGAACAGGCCGGTGCCGATGGCGCCACCGATGGCGATCATCTGCAATTGCCGGGGTTTCAGGGCCTTGTGGTAGCCGCTGTCCTCGGCATTGAGGCTGGTGGCAGTTGTCCGGATCTCGGTCATACGCCGGGTTAACCCTCCGCTATCGTGAAACGAGGCCGTCCGAGAGTACCCTGTCGTTTGCTGAGAGCTGTTTCGGCGCTCCGGGCCGGGTCAGCGCCGCCGCCTCCAGCTGTTCTAGCAGCGATTCGAGCCGATTCATCGGCGATTGCCCTGGAAATGCTGATGATCCATAGGTGAGCGGACCGGTCAAACCGCCGCCCCCGCACGCTCACGGGGCTAGAGTCCGGTCATGAGGCGCTTGCGACGAACCGGGAGCGGCGCTGCCGCCCTGCTGCTGTCGATCGGAATGCTCACCGCCTGTTCGTCGTCGACGAACGAGAGTGCGTCGTGCACGGTGTCCCCCAACGGAACTCCGGTCACCTCCGGTGTTCCGGCCGGGCCGAGCTCGACGAATCTGGCGCTGCATCCGGAGGTCGCCACCGGCTACCGCACCGGCATGACGCCGGTGCGCACCGGCGGATTCGCGGTCTCCACCGCCAATCCCGTCGCCACCGAGGCCGCCTGCCGGGTGCTGCGCGACGGCGGCACCGCCGCGGACGCGCTGATCGTGGCGCAGACCGTGCTGAACCTGGTGGAGCCGCAGGCCACCGGCATCGGCGGCGGGGCGTTCCTCATGTACTACGACGCCGCGACCAAGAGTGTCGACGCCTACGACGGCCGCGAGACCGCGCCCAAGGCCGCCACCGAGGACTACCTGCGCTACATCAGCCCCACCGATCACACTGTGCCGCAACCCAACGCGCGCGCCAGCGGACGCTCGATCGGCGTGCCGGGCGTGCTGCGCATGCTGGAACTCGCGCACACCGAGCACGGCAAGCAACCCTGGCGCGACCTGTTCACCCCCGCGGTGAACCTCGCCGACGACGGCTTCAAGATCTCCCCGCGCATGGCCACCCAGATCGCGGCGTCCACGGCGGACCTGGCCCGCGACGACGCCGCCCGCGCGTATTTTTTACTCCCCGACGGCAATCCGAAGCAGGCCGGCTCCACGCTGGTGAATCCGGCCTTCGCCAAGACCCTCTCGGCCATCGCCGCCGACGGCGCGAACGCCTTCTACACCGGAGCCGTCGCCGCCGACATCGTCGACACCACCGCCACCACCTCCGGCGGCCGCACCCCCGGACAGCTGGCGCTCGCGGATCTGTCGTCGTACCAAGCCAAGAAGCGCACCGCGGTGTGCTCGCCCTATCGCACCCACGAGATCTGCGGCATGCCGAATCCCTCCTCGGGCGGCATCACCGTCGAGGCGGCGCTGGGCATCCTGTCGAATTTCGATCTGGCCGCGATGAAACCGACCGACGTGTCCGGTGACAGCACCGCCGCGCGCGACGGCGGCAAGCCCACCGCCGAGGCCGTGCACCTGATCGCCGAGGCCGAGCGACTGGCCTACGCCGACCGTGACAAGTACATCGCCGACTCGGATTTCGTTCCGCTGCCGGGCAATTCACCGCAGACCCTGCTGGACCCGAACTATCTGAAGCAGCGGGCCGCGCTCATCAACCCGAGCAAGAGCCTGGGCACCGCCCAGCCGGGCGACTTCGGGCCGGTCCCGGTCGGCAACGGTCCGCAGCAGCCCGAGCACGGCACCAGCCACATCTCGATCGTCGACAGGTACGGCAACGCGGCCTCCATGACCACCACGGTCGAATCCGCTTTCGGGTCCTTCCATTTCGTGGACGGGTTCATTCTCAACAACCAGCTCACCGACTTCTCCGCCGAACCCCGGGACAAGGACGGCGCGCCGGTCGCCAACCGCATCGACGCGGGCAAGCGGCCGCGCAGCTCCATGGCCCCGACCCTGGTGTTCGACCGCAATCCCGACGGCAGCCGCGGCGCGCTCAGCCATGTCACCGGGTCGCCGGGCGGGGCGGTGATCATCCAGTTCGTGGTGAAAACCCTGGTCGCCATGCTGGATTGGGGGCTGAATCCGCAGCAGGCGGTGTCGATGATCGACTTCGGCGCGGCCAATACGCCCACCACGAACGTGGGCGGCGAGCATCCGGCGGTGAACGCCACCGACAATGGCGACCACGACGTCCTGGTCCAGAAGCTGCGCGCGTCCGGCGATCAGGTGTCGGTGGCGCCGCAATCGAGCGGACTCTCGGCGCTGGTGCGCGACGGCGACGGCTGGATCGGCGGCGCGGATCCCCGCCGCGAGGGCGCGGTGCTCGGCGGCCCGCGCTAGGCCGCCTCAGGCGTGCCCGACCGCGAGCCGGACGGGTCGAGCCTCACGAACGGGGCCAGTGCTTACCGCGGTAGCTCTCGATATCGGCGTTGAATCGGGCCAGCAACGACGCGAGCGCTGACACGTCCTCGTCGGACCAGCCTGCCAGGATCTCGTCGAGATGCCGAAGGCTCTGCGCCCGTTCGGCATCGAGCCGGGCGGCCCCTTCGGCGGTGACCCGGAACTTGCGGGCGATGCCGCCGTCGGGGTCGGGGATGCGTTCGGCCAAGGCCGCGCGCAGGAGCGCGGCGGTCTGCCGATTGAGGGTGGACGCGTCCAGCCCCAGCGTGTCACTGAGCTGACCGATCGACATCGGCCCCTCCCCGCGCAGCAGACTGAGCAGCAGATAGGCGCTGCGGTCGAGGCCGTTGTCTCCTTTGCGCGGAATCAGGCTGTACCGGCCGAACAGCATGGTCTCGAACTCGAGCAATTCGGTGGGCTTGGTCAATTCCATCCTTTCCGCGGTCCCCACACCCTACGTGTGACGGGCGCCGGACATCGATTATGCATCATGCACGTGATGTGTATAGTGCACATAGATCGATGATGAGGAGAACCCCTATGACCAGACCCGAGTCCGCTGCTCGGCCTGCCGGCGCCCCGCCGGAGCCCACACGCGCCGGCGGCACCCTCGCGGTGCTGGCCTACACCGGTGTCGTCGCCTCACTGATGCAGACGCTGGTGGTCCCGCTCCTGGGCGACCTGCCCCGAATCCTGCACGCGTCCGCGTCGAACGCGTCGTGGGTCGTCACCATCACCCTGCTGGTGGCGGCCGTGGCCACACCGGTCGCGGGACGGCTCGGCGACATGTACGGCAAGCGCCGCATGCTCATCGCCTCGACCATCCCGATCATGGTGGGCTCGATCGTGTGCGCGGTGTCGACCTCGCTGATCCCGATGATCATCGGACGCGGGCTGCAGGGCCTGGGCGTGGGCACCATCCCGCTGGCCATCGCCCTGTTGCGCGACGTGATGCCGCCCGAGCGCCTCGGTTCGGCCATCGCGCTGATCAGCTCGTCGCTGGGCATCGGCGGCGCGCTCGGCCTGCCGATCGCGTCCGCGGTCACCGAGTACAGCAACTGGCGTGTGATGTTCTGGGTCGCAGCGGTTCTCGTGGCGATCGCCACCGCGCTCATCGTCCTGGTCGTCCCCGAGGGCACCTCCGAAGGACCGTCGGGCCGCTTCGACGTTCCCGGCGCGCTCCTGCTCGGCGCGGCCCTGGTGTGCCTGCTGCTGCCGGTGTCGAAGGGCGCGGCCTGGGGCTGGACCAGCGGCTCGACCCTCGGGTTGTTCGCCGCGGCGCTGGTGCTGCTGCTGGTGTGGGGCTGGTGGGAACTGCGCTCCCCCGAACCGCTGGTCGATCTGCGGATCACCGCTCGCCCGCAGGTCCTGGTCACCAACCTGGCCAGCATCGCGGTCGGCGTCGGCCTGTACGCGCTACAGCTGAGCCTTCCGCAGCTCATGCAGCTGCCCGAGGCGCTCGGCTACGGCCTGGGCCAGTCGATGGTCATGATGGGCGTGTGGATGGCCACCGGCGGCATCATGATGATGCTCATCTCGCCGATCGGCGCGAAGCTGTCCGCGGCGCGCGGCCCGAAGACCACGCTGGTCACCGGCACGCTGATCATGGCCGCCGGTTACGGTGTGGCGCTGCCGCTGATGGGGTCCATCGGGGGCCTGGTGGTCGTCAACATCATCTGCAGCACCGGTGTCGCCTTCGCCTACGGCGCGATGCCCGCGCTCATCATGGGCGCGGTGCCGCAGTCGGAGACCGCGGCCGCCAACAGCTTCAACACCCTGATGCGCTCGATCGGCACCTCGGTCTCGGCCGCGGTGGTCGGCGCGGTGCTGGCGCAGATGAGTGTGCAGATGGGCAGCCACAGCATCCCGACCGAGCACGGCTTCCGCACGGTGTTCCTGATCGGCAGCGTCGTGTGCCTGGTCGCCGCGCTGATCGCGGTGCTGATCCCGGTGCGGCGCGCGGTGCAGTCCGTCCCCGCGCAACGGCCGGAGACCGAGAAGGCCCTCGCGGAGAACTGATTCCGAACCGGATCGGACGAGGCACAGCCATCCGTCCGCCGCGGCCACGAAGGCGCGGCGACGGATGGCTTACTTGTTCTCGCCGGTGTACTTCGCGCCGAGTTCGCGGAACCGGTCCATGGCCTCGGCCGCGCGCATCTTGTCGTTGGAGCGGATGGCCATCATGGGCACGTACTCGTCGTGCACCAGTTCCAGGCGCGCCCAGGACTTCTTGTCCGGGAAGGAGATCCCCCGGATGTCCTGCCACCCGAACTCGCTGTCGCCGACGATATTGCGCACCATGACCCCACGCTTGCCGACCCGCACCCGGGGCCGGGTCAGGGTCAGCACGCCCGCGGCCAGCACCAGGCCGAACGCCGCCAGGCCGAGCTGATCGGAGACCCGGAAGTTGACACCGGTGGAGCCCTGGCGCAGCACGATCCCGCCGAAGATGAAGACGGCGGCCAGCACCGCGGCCACGATCCGCACGGTGATGATGGCGCGGTGCGGTCGGACCTCGAGGTCCCACTCGCTGTCGGTGTTCGCGGCGGTGTCGGGCTTCGTCTCTGCCATGGGTGCTTCGGACTCCGGCTTCTGCTGCTCGCTACCGGCCTGCGTCGGGTGCTCGGCAGGCCCTTCCGTCGTCGCGGGGTCGTGCGGCGGTTCCTCCTCGGAGCCGCCGCGCTTCCAGATCCGGACGACGGGCATGACTAGGCGCTGAGTTCGCGCAGGGTGAGCGCGGCGTCCAGCGCGGCCGCGGCCGCCTGCTCGCCCTTGTTCTCCGCCGAACCCGGCAGGCCCGCACGGTCCAGCGCCTGCTCCTCGGTGTTCACCGTGAGCACGCCATTGGCGACCGGGGTGCCCTCGTCGAGCGACACCCGGGTCAGGCCCGCGGTCACCGAATCGCACACGTACTCGAAATGCGGTGTGCCGCCGCGGATCACGACGCCGAGCGCGACCACCGCGTCATGGCTGCGGGCCAGCGCCTGCGCCACCACGGGCAGCTCCATGGCGCCGGCGACCCGGACCACGGTGATGTCGGCGACGCCCGCGTCGCGGGCGGTCTTCTCCGCGTTCGCGACCAGCGCGTCGCAGATGGTGGTGTGCCAGCGCGAGGCCACGATCCCCAGCTTGAGGTCCTTGGCATCGGCGAGCTCGAAAGCCGGTACGCCGGTACCGCTCATCGTTGTTCCGCCCTCTCGGTTGTCAGTTCGCGGTCTCGCCCAGGTCCAGGTCTTCCAGGCCGACCAGGTCGTGGCCCATCCGATCCCGCTTGGTGCGCAGGTACCGCAGATTGTGCTTGTTGGCGCGCACCGGCATGGCCACGCGCTCACTGATGCTCAGACCGTAGCCCTCGATCCCGGCGCGCTTGTCCGGGTTGTTGGTGAGCAGCCGCATCGAATTGATGCCCAGGTCGACCAGGATCTGCGCGCCGATGCCGTAGTCGCGGGCGTCGGCCGGCAGGCCCAGGTTGAGGTTGGCGTCGACGGTGTCGTCACCGCTGTCCTGCAGCTGGTAGGCCTGCAGCTTGTGCAGCAGGCCGATGCCGCGGCCCTCGTGGCCGCGCATGTAGAGCAGCACGCCGCGGCCCTGCTCGGCGATCAGCTCCATGGCGGCGTCGAGCTGCGGGCCGCAGTCGCAGCGCAGCGAGCCGAAGGCGTCGCCGGTGAGGCATTCGGAGTGCACGCGCACCAGCACGTCACGGCCGTCGCCGATCTCGCCCATCACCAGGGCGACATGCTCGGCGTCGTCGTATTCGCTCTCGTAGCCGATGGCCAGGAAGTCGCCGAACTCGGTGGGCAGCTTGGCCTCCGCGACCTGCTTGACGTGCTTCTCGTTGCGGCGGCGCCAGGAGATCATGTCGGCGATGGAGATGAGCGCCAGATCGTGTTCGTCGGCGAAGACGCGCAGCTCGTCGGTGCGCGCCATATCACCTTCGTTCTTCTGGCTCACGATCTCGCAGATGACTCCGGCGGGGCTGAGTCCGGCCATCCGGGCCAGATCCACGGCGGCCTCGGTGTGGCCGGGACGGCGCAGCACACCACCGTCCTTGGCGCGCAACGGAACCACATGCCCCGGACGAGTCAGATCATCGGATTTGGCGGTGGGGTCGGCCAGCACGCGCATGGTGGTGGCGCGGTCGGCTGCCGAGATCCCGGTGCTGATGCCTTCCCGGGCATCGACGGCGACGGTGTAGGCGGTGCCGTGCCGGTCCTGATTGACCGCGTACATGGGCGGCAGGCCCAGGCGATCGCAGTCCGCCCCGGTGAGCGGCACACAGATGTAACCGGAGGTGTAGCGGATCATGAAGGCCACCAGCTCGGGTGTCGCCTTCTCCGCCGCGAAGATGAGGTCGCCCTCGTTCTCCCGGCCCTCGTCGTCGACGACGACAACCGCCTTACCGGCGGCGATGTCGGCGACTGCGCGCTCTACGGTGTCGAACCTGGTCACGTCTGTTGTGCTCCATCTCGAATTAGGTGCCTCATTACAGTAAGGCAGTGCCCGAATTGCGCCGCCTCCGGCGTCGCGGGTCCGGTCAGCCCCGCTGTACGAGCCGCTCGACGTACTTGGCGATGATGTCGACTTCGAGATTCACGACGGTGCCGACGGGGGCGGTGCCCAGGGTGGTGAGCTCGCGGGTGGTGGGGATGAGCGAGACCTCGAACCAGTCCTTGCTGCCGTCGGCGAACGCGTCCTCGGCGAGGCCGATGCCGGAGACGGTCAGCGAGATGCCGTCGACGGTGATCGAGCCCTTCTCCACGACGTAACGGGCGATGCTGTCGGGCAACGAGATTCGCACGACCTCCCAGTTCTCGTGCGGGGTGCGCGAGACGATGGTGCCGGTGCCGTCCACATGACCCTGCACGATGTGGCCGCCCAGCCGGCTGTTCACCGCCGCGGCGCGCTCCAGGTTCACGCGGGAACCCGCGGCCAGGGCGCCGATGCTGGAACGGTCCAGGGTCTCGGCCATCACATCGACGGTGAAGGTGTCGCCGACGACCTCGCGGTCCACCACGGTGAGGCAGACGCCGTTGACGGCGATCGAATCACCGTGTCCCGCATCGGAGGTCACCAGGGGGCCGCGAATGGTCAGCCGCGCCGAATCGTCCAGCCGCTCGGTGGCGACGATCTCGCCCAGTTCCTCGACGATGCCTGTGAACATGCGTACCTCTCCCTGATCGCGACTGCGTACTCGCTCGAGCCAACAGCGCGCCCCGCACGCGGTATTCCCGTACGGACGGCCGTCCCCCTCAGCGTAACGACGCGCAGTCGTAGGCGACATGCGGCCTCGTTCACTGGAGCGTTGGATACCGGTGGATGGACGAAATCGGGCATAAGCCAACTTGCGATCAGTAAATTGCCCGAATTGCTCGGAATCACCTATTACAGGATCGGAATCGAGTGGATTTATCCATGGCCTGACCAGGCCCAACGCTGGCAGGTACCCAATCCGCGACTCGCTTACACCTGAATCTTGCGCGGCAACGAAAATGGTCGCAAGATTGTTATGCAGCTGATTCCAACAGTTCAACTCTCCCCGAGCAGTTCAGAGCAGAACGGTCAACGCGTCCACGGCCGGCCGGGCCGGGTGACGATCTACGCCAGCACACGAACCGAAGGAAGGTTGGACCCCGCGCGGGTCGGATCCAGGTGGCACACAACACAATCGGCACAGTCAGGGGTGCGGCGTGACAACGCTTCTCGATTCGACACTCGAAGTTCGCTGCGTGCAGTACCGGCGCGAATTTCACCTGCCGGCATCGATCGATCCGACATCACGGCACATCCTGCTGGAGATAGGCGGTCGTTACGGGGCCGTCACCATGCCCGCCGACCTCGGCGAACGTGTCCGCCAGCGACTCACCCAGGCCGAACTGGCCGGGCCGGTGGTGCACCACCCCCGGGCCCGGCGCTGGACCTTCATCACCGGTCCCGCCCGACCCGAGTCACTGAGCACCGCGGTGACCGCGGCCCTGTTCCGGCTCTACGCCACCATCGCCTGCCCGGGCGCTCAGGTCGTGCTCCCCTCCGCCGAGGACGAGCGCACCGGCTACCGCACCTGGATCCGGTCGCCGGAGACCACCGACATGGTGCCGCCGCTGGAATCGGTGATCGAAGCGCTACTGGAACACTGAGCGCCGATCCCGGCGGCGTCCGCGAGCTACTGGGCCGACGCCGCCTCGACGGCGATCACCCTCTGCCGCAAGGCTTCCACCGTCGCGGCCGGATCCGGGGTGCCGTACACCGCGGAACCCGCCACGAAGCAGTCGATTCCGGCCTCGGCGGCCTGCTCGATGGTGTCCATATTGATGCCGCCGTCGATCTCCACCACCAGGCGCAGCTCACCGGCGTCCACCAGGCGACGCACCTGACGCGCCTTGTCCAGCACGTGCGGGATGAAAGACTGTCCGCCGAAACCGGGTTCGACGCTCATCACCAGCAGGGTGTCGAAATCACGCAGGATCTCGAGGTAGGGCTCGATCGGGGTGTTCGGCTTCACCGAGAGCCCGGCCTTGGCGCCCGCCGCGCGAATGTCACGAGCAACCGCGATCGGGTTGTCGGTCGCCTCGGCGTGGAAGGTGACGTTGTAGGCGCCCGCCTCCGCGTACCACGGGGCCCAGCGCTCCGGGTCCTCGATCATCAGATGGCAGTCCATCGGGATGTCGGTGACCTTCAGCAGGCTCTCGACGATCGGCGGGCCCATCGTCAGGTTGGGCACGAAGTGGTTGTCCATCACATCGACGTGCACCCAGTCCGCACCCTCGATCGCCCGCAGCTCAGCCGCGAGGTTCGCGAAATCGGCGGACAGGATGGACGGGGCGATCATCGGGGCCGGACGCTGGAACGGGGAGGAAGAAGTGCACACACGCGGCAGTGTATCGGCACCACCGAGTGCGTCCCGCGTCACGGGAATGGCTGATTGCCGCGCACCGGAATGGGTAGCCTCTACAGGGTGATCAACATTTCGGCGGAACAAGGGTTGCGCGGCACACCGGTCGAAATCGGTGTCGCCGCCTCCGTATCCCAGTTGCCCATCGTGCGCGGACTCGCCGAAACCCTGGTGCTGCTCAGCGATTTCACCCTCGACGAGGTGGCCGACATCCGACTCGCCGTCGACGAGGCCGCCTCCACCCTGATCGCCATCGCCGCCCCGGGTTCCACGCTGCAGTGTCTGTTCACCGTCGGCGAGTCCGACCTGATCGTGCGGGTCCGCGGCACCGCCGCCGCCGAAGGCCTACCCGACCAGCGCAGCTTCGGCTGGCACGTCCTGCGGACCCTCTCCGACGAGGTCACCGCCACCCAGGAACCCTTCGATCCGGCCATCTCCGGATACCCGACGGCAGTGGAGTTCCGGCGGGTCCGGGGGAAGGCGTAGTGACCGGAGAAGACGTGTTCCCATCCCCTGACGACGCGGCCCGGCCCGAGGATCCGACCGCCGACACCGAAGCCCCCGAGAACCCCGAACCCGAAGAACCGGCCGAGGACGCCGCCGAGGAGACCGTCGACGCCGAGGAGGCGGAGGAGGTCGCGCGCAGCGTCTCCGGCTACGACGACGTCGCGCTGCTGTTCGAGGAACTCGCGGCCGCCGCACCGGGATCCGCGGGGCGCGCCGCCCTGCGCTCACAGCTGATCAACCGGTGCATTCCGCTGGCCGACCACATCGCCCGCAAATTCAGCGGCCGCGGTGAGCCTTTCGACGACCTCACCCAGGTCGCGCGGGTCGGGCTGGTGCACGCGGTGGACCGGTTCGACGTCTCCCGCGGCTCCAACTTCCTGTCCTTCGCGGTGCCCACCATCATGGGCGAGGTGCGGCGCTACTTCCGCGACAACACCTGGGCCATGCGGGTGCCGCGGCGCGTCAAGGAAACCCACCTGCGCATCGGCTCCGCCATCGACGCGCTCTCCCAGCAGCTGGGGCGCTCCCCCACCGCCAAGGAGATCGCCGCCGCGCTCGACATCGACGCCGACGAGGTCACCCAGGCGGTCATCGCCGGAAACGCGTACCAGCCCAGCAGCATCGACGCCGTCTCCGTGGGCCGCGACACCGAGGCCTCATTGCTCGACACCCTCGGCGAGGAAGAATCCCAATTCGACCGCGTCGAGGAGTACGTCGCCATCCGCCCGCTGCTGGCCGGTCTGCCGGAACGCGAACGCCGCATCCTGACCATGCGATTCTTCGAATCCATGACCCAGACGCAGATCGCCCAGCAGATGGGCATCTCGCAGATGCACGTCTCCCGCATCCTGTCCAAGACCCTGGCCCGCCTGCGGGAGCAGTCCGCCCGCGAGTGACCCCACCGGCCGGGGCGTCAGACCTCGACGGAACAACCTGCGTACGAAACACGCGAAAGCCCCTGTGGCGGTGAGTAGTTCACGCTGCAGGGGCTTTCGGTGTTCGAGTGCTACGCGTCCAGCGGTTTGCGCAGGGCCGCGAGGAACATGGCGTCGGTGCCGTGGCGGTGCGGCCACAGCTGGGCGCCCGGGCCGTCGCCGAGTTCCGGGACGCCGGGGAGCAGCTCTCGGGTGTCGAGCTGTTCGGCGCCGGTGCGGCGGACCATGTCGGACACCACCGAGACCGTCTCCGGCAGGTGCGGAGAACAGGTCGAGTAGACCACCACGCCGCCCGGGCGCACGAGATCCCACGCGGCGGTGAGCAGTTCACGCTGCAGGGTGACCAGGTCGCGGACGTCGGAGGGCTGGCGGCGCCAGCGAGCCTCCGGGCGGCGGCGCAGCGCGCCCAGACCGGTGCAGGGCGCGTCCACGAGGATGCGGTCGAAGCCCGGGGTCAGGCCCGAGTCACGGCCGTCGGCGACGTGGACGTCGACCGGCATGCCGCGAGTGGCCTTGCGGACCAGGTCGGCACGGTGCTCGGCCGGTTCGACGGCATCGACGCGGAAGCCGTCGATCTCGGCGATCGAGGCCAGCAGTGCGGTCTTGCCGCCCGGACCCGCGCACAGGTCCAGCCAGCGACCGCCGTCCTCACCCTCGAGAGGCGCCCGGGTGACCGCCAGGGCCACCAGCTGACTGCCTTCGTCCTGCACCGCGGCCATGCCCTCGCGGACCGGCTCCAGCTTCGCCGGGTCACCGCCCTCGAGGTACACCGCGTACGGCGACCAGCGGCCTTCCTCGCCGCCGGTGATCAGCGCCAGCTCCTCGGCGGTCATATCGCCGGGCCGCGCCACCAGATGCACCAGCGGCCGGGCGTCGTCCGCCTCGAGCACGTCGCGCAGCTCGCCCGCCCGCGCGCCGAGCGCGTCCGCGAACGCCTGCGCGATCCACACCGGATGCGCGAACTCGAACGCCAAGTGCCCCAGCGGATCCGACGGCGCGAGCCGCTCCACCCACTCCTCCGGAGTGCGCTCGGCCACCCGCCGCAGCACGGCGTTCACGAACCCGGCCCGCCCCTGCCCGTACTCGGCCCGCACCAACGCCACCGACGTGTCGACGGCCGCGTGCGCCCCGATCCGGGTCCGCAACAACTGATATGTCCCCAACCGCAGCGCGTCCAGCAGCGGCCCGTCGATCTCCTCGACCGCCCGCCCCGCGCAATCCGCGATCACCGCGTCCAGCAACCCCACCGACCGCGAGGCCCCGTAAGTCAACTCGGTCGCCAGCGCCGCGTCCCGCCCGCTGATCTTCCGCTCCCGCAACAACCCCGGCAGCACCAGATTCGCGTAGGCATCCCGCTCCCGCACCGCCCGCAGCACATCCCGCGCCACGATCCGGACCGGATCGGCCCCCGCCTTCTCCGCCCGCCGAGCCGCCGCGGCACCGGGCTCGCCACCCCGCGCACCAGCGTCTACCCGCTTGCCACTCCGGTCGCCGTGCGAACTCCGCGAGCTGTCCGTGGACTTACCCCGTCCACCACCGCTACCCGCACCACGCTTGCCACCGAACGAGTCGCCGCCACGGCCGCCACCGGATGACCGCCCGCCGGAAGAGGAAACTCGCTCCCGCCCGGCACCGCGCTGGTCGCCTCCGCGAGACGACCGATCCGACCCCGAATCACGGTCTCCCCCACCGAATCCACGACGATCATCATCATCGCGACGTCCGTCACCGGACCGCTCGCCGCCACCGCTACGGTGTCCGCCGAAACTGTCGCGCCCGCGATCGCCGCCGTAGGACCGGTTCGAACCCGAATCGCGTTCTCCGCCGCCATATCCGCCGCGGCGGTCGTCGGAGCGACCGCGGTCGCCGGTGTCGCCACGGCCGCCGCCCTCGCGCCGGCCGTAGCCTTCGCGGCCGCGCAGGCCGCCCGAGGAGCGGTTCGAGCCCGAATCGCGCTCTCCGGCTGGGCGATCGCCACGGCCGTAGCCCGCGCGGCGGTCGCCGGTGCCGGAGCCGCGGGTCGCGTTCGAGTCGTCGGATGCCCCGGCCGAGGAGCGGCGGAAGGGACGGCGGGGAGGGTTGTTGTCGGGGTTGGTCATTCGGTCACCGTGCCCGGCTCCAGGCGAGCGCCACGGGCCCAGTCCAGGGCGGGCATCATGCGCTTGCCCTGGGGCTGGACCTGGGTGAGGCGGACCGCGGTGGTGGCGGTGCCGATGAAGACACCCGACTTGCGCACGTCGATGGTGCGGGGCGGGAGCGTTTCCTCCACGAGTTCGACGGGGCCGAGTTTGAGGCGTTTGCCGTCGATCTCGGTGAACGCGCCGGGCGCGGGGGTGACCGCGCGGATGCGCCGGGAGATGGCGAGGGCGGGCTGGTCCCAGCGGATGCGGCCCGCTTCCGGTTCCACCTTGGGGGCGTAGGAGATGCCGTCCAGCGGCTGCGGAACCGCTTGCACGGTACCGTCTTCCACGGCGTCCAGGGTGGATTCCAGCAGCACCGAGCCGCTGTCGGCGAGACGCTCCAACAGGGTGCCCGCGGTATCGGCGGGCGCGACCTTCTCGGTCATGGTGCCGAAGACGGGCCCGGTGTCGAGACCCTTCTCGATGAGGAACGTGGACGCCCCGGTGTACTCGTCACCGGCCAGCAGCGCCGACTGCACCGGCGCCGCGCCGCGCCAGGCGGGCAGCAGCGAGAAGTGCAGGTTGATCCAGCCGAACCGCGGAATCGCGAGCACCGTTTCGGGCAGCAGCGCGCCGTAGGCCACGACCGGACAGCAGTCCGGCGCGAGTTCGGTGAGCTGGGCGATGAATTCGGGCTCGGACGGCTTGCGTGGCGTGAACACCGGAATCCCGTGTTCGTCGGCCAGCTGCCCGATGGGCGAGCGGGTGATCTTGCGGCCGCGTCCGGCCACCGCGTCCGGCCGGGTCACCACCCCGACCACTTCGTGCCGCCCGGATTCGATGAGTCGCCGCAGCGACGGCACCGCCGGTTCGGGGGTTCCCGCGAAGACCAGACGCATATCAGCGGCTCCGTTCCCGGCTACCGGCCGAGGCGCGGCGACCGCCGCCGATCTCGGACGCGGGCAGCACTGTGATTCCCTGTGTGAACCAAGACGATTCGCGAATCGTGCGCATGGCCTCCTTGCGGAAGGCCGACTCCAGCCGCTGCAGGAACAGCACGCCGTCGAGGTGGTCGGTCTCGTGCTGCACGCAGCGCGCCAGCAGTCCCTCGGCCCGGAACTCCACGGGCTTGCCGTCCAGGTCGACACCGCGCGCCAGCACGGTCATCGGCCGGGTCACGTCGAAACGCACGCCCGGGATCGACAGGCAGCCCTCGGGCCCGGTCTGGGTCTCCTCGCCCTCGACCTCGAAGACGGGGTTGATCAGATGCCCCTGGGCGTCGCCGGTGTCGTAGACGAAGACCCGCAGTCCGACCCCGATCTGCGGGGCGGCCATGCCGACCCCGCCGCTCTCGTACATGGTGTCGATGAGGTCGGTGACCAGCTGGCGCACCTCCCGGTCGAACGTCTCGACCTCCGCCGCGCGGGCGCGCAGGATCGGATCGCCGAACAGGCGGACAGGCTGGATGGTCACGGGCAGCTCCCGATAGCGAACGAATACGGTCGTCTCATTTTACGGACGCCCGTGACCACCCCGATCAGGAATGCGCCGCCAACACGACATCGCTGATCCCGGTGCCGAACGGCACCGGCACGCAGACCGGTGTCACGGCGTGTCCGGGATCGAGCAGATTGACCGCCAGCTGTTGCGCGAACGGGTCGTAGACCAGGTGGAAATGCCCGGTCAGGTCGGCCTCGCACAGATCCTGCAGCACGATATTGGTCGCGCCCGGACCGCGCAGGGCGATATTGGTATTGGGCTGGATCATCTCATCCACCCGGCTGCCGATGGTCGTGTATTTCACACCCGGCACCGTGTCGCCGCCCGCGTTGAGGTCGGTGATGAACGGTGATCCCGCGGCCTGCTGGACGGCGGCGAGCGAGGAGCCGAACTCGACGAGTTTGTAGATCCCCGGCACCGCGTCGGCGATCGGCACCAGCCCGTACATGATCCCGCCGTAACTGGGCGAGGCCATGCCGATCCACTGCCCGACCTTGGGCGCGCCGCCGAGTTTGTTGATCCAGTAGCGAGTCACGCTCGCGCCCTGGGAGAAACCGACCAGATCCACCTGCGTGGCCCCGGTGGCGGCGAGCACCTGGTCGACGAAGACGCCGATCTGCGCGGAGCTGGCCCACACGTCCTCGGTGCCGAAGGTGGTCTTGCCGGGCTTGCCGCCGTAGTTCAGGGCGAAGACGCAGATCCCGGCCTTGGCGAGCAGCGGGCTCAGGCCCGACCAGTCGGAGTAGGCCGAGGAATCGGTGCCATGGGCCAGGATCACCGGCCGCGGGTGTTCGGCGGTCGGTTTGCAGCCGAAGTCGTTGGCGCCCTGGGGCGCAGCGTCCGGATGCTCTTTCAGATACTTGGCCGCCGCCAGATGCCCGGTCTGCGGCGGCCCCTGCTGCGCAGGCACCCGCAGGACCGGTGCGGCGGCCGGTTCGGCCTGCGCGTAGGTCCCCGTCGGGGTGGCGGCCGTACCGATCACGGCGGCCGCCAGCGCCACTACCCCCGCCGGCGCGACGCGGCGCAAGTATCCGCGCGTCCGGTTCCTCTTTTGTCCCATGTCACAAGATCGCATGGGGCGCTTTTGTCCCATGTCACGATCTTGACCGGTTTCGAGCCGAAAGTCCCGGCGGTTTCCGGTGATTCGGACCCGTCACTTTTCGGGTGTGTCGTCCTCGGCGAGGATCCGGTAGAGCGAGCGGCGCGCTTCGGTGAGCACCTCGGCCGCCTTGGCCGCCTGATCCTTGGTGCCGACGGCGGCCACCTGGGCCACCGCGCCCATCAGCTGACCGACCAGTCCGCGCAGGTCGAGAGCCTGGTCGCCGACGCCGTCCTTGACGTCCTGCCAGGGGTCGCCCAGATCGGTGCGATTGGCCTCGACGTACTCGACTCCGGCCGCGGTGAGCTTGGCCGTCTTGCGACCCGCCACCTTCTCGATGAGCACCAGGCCCTCGTCCTCGAGCTGAGCCAACGCGGGGTAGATGGAGCCGGGGCTGGGACGCCAGACATCCTCGCTGCGTTCGCGAATCTGCTGGATCAGCTCGTAACCGTGCATGGGCTGCTCCTGCAGCAGGAGCAGGATGGCGGCGCGGACATCGCCGCGCCGGCCACGTCCGCCGCGGCCGCGACCGCGACCGAAGTGCGGACCGGGACCGAAGCCGGGACCGAAGTCCGGGCCGAATCCACGGCCGTGGCCGTGGCGGTGCGGGCCGAATTCACCGCGCGGGCCGCGGGGCCCACCTCGACGCATCCGCGGATGTTCGGGGCCCTGCTGCTCGTCGCCGCGGCGCCGCCAGGGGCCGCGGCCCCGTTCGATGTTGTCCATGTGTTCCATGGTCGTGCCTCCTTCAAGGCTCGTCGTTGCATTTGCTGCTATCGACGATATATCGACAATCTATCCGCAGCAAGGGTGAACCGGAACACGAACCGACTGGTTTGAAGGTTAGGGGGTCAGGAGGTCGTGCGCGCGGACCGCATCCCACAGTCCGGTCGCGCGATCGTCCGTCGGCAGCGGATCGACCAGGGCGAACGCGCAGCCCAGAGCCTTGGCGCCGCCGTCGGCCTCGAGGCTGTCGCCGACCATGAGAGCCCGGCCGGGAGCGACGCCGAGGCCGTCCAGAGCAGCCTCGAAGATGCGGGCATCCGGCTTCATGGCGCCGACTTCGTACGACAACGCGAATTCATCGATATATCGGAGCCAGCCGCGGTCGGCGAAGGCCGGGCGGATGTCGAAGGCGATATTGCTGACCACACCCACACGCAGACCGCGCTCGTGGAGTGCGCGCAGCACTTCACCGGTGTCCGGGTAGGGCGTCCACTCCCCGGCGTCGCGCATGAGTTCGTAGAGCCGGATCGCCTGCGCGGCGGGGACGCCGGATTGCTCGAGCACCTCGAGGTAGGCGCGGCGGTGCAGGGCGGGATCGAGATCCCGGTTCTCCCAGGCGTATTGGCCTTCGGCGTCGGCGTATTGGCCTTCGGCGTCGAACTCGACGAATTGGCCGACGGGGGCGGTCATGCGGCGCATGATCTCGGCGATCTCATGACTGTCGAGCGGGCGGCCGCCGGCATCGGTGAGGCGCGCGCCGTGGAACGCCGCGTCGTCGAATCGGAAGAGCGTGCCGGAGAAGTCGAACAGCACCGCGTCGATCGCCATGCCGCCACCCTACACAGCAAATATAGAGCTAACCGTCAAGCTCACCCTACTCCTCAACTTGTCTGAGGACTTTGCTAGGCTCGGGACATGACGGACCCGGTGCTGAACGTGAACGACGTGACGGTGGTGCGGAGCGGAAACCCTATCCTGCAAGGGGTTTCACTCACCGTGCGCGCCAGTGAGCACTGGGCGCTGCTGGGCCCCAACGGCGCGGGCAAGACCACGCTACTGCGCATGCTCGGCGCGTTGGAACATCCCACCAAGGGCGCTGTGGAGGTGCTCGGGCAGCGATTGGGGCGCGTCGACATGCGTGCGCTCCGCGCCGGCATCGGACACGTCGATCCGCGTCATGCGCCCAGCGGCGCACTCACCGTGCGGGAGGTCGTGCTGACCGGTGCGACCAATACCGCGGCCCTGATCCCCCGCTGGCAGCCCTCCCCCGAACAGCTGGCCGAGGCCGATCGCCTGGTCGATCTACTCGGCCTGTCGCACCGCCGCGACGCGGATTGGCAGATCCTGTCCCAGGGCCAGCGCGGCCGCGCCCTGATCGCCCGCGCGCTCATGCCGAGCCCGCGCCTACTGTTGCTCGACGAACCGGCCACCGGGCTGGATCTGGCCGGGCGCGAACAACTTCTGGAGCGCGTCGACCTGCTGCAGCGCACCCACCCGGAGCTGGCGTCGGTGCTGGTGACTCATCACCTGGAGGAACTTCCGCCCGGCACCACCCACGCCATGTTGCTGCGCGATGGCCGCATCGTCGCCGCCGGCGCGGTCGACGAGGTGGTCACGACCGCCCACATCAGCACCTGCTTCGACCATCCGGTGCGGATTCTGCGCGACGAAGGCCGCTGGAGTGTCAGACCCGTTCAGCCGCAACTGAACTGATCCGCGGTCGTCGACTCAGGTCGCCGGGACCAGCGAGTCGATCCAGCGTTCCAGGCGAGCACCCTCGGCCGTCATCATGTCCGGGTCGCGGAAAGTGTTCGTGAGCAGGGAAATCCCCTGATAGGCGGCCAGCAGGGCGACCGCGAGCTCACGAGAGTCATTGCGCCCCATCGCCGCGAACTGCGTGTCGATCCATTCCAGCAGCCCGCCCATGACATCGGCGAGCTCGCGGTCGAGGCCGTCCTCCCGCTTGTCCAGTTCGGTGGCGAGAGTGCCCGAGGGGCAACCGAACCGGGCGGCGACGTCCCGCTGCTCGACCCAGCCGCGCACCAGCGCCTTCAAACGCGCCGCGGGGGCGTCGATCTCCTCCAGAGCGGTGATGATCTCCCGAGCCGTGCGCGCGTGCGCGCCGATCGCCGCCTGGACCAGCTGATCCTTGGTCTTGAAGTAGTAGTACACATTGCCGACCGGCACGTCGGCGGCGCGCGCGATATCGGCGATGGTCGTCTTCTCCACGCCCTGCTCGTGGAAGACCTTGGCGGCGGCATCCGAGAGCCGCTCGCGCTTCCCCGCCGCCCGCACCACTGAGTCAGTCATACGACTAACTATAGACAACGGCCGGTCATGTGGCCTATCGTTCGATTTAGTCAGCCAACTAACTCAGGAGTGAGACAGATGATCGTGGTAACCGGAGCGACCGGAAACGTCGGCAGCGCGCTCGTGCGCGAACTCGCGGAAGCCGGCGAGAAGGTGGTCGCCGTCTCGCGCGGCGAGAAGCCGATCGACCTGCCCCACGGCGCCGAACACCGCCGCGCCGACATCGGGGATCTGGATAGCCTGGCCGAGGCGGTGACAGGTGCGGACAGCTTGTTCCTGCTCATCACCGGACCGCAGCTGGTCGAGGGGCCCGCACCCGCCGAGGTGCTGGAAACCGTTGCGGCGGCGGGTGTCCGGCGCGTGGTGTTCCTGTCCTCGCAGGGCGCGGTGACCCGGCCGGGCAGTGACGGCTACGCGCGGACGCTGGCCTTCGAACGGGCACTGGTCGCGTCGGAGCTGGAGTGGACGGTGCTGCGGCCGGGTGGGTTCTTCACCAATACGTTCGCGTGGATCGAACCGGTCCGCGCCGAGCGGATGATCCCCGCACCCTTCGGGGATGTCGGTCTGCCGCAGGTGGATCCGGGCGATATCGCGGCCGTCGCCGCGGCGGCGTTGACGCGGGACGGCCATCACGGGCAGAGCTACACCGTGACCGGACCGGAACTCGTCACTCCACGCGATCAGGCCGCGGCGCTGGCGGCGGCGCTCGGGGAGCCGCTGCGGTTCGTGGAGCTGAGCCGGGCGGAGGCCAGGGTCAACATGCTGCGGTTCATGCCGGAATCCGTCGCGGACCACACCCTCAGCATTCTCGGCGAGCCGACGCCCGAGGAGCAGCTGGTCAGCGGTGATGTCGAGCGGGTCCTCGGACGTCCCGCGACGGGGTACGCACAGTGGGCGGCCCGCGTCGCTCCGGCCTTCCACTGAGTTCGACCATTGAATATTTCGTACGCATACGCTTATCGTCTACGTATGCATACGAAATCATTCTCCGAAGGCACCGTGCTCATGCCCTGGAATCCCGGACCGAACGATCGGCGTCCGGGTCCGGTATTCGTCAGCGTGACCGACTTCCTCGCGGACTCCGAGGCCGAGGCGCGCGACATCTATACGGCGGGACTGGAATTGGGCCGGACGTGGCCGGTCATGCAGGGCGCGGTGGGTTTGTGGCTGTGGGGCCGGCCCGCGGAGTTCCGGGGCGGATCGATCTCGGTGTGGGAGTCCGAGCGGGATATGCGCCGCTTCGTGCGCTGGCCCGTCCACACCGAGATCGTGCGCGCCTGGCGCGGCCGCGTCGGGATCGGCCTCGACTCCTGGCAGACCGACACCTTCGACGCCGACGCCGTCCTGACCCGCGCGGGCGACACGATCGACAGGCCGCACCGGCTCGCCGCATAGTCTGGTCCGCATGACAGACCGTCCGGACCTCGCAGCGATGATCGTCCCCCTGGGCCGCGCCCTCATGGCGGCCGAGCAACCGGTGCTGGCCGCGCACGGGCTGACCATGTGGGCGTATGTCGTACTGCTGCATCTCGATGAAGGTCCGGCACGGGGTCAAGGGGTGCTGGCGCAGGAGATCGGGGCGGACAAGACGCGGATCATCGCGGTACTCGACGACCTGCAGGAACGCGGGCTCATCGAACGTCGCCCCGATCCGGCCGACCGCCGGGCCCGGCTGCTCGCGCTGACCACCGAGGGCCGCCACCTACGCGATGCCGCCCAGGCCGAGATCCAGGCGCACGAGGATCGACTGCTCGCCAAGCTGCCCGCCGCCGACCGCCGCGGCTTCCTCAACGCACTCACCGCGCTCGCCGCACTCCCCCGCGACGAAATCGCGGGTTCCTGACCAGGATCAATGAGCGCACCGGGCAGCGATCGGGACAGAATTCCGTGCCGGGAGGTGCCTGATCTCGTTGTCGGTCAGCCGATGTCGATCGGGTCGATCTGGACCCGCAGGGGGGCGTCGGAGCGGTGGGTGCTGCGAATCGCCTGGGCGGCGGTGAGGGCGCGGGACAGGGCCGCCGCGCCGGAGCGGTCGGCGCGCAGGATCATCCGTTCGACCTCGGCGGGAGAGTCGCCGGAGGAGAAGGGCTTCCGGGCGCCGGGGGGCAGCGGTACCGGGCCCAGGACTTCGACGTCGCCGGGAAGCTTTGCCTCGCCGAGCAATTCGGCGATGGAGTCGGAGGTGCCGTCGATGGCGGCGAAGCGGACCGCGGGCGGGAAGCGGACCTCGACGCGCTGGTCGAGTTCGAAACCCGCGTGCCACACCGGGTCCCAGCGGACCAGGGCCTGCACGGTGGGGAGACCGGCATCGGCCATGACGATGACACGGCCGTCGGAGCGGACCAGGGCGGCGGCCGACATCCAGCGGCGCAGGGCGTCCTCGGCGGCGCGCAGGTCGGCGCGGCCGAGCAGGGCCCAGCCGTCCAGGAGCATGGCGACCGCGTAGCCGCCGGGCACCGGGGGTTCCGCGCCGATGGTGGAGACCACCACCTGCGCTCCCTCCGGCACCGAATTCAGGATCGAGGAGCCGCCCGAACCGCGCACGGGCACACCGGGAAACGCACGGCCCAGCTCCTCGGCGGTGCGGGACGCGCCGATGACGACCGCCCGCAGCGCACGCGATCCACAAGATCCGCAACGGAACGCGGCCTCGGTGATTCCGCACCACCGGCAGGCCGGGCTCTGCGCCTCGGCGACACCTTCTCGCCCACTGCGCAATGCGCCACGTGACGCGGGCGCGTTGTCCGGCAGCGCGAGAGGCCCGTTGCAGTGGCGGCAGCGCGCGGGAGTCCGGCACTTCGCGCACGAGAGAGCCGGGATGTAGCCACGCCTCGGCACCTGAACCAGCACGGCCCCACCGGCTTTGAGCGCCTTGCGCGCCTCCATGAACGCCACCGCCGGAATCCGGATCGCCTGCGCGATGGGATCCCGTTCCAGCGCGGCGTCGGTGTCGCCGGGCGCGGTGATGCGCGGCATGGCCTGCCGCACCACGGCCCGATCCGCGAGCAGGTCGTGCGCCCACCCGGATTCGACGATCGCCTGCACCTCGGCCGTGCGCGCGAACCCGGCCGCCACGAACGCCGCCCCGGTCTCGTGCGCCCGCAGCATCGCCACTTCCCGCGCATGCGGATACGGCGACCGCGGCTCGGCGAACGTATCGTCCCCGTCGTCCCAGATGGCGATCAACCCGAGGTCGCGCACCGGCGAGAACACCGCACTGCGCGTCCCCACCACCACCTTGGCCTGCCCCCGCAACACCGACAACCACCGCCGATACCGCGCCGACGGCCCCAGCCCCGCCGCCAGCCCGACCGCCGACTCCCCCACCAACGCAACACATTCCGCCAGCACCCGATCCAGATCCCGCTGATCCGGCACCATGATCACGGCACCGCGCCCACCCCGCACGGTCACCGCCGCCAACTCCGCCAGCCGCTTGGCCCAATCCTCCCCCGGTAGCGCCTGCCACCCCGCGCGCGGCCCCCGCCCCGCCAGCAGCGCGCCCAGGAACGAGTGGCCGTGAACGTAGCGGCCCCAGCCGGGGAACTCGGTCGGCAACGCGGGCGGACCACCGGCCTGCTCCGGCTCGATCACACCCGCTCCGGCGATCGCATCGGTCGCGGCGACAGTGCCGGGGAGCACCTCGGCGACCGGACCACCCTGCGCGGCGAGCGATTCCGCCGATTCAACGCCGGTCCCACCGCTGTCGACGCCGGGTTCGCCCGACTGCGCGACGGCGTCCATGCCGGCGTCGGCCGACTCGCCCCCGGTCGCGCCGGCCACCGCCGCGGTGTTCCGGGCAGCTTCGAGATCGGTCGCCTCGATCGACGGCGGGTCGGCGTGCTCGGCGGGGAGTTGCACTGCGTCGAGGTCGACCACGTCGTCGATGGCGGTGGCCGGGTCGGCGGCAGCCTTCTTCGAAGCGCGCTTGGGCTTTTCGGGCTTCTCGGTGCCCTCGGTTTCGACCTTGGCGTGGCGGGGTGGGATGGCGAGGCGGAGGACGTCGGCGCGGGTGCCGGCGTAGCGGGCGGCTACGGCGGTGACGAGTTTCAGGATTTCCGGGGTGAGGACCTGCTCGCCGGAGACCACGCGTTCCAGGCGGACGAGTTTGCCTGTGTGGGCGGATCTTTCGAGGCGTTCGAGGAGGTAGCCGTCGATGAGGCGGCCGGAGAAGCGGACTCGGACCCGGACGCCGGGTTGCGCCAGTTCATCCAGCTCAGGAGGGACGACGTAGTCGAAATCGCGGTCCAGGTGGGCGGGTTCGAGCAGGGGCAGGACCCGGGCGATGGGCCGTGACACGCCAACGACGGCGGGAGCGTCGGGCTCGGAGGGGGACTCCGTGCCCGACGCTCCCGTCGAGAACTGTTGGGTGCCGGTCAATTACAGCCCGGCGGCCGCGCGCAGCTTCTCCGCGCGGTCGGTGCGCTCCCACGGCAGATCGACATCCGTGCGGCCGAAGTGGCCGTAGGCGGCGGTCGGCGCGTAGATCGGGCGCAGCAGGTCCAGGTCGCGGATGATCGCGCCGGGACGCAGGTCGAAGACCTCACCGATGGCGTCGGAGATCTTGATCGGGTCGATCTGCTCGGTGCCGAAGGTCTCGACGAACAGGCCGACCGGGGCCGCCTTGCCGATGGCGTAGGCGACCTGCACCTCGACCCGCTCGGCCAGGCCGGCGGCGACGACGTTCTTGGCGACCCAGCGCATGGCGTACGCGGCCGAGCGGTCCACCTTCGACGGGTCCTTGCCGGAGAAGGCGCCGCCACCGTGGCGGGCCATGCCGCCGTAGGTGTCGACGATGATCTTGCGGCCGGTCAGGCCCGCGTCACCCATCGGGCCACCGAGCACGAACTTGCCGGTCGGGTTGACCAGCAGGCGCACGTCGGAGGTGTCGAGCGGGTTGGGCAGCTGCAGCTCGGACAGGACCGCGTCGACGACCTTCTCGCGGATGTCGGGGGCCAGCAGGTTGTCCAGGTCGATGTCGGCCGCGTGCTGGGTCGAGATGACCACGGTGTCGAGGCGCTTCGGGATGGCGCCGTCGTACTCGATGGTGACCTGGGTCTTGCCGTCGGGCCGCAGGTACGGCAGCACGCCGGTCTTGCGGACCTCGGTCAGACGCCGGGACAGCTTGTGCGCCAGCGAGATCGGCAGCGGCATCAGCTCCGGGGTCTCGACGGTGGCGTACCCGAACATCAGGCCCTGGTCACCCGCGCCCTGACGGGCGATCTCGTCGTCCTCGCCGCCCACGCGGGCCTCGTGCGAGGTGTCCACGCCCTGGGCGATATCGGGCGACTGCGCGCCGATCGCGACGTTCACGCCACAGGACGCGCCGTCGAAACCCTTTGCGGAGGAGTCGTATCCGATCTCCAGGACCTTCTCGCGGACGATGGTCGGGATATCGGCGTAGGCCGAGGTGGTGACCTCACCGGCCACGTGCACCTGACCGGTGGTCACCATGGTCTCCACCGCGACCCGGCTGCGCGGATCGGCCGCGAGCAACGCGTCGAGGATGGAATCGCTGATGGCATCACAGATCTTGTCGGGATGACCTTCGGTCACCGACTCACTGGTGAATAGGCGGCTGCCAGACGTGCGCACAGTTGTTCCCTCTCCCTCAACGGGTTTCTCGTATCGGGTGGCGACAGTAGCGTCTCCGCGCCATCGCACAACCCTTTATCTCAGGTTATTCCAATATGTTCGTCACAGGGGTGAACCACCACCGTGACGAGCACATTGCGACTCGGACACCCGCCGCGACCTGCGCGGCGAGCGTCCGAACCCTGCGGTGCCGAGGCTTCAGCGGAGCAAGGGACCGAGTGCGTCCAGCACTCGGCTAGCCAATAGGGCCTTGGACCCGTGGTCCAGGGCGATCTCGGTGCCGTCGGCGCCGAGCAACCAGCCGTCGTTGGTATCGACCTCGAAGGCCTTCCCTTCCCCGACGGCGTTCACGACCAGCAGGTCGCAGCCTTTGCGGGCCAGTTTGGCCCGGGCGTGGGTGAGCACGTCGGCGTGCTCGTCCCCGGTCTCGGCGGCGAAGCCGACGATCGCGGTGCCCGGTAGGTGCCCGTCGCGACGAGCCTGTACCAACCCGGCAAGGATATCGGGTGTCTTGGCCAGCTCGATCGAATTCGGTTCGCCCGCACCCTTTTTGATTTTGGACGCGGCGACGTTGACCGGCCGGAAGTCGGCGACCGCGGCCGCCATGATGACGGCGTCCGCGCCGAGCGCGTGCTTGTCGACGGCTACCTTCAACTGGTCGGCGGAGGTCACGTGCACCACCTCGACGGCGGCCGGGGCCTCCAGGCCGATGGTGTTGCCCGCGATCAGCGTCACCTGCGCGCCACGCTGGGCGGCCAGGCGGGCGATCGCGTAGCCCTGCTTGCCCGAACTCCGGTTGCCCAGGAAGCGGACCGGGTCCAGCGCCTCACGGGTGCCACCGGCGGAGACCACCACGCGGCGGCCCTCCAGGTCGCGCGGCAGCGCGTCGGCGCGCTCGAGCAGCAGCCGGGCCAGACCGAAGATCTCCTCCGGCTCGGGCAGCCGGCCCGGACCGGTATCGGTGCCGGTCAGGCGGCCCGAGGCGGGTTCCATCACGGTCGCGCCGTGCGCGCGCAGCGTCGCCACGTTCGCCCGGGTGGCCGGATGCTCCCACATCTCGGTGTGCATGGCCGGGGCGAACAGGATCGGACAGCGCGCGGTCAGCAGCGTCGCGGTGAGCAGGTCGTCGGCGCGGCCCTGCGCGGCGCGGGCCATGAGGTCCGCGGTGGCGGGGGCGATGACGACCAGATCGGCCTCTTGGCCGAGGCGCACATGCGGCACCTCGGGCACGTCGGAGAAGACACCGGTGTGCACGGTATGGCCGGACAGCGCCTCGAAGGTGGCCTTGCCGACGAATTGCAACGCCGACTCGGTGGGAATGACACGAACCTCGTGCCCGGTTTCGGTGAACCGGCGCACGAGGTTGCAGCTCTTGTAGGCGGCGATACCGCCGCCGACGCCGACGACGACTCGGGTCACCGCGGTTTTACTCCCCTTCGGAGTGCTCGAGCAGGTCGGCGTGGATCTCGCGCATGGCCACCGACAGCGGCTTCTCCTGCAGACCCGGCTCGACCAGCGGACCGACGTATTCGAGAATGCCGTCGCCGAGCTGGTTGTAGTAATCGTTGATCTGCCGCGCGCGCTTGGCCGCGTAGATGACCAGCGCGTACTTGGACGACGTCCGCTCCAGCAGTTCGTCGATCGGCGGGTTGGTGAGGCCGACCGGAGTGTCGTAGGCGGGAACGGTCTTGAGGTCCGTACTCACTAGGAAGGCTCCTGCGGGGTTGTTCGGAAGGATGGCGTTCGGGAGCTAGGACCCCGAATTTGTGCTAACGAACAACGATACCAACTGCTCGCAGGCGCTGGTGACGTGGTCGTTCACGATCACGATGTCGAACTCGTCACGCGCGGCCAATTCGGTGCGCGCGGTCTGGAGCCGACGCTCGATGACCTCGGGCGATTCGGTCCCGCGCGAGGTCAGGCGGGACACCAGCTCATCCCAGCTGGGCGGGGCGAGGAAGACCAGCAGGCCCTCCGGCATGGATTCGCGGATCGAGCGCGCGCCCTCGAGGTCGACCTCGATCAGGACGTGGTGTCCGGAGGCGAGCGCTTCCCGCACGGGTGCGGCCGGGGTGCCCGACCGCTGCAGTCCACCATGGATATCGGCCCATTCGAGCATTTCGCCGCCGTCGATCATGGCGTCGAATTTCTCGCGGGTGACGAAGTGGTAGTCCTGACCGTCGACCTCCCCGGGCCGCGGAGCCCGGGTGGTGGCCGACACACTGAATACCAATTCGGGCAGTCGTTCGCGCACGCAGCGCACGACGGTGGACTTGCCGACGGCCGAGGGGCCGACCAGTACTACCAGTCGACCCTTCCGAGTGTGTTCGACCACCCTCGGATTATTCGGCGCTGAAGTCGAACCGGGCCAGCAGCGCCTTACGCTGCCGGTCGCCCAGTCCGCGCAGGCGGCGGGTGGGAGCGATCTCGAGCTCGCTCATGATCTCGGCAGCCTTGACCTTGCCAACCTTCGGCAGGGCCTCGAGCAGGGCCGAAACCTTCATCTTGCCGAGGACTTCGTCCTTCTCGGCGTCCGCAAGGACCGTCTTCAGATCGGTGCCACCACGCTTCAAGCGCTCCTTGAGCTCCGCCCGAGCGCGGCGAGCGGCAGCCGCCTTCTCCAAAGCAGCGGCGCGCTGCTCGTCAGTCAGCTGGGGAAGGGCCACGGTTCCTCCGTCTCATCGTTCATTGCTTGATCTACCTCCGGTAACCCGGTGGTCTCAGCGACCGTACCCACGACGCTTGCCGATTGCGAACCCACCCCCCAGGTCAGCGCGTGATTCGGCGTGCGACCGGGCCGGATGCACATCGCCGCGGGCGCCGCCGCACCGGGCGCGCCCCACCGCCGCGCGGGGTCGCGAATAGCCTTGCGGCCAGGGCTTTTTGGGTTTCTCGACCGCGCGTTCGAGGGGTCGGACTGGCCCCGGATGAAACCGTGACCGAGCTGTAATCACGCGACCTGGATTTTTCTTGGATTTCTCGGCGTGTCGTTCGAATCCGTAGCGCGTGTCGCGCATCACCGGGGCCCGTTCCGAGACCTTGAAAACTCGCAAATCAGACACCTTCCGATGCAGGTCGGACCCGGTGCGACCACCTGCGGCGACGCCCGAACGGCCCGTTTCCGGCCCTCACGCGGCCGCTGAGGCGCGAAACCCGGCCGATACATGCGAGGACCCGCCCACCGCCCGGACGGGCGGGAGCGGGTCAATCCGGACAAGCGTTCGATCGGGCCGCCGGATGGTTCGCCGAGAGCGAACAGGATCGGATCAATCCTCGTACTGGCACAGCTCCACGAGCGTGCCCTCGGGAGCGCGCACGTGGCCCACGCGCATGCCCCACGCGGGCTGGTCGGCGGGCTCGCCGACGACGACCGCGCCGCGCTCGCGCAGCACGGCGATCGCCTTGTCGACATCGGCGACCCGCAAAACCACCACGGCCGTGTCGATTTCGCCGCGCGGCCGGTGCTCGGCGCCGATGGCCGCGTCCATGTAGGCGCGGGTGAACAGCGCGAGATCCTGCGTGCCGACGACGAAGCAGGCGTAGGGCCCGTCCTCGGTCTCGGGCACGTCGCCCTCGACTTCGGCCTTCAGGCGCAGTCCCAGCACGTCGCGATAGAACCGGAAGCTGGACGCGAAATCGTCCACCAGAATGCGGGTTTGGGCGTACGAGAGCAGGCCGAGGGCGGCATCGGACATGAGAAATCCCACCTTTCTACCGAGCGGTCCGGTTCAGGCTAGCCAGAAATCCCGCACCCCGGGCGCCGCCGCCGCGCCCTGCCGCGCCCCGGCCTCGTAGGCGGGCACCAGCGCGTCCGCGCTGAACAGGTCCCGTCCGAACGCGGTGATGGCATCGGCGTCGGGGGCGATGAACATCGTTGCCGCGCCGCCCAGGTCGCGGTCGGACGGGGCGTGCGGGAACAGGTGCGCCAGCGGCTCGATGACCAGCATCCGCTCGGCTCCGGCCGCCAGATCGGCATTGATGGGCGAGCGCATGCCACCGTCGAAGTAGTGCGCGCCGTCGATCGGAATCGGCGGGAAGACGCCGGGAACCGAGGTGCTCGAGGCCAGGGCCTCGGGCAGGGTGGCCTTGCCGCCGGGGGTCCAGGCCCGCAGTTCCCCGGTCTCGACGCTGATGGCGGTGATCAGCAGATCGCGCTGCGGCCAGTCGCTGTGGCCGACGAACGCGCCGATGCGGGCGATGTGGGTGGCCGGATCGCCGAGATTCATCTCGAGGGCGCGGGCGCCCGCGCGACGACGCGCCTCGGCCGGGTCCAGGCCGGGCGTGCCGAGCAGGCCGAGGATCTCGCCGAAGCTGTTCGGGTCGAACCTGATCGGTTCGAGTTCGGCGGTCCCGGTGGAGGGCCGCCGCAGCAGCAGGTTCAGGTCGACGTCCGCGGCCAGGGCCGCGCCGACGACCGCTCCGGCGGAGGTACCGACGATCCGATCGGCCGCGGCCGGGTCGAATCCGGCCTCACGCAGGGCGATGACGACGCCCGCCATCCAGCTCAGGCCGACCGCACCACCTCCGCCCAGGACGAGCGCACGGCGAATTCCCTTGGGCGGCATCGCGGCAGACATGAGGCCACTGTATCCGCGTCGGGCAAGGAAGCGGAGGATATCCCTCCGAAAAGACTCGCGGCACCGGATCGGACCGGTGCCGCGAGTAACTCTGTTCCGGAATCAGCGCTGCAGGAAGGCGAATTCCTCCGACAGCTCGGCGACCTTCTCCTTCAGCGCGGCCACCGACGGACCGGCCTCGAGCACCTCACGCGAGACGTTGGGCAGCACCGCGCCCAGGTCGCGCGCGGGCACCAGGGCGCGAATGGAGTCCGCTCCCCCGCCCTGCGCGCCCACACCCGGCATCAGGATGGGCCCGTTGAGGGCGCTCAGGTCCGGGGCCTCGGTCAGGGTCGCCCCGACAACCACACCGACGGAACCGAATTCGGCCCCGACATTGGCCGCGGCGGCATCGTCGACCATGCGCTGGGCGATGGTGCGGCCGTCGGCGCCGGTGATGCGTTGCAGCTCCGCGCCTTCCGGATTGGAGGTGGCGGCCAGCACGAACACGCCGCGCCCGTTGGCCGCGGCCAGCTCCAGAGCCGGTGCGAGCGAACCGAATCCGAGGTACGGCGACACGGTGACCGCGTCGCTGCCCAGCGGCCCGTCACCGAGCCAGGCGTGCGCGTAGGCGTCCATGGTGGAGCCGATATCGCCGCGCTTGGCGTCGGCCAGCACCAGGGTGCCGGCCGCCCGCAGCGCCGCGATGGTCTCCTCCAGCACCATCATTCCGGCCGAACCGTAGGTTTCGAAGAACGCCACCTGCGGCTTGACCAGGGCGACCCGGCCCGCGAACGCCCGCACGCAGGCGTCGGCGAACTTGGCCACCCCGGCGGCGTCCTCGCTCAGGCCCCAGGCCCGCAGCAGCGGCGGATGCGGGTCGATGCCCACGCACAACGGTCCGTGCGCGCGCATCGCCTCCCGCAGCCGTAGCCCGAAGCCGGTCGTCCGCGCAGCGCCGGAGGCGCTCATCCGCGCAGCACCGCGTGCAGTTCCTGCAGGGAGCGCACGCCGATGCCGCCGCGAATGGTGGCCTCGATGCCCTGCACGGCCGCGGCCGCGCCCTGCACGGTGGTGATGCACGGGATGTTCGCGCCGACCGCGGCGGTGCGGATCTCGTAGCCGTCCACGCGCGGGCCGTTGTTGCCGTAGGGCGTGTTGAACACGATGTCGACGTCGCCGTCCTTGATCATGTCCACGATGCCGGCCTCGTCGGGCGCGTTGTCGGACTGCTTGCGCACCCGATCGCACGGAATGCCGTTGCGGCGCAGCATCTCCGCGGTGCCCTCGGTGGCGAGGATGCGGAAGCCCAGGTCGTGCAGGCGCTTGACCGGGAACACCATGGCGCGCTTGTCGCGGTTGGCGATGGACACGAACGCGGTGCCCTCGGTCGGCAGCGAACCGTAGGCGGCGGACTGCGACTTGGCGAAGGCGGTGCCGAAGTCGGCGTCGATGCCCATGACCTCACCGGTGGACTTCATCTCCGGCGAGAGCAGCGAGTCGATGCCGGAACCGTCCGGGCGGCGGAAGCGGTGGAACGGCAGGACCGCTTCCTTCACCGCGACCGGAGCCTCGATCGGCACGGTGCCGCCGTCGCCCTCGGCCGGGAGCAGGCCCTCCTTGCGGAGCTCGGCGATGGTGGCGCCCAGCGCGATCCGCGCCGCGGCCTTCGCCAGCGGCACCGCGGTGGCCTTGGAGACGAACGGCACGGTGCGGCTGGCGCGCGGGTTGGCCTCGAGGACGTAGAGCACGTCGTCCTTGAGCGCGTACTGCACGTTCAGCAGGCCCTTGACGCCGATGCCCTTGGCGAGCGCGGCGGTGGAGCGGCGCACGGCCTCGATATCGCTGCGGCCCAGGGTGATCGGAGGCAGGGCGCACGCCGAGTCACCGGAGTGGATGCCGGCCTCTTCGATGTGCTCCATGACGCCGCCCAGGTAGACCTCGTCGCCGTCGCACAGGGCGTCGACGTCGATCTCGATGGCGTCCTCCAGGAACCGGTCGACCAGCACCGGGTGGTCCGGGGTGATCTCGGTGGCGCGGGAGATGTAGTCGGCGAGGGTGGCCTCGTCGTAGACGATCTCCATGCCGCGGCCGCCCAGCACGTAGGACGGGCGCACCAGCACCGGGTAGCCGATCTCGGCCGCGATCTTCTTGGCCTGCGGGAAGGTGGTGGCGGTGCCGTACTTGGGGGCCGGAAGACCGGCCGCGACCAGCACATCGCCGAACTCGCCGCGGTCCTCGGCCAGGTCGATGGCCGCCGCCGAGGTGCCGACCACGGGCACGCCCGCGTCGGTGAGGCGCTGCGCCAGGCTCAGCGGGGTCTGCCCGCCCAGCTGGCAGATGACGCCCGCGACGGTGCCGGACTCGGTTTCGGCGTGGTACACCTCGAGCACGTCCTCGAAGGTGAGCGGCTCGAAGTAGAGGCGGTCGGCGGTGTCGTAGTCGGTCGACACGGTCTCGGGGTTGCAGTTGACCATGATGGTCTCGTAGCCCGCGGCCGACAGCGTCTGCGCGGCGTGCACACACGAGTAGTCGAACTCGATGCCCTGGCCGATGCGGTTCGGACCCGAGCCCAGGATGATGACCTTCTCGCGCTCACGCTGCGGTGCGACCTCGGACTCCGCGGCGGGATCGAGCTCGTAGGCCGAGTAGTGGTACGGGGTCTTGGCCTCGAACTCGGCGGCGCAGGTGTCGACGGTCTTGAACACCGGGCGGATCTGCAGGCGGTGGCGCAGCTCGCGCACGCCGCCCTCACCGGCGAGTTCCGGTCGCAGCGCGGCGATCTGGCGATCGGACAGGCCGTAGTGCTTGGCGGTCCGCAGCAGCGGCTCGTCCAGCACGGGGGCGTCGATGATCTCCTGACGCAGCTCCACCAGGGCGGCGACCTCGGCGACGAACCAGGGGTCGATGCCGGAGGCGGCGGCTGTGTCCTCGATGCTCGCGCCCAGGCGCAGCGCGCGCTCCACCTGGTAGATGCGACCCTCGGTGGGGACCTTCAGATCGTCGAGAATGGCCTGCACGTCGGTCCATTCACCGTCGGGCAGGGTCCAGAAGCCGGTGGCCTTGGTCTCGAGCGAGCGCAGCACCTTGCCCAGCGCCTCGGAGAAGTTGCGGCCCATGGACATCGCCTCGCCGACCGACTTCATGGTCGTGGTCAGCGTGGTGTCCGCACCCGGGAACTTCTCGAAGGCGAAGCGCGGAGCCTTCACGACCACGTAGTCGAGCGTGGGCTCGAAACAGGCCGGGGTCTCCTTGGTGATGTCGTTGACGATCTCGTCGAGGGTGTAGCCGATGGCCAGCTTGGCGGCGATCTTGGCGATCGGGAAGCCGGTGGCCTTGGACGCCAGCGCCGACGAGCGCGACACGCGCGGGTTCATCTCGATGACGATCAGACGACCGTCCTTGGGGTCCACCGCGAACTGGATGTTGCAGCCGCCGGTGTCGACGCCGACCTCGCGCAGGATGGCGATGCCCAGATCGCGCATCTTCTGGTACTCGCGGTCGGTGAGGGTCATGGCCGGGGCGACGGTGACCGAGTCACCGGTGTGCACGCCCATCGGGTCCACGTTCTCGATCGAGCAGACGATGACCACATTGTCGTTGCGGTCGCGCATGAGCTCGAGCTCGAATTCCTTCCAGCCCAGGATGGATTCCTCGATGAGCACGTTCGCGGTCGGCGAGGCGGCCAGGCCGCCGCCGGCGATGCGGTCGAGGTCCTCGTGGTTGTAGGCCATGCCCGAGCCCAGGCCGCCCATGGTGAAGGAGGGGCGCACGACGACCGGGAAGCCGAGCTCGGCGACCGTCTCGCGGACCTCGTCCATGGTGTAGCAGACCTTGGAGCGCGCGGACTCGCCGCCGACCTTGGCGACGATGTCCTTGAACTTCTGGCGGTCCTCGCCACGCTGGATGGCCTCGAAGTCGGCGCCGATCAGCTCGACGTTGTACTTCTCGAGGATGCCGTTCTCGTGCAGGGCGACAGCGCAGTTCAGCGCGGTCTGGCCGCCGAGGGTCGCGAGGATGGCGTCGGGGCGCTCCTTGGCGATGACCTTCTCGACGAATTCCCAGGTGATCGGCTCGACATAGGTCGAGTCGGCGAACTCCGGGTCGGTCATGATGGTCGCCGGGTTGGAGTTGACCAGCGACACGCGCAGGCCTTCGGACCGCAGGACGCGACACGCCTGGGTTCCCGAATAGTCGAACTCACAAGCCTGGCCGATGACGATCGGGCCCGAGCCGATCACCAGGATGTGGTTGAGGTCGGTGCGGCGTGGCATCAGGCTCCTTCCATCAGCATGGCGAAACGGTCGAACAGGTAGGCGGCGTCGTGGGGTCCGGCCGCGGCCTCGGGGTGGTACTGCACGGAGAAGGCCTTGCCGTTCACCAGCTGAACGCCTTCGACGACACCGTCATTGGCGCAGACGTGGCTGACCTCGGCCTTGCCGAACGGGGTGTCGAAGACCTCGCCGCGCTCGCCTTCGAGGGCGAAGCCGTGGTTCTGCGCGGTGATCGAGATCCGGCCCGAATGATGTTCGATGACCGGCACATTGATGCCGCGGTGGCCGAACTTCATCTTGTAGGTGTTGCGGCCCAGCGCCCGGCCCAGGATCTGGTTGCCGAAGCAGATGCCGAACAGCGGGATGCCCTCGCCCAGGACGCCCTGGGTGAGCGCGACCTGCGCGTCGGCGGTGGCCGGGTCGCCAGGGCCGTTGGACAGGAACACGCCGTTGGGGCTGAGTTCCTTGATCTGGTCCAGGGTCACGTTGGAGGGGACGACGTGCACCCGCATGCCGCGCTGGGCGAACATGCGCGGGGTGTTGGACTTGATGCCGAGATCGACCGCGACCACGGTGAAGCGGTGCTCGCCGATCGGGTCGATGGTGTACATCTCGTCGGTGGAGACCTCACCGGCCAGGTCCGCGCCCAGCATGGACTGCTGGCCGTTGACCCGCGCGACGAGCTCCTCGTAGTCGGCGAGCTGGTCGCCGGAGAAGATGCCCGCCTTCATCGAACCGCGGGTGCGCAGGTGGCGCACCACCGCGCGGGTGTCGATGCCCGCGATGCCGACCACGTTCTGGTTCTCCAGCTCGGCCTGCAGGGTGCGGTTGGCGCGCCAGTTGGAGGCGCGGCGCGCGGGGTCGCGCACGGCGTACCCGGCGACCCAGATCTTCGACGACTCGTCGTCCTCGTCGTTCCAGCCGGTGTTGCCGATCTGCGGCGCGGTGGCCACCACGATCTGGCGGTCGTAGCTGGGGTCGGTGAGGGTCTCCTGGTACCCCGTCATGGCGGTACAGAACACCGCCTCACCCAGGGTCTGCCCGACGGCGCCGAAGGTCGTCCCGCGGAACACGCGGCCGTCCTCGAGCACCATCACGGCGGTATTTCCGCTGCTCATGCCTCGTCTCCCGTCTTCGTAGCTGCTGCGGTCCATGCCGGGTACACCGCTTTGTCGTCACCGCGGAAACCGGTATCCACCTCGGTCCCGGTCGGCAATGTCCAGCGAATCACCAGCACACCGTCTTCTGTCATCACTTTGCCCGCGTGCCCGCGCTCGGCGCGCACCGCGGTGATGGATTCCTGCGGAATCCAGATCGTCGCCGCGCCATCCCGCTCGAGCAGGATGCCGCGTTCGAATCGGGTCAGCTCCGCGGTGGCGCGGAAACCCAGGTCGCCCACCGTGATTCGCTGAATCCAGCTGGGGGCGAGGGTGCTGCCGAGGTAGAGCCCCGTGGTGGGCTCCAACAGCTGCGCGCCGCAGTCGGCGGGCACCGCGGGCAGGTCGCCGATCGCGCCCGCCTGCTTCTTGGCCCGGCCCGTCCACGCCCAGTACATGAGTCCCAGGCACAGCACGAACAAGGCCAGCAGAATCAGCACTTGCAGCAGTCGCATTTCGGTTCTCCTCGGTTCCCCACCCGCCGTTAACCGGCGACGATCCTGCCGTCCCGGGCGGTGAGCCGGCCGCGCAGGAAGGTGGCGGTCACCTTCGCGGGCAGGGTCATCGCCTGGAAGGGCGTGTTGCGGGCGATCGAGGCGAGTTCGTTCGCCTCCACCGTCCATTCGGCGGCCGGGTCGATCAGCACCAGGTTGGCGGGTTCGCCGACCGCGAGCGGCCGGCCCTGATCGTCCAGGCCCACGATCCGCGCCGGGTTCTCGCTCATGACCCGCGCGACACCGCGCCAGTCGAGCAGTCCGGGGTTGACCATGGTCTCCACGATGATCGACAGCGCCGTCTCCAGGCCCAGCATGCCGGGACGCGCGGCCGCGAACTCGCAGCACTTGTCCTGGTCGGCGTGCGGGGCGTGGTCGGTGGCGACACAGTCGATGACGCCGTCGGCGAGGGCCTGCCGCAGCGCGGCCACGTCGGAGGATTCGCGCAGCGGCGGGTTCACCCGGTTCACCGCGTCGTAGGTCTCCAGCCGCGAGTCGTCGAGCAGCAGGTGGTGCGGGGTCACCTCGGCGGTGATCGAAATGCCCTGGGACTTGGCCCATTTCAGCAGTTCGACGGTGCCGGCGGTGGAGGCGTGGCAGATGTGCACGCGGGCTCCGGCGTCGCGGGCCAGCAGGGCGTCGCGGGCCACGATGGACTCCTCGGCGGCGCGCGGCCAGCCGGCCAGGCCCAGACGGGAGGCGGTCGGGCCCTCGTGGGCGACGGCGCCCTTGGTCAGGCGCGGCTCCTCCGCGTGCTGGGCGATGAGCACGCCCAGGGAGTTCGCGTATTCGAGGGCGCGGCGCATGATCAGCGGGTCGTAGACGCAGTGGCCGTCGTCGGAGAACATGCGCACCGCGCCGACGCCGGCGGCCATGGTGCCCATCTCGGCGAGCTGCTTGCCCTCGAGTCCGACGGTGACCGCGCCGACCGGGTGCACGTCGACCAGGCCGACCTCCTGGCCGCGCTTCCACACGTGGTCGGTGATGACCGAGGTGTCGGCGACCGGGCTGGTGTTGGCCATGGCGAACACCGCGGTGTAGCCGCCCAGAGCGGCCGCGGCGGAACCGGATTCGATGGTCTCGGTGTCCTCGCGGCCCGGCTCGCGCAGGTGGGTGTGCAGGTCGATGAAGCCGGGCAGCAGGAACTGGCCCTTGCCGTCGACGACCTCGGCGTCGGGGGCGCTCAGGCCCGCGCCGATCTCACGGATCTCGCCGTCGGCGAGCAGCACGTCGACCGCGTCGCCTTCACCGTAGAGACGGACGTTCTGGATCAGGATGCTCATGCTGTCTCCTCTCCGCGCGATCGGGGGCCTTCCGTGGTTACGCAAGCTGCCGCCTCCAGGCCTGACCCGATCACGCGACCACCTCGTCGGTTCCGACCAGCAGGCGGAACAGCACCGCCATGCGCATATGGACTCCGTTGTTGACCTGTTGCAGCACAGCCGCTTTCGGGGAATCGGCGACGGAGAAGCCGATCTCCATGCCGCGCAGCATGGGGCCGGGGTGCAGGACCACCGCGTGGTCGTCGAGCATCTTCATGCGGCGCTCGTTGAGGCCGTAGCGGATCGAGTACTCGCGCGCCGACGGGAAGAAGCCGCCGTTCATGCGCTCGGCCTGCACGCGCAGCATCATGACCGCGTCGGCGCCGGGCAGCTCGGCGTCCAGGGAGTCCGAGACCCGCACGGGCCAGGCCTCCACGCCGATCGGCAGCAGGGTGCGCGGCGAGACCAGCACGACCTCCGCGCCCAGGGTGCTGAGCAGGAAGGCGTTCGAGCGGGCGACCCGGCTGTGCAGGATGTCGCCGACCAGCACGATCCGCTTGCCCTCCAGGTCGCCGAGGCGCTGACGCAGGGTCAGCGCGTCCAGCAGCGCCTGGGTGGGGTGCTCGTGGGTGCCGTCACCGGCATTGATGATGGCGGGGCCGGGACCGGCGTAACCGCTGGCGGCCTCGTCCATCTCGGCGAACCAGCGCGCGATCTGGTGCGCCGCGCCCGAGGCGGGGTGGCGCACGATGAGGGCGTCCGCGCCGGCGGCGTGCAGCGTCAGGGCGGTGTCGCGCAGCGACTCACCCTTGGAGACCGAGGAACTCGACGCGCTGACATTGATGACGTCGGCGCTCATCCACTTGCCCGCAACCTCGAAGGAGACCCGGGTGCGGGTGGAGTTCTCGAAGAACACGGTCATGACAGTGCGGCCGCGCAGGGTCGGCAGCTTCTTGACCTCGCGGCCCAGCAGCGCCTGTTCGAAGCGCTCGGCCTCGTCGAGCAGGCCGTTGGCGGCGTCGCGGTCCAGGTCGGTGACCGACAGCAGGTGCTTCACTGGGGGTCACCCTCCTGGCGCAGGTACACGCCGTCGCGGCCGTCGTGCTCGCGCAGCAGCACCGAGATGTCCTCGGTGCGCGCGGTCGGGACGTTCTTGCCGACGTAGTCGGCGCGGATGGGAAGTTCGCGGTGGCCGCGGTCGATGAGCACGGCGAGCTGCACCGCGCGGGGGCGGCCCAGGTCGCGCAGGCCGTCCAGGGCCGAGCGCACGGTGCGGCCGGAGAACAGCACGTCGTCGACCAGCACCACGAGAGCGTCCTCGATACCGCCCTCGGGCACGGAGGTGCGCTCGAGCGGACGGTGCGGCTTGGAGCGCAGGTCGTCGCGGTAGAGGGTGATGTCGAGGGAGCCGATCGCGGGGCGGACGCCGGAGAATTCCTCAATCCGGCCGGCCAGGCGATGGGCCAGAGTGGTTCCGCGGGTGGGGATTCCGATCAGCACCACGCGGGCAACCTTCGGATCACCGGAGTCCAGAGCGGTCTTCTCGATGATCTGGTGCGCCATGCGGGCGATGGTCCGGCCGACGTCGGAATCGGAGAGCAGCTCGCGTCCGGTCTCGACCCGGTCCGGGTCGTGCCGCTGCGAGAACTCGGCAGCGCTCGACTTGGCCGCCCGGTCTTCGGGCACAGCCATGCCGACCTCCTTCCCCGCCTCACGGGACGGTCCGTTAAAGGATGTCTTTCGGGCTGTGACCCTACCAGCGCGCGAATGCGCCCCCGACCGCGCACCCCCCGCGCGTCCGCGGTCGGCGCACCGCCGCCGCACCGGCCGCGACCTGCCGGTACCCGGGTTCGCCGGGGTCACCGGCAAGTCCGCAGCAATACGGTCGTCCGGCCAGTGTGGCCGGGTTCACGCCGCCGCACCGATCCCCCGTCTTAGCTACCGGCCGGTTGTCATACACCGTATATCGACGTGTGCGATGCTCGGGGAGTGAGCAATGACGCTGAATTCACCGAACCCGCCCGGGTCAACTTCCGCGGGTACGGCGGCATCACCATCGCCGGAGACAGCTGGGGACCCCAGGACGGCCCACTGGTGGTATTTCTCCACGGCGGCGGGCAGACCCGCGGATCCTGGAAGGACTCCGGACTGGCCTTGGCCAAAGCGGGCATGCATGCGGTGCTGCTCGACGCGCGCGGGCACGGCGACAGCGACTGGGATCCGGACGGCAACTACCGCCGCGAGGCCATGGTCGAGGATCTGATGGCGGTGCTCGAACAACTGGGCAAGCCCGCCTTCATCGTCGGCGCGTCCATGGGCGGGCTCACCGGCCTGATGGCCACCACCCACCCCCAGGCCGCGCGCATCACCGGCCTGGTCCTCGTCGACGTCGTGCCCCGCCCCGAACGCAAGGGCGTCGAGCGCGTCATCAACTTCCTCTCCAGCAATCCCGAAGGCTTCGCCAGCCTGGAGGAGGCCGCCGACGCCGTCGCCGCCTACCTCCCCCACCGCCGCCGGCCCCGCAATCCCGAAGGGCTGCAACGCAATCTGCGCAAGCGTGCCGACGGCCGCTGGTACTGGCACTGGGATCCGGCCATGATGGGAGGCCCGCGCGACGGACGCGGCGAGGAGATCGACGTGCACACCGAGGCCCTCGAGAACGCGGCGAAGCAGCTGAGCATCCCGACCCTGCTGGTGCGGGGCGCGCTCTCCGACGTGGTCAGCGAGGAGGGCGTCACGGCCTTCCGCGCCCTGACCCCGCACGCCGAGTACATCGAGATCGGCACCGCCGCCCACACCGCGGCCAGCGACGCCAATGACGAATTCACCGACGCCGTGGTCGATTTCGTCCGCGCCCATATCGGCGACCAGCAGGGCTGACCGCCCTTACGGCAGCATCCTGTCGAGCAGGCGGTCGAGCAGTTCGACCGCCCGCTCCCGGGTAGCGCCACCCGCCAGCACGAACTGGGTGATGCTGCTGACCCCGCCGACGATGATCTCGGCGTCCAATTCCGCCGTGTGCGTATCGGATTCGGCCCCCCGAACGCGCAGCAGCTGGTCGGTGATCACGGTGACCAGATAGCGCGGCGCCCCCATCATCTCGTCGGAGGTGACGGTGTTCCCGGTCAGATTGGCCGCATGGAAGGCCGCGAACACCAGATTGTCCTGCCGCCGCTGATCATCGAGCGGCAGGAGTCCGACCGCGAAGGTCCGGATGATCTCGCGCGGCGCGGCCTCGGGCCCGAGCGCCACGAATTGCGCGGTGAACCGCACCCCGAAGTCCTCCACCACCGCGGTATGGGTCGCGAGCATGAGGTCCCGCTTGGTGCCGAAGTAGTACTGGATCAGGCGCACCGAGATCCCGGCCTCGGCCGCCACCGCCTGGAAGGTGGCGCCATCCAGCCCACCGGTGGCGATGACAGTCCTTGCGGCGGAGGTGATTTCCCGCCGCCGCTGCTCGTGGTCGACCAAACGCGGCATCTGACCAGCTCTTTCGTGACGTCCTGAGGGGTGAAGGTTTTGATGGTACGCCCATACCATTTTTATGGTACGGTCATATCATCAACGATGATGAACGGGGAGGCACACATGGCCAAGATCGGGCGATTCAAGAACGCGCAGGCGAAGCGCGACTTCCTGCACGCCTACGACGAGGCGGCCGCGCGATGGGCGGTCCCGGCGGCCGATATCGATGTCGAAACCCCTTTCGGCACAACACGAGTGCGCAGATCCGGCAGCGGCGAGGGAGCGCCGATCGTACTACTGCCCGGCATCGGGGGCAACGGCATGGTGTGGCACCGGTTCATCGAAGATCTGTCACGGGACCACGTGGTGTACACGCCGGACGTCATCGGCTGGGCCGGTCGATGCGAACAGACCGCGCCGCTGCGCGACGCGGAGGACATCGCGAACTGGATGGTCGCGGTGCTCGACGGTCTCGGTGAGGATCGCGTGCATATCGCCGGAAATTCCTACGGCGCTTGGCTCGCGGGCGTGGTCGCGGTCTACCACTCCGATCGCCTCGCCAGTCTCACCATGTTCGAGCCCAGCGGAGCAACCTTCGCAAAGCCGAGTTGGGGACTGCTGTTCAAATTCCTGAAGGCGGGCCTGCGCCAGACCCCGGAAGGCCTGCGGAAGCTGAACAAGTGGCTGATGCCCGGATACGAACTCGACGACAGAGAAATGGCCGTAGCCATGGCGATATTGAAGTTCCGATCGGGGGTGCCGTGGGACCGGCCGTTCACCGACGAACAACTGACCGCCATCACCGCGCCGAGCCTGATTCTCTTCGGCGCCGACACCGTCGTCAGCGACCCGGCGCATGGAACCGCTCGGGCACACGAGTACATCCCGACCGTTGAGGTCGAGTCCTATCCGGGCATCGGCCACGATCTCCTCTGGGCCAATCCGGACCAGGTGATCCCGCGCTTCCTCGGGTTCGTGGAGCAGCACGATCAGGTGCGCGCCTGATCGATGCCGTGGCGCGCAAAGTTCCGCGACACTCGAACGCCTGTTCGATACTGTGGTAACTTCGTGCGCATGTCGATGCCATGGCAGGGATCTCTCCTCGACGGGTTCGGGGAGGTCGGGCTCGGTGCGCTGACGGGGGTTCGGCGCACCGAGCTCGGGGACGGGGCGTGGGTGGATGTGCTGCCGGGGTGGTTGAGCGGGGCGGACGAGGTGTTCGAGCGGCTGGTGAGCGGGGTGCCGTGGCGGGCGGATCGGCGGGCCATGTACGACCGGATGGTGGACGTGCCCCGACTGCTGTCGTTCTACGACGAAGCGCGCGAACTACCCGACCCCATCCTCACCGAAGCGCGGAACACGCTGAGCGCGTACTACTTCCGGGAACTCGGCGAACCGTTCACCACGGCGGGCCTGTGCTACTACCGCGACGGGGACGACAGCGTCGCCTGGCACGGGGACACCATCGGGCGCGGGGCCACCGACGACACCATGGTGGCGATCGTGTCGGTGGGTGCGGCGCGGTCGTTGCTGCTGCGTCCGCGCGGCGGCGGGGCCAGTGTGCGGTACGCGCTCGGGCACGGGGATCTCATCGTGATGGGCGGATCCTGCCAGCGGACATGGGAGCACGCGGTGCCCAAGACCAAGCGGCCGGTGGGGCCGCGGATCAGTATTCAGTTCCGACCGCGCGGCGTCCGGTAACGAGGGGTCCGAACGCCGGGCGTACTCCCCCGGTGCCGAACACGCATTCGCCGTCGGCGAAATGCCGCCGGGAATGCTCGCGCTCGGGCCCCGGTTGCTGGTTCCGCAACGGAACAGCACACGAGGAGTCGAGGGCGATGGCGGAATTCCTACTGGGCGGCGATCTTCCGGTCAACCGGATCGGGTACGGCACCATGCGTTTGGCGGCCGCACCGGAACCGGGCTTCGAGGCGGGCATGGGACACATCTGGCGCGCGCCCGCCGATCGGGCCGCGGCCGTGCGAGTACTGCGGCGCGCGGTGGAGCTGGGCGCGAACCTGATCGATACCGCCGACTCGTACGCGCTGGGCGAGAACGAGGAACTGGTCGCGGAGGCCCTGCACCCGTACCGCGACGACGTGGTGGTCGCGACCAAGGTCGGCGTGCTGCGACCCTCGCCGACCGAGTGGGTGCCGCTGGGGCATCCGGCGTATCTGCGGCAACAGGCCGAATTGGGTTTGCGGCGACTGAAACTCGATCGCATCGACCTGCTGCAACTGCATCGGATCGATCCGAACTATCCGCTCGCCGACCAGATCGGCGCGCTGCGGCAGCTGATCGACGAGGGCAAGGTGCGCCATCTCGGGCTGTCCGAGGCCACGGTCCACCAACTGCGGGAGGCCGCGTCCATCGCGCCGATCGCGAGCGTGCAGAACCTCTACAACCTCGGGGCGCGCCACCACGAAGACGTGGTGGATTACGCGGCGGCGCACGGGATCGCGTTCATTCCGTTCTTCCCGGTGGCCGGGGGCGCGCAGGCCGCGGCGGGCGGCGTGCTCGCCGAGGTCGCCGCCGAAGTCGGGGCCACGACCGCGCAGGTATCGATCGCCTGGCTGCTGCACCGCTCCCCGACGGTGTTGCCGATCCCGGGCACCACCTCGGTCGCGCATCTCGAGGAGAATGTGGCCGCGGGGTCGGTGTCGTTGTCGGAGGATCAGTTCGCCCGGCTGTCGGCGGTCGCGGAGACGGCCGTATCGGCCTGACGGATCACGCGCGGCGGGCGAAGTCCGGGACCGGTTCGGGGACGACGCCGCGGGCCACCAGGAAGACCGGGAGGCTACGCAGGACCGGGACGCGACGGAAGATCCGCAGCGGCAAGGGTGTTCGCGGGAGGTCCGCGATATTCAAACGGCCCGTGACCGCGGGCCGGATGACCCGGGCGTGGGCCAGGCGCTGCATGCCCTGGACGACGGCGGTGGGTAGCAGGCGGTGACGTTGCACGCGGGCCAGGTCGGCGGTGGTGACGCTGTGGGACAGCAGTTTCGGGGCGAGGATGCGGGCCGCGGCCACCGCGTCCTGGACGGCGAGATTGATCCCGACTCCGCCGACCGGGGACATGGCGTGGGCGGCGTCGCCGAGGCAGAGCAGGCCGTCGGTGTACCAGCGGTCGAGCCGATCCAGTTTGACGTCGAGGAGTTTCACCTGGTCCCAGTCGCGGACGGCGTCGGCGCGGTCGGCCAGCCACGGCACCGCCTCGGTCAGGCCGCGCATGATCTCGCGGACCGGTTCCCGGGCCCGCACCTGCGCGTCGCTGCCCTTCGCGATGAGGGTCGCGCTCTGCCAGTACTCGCCACGATCGACCAGGACGGCCACCCGGTCGGCGCTGACCACCGGGATCAGGCCGGCGGGATCGGTGTCGTGGCGCGGGATCCGGAACCACCAGGTGTCGAACGGCGTCGCCCACCGGCGCACGCCCAGACCGGCGGCCGCACGCAGCACCGAGCCGCGACCGTCGGCTGCCACGGTGAGGTCGGCGTGGATCTCGCCGGTCGTGCCGTCCGCGGTGCGGTAGCGGACGCCGGTCACCGTTGCGCCGGTGCGCAGCAGGTCGACGGCCTCGGTCCGCATGCGCAACCGGAAGGTCGGTTCGTTGTCGCCGACGCGGGCGAGCAGGTCGAGGAGATCCCACTGCGGCACCATGGCGATGTACTTGTGCCGCCCCGGGATGTGGTCCAGGCGCCCCAGCGGCACCATCCGCCCGCCGATCGGGGTCTGGATCGAGGTGAGCCGCCGCTGCGGCAGTTTCGCGAAATCCTCACGCAGGCCGAGGGCGTCGATCAGGTCCAGGGTGGTGGGGTGCACGGTGTCGCCGCGGAAATCGCGCAGGAAGTCGCCGTGTTTCTCCAGCACGGTGACCTCGACGCCCGCCCGGGCCAGCATCAGCCCCAGGAACATGCCCGCCGGTCCCCCACCGGCGATGAGACAGGTCGTGCGTTCCATCGGGACCTCCCGAGCCGAAGACGCCGTCACCGTCGATGGTAGGACGAGTCCGGCTCGGGCACAGCCATCGCACCGCGGCTAGCGGTCGCGGTACAGGACGAAGAAATACGGTTCGCCGAGTCCGCGCATATCCATGACACCGAGCAGGGTGTCCGCGGCGACGCGGCGGAAGATGTCGATGATCGGCAGGTGGTCGTAGATCATTGCGGCGCTGGACTTTCCACGGAACTCGAGATTCCGCAGTCGAGCCTTCGGGGCGGCCGTCCGCAGCATCGGCCGCAGCACGCCGAGGGAGCGGCGTACCGGGGACAGGGCCGTCACCGGCACCCTGCCCGCCAGGAACAGCGGCACCCGGCGCGGGTCGACCGGGAAGATCTCGCCGTCGGGGGCCTGGAACAGCAGCGGCTGGACACGGTCGGCGCTGTCGAACTGCTTTCCGTACCAGCCTGTTTCGACCAGCATGCCGTCCCACGGGTGGCCGGTGCCCACTTCCGCGCCGCGCCAGCGACCGGTGGTGACCTCGTCCACGTCCACCGGCGGCAGGCTGTCGAACAGATCCCAGGCCTGGGCCGCCGTGGCCGCGCCCGCCATCAGGGTGTCCAGGCGCGCGGCGCCGTCCGTCGCCGGGTCAGCGGCAACCATCATGATCTCCTTGGTGAGAGTGGACGACAGAATTTCTCTCACCCTAACGGCGGCCCCGGTGGTCGCCGGTAGAGCTCCAGTGACATTCTGACGACCGGATTGGCCGAATATGTCGATACCGGTTCCCGTGGGGCCGCCGCCCGTTCAGCCCAGGGCCGCCGGGGATTCGGCGTGCGGAACGAGCAGCCGCGGACTGCCCGAACCGTCGGCCGGGACCGCCCAGATATCGGCGTCGTCGCCGCCGCGCGAGATCGCGTAGCCGATGGTGTTCGGGTCCAGCCACGCCGCCTGGTCGTCCACGCTGCGGGTTTCGGCCAGCGGGGTGCGCACGCCCGAGGCCGGGTCCAGCACCGAGAGCCGCCAGCCCTTCGCGGGGTCGCCGTCGATCGCCGACTTGAACGCGATCCGCTTGCCGTCCGCCGACAGCGACGGGCATTCCACGTTCTGCGCGATGGTGCGGATGGTCTTCGCCGCCATATCGCCCTGCACGAGGTAGCGCCGGCCGTCGGTGGACATGGTGGCGTAGAAGGTGTTGTCGTCCGCGGCGAAGGTGATGCCCCAGAAGTTGAGATCGGCGGCGGTGTAGGGGCGGCCGTCGACCACGACCGACAGGAACTCCAGGGAATCGATCATGTCGCCGGTCGTCAGGTCGACCAGTCCGGCGCGGGTGGAGAAGCGGCCGTTGTTGTAGGAGTCGCCCGCCACGAACACCGTCCAGGCCGCCATCCGGCCGTCACCCGACAGCCGGGTGCGATTGGGCACGCCGACCAGCGGGATCTCCCGCGTCACGGTCAGATCCGCGTCCAGGATGGCGGCCTGGAAGGTGGCCAGCGGGCCGTCGGGCCGCAGGCAGATGGCGGTCCCGGCCGCCGCGGCCACCCGCAGGCATTCGAGTTTCGACACCGAGCGCGCCGCGCCCGGATCGGCGGCGGACACCATCGCCACATGGCCCTTGCTCTCGGCTGCGGTGCTGCGGAACAAGATTCGGGGCCCGGGCGCGATGTTCAGCGCCTCGTAGGCGGTGGCGGGTTGCGCGCGTGTCCCGGTGACCACGCCGTAGCCGACGGCGACCGCGGCCAGGACGACCGCCCCGAGCAGGGCCAGCACCAAGCGGTTCACGCGTGCTCCTCCGCGGTCTCGGTGACGTCCTCGGCGGTCCCGGCGGCCTGCACACCGCGCAGCAGCACGGCGATCACGACCACGGCCACCGCCACCAGACCCGCGGCGACCCGGCTCGCGTTCTCCGGACCCCACCAGCTCCAGGCCAGCCCGAACAGCACCGACGACACCAGGTACGACAGCGCCTGCCCGGTCTGGATCAGCGCGATCCCGGTGGTGCGCAAGGCTTTCGGCAGTACCGGACCGGCCAGCGCCATCAGCACGCCGTCGGTCGCGGCGTAGAACAGGCCGTAGAGCGCGAGCACCACCACCAGCAGCGCGGTCCCGCCGAACGGCCCGAACAGCAGCAGGTACACCAGCACCAGCGCGGTGTAGCCGCCGAGCACCACGGTCAGGCGGCCGATCCTGTCGGCGAGCATGCCCAGCGGGGTGGCCAGCACCAGATACGACAGGTTGGTGCCGACCGCCAGCAGCGGAAACCAGCTGACGCTCAGGTGTTCCCGCTGCTGCAGCAGCAGGTAGACGAAGCCGTCGCCGATGGTCACCAGTCCGGCCAGGCAGGCCGCGGCCACCAGCCGACGCACCGGGGCGAGCCGGATCAGCCCGCCCAGCGCGCGCGGCGACACCGCACCCTTGGCGGGTTGCTCGTCGCGGTAGTCGCGCACGAACAGCACCAGGATCAGGACGCCGAACGCGGCGATGCAGAAGCTGGCCACGAAGACCGCGTCGTAGGCCTGCGCGGTGGCGGCGAGGATGCCGATCGCGACCAGGGGGCCGACGAACGCGCCGATGGTGTCCATCGTCCGGTGCACGCCGAACGCGCGACCGTAGAGCCGCGGCGGGGTGGACAGGGTGATCAAGGCATCGCGGGGTGCGGTGCGCAGGCCCTTGCCGGTGCGGTCGACGGCGATGACCGCGCCGATCGCGCCGACGGCGCTGCCCGCGGCCAGCATGCCGAGTTTCGCGACCGCCGACAGGCCGTAGCCCAGGCCCGCGATGAACTTGCGGCGACGGGTGAGGTCGGCGACATAGCCGCCGACCAGCCGCAGCAAGGCGGTCGCGCCGGTGTAGGTGCCGTCGACGACGCCGTACGCGGCGGGGCTCAGATGCAGTCCGACGACCAGGTACACCGGCAGCACGGCGGTCATCATCTCCGAGGAGATGTCGGTGACCAGGCTGACGGCGCCGAGCGCGAACACATTGCCGCTCAACAGGAAGAACGCCTTGCGGCGCGACGGTGTCGCGTCGTCGCCCCCGGAATGCGGGCGGTCGATCGTGGACATGTACATGGGTGTACTACCTCAGGGGGTCGCTGGGAAGCCGCTCGGGACACATCGTCGGGTCCGCGAGCGGGGTCATGTCAGCTGCCGATCGGTCCGGTTGCCCGGTGAACGGTCAGTTCCACACGTTGGTGATCTCCGCCGCGGGGTTCAGGTGGGTCAGGCCGTAGGCGCTCTCGATGGTGCTGAGCACGTTGTAGTGGTTGATCTGGTTGGAGAAGCTGCCGACCTGGGTGTGCGCGCCCACGAAGGTGGTGAAGATGTGGTTGGACGAACCGCCGTTGTCCTCGTCGAAGGTGACGATGAGCAGGCTGTTGTGGGTCTTGGCCCACTGCGCGTAGGCGTCCATCTTGTTCTTCAGCCAGGTGTCACCGGTGCCGATCGAGCAGTCGTGCATGTCGTTGCACATGTCGGGCGCGACGTAGGAGACCGTCGGCAGGGTGGAGAAGTCGGTCGGGAAGGTGCTGAACCGGGTGTTCGCACTGGCCGGCACGTTGCTGAAGTTCGGGACCGCGTTGTGCTTGCGCCGGTAGGTGCCGCTCGAGCAACCGGTGTAGCCGTCCGACGGCATGGCCTCGGAGTAGCTCTTGTAGCTCTTGCCGGCGGTGAGCAGCTGGTTGGCGATGTTGTTGCCGCTGTAGGTGTGCGGGCAGCTGTCGTCGGTGACGCCCTGGGTGGAGCCGGAGAACATGGCGAGGTAGTTGGGCTCGCTCGGGTGGGTGACGCCGTAGGACTGGGTGAACTTCGCGCCCTGCCCGGCCAGGCTGTTGAAGTACGGCGCGCTGGAGCTGCCGTTGATCTGCGAGTACGAATGGTTCTCGAACATCACCAGCACGATGTGGTCGAAGACCGGAACGCTGCCCGCCGCAGCGGCTTCCGACGAATTGACGACGGCGGACGTCGCCATACCGATGAACGCGGCGGCCGACATGACGGCGGCAGCGATGCGCTTCCTGAACACAGATCCTCCTGAAGGACTCGAGCGGGCCCCGGCAGCACCGCCAGGGCCGCGCAATATTAAGAACCGCCATGCGCCGGAACGACGAATGCTCTGCGGCCATCCGATGTGGGGAAAGTGAACAAATCGCATGGCCACTTTCCGCTGACTCGGACCGAGTCCCCCTGCCGCAGCGCGAGTTTCGAGACAGCAAACCGGTGACCACCTGCGTTTTTGTCGAATCTACAAAAAGTTGGCGAAATCGCTGGCCTTCCTCGTTTTAGTCATCTAGCCTAAAACAATGACGACAGCGCGAGAGACCGCGGAGACCATCCGGGCGGCGCGGCGGCCCGAAGACCTCTTCGGTTCCGCCGCAACGGATTCCACGAGCAGACAAGCGGCACGACGCCGGTACCACCGGCTGGCCGCACTGGTCCACCCCGACCGGGTCGAGGCCGTCGACGCGGCGGCCGCGGGCGCCGCCTTCGCCCGGCTCTCGGAGCTGTACCAGCGGTGGCTGGACCTGGACGAAGCGGCCTTCGAGGTGACCGGGGCGCGCGGGCGGCATCCCGTCGGGGCGCTGCACGCGGCCGGATCCATCGCCGACGTGTACCGCTCCGGCTCGGATCGGGTGGTGAAGATCCCGCGCCGCGCGGCCGCCAACCGGTTGCTGGCCGGTGAGCGAAACGCATTGCGCGACATCGCGACCGTGGCCGCCGAGCACGAGTGGCTGCGACCGTACTTCCCCGAACTCGTCGACACCGTCGACCATCTCGACTCGGGTACCGGCGAGCAGCGCACGGTCAATGTGCTGGCCGGCCTGACCGACGGGTTCGTGACGATGGAGGAGGTCCGCGCCGCCTATCCGGACGGGCTCGACCCGCGCGACTACGCGTGGATGCACCGGCGGCTGCTGCGCTGCCTCGCCGGGGCGCAGCTGGCGAGCTGGGTGCACACCGCGATCAGTCCCGCCAATGTGCTGGTGCATCCGCGACTGCACGGAATCGTCCTGGTGGGCTGGTCATTCGCGACCCGGCCGGGCAATCCCGCGACGGCCACGCTGAAGTCGCTGGACTACCCGCCCGAGATCCGCGACGCGGTCTCCCCCGCCACCGACGTCCACCTCGCGCATCGCCTCATGCTCACCATGCTCGGCGACCGCGCACCCGCCCCGATGCGCGCCTACGCCACCGGGTGCCTGCAAGCCGATCCCGGACTGCGGCCCGACGCCGCGGACCTGCTCGGCGAATTCGACGATCTGCTCGACCGGCTCTACGGGAAGCGCCGCTTCCGGCCATTCGAGCTCACGAAAGGTAAGTGATAGCAATGGGTTACGGAAGCTGGGACGACAGCGCCTACGACGCGGCGCGGACCTTCCGCGCGGCCAAGGGACTCGACGACTTCGGCTACACCGCCGACATGCGGTCCACCCCGTGGGAGCAGTGGAAGGCGCACCCCACCCTGGATCCGTTCGGCGTGGGCATGCGGGAGTCGCGCGACTCCGACGACCACGGGAACTCGCTGCCCATCGCGGTGCTGTTCGACGTCACCGGGTCCATGGGCCGGGTGCCGCGGGTCATGCAGGAGAAGCTGGCCAAACTGCACGGGCTGTTGCAGCGCAAGGGCTATGCTGACGATCCGCAGATCCTGTTCGGGGCCATCGGCGACGCCGACAGCGACCGGGTGCCGCTGCAGGTCGGGCAGTTCGAATCCGACAACCGCATGGACGAACAGCTGCGGCTTATCCTCCTCGAAGGCGGCGGTGGCGGGCAGAAGTCCGAAAGCTACGAGCTGGCAGCGTATTTCATCGCCCGCCACACCGTCACCGACGCGTGGGAGAAGCGCGGACGCAAGGGCTACCTGTTCATCGTCGGCGACGAGTTGAACAAGAAGCGGCTGCCCGCGCGGCACATCCAGGCCGTCATCGGCGACGACGTGCGCAGCGACATCGCCGTCGACTCCGTCTACCGGGAGCTGGCCGACCGGTGGAACGTGCACTACATCCTGCCCAATCAGTCCAGCTACTACCGGGATCCGGAGATCGCCGAGCACTGGCAGGGGCTGCTGGGCGAGCGGTTCCTGCGGCTCGAGGATCCGGCCGCGGTGTGCGAGCTCATCGCGCTGACCATCGGGATCGGCGAGGACCGCGTCGATCTGGGGGCCGGGCTGGCCGACCTGCGCGATATCGGGTCGACCAGTGAGGCCGACGCGGTCGGCAAGGCGCTCGCGCCACTGGGCGCGGTCCGCCGGGGCCGCAGTGTGGGCGCGCTGCCCGCCACCACCGGGACCGACGACGTCGATCTCTGACCACGAAAGAGAAAGGGACAGCTCATGTTCGGCGACCGTCACCTCATCGTGGTGGACCTCGGCTTCGGTGACGCCGGGAAAGGGGCCACCGTCGACTGGCTGTGCTCACCGCGGGCCGGGCTCGACGTGGCCGCGGTGGTGCGGTTCAACGGCGGGGCGCAGGCCGCCCACAATGTGGTCGCCGACGGCCGCCACCACACCTTCCGGCAGTTCGGGTCCGGCACCCTGTCCGAGGTGCCGACCCTGCTGTCGCGGCACATGCTCGTCGAACCCCTGGCCCTGGCGGCCGAGGCCCGCGAACTCGCCGCGCTGGGGGTCGCCGATCCGCTGTCCCTGCTCTACGTCGACGAACGCGCCCTGCTCACCACGCCCATCCACGGGGCCGCCAACCGCTGCCGGGAGGATACGAGGGGTACCGCCCGGCACGGTTCGTGCGGCATCGGCATCGGGGAGACCGCGAGCTACGCGCTCGACCACGACGCGCCACGGGTCGCCGACTGCGCGCGACCGGATGTGCTGCGGCGCAAGCTGATCGCACTCGAGGAGCACTACGCGCCGCTGCTCGCCGGGGGACGGCACCGCTACGACCCGATCGACGATCTGGTCGCGGCGTACACCGCTTTCGCCGAGGTGGTGGCCATCCTGCCCGGCGAGCAGCTCGCGGGGTTCGCGCGCAGCGGGCGGCTGGTGTTCGAGGGCGCGCAGGGCGTGCTGCTCGACGAATGGCGCGGGACCCACCCGTACACGACCTGGTCGACCGTGGAACCCCGCAATGCGCGAGACATGCTGGCGCGCATCGGGGCTCCGGGCTACGTGCTCGGCGTGACCCGGGCCTACATGACGCGGCACGGGGCCGGGCCCTTCCCGACCGAGGACCCCGCGCTGTCGATTCCCGAGCCGCACAATGGAACCGGCGTCTACCAGGGCGCGTTCCGGCGCGGGCACCTCGACCCGCTGCTGCTGCGCTACGCGATCGATGCCTGCGGCGGGATCGACGGGCTGGCCGTCAACCACCTCGACGCGGTCGGCGACATCCGCACCGCCACCGGATATCTCACCGCGGACGGGTGCGTCGACCGGCTCGACTGCGGGGTCTGGCAGGACCTGGACCACCAGCAAGGGCTCAGCGACCTGCTCAGCGCCGCTACCCCGGCCTTGACCGACCTGCCCGGCGACGTCCCCGGCTACCTGGAGGCCGAACTCGGCGCGCCGGTGGTGCTCACCGCCCACGGCCCGGATCGAGCCGATCGCACGGTCCGGATCACCGCTCAGGCATGATTGTCCATTTGTGGAGCAACAATCCGCGGTATCCATCGATGTGATCGCCCTGCGCTACGGGCCCGACGACCCCACCGCCACGCTCGGCATCGCCGCGCGGCGGTGGGAACCGTTCGCCGGGGAACTCGCGCTGCCGGGCGTGCTGCTCGGCCTCGGCGAACGCCTCGCCGACGCCGCCCACCGCGCGGTGCACACCAAACTCGGGGTGCCCGAGGACGCCATCCTCGCCGTCGGACAGGTCGCCACCTTCGACGAACCCAATCGCGACCCGCGCGGACCGACCCTGTCCATCGCCATGTGGGCCGTGGTCGGCGCGCACGAATCCGACACCGCGACCTGGGTGCCCTTCGACGCGGTCCCGCCGCTGGCGTTCGACCACAACCAGATCGTCGCCGCCGCCAGGGAACGGCTGGCCGACATGCTGTGGAAGGACCTGACATTCACCCGCGCCCTCACCGGCGACCAGTTCACCGCCACCCGCGCGGTCGGCCTCACCACCGCCCTGCACGGCGCCAAACCCGACCCGGGCAACTTGAACCGCACCCTCGCCGCGCTGCCCGGGCTGTCCCGCACGGGCGAACGCGTCCGGGTGAAAGCCACCGGCCGCCCGGCCGCGGTGTGGTCCTTCGCCTGAACGCCGTGGGCGCGGCGAGCGTCAGGGGATCAGGACCGGGCGGCCGCGCAGTTGCCCCGCGGCCAGCAGGTCGTGGGCGTCGGCGACGCGGTCGAGCGGGAAGGTCTCGGCGACTCGCGGGGTCAGGCGGCCCGCGTCGACCAGTGCGGCCAGCTCGGCCAGGCGGCGGCCGTCGGCTCGAATCCAGGTGTTGGCCACGCGGATTCCGCGCAGGGCCGCCGGTTCGGCGCCGCCCACCAAGGCCGTGAACGCGCCGGACGAACGGACTGCGTCGAGGACTTCGACGCCCAGTACCGCCGCGTCGAGGGCGCCGTCGACGCCACCGGGGACCAGGGCGCGCACCGCGTCACCGAGGCGTTCGCCGCGCGGGACGAAGAACTCCGCGCCCAGTTTGCGCACCGCGTCCTCATCGGCGGCACCGGCGGTCGCGACCACCCGGATCCCCTGGGCCACGGCCAATTCCACCGCGTAGCCGCCCACCGCACCGGCCGCTCCGGTGATCAGCACCGTCGCACCGGTCGGCAGGCCGAGCAGGTCCAGGGATTGCGCGGCGGTGAGGGCGTTCAGCGGGACGGTCGCCGCCTCGATCGCCGAGACCGTGCGCGGTGCGAGGGCGACGGCGGCGGCCTCCAGGACCACCAGGTCGGCGTGCGTGCCCAGGGCCACATCGAGCCGATCGGACAGGCCGAACACCGTGTCACCGATCGCGAATTCCGTGACACCGGAACCGATGTCGTCGATGGTCCCGGCGACATCCCAGCCCAGGCCGATCACCTCGCGCGGCAACATCAGCCCCGCCTGGGCCAATCCGCCCGAGCGGGTGTGCAGGTCGGCCGGCTGCACGGCTGCCGCGGCGACGCGGATCCGCACCTGACCGGGGCCGGGCGCGGGCAGCGCCACCTCGGCCACCTCCAGCACCTCGGGTCCTCCGAACGATCGAACGATGACGGCGCGCATGTGAAAACTCCTCTGCTGTACGGTTTCCCACCCCGACACCGAACCTAGGGAGTGTTACTCTCCATCGGGAAGTACGCACCTCGGAGTGCGTACCGAACGTCAGGGAGAGTCATGGCGACCAAGACCGCCGCCCAGCGGCGCACCGAGGCCCGGCGCGACTATGACGCCTACATCCAGGAATGCCCCACCCGGCACCTGCTCGACCGGATCAGCGACAAGTGGGTCAGCCTGCTGCTCAACGCGCTCGCCGACGGTCCCCGCCGCTACAGCGATCTCAATCGCATCGTGGCCGGCGTCAGCCAGAAGATGCTCACCCAGACCCTGCGCGGCATGGAACGCGACGGGCTGGTGACCCGCACCGTCACGCCGTCGGTTCCGGTGCGGGTCGACTATCGGCTCACCGCACTCGGGCAGAGTTTGCTGCCGGTCATGCGGGCCATCAAGGACTGGGCCGAGACCCACATCGAGGACGTGCTCGCGGCCCGCGAAAGCTACGACGCCGCGGGCTGATCGATCACCGATCGGACCAGCTGCCGGACACCGTCGAGCAAGCGGTCCCGCTGGCCCGAACGGACCAGGTAGGGCACCAGTTCGCCGCCGAGCGGCGCGAGCAACAGACCGCCGACCACCTCGGCGTCGAGATCGGGGCGGATCTCGCGCAGCAGGGTGCTGATGTGGTTCGCCCAGAAGGCGTGGAATTCATCGCGGCGCGGGTGCGGCGGGAGCGCCTGGTAGGCGACGTTCAGTTCGAGGTCGTCGGCGATCAGCCGGGTCATGGCGTCGAAGTAGGCGAGCAGGCGCTCCCCCGCGGGCGCGCCTGGGCCGAGCGGCGGCGGACCGCTGGTCACCGCCTCCATCAAGCCGATCGCCCCGTCCGCGACGAGCTCGTACAGCAGGCCCGCGCGATTGCCGAACCGGTGGAACAGCGTGCCCTTGGCCACGCCCGCCGCGGCGGCGATGCGGTCCATGGTCGCCGCCTCCGCGCCTTCCTCGGCGAACAGCGTGCGGGCCGCCGCCAGGATTGCCTGGCGGTTGCGGGCCGCGTCGGCACGTTCCTTGGGCGGGTTCATATCACCACTTCCATTGACAACTTGACCGACGGTCAATATCTTCGCAGGCATATCTTGACCGTCAGTCAACTTATGAGGTTCTCAATGCAAGCAATCCTATTGACCGGCACCGGTGGGCCCGACGTCCTGGTGGCCGGAGAGGTTCCCGCACCCCGCCCCCAGGCCGGGGAGATCCTGCTGCGGACCGAGGCGATTCCCGTACTGTTCCCCGAGACCATGCTGCGGTCCGGCGCGTTTCCGCTGCCGGTGCAGTTCCCCCTCGTGTTCGGCACCCAGGCCGCGGGCGTCGTCACCGAAGTCGGCGCGGGCGTGGACGCCTCGCTCGTCGGGCGGCGAGTGGTGGTGAGCAGCAATAGTTTCGGCACCTACGCCGAACAGGTCTGCGTCCCCGCCCAGGCCGCGACCCCGATTCCGGACGGACTGAGCACCGACGCCGCGGCGGCCGTCGCCATGAGCGGGTCGGTCGCCATCCCCCTGCTCGAGACCGCGCGGCTCACCGGCACCGAGACGATCCTCGTCGAGGCGGCGGCGACCGGCGTCGGGGCCTACCTCACCCAGCTGGCCAAGGAGTACGGCGCGGCCCGCGTCATCGCCACCGCGGGCGGGCCCGAGAAGGCCGCGCGGGCACGCGAATTCGGCGCCGACCTCGTCGTCGACCACCACACCCCCGGGTGGACCCGGCAACTGGCCGACCTGCTCGGCGGCGCGACGCTGGACGTGGTCTTCGACTCCGTCGGCGGCGAATCCGCGCTCGAAATCCTGGACCTCATGACCCCGCTGCGCGGGCGGATGCTCAGCTACGGGTTCCTGTCGGGAGCGCCCGCGCAGGTCGGCGCGATGGACCTGATCATGCGCGGCCTGACGCTCACCGGCTGCTCCGGTCCGGCTTGGCTGGCCGGGGTGGCGGCGACCCGCGAAGCCGCGCTGCGGCGGGCGGCGACGGGTTCGCTGACACCGCTGGTGGATCGGGTGCTGCCGCTCGACCAGGCCGCGCACGCCCACCGGCTGCTCGAGGATCGAGCCGCCCGGGGCACGATCATCCTGCGCGCCGGCTGAGCGCAGCTCAGAGGTCCTTCAGGCAGAACGTCGTCGGCTGCTCGGTCAGCGTGATGACCTTGTCGGCTTCGGGGCCGCACAGGTTCTCGTCCGCCTGGCCGTCGATCCGGGTCAGCACCTGGAAACTCGCGTTGGTCGAACCGCATTCGGCGTACTGATAGCCGGTCATCATGCTCTCGTGATAGCAGGCGCCCGTCTGGAAATTCGGCGCCAGGCACAGGTAGGCCATCGAGGCGCCGTTGAGCGTCTCCTCGTAGGAGGTGTAGTCGGCGGCGCACTCGGCCTTGGCGCTGGAGTGCTTGGCCACCTTGTACACCGCCTTCGGGGAGGCGCAGTCCACCGGCTCGGTCTTGGAATTGATCATCGACCCCTCGATAACGTTGATGCAATCGCCGACCTTCGAACGCCCGGTATCGGACTTGCCCGCGTCCTTGATGGACTCCGCGCCCTTCTGGACCGCGGAGCAACCCGCCAGCGCCACCGCCGAAGCCACCAGCACGACCGGGAGCAGCCGCCGCCACTGTCGCTTGTTCTCCGAGCTCACTCGCACCGAATCCACGTACCTCTCCCACTCATGATCGCTTCGAACCTCGACTACCCAACCCGGTGCGCGATCGGCGAGCATCCGTGAAACCACGGGATAGCCCGGGAACCGTACCGATCCGGCAGCACGTTAGGCTCCGGCCGGGGCCGTTCGCTCGGAAAGGAGTGCGCGATCGAGCCATTCGTCGGCCGGGTCCGGGAACTCAGCACGCTGGACGCGGCACACCGCACCTCCGGCGACCGCCGCGTCTTCCTGGTCGAAGGGCCGGCGGGGATCGGAAAGTCCCGGCTGCTGGCCGAATCCGCCGACCGCGCCCGCGCCGCCGGACTGCGCACGATCGCCATCGCGGCCACCGAATACGAACAATCCACCCCGCGCCACGTGCTCGCCACCCTCAGCGAGCAGCTCACCAGCGACGCGGATGCGATCACCGGCGACGGCGCGCAGGGCGGACCAGTGAATCCCCTTGTCGCGGCGCTCGACAACCGGGAATCCGCTCGGTGGCTGGGGGTGCGGCTCGGGGGCACGCCGACGGTGCTGATCCTCGATGACGTGCACTGGGCTGACCGTGCGTCCCTCGAGGTGCTGGCGGGTCTGATCCGGCAGTTACCCGACCGGGTGGGCGTCATCCTCGCCTATCGCGCGGGCCAGTTTCCGCCGGAACTCGCCGCGGCGGTGCGCGCGCCCCGAATCGTCGTGACACACCTGACCGTGCCGCCGCTGTCCGAGGACGAGGCGACCGCCCTGCTCCCGGAGATCCCGCCCGCGCGCCGGGCCCGGCTCGTCGAAGCGGCACACGGCAATCCGCTGTACCTCCAGGTGCTGGCCGAGCTCACGCCCACGGAACTGGACGAGACGCTGCGCGCGGAGGGGCCCGCACCGACCGGGCACGGTCACGCGGCGCTGGACCGCACGCTGCGCGCCGAACTCGCGCACCTGCCGCCCCGAGAGCGGCTGGTCGCCCAGGCGGTCGCCGTCTGCGGCGCGACCGCCGACACCGAATTGCTCTGCGCCACCGCCGAAGTCACGCGCCCGGAACTCGACGCCACCGTCGACGACCTGGCCCGCCGCGGCTGGCTGACCCTCACCGGCGGCGTCATCGACTTCCGTCATCCCCTCATCCGCACCGCGGCCTACCGTCTGCCCGGCCCCGCCTGGCGGGCCGCCGCCCACGGTCGCGCCGCCGAATTCCTGCGCGGCGTCGACGCTCCCGTCCTGGCCCGTGCCCGCCACCTCGAGCACGCCTTCGGCGGCCGCGATCCGCTCGCCGCCGCCGAGCTGGTCCAAGCGGCCGAGCAGGCCCTCACCACCGCGCCCGCCACCAGTGCGCGCTGGATCGAAACCGCCCTGCACCGCACGCCGGATCCCGAAACCGGCTACCCGGCCCGGCTGCTGCTGGGCCGGGCGCTGCTGCTCTCCGGGGCCGCCGACCGTGCCCGCGATGTCCTCGAACCGCTTCTCCCACACCAGGATCCGTCACCGCACGCGAGCGATCCCACGCTCGGCTCCGCGCAGGTAGATGCGACCTCCGCGACCGCGGCATCCGCGATGGCGGAACGCGGGGAGGCGGTGCTGCTGTACGCGCGATGTGAGCGGATCCTCGGACGGGTCGACAGCGCACGGCAACTGCTGACCCGCGCGATCGAGGGCCTCGCACCGGCCGACAGCGGTTCGGTACAGCTGGAACTGGCCATTCTGGAATCACAGGACAATCGGGATCGCGAGGCCGGAGCCAGAATTCGGGCACTGTACGAGTCGGGGGCCGTCCGGGACCCCGCCATCGGGGCGGCCGCCCGCACCCTGCGCAGCATGCAGCAGCTCAACGACCTGAACATCGATACCGCACGCACGGAATACCGCGCCGCCGAGCGAGAGTTCGCGGGCCTCACCGACACCCAGCTGCTCGACGGCGTCCACGCCGTCGCCGCCCTGGGATGGATGGCGTACTTCCTCGACGACCAGGCCACCGGCCTGGCTCACATCGAACGCGCCATCCGGGTCAGCCGCCGCCGCGGCCACAGCTTCGTCCTCCCCGAACTGCACACCGTCCACGCCTACTCCCTCGGCAAACTCGGCCGCTACGACGACGCCCTCGCCGCCGCCGAGGACGCCCTGGAAACCGCCCGCCTCCACGGCTATCCGGGCATCGCCCCCCTCGCGGGCGCGATCAAACTCCGCGTCCTGGAAGACATCGCCCCCACCGAGGAAGTAGCCCGCTGGTGGCGCACCCTCGACGCACTCCCCCGCCCCGCCATGCACTGGTGGCGAGGCGTCGTCGAAGCCGCCCTCGCCGAAATCGCCGGCCGCCTACCGAACCCGGCAGGCCTACCCCCCGCCACGCCGCCCCACCCCGCCTTGGCCGCTACCAAGCTCGAGCCCACGTTTGAATCGCCGGTCCCGGCCGGGTCCAGGGCCGCAACCATGCCGCCGGGCGCCAACGGTTCCGACAGCGCAACCGCGACCGGGTCCACGTCGTCGGATATCCCAGCGCACGCGCGGCCCGCGGCCCGAGCCGAGTCGCGTCCGCATCCGATGCAGGCCGCCGAATTCGCCGTCGCCGCACTGGGCTGTGTCGCGCAACGCGATCTGGAGACCGCGTCGGTGCTGGTGGCACGGGCGGAGGAGGCGGCCGAGCGGCTGGGAATTCCGGGGCAGCAGGCGGCGGCAGCTCGGGCGCGCGCCGGATATCTGTGCGCACGAGGCGATTTCGACGAGGCCGGGCGGGCAGCCGAGGCCGCCATCACCTATTACGGCCAGGCGGGGATGCCGATCTTTCGCGCGCAAGCCATGCTGTTGGCCGCCGAGATCGCGGGGCAGCGTGGGGATTTCACGACGGCGACCGCTCGAATCGCGGCCGCGCGTGCGGAATTCACGGCGGCCGGAGCGCACGAGTTGCTCACCGCCGCTACGGCCGCGCAACGCAAGCTGGCGGGGCATCGCGGCGTCAGCGGCCCGAACGCACTGACCGAACGCGAGCGCGAGGTGGCCGAACTGGCGGCCAGGGGGCTGACCAATAAAGCGATCGCCGAGCAGCTCTACCTGAGCCCGCGCACCGTCGAGGACCATCTCGGTCGGATTCTGCGCAAACTGGGCATCACGGGGCGGGCGGGCATCGCGCACCGCCTCACGGAACTCAGCCGGTGATTTCCCACTCGTAGACGGTGAGCTCCGACGCGCCCGTGGTGTGGATCGGGTCGGTGTGGATCAATTCCTGTGCGGCGGTCAGGTTCTCGGCGGTGATGACGTAGGCGCCGCCGGTGCCGTCGGTGAATTTGCCGGTCTCGACCAGCTGACCGCGGTCGCGGACCTGCGCCAGCCATTCCTTGTGCGGGACGGCGACGGAATCGTCGAAGCGCGGGGTGCGCATGGCCATGACCAGATATTTGCGCACCCTGCGCCTCTCCTTCGAACTACTTGTCGTCGTCGGCGACGGTCGAGCGAGTGGCCGCGGCGGCGGCCCGCACCTGCGGAGCCACCTGGACCACCTGGCCGAGCACGCCATTGATGAACGACGGGGAATCGTCGGTGGACAGCTCCTTGGCCAGCTCCACCGCCTCGTCCACGGCCACCACCGGGGGAACGTCGTTGGCGTGGAACAACTCCCACACCGCCACCCGCAGGATGGCGCGGTCCACGGCGGGCAGCCGCGGTAGCGTCCAGTCCTGCGACAAGTACGACTCGATGGTGCCGTCCACCCGGTCCAGATCGTCGGCGACGCCTTCGACCAGGACCCGGGTGTAGGGGTTGATCGGCGCGATGGACTCCTCACGCACCGCCAGGGAGACCCGCTCGGAGAGCAGGTCGGCCGGGTCGATGTCGCGGGCTTCCGCCTCGAACAGCAGATCCACCGCACGCCGACGCGCCTTGTGCCGTGCGCCGAGCTTCTTGAAAGACTTCTTGTCCGATTGATCGGCCACGGAAGACATTATCCGTCGCGTCAGTTGTTGACGCGGCTGATGTAGCTGCCGTCGCGGGTGTCGATGCGCAGCTTGTCGCCCTGGTTGATGAACAGCGGCACCTGCACCTCGGCGCCGGTCTCCACGGTGGCGGGCTTGGTGCCGGCCGAGGAGCGGTCGCCCTGCAGGCCCGGCTCGGTGTGGGTGACGATGACGTCGATGGCGACGGGGAGCTCGACGAACAGCGCCTCACCCTCGTGCATGGCGATCTGGACGGCCATGTTCTCCAGCAGGAAGCCCGCGTTGCGGCCCAGCAGCTGCTCGCTCAGGTGGATCTGGTCGTAGGTCTCACCGTCCATGAAGATGTAGTCCTCACCGTCGTGGTAGAGGTACTGCATGTCGCGACGGTCGACGGTCGCGGTCTCCACCTTGACGCCGGCATTGAAGGTCTTGTCGACAACCTTGCCCACGACGACGTTCTTCAGCTTGGTGCGCACGAAGGCGGGACCCTTGCCCGGCTTCACGTGCTGGAACTCGACGATCTGCCAAAGCTGATTGTCGATCTTCAGCACGAGGCCGTTCTTGAAGTCGCTGGTGTCCGCCACTGTCCTCGGATCTCCTACTAGTCGTTGCAACCGCGCGTCAGTCGACGACGGTCAGGTCTTTGCTGGTGCGGGTGAGCAGCTCCGGGCCCCCCTGGCGAACCACGAGCGTGTCCTCGATCCGGACGCCACCGCGGCCGGGGAAGTACACACCTGGCTCGACGGTCACCGCCACGCCATCCAGCAGTGTACCCGTGCCGGTTTTGGCGATTCCGGGCGCTTCGTGAATCTGCAGGCCGACGCCGTGCCCGAGACCGTGCACGAACAGGTCGCCGTGACCGGCCGACTCGATCACCCGACGCGACGCGGCGTCGACCGCTTGGGTGGAGACGCCCGGGGCCAGGGCCTCGCGGCCGGCCTTCTGCGCGGCGCTGACCAGGTCGTACACCTCGCGCTGCCAATCCGTCGGTGCGCCCAGGACGAAGGTGCGGGTCATGTCGGAGTGGTAGCCGCGCGACACCGCCCCGAAGTCGAGCTTCACGAAATCGCCGGTGGCCAGCACAGCCTCGGTCGGACGGTGATGCGGGACAGCCGAATTCGCGCCCGCCGCCACGATGGTCTCGAAGGACACCGCCTCCGCGCCGTGCTCGAACATGAGCCATTCCAGGTCGCGGGCCACCTGCCGCTCGGTGCGGCCCGGACGCAGACCACCGCGTTCGAGCAGGGCGGCCAGGGCCGCGTCGGCGGCGTCGCAGGCCGCGCGCAGGCAGTCCACCTCGTAGTCGTCCTTGACCATGCGCAGCTGCTCGACCAGGCCCGACACCGGGACCAGGTCCAGGCCGGTGCCCAGGGCGGCCAGGCCGCGATGCTGTTCGACGGTGACCACGTGGCTCTCGAAACCGACCCGTCCGGTCTGCCACTCCCCCGCGATCTCCATCACCCGGCGCGCGCACGACCGGTTGATCTCGGCGCGCAGATCCGGCACCTGCACGCCGACCTGGGTGAGATAGCGGCCATCGGTGCTGATGATGGTGCGGTCCTCGCTGGAATCCCAGGCGTAGACCAGCAGCGCGGCGTTCGACCCGGTGAAACCGGTCAGGTACCGGACATTGATCAGGTCCGTGACCAGCAGCGCGTCGACACGGTTCTCCACCAGCAGATTCCGCAGGCTGGCCCGGCGCAGCGCGTAGTCGGGTCGCCGGGCCGGATCGTGATCAGCAGACATGCGTCAAAGCTACCGCCGACACGCCGCGACACGGGCCCGCAACACGTGAATGGGGTGGATAGGGAAACCCCGGTATTCACAACCGAAGCAGTTGTCCACATTTCGCGACGGCACCGCCCACGCGGGCCGCGGACGCGAGAACCTCGAAGCATGAATTGGACGGCGATGCTGGTGCTCACGGTGTGGTGCGCGGCCCTGAGCGCCTTCGATGCGCGGGAGCGCCGGCTGCCCGACGCCCTCACCCTGCCCGGGGCGGTGGTGATCCTCGGCTACGGATTCGCCGTGGGCACACCCGAATTGGCGGTGGCGGGCGGGCTCATGCTCGCGCTCCCCTACCTGGTCGTGCACCTGTGCTGCCCGCCCGCACTCGGCGCGGGGGACGTGAAACTCGCGCTGGGCCTGGGCGCGGCGACCGCCCTGGGCGGAGCCTGGACCTGGTCGTGGGCCGCGCTGACCGCACCGATGCTGACGGCCTGCGCCGCGGCGGGAACACTCATGACGCCCACCCTCGGGACCCGCATCCCGCTCGTTCCGGCTCCACCGTGGTCGCCGGGCGGGCGCGGCAGCGCGCGGCCGGTGAATCGCGCGGTGATCCGTGTGTGGCGCGAACCACCGCGCACAGTGGCATCGGCGGCCGCCGGGCGAGGTGGCGGCGTGGCGGGCGAGGTCGCGACGCTCGCGCACGGGCCCGCCATGTGTGCGGCGAGCGTGGTGGCGTTGCTGGCCGGGCGCTGACATCGGGTTCGCGCGGGCCGTGTGTCCGGGCACCTCGGTATTCATGAAAGGATGTCACTCGTGTTGCGCTGGATAACTGCCGGAGAATCCCATGGTCCTGCTCTCGTCACCATCCTCGAGGGGATGGTGGCCGGTGTCGAGGTGACCTCCGCCGAGATCGGCGCGCAGCTGGCCCGGCGTCGACTCGGGTACGGGCGTGGCGCGCGGATGAAGTTCGAGGCCGACGTGGTGACCATGGTCGGCGGCGTGCGGCACGGCCGCACCATGGGCGGACCGGTCGCCATCGAGGTGGCGAACTCGGAGTGGCCCAAGTGGACCCAGGTCATGTCCTCGGACCCGGTCGATCAGGCCGAGCTGGCCGAGCTGGCGCGCAATGCGCCGCTGACCCGTCCGCGTCCCGGCCACGCCGACTACTCGGGCATGCTCAAGTACGGCTTCGACGACGCTCGCAATGTGCTGGAGCGCGCCAGCGCCCGGGAGACCGCGGCCCGTGTCGCGGCGGGCACGGTCGCCAAGAACTTCCTGCGTCAGGCGCTCGGGGTCGAGGTCATCTCGCACGTGGTGTCGATCGGCGCGGCCGCCAACACCACCGGTGTGGTGCCGACCGCCGCGGATCTGGACGCCATCGACGAGTCGCCGGTGCGCGCGTTCGACAAGGACGCCGAGGCGGCCATGATCGCCGAGATCGAGGCGGCCAAGAAGGACGGCGACACCCTGGGCGGTGTGGTCGAGGTCGTCATCGAGGGCCTGCCGGTCGGCCTGGGCTCGTTCACCTCCGGTGAGGCGCGCCTGGACTCGCGGCTCGCGGCCGCGCTCATGGGCATTCAGGCCATCAAGGGCGTCGAGGTCGGCGACGGTTTCGAGACCGCCCGCCGCCGCGGCAGCCAGGCCCACGACGAGATGCGCCCGGGCCCCGACGGCGTGCTGCGCTCCACCAACCGGGCCGGCGGCCTCGAGGGCGGCATGACCAATGGCGAGGCGCTGCGGGTGCGCGCGGCCATGAAGCCGATCTCGACGGTGCCGCGCGCGCTGTCGACGGTGGACATGACCTCCGGCGAGGAGGCGGTGGCCATTCACCAGCGCTCCGACGTGTGCGCGGTCCCGGCCGCCGGTGTGGTCGCCGAGGCCATGGTGGCGCTCGTCGTTGCGCAGGCGGTGCTGGAGAAGTTCGGCGGCGACTCGCTGCCCGAGACCATCGACAACATCCACGCGTACCTGAAGCGGATCAACGCCCGCCCGCACATTCCGGGCAACGCCGGGCAGTGACCACCGAGGACAGTGCGGCGCCGGGCGAAACCGACCGGCCCGCACCGAATGTCGTCTTGGTCGGCCCGCCGGGCGCGGGCAAATCGACCATCGGGCGCAAGCTGGCCCGTGAGCTCGGCGTGGAGCTGTACGACACCGACGCCGGAATCGAGGAGCGCACCGGGCGCACGATTCCGGAGATCTTCGCGACCGACGGCGAGCCGGAGTTCCGGCGCATCGAGGAAGAGGTCGTCCGCGACGCCGTCCTCGCCGGGCACGGCGTGGTGTCGCTGGGCGGCGGCTCGGTGCTCTCGGCGGCGACCCGCGAACTGCTGCGCGACCGCACGGTCATCTACCTGGAGATCAGTGTCGGCGAGGGCCTGCGCCGGACCGGCGCGAGCACCAATCGCCCGCTGCTCAACGGCGACGACCCGGCCAAGAAGTACCGCGAACTGATGAAGACCCGCCGCCCCCTCTACCGCGAGGTGGCGACCGTGCGGGTCCGCACCGACGGCCGCAGCCCCGGCCGCGTCGTCCGCATGATCCTGGCCAAACTCGGTATCGAGCCGGTCGAGCGCCCCGAGGACCCGGCCACCGACACCACGCCCGCCGAGTCGGCCGCGTCCTCCCGCTCCCGCGCGCGCCGCAAACGCCGCCGGGGCGGCAAGGGCCGCGGCGAGAACACCGCGACCGGAACCGAAACGACCACCGCCACGGCCGATTCCAGTGCTCCCGAGCGCAATGGCCGCGGTCCCGGCGGCCGGTCCGAGGACAGCGCCGAGGGAGCCGAGACCACGAAACGCGGTCGCCGCAACCGCCGTTCGCGCCGCCGGGGCGGCCGGGCCACCGAATCCGGTAGGCCCGCCACGGTTTCCACGACCGCACCGGCCACCGACTCCGGCACCGCCGCCTCGGAACGTCCGGTCGGCGGACGGCGCCGCCGCGCCGCGCGCGCGGCCGGTGCGCCCTCGAACCCCACCGCCGGTGGCCAGAGTTCGTCCCAGGCGGCATCGGCGGCGGAGACCACCGCGGCCGCCGCGCGCCCGGATACTCCCGCCGCGCAACCAGGTTCGGACCGGGCCTCGGGCACCGTGGCGGCGCCCGGTAGCGGCCGGTCCCGCCGTGCCCGCGCCAGACGGGCACGCGCGCGGGCGCGCGCCGAGCACAGCGCAGATCAATCCGCACAAGCAGAATCGGAGCAGCAAGCATGAGCGAGCCGACTCGCATCGAGGTTCGTACCGCGGACCCGTACCCGGTGATCATCGGGCGGGGCCTGCTCGGGGATCTGGTCGACGAGGTGACCGGACGGTCCGCGGTGCGGACCGTCGCGATCTTCTATCAGCCGCCGCTGGCCGAGACCGCCGAGGTGGTGCGCAAGGCCCTGGTGGACAAGGGGATCGACGCGCACCGGGTGGAGATCCCGGACGCCGAGGCCGGTAAGGATCTGCAGGTCGCCGGGTTCTGCTGGGAGGTGCTCGGGCGGATCGGGCTGACCCGCAAGGACCTGATCGTGAGCCTCGGCGGCGGCGCGGCCACCGACCTGGCCGGATTCGTGGCCGCCACCTGGATGCGCGGCGTCGACATCGTGCACGTCCCGACCACGCTGCTGGCCATGGTGGACGCCGCGGTCGGCGGCAAGACCGGCATCAACACCGAGGCCGGCAAGAACCTGGTCGGGTGCTTCCACGAACCCGCCGCGGTCATGGTGGACCTGGCGACCCTGGAGACGGTGCCGCGCAACGAGATCGTGGCGGGCATGGCCGAGATCATCAAGGCCGGTTTCATCGCCGACCCGGTGATCCTCGAGCTGGTCGAACGCGACCCGCAGGCCGCGCTGGACCCGACCGGCGACGTGCTGCCCGAGCTGGTGCGCCGCGCCATCCAGGTCAAGGCCAATGTGGTGGCCGCCGACCTGAAGGAATCGGATCTGCGCGAGATCCTCAACTACGGCCATACCCTGGGCCACGCCATCGAGCGCCGCGAGCGCTACCGGTGGCGGCACGGCGCGGCCGTCTCGGTCGGCCTGGTCTTCGCCGCCGAGCTGGGCCGTCTGGCCGGACGTCTCGACGACGAGACCGCCGACCGGCACAAGACGATCCTGGAGAGCATCGGCCTGCCGACCACCTACGACGCCGACGCGCTGTCGCAGCTGATGGACGCCATGCAGACCGACAAGAAGACCCGCTCGGGCGTGCTGCGTTTCGTGGTGCTCGACGGCCTGGCCAAGCCGGGCCGCCTGGAGGGCCCGGACCCGAGCCTGCTGGCCGCGGCCTACTCGGCCATCGCCCGCGAGGACGGCCCGACCGGCGGGGCCATCCTGCTGTAGGACACGGCCCGCTCGTAGGACACGGCGGTAGTCACGACGACGCCCGTCGCCGGGAATCGGCGACGGGCTTCGTCGTATCCGGGCGGGTCAGCCGCCCTGCATCCGGATCTCGGAGTCCAGCAGCGCCGCGTACTCGACCAGCGCCAGTTCCTGCGGATCCGAGCCCAGCCGAGCCAGCACCTGGGACCGGTCGATCAGCCTCATGCCCGGCGCGTCGGCGCCGGTGGCTACCTGCGTGCGGCCTTCGGCCAGCACCAGACATGCTTCGGGGTCGTCTGCGGCCAACAGTCTCCGCAGATCAAGAGCGGTGACAGTATCCATAGCCATATTCTGCCCCCACGATGTCACCGCCGATCCGGCAACTCGTCGGCCCCGCGGAATCGGGACGCTGCGGAAAGCGGCGCGCAAACGAAAAACCCCGCGCCACAAGGAATGTGGCGCGGGGTCGAGTTCAGCGGGAGCGTCAGGCGCTGACCGGCTCCTGGGTCGGCGCGGCGGGGGCCGACTTCTTGCCCTCGCGGCCGACCAGCCAGCGGCCGAGCACCACGCCGAGCATGACCGGGATGAAGATCAGCAGCACGATGAACGCGGCGGCCGAGGTGACATTGAAGACCAGGCCCTGGTCGCCGAGATCGAAGCCGGGGATGAAGTCGAGGATCCAGGCCACCAGCTGGGAGCCCACACCCGCGGCCAGCGCCGCCTTCAGCCAGCGCATGGTCAGATCGGTCCCGTGCTCGGGATCCGGGTTGGCCTGGCGGTCGGAGCGGCCGTCCAGCAGGCCCCACATCACGACGGCGCCGACCAGGACGATCAGGCTCAGGATGCGCATCCACACACCCGCGGTCGGCCAGTACCGCATGCCCACCCCGAGCAGCGTCTCCAGCACAACGGTCAGCGCCCCCAAGCCCACGGCGCGCAACACCCACGCATTCATGTGATCACCTTAACCCTGCGCGGCCGCCCGGCCGAACCAAATGAACTGAAACTTGTTACAGAACCTTAGCCGACCGGGGCGTCAGGCCCCATCCGGGGCCGACACGCTCCGGCCGAGCAGGTCCGCACCACCGCCCATGCGCCGTAGCGCCGGGCCGCCATGAACAGAAGTCGATGGTCCGATCCGCGCCGACCCGATCCGGAGGCACTCCGACGACCGCGATCACTCCCGCAGCGCGGCCGCCATCTCCGCGCGCGGAGCGGGCTTCCCGGTGAACTGCTCGACCTGGCCGTAGGCCTGGTTCAGCAGCATCTCGAGGCCGCTCACCACGGTGTGGCCCGCCCGTTCCACCGCGGCGGCGAGCGGGGTGGGCCACGGGTTGTAGATGGCGTCGAGCACCACCGGCGCCGCGGCCACCGAATCCGCCACGGCCGCGGCCGCTTCCGCGGGCACGGTGCTCACGACGGCGTCGACGTCGGAGCAGACGAACAACAGGCCCTCGGGGTCGAAGCCGAGGATCTCGGCCGACATGCCCAATTGCTCCGCCAGTTCCAGGGTTTCGGCGGCGCGACCGCGGTCACGGGCCACGATGGAGACCGTGTGCGCGCCCAGATCGGCCAGGGCCAGCAGCGCGGGCCGGGCGGTGCCGCCCGCGCCGAGCACCAGGGCACGCGAGATCTCCTGCACGCCCGCGCCTTCCAGCGCGCCGCGCACGCCGTCCACGTCGGTGCAGTCGGCGCGCCAGCCGGAGTCGGTGCGCACCAGCGTGTTCGCCGATCCGACCAGTTCCGCGCGCTCGGTGCGCTCGTCGGCGTACGCGAGCGCGGCGACCTTGCCGGGCATGGTCACCGACAAACCCACCCATTCGGGGCCGAGTCCGTCGACCAGTCCGGGCAATTGCTCGCCGGTGCACTCGATGCGCTCGTAGGTCCAGTCCAGGCCCAGCGCCCGGTAGGCGGCCAGATGCAGCTGCGGCGAACGGGAGTGGGCGATCGGGCTGCCGAGCACGGCGGCCCTGCGCTTACCGTCCACTGTCGAGAATTCCACTCTGCCTGGCCTTTTCGATATTGCGCAGGTGCTCGTTGTAGTTCTCGGTGAACAACGTGGTGCCCTGCTTGTCGATGGTGACGAAGTACAGCCACGGGCCGGGCGCGGGATTCTCCATGGCGCGCATGGCCCCCAGCGACGGCGCCGAGATCGGCGTCGCGGGCAAGCCGGGCATGGCGTAGGTGTTCCACGGGGTCTTGTGCGCGCGATCGGAGTCGGTGGTGGCGACCTCGGTCTTGTCGAGCGCGTAGTTGACGGTGGAGTCGAACTGCAGCGGCTGCTGCGCGGCGAGCCGGTTCACGATGACCCGCGCCACCTTCGACATGTCCTGCGGCAGCGCCTCACGCTCCACCAGCGACGCCGCGATGAGCGTGTCGTAGGCGCTCAGGCCGTTGGCCGCGCCAGACTGCATGAGCCCGGACGCCTCGTAACTGCTCGCGCTCGCGGTCACCAGTTGCTTGAGAATGTCCTGCGGGCCCGCGGTCGGATCGAAATCCAGGGTGCCGCCGGCGATCAGGCCCTCGAGCTGACGAGAGCGGTCCGGCACGGTCTTGACCCGTTCCAGCGCCCACGTCGGAACACCCAGCGCCATGGGATCACCCGTGGACCCGGCCTGGTCGAGCTGCTCGTAGGTGACGCACTTGGCGGCGCTGCCGGCGCCGACGCAGCTGGCCTCCGCGATCTTGCGGTAGATGCCGTCCTTGCGGGCGCCGGTGTTGACGTCGCTGGAGTCGTGCAGCTGGCGGCCCTCGGAGATGACCACATTGCCGACCCGGGCGTCCTTGCCGAACAGCGCGGTCACCGCTTCGGCGCCCTTGCTGTGGCTGGGGATGGCGTAGTACCCGGGCTGGATGGAGTTCATGTTGGTATTGCGCACGGCCGCTTCGTAGAACGCGCCGCTGCTGGCCACCACGCCCTTGTCGGCCATGGTGTCCGCGATCTGGGTGGCGGTGTCGCCGGGCTTGATCTGGATGATCGCCAGCGGGCCCTGCGGTCCGGAGAAGTCCTCGGGACCGCCCAGCTTGCCCAGGAACTTCCAGCCCGCGAAGCCGACCGCGCCGACGAACAGGATCGCGAACACGCCCGCGATGACGAACAGGTTGCGACGCCGGCGCTTGCGCTCGGCGGCTTTCCGCGACGCCATCCGGGAACGCTTGGGCCGCTGGCCCCGGCCACCGCCCACCTTCCCTCCCGCGCGGCCGGGCCGCTCGGTGCGGCGGCCACGGTCGGCCCGTCCGCGCTCGGTGCGCGGGGGAGCGCTGCGGCGCGGGGGTTCCGGGTCGAGCGGGGGGTTGTCGTCGAACTCCTCGCCCGCATAGGGCTCACCCTCGTAGAGCTCGTCCTCGTAGCGCGGAATGACGGTGGTGTCGTCCTCGTAATCGTCCGCCTCGGACCAATCGAGATCGTCGCGGCGATAACGCCGTTCGGCGTTCTGCCGGTAGCGTTCCTCGGCCCGCGTCCAGCGGTCGGTCATGCGTCCTCACCACGCGGCTTCAATAGGGCACTCCGTTCGTCCAACCATCCTTGCAGGATCGACACGGCGGCGGCCTGATCGATGACCTGCCGCTGCCCGCGTGCGCGAACTCCACTGTCTCGCAACGCACGTGCAGCAGACACCGTAGTCAACCGTTCGTCGGAAAGTCGCACCGGCACGGGTGCGATGAGGTTCCGCAAACGTCCCGCGAAGGTGGCCGCCAGCTTAGCCGACGCGCCGCTCTCCCCGCGTAAGGTGCGCGGCAAGCCGACGATCACTTCGACCGCCTCGTACTCCCGCACAATCTCGGCAATTCTGGACAGATCGGGCGCGAGTGTTCCGGGCGCGACCTTCTTGGTCTTCGGCACGGTTTCGACCGGGGTGGCGAGCAGACCGTCGGGATCGCTGGAGGCGACACCGATCCGGACCGAACCCACATCGATGCCGATGCGGCGGCCACGCCCCGGATCGGCCTCGACGCTGGGCCGTTCGGACGCGAAGCCGCGCCCGTCCGCGGACACCCCGGACGCCTCGGTGGGCGTCCGGGCAAATCCGGAGGAATCTCCCGAATCAGTCCGCGATGTGGCCGGCTCCGGCCGTGCTGTCCCCGGCTCCGGCCGCGATGTGTCGGAGTCGTCCATCTACCCGGCGAGCTCGGCGACCCGCGACCGCAGGGCGGCCAGACCCGCCTCGATGCCCGACGGATCGGAGCCGGCGCCCTGCGCCATCTCCGGCTTGCCGCCACCACGGCCCGAGATCGCGGGACCGAAGGCGGACACCAGGTCCCCGGCCTTGATGCCGAGATCCTGGGCGGCCTTGGTGACCGCGGCCACGAACGGCACCTTGCCGTCGGCATTGCCGAGCAGCACCACGATGGCGGGCTCGGAACCGAAGCGGCCCTTGATGTCCTGGACCAGGGTGCGCAGATCGCCCGCGCCCACCCCGGCCGGGGCGGCGGCCGCGACCAGCAGCACCTTGCCGACCCGCTGCGCCTGCTCCACGAAGGTGCCGGCACTGGACAGCACCGCGGCCATCTTGGTGCGCTCGAGCTCCTTCTCGGCGACCTTGAGCCGCTCGACCAGCTGCTCGACGCGGCCGGGCACCTCATCCGAGGGCACCTTCAGCGAGGAGGCCAGACCGGCCAGCAGCGCGCGCTCCTTGGCCAGGTACTTGTACGAGTCCAGGCCGACGAAGGCCTCGACGCGGCGGACACCGGAACCGACCGACGACTCACCGAGCACGGTGATCGGGCCGATCTGCGAGGAGTGCGCCACGTGGGTGCCACCGCACAGCTCCATGGAGAACGGTCCGCCGATCTCCACCACGCGCACCTCGTCGCCGTAGTTCTCGCCGAACAGCGCCATGGCGCCCATCTTCTTGGCGGAGGTCAGGTCGGTGACGAAGGTGTTGACCGGGAAGTCGTCGCCGACCGCGCTGTTGGAGACCGCCTCGATGTCGGCCTTCTGCTGCTCGGTCAGCGCGCCCTGCCAGTTGAAGTCGAAGCGCAGGTAGCCGGGCTTGTTGAGCGAGCCGGCCTGAACGGCGTTGGGGCCCAGCACCTGTCGCAGCGCGGCGTGCACCATGTGGGTGCCGGAGTGGCCCTGGGTGGCGCCGTGCCGCCAGGTCGGGTCGACCTGCGCCAGCACGGTGTCGCCCTCGGTGAGCTGACCGGCCTCGATGGTGGACTTGTGCACCCACACCTTCTTGGCGATCTTCTGCACGTCGTTGACGGTCACCTTGAGCCCGTGCGAGGAGCTCAGCGAGCCGCGGTCGGCGATCTGGCCGCCGGACTCGGCGTAGAGCGGGCTGCGGTCCAGGATCACCTCGACGTCCTGACCGGCCTCGGCGACCGGCACCCGGACGCCGTCCTTGATCAGGGCGAGCACGGTGGCCTCGGTGGCCAGCTCGTCGAAGCCGGTGAACTCGGTCGCGCCGCGGTCCACGAACTCCTTGTAGACGGTCAGGTCGGCGTGCGCGTGCTTGCGCGAGAGCGCGTCCTCCTTGGCCCGCTTGCGCTGCTCGGCCATGAGCGAGCGGAAGCCCTCCTCGTCGACCTGCAGGCCGGCCTCGGCGGCCATCTCCAGGGTCAGGTCGATCGGGAAGCCGTAGGTGTCGTGCAGGGTGAAGGCGTCGGTGCCGCTGATCTTCTTGCTGCCGTGCGACTTCACCTCGTCGACGGTCTCGTCGAAGAGCTTGGTGCCGGTGCTCAGGGTCTTGAGGAACGCGGCCTCCTCACCGACGGCGACATTCTCGATGCGCTTGAAGTCGGTGAGCAGCTCCGGGTAGGACGGCGACATGAGGTCGGCGACGACCTTGATGAACTCGCCCATCACCGGCTTGTCGGCGCCCAGCAGGCGGGCCGAGCGCACGATGCGGCGCAGCAGGCGGCGCAGCACGTAGCCGCGGCCGTCGTTACCGGGGTTGACACCGTCGCCGATCAGCATGGCGGCGGTGCGGGCGTGGTCGGCGATGACGCGGAAGCGGACGTCGTCGGCGTGCTCGACACCGTAGGAGCGGCCGGTCAGCTCCTCGGCCTTGTCGATGATCGGACGCAGCAGGTCGGTCTCGTAGACGTTGTCGACGCCCTGCAGCAGGAACGCGACACGCTCGACGCCCATGCCGGTGTCGATGTTCTTCTTGGGCAGCGGGCCCAGGATCTCGAAGTCGTCCTTGCCACGACCCTCGCCACGCTCGTTCTGCATGAACACGAGGTTCCAGATCTCGAGGTAGCGGTCCTCGTCGGCCTCGGGGCCGCCCTCGACGCCGTACTCGGGGCCGCGGTCGAAGTAGATCTCCGAGCACGGGCCGCACGGGCCGGGGATGCCCATGGACCAGTAGTTGTCGGCCATGCCGCGGCGCTGGATGCGCTCGTCCGGGACGCCCAGCTCACGCCAGATCTGCTCGGCCTCGTCGTCGTCGAGATAGACGGTGACCCACAGCTTTTCGGGGTCGAAACCGTAACCGCCGTCCTCGACCGGGCCGGTCAGCAGCGACCAGGCCAGTTCCATGGCGCCGCGCTTGAAGTAGGCGCCGAAGGAGAAGTTGCCCGCCATCTGGAAGAAGGTGTTGTGGCGGGTGGTGACGCCGACGTTCTCGATGTCGCCGGTGCGCACGCACTTCTGCACGCTGGTCGCGGTGTCGAAGGGCGGGGTCTGCTGACCGAGGAAGTACGGCACGAACTGGACCATGCCCGCGTTCACGAACAGCAGGTTGGGGTCGGCCAGGATCAGCGAGGCACTCGGTACCTCGGTGTGTCCGGCCTTTACGAAATGCTCCAGGAAGCGCCGTCGAATCTCGTGGGTCTGCACAGGTATCCAGCCTACCGGTCCGAGTCCAGGGAGTTTCCACCCACCACCGGGCGATAGCTACCATCGCCTGGGTGACTGTGATCCCTGACCCATCCCAGCGCTTCCCGCTCCCCCACGCGCACCGGACCGTCTTCTTGAAACCGCACGTCACCTCGCCGAACATCGAGGTCGGCGACTACAGCTACTTCGACGATCCGGTAGCGGCGACGGCCTTCGAGACCGACAACGTGCTGTACGCGTTCGGGCCCGAGAAGTTGATCATCGGCAAATACTGCGCCATCGCGAGCAACACCCGGTTCATCATGGCCGGGGCCAACCACCCCACCGCGGGCGTGTCCACCTTCCCGTTCACGATCTTCGGCGGCACCTGGGCCGAGGAGACCATGGACATCATCACCTCGATCCCGTCCCGCGGCGACACCGTGGTCGGCAACGACGTGTGGTTCGGCTACAACAGCCTGATCATGCCGGGCGTCCGGATCGGCGACGGCGCGATCATCGCCACCGGCGCGGTCGTCACCGCCGACGTGCCGCCGTACACGATCGTCGGCGGCAATCCGGCGCAGGTGGTGAAGCAGCGCTTCAGCGACGCGGAGGTGGCCATGCTGCTGCGGGCGGCCTGGTGGAACTGGCCCGTCGACCTGATCACCGAGTACGTGCGGGACATCATGGGCGGCGGCCCCGCCGAGATCGAGCGGATCGCCCGCCACCACGATCTGCTCATGGACTGAGGCGACCCGCTCATGGACTGACCTGCGGCGCAGACGTATTCGGGAGGCGTCGCACGACCGCTTTTGGCATCCACTGCAATTCGGCGCGCGACGCATACTCGCCCGGGGCGCTATCTGCCCCGGACGATGCGGCGGAGTTTGGTCACGCGCGGGCCGACTTCGCGTTCGTAGCCGTGGTCGGTCGGGTGGTAGTAGTCGGTGCCGACCAGTTCGTCCGGCGGATACTGCTGGCCGAGAACACCATCCGGGTGATCGTGCGGGTACTTGTACCCCTGGGCGTTGCCGAGCGCGGCCGCGCCCGCATAGTGACCGTCGCGCAGGTGCGGGGGCACCGCGCCCGCCTTGCCCGCGCGCACGTCGGCCATGGCCGCGCCGATGCCCTTGACTACCGACCCCGATTTCGGGGCGGTGGCGATGTGAATCGTGGCCTGGGTCAAGGCCAATTGCGCCTCGGGCATACCGACCAGCTGGACCACCTGGGCGGCGGCGACCGCGGTCTGCAACGCGGTGGGGTCGGCCATGCCGACCTCCTCGCTGGCCTGGATCATCAAGCGGCGGGCGATGAATCGCGGATCCTCACCGGCGCTGATCATGCGGGCCAGGTAGTGCAGCGCGGCGTCCACGTCCGAACCGCGCAGCGATTTGATGAAGGCGCTGATCACGTCGTAGTGCTGGTCGCCGGAGCGGTCGTAGCGGACCGCGGCCTTGTCGACGCTGGCCTCCACCAGTTCCACGCCCACAGTGCCGTCCAGGGAGGATTCGGCCGAGGCCTCCAGTGCGGTCAGCGAGCGCCGCGCGTCGCCGCCCGCGATCCGCACGATGTGGTCGAGGGCCTCGTCGGTGACGGTGTACTCCCCCGCCAGCCCGCGCGGATCGGCGATGGCGCGGGCCAGCACCTGACGGATCTCGGCCTCGGTCAACGACTGCAGTTGCAGCACCAGCGACCGCGACAGCAGCGGCGACACCACGGAGAACGACGGATTCTCGGTGGTCGCCGCGACCAGCAGCACGATCCGGTTCTCCACCGCCGCCAGCAACGCGTCCTGCTGGGTCTTGGAGAAGCGGTGCACCTCGTCGATGAACAGCACGGTCTGTTCGCCGACGGTGAGCCGCCGCCGCGCCAGATCGATGACCGCGCGCACTTCCTTCACGCCCGCCGACAACGCCGACAACGCCTCGAACCGGCGGCCGGTGGCCTGCGAGAGCAGCGAGGCGAGGGTGGTCTTACCGGTTCCGGGCGGACCGTACAGCAGCACCGACGCCGCACCCGATCCCTCGATCAGCCGGCGCAGCGGCGAGCCGGGACCGAGCAGATGCTGCTGGCCCACCACCTCGTCGAGGGTGCGCGGACGCATGCGCACGGCCAGCGGCGCGAACCGATCGTCGGCAGCGGGTAAGCGCACCGCGCTCGCCGCGAAGTCGTCGGCGACGGCCTGCGTGCCCGGTGCGTCGAAGAGCCCATCACTCACGCCCCGAACCCTACCGATCGGCTCCGACACCCTCGCTGACGGCGACCCCGAGCGATCGATGGTGATGGAGGAGGGCTACTCCTCCCAGCGCTCCTCGAGGGTGGCCGAGACGTGCTCGGCGAAGTCGCCGAGGGTGTCGTCGCCGGTGCAGCGGGCGTCCTCTGCGAGGGCGGCCCAGCGGTTGATCAGCGCGGCCGACCGCGGAATCGACAGGCCGTGCTCGCGGGCGGCGGCGATGCGGGCGTGGTCGGCGGGCAGGAACCAGTAGGTGGACAGCCACACCCAGATGAGCCGGGCCTCGAGAATGCGTTCGGCGAGCACGGCGTCGTCGGCCAGCGCGGGCCAGACCGCCACCACTTCCGACCGCCACGCCTCCACCATCTGGTGGGCGCGTTCGCGGGAGAGCTCGAAATCGCACAGGCAGCCCGGGAACGAGACCAGCGCGTAGGCGATGTCGAGGGTGGCGTCGCGGAAGCCGCCCCACTCGTAGTCGAGGAAGCGGGCGCCCTCGTCATTGAGAATGACATTGTCCGGGCACAGGTCCGAGGGGCTGAAGGCGCGGTAGCGGCCGGCCGAGAACAGGCGGTTGCCGCGCACGATGCGTTCGGCGATCTCGCCGGGCACCTCGATGCCGAGTTCGCGCTGCAGCATGATCGGCACCTCGGCGACCGCGGACTCGGCCTGCTGGGCGATGCCGTCCACCCGGTGCACCACGTCGACGCGGCGGAGCAGGGCGACGAAGTCGGCTTCCCGGCCGACGGTCGCGGCGTGCATGCGGCCCAGCGCCTGGGCGAACGCCATGAGCGCGTTGCGCTTGTTGGGCTCGACACCGGACTGCAGGACCGCGGTGAGCGAGAGGTTCTCGCCGAGATCGCTGAGAATGAGCAGGCGGCCGGGCAGGCTGTAGCCCAATAAGTAGGCGCCTGGGCGATGGTCGCGACCGAGGGCGGTGGTGAATTGGTACGAGACCGCTTCGCGTAGGAATGCGGAATCGATGCTGGCGACCCCCGGCGCCATGCCGCCGGTACGTCGCTCCGTCGCCGGACCCGCTACCTGCTTCACAATGAGTGTGCGAGGGAGCGAGAAGGCGTTCTCCGCAACGCGGACACGTAGGACCGTCGTCCTACCACTGCCGCTGAGCTCCATGGGGTCACTCAGCTTTACCGCAGCACCCATTCGCTTTGTGAGCAACTGTTGTGCCGCGGACACGACTTCGGCGGCGCGTTCGGCCAATAGTGCGGTCATCGGAACCCAAGGTACTCCCGCCAGGTCACTTTCAGCGAGCGGTTGCACAACCTTTCGCGCGTCGGACGGCGTGTCTTTGTGAAGGGTTTGCCCACGCGGCGCTGGTTGCTTGACACAACCAGCGGGGTCTAGTTGTCTCTTGGATCAACTGCTGTGCGCCACACCGTAAACCGGGAAATGTGAAAGGCTTGCGACCATGACTGGCACGCCGCCCTCAGCACCGTACGACCCCTCCGGCGACCGTCCCGCCGCCCGGGGCGGCGAACAGTACCCACCGCAATCCGGACATCACCAAAACCCCGAGCCCGCACCGGTTTCCGGTGCCGCCGACCCCGGCCCCGGGCCCGCCCGCCACCAGCTGCCCGGCCTCGCCGGGTACCCGCAATTCGACGGACCGGGCGCGGCGCACTACGGCAGCGAGCCCGTGGAGCCCCCGCCGGCCCTGACCCCGCAGCCGGGCGCGCCCCAAGGGCCTCCCGGCGTCGGCGACGGCGCGCCGCAGCAGTTGCCGCCGGGCGCGATGGCGCCGGGCAATCCGCCTCCCCCGGGTGGCTTCCCGCCGGGCTCGACACCGCCGCCCGCCGCGGGCCCCGACACCGAGCCCGTGCCGCAGCAGTCCTACGGTCCGCCGCGCGAGCGCCTCGATGTGGGCGGCGCCCTCACCTACGGGTGGGATCGGTTCCGGCTCAATGCCGTTCCGTGGGTGGGCATGGTGCTGATCGGCCTGATCTCCTGGCTGCTGGTCACCCTGCTGGTGAGAATCATTGACGTCCAGTCGCTGTCGGCGGTGGTGCTGCTGTTCGCGGTGGCGTCGCTGGTGGTGTGGCTGTTGCAGGCGGCCATGATCCGCGGCGCGCTCTACGAGACCGACGGCACCCCACCCGATTTCCCGGCCTTCTTCGGATTCGTGAACGCCGGCAATGTGCTCATCACCGCCCTCATCGTGTTCGCGGCGTGCTTCCTGGCCTCGATCCTGTGCCTGTTCCCGGCGGTGATCGTCGGGGTGCTGTGCATGTTCGCGCTGCATTTCGTGATCGATCAGGACCAGAATCCGATCGCCGCGATCCAGTCCAGTGCGCGGCTGGTGATCGCGAACGCCCTGCAGGTGTCGCTGCTGGCGCTGGCGGTGCTGCTGATGACGGTGGTCGGCACCCTGTTCTGCGGGCTGGGCCTGCTGATCGCCGGGCCGGTGACCGCGATCGCCACCACCTACGCCTACCGGACCCTCACCGGGCGGCTGGTCGTGTACTGACCGCCGCCCGACCGAGTCGAAAAGCGACGACGCCGCGCTGCCCGAGCAGCGCGGCGTCGTCGTATATCGGTGTCGAGGCTACTTGCCCTCGTCCTTGACCGGGTTGCCGTTCGCGTCCAGCTTGGCGTTGAGGCCCGCTTCCTGACGTTGCTGCGGCGTGATCGGGGTCGGCGCGTCGGTCAGCGGGTCGACGCCGCCGCCCGACTTCGGGAACGCGATGACCTCGCGGATCGAGTCCACCCCGGCCAGCAGCGCGGTGATGCGGTCCCAGCCGAAGGCGATGCCGCCCATGGGCGGGGCGCCGTAGGAGAAGGCGTCGAGCAGGAAGCCGAACTTCTCCTGCGCCTCGGCCTCGCCGATGCCCATCACCTGGAACACCCGCTCCTGCACGTCGCGGCGGTGGATACGGATCGAGCCGCCGCCGATCTCGTTGCCGTTGCAGACGATGTCGTAGGCGTACGCCAGCGCCGACGCCGGATCGGTGTCGAAGGTGTTCAGGTGCTCGGGCTTGGGCGAGGTGAAGGCGTGGTGCACGGCGGTCCAGGCCGAATAGCCCAGGGCCACATCGCCGCTCGCAGTGGCGTCGGCGGTCGGCTCGAACATCGGGGCGTCCACGATCCAGACGAAGGCCCAGGCGTTCTCGTCGATGAGACCGCACTTGCGGGCGATCTCGCCGCGGGCCGCGCCCAGCAGCGCCCGGCTCGACTTCTGCTCGCCGGCGGCGAAGAAGACGCAGTCGCCCGGCTCGGCGCCGACCTGCTTGGCCAGGCCCTCACGCTCGGCGTCGGTCAAGTTCTTGGCGACCGGGCCACCGAGGGTGCCGTCCTCGTTGAAGGTGATGTAGGCCAGGCCCTTGGCACCGCGCTGCTTGGCCCACTCCTGCCAGGCGTCGAACTGGCGACGCGGCTGCGAGGCGCCACCGGGCATGACGACCGCACCGACATAAGGAGCCTGGAACACGCGGAAGGACGTGTCCTTGAAGTAGTCCATCATCTCGGTGATCTCGACCTCGAAGCGCAGGTCGGGCTTGTCCGAGCCGTAGCGGCGCATGGCCTCGGCGTAGGTCATGTGCGGGATCGGGGTCGGGATGTCGTAGCCGACCAGCTTCCACAGCGCGGCGAGGATGTCCTCGGCCAGCAGGATGACGTCCTCCTGCTCGACGAAGCTCATCTCGATGTCGAGCTGGGTGAACTCCGGCTGGCGGTCGGCGCGGAAGTCCTCGTCGCGGTAGCAGCGCGCGATCTGGAAGTAGCGCTCGATGCCGCCGACCATGAGCAGCTGCTTGAACAGCTGCGGCGACTGCGGCAGGGCGTAGAACTTGCCGGGCGCCAGGCGGGCCGGAACCAGGAAGTCGCGCGCGCCCTCCGGGGTGGAGCGGGTCATGGTCGGGGTCTCGACCTCGATGAAGGCGTGCTTGGCCAGCACCTCGCGGGCGGCGGTGTTCACCTTGGAGCGCAGGCGGATCGCGTGCGCCGGGCCCTCGCGGCGCAGGTCCAGGTAGCGGTACTTGAGGCGGGCTTCCTCACCCGGCTCGTCGTCGAGCTGGAACGGCAGCGGCGCGGCCTCGTTGAGCACCTCGAGCGCGGTCACGTTGACCTCGATGGCGCCCGTCGGCAGGTTCGGGTTCTCGCTGCCTTCGGGACGGTTCTCGACCACGCCGGTGATCTTCACGACGAACTCGTTGCGCAGCTTGTGGGCGGCCTCCGCGGGCTCGCCTTCACGGAAGACGGCCTGGGCCACACCCGAAGCATCACGCAGATCGATGAAGATCACGCCACCGTGGTCTCGCCGCCGGGCCACCCAGCCGGTGAGGGTGACGGTCTGACCGGCGTGCTCGCTTCGCAGCGAACCAGCCAAGTGGGTGCGCAGCACGGGATTCCTTTCGACGGGACTCGAAGCACCGGTGCGGGTGACCAGGTGCAGACCCATCGTAGAGAGACACGTGCAGCGAGTGGAAACCGATATCCGCTCGCCCGTGTCAGAGTGATACGCATGACCTTCAACGAGGGCCTGCAAATCGACCCGAACCGGGTGAGTGGCGGCGGTGGACCCGGTCTGGGCGGCGGCTTGGCTCTCGGTGGTGGCGCGCTGGGCATCATCGCGCTGATCGCGTCCCTGCTGCTCGGCGGCGATCCGGGCAGCATCCTGGGCCAATTCACGGGTGCGGATTCGAACTCCAAGTCCGGCACCGCGACCGCCCCCGAGCATTGCAAGACCGGAGCGGACGCCAACAAGTACGTGGACTGCCGGGTCATCGCCACCGTCCAGAGCCTGGACAATGTGTGGGGCACCGAGCTGCCCAAGCAGACCGGCCGCAAATACGTGGCGCCGAAGGTGACGCTGTTCTCCGGCGCGGTGAACACCGCCTGCGGGCGCGCGTCCTCGGCGGTGGGCCCGTTCTACTGCCCCGCCGATAAGACCGCCTACTTCGACACCAGCTTCTTCCAGGAACTGGTCGACCGTTTCGGCTCCAGCGGCGGACCCCTGGCCCAGGAGTACGTGGTCGCCCACGAGTTCGGCCACCACATCCAGAACCAGCTCGGCGACATCAACAAGGCCCAGCGCGACCCCAAGGGCCCGACCTCCGGCGCGGTCCGCACCGAGCTGCAGGCCGACTGCTACGCCGGCGTCTGGGCCGCCTACGCCGACAAGCTGCCCGCCCCCGGCGGCGGCCAGCCCTTCCTGAAGCCGCTGACCGACAACGACATTCGCGACGCGCTCTCCGCCGCCTCCGCCGTCGGCGACGACCGCATCCAGAAGGCCGCCACCGGCCGCGTCAACCCCGAAGCCTGGACCCACGGTTCCTCGGTGGAACGCCAGAAGTGGTTCCTGACCGGCTACAAGACCGGCCAGGTCAAGGCCTGCGACACCTACTCCGCCCAGGACCTCGGCAACCCGCCCGCCCTGCGCTGATCCCGACCCGACCCGAGGGCCCCGTCCGAATCGGACGGGGCCCTCGCCATGTCCCGCCCCGGACGCTCGATGCCGGTGGGCCACTCGATGGACCGACCCGGCGCGACCGCCGGGTACCTCGCCACGGGCCAATTCGGGCGAATCCCGCGAGCCGTGTCTCCTTCCGGTGCGGCGTCGGCGTGGCGCTGCGCGCCCGGATGGGTGCGGGGCAACAATCTGCGGGCGGCGGGCGCACGCTCACCAGGGACTTGGAGGGATGCGATGGGAACAGCAGGGGTGGCGGGACAACCCGGCGTGGCGGGAATCGCGGTGCGGCGGCGCGGATGGCGGGCCGCGCTGACCGCGGCGGCGTGTGCGGTGTTGCTCACGGGCGCGGGCGGATTCGCGGGGGTGCGACCGGCGGCGGCCGCTCCCCCGGCACTGTTCACGCTCACCGCCCTGCCCGCGGGCTGGCAGACCCGGACCGATCTGCGGCCCTCCCTCGAGGTGCAAGCGGACGGGCACGCGGTGAAGCGGTCCGATCCCACCGCGCAGCCGGTCAACGGGAAGGTGCCCGCCGATGTCCTGACCGCGGCGGCAACCGAGATGAAAGCGCTGGTCACCGCCGATATGGGGACCCCGGACGCCACCGACAAGGGCACCTCGATCATCGACTACATGCCCGAGCACCGCGATCAGGATCTGCATCTGATCGTGTACGCGCCCGAGATCACCGACGGCCTCAGCGACGAGCAGAAGGCGTCCCGCAAGCGCTTCGACGATCTGTTCCAGCGCCTGCTGAACGCCTTCGCTCCGGCCTGACAGCTCAACCGACCGTCCAGGTTTCGTTGCCGGTGAGCAACTCCTGCAAGGAGTTCGGGCTCACCGGTTTGCGTTCGACGGCGGTGCCGAGCTGGGCGCGGACGCCGTCGTCGTAGGTGGGGCGGGTGACGCTGCGGAAGACGCCGGTCACCACGTGGGTGAGGTCCTGGTCGGACAGCCGCGACAGGGCGTAGGCGTATTCGGGCTGGTCGGTGTAGGCGTCATGCACCACGATGTCGGAGTCGGCGACGCCGTCGGCACGCGCCACCTTCAGGCCGAAACCGTCACGGACCACGGCGAATTCATTGTCCGCGCCGAAGCGGATGGGCTGCCCGTGCCGCAGCCGGACCAGATGCGATTCGGCGTTCTCGCGCCGCAGCGCGTCGAAGGAGCCGTCGTTGAAGATCGGGCAGTCCTGCAGGATCTCCACGAACGCGGTGCCGCGGTGTTCGGCGGCGGCCCGCAGCACCTCGGTGAGCCCGGCCCGGTCGGAGTCCAGGGCCCGGGCCGCGAAGGTGGCCTCCGCGCCCAGCGCCACCGAGAGGGTGTTGAACGGGTGGTCGATCGAGCCCATCGGGGTGGACTTGGTGACCTTGCCGGTCTCCGAGGTCGGCGAGTACTGGCCCTTGGTGAGGCCGTAGATCCGGTTGTTGAACAACAGGATCGTCATGTTCACATTGCGGCGCAGGGCGTGGATGAGATGGTTGCCGCCGATGGAGAGCGCGTCACCATCGCCGGTCACCACCCAGACCGACAGGTCGGGCCGGGTGACCGCCATCCCCGTGGCGATGGCCGGGGCGCGGCCGTGGATGGAGTGGATCCCGTACGCCTCCAGGTAGTACGGGAACCGGCTCGAGCAGCCGATGCCGGAGACGAACATGAGGTTCTCGCGCTCGAGGCCCAGCTCGGCCAGGAACCCGCGCACGGTGGCGAGGATGACGTAGTCGCCGCAGCCCGGGCACCAGCGCACCTCCTGATCGGAGGTGTAGTCCTTGGCCTTCTGCGGGCCCGCCGCCCGCGGCACCCCGGACAGTCCGGTCAGGCCCAGATCGGCGCCCACGAGCGGGTTTTCGAGAATGGTCATCACTTGCCCCCTGGATTGCGGTAGGTCGCGCGCGCCCGTGCGGCGAAAGCCTTGTCCTGCTCCATCTCCGCGATGGAGCCGTCCAGGGCCGCGTCGATGACGCCGACCAGTTCCTGTGCTTGGAAGGCGGTGCCGGCCACCTTGGTCCACGGCTGCACGTCGACCAGGTAGCGGGCACGCAGCAGCATGGCCAGCTGGCCGCCGTTCATCTCCGGGCAGACCACGGTGCGGTAGCGGCGCAGCACCTCACCGAGATTGGGCGGGAACGGATTCAGATGCCGCAGGTGCGCCTGCGCCACCGGCACCCCGCGCCGCCGTGCCCGCCGGCAGGCCTCGCCGATCGGACCGTAGGAGCTGCCCCACCCGATGAGCAGCAGTTCGGCGTGGCCGCCGGGATCGTCCACCGCCAGCTCGGGCACGGCGATGCCGTCGATCTTGGCCTGCCGCAATCGCACCATGAGTTCGTGATTGGCCGGTTCATAGGAGATATTGCCGCTCCCATCGGCCTTCTCGAGGCCGCCGATCCGGTGCGCGCGGCCCGCGGTGCCGGGCACCGCCAGCGGCCGGGCCAGGGTCTCCGGGTCGCGCGCGTAGGGCTGGAACGGATCGTCCTGCGCGCCCGCGGGTTCGAACGCCGGGTCGATCGGGGCGAGCTGATCGACCCGCGGAATCGCCCACGGCTCGGAACCATTGGCGATGGAACCGTCCGACAGCAGCAGCACCGGCGTGCGATAGGTGAGGGCGATGCGGGCGGCCTCCACGGCGGCGTCGAAGCAGTCCGCGGGCGAGCGCGGCGCGACCACCGGCACCGGGGATTCGCCATTGCGCCCGTAGAGCGCCTGCAGCAGATCGGCCTGTTCGGTCTTGGTGGGCAGACCGGTGGACGGGCCGCCGCGCTGCACGTCGATGATCATCAGCGGCAGTTCGGTCATGACGGCCAGGCCGATGGTCTCGCTCTTGAGCGCCAGGCCGGGACCGGACGTACTGGTCACCCCGAGCGCCCCGCCCAGTGAGGCCCCCAGGGCCGCGCCGATGCCGGCGATCTCGTCCTCGGCCTGAAAGGTGGTGACGCCGAAGTTCTTGTGCTTGCTCAGTTCGTGCAGGATGTCCGAGGCCGGGGTGATCGGGTAGGTGCCCAGGAAGACCGGCAGCCCGGACAGCTGCCCGGCGGTGACGATGCCGTAGGCGAGCGCGTTGTTGCCGGTGATCTGCCGGTAGGTGCCCGCCGGGAGCGTCGCGGGGGCCACCTCGTAGGTGGTGGCGAACGCCTCGGTGGTTTCGCCGTAATTCCACCCTGCCCGAAATGCGAGGATATTTGCTTCGGCGATATCGGGCGTGGCGGCGAATTTCTCCCGCATGAACTGTTCGGTGCCGCCGATGGGCCGCCCGTACATCCAGGACAGCAAGCCGAGCGCGAACATATTCTTCGCGCGCTGCCCATCCTTTTTACCCACACCGGTCGGTTCGGTTGCGCCGAGCGTCAAGGACGTCATCGGCACCCGGTGCACCACGAAATCGGTCAAGGTGTCATCGGTGAGCGGATCCCCGGCGTACCCGACCTTCGCCAGTGCGCGTTTGGTGAATTCGTCCGTATTGACGATCACCGTCGCCCCGCGCGCCAAATCCTCCAGATTCGCCTTCAGCGCAGCGGGATTCATCGCGACCAGCACATCGGGCTGGTCACCGGCGGTCAGGATGTCGTAGTCCGCGATCTGGATCTGAAACGACGACACACCGGGCAGCGTGCCCTGGGGTGCGCGGATCTCGGCGGGGAAATTCGGTTGGGTGGCAAGATCATTGCCGAATGCGGCGGCCTCGTGGGTGAAACGGTCACCGGTGAGCTGCATGCCGTCACCGGAGTCGCCCGCGAAGCGGATGACGACCCGTTCCAGTTTCTCCACCGCCAATTTCCCTGGGCCGTCACCGTTTCCGGACGCCCCGGAGTCGCCATGCTGCACGGTGTCCTTTGCCTGAGCCATGCGCGTGCATCACTTCCTCGTCAGATGTGAGGTACCAACGCCAAACTACTCCGCAATATTCGCGACACACCCGTGAAGCGCAATGGTTTCGATCAAAGAACCGCCGTCAGGCGAACAACGCCAACTGCGGGTCGGGCGTGTGCGATTCGACGGCGCGAACCTCGGGCTCGGCCGGTCGATCACGGTTCAAACGGTGTTTCTCCAGCAGCGGCTCGATGCGGCCGCGTAGCCACGCAGAATACTCCGGTGTCACCGAAGTTCCCCGACCATACAGTTGCCGGTAACGGCGCAACAGCGCCGGGTGGGCCTCGGCCAGCCAGGCCAGGAACCAGCCGCGGGTGGAACCGCGCAGATGCATGGGGAACGCCGTGACGCGGGCGGCCCCGGCCTCGGCGATGGCGGCGAAGAGCGCGTCCAGATGCGCCTGGGAGTCGGTGAGGTACGGAATGACCGGAGCAACCATGACATTAACGGCGAATCCGGCATCCGAGAGCGCACGCACCAGTTCCAGCCGCGCCCGCGGCGACGGCGTGCCGGGCTCGAGCCCGCGATGCAGTTCCTCGTCCAGGATGGCGATGGACACCGCGAGGTCCACCGGCACCTGACCGGCGGCCTCGACCAGCAGCGGCAGATCCCGCCGCAGCAGCGTGCCCTTGGTGAGGATGGAGAAACCGGTGCCGGATTCGGCGAGCGCGGTGATGATGCCCGGCATCAGCCGGTAGCGGCCCTCGGCGCGCTGATACGGATCGGTATTGGTGCCCAGCGCGACCTGCTCGCGCCGCCAGGACCGTTTGTGCAGCTCGCGCCGCAGAATCGGGACGACATTGGTCTTGACCACGATCTGGGAGTCGAAGTCGGCGCCCGCGTCCAGGTCCAGGTACTCGTGCGTGCCGCGGGCGAAGCAGTAGCGGCACGCGTGCGAGCACCCGCGCATGGGGTTGATGGTCCAGCTGAACGGGAGGGTGCCGCTGTCGGGCACCCGGTTCAGCGCACTCTTGCAGAGCACCTCGTGGAACGTGATGCCCTCGAACTCGGGTGTCTGTACGCTGCGTACGAAACCCGCACGTTCGAGGCCGGGGAGCGCGCCGTCATCGGCGCCGAGGGTTTGCCTTTGCCAACGCACCACCCCAGTCGAACATGCGTTCTAACGAGTGTCAAGCAATCTTCTGCGTGTCGGCCTCGATCGGCTGCCCGTTGTAGAAGGCGACCAGGTCCCGGATGGTCTGCTCGGCGGGCCGCGGACGGTAGCCGAGTTCCTCGGTGGCCTTGGTGTGCTCGACGATCGGGGCGGCCAGCAGCGCGCCCATGGCCGCCTTGGAGATGCGGTCGCTGCCGAAGGCCTTGGCCACCGGCTCCATGACCGGCATGCAGGCGTTGATCACCTTGGCCGGGATCGCGAAGGCGGGCTTCATCTTCCCGTTGACCTCGGCGGCGGTGCGGGTGGCCTGGAACATGTCGGTGAAGTGACCGCCGAGCAGGTAGTTCTCGCCGGTGCGGCCACGCTCGCCGGCCAGGACCAGGCCGGTGGCGACGTCACGCACGTCGACCAGGTCGAAGCCGCCGCTGATCATGACCGGCACGCGGCCGCGCGCGGCGTCCCACAGCGTCGTGTTGATGCGCGAGGCGGTGTTGTCGATCGGGCCGTACACACCGGTCGGGTTGCAGATGACCGCGTCCAGGCCCTTGTCGATGACCGAGCGCAGCTCGATCTCGCCCTGCCACTTGGACCGGTCGTACACCGGCAGATCCGGGTCGATCGACCGCGGCGAACGCTCGTTGATGACGCCGCCGCAGGAGTACTGGTTGAACGCGTGGATGGAGCTGGTGTGCACCATGCGGCGCACGCCGACCTCGAGCGCGGCCTCGGCGACGACACGCACACCCTCGGTGTTGACCCGCCAGGCGACATCGTTCTTGTGGGCCAGGGTGATCAGCGCGACCAGGTGGTAGACCACCTCGGCGCCGTCGAGCGCGGACCGCATCGAGACCGGATCCAGCACGTCACCGTTCACCCAGGTCACCCCGGGCTGGGTGGCACCGGCGACCCGGTCGATGGCGGTGACCTCGTGACCGCGATCAGTAAGCAGGCGAAGCAAATTGGTGCCAAGGAACCCGGCAGCGCCGGTGACTGCGACCTTCATGGTCAGAAGAATATAGAACTTGTTCTAATTTGCAAGAACGGTCACATTACGGCCCGCTTGCGGACGGGATCACAGCCGCGCGCGGACGCCGAACCGGAGCGGCTAGGGCCGACACGCCGGAGCGGCGACGACGACGTGCCGGAGCGGCCGCGGACGCCACGCCGGGCTGGACGCTCGAGGGGTTATATTCGGCTCCCGCATGTCCACGACGCTAGGGGGGTCCTGACATGGCCGATCTTTCGGTCGACACGGGTGCGGTCCGCGCCCTCGCCGCCACCCAGGACGGCATCGCCGCCGACATCGCCGCTGAGGGCGGTCTGGACACCGTCACCCACGTCGCCGCCATGACCCCGGCCTTCGGACTCATCGGCGCGGATTTCCTGGCCAGTTACGCCGTCGCCGAACTCCTACACGACCGCGACATCAACGCCCTCTCCGGCCGCTTCGCCGAGCTCGGCCGGGCGGCCTTCGGCTCGGCAGCCACCTACACCGGGACCGACGCCGACTTCGCGCGCGGGCTCGGCGCGGCCGCCGGGCAGCTCGGCGACCAGGCATGAGGCCGCTCGACTCCGGCGTCATCGGAGCTGTCCCGGCCGGTCCGGACCCCGGCATGACGGAAGCACAGCGCGTGGACGCCGTCTCACCCGGCCCGATTCCGGAGCTCGCGGTGGGCGTGCTGTCGCTGCCCGCCGATCCGGTCGGCGATCCGATGAAGGGTTTGGCGCTACCCGCGATTCCGGGACTGGACGCGCTGTTCGCACCGTTTCTGCAACTGCTGCAAGCGTTCGGCACCGGGGTGCTGGGCCAGCTGAATCCGGCCACGGTGCTGAGCACCGGGTCCAAGGTCATCGAGTCCGCTGCGCAAATCGGCGGCGGTGCGCTGACGACGGTCGAATCCCTGTGGCAGGGCGAGGCTTCCCAGAGCGCACAGGAGTCGGGCAGGCAGGCCCGGGATCACGGGCAGGAGACCGCCCGGCGTGGTTTCGAGCTGTCGGCGATCACCGATCAGGCCGCGGCCGTGGTGCGGCACGGCAATATCCAGCTCACCGCTATCGCACAGGCCTTCGCCGCGGAGGCCACCGCGCTGGCCCCGCTGATCCTGACCCCGCTCGGCCAGACGGCGCTGATCGCCTCGGCCACCCGGCATCTCGGGGAGGCGGTGACGGTCGTGAACACCACCCGCGGTGAGCTGTCGGTCTACACCGCGCAGGTACAGGGACTGATCGGGCAGCTGGTCGGCCAGGGCGGCGGCCCGACTCCGGCGGAGGTCGCCCAGGCGCTGACGCAGAATGTGGGCGGGCCGATTCTGGAGCAGGCCACCGAGTTACTCGAAAGTGGTGTGCGGGCAGCGACTTTCACGCCCGGCGATCCGACCGAATCGGACCTCTCCGGCGGGCTACCGGACACCTCCCCGGCCGGTATCAGCGGTGGGGGCGGAGGTCTCGGAAGTGGTGGCCCCGGCGGCCTCAGCGGCGGCCTGTTGTCGGCTCCCGGCGGACCGGGTTCGTCGATTCCGGGCGGCACGATCACCAATTCCGCCGATCCGTTCGGCGCGGGATCGGCCGGCGTCCCCGGTCTGGGCGGACCAGCCGGTTCGGGCTTCCTGGGCTCCCCCGCCGCGGCGGGTGCGGGCAAGGGCGGTGCGGGCGAAGTACCGCACGGCCGGACGGTGCAGCCGCACCGAAGTCCCGCGGCCGAATGCGAACTCACCGGCAATCTGGGCGCCTTCGCCCCGGGAGTCATCGGTGATGCCGGGGATCCGGCCGACGCCCCCGAGCTTGATCAGCTCTGAGGCAACCCGATCACTCCGGAAAAGGGTGATGCCGCGGTGATCTGGACGGGTACCCAGACCACCGCGGCATCGGTGGAGACCGAAAGCGGATGTACACCCCGCGGGCTCGGCCACCGTTTCAGGGCGCGCTCGCGCACGCCGCGGTGGGTTACACCGCGGTCGGGCGCGCCTGCGCGTCGACTCCGCCGTCGATGACGAACTGGGAACCGTGGATGAATCCGGCCTGCGGACCCATGAGGTACACGATGAGCGAGGCGATCTCCTCGGCGCGGCCGTTGCGGCCGATCGGGGAGACGAAGTTGCGGATGGCGTCGCCGTAGCGCGGGTCGTCGAGCCCGGCCTGCAGCAGCGGGGTGTCGACGCTGCCGGGGGCGACGGTGTTGAGGCGGACGCCGGCGGCGCCCCACTCGACGGCGCGCTCGCGTACGGCGACGGTGACGGCGTTCTTGGAGGCGGCGTAGGCGTAGCTGCCCGCGTAGTCCCCGGCCTGGGCGAAGGCCTCGGCCTCGGCGCCCGTGGCGATCGGGTTGTCCTCCCACTTGATGTGGGTGGAGGCGACCGACGAAACCACCACGGCCGCAGGGTTTTCGCCCTTGGTGAGGGCGGGCAGCAGGGCGTCGAGCAGGGCGACGGTGGCCCGGTAGTTGATCTCCACCACCAGGTTGGGGTCGGGCACCTGGGGGCCGACGCCGGCGCAGAGGATCAGGCCGTCGAGGCTGCCGCCGGAGCGCTCGAGCACCGCTTCGACCGCGGCGTCGCGGGCGTCGGCGTCGGTGAGGTCCACGGTGATGTCCGCGTTGCGCAGGTCGATGCCGATGATCTCGTGCCCGGCGGCACGCAGGGCGGCGGCGGTGGCCGCGCCGATGCCGGAACCGGAGCCGGTGATGGCGATGGTCATGGGGCGATTAGAACAAGAGGCAGAACAATCCAGCAAGCCCCGGCCGCGGATCATCTCGGCTAGCGGGACGACGGCGGCGGGGCGTCCGGCGGGTGGGTTGACTGTCGGGATCGTCCCGGAACTGATGCCTTTTGGCGAGGGTGGCGCTAGCATCAGTCGCAAAACTAGAATCGGTTCTAGTTTTTTGGCACTTGCTCACTGTCGAGAGGACGATCGATGCGCTTCACCTACGCGGAGGCGATGACCAACCCGGATTACTACATCCCCCTCGCTCAGGCTGCCGAAGCCGCCGGGTTCCACAGCATCACCGTGGCCGACAGCATCGCCTACCCGGCCGAGTCGGATTCGAAGTATCCCTACACCGCGGACGGCAACCGCGAGTTCCTCGACGGGAAGCCGTTCATCGAGACCTTCGTGCTGTCGGCGGCCATCGCGGCGGCCACCACCACGCTGCGTCAGACCCCGTTCGTGCTCAAGCTGCCGATCCGCCCGCCGGTGCTGGTCGCCAAGCAGGCCAGCTCGCTGGCCCGGCTGAGCAACAACCGCTTCGCGCTCGGCGTGGGCATCAGCCCGTGGCCGGAGGACTTCCAGATCATGGGCGTCCCGTTCGAGAAGCGCGGCAAGCGCATCGACGAGTGCATCGAGATCGTGCGCGGTCTGTCGACCGGTGAGTACTTCGAGTACCACGGCGAGTTCTACGACATCCCGAAGATCAAGCTCACCCCCGCGCCCACCGAGCCGCTGCCGATCCTGCTCGGCGGCCACAGCGACGCCGCGCTGCGCCGCGCGGTCCGCCTGTGCGACGGCTGGATGCACGCCGGCGGCAATGCCGAGGAGCTGGACAAGTACCTGGCCCGGATCAACGAGCTGCGCGCCGAGCGGGACCACAAGGGCGACTTCGAGATCCACGCGGTCTCCTACGACGGCTACACCCCCGACGGGGTGAAGCGCTGCGAGGAGAAGGGCATCACCGACCTGATCGTCGGCTTCCGCAACTCCTACGCCAAGGAGCAGGACACCGAGACCCTGGAAGAGAAGATCACCAAGATCAAGTGGTACGGCGACAACGTGATCGCCAAGCTGAGCTGAGCTCTCCCGCTCGGCGGCGGCTGATCACGCCTTCTTCGCGAAGCCCAGGTCGATCACGGCGTCGCGTTCGCCGACCAGTTCGGCGACGCTGTGATCGATTCGGGTGCGGGCGAATTCGCCGATCTCCAGATCCGGCACGATGGTGTACTCGCCGTCGGCGCAGGTCACCGGGAACGAGCTGATCAGCCCCTCGGGCACGCCGTACGAGCCGTCGGAGGGCACCGCCATCGAGGTCCAGTCGCCGGGAGCGGTGCCCAGCACCCAGTCGTGGATGTGGTCGATGGCGGCGCTGGCCGCACTCGCCGCCGAGGACGCGCCGCGCGCGGCGATGATGGCGGTGCCGCGCTGCTGGACGGTGGGCACGAAATCGCCGGTCACCCACGCGGGATCGTCGATGACGGCGAGCGCGTCGCGACCGCCGACGGTGGCGTACGCCAGATCGGGGTACTGGGTCGCGGAGTGGTTGCCCCACACGGTGATCCGCGCGATGTCGGCGGCCGCGGCCCCGGTCTTCTCGGCCACCTGCGCGATCGCGCGATTGTGGTCGAGGCGGGTGAGAGCGGTGAACCGCTCGGCGGGAACGTCGGGGGCGTTGTTCATGGCGATGTAGGCGTTGGTGTTGGCCGGGTTGCCGACCACCAGCACCCGGACGTCGTCGGCGGCGTTGGCATTGATGGCCGCGCCCTGATCGGTGAAGATCGGGCCATTGGCGGCCAGCAGGTCGGCGCGTTCCATCCCCGCGCTGCGCGGCCGCGATCCCACCAGAATGGCGATGTTGGCGCCCTCGAAGCCGAGCCACGGGTCGTCGGCGATATCGATTCCGGCCAGCAGCGGGAACGCGCCGTCCTCGAGTTCCATCGCGACGCCTTCGAGCGACCCGACGGCGGCGGGAATCTCGAGCAGCCGCAGGCGCACCGGCGTGGACTCCCCGAGCAGGGCTCCGGAGGCGATGCGGAAGAGCATGCCGTAGGCGATCTGCCCGGCGGCTCCGGTCACGGTGACGGTCACTGGCGCAACGTTGCTCACGGCGATCTCCTCGCGATAGCGGCTGATCTTGCTTCGACCCTATCGACGCTCACCGTGCGCGAGGCACGGCCGTGAGCAAAGGAACACCGGCCGTGAGACGGCATCACCGGCCGACCCCGTGCCCGAACCGCACGTCAGGGCGGGCATCGGCCAGATCGTCGTCAGCGGGCGATATCGGCGATATCGGAGTCGGCGAGGATGATCGACCCGGCTTCGTCGCGAGCGCGGACCAACCGGACGGCACGGTAGAGCGGGCGTTCCTCGGCATTGGCGTCGCGGGCCTCGGCGCGCAGTTGCTGGACCAGCATCCCGGAGATGGCCAGGGCGGCGGCGAGCGGGCATCCGGCCAGCGCGTCGGCGAGTTTGCGCAGGCCCAGAATGTGGAGTTCGCGCCCGCTGCCGGAGTCGCTGTAGATGGCCAGCGGCACGACCTGGGTGTCGGGTCCCGCGGTGGCGCGCAGCACGATGCGGCTGATCTTGCCGGGGTGGACCACGATCTCCACGGCGGTGGCCGCGGCCAGGTCCAGATGGCGTTCGCCGCGCCAGGTGCGGGCGTGGATGACGCTGCCGGACACGGTGATCCGGCGGCGTTGCACGGCCATGGCGTACAGAGCGGTCGGTGCGCCCAGGACCAGACCCGCCGCGAGGGCGGTCGGCCAGTGCACGAACAGCGCCATCAGCAGGCCGACCCCGATGCCGATGCCGAGCGCGGCGAGGGTGAGTTTGCGCAGCGCGGGGGCCAGCAGTTCGGGGGCGATCAGGTCGAGCCCGACCTCGCCGGATCCCGGCGTCGATTCATGAGTCACAGCAGTGCATTCGTCCAGGTATCGAGGGGTCGCGCGTACCGGCGGCACGCACCGCCCCGTGCGGAATATCAGCAGGCCTTAACCCAATACCCCGATTGACACCCGCCCACTCGCGAATTGGGCCGAGCGTTCCCGAGGCCGTAACAAACCGACCGCGCCATCCCGGGTATCCGGTCCGAGCCCGCGGCACCGGTCGCGGCCCCCGGCGGCGGATTCACGCACCGATACCGCTTCCGGGCGTCGAGTTCGGCCGGGCGCACAGGACCGCCGACCGGGCAGCCGGGCGGGTTCGGGCAGGCGGATCGGCGGGTACCCAGGGGCCGGCGACTCCTGCCCCCGGGACCTGCCTACGCGATCAATCCTGTTCGCCCGCAAGGGCGGCCGTGACCTGGGCGACGGCCTCGTCCAGCGGGATCTGCCGCTGTTCGCCGCTGCCGAGGTCCTTGAGCCCGATCTCGCCGTCGGCGACCTCGCGGTCACCCAGGACCAGCGCGAGCCGGGCGCCGGACTTGTCGGCGGCCTTCATCGCGCCCTTCATGCCGCGCCCGCCGTAGGCGAGGTCGGTGCGGATCCCGGCCTTGCGCAGGTCGGCGGCCAGCACCACCAGGCGCTGCTTGGCGACGTCGCCGAGCGGGATGCCGAAGACCTGCACGCGCGGCCCGTCGACGGCGGTCTTGCCCTCGGCCTCGAGCGCGAGCACGGTGCGGTCGACGCCGATGCCGTAGCCGATGCCCGACAGCGCCTGCCCTCCGAGTTCGGCCATCAGCCCGTCGTAGCGGCCGCCACCGCCGATGCCGGATTGCGCGCCGAGTCCGTCGTGCACGAATTCGAAGGTGGTCTTGGTGTAGTAGTCGAGCCCGCGCACCATGCGCGGGTTGACCACGTACGGCACGCCGAGCGCGTCGAGGTGGCCGAGCACCTGCTCGAAGTGGGTCTTGGCGGACTCCGACAGGTGGTCGATCATGAGCGGCGCGTTCGCGGTCATCTCCTTGACCTCGGGACGCTTGTCGTCGAGCACGCGCAGCGGGTTGATCAGCGCGCGGCGGCGGGTCTCCTCGTCGAGCGGGAGCTTCATGAGGAATTCCTGCAGCAGTTCCCGGTACTGCGGGCGGCAGGTCTCGTCGCCGAGGGAGGTGATCTCGAGCCGGAAGCCGTCGAGGCCCAGCTTGCGGAACCCGGCGTCGGCGATGGCGATCACCTCGGCGTCCAGGGCCGGGTCGTCGATGCCGATGGCCTCCACCCCGACCTGCTGCAACTGCCGGTAGCGGCCCTTCTGCGGGCGCTCGTAGCGGAAGAAGGGTCCGGCGTAGCAGAGCTTGACCGGCAGCGGGCCGCGGTCGAGGCCGTGCTGGATGACCGCGCGCATGACGCCCGCGGTGCCCTCGGGGCGCAGGGTGAAGCTCTCGCCGTTGCGGTCGGCGAAGGTCCACATCTCCTTGGAGACGACGTCGGTCGACTCCCCCACACCGCGCGCGAACAGGGCGGTCTCTTCGAAAACCGGCAGCTCGACATGCCCGTATCCGGCCAGTCGCGCGGTCTCCACCAGTCCGTCACGGACGGCGGCGAACTCCGCGGAGGTGGGGGGCAGATAGTCGGGGACCCCCCTCGGGGCACTGAAGCTGCTGGTCTTGGTCACGATTGTCAAGTTTCCACCACGGCCGCGCGACAAGTCCAACCGGTTACCGGCCCGGCCCTCATATGTAGGTTTTTCTCAGCGAATGCAGGTAATGTCTGCCGCGGCCGCTGGGCTGACGGGCTCGTTTGTGCTGACGGCCCCAGTCTGTACAGACATCAGATACCGACCGTTCACGGAGGGACAGTTAGTGCCGAGCAATGAACAGCGACGCGCTGCGGCGAAACGGAAGCTGGAGCGTCAACTCGAGAACCGGGCCCAGCGGGCGCGCAAGCGCAAGCAGCTCACCATCGCGGCGTCGGCGCTGGGCGTCGTGGTCGCCGTGGCGGCCGGTGTCGGCATCTACTTCCTGACCAAGGGCGATGACAACAGCACGAGCGCGAAGGCGTCCGAGACGCCCGACGCCTCGCTGACCGCCGCTCCCCCGCCGGCCGCGAAGGCCAAGCCGGCCTCGGTGAGCTGTGAGTACCGTCCGTCGCAGAAGCCCGCCGACAAGGCGGTGAGCGCGCCGGGCACGGCCAACATCACCACCGCCGGTCAGGTGACGGCCACCATGGACACCAATCAGGGCCCCATCTCCATGACCCTGAATCCGGGCGAATCCCCCTGCACGGTCAACAGTTTCGAGTCGCTGGCCAAGCAGAAGTACTTCGACGCGACCAGCTGCCACCGCATGACCACCGGTAAGGGTCTGCAGGTGCTGCAGTGCGGCGACCCGTCCGGCACCGGAATGGGCGGTCCCGGTTACGAATTCGACAACGAGTACCCGACTGACCAGTACGGGCCGACCGATCAGGCCGCGCAGTTCCCGGTCGAGTACAAGCGCGGCGTGCTGGCCATGGCCAACGCCGGCCCGGGCACCAATGGCAGCCAGTTCTTCCTGGTCTACGGCGATTCCCAGCTGCCGCCGCAGTACACCATCTTCGGCACGGTCGACGAGGCCGGGCTGGCCACCCTCGACAAGATCGCCAAGGGCGGCGTCGCGGGCGGCGGTCAGGATGGCAAGCCGGCCATGGACGTGAACATCCAGTCGGTCCAAATCAACTGACCAGCATGGTATTTCGGCCCCGGCGCGAATCGCGCCGGGGCCGTTGCTTTTCCGGCGAAAGTCTCGGGAAGGTCCCGTTGAACCTCTCGCCTAAGGCTTCCCTAACCAAAGAAAATCCTGAGTTTTCCCTCACCTGCCGGAATTGTGCGATATATGCTGGATCGCGACGCGCGCGTACGGCGGTATCGGAGTTTTCGCTGGTAATCTCGTAGAACGGAGTACCAAGGCGAAGTAAAGCCCACCGGGCAATCCCCACTCGGGCCGCCGCTTCGCCCCATGTTCTCCGGGTGTCCACGTTTGCAGGCGGGACGACCTATGCGCAACCACCGTTCGTATAGCGATGTCCGTGACGAAGCACCATCATCCACAGTGATCCAACTGCAGCATCGGGGAGCAGGCAATGGCCGAGGAACTCGACGACATCGGCCGCGAAACGGCGGCGATGATGAGGCAAATGTTGCAGCTCGCGACACTTGTCGCGCTGCGCACCCGGGAACGTGGCCAGAAGGAAGCGGAAGCGCGTGTGAGGGTCACCGAGGCCCGCCAGAAGGAAGGCCGCGAGCGCCGGTTGCGTGAGGCGGCCGATTCCAAGGCCCGCGACCCGCGTAACCGTGAACTCTCGCGAATCCTGGAGCGCCCCACACTCGAACGCGGTGGCGTGTCCCTCGAGAAGGATCGCTTCTCGGCGGCGACCGAGGCCTCCCGCATGGCCGCGCAGCAGGCCGGTCGCGGTGGCGCCCGGTACGACTCGGTGGAGCGGCGAACCGCTCTGGCACAGCATCTTTCGCGGATGGGCATCTCGCCGGAACTGCAGTCGGTGCGCATGCTGATGGAAGTCGGCCAGGCGCAATCCGCTCAGGACGCCGTGCGAATCCGCGAGCAGGAGGCGGCTCAGCGTCGCGTCCGCGAGCAGGAATCCCACGAGCGGGAGCGCGAACGCGCCCGCTCGCGCGAACGAGTCTGAGTATCAGTCGTTTCGGCCGTTGTGATGTGTACCGTGGCGGATCGCCTTGCGATCCGCCACGATTCGTTTCCGGGGCCTAGAGCGGGAACTCGCCCATGGTGGGGTTGCTGAACAGACCCTGCTGCGGCGACTTCAGCGGCAGCGGCGTCAGCATGTCCTTGTGCCCGTTGCGCACACTGCAGTACTTGAACGGGCCCTTGGGGTCGAACAGCTTCGCCATGTGCGGGTCGGCGTGGTCGAGGAACCACACGCTCAGTCCGGTCTTGCCGTCGTGGCGGAAGTGCTCCCACGCCCGCCACATGGCGTCCAGTCGCGCGACCGCCTCGGCGTGCTTCCACCATTCCGGACACCACACGGTGTCGCTGATGTCGGTCACCTGCCGGCGGTACACCAAACTCAGGTAGTTCTCGACGAACTCGACCACGCTCTGGTAGACCATGCGCTGCGGCTCGTCGGGACGACGGCCACGGGAGTCGTCGAAGGGGAAATTCTCGGGGTGCTGCTCGTCGCTCACAGCGGTCGGACCTCCTTGGGAGCCGCGACATCCGGGATTGTCTCTTTGATCAGCGCGGGACTGGTCAGATCATCGATGGTGGTCTTCTTCGTCGGTGACGGGTCGTGCGCCTCGATGGAACGCTCCACCGCGGCCGCGTCGGTGCCCTCCCACCACGGGACGGTGCGCAACAGCACCGCCGGTGTGCCGGAGGAGAACAGGATGGCGCGCCCGCGCGGCAGGGTGGCCAGGGCATGCGCGTTGAAGGTCCGCGAGGAGCTCAGCGAACGCGAATAGCTCTTGCCGCCCTTGGATTCCGACACCGACTGGGCGATCGAGTCGTAGTCGCCGATGGCCTCCGAGCGCTGTTGCAGGAAGGCCATGTCGTCGATGCCACTGCCGATCACCTTGATATTGGCCGCGCCCCACAGCGCTTCCATACCGTCGGGTCCCCAGCAGCGCGCACCCTGGGCCCAGGACTGCAGCACCGTCATCACCACGATGCCGCGAGATCCGAAGTGGCTGTACTGCTTCGGCAGATCCTTCCAGCGCACCACGTTCGCGGCCTCGTCGAGCGCGGCCAGCAGCGGCACCGGCAGGCGGCCGCCGGGAGAGCGGGACGCCTTGTGGGTGGCGACCTCGATGACCGCCGCGGTCAGCGCGCTCACCAGCGGCGCGGCCGAGCCCCGGCCTTCCAGGGACAAGCAGTACAGGGTGCCGTTGCCCTCCAGGAAGGCCAACTCGTCGAACGGTTCCCGGCCCCCGTTGGGGATGATCCACGGCTGGATGTGCGGCAGTTTCAGGCAGCGGATCATGGCCTTCGCGCCACCGAAGATGCCGTCGCGGGTGCGCACGTCGAGGTTGTACTGCCCGGCCAGACCCTCGGCCATGTAGTGCTTGGCGCTGCGGCGCAGGATTTCCACGGGCGTGGTGTCGAGCGGGTTGTTCACCCATTCCCACGCGCGCAGGATATTGCTGCCCTCCAGGCCCGCGGCCAGGAACAGCGCCGCGAGCAGGTCCTCGGCTTCGGGATCGAAGTAGGAGTCCGCGCCACCGCCCGCCGAGGGGCTGCCCTCGGCGTCGGAGAAGTGCCCGGCCAGGCTGACCGCGCGCACCTCGGCGCCGGGGCGATGCACGTCGACCCAGGCCAGCGGATCCCAATACCACTGGGGTTCCTGCTGGGCCTGCCAGTCGTGCGAATCCGGGGCCACCCCTTGCGGATCGAAGACGAAGATCGGAGAACCCTTGCCCGCGCGCACATCCCGGGTGGCGTCGACGACGTCCCGCTTGTTGGAGGTGACGACCACCGGGCCGATGGCGGCCAGCACCGCCGGGATGACCCGGGAGGTGGTCTTGCCCTGCCGCGGACCCCAGATGTCGACCTGCAGGTCCTCGTAGGAGCCGTACATCATCTCGCCGTCGGCGACCGACATGCCGATCGGAATGCCCGGCACCAGCGCGTCTCCCGGCCGCATGAGCGAACCGGGGATGACCTTGTCGCCGGTGAGGTGGGTGTGCAGTGGCACGCCCATCTTCCCGGCCTTCTCCCGCACGCCGGCCAGGGTGAGCGCCTTGATCGCGCCGCCGGACCCCATGTGGTCGGCCTTGTCGTCGATGGCCAGGCGGCCCTTCTTCGAGGCCTCGGCACGGTGGCGCTTGTAGTACACCCAGCCCGCCGTCCCCGCGACCACCAGCAGCACGATGACGGTGGCGGCCGTGGGCCAGCGCACCTGACCCTTGATCAGGTTGACGACGATAGCGATCGGATTGATCGGCAGGTTCTGGCGCGGGGAGCTGAGCAGATTGCCCAGTTGAACTGCCAGCCACAGGGTTCCGAAGATATAGAAACCCGCGTACACGAGGTGCAGGGTGCGGTCTGGACCCGGATCGGCCGGGTCCTGCACCGGTGTCTTCGCCATCTCTATCCTCCTGGGATGACCTGTGAGTCGTTGCCGCTCAACGGAATTCGTCCAGCAGCCAGCTACCGCCGGGGCCACGCACGACGGTGGCGACGACCGTGGCCGGGGGTAGCTTTTCCCGCCTGCCGTCCGGGTGGACGACCGTCTGCTCGATACCGATCTTGTACTGCTGCCGGTTCGGGTCGGCGCCCGCGGGCGCCTTCTCGCCGGAGGCGAAAGCGAACGCCTCGACGTGCGCGTTCTCCTTGGCCCATTCGGCCCACCGCAGCGTCGGACGCGGTGTGTCCACGGCGGTGGACGGGCTGTCCAGGGTGCGGATCAGGGTGGGGCCCAGCCATTTCCGGGCACGGCGCAGCGCGTCGCCCTCGGATTCGGTGGCCGGGTTCCAGGTGTAGATCTGCTGTAGCGCCGCCACCGCGACCCCGTCGGGGGTGGTGGGGTCGGGCGCGGGCGCGACCTCCAGCAACCGGGTGGTGGTCGTGGGCGCTTGCCCGGCAGGCGGATTCGAGCCGCCGCCGTTCGAGCCGCCGCCGGAACAGGCGGTGGCCAGCATCGTGACGCTCACCACCAGCATCACCACCCCAATCGGACCACCCTTCCAGGCTAGTCTCCGGGTGCGGCGCGCGCGCCATACCAGCCGGTTTCGGTGCTCGGCGTGTCCAGCCCCGTTGCGGCCGTTCGGGTCTTCGTCGCGGCAGCGGCTCATGTGCCGCGCTTGGCGTCGTGGAGGGTTTCCACCAGCGAGCGATTCATCTCCGCGGCCGCGGCCAGCTGTTGTTGCAGCAGCGCCACCTTGCGACGCAAGGCGACCGCGTCCATCCGCTCTAGGCCGGGGGTCTCGGCCGCTCGCACCCAGTTGCGCACCGAATTGGTGTGCACGCCGATCTGTTCGGCCACCACCCGGCACGCCTCGGATTCCGAGCGCAGCTTGCCGGTCAGCGCGATGACCTGTTCGACCGCGGCCTGCCGGACCTCCGGCGACACTCTTCGATACGACCGGTGCGGCATCATGCGGCGCTCCCCTCGTCCGAGCCGGAGTCCGTGCCCGCGCCGCGGGTGGCGGTGGTCTCGGTGAATTCGCTGAAACGCTGGTTGGTGTCGTGGATTCCGCTCTCCCGCTCGGAGATGGTGAACTCCATGTGGAACGGGATGCCGGGGCGGCGGTCCTCGCCGATCTTGAGCAGGAACTTGCCGGTGCCGGGCGCGGGCGGGCGCTGCTGGCCCGGTTTGAGCGCCTCACCGGTGAGCGCCTGCGGCGCGGACCAGCTGGTCACCATGTCCTCCTCGGCGGAGGTGAAGGGCACGGTGGAATCCAGACGTGCGATCTCCTCGGCCGGCAGCGCGCCGAAGATCTTGGCGCGCGCGCGTTCCAGGAAGCCGAGCGCCTTGGCGATGGCGGCCTCGGAACCCAGCGCCTGCAGGTCCTTGATGGTGTGGCTGATCATGATCAGCGAGGTGGCGATGCCGCGCTGCAGACGGGTGAGCTCGTCGACGCGGTCGACCATGAAGTCGCCCAGGCCCAGCACCTGCCACAGCTCGTCCATCACGACCTGGAAGTAGCGCTGTGGGCCCAGGTCCGCGTCGGCCAGCACGTGCGCCGCCTCCACGGACGCGAAACCGTCGGCCCAGCAGGCCAGCATGACGGCGGCCTTCAGTTTCTTGTCGCCCGTGGGGATGTGGGAGACGTCGATGCAGACCGCGGTCGCGGTGGTGTCGATGGGAGTCGTGGTGCGGCCGTTGAAGATCGCGCCGAACGGGCCCTGGGTCAGCGCCCGCAGCGAGCGGCGCAGCTCCTTGATGGCCTCGGCGTACTCCTCCTCGTCGTCGGCGCCCGCGTCGAGGCGCAGTTCGTCGCCGCCGGCGACCACCACGTCGAGCAGGTCCTCCATGATCGGCGGGTTCTCCGGGGTGAAGCCGCTGCCTTCGCGGTAGAGGATGCGCAGGCTCGTGGAGATCAGGGTCTCCTCGAAGTCGCGCACCCGCTCACCGCGCACCAGCTCCACCAGACCGGCGACCAGGCTGACCTGGCGCGCCCGCATCTCCTGCATGACCTGGGTCTGCAGTTCCGGGGACTCGTGCAGCAGCGGCACGATCGAGCCCAGCACACCGGCGGCGAGCGGATTCAGTTTGCCGTGGCCGTAGCCCAGGTCGATGACCTGGCCGCCGACCAGCTCCACCAGTTTGCGGTAGTCGGGCTTGACGTCGGCCAGCACCAGCGGCGTGATGCCCTGCGCGACACCGCCCAGCACGATCCGGCGCACCAGCGAGGACTTGCCGAAACCGTTGAGGCCCAGCACGAACAAGCTCGGCGCGGTGATGAAGCTGCCGCGCATGAACCAGTTCATCGGGTCGAAGCAGACCGGCGCGCCGGTATGCAGGTGCGAACCCAGCGGGGTGCCGATGAGCGGCGCGCCCGCGCCGACCGACCACGGCCACAGGCCCGCGACCTGCGCGGTGGTGGCGCGATACTCGACCGGACGGCCGACCACGTTCATCCGCCCGCCACCGGCGCCGATATAGCCGCGGTCGGTGAGTTGTGCGGTGGTCCGGTCGAATTCGTCGTAGTTGCCGTACTCGATGCGCTCGGCCCGCGCCGCGAAGTTGCGCCGCCGCAGGTCGTCGGTGTGCAACCGGAAGGTGGCCCAGGCCGCCTTGATCCCGTTGCCCTCCCGCGCGGTCACCTCCAGCTTGGCCCGCTGGGCGTCGTCGAGCAGCTTCGGACCGGACTGCTTCTTCTTGGCCGCCGCCTTGCGCGCCGCGGCGCGCTTGGCCGCCGCCTCCCGCTCGGCCTGATCGAGGTCCTTGTCCCGCTTGTCCTTCCGGAGTCCGCCGCGCCCGCGCTCCTCCGCGGTGGACCGCTCAGGGCGTCCATTACGCGTGGGCCGGGTGCGCGCCGGCCGCTCCGCCGACTCGCCCTCGGGCCGCGCCGATCGCGCCCGCCCGGGCGTTCCGGTGCGGCCACCCAGATGCACGCGATCCGGGTCGGTCGCTCGGCCGCGTCCTTCGGAACCGCTGCCGCGCCGCGCGTCCCGCTCGCCGTCACCGCGCCGCGCGTCTCGCTCGCCGGTGCCGCGTCGCTCCCGCGGGAGGTCACCCTCGCCGCGCCGGTGACCGTCAGCGCCTCGGTGGCCGTCAGTGCCTCGGTGGCCGTCCGCGCTGCGGCGGTCACGCCCTGGATCACCGTCAGCACCGCGATGGCCGTCTGCGCCACGGCGATCACGTCCGGGATCTCCATCGGTACGCCGACGTTCACGCCCGCGTTCACCGTCCAGGCCGCGCCGTTCACGGCCGGTGTGGGCCTCGCCGTCACGCCGTCCACGCGCGGAGTCGGTCTCGGTGCTCCGGCGGTCACGCCCGTCGCCGCTCTCGACGCCGCGCCGGGTGCGGCGGGGATCGTCGTCAGCGGGGCGTTCGCGGCGTGAGCGCTCGCCGGTCTCCGCGCGGCGCGCCGTGTCGCCACCGGGTTCCACGTCACGAGTCCGCTTGCGGTCCATGCGATCCCCCTCGGTCCGTTCCGGCCCGCGCGCCCGCCCGCGTTCCGCGGCCACGTCCCCGGAGTCCGCGCCGTCGCGCACCGCTGCTCCCGGATCCGTCGCACCGCGCACCGCGAGCTCCCGCCCACGGGACACAGCGCCACCTGCCGACGGCTCGGACGCACGGCTGTCACCGAGGGCCGCGCTCGAATCGGTGTTCTCGGCACCGGGTTCGAGCGCGGGCAGGGCCGGAAGCCGCCGCTTCGGCGACGTACCGCTCCGCTCCCCAACGATGTCGTCGCGACCGGTCGGTTCGACCGTCCCGGAAACCTCCTGCGTGCCACGGGTTGCCGTGGCCGCCCGGGATTCCACCGGGTCCGGCCCACCGGCTTCCACGCGCACTCCGGACGGCTCGAACCTGCCATGGTCCGCCGATGGGCCCGGTTCCCCGGCCCGATCGCCGAGTCCGGGTGTGGGAATGACCGATTCGGCACGATCGAGCGCAGCCTGACCGCTGGTCGAGTGCGACTCCGGCTGCCCGTGTCCCTGGCCTGCGGCTAGTTCCGCGACCGGGACCGGATCGTCCTGTCGCGCACCGAGAGCCGCGTTGTCCCAGGCTCCGCTGTCGGCGCGGCGCACCTCGCCTCCGTCGGCACCGGACTGCGCGGCGTTGTCCGCGAACTCCGCCGAGTAGTCGATCGGGGTGTCGCGGCGGAGCATGCGGCGGTCCGGGAGGGTGCCGCGGCGGGGGCGATGCTCGTCGCGCATGACGCGGGAGCCGGTGGGCGGGTAGGGGTCCGCGTCGTCATAGGGTTCGACGGGGGCCTGCTCCCGCCGCGAGCCGCGGCGCGCAGGGGGTGGCGCGGCGTCGCGTTCGCGGACGGGCGGGTCGAGGTCACGTGACATGGTGGGTTACCCCGCGAGTGCTTTCGGGATGGTGGCGTGTTCGGGGAGGATCACCCCGCAGCCGAGGGAGGCCGCGAAGGCCGCGGCCTGATAGCGGTAGCAGCGGCGGATCTTCAAGCGGGCCTGGGTCGACAGGTCCCGGGTGATCGACTCGATGCGGGGCAGGTCGCCGCGCAGCGGTTCGGTGATGGTGACCAGCGCGCCGAAGCGGGTGACGCCGTGGCCGCGGGCCTGCTCCTCGCGGGCCTGCTGGGTGGCGCCGACACGCAGGGTGGCCGCCGCGGACACTACGCCGCGCTCGGATTGCTGTGCGACGAGGGCGTTCTTGTAGTCGTCGTCCACGATCTGGGCGGCGTCACCGGCCGAGTGCGGGCGGTAGACGATGGTGATGCGCTTGCGCGGCACCTCCGGATTCGGTGCGAGCAGCCGCTGCAGCACGCGTTCGTCGACCGCGCCCTCGGGGGCGGTGTCCATCTCCCAGGTGACCGAGCGGCCGCCGTCGTGGATGAAGTGGTCCCAGCGCTCCTCGTGCGACACCGGTCCGGCGTCGGCCCAATCCAGGCCGTGCCCACCGGGTTCGCCCGCCGCCACCTCGAGGTCGGCCTGCGCGGCCGGGTCGTAGCTGCGGCGGATGAAGGAGATGATGTCGTCGGCGGCCATGGGCTGGCAGCGCACGCCCGCCTCGGCCAGCGCCGCGCAGATGCCGGGCAGGCGGCGGCCGATCTCGACCGCCTCCTCCGCCGGATTCTTGCGCCGCTCGGCGGTGGTCGCCTTGAAGGTGATGGCCACGCGCGGCAGCAGCTGCACCCGTTCCTGCGGCAGTTCGGTGGCCAGCTCGTACATGACCTGCTGGGCCAGATCGGGCGCCTCGGGCCGGGTGATGGCGGAAACCTCGGTGAGCAAACGGTTTCCGGTCTCGGGCACGGTGTCGATGACCGGCACCACCGCCACGATGTCGGAGGTCTGGCCCAGCGAGGCCAGGAAGGTGCCCCACGCGCCGACCCAGCGGTCGATGACCGGCTGGTCGACGGCCTCGTGGCCCTGCGGCCAGGCCCGCAGCACGACCGTGTACTGGGCGAACTGCGGTAGGTGGATCATGCCGAAGCTGTAGCCGCCCGCGTCGATGCCTTCGTACAGGCGCGACGGGGCCATCAGCCCGGGCAGCCGGGTGACGCCGCCGGGGATCCGCGAGAAGCGCCCGCCCCGGTACACGTGCTCGCCCTTGGACCGGCCGCGCAACCAATGGAACATCATCAATCCGTTCTCGTAGCCGGAGCGGCCCCCCGTCCGCCACACCAGTGGAACCATCACGACCGTGCCGATGCCCGCCACCACGGCGGCCGGTTGCGGACCGGCCACCAGCGCCGTCAGCAGCGCGGTGATGACGACGGCGAATCCGACCACGGTCTCGCCCCAGCGCAGGCCGAAAAGGCCGGCGCTGCGGGGCTTCTGCCACAGTCCGTACGAGCGCCGCTCGTAGGTGTCGGTCATCGTCATCGCGGGATGGTGCTCCTGCCGAGGTCGGGTGCGCGGTTGGCCCAGCGGTCACCGGCGACGTCGCCCGCGGTCGATTCGGCCTTGCCCAGCGAGGCGGTCGCCGCCCGGGCCTGCGCGACCCGGCTCGCCACCGCGGACGCGCCTGACGGTACTGCGCCACCGCCGCCTTGGGCCGCAGGACTCGCGGCCGCGCCGCCACCGGCGGGACGCGGCGGTGGAGTCGGGCGCGGCGCGCCGCCGCCACCCGGGCCGCCGCCGGGACCGGGCCGGGGCCGTCCGCCCCGGCCGCCGCCGACATATCCGGCCGCGCCCGGACCGGCGACCCCGCGCGGGGCCACCGCGCGCGAACCGACCGCGCCGAGCGCCGCGATACCGACCAGGGTGCCGGTGGTCGCGGCCAGACCCGAACCGCCGGAACCGACGATGGCCACCTCACCCGCGGTCGCCAGACGCATGAGCGCGGGCAGCACGAACGCCACGGTGCCCAGCAGCACGATGGCGACCAGCATGCGCTGGGCCTCGTCGGCGTCGGGCAGGTTCGCGGTGCCGGTGCGGTCGTCGGTGACGCCCGCGGTGGTGAAGGCGATCATGTAGACGATCGCGGCGACCGGCTTGTACAGCATGAACGCGATGATCCAGCGAATCAGCTTGTTGTAGGACGACATTCCGATGCCGGTGCCCGAACCCGCGGCGGCCAGCGGCAGCACGCCCGCCGCGACCACCAGCATGCCCTGGCGCACGATGGCCAGCACGATCTGGGCGAGCGCCCCGAGCAGGCCGACGATGGCGATGATCAGCACCAGACCCGGCGAGAACGCCTGCAGCTTGGAGGTTTTCACCATCAGCTCGGCCATGTTCTTGGCATTGCCGTTGGTGGAGTCGTTGATCACCCACTCGGAGAACTTGTCCGAGGCCTGGGTGGCGGCCACGATCACCGCGCCCAGCATCCAGGAGCTGAACACCACCCGGGCGAACATCCAGAACGAGTCCGTGGCCTGGTCGACCGCGGCCCCGCGTCTGGCTCGCGCCAGTTTCAGGCCGGTGAGTATCACCGAGGTCATCAGGAACAGGATCTGGACTTGATAGGTGTAGTCGTTGATCTTCGTGAAAAGTGTTCCGGCGTCACTGACTCTCTCGTTCGGGATCTTCATCCAGAACGTGAGCGCCAGGATCAGTGCCTCACCGAGACCACTCATCAGCGAGTCCACGACCTTGCCGAAGGTGGAGTCCCACGCCTTGTCGCGCACGGTGTTGGCCACCTCGTTCGGGTGGGTGGCGACATTGCCGGCCTTGCACGCGGCCGAGGCCGCGTCGCCGAGCGAGATGCCGGGCACGCCCAGTCCGTCGAGTGAGTCGTGTAATTCGTTGCAGGCCTGGTCGAAACCGTAGGTCTGGCCGTAGGCCACCGTCGGGGTCGCGATCATGACGGTGAATACGACCGCGAGAATCGTGACTAGCCGCCTCAGCATGTGGTCCACCTCTCGATGGGTCGCGATGCCATATCTTCTGTTGTCACCTGGGGAGCTGTTGTCGTCACCAACGGGTCCACCCCGCCAGCGAATCCACGTACTCGGTCTGCGAAGTCCGCGACGTGGAGGGTTTGAGCCGCCAGTCGCCGGCGTCCCAGACCATGATCAGGCGCACCGCCGCCCACAACTGCCGGCTGTCGACGACGGGCCCGCGCGCGGCGAGCCGCACGATGGCCATGTCGTCGGCATAGTTCTCGACCTGGAAGCCGTCGGGGGCGACCAGGTAGCGGGTCACCTTCTCGGGCTGCTGTTTCGGCAGCCGCTGATCGGCCAGCGCCTGGTCGTAGGCGGTGAGCTGTTCGGCGGGCACGCGTACCTGCCGCACGTACAGCTCCCGGTCCGCGGGCCGGGCGTTGAGCCGGTAGGTGATCTGCGCCGCCGCCAGGGCCGCGCCCTGCGGGGTGTGCGAATACCCCACGGCCAGGCCGTTTTCCAGGCGCGCCGGGCCGTCGGACGTGGAGAAGGGGACCGACGCCCCGTACACCCGCTGCCAGCCGTGCGGGTCGGTGATGCCCAGCGGCGCCGCGGTCAGCCAGTCGGTGTCGGTGGCCTTGCGCTGCTTGCCGGGTTCCTGCGGCAGGGGCTGGCCCGCCGTGTTGTTGGGGATGTCGATGCGGCGGCCGAACAGATCCACCTCGGGCGAGGCGAATCCGGTGGCGCCGGTGTCCGAGGTCGCCGGCGTCGCGCCGGGGTCGGGTTTGGCGCTGGGCTTGGCGTCACCGTGCCCGAAGTAGACCACCAGGCCGGCGATCAGGATGACCGCCACCAGGGCGGCCGAGGCGATCACGCCGAACGAGACGCCGTCGCGCTCGGGCGACTCCTTCTCGCTCATCGCAATGCCTCCACGGTGTCGTTTACAAGAGCATGTGTGCGGGTGGTCAATTCAGCTGACCGGCCCCTCAGGTCGGCAGCAGGGCCAGCGCGATGCCGCTGGCCGAGGTCGCCATGATCGCGCCCAGCAGGCTCATCACCACCCCGTGCGTCGCTTCGTTGGCCGCCAGGTCGCCGCGGAACGCGTACCACAGCCGGCCCGCCGCCAGGATCATCCAGGCCAGGCAGAACAGCAGGACGCACCACAGCAGCCAGTCGATGAGCTGCATCATCGGCCGGAGCACATCGGCCGGCATCTGTTTGTAGGCCAGAACGGCCACCGCGTCCGCGCGGGTGGAGAGCGCGGCGTGCAGGGCCTGCGGCACCAGCGCGGCGGGCATTAGGTGATCACTGCGTTCATGATCGTGCCCGCGCTGGTCGCGACGATGCCTCCGATCATCGCGCCGGCCACCATCTTCGGGGACTCCAAACCGCCTCCCGTCCACTTCTCCCAGGCGAACCGGCCACCGGCGTAGGTGATGCCCAGGATTCCCGACAACAGTACGAACCAGGTGAAGTACCGAACCAGTTTCAGCAACTTGTCCGACGCGGGCGGCGCCTCGGGGGTCGGATTACCGACCTGGGCGAGGATCTGACCGTACGCGTCATGTACGGCGAGGAGCATGCTCATTGTCTGTCCTTCTCCAAAAGCGAACTGCTAGTAACAATCTCGCCGATCACCGGCCCCGCCGTCCAACCGGAGGCAGCGCCTACTTCGGAAATCTTTCCAGCACAATGCAATCCAAGGGTGTTCATGATCACTCCCCCCGGTCCGCGAACACGTCGCGGGGGGAGTCGAGCGCGTCCTGGGCGGCGGCCACGATGCCCGCGCCCAAATCCCGCACAGCCTGCGTAACCTCTTCCAACGGATCGGGTTTGCGCTTGCGCTGCACCGGCGGCGGGTCGCCGGGCGACCAGACGGGCAACTGGTCGGCTTCGACCAGCGTCCACTCCTCGTGCCAGGGCAGTTGCCACACCTGACCGGCCAGCGAACCGACCACGTCGCGGTAGCGGCGGATCTCGGCGGGCATCCGGCCCGGGCGCGCGGCCACGGTGATCAGCCCGAGCACCTCACACGAACCGGCCAGTCCGGCGTGATGCTGGCGCAGCAGGTCGTGGGCGCGGGTGAGCCCGGCGATGGTCTCGCGGGCCACCAGCACCACGAACGGGGACTCCCGTTCGAAGACGCCGGGCCAGCGCCGGTACGAATCCGCCGCCGGCGCAAGCACATGCGCGAGGGTGGTCGCGCCCGCGCCGCCGTGCACGCCGAGCAGCCACACCAGTGGCGCCCGGCCGCCACCGGGTACGGGTCGGTCCCACAGGGGTGCGCGGCGGGCTTCCGGTGGTGGCACCACACCGGCCGCGAGAGCGGCCCCTGAATCGATGTTCCGGTCGGCGGATCGGCGTTCCTTCATGGCTGCGGTCATGATGCCACTCCAGCAAGCAGGCGGCGATACGCGCGGCGTGTCTCGGCGGCCAGCTCGCTGTGCCGCACCAGCTCCCCCCGCGCGAGGTGTGCGTCATAGGGTATCTCGACGATCTCGTTCACCCAACCGTCCAGATGCTCGCGCAAATGTTCAGCGATTCGAGAATCGCTGGCAGGCAACTGATGTGAGACAACGATCGTGGTGTCGCCGACAATTCCGTCGCCGGGGCCCTCGCCCTGCCCGCCAAACTGGTCGTCGAGCCACTCCAGGGTGACGCGCAGCCGGTTGGCGGCGTCCACGCGCGCCGGAATCGCCAGCACCAGTGCGATATCGGCGTCCTCGAGCAGCGGACGCAGGTGCCGGCTGGCGATCGGATTGCCGCCGTCGTAAACCGGGGTGTACCCGGACTCCCCCAGGGCGCGGGCCACGGTCAGGTAGGTGGCGCGGCGGCGCAGCGGCGCGGGATCGCGCCACAGCAGCCCGATTCCGGATGTCGCCCGCGAGAGGCACTCCTTGAGCGGCGCGGGCTCGTCGTCGCCGCGGCCGTAGAGCCAGTCCTGCAGGCTGATCGGACTCAAATGCTCGTCAGCGCCTCGCAGCGCCAGATCGCTGCCCGCGAAAGTGCCGTCCACGGCCACGGTTCGGTCACCGGCGGCGCCCAGCTCCCCCGCGATGCCGAGCACGGTGGTCGTCGTCCCGGCACCACCGCAGCCTCCCACCACCAGAATCGGGCGCGGGGCGGGTCCGGACTCACCGGAATCGCCACGGCGCTTGCGCAAGCGCACCACCGGAGTCTTGGAACGCGCGGCACGACCCGACGATTCGCCCACTTCGGGCACCTCGTCGAGCCAGCGGCTCCAGTCCTGATCCATTGTCTCCGCTCTCTTCTTATCCGGCCGGAACGCCCGCGGTGGGTCCATGGTCGCCGATGATCGCGGGGGCCGTCATCTCGTTGTACGCCGCCGCGACCGCGATCGGGTGAGAACCGGCTCCGGCGCCGGGTTCGCCGAGGGATTGCGCTGCGCCGCCATGGGAATTCAGCACATACAGGGCAACCGCGCCGACGATGGCCAGCAAAACAATGGCAACGATCAGGAAGGCGAGCGTGAGCAGCCGCCGATCCGGGAGTCGTTGGGCGAGTGCGGGTTCGGGGGTCTCGAAGGTCTCACGCCACTGCGCGGTGGTGTCGACGGCCGGGATGACGGGTTCACCACTGTCCGTGGGGAATTCGATCACGGTGTTGCCGCGGTAGCGCGGCGGCGGCGTGTAGGAGGCGGTCTCGCCGGTCTCGGTCATCCAGTCCGACCAGGTGCCGTCGAAGCGATTGTGCCGCAGCACCGATTCGGGAACCGGCGGCAGTTCGACCTCGGGCTCGGTGTCGTGAATGTAGTGCGGGTAGCGGGCCGGGCCGGCGCTCTCGTCGAAGGCGGGCGTCTCGGGGGCCGCATCGCGACCGGGCGGTTCGGGGGTGGCCGGGTCGAGGGACGGGTACCAGCGCGATTGTTTTTTGTACGACTTCAACATTCCCGCTGCGGGCACGTCGCTCGGCATCGTCTGACCCTCTCGGCGGTCGGTCGTGGCTGACGGTGTGTTGTCGTCGGTGATCGGTGGTACCGGGTGAGTCCGCCGGAACCACGTCGCCACCGGCTCCGCGTCCGAACGGTCCCGATCGGAAATTCTCTCGCATGAACAGGATTCCAACGACTCGACGCGCCGGACGACACTCCGTTCAATCCGCGCGTGCGCGCGAGTAGCAGGGTTCGTACGGTCTCGTGAACGCCACGCCGACGGGGCGGTCTTCCCTGCGATCCGAGCGGAATCTACATTAACAAGACCAAGAATTTTGGAGGATTTGTGAAGACAGCAGATATCGTCGCGGTTGTGACCGGCGGCGCGTCGGGACTGGGCATGGCCACCGTGCGGGAACTGCACTCGGCCGGCGCGAAGGTCGTTATCCTCGACCTTCCCTCGTCCGACGGCAAGGCTTTCGCCGAAGAACTCGGTGACCGCGCGGTGTTCTCCCCCGGCGACGTCACCAGCGAGGCGGACGTGAGCGCCGCGCTGGATGCCGCTCAGGCACTCGGCACCCTGCGAATCGCGGTGAACTGCGCGGGAATCGGCAATGCCGTCAAGACGGTCGGCAAGCAGGGCGCGTTCCCGCTGGAGGCGTTCTCCAAGATCATCAACGTTAACCTGATCGGCACGTTCAACGTGATCCGCCTGGCCGCCGAGCGCATGTCCGCGGTCGAGGAGGCCGACGGCGAGCGCGGCGTCATCGTCAACACCGCCTCGGTCGCGGCGTACGACGGCCAGATCGGCCAGGCCGCCTACTCCGCCTCCAAGGGCGGCATCGTCGGCCTGACCCTGCCGGTCGCCCGCGACCTGGCCTCGTACAAGATCCGCGTCATGACCATCGCGCCGGGTCTGTTCCACACCCCGCTGTTCGCGACCCTGCCGCAGCAGGCCATCGACGCGCTCGGCGCGCAGGTGCCGCACCCCTCGCGCCTGGGCGACCCGGCCGAGTACGCCGCGCTGGTCCGCCACATCGTGGAGAACCCGATGCTCAACGGTGAGGTCATCCGCCTCGACGGCGCGATCCGCATGGCCCCGCGCTAAGCAGCGGAACGGGTGGATGGATCAGGCGTGTGCCGCCTGTTCCATCTCCCAGGGGGCCTGCGGCAGCACCGCACCGGTCTCCAGCAGTGACTTGAGGTTGGCCAGCACGGCGGGCCAGCCGCTCGAAATGCCTTGTAGCATTTCCTCGTTCGGCAGATTCTCGTGGGTGACGGTGAGCCGGACGATATCCTGGTGCGGCTCGATCAGGAACGTCACCACCGACGGCGAGCGCTCCTCCTGCGGTGAGTCCTCGAACGTGACGACCAGGCGGGTGGGCTGGTCGGCCTCGAGCACGGTGCCGACGACGTCGAGCTTGCCGGAGCCGTCGACGCGGCGGTGCTCCCAGCGCGAACCCTCCTGCCAGTCCGACACATTGGCGTGGCCCCAGTACTGGGCGGTCAGATCGGCGTCGGTCAGGGCCTTCCACACCTGCTCGGCGCTGGCGCGGATATAGGTGACGTAGACGTAGTTCGGCACGGTGGTGGTCATCGCGTACTCCTCTGCCTGGTTCTTGATGGCGCGCAGGACATCCAGCCGGGGGCGGTCGAAAACGGAGATCCAGCGCTGTTCGATGTCGTGAATCGGGGTCGGATTGATGTAGTGCACCCGTTCGCGGCCACGGCGTAGCACGGTGACCAGCCCCGCCCGCTCGAGAATGTCGAGGTGCTGGGTCACCGATTGCCGGGCCATCGCGACCCGTTCGCACAGTTCCCGCAGCGTCTGACCATTGTGCTCACGCAGCCGGTCGAGCAGCTGCCGCCGAGTGGCGTCGGCCAGAGCCTTGAAAACCGTGTCCATGTCGGGTTCGGGTTGCACGGCTCAAATTATGCAGGCATTTACCTGCATAAGTCAACGGGAGTGGCGCACACGCCGGGGACGCACCCCCGATTACGTGGGAATTTCCTTCTCGGACATGACAATCCGCGTTTCAGCGGTCAAGATGGTCAACGGCCTTCAGCCGAACCGACATCGTTGTCTCTTCAGCGCCTCCTGCCGTGGCGCGGACAGGAGTGCCCGTGGCGACCACGCCGCAGCCCTCACACCCCGTGCCCGCGGGCGGGGATCCCGCATCCGCGGTGAGCCCCGCGTCCTCGGTGATCGTGGAGACGATCCCCCCGGCCCGCATCGGGACCCGGCTCGTGCACCCCGTCCTGCGCACCACGCTGCAGCAGTTCCTGCGCGCCGGGGCCTGGGTCGCCGACCTGGGACCGCGTCCGGCCAACCTGATCTTCCGGGTGACCCGGTTGTCCGAGCAGCCCGCCCGGGTCATGGGCACCCCGCGCGGCACCCGTCGCGAGACCCTGCGCTTCGAGCACTTCGAGGCCGAATGGCTGTGGAGCGCACCGGTTCCCGATCCACGCGTGGACCGCGACGCCGCCATCCTCTACCTGCACGGCGGCGCGTTCATCGCGGGCGGCCTGCACAGCTACCGCCGCCACACCGCGCGCCTGGCCGCGCTGAGCGAGCTGCCGGTGCTGACCGTGGACTACCGCCAGCTGCCCGACGCGCACCCCAACGAGAGCCTCGCCGACGCGCTCACCGCGTACCGGCACCTGCTCGACGAGGGCTTCCCGCCGGAGAAGATCATCGTGGCCGGCGATTCCGCGGGCGGCGGGCTGGCATTGCGGCTGGCGCTCACGCTGCGTGAGCGGGAGCTGCCGTTGCCGGTGGCGCTGTCGGTCACCTCGCCGTGGGCCGATTTCGACTCCACCGCCCGTCTCGCGCACCCGAACAGCCGTGACGACGCGGTGCTGCCCGCGCTCGGGCCGGACATGGTGGTGCGCCGCGGTATCGCGGTGGACGGGGAGCTGGATCCGGCGTGGTCGGTGGTGAATCACGACTTCACCGGTCTGCCACCGATCTTCCTGCAGGTCGGGTCCCGGGAGATGCTGCTGACCGACGCGCTCGCGGTGGCGCGCCGGGCCGAGGCGGCCGGGGTGTCGCTGCGCCTGCAGATCCGGCCCAGCGCGCCGCACACCCTCATCCACCTGGGCGCGGATCTGCTCGCCGACGGCCGTGATGCCGCCCGCGACGCGGCCGAGTTCCATCGTGCGATGATCGATCCGGGTCGCCTCGGCCGCAGCGCGGCCTGATCGCGAACACCGGCGGCCAGCCCCGATCCCGCGATCCGAGAGGCTCCGATGTCCCAGCCCGACAGCGCTTCCCGCCCCGCCGTCCTGGTCACCGGCGCGGCCGCCGGAATCGGCCGCGCCATCGCCGCCCGCTTCGCGCGGGAGGGCTGGACGGTCGGTCTCTATGACATCGATGCCGACGCGGTGGCCCGCACCGCCGCGGAGATCGGCGGGCACACGATCACCGGCGCGTTCGACGTCACCGACGCGTCGGGCTGGGATCGGGCGCTGAAGGAATTCGCCGGGGCGACCGGTCGTCTCGATCTGCTGGTCAACAACGCGGGCATCCTGGTGTCGGGAGCGTTCGGCGCGATCGACGTGGAGCGTCAACACCGCGTGGTGGACGTCAATGTGAAGGGCGTCCTCAACGGTTGCCATGCCGCGTTCGCCTATCTGCGCCGGACGCCGGGCAGCCGGGTGATCAACCTGGCGTCGGCGTCGGCGCTCTACGGCCAGCCCGGGCTGGCCGTGTACGGCGCGACCAAGGCCGCGGTACGCAGCCTCACCGAGGCCCTCGACCTGGAGTGGCGGCAGTACGGGATCACGGTCAGCGATCTGCTGCCGCTGTTCGTGGCGACCGACATGATGACCGAGGTGAGCCGCGGCTCGAAATCCGCGACCACCCTCGGCGTGCGGTTGACCCCGCAGGATGTGGCGGAAGCGGTGTGGCGGACCGCGTCCGGCCGCGGACCACTGCGCGGCCCGCACGTACTGGTCGGACTACAGACCAAACTCACCGGTCTGGCGCAGCGATTGTCCCCGCCGTTCGTGACGCGCGCGATCGTCGGCTGGATCAGCAAGGCCGATTCGCTGCACTGACCGCGCTTCAGAGCGCGACCAGGTCGCCCACGATGAAGATGATCAGGCCGACCGTCAAGGTCAGCGCGCCCGCCAGACCGAGTGGCATGGTCTTGGCCTTCTCCGCGAATTCGTCCTCGACCCCGGTCAGCCAGTTGATGGTGTCCTTGGCGGCGATGAACGCGCCCGAGGCCACCACCAGCGAAGCGGCCGTGATGTTCCAGCCGTCGGGCAGATCCGACAGCCGGGCCGCCCAGACCAGGCCGAGCACCAGCGCACCCTGCAGAATGGCCCCGACGTGGGCGACATCGAGATAGCGGGGTGCCGGTGGATTGCCCTCGCGCTGCCGCAGCGCGACCAGGGGATATCCCAGGAGCGTCCCGTAGGTGAGGGTCAACAGTCCGCCGATGATGAGGATCTTGTCCGTTGCCGCCATGACGACCCCTTCCGGATGGCTTCACGATAGGAGTGCCCGTGCGGGGCCGCGGGGGTTCACCCGAATCGATGCCCGACCTTGATCCGGGTCAGCCGGTGGCGGTCCTTCCGCTCGTCGCGGTCCGGGCTGCCAGGGCGAATCGCAGTTCGCTGCGGCGGGCGACGGACAGTTTGCGGTACACCCGGGTGAGGTGCTGCTCGACCGTGCTGGTGGTGATGTCGAGGGTTTCGGCGATATCGCGATTGCGGTTCCCGCTCGCGGCCAGTTCGGCGACGCGCCGCTCGGCCGGGCTCAGTGTTTCGAAGCCGCTGCCGCCCAGCGTGTCTCGCGATCCCGGTCCGGAGTCGACCTGCAGTCGGGTCAGGAGCGGTTCCGCGCCGGAGGTTTCGGCGAGCCGGGCCGCCTCACGCAACGGCGGGCGCGCCCGATCGGCTTCCCCCAGCGCGCGGTAGGCGGCCCCGAGATCGGCCAGCACGGTGGCCAATTCGAGTTCGTCGCCGCCGGAGCGGGCCAGGGCGGCCGCGCGCCGCAGCAGGGTAACCCGGCGCAGCGGGTCGCCGGTGGCGGCCAGCAGTCGCAGCGACACCCCGCCGCTGTGATGCCGTTCGGCGCCGCCGATCGCGTCCAGGTGCCGGGTGGCGAGGGCACGGGCCTGCCGCGCCTCCCCCGCGGCCAGGCTGACCGCGGCCAGGTCGTTGCGCCACGGCGCGAGCCACGCGAAGTCCAGGCCCCACTCGGTCATGAGCCGGCCGCAGCGGCGGAAATGCCGTTCGGCCTCGTCGAGCAACCCGATGGCGAGGCAGTGCTCGCCGCGGGCGCGCAGATAGCCCAGCGCGAAACGGGTTTCGAACACCGCGAGCGGCAGCGGGCGTTCCAGCTGGGCGGCGGCCTCGACGTGACGGCCCTGCGCGGTGAGGGCGCGCACCAGCACCGCGACCGCCCGGCCCAGCCACACTCCGAGCTGTTCGGCGGGCAGCAGGTTCAGCGCGGCGGTGGCGTGCCCGGCGGCCTCGACCGGATTGCCTTTGCGCAGCAGCGTTTCCGCGCGGGCCGTGGCGAACAGCGCCTGCCAGGTCGGGGCGCGCCGCGCGGTCGCCTCCGCGAGCAGCGACGCGCACCAGGCGTCGGCGGCGTCGAGGCGATCGGTATGCAGCAGGCAGTCCACGGCGGCCACCAGCACTTCGACGGTGTCGAGCGCGAGGCGGTGCTGGGCCAGCACGCGCTGCGCCGCGGCGGCGGTCTCCTCCGGCGGCCGCTGTTTCCACAGGCCGTCGAGCAGGGCGGCGGCCTGCCGGTGCGCCGAATCACGCTGCCGTGCGGGCGAGCCGGACGCGGCGGCGCGCGGGACAGTGCGCAGCCAGGAGTGCCGCTGTGCCTGGACCGGGTGGGTGTAGCGCAGCCACGCGCCCAGGAAGTCGAGCCGATCACCGAGCGCGGCGTCCGCCTCGCGCCGCAGCCGAAGCAGAGCGTGGTCGGCGTGCAGGATGTGACCGTGCCACAGCATCTGCAGCACTGTCATCGGTAGTTCCGGGCACGGCACCCGCCCGGTGCGCAGGGCCGCCTTGAGCCGCCCGAAGTTGCGGGTGCGCCCCGACGGGTTGATCCGCCATTCCACCGCGACCAGCCGGGTCGCGATGCCCGCCCGTTCGTCGGCGCGGCGGCTGGCCCGGTACGCGAGCTCCAGATAGGTTCCGGCGCTGTCGAGTTCGTCGGCCTCGAAGGCGCGGTCGGCGACCTCCAGGAGCACCTGCGCCGCCCACGATCCGCGGGCGTCGCCCGCCTCGACCAGGTGCGCGGCCACCGTGACCGCGGGCAGGCCCTCCCGGCACAGCAGTTCGGCGGCGGCCGCGTGCAGCGCGCGGCACTCCTCGACGGGCAGTTCGCGCAGCACCAGCGCCGCCATGTCCGGGTGCGGGCGGCAGTCGCCGAGGAGCAACCCGGCGCGCGCGAGTTCCGCGATGATCACGCGGATCTCGCCCGGCGCGCGGTCCGTCAGCGCCGCGAGCCGGGCCACCGTGGCCCGCTCGCCCAGCACCGCCGCCGCGCGCGCGACCCGCAGCCGTTCGGCCTCGGCCGTCCGTGTCCCGACACCGGCCCCCACCGGTAATCCCCCTCGGTCCCGTCCGACCGACCGTGCCATCTGAGGTCCCTTCACCGAATCGCGGGCGCCCGGCTGACGGACATGGCACGGCGAGCTTCGGTGTGCGCGAGCGGCATCATTGCAGCGAGGGCGTGTGGACGCCCAGGATCAGCCGGGGCACAGCGGGTTTCGAAATCTACTGCCAAACAGTGTATTTCACTTTCCCCTAGGAGGTGGGGGCGAGCACTCGCGGACGGTAGACCAGGGCCGCGGCCGCGTCGCCGTCCACGCCCAGGAAGACCACGGACCGGGCCTCGTCGAGCATGCCCTGGCCGGCCGCGCTCAGATACGCGTGCACCGGGCCCGCCGAATACGGGTCGCCCGCGAAGGGATCGACTCCGGCCACCGCCGCCGACGGCACCCCGACCCGGTAGGCCACGCGCTCACGGAATCCGGCGACCGGGGCCGGGGCGAGCAGCACCGCCGCGCCGGTGGCGAAGTCGCCGGGCTCGAGGCCCTCGCCGGAAAGGCAGTCCCGCAGCACGGTTTCGGCGAGATCCAGCGGATCGGAGGTGGCGGCGCGCACGGTCAGCGCACCGCGGCCCGCGGTTCCGGCGGCTTCGAGGTCGGCCCAGGCGGTCGGGGTGAGCGGACCGGTGCTCCCTGTCGTGTAGAGACGGCCGAAACCGCCCCCTTCACCGGCGGAGTGCAGCAGGATCGCGGCGCCGCTGGCCGTGTACGGGAAGTCCTCCCGGCCGCGCTCGGTGGTGGGGTGGGTGTCCCCGGCCACGATGAGCGCGTACTCGACATCGCCCAGCCCGGTGAAGCAGTGCGCGGTCATGAGGGCGTGCAGCACCCCGGTGCCGCCGTTGAGCAGATCGAAGGAGAAGGCGGGCAGGCGGCCGGTCGCGTACTCCAGGCCGACCTCGAGGCGCTTCTGGATCAGTGCGGCGACGGCGGGTTCGGCGATATTACTGTCGCGGAACACCCCGGCATTGATCACCAGGCCGACCCGGTCGGCGGAGATCTCGGCGGCGGCCAGCGCCTGCCGCCCCGCGCGGGCGGCGAGTTCGAAATAGCTGCCGGTGTCGGCGTCGGTGCACACGGCCGCGGAAACGATTGCGGTACTCATGGATTCAGGCCTCCAGCCGGGAGATCGTCGCGGCGAGGTGACCGGAGACCACCCCGGACGCCTCGGGGATCAGCAGTACCTTGGAGCCGCGCGGAATTCGCCCCTGCGCCAGGTGTTCGCGCAGCACCAGGAAGTGGGAGGTGGACGCGGTATTGCCGTACTCGGCGTAGATATTGAGCGCCTGCGGCATGGGGGTGTCGAAATGGCGTTCGGTGAGCGAGCTGATGTACTCGATGGCCGGGCCGCTGAACTGGTGGTGGATCCAGTAGTCGTATTTCTCGCTCTCCCAGGCGCGGCCGGTCTCGAACAGGAAGTCGGCCATGCGGGAAATGCCCTGCAGGAATCGGGATTCGCTGGCCAGTGCCCGGTTGTCGGTGTACATGGCGATGCCGGTGGTCTTGTCGCTCGGCATGCCGATGCAGTGTTCCGCACCGGCCGAGGTGGTCATGAGTTCGATGTAGTGGATCTCGTCGTCATCGTCGCCGCGGTCGTCGACCACCACCGCCACCGCGGCGTCGCCGACGGTGAGCGCCGCGAACTGCGGGTCGTAGGGCTTGGAGATCTCACGGGTGGCGGTCTCGGCGATGGGGGTGATCTGCTCGCCGCTGACCACCAGGCCGCGGCGCACCACGCCGGCCTTGATCATGCGGTCCAGCACCAGCACGCCGGTGATCATCCCGGCGCAGGCGTTGGACAGGTCGAAGTGCAGCGCTCTGCCCGCCCCGATGGCGGCGCCCAGCTGGGCGGCGAACGACGGGGCGAAGCAGTACTGCCCGGGCGCGGTGAACCGGGTGATCGAGACCGAGATGATCACGTCCAGGTCCTCGGCCGCGTAGCCGGAGCGTTCCAGGCAATCCTCGATGGCCCGCTGCGCGAGCACGAATGAGGATTCGTAATCGCCGGGGTCGCTGTTGTGCACGCGGCGATTCTTGATTCCGGTAATTCGTTCCAGATCCAAGGCCCGCGGTACCGATAGGGCATTGATGACGTCTTCGGTGGAACGGATGGTGCTGGGTGTATACGCGCCAATGGATTCGAAGCGTGTACGCATGTGGCCCCCTGCTCTCTCGGGTGGATTTCCGTAGGCCCCGATGCCGACTGGAAAGCTACCGCACGGAGGGGTGGACTCGAACGGGGCGATGATCACGGATCAGCCTGTTGTACACAGTATTTCGATTCCCCGTAGGGGTGGGATAGGGGGTGCGGAGTAACCGGTGTCGGTACCGCGAGACACACTAAATCCGTTGTATATCAAACGAATTCGAATCGACACGGCTAGCGGCCGCGGAGAGCCCCGTGTAGCCTCACCGACATATTCCTCGCATTCCTCGACAATTCCCTGGGGGAAGTGTGTCGCATTCCTTGCCCACTGTTTATTGGCGCGCCCTGGATCGATTCACCGATATCGTTTCCGAGCATCCTTCCCGGGCGGCGGTGATCCACGCCGAGGGCCGCACCCGGGCCGGCCTGCCCGACTACCGGCAACTCACCTACGCCGAACTCGACGCGTGGTCGGACACCATTGCCGAGCGGTTCCTCGCGGCCGGCGTGGGCCGCGGCGTGCGCACCATCGTGCTGGTGCGGCCGGGGCCGGAGCTGTACGCGGTGCTGTACGGACTGTTCAAGATCGGCGCGGTGCCGGTGGTGATCGACCCCGGCATGGGCTTGTTCAAGATGCTGCGCTGCCTGCGCGCCGCCGACGCCGAGGCGTTCGTCGGGGTCACCGAGGCGCAGGCGCTGCGCATCGTGTTCCGCGCCTACTTCCGCAAGGTGCGGGTGGCGGTCACCGTGGGCCGCTCCTGGTGGCAGGGACCCACCCTCGAGAGCTGGGGCCGCACACCGGCTTCCGCCCTGCCCGAGCGCGAGCCCGCCCCGAATGACGAGCCGCTGCTCATCGCCTACACCACCGGCAGCACCGGGCCCGCGAAGGCGGTGGTGCTCACCCACGGCAATCTCGCCGCCATGATCGACCAGGTGGACGCCGCGCGCGAGCACGTCGCGCCGGAGACCTCGCTGATCACCGCACCGGTGGCGGGCATCCTGGAACTGCTGCTCGGATCCCGGTGCGTGCTACCGCCGTTGATCCCGTCCAAGGTCGGGGCGACCGATCCCGCGCATGTCGTGGACGCGGTCGAACGGTTCCGGGTGCGGACCATGTTCGCCTCCCCCGCCGTGCTGATCCCGCTGCTGGACCACATCCGCCGCACCGGGGCCGCGCTGCCGAGCATCCGCAGCGTCTACTCCGGCGGCGCGCCGGTGCCGGACAGCTGCATCGCCGGACTGCGCGAGGTGCTGCCCACCGACGCCAAGGTGTACTCGGGATACGGCGCGACCGAGGCGCTGCCCATGGCCACCATCGAATCCCGGGAACTGCTGGGCGAACTCGTGGCGCAGGCCCACACCGGGCACGGCGTCTGCGTGGGCGCGCCCGCGCTGCACGTGCGAGCGCGCATCATCCCCATCACCGATGATCCGCTGCCGGACTGGTCGGATGTCGAGGGGCGGGGCGGCCTCGCGGGCCCGCTCGGGATCGGGGAATTGGTGGTGTCCGGGCCGAATGTCAGCACGCGCTACTTCTGGCCGCCGACCGCGGACCGGGTCGGCAAGGTCACCGACGACGAGGTGATCTGGCATCGCACCGGCGATCTGGCCTGGCTCGACGACGCGGGACGAATCCGGTTCTGCGGCCGCAAGAGTCAACGGCTGGAGACGGCGCACGGGCCGATGTTCACCGTCCAGGTCGAGCAGGTGTTCAACACGGTCACGGGCGTAGCCCGGAGCGCGCTGGTCGGCGTGGGCACGCGCGGCGAGCAACTGCCGGTGCTGTGCGTCGAACTCGAGCCCGGGGCCGACCGCGACACCGTCGAGCGCGAATTGCGCGGGCGGCGCGACGAATTCGAGATCACAAAGCCGGTGACGGAGTTCCTGTTCCATCCCCGCTTCCCGGTGGACATCCGCCACAACGCCAAGATCGGCCGCGAACGGCTGACGGTGTGGGCGGACAAGCAGCTCGGGCAGGGGGCGTCATGAAGGTCTTGGTGACCGGGGCCTCGGGGTTCCTCGGCGGCGCGCTGACCCGCCGCCTGGTCGGCGACGGCGAGCACGAGGTGTCGATTCTGGTACGGCCCACCAGCGATCTGCGCGACCTGACCCCGGTGCTGGACCACGTTCACCGGGTGGTCGGCGATCTCGGCGATCCGGCGTCCCTGGAGCGGGCGGTCGCGGGCGTGGACGCGGTGTTCCACAGTGCGGCCCGGGTTGACGAGCGCGGCACCCGCGCCCGCTTCTGGGCCGAGAACACCACGGCCACCGCGCGTTTGCTGGCCGCGGCCGCCGCCGGTGGCGCCCGCCGGTTCGTGTTCGTGTCGAGTCCGAGCGCGCTGATGGATCGTGACGGCGGCGACCAGATCGATATAGACGAGTCGGTTCCGTATCCGTCGCGCTATCTGAACCACTACTGCGAGACCAAGGCCGCCGCCGAACGCCTTGTGCTGGCGGCCGATGCGCCCGGCTTCACCACCTGCGCGCTGCGGCCGCGCGCCATCTGGGGCGCGGGCGATCGGTCCGGGCCGATCGTGCGGCTCCTGGAACGGGCGGCGGCGGGGACCCTGCCGGATCTGTCGGGCGGGCGCGGCGTCCACGCCTCGCTGTGCCACGTGGACAATATCGTCGACGCCATGGTCAAGGCCGCGGCCAGCGAGAATGTCGGCGGCAGAGCGTATTTCATCGCCGACGCCGAACGCACCGAGGTGTGGGGGTTCCTCGCCGAGGTCGCCGCCGACCTCGGGTATCCGCCGCCGGGCCGGGCGCTGGACCCGCATCTGGTGGCGCTGGTGGTCGCGGCGATCGAAAACATCCGGCGGGTCCCGTATCTCGCCGAGCACTGGACCCCGCCGCTGTCGCGCTACTCGGTGGCGGTGCTCACCCGCACCGGCACCTACGACACCTCGGCCGCCGCCCGCGATTTCGGATACCGGCCCGTTATGGACCGCGACACCGGCATGACCGAACTGAAATCCTGGATCCACCGCACGGGGGTGATCGCCGGATCCACCCGCTGACCAGCGTTCGGGCGCTCTCCGCGAAACCTTGTGTTACGCGCGGTACCGGCTAGCATGGCTGGATACAGCGCAGTACCGCACTCAATGAGGAGAGCGCCCGATGCCGGCATTCGACTATCACGGCGTATCCGTCGCCTACGACCACGCCGGATCCGGCGATCCGATCCTGTTCCTGCACAATATCGGCGGCGACCGCCACATCTGGACCAACCAGACCCGCGCCCTGGCCGCCACGCACAGCGTCTACGCGCTGGACCTGTTCGGCTACGGCGACTCCGACTCCCCCACCGGCGGTTATACCGTCGCCAACTATGTGCGGCTGGTCTCGGAGTTCATCAGCGCCCACGACCTCACCAATGTGACGCTGGTCGGCAACTGTTTCGGCAGTGCGCTGTCGCTGCTCTACACCCGCGCCAACCCGCAGAACGTGCGCGCCCTGGTGCTGTGCAGCCCGCTCACGGCCGCCACCCTGCGGCCGACACCGACCGGCTGGACCGCCCGCGCCGCGTCCCGCATCCCCCTCGACTCGGTCGCGAGCGCCATCCGCCTGCCCGGCGTCGCCGCCAACCTCGTGGTCCGTGAACAGCTCGGCCCGCGCGGCCGGGCCATGACCTCCCCGTCGTTCACGGCTCTGCGTCACCGCTGGTCCGAGCCTCGCCGCCTGTACCCACCCGCCGCCATCGCGCGCGACCTCCCCACGCTGGCCACCCTCGACACCTTCCACCCCTCCCCCGCCTTCCCGCCCATCACCACCGTCTGGGGAGCGAAGAACCGGATCCTCTCCGCCGCCGCGGGCGCTCGTCTCAACGAAACCCTGCGTCCGGCCCACGCCGTCACCGTCCCCGACTGCGGCCACCTGATCATGCTGGAACAGCCCGAAACCGTCACCGCCGCAATCCGTTCCGCGACCACCACCGCTCTCGCGGGCTGAAACGACCAGAGCGCGGGATCCGTTCAGCCGTCCCCGGCCGCGCGGCTCAGGAGCGTGGACAATTCACGCATGCGGTCGACCAGTTCCGGTGGTTCGATGACCCGGAATTCGAAGCCGAAGCCCGCGACGTAGACGGCTATCGCGTCCAGTGAGTTCGCGCCCGCGTGCAGGACGCAGGTGTTCGCGTCCACGGCTTCGAGGACGCCGACCGTCGGAGAGATGACATCGGCGGCCCGGTCGGCGGAGGTCAGCAGGGTGATCCGGGCGCGGTAGCGGTAGGGGGCCGACGTGACGCCCCGGGACACCTGGTCGGCGGCGTCGGGGGCCTCACGCGGGGTGAACCGGGGGCCGGTCGGGATACGCGGGGTGAGACGGTCGACGCGATAGGTGCGCCAGTCCTCGCGGTCGACGTCCCAGCCGGTCAGATACCAGCGGCGGCCGTGGTGGACCAGGCGGTGGGGTTCGATTGTGCGGTAGGAGGTTTCGGTGCCCTCGTGGGTGCGGTAGTCGAAGCGCAGACGGTGCTGGTCGCGGATGGCGGCGGCGATGGTGGTGAGGGTGTCGGGGTCGACGCGGGGGCCGCCGGAGGGGACCGAGACGGTCGCGTCCTGGAGGGCGGTCAGGCGGTGACGCAGCCGCGACGGGAGCACCCGTTCGAGTTTGGCGAGCGCGCGCAGGGAGCTCTCCTCGATGCCCGCGATGGTGCCGCCCGCGGCGGTGCGCAGGCCCATGGCGACCGCGACGGCCTCCTCGTCGTCGAGCAGCAGCGGCGGCACATTCGCGCCCGCGCCGAGGCGGTAGCCGGCGGAACCGGGCGTGGCGTCGACGGGATAGCCCAGGGCGCGCAGCTTCTCGATATCGCGACGCACGGTGCGCACGTCCACCTCGAGCTGGGCGGCCAGATCCGCGCCGCTCCACTCGCGCGGGGTCTGCAACAACGACAGCAGTCGCAGCAGTCGAGCCGAGGTTTCCAACATGAATTCGATTCTGCCCGACAGCTAGGGCGGAACCTGTCCTAACCGGCTCGTAACGTAGTTCTCATGAGCGAACAGGTCACTCCCTTCCGCATCGACATCCCCCAGACTCAGCTCGACGATCTGCGGCGGCGGCTCGAATCCGCCCAGCTGCCCGCCCCGCTGCCGGGCGACGACTGGGACACCGGCGTGCCCGTGCACTGGCTGCGGGAACTGGTGGAGCACTGGCGCACCGGATACGACTGGCGCGCCGCCGAAGCCGAACTCAACCGGTATCCGCAGTTCCTCACCGAGATCGAGGGGCAGCGGGTGCACTTCCTGCACATCCGCTCGGCCGAACCGGGCGCGGTGCCGCTGCTGCTGACCCACGGCTGGCCCGGATCGGTGGTCGAATTCCTCGATGTCATCGGGCCGCTCACCGATCCGGCGGCGCACGGCGGCGACCCGGCCGACGCGTTCCACCTGGTCATTCCGTCGCTGCCCGGGTTCGGATTCTCCGGGCCGGTCGCCGACACCGGATGGACGCGGGCGCGGGTCGGCCGGCTGTGGGCCGAGCTCATGCAGCGGCTCGGGTACGAGCGCTACGGCGTGCAGGGCGGAGACATCGGCGGCGCGGTGAGCCCGGAGGTGGCGCGCACGGCCCCGGACAAGGTGATCGGCGTGCACGTCAACGGCGGCACCAACCTGCCCCCGGCCTCGGCCGCCGAGGATCTCGACCAGCTCACCGAACTCGAACGCGACCGGGTCCGCCGGATCGGGGCGTTCATGCGCGAGGAGTTCGGCTACATCGCGATCCAGTCGACTCGCCCGCAGGCGCTGGCCTACGGACTGGTGGATTCCCCGGTCGGGCAGCTGGCCTGGATCATGGACAAGTTCCGCGAATGGACGCACCCCCGCAATGTGGTGCCCGACAAGATCATCGACCGGGATCGCCTGCTCACCAATGTGATGCTGTACTGGCTGACCGGCACCGCGGGCTCCGCGGCCTACGTGGGCTACGCCCAGACCGGTGAATGGGGCGCTCCCGCAACCAATTCCGGTGTCCCGACCGCCGTCATCGCCTTCGCCCACGATGTCTGCATCCGGCGCTACTGCGAGCCGTCGAACACCATCACCCGCTGGACCGACGTCGACCGCGGCGGCCACTTCGCGGCTCTGGAGGAACCGGAGATCCTCGTGGGCGACATCCGCGAGTTCTTCCGCGACCTGCGCTGACCACCGGTGCCCGGAATCCGGTGCGGTCCGGCCGGATTCAGGGCACCAGCGGCCTGACCTGCTCGGCGGCGAAGCGGACGAAGCCGACCGGGTCGGGCTCGTCGCCGGTGGGTTGCAGCACGACACCGGTGGCCCCGGCCTCGGTCCACGCGATCACCGCGTCGGCGATGGCCCGGGCGTCCCCGGTGACCCCGATGCCGGGGATGGTGTCGCGGTTCTCGGCCCGCAGTTCGGCCGCCACCCGGTCGGCGGCTCCGGGCCCGGTGGCGGCGAGCAGGTACACGACGATCGGATACGGTTGCGCCGCCAGGGATTCCGGCCGGGCGGCCCGCACGATCTCGGCGGCCGTGCGGACGCCGGCGGCGGGCGTGGAGCTGGTGAGGATCACCCCGTCGGCCGCCGCACCCACCAGTTCGAGGGTGCGAGGCCCGGTCGCGGCGGCCAGGATCGGCGGCGCGGCGGCCGGTGGCCAGTCCAACGCGACATCGTCGAGCTGAACATACCTGCCCCGCACCGAGATTCGCTGCCCGTCCAGCAGGGCCCGCAGTGTCTCGAGGTATTCGCGCAGCAGCGTGATCGGCGAGGCGACCCGCGCCCCCACCTGCCCCATCCAGTCCTGCACCCCGTGCCCCACGCCCCAGATCCCACGCCCGGGGAACATCCGTTCCAGCGTGGCCAGCTCCATGGCGGTGATCGCGACATTGCGCAGCGGCACCGGCAGCACCCCGACGCCGATCCGCACCCGCTCGCTCCAGGCCAGTGCGGCCGCGGCGGTGGCGATCCCGCCCTCGAGGAAGCAGTCCTCCCACAGCCACAGTTCTTCGAGCCCCGACGCGTCGGCCGCCCGCACCACCTCCCGCAGCCGCTCCGGCGGTTGCTGCGGACGGAACACCACTCCCAGCGTCGTCATCCCCCATGCCTACCACGCGGACGGCGGAAACGACTGCGGCCCGGCCCCATTCGAGGGACCGGGCCGCGGGGAAGTTCCGCTCAGCCGAAGTGGCAGACGTAGTGGACCGGCTCCACGACCTCGATGACGAAGCTGGAGTTGCCCGGGACGGAGAAGGACTCGCCGCCCTTGTAGGCGACGGCCTCGGTCTCACCGGCGAGGGTGACGTTGCACTGGCCCTCGAGCAGCTCCATGATCTCCGGCGCGCCCGTGTTGAAGGTCAGGGTGGCGGGGAGGATGACACCGACCGACTTGCTGGTGCCGTCGGCCAGCTCGATGTTGTGGCTCACACACTTGCCATCGAAGTAGACGTTGGCGCGCTTGGTGACGGTGACATTCTCGAACTTCATGCTGCTACGGAGTCCTTCGCTCGGGTGGGGATCCGCCCTGGCGGGCGGTCCGGTTCGCGCCGATCGTACCGGTGACCTCCGGGCAATCGTTCAATCGGGCAGGGCGGCGGCGCCGGCGTCGGCCAGCGCGTCCAGGGCCGCGACGGCCAGCGCCCGGCCCTGCTCGATGATCGGGGCGGCGCGATGGAAATCCATGGTGCCGCAGATGTTCTGCGGCACCGAGATCACCAGGTCGGGCGGGTGAGCGGCGAGATGCTGGCGGGTGATGGAGGCCAGCATCAGGTCGATGGCCCGCTGCGCGACGTCGGTGGCGCGCACACTGCTCAGGGCGGGCGGTTGCTCCTCGACGGGAGCCTCCGGGGCGCGGCCGAGCCGTTGCGCGGAGGCCCGCCACCACTGGGTGAACCAGTTGGTCCGCGGTTGCGCCCGGTCGTAGGCGGGGTCGGGCGGACCGGACAGGTCGACCCCGATGAGCAGATCCGCCTGCCCCAGCGCCATGGTGGCGACCACCGGCAGCGGATCGAGGACGCCCCCGTCGACGAGGACGTGGCCGTCCCGCAGCACCGGGGTGATGAAGCCGGGGATGGCGATCGAGGCGCGGATGGCGGCGTCGAGTTCGCCGTGGCGGAACCAGGTCGAGCGGCCGGTCGTGATGTCGGTGGCGACCGCGATGTAGGGAATCGGGAGCTGCTCGATACACAGTTCGCCGAGCATCTCCCGGATCCGGTCCAGGATCTTCCCCGCCCGGATCACGCCGGGCTCACTGAACGCCGGATCCAGCAGGCGCGCCACCTCGAACTGGCCGAGAGTCGTTGCCCAGGAGGTGAATTCGTCGAGCTTGCCCGCCGCGTACAGTCCGCCGACCAGCGCGCCCATCGACGACCCCGCCACCCCGGTGATCTCGTAGCCGCGTTCCCGCAGCTCCGCGATGACGCCGATGTGCGCGTATCCGCGTGCCCCGCCGCTGCCCAGGGCGAGGGCCACCCGTTTGCCGGTCGGGATCGCGCCACCCAGCGGCAGCGCACCGCCGATCGACGCGGTGCTGCTCGTCGGAACCGAATCGCTCGTCGGCACCGAGTCACGCGTCGCCATGGACTTCTCCCGTCTCGACGGCGACCGGACCGACCGGTGCCGACTGCTCGGGCCGCCAGCGCCGCAGCAGGTAGATCCCCAGGGCGCAGCCCGCGGTGATCCCCAGCGCCGCGTAGGCGGGCACGGGTTCGTGCGGTACCTGCGGCAGTCGATACCAGTGCGGCGAATAGCCGATCCGCCCGAACGGCCTGCCGCGCAACGCGACCGCCGCCGACGGGACGAACAGCACCGACAGCGCGACCACCGCGCTCGTCGCGCGCCGCGGCAGCGCGGACCCGAGATTGCCGCCGCCCACCAGGCTGACGGCCACCACACCCAGCACCGCCCAGGCCGCGTTCGCGACCCCGGTCAGCGCGAGCAGCGCCGCCACGGCCGCCAGCACCGCCGACGCCGCGATCGCGACATAGGGGCGCGGCCGCAGCCAGGCCACCAGCAGTCCCGCCGCGACCGCCACGTCGATCAGCAGATTCGCCCAGCCCGGACGCGGCACGGTGACCACCGCCGAGGCCGCGGCGCAGAAGGCCACCAGCAACAGCACCAGCACCCCGTCGCGGCCGGGCAGGATCAGCGCGGCCACGAACGCCCCGACGATCACCAGCGCGACACCCGCGACGACCACCACGACCCGATCACCGCTCTCGGCGAGCCAGCGCGAGGCCCGGGCCAGCGTGAACACCGCGACGGCTCCGGACAGGATCGGGGCCAGCGAGAAGTCCGGTCCCTCACCGGGCATCGGCCTGACGTGACCGCGCGCCGGAAGGTTTGCCGCCACCAGCGCCAGCGCCACCAGGATCAGCCACACCGGCGGTGCGCCGCCGAACACGCGGTCCAGGGTGCTCGACCACCGGTCCTCGTCCGGCGGCTGGGCGAGATCCCCGAAGATCACCGAGCTCAGGCAGCCGAACAGATACGCGCCGCCCGCCAGGGACGGCCTCCACACCACGGGCGCGAGGCAGCCGATGATGACACCGGCGCACAGGGCGTCGACGTAGTTGACGGTGGTCAGCGAATCCATGCCGACCCCGGACATGCCCACGTGATTGACCAGGATGCCCAGCAGCGCGACCGCGACCGCGTACCAGGCCGCGCGGCTGCTGCCGATGCTCACCACCGCGGCCGCGCAGATCACCGCGACCATGGCGCCGGACTCCATGGCCAGCGGCACGCTGCGCACCATGAGGTCGACCTTCTGGGGTGCGGAGGTGAACCAGCCGTAGCTGACGGGCATCATGATCGCCAGCCCGGCCGTCGCGGTGGCGGCGTAGACCGCCGCGAACCGCACCAGCGCCCGCCACTCCACCATGTCCTTGACGGTACGGCGCTCAGCGAACAGCCCGCAATCACGACTCGCGGACGCGCCGGTCCGGATCGGGGGCGCTATCGTTCACCTATGTCTGCTGCAACTGAGAATGTTCGCGTAGATAGTGAGTTCGCGCCCCTGCGGACCGTGGTGGTCTCCCAGAGCGAATTCCGCGCTCCGGACAATACCGAGCTACTCGGCCACGCGATGCCGGTGGAACCGGCCGCGGTGGGCATCCTCGACGTGGTCTGGGGCAAGACCTTCGGCGAGGTGTACCCCGACAAACAACGCGCGTGGGAGGCCGAACGCGACGAGCTCGCCGCCGTCCTGGAACGCCACGGCGTGGAGGTGCTGCGCCCGCGCCTGTTCACCGCCGCCGAGAAGGCGGCCGCCGGACCCGGGGGCTACGCCAACTTCTTCGTCCGCGATCCGTGGTTCACGGTGGGCGAGAACGTGATCGAGGGCGTACTCCAGTTCCCGCACCGCCGCCGCGAGGTGCTGCCCAGCCGCGACCTGCTGCTGGCGCGCGTGATGCCCGCCGCCGCGCACTACGTCTCGCTGCCGCAGCCGGGCATCGGCCATCCGGGACCCGGTCCGTTCCTCGAGGGCGGCGATGTCCTGGTCCTCGGCAAACAGGTCTTCGTCGGCCTGTCCGGGATGGCGAGCAACGCCCTCGGCTACCACTGGCTCGCGAAATACCTTCGCCCCCAGGGCTTCACCGTCACCCCGGTCCGCATGCCCGAGCACGTCCTGCACCTGGACTGCGCTCTGGGCCTGGTCCGCGAGGGGCTGCTCATCGCCTGCCCCGACCGACTCCCCGACGGACTGCCCGCGGCGCTGCGCGACTGGGAGCGCATCGACGTCACCGAGGACGAGGCGGCCGCCATGGCCACCAACGGCCTGCCCATCGACAGCGAAACCTACATCACCGACCCGCAATTCGACCGCGTCGGCACCCAGCTCAAGGAGCGCGGCATCACCGTCGAGTACATCGACTTCTCGGTGTCGCGGCTGTTCGGCGGCGCGTTCCGGTGCTCCACCCAGCCGCTGCTGCGCGCCGAATGACCGCTCCCCCACCCCGTTTCGGGGTGGAGGGACGTCAGGCGGCGGAGGTCACGCGGTAGACGTCGTAGACGCCTTCCACATTGCGGACCACATTGAGCAGGTGCCCGAGGTGCTTCGGGTCGCCCATCTCGAAGGTGAACTTGGAGATGGCGACCCGGTCACCGGAGGTGGTGACCGCGGCCGAGAGGATATTGACCTTCTCGTCGGCGAGCACCTTGGTGACGTCGGAGAGCAGGCGGGTGCGGTCGAGGGCCTCGATCTGGATGGCGACCAGGAAGACCGACGACGGCGACGGCGCCCACTTGACCTCGATGATGCGTTCGGGCTCCGCGCGCAGCGAGTCGGCATTGGTGCAGTCGGTGCGGTGCACGCTGACCGCGCCGCCGCGGGTCACGAAGCCCATGATCTCGTCGCCGGGCACCGGGGTGCAGCACTTGGCCAGCTTGGAGACGGTGCCGGGCGCGCCCGGGATCTCCACGCCCGCGTCACCGGTCGTGCGCTGGCGGGCGGGCACCGTGGACGGCGTGGACCGCTCGGCCAGTTCGTTCTCGACATCGCTGACGCCGCCGAGCTGGGCCATGAGCCGCTGCACCACGTGGTGCGCGGACACCTGGTTCTCGCCGACGGCCGCGTACAGCGCGGAGATGTCGGTGTAGTGCAGTTCGTGGGCGAGGGCGCTCATGGCGTCCACGCTCATCAGACGCTGCAGCGGCAGGCCCGAGCGACGGACCTCCTTGCTGATGGCGTCCTTGCCCGCCTCGAGGGCCTCCTCGCGGCGTTCCTTGGCGAACCACTGCCGGATCTTGGCCTTGGCGCGCGGGGACACCACGAAGTTCGACCAGTCCCGCGAGGGGCCGGCGTTCTGGGCCTTGGAGGTGAAGATCTCGACGACCTCACCGTTCTCCAGCTGCCGTTCCAGCGCGACCAGGCGGCCGTTGACGCGCGCGCCGATGCAGCGGTGCCCGACCTCGGTGTGCACCGCGTAGGCGAAGTCGACCGGGGTCGACTTCTGCGGCAGCGTGATCACGTCGCCCTTGGGGGTGAACACGAAGATCTCCGGCGACTTCAGGTCGAAGCGCAGCGACTCCAGGAATTCGGCCGGGTCGGCCGCCTCCCGCTGCCAGTCGAGCAGCTGACGCATCCACGCCATGTCGTCGACTTCGGTGGAGTCGTTGGAGTGCTTGCCCTTGGTCTCCTTGTACCGCCAGTGCGCGGCGATGCCGAACTCGGCGGTCCGGTGCATGTCCTGGGTGCGGATCTGCACTTCCAGCGGCTTGCCGTCGGGGCCGACCACGGTGGTGTGCAGCGACTGGTAGACGCCGTAGCGCGGCTGGGCGATGTAGTCCTTGAACCGCCCGGCCATGGGCTGCCACAGCGAGTGCACGACGCCGACCGCGGCGTAGCAGTCGCGCACCTCGTCGCAGAGGATGCGGATGCCGACCAGGTCGTGGATGTCGTCGAAGTCCTTCCCCTTGACGATCATCTTCTGGTAGATCGACCAGTAGTGCTTGGGGCGGCCCTCGACGACGGCCGTGATCCGGCTCGAGGCCAGCGTGTTGACGATCTCGGCGCGCACCTTGGCCAGGTAGGTGTCACGCGAAGGCGCGCGGTCGGCGACCAGGCGCACGATCTCGTCGTACTTCTTGGGGTGCAGTATCGCGAACGCGAGGTCCTCGAGCTCCCACTTGACCGTGGCCATACCGAGGCGGTGGGCCAGCGGCGCGATCACCTCGAGGGTTTCGCGGGCCTTCTTGGCCTGCTTCTCCGGCGGCAGGAAGCGCATGGTGCGCATGTTGTGCAGCCGGTCGGCGACCTTGATCACCAGCACGCGAGGGTCGCGGGCCATGGCGATGATCATCTTGCGGATGGTCTCGGCCTCGGCGGCGGCGCCCAGGTTGACCTTGTCCAGCTTGGTGACGCCGTCGACCAGGTGGGCGACCTCGGTGCCGAATTCGGCGGTCAGCTCGTCGAGCGAGTACCCGGTGTCCTCGACGGTGTCGTGCAGCAGGGCGGCCACCAGGGTGGTGGTGTCCATGCCCAGCTCGGCCAGGATGTTGGCGACCGCGAGCGGATGGGTGATGTACGGGTCGCCGGACTTCCGGAACTGGTGCTGGTGCTTCTCGTCGGCGACGTCGAAAGCCCGTTGCAGCAGAGCCAGATTCGCCTTCGGGTACAGCTCGCGGTGCACGCTGGCGAGCGGTTCCAGTACCGGCTTGACCGCCGCGATGCCGCGCTGCCCGGTCATCCGGCGGGCCAGGCGGGCGCGGACGCGGCGGGAGGCGGAAGTGGGGACGGCGGTGGTGTTGCGGGCGGCGGCCGCGGACTGTGCGTTGGCCGCCGGGGTGGCGGATCCTTCCTCGGGCGATTGCCCCGAGTTCGCCTTCTCCAGATGCTGTGTCATGCCACCTCCGCTCGCGGCCTCGAAAGGAAAACCATATCGGACCGTTCAACCACCCAGATCATCCACTTTAGTCCTGGAATCGGATCACGACCGGGGCAGCGTCCACCGCCGGTGCCAACCGCTCCGGAGCGATGAACGATACCCGTCCTGCTCACTGTTCGCTCGGACTCGCCTCGAGCCCGTCGCGGGTCAGTTCCAGCCGTCGTGTCACCCCGATGCCGGCCAGGAATCGCGGGTCGTGGCTGACCACCACGAGCGCGCCCTGGAAGCTCGCCAGCGCCTCGGTGAGATGGGCGAGGCTGGGCAGATCCAGGTTGTTGGTCGGCTCGTCGAGCAGCAGCAATTTCGGCGCCGGTTCGGCCAGCAGCAGCATGGCCAGCGCCGCCCGCAGCCGCTCCCCGCCCGAGAGCGCCCCGGCCGCGACGTCGGCGTCGGCGCCGCGGAACAGGAACCGGGCCAGCTGGGCGCGGATCCGCTCGGGTGCGGCGTGCGGCGCGGTGGCCGCGACGTTCTCGAACACGGTCTTCGATTCGTCGAAGACGTCGAGGCGTTGCGGCAGCATGCGCCACGGCACGGCCGGGCCCGCCTCCTGAATGCGGTGCAGCAGCGTGGTTTTGCCGATGCCGTTGCGTCCGGTGAGCGCGATGCGTTCGGGCCCGGTGATTTTCAGGGTCACGGTGGGTCCGCACGCCAGTCGCGCCTCGGTCAGGTCGAGGACGTCCTGGCCCGGGTAGAGCCGGGTGCCGGGCAGATCGACGCGGATCTCGCGGTCGTCGCGCAGCCGGTCCTGCATGTCGGTCAGATGATCCTTGGCCTCCTCGACCTTGCCGATGTGGTTGTTGCGCAGCTTGCCCGCCGCCACCTGGGCCTGGCGTTTGCGCTCGCCCATGACGATCTTGGGTTCACGTTTCTGGTCCCACATCTTCTGCCCGTACCGCTGGCGGCGGTCGAGTTTGATGCGGGCTTCGACGAGTTCGCGCGACTGCTTGCGGACATCGCTGCGCGCCTCCCGGACGGCCGCGCGGGCGGTTTCCTGTTCGGCGTCGACGATCCGTTGGTAGTCGGTGAAGTTGCCGCCGAAGAGCCGCACCTCGCCGTGCCGTAGTTCGGCGATGGTGGTGACCCGGTCCAGCAGTTCGCGGTCGTGGCTGACGGTGAGCACGGTGCCGGGGAACTGGCCGACGACCTCGTAGAGCCGCTCGCGCGCCACCCGGTCGAGGTTGTTGGTCGGTTCGTCCAGCAGCAGCACATCGGGTTCGCGCAGCAGTTCGGCCACCAGGCCGAGCAGCACGGTCTCCCCGCCGGACAGGGTGTCCAGGCGGCGGTCCAGGTGCGCGACATCACCTGCGACGTAATGCAATCCGAGCCGACCCAGCAACGCGACGGCTCGTTCCTCGATGTCCCAGGCCGTGCCGACGGTCTCGAAGTCGGTGTCGTCGCCGGTCCCGGATTCGATGCGGTGCAACGCCTTCCGGATCTCCGACAGCTCGAGCACCTCGTCCACCCGCTGTCCTGCGGCGAGTCCGAGATCCTGACGCAGGTACCCGCACCGCCCCGGCATGGTCACCGAGCCGCGCTGGGCGCGCAATTCCCCGGTGAGCAGGCGGAACAGGGTCGATTTCCCCGCGCCGTTGGTGCCGACCAGGCCGACGTGACCCGGTCCGAACTGGGCGTCGAGTCCGTCGAACACGGGGGTGCCGTCCGGCCACGCGAAGGTGAGATCGGAAACAGAAATAACAGGCATAGACATACGGGTCTCCCGAGAGTGAGCGAATGCGGCGCGCGATTGCGGGCCACTCGGCGATCACCTCAGAAGATCAACGGCATGTCTCCGATCAGACGGGAATGAGAACCGAACTACGGTAACGGAGATCAACAGACCGGGGCAAGAACATATTTCGTGAGCCGAGTCTCAGCGCACGTCAACGCGCCGTGACGCGCAGATACCCGAGCGCCGCCAGCGCCAGCGCGGCGGCCACGCCGAACATGACCGTCACGCCGTGCCCCAGGGTGACCCCGCCCAGCACGCTCCCCGCCCCGATGCCGAGGTAGATGCAGGAGGCGTTCAAGGCCACCACCAGCCCGGATTCCGCGGGCGCGGCGGCGAGGAGCCGGTGCTGTTGCGCGGGCGTCTGACACCAGGTCGCCGCGCCCCAGCCGAGCGCCAGCACACCGACGAGCACGGGAAGCCGGGCACCGGTCGATGCCAGCACGGCCATGACGCCGAGGGAGACGGCCATCAGCGCATATCCGGAGGTGAGCACCGGGACGGGTCCGAACCGATCGGTGGCGTAGCCCGACGACAGATTGCCCGCGATCGCTCCGACCCCGTACAGGCCGAGCACCCACGCGGTGTCCGATGCCCCGATTCCCAAGGCCCCCAGGGCCGGAACCGCGTACGCGTACACGGTGTAGGCCGCGCCCATGCCGAGCACGGTGAGCGGCAGCACGGCCGCCACGGATCGATCGCGCAGCACCGCCAGCCGAGTCGCCAACGGCACCACCGGATTTCCGGGCAGCGCGGGCACCCACGCCGCGACTCCCGCCGCGGCGACCGCGCACACGACCCCGACGCCGATCAACGCCGACCGCCACCCCATCCGCTCGGCCAGCAGGTCACCGAGCGGCACGCCGAGCGCGGTCGCCACGGTCAGCCCGCCGACCACGACGGCCAGCGCACGCGCGCGGGCCCGCGGCGGAACGAGCGCCGAGGCCACCGCCGCCGCGTTCGGGGTGAAGGCGGCAGCCCCGAGCGCGGCCACGATCCGGGTGGCCAGCAGGATCCAGAACGCCGGCGCCAGCGCCGAGCCGAGGTTGGCCAGGGCGAGCACCAGCAGCGCCGACACCAGCAGGGTCCGGCGCGGCAGCCGCGCGGTGAGCGTCGCCAGCACCGGCGATCCGAGCGCGTAGGTGGCGGCGAAGACCGTCACCGCCAGTCCCGCACTCGCGAGCGAAACCCCCAGCGTCCCGGCCACATCCGGCAGGAATCCGGCCAGAATGAACGAGTCGGTGCCGACGGCGAACGTGCCCAGCGCCAGAATCCCCGTGCGCCGCAGCCCGTTCCGACCGGCGACGGGCGCAGGTGCGGTCGAACCAGCCTTAACCGGGATACTCATCATCCCGAATCTCCTTCCGAAAAAACCCGGCGTGGGCCGGGTCGGTTCTCGCGGGCGAAACGACCGGTCAGCCGGTCACGTTCTCGTAGAAGCGGCGCGTGTACTTCGAGGCATTGGCGGGCGTCCCGGCCATCACGTCGGCCACGGTCTGCGCCGTCAGCTCCCGCCGCCAGGCCAGTTCCGCCCGCCCCATGGCCGCGGCGATGCCGCACGGTTTGGCGAATTCCTCGCTCCCCCGCGCGGCGCCCGCGCCACGACGGCGAATCTCGGTGCATCGGAAGGCTGCCGTACGCCCTTCGACGGCGGCGACGACGTCCATCAGGGTGATGCGTTCGGGCGCCCGCGCCAGCCGGTATCCCCCGCGCGCTCCGGGAGTGGACTCGAGGATCCCTTCCCGCACGAGCGGTTGGAGCCGCTTCTTCAGGTACTCCGGCGGGAGTTCGAAGATCTCGGCGAGCCGGGCGGTGGCGATCGGCGCGTGGTCGTCGAGCCAGCCCAGGGCCACACAGCAGTGCAGCCCCCATTCGACGCCTTCACCCATCAACATGAATAGGGATACTACATGTCCCGATACCCCGGGCCAACCCCGTTCAGCCGGCGATGCGGCACGCCTTCATGCCATTGGCGAGGGGCACCTCGCCGACCTTGCCGCCGGCTTCGGCGTGCAGCATGCGGCCGCCACCGGTGTAGATGCCGACGTCGGAGGGTCCCCGCGGCCCGAACGACCCGAACACCAGGTCGCCGGGCTTGGCCGACAGCAACGGCACCTCGACGCCCTGCTCCCACTGCTGTTCGGCGGTCCGCGCCAGGGTGATGGTGCTGCCGCTGCCCGCGAACACCGCGGCCGCGGTCAATCCGGCCTGGTCGAAGCCGCCGTCACTGGGCCCGCCGGGGCCGCCGCCGCCGAACACGTACGGCGTCCCGATCCACTGCTCACCGGCGGCCACGATCTGCGGGCCGAGATCGGCGTGCGGGTCGGCCTGGAACCGGCCCTCACTGCCGAGGCTGCGGAACCCGGGTTCGGCGGCGAGGATGCGCGCCACGTACGGCCGGGTCTCGGTGTAGTGCCGCGAGATCTGGTTGGGCATGCCGCCCGAGGACAGGACCGCGCCCTCACCGGCGTTGTAGGCGGCGACGGTGAGCGCGGTCAGGTCACCGGACACCTTCCCGGCGGCCATCCAGCCCTCGATGGTCTTGGCGATGGCGCACATGTAGCGCCCCTGCCCGATGATGGCGTCGGCCGGGTCCAGCACGCTGGCATAGCCTTTGCCGTCCGCGTCGATGACGTAGGGCTGTCCGTCGGGGGCGAGGGCGCGGGCGGTGCCGGGCATGAACTGGGCGATGCCCTGCGCGCCGTCCGGGGAGACGGCGTCGGTACGGAACCCGGATTCGGCCTGCCCCTGCGCGGCCAGCAGCGACGCGCCGATCTCCGGGCACAGCGAACCCGCGCGCCGGTACCAGATCTCGAGTTCGGCGGGCACCTTCCCGGAGGCGAGATTGCCGCCCGCGGTGCCGAATCCGTTCTCGCAGTACGGCCCCGAGGGCGCGGGGATGCTGCCGCCGGCCAGCCACGGCATCGGGTCGACCTGGCGGCCGCCGGTCATGCGCCCACCGGGGACCAGCTCGAAATGCAGGTGCGGGCCCGAGGATTCGCCATTGCTGCCGACGTCGGCGATGTGGCGGCCCATCTGCACGATGTCGCCGGTGCGCACGAAGATGCCGTTCTCGTACATGTGCCCGTACACCGTGGAGTAGCGGCGGCCGCTCTCGTCGAGGGAGTCGATGACCACCCAGTCGCCGAAGCCCGAGGCCGCGCCCGAGGCCACCACCAGACCGTCGGCCGCGGCGTAGATGGGGGTGCCCGCGGCGGCCGCCATGTCCACGCCCAGGTGCGCGCCACCGCGCGCCCCGAAGGTGTCGGAGATGGTGAATGTGCCTGCGGCGAGCGGATATTGGTGGCGCCCCGCGCCGGTGAGGCTGCCCGCCTCGTTCACCCGGCCGGGCGCGGCGGCCATGGAGGCGTTGGCGGGGGCGAGCACGGTCGAGGTGGGGGCCGCGTCCTTGACGGTGACCAGTACCCGGTCCAGGCGGTTGCGGGCCGCGTCGCCGCGATCGCCCAGCGGAGTCCACTGGATGCCGGCGGCCGCGCCGGGAGTCCAGCTGCGCTGCTTCCAGATCAGGTAGTCGACGTGGAAGGCGGCGGCGTTCTCCTGGAGGAACGACACGATGGCGTCGCCCTTGCCGGAATCGCCGCCGACGATGAATTCCACGGCGCGCCCGGCCTTCAGGTCCGGGGTGGCGTCGTCGTCGACCACGCCGCGCATATCCATCATCCCGAAGCGGGCCACCGTGCAGCGCAGGACACGCAGCGCGCCCTCCTGCAGCCCCGCCTCGACCGGCGAACCGGTGGACGGGCAGCTGGGTTCGGTGCGCGCGGAGGTGAGCGCGGGGATGGCGGGCGATCCAGGGCCGCAACTGGTCTCACTGGCGGGCAGGATGATGACGAGCAGCAGCGTCATCATCCCCAATATCAGGCAGATCGCCCCACCCACGAGGTATTTGGGCCTCACGCCCGAAAGCTCCCGGCCGCCGCGCTGATCACTCGGACATCATGCCATGGCGGACACGCGGTTTCACGGACCTGCGCGACTGTCACACCTGGCGTGCGTGTCTCTGTTGACAGAACCTGCGTGTCTGTTTCGACCCGCATACCGCGGGCATCCCTGGGGTATGCCGTACGTCGCCCGCAATGAAGTCCACGCCGCTCGCATCATCAGCGGCGTCGGCGCGTTGTTCGCCCTCATCGAGGGCGTCTACATCCTGATGCTGGTCCTCAATGCCGACCAGTCCAACAAGTTCTTCGTCTTCATCAAGGGGCTCGCCGAACCACTCGCCTTGTTCTTCCCGGGGCTGTTCCACACCGGGAGCGTCGACTTCGACATCATCCTGGACTACGGCCTGGCCGCCATCTTCTGGCTGGTGGTCAGCGGATTCGTGGCTCGCATCATCGCCCGCTGACCGAGCGGACGATGATGCGCGACCGGAGAGAGCAGGTCAGAGCTTGACGATGGAGGTCACCGGGTAATCCCCCTGGCGCTCACGGCCGTTGAGGAAACCGAGCTCGAGCACCACCGCCGCCGCGGTCACCTCGGCGCCGGCGGCGATGAACAGTTCGGCCGCCGCGGCGAGGGTTCCGCCGGTGGCGAGCACATCGTCGAGCAGCAGCACCTTGCGGCCCTTCAGATCGATGCCGTCGGCGGGGATCTCCAGTGCGGCCGAACCGTATTCGAGGGTGTACTCGCGGGAGATGACCGGCGGCGGCAGCTTGCCCGCCTTGCGGACCGCGACCACGCCGGTGCCGAGGATGGCGGCAACGCCCGCGCCCAGTAGGAAGCCGCGCGCGTCGACACCGGCGACCAGGTCGGCGTCGGGGGCGCAGGAGGCGAAGCAGTCGAGCACGGCGCGGAAGCCCGCGGAATCGGCGAACACCGGGGTCAGGTCGGCGAAACGCACGCCCGGCGTCGGGAAGTCATCGTGCCAGCGGGTCAGCCGCCGCACCGCTTCCTCGGCCCGGGCGGCCCGCTCCCCCACCAGTTCGGCCGTATCCAGCATCTCGTGCTTGCTCATCTACACCCACTCCTCGTTCACCACGCCGGTCCGGCACAACTACCGTTTCAGTACCCAGCGATCCATATTCCAGCCCGCGCCCGCCTTCGTGGCGCTGGCGATCCCGTTCTCCATGCCGTTGCCGAACCCGATGGTGCGGGGGGAGGCGAACAGCGGAATCGACGGCATCTCGCTCCAGAGCAGGTTCTCCTGCTCATTGAGCAGATTCAGCACGGCTGTCGAGTTGTCCTCCGCCGCAAGCTGATCCGCGATGGCATCGTAGCGGCCGTTGCCGAACCGCCCGAAATTCAGGCCCGCGCCGGTGCGTAGCGCGGCGATGGCGTCGGTCGCGGCGAGCGTGCCGGAGGGGCCCGGCATGGCGGCGGTGCCGCCCAGGATCGCGTCGACCTTGCCCTCGGTGAGCTGCGCGGCGGTGAAATCCGGTGCGCCCGCGTCGATCACGTTCACCCCGGCGGCCTTGCAGGCGTCGGCGATGGCGGCGACCATGGCGGCGCGGCGCTCGTCGGGCTTGACGTAGCCGATCCGCACGGTCTGGTTCGCCACGCTCGAGGACGCGGCGGCCTGGGCGGCGGTGCCGTCGCCCTTGTACTTGTCGCCCGCGCCCGAGATCGACTGGTAGTAGACCGAATCCTGTTGCACGGTCCGCGAATTCAGCGGCCCGGCGCCCGGGCCGATCTTCACGGTGTAGTCCGGGTGCCCGAACTTCTCGAACAGCGCCTGCCGCGGCACGCAGGAGGCGAAGCCGCGCCGCGCGTCCGTACGGTCGAACACGCCACCGGTGGCGAGCACCAGCTGCTCGACGCCGCGACCGGGCAGATTCTGGCTGTGGAAGCTGCCCAGGCCCACGTCACCCAGCGATCCCGCGCCCACGTCCAGCACACCGATCGAATTGTCCGACACCTTGGACTTCAGGTCCGAGTGCCGGTCCCAGACCACGATGCGTCCGGTCCGGGGCTGGTTGCCCCACCACTTCTCGTTCTTCACCAGGACCAGGCCGTCCTTGTCGGTGAAGGAGTCGATCCGGTACGGGCCCGACGACGGCAGCACCGTGGCGTCCACCTTGCCGGGGGTGAGCTTCCAGCCGTTGTTCCAGAAGTCGGCGACCCGCTCCAGGGTGGGCTGGTCGCCGGTCTGCACCGGGGTCACCACGTTCGGGATCTTCACCTGGGTGGCGACCACGTGCGCGGGCATCAGCTCGGCGGCGTTGAACAGCGTCTTCCACGCCGAATAGTGCTTGCCCGGGCGGAACAGCACGGTGGCGTCCTTGGACCCGGGCTGGCAGTCGACGCGTTCGATATCGCGGTAGCCGTCGGTGCTCGCCGCCTCGAACATCGGGACCGGGCCGCCCGGAGCGGGCTTGGTGAACCGCCCGCTGCGCGCGGCCCAGGTCAGCACCAGGTCGTCGCAGGAGGTGGGGATGCCGTCGGAATAGACGCCCTCCGGGTTGAGCCGGTACTGGATGGTCTGGGACTCGCCCGGCACCTCCTTGGCGGTGCCGGTGTCGGTGTCGGCCACCGGCTGCCCGTCGGGTCCGGTGTAGAAGAACCCGGTCAGCACCCGCGAGAACACCGCGGTCGCACCGCTGTTCGCGCCGAGCGCACTGCCGCCGTTGTAGGTGGCGACGACCGCGTCCACGCCGTACCCGATGGAGGGCACCTGGTTCTTACCCGCGCAGCCCGCCAGCGCGCCGGCGGCGAGCGTGCCCGCCATCAGCGCGACGACGGTCCGGCGCACAGTCGTGTCGACGGCGGTCCGGCGCACAATCTTCTGGTCTTGCTTCACCCGCGAAACCCCCTGTGCGCCTAGTGCCGTCGCTGCTGTCGTTTCCCACTCGGCCGGGCGCCCGGACGCGGCGCCCGGGTGACCTGGCTACGCGGCCCGTGCTCGCGCGCGGCGCCGTTGGCGTCCGAGCCGCGACCGGCGACGCCGGCCCGCTCGGCTGCCGCCACGCCCACGCGGGCGCGGCTGCCGCCCGCACGGCGGTTGAGCACCTTCTTGGTGTGCGCTGCGACCGGACCCCAGGTCTCCTTGAGCGACACCAGGATCGGGACGGCGAAGAAGATCGACGAGTAACCACCGACGATCATGCCGACCAGCTGCACCAGCGCCAGGTCCTTGAGCGTGCCGACGCCCAGCAACCACACCGCGATCACCAGCATGCCGATGATCGGCAGGATGCCGATGACGGTGGTGTTGATCGATCGCATCAGGGTCTGGTTGGCGGCGAGGTTCGCCTTCTCCGCGTACGTGTGCTTGGTCAGGTGCAGCACACCGCTGGTGTTCTCCTCGACCTTGTCGAAGACGACCACGTTGTCGTAGAGCACGTAGCCCAGAATCGTGAGCAGACCGATCACCGCCGCGGGCGTCACCTCGAATCCGACCAGCGAGTAGATGCCCGCGGTCACGATGAGGTTGAACAACAGCGAGGCGATGGCCGCGAACGACATGTCTCGTTCGAAGCGGATCGCGATATAGAGCATCGTCAATCCGACGAACACCACCAGCGCGAGCAAGGCCTTGTGGGTGACCTGGCCACCCCAGGTCTCACTGATCTCGGCCACGCTGATCGCGTTGCGGTTGGGTTGTCCGCTGGAGTCCTTCGGCTGGAACGAGTCGTACAGCGCGTTCTGCAGCTTGTCGGCCTGCTCGGCGTTCAGCGAATCCGAACGGATCTGGATGGTCGACGAGGAGCCCGAGCCCACCTTCTGCACGGTCACCGGGTCGTGGCCGAGCGCGGACCGGTAGACATCCTCCACCTTGGAGGTGGTGACGCTGTCCGAGGCGGGCAGCTGGATGCGCGAACCACCGGCGAAGTCGATGCCCAGGGTGAACCCCTTGAACACCATGCTGGCCATCGCGATCGCGATCAGCGCGGCGGCGATGCCGTAGTACACCTTGCGCTTGCCGACGATCTCGAAACCGCCGGTGCCGGTGTAGAGCCGCTCGAACAGGCTGTGCCGCTTGTCCGCGGGCGTCGCCTCGTAGTCGAGCTCGGAGTCGGAATCCACCACGATGGGTGAGGACTTGGCCATGATCACGCCTCCTTCACCAGAACGCCGGCGGTGGCCTTGCGTTCCTGTGCCAGCTCTGCAATTGCACCCAGACCGTTCACCGACGGCTTCGCCCAGAACGGCGACCTCGAGACCAGCATCATCAGCGGCGCGGTCACCAGGTACAGGACGATGACGTCGAGGACGGTGGTGACACCGAGGGTGAAGGCGAAGCCCTTCACCTGACCCGCGGCCAGCAGGTACAGCACCGCGGAGGCGATCAGCGAGACCGTCTTACCCGAGAGGTTGGTGCGCTGGGCGCGCTGCCAACCGCGCGGCACCGCCGAGCGGAAGCTGCGGCCCTCGCGCATCTGGTCCTTGATGCGTTCGAAGAACACGACGAACGAGTCGGCCGTCATACCGATACCGATGATCAGACCCGCGATACCGGCCAGGTCGAGGGTGAACCCGATCCAGCGGCCCAGCAACACGATCAGCGCGTACACCGCGACACCCGCCGCGAGCAGCGAGAAACCGGCCAGGAAGCCGAGCATGCGGTAGTAGAGCAGGCAGTACAGCAGCACCGCCACCAGGCCGATCGCGCCCGCGATCAGGCCCGCGTGCAGCGAGGACATGCCCAGCGTCGCGGAGACCGTCTCGGCCTCGGAGGTGGTGAACGACAGCGGCAGCGAACCGTACTTCAGGGAGTTCGCCAGCTCCTTGGCGGTGGTGGCGGTGAAGTTGCCGCTGATCTGGGTGCTGCCGCCGAACTGGTTGCCGGACTCGACTCGCGGCGCGCTGACCACCTTGGTGTCCAGCGCGAAGGCCAGCTGCTTGTTCAGGTACTCGTTGGTCAGCTTGCCCCAGGCGTCCGAACCGCTCGACTTGAACTCGACGTCGACGACCCAGCGGCCCTGACGCGAATCCAGCTGTCCGGTCGCGTTCTTGATCTCCTGGCCGTCCAGCTTGGACTTGTCGAGGAGGTAGACCTCGGTGCCGTCACTGCTGCACGCGACCAGCGGCAGGTTCGGATCGTCGTTGCCCTGCAGCGGATCCGGCTTGGTGCAGTCCATGGTGGCCATGGCCTGCAGCTGCGCGGCCTGATCGGTGCTCTGGCGCAACGCCTTCGCGGCCGCGATCTCCTGCTGCGACTGCTGCGGGCTCGGCGCCGGAGTCGGCGACGGGGTGGTCGGGGCCTGCGCCGGGAACACCCGGTTCTGCGGGACCGTCGCCTCGGTGGTCGCCGCCGCCGACGTGGTGGGCGCGGACGAGGTGGTCTCGGGCGTCACGGTGCTGGGCGCTGCCGGGGCGGTGGTCGGGGCGCCCGCGGGCGGCTGCTGCGGCTGAGTCTGCTTGCCGACCTGCGGCGCGGTCACATTGAGCACCGGGCGCACGTACAGCTTGGCGGTGGTGGCCAGCGACTTCGCCTGCGCACCGTCCTCGCCGGGGACCGTGATCACCAGGTTGTCACCCTCGATGACGACCTCGGAGCCGGCGACGCCGAGTCCGTTGACGCGCTTCTCGATGATGTCCTGGGCCTTCTTCAGGCTGTCCTGGCTGGGCTTGCCGCCGTCCGGGGTGCGAGCCGTCAGGGTGACCCGGGTGCCGCCCTGCAGGTCGATGCCGAGCTTCGGGGTGTGGACTTTGTCGCCGGTGAAGAAGATCAGGCCGAACATCAAAGCCACCAGCGCGGCGTAGACGCCGAGCAGGCGCAATGGATGCGCCGTTCCCTGTGAAGGTGGCACAGTACTTATCTCCTAGGCGGGATCGAGGGTGGAACTAGCGGGTACACACCGCAGCGCCACCGGCCGCCGGTGTACGTCGAGTACAGCCCGGAGCGGCCGATGGCGCCGGATGTGTTCAGTCCTTGGTCAGCCGCGGCGTGTCGTCGGCGGCTTCGGCGGTGGCGTCCTCGGCCGCGGCGGCGCCGTTGGCCGAGGCGGTGGTGCCGTCGGCCGCGGGGGTGGCGGCGGTGTCGTCGTCGGCGGCCGTGTCGTCGGCCTCCTCGTCGTTGCGCACCTCGAGCACCGACTTGCGCAGCCAGGTGGTGACGACATCTTCGGCGATCTCCAGATCGACGGTGGCGTCATCGAGTTCGACCACGGTGCCGAACAGACCCGACGTGGTGACCACCCGGTCGCCGACCTTCAGGGCGTCCTGCATGTCGGTCACCTTCGCCATCTCCCGCTTCTGGCGGCGTACGCCGAGGAACATCGGGATGAGCAGGGCAACCAGCAGCAGCGGCAGCAGAAGGTCCATCGTCGAAGTCAGCTCCTGGTCAGTGGTCAGACGGTTGTTTCCCGACAGTCTGCCAGTAATCCCTGAGAGAACGCGCGCCGACCTGTCCCGGAGTCCACCCGTTTTCGCCCAGGGCTGATTCCCCGGGCCACGCGGTCGGCCCCCGACAGTGCCGACCGCGCAGTCTCACTCAGGCGGGCCGCTGTCCGTAGCTGTAGTCGTCCAGGGGGAAGCCGGCCGCTTCGCGGTGAGCGTTCAGGGTGCTTGTCGGGCGCAGCAGGGCGGCCTCGCCGTGCTGGTTGAAGTAGTAGCTGCGCGCGGTCGAGCACTGGCCGCCGTAGAAGACCGAGGAGCCGAGCTTGTCGGTGACGCGGTCCAGGAATTCGGCGTTGGCGCGCTCGGTGACCTCGAAGACCTGCTCGCCGCGGCGGAACATCTCCCCGAACAGGCGCGTCATGTGTTTCATCTGCGCCTCGATGGTGGTGAAGTACGACAGGCCGCTGTAGGAGTATGGGCTGTTGAGGCTGACGAAGTTGGGGAACTTCGGCACCGTGATGCCCTCGTAGGCCTGGAAACGGTTGTCGCGCCAGAACTTTCCGAGGTTCACCCCGTCGCGGCCGACGATCTCGATGGCCGGGAAGTTGACGTCCCACAGGTTGAATCCGGTGGCCAGGATGAGGGTGTCGACCTCGGTCTTGTGGCCGTCGGCGGTGACGATGCCGTCGGGCTCGATGCGCTCGATGGAGTTGGTCTCCAGGCGCACGTGCGGCTCGTTGAAGGTCTTGAAGTACAGGTTCGAGAAGGTGGGCCGCTTGCAGCCGAAATCGTAGTCCGGCGTGAGCTTCTCGCGGGTCCGCTTGTCGCGGACCTGGGTGCGCAGGTGGGCCTTGGCGAGCAGTCCGGCGGCCTTGTTGAGCGGCTTGGCCTGCTTGAAGTGCAGTACGCCGACCACCATGAGCGCCTCCAGCATGGAGGTGTTGATCAGGCGGGCGGCCTTCTGGGTGGCCGGAACGCGCGCGAACAGCTTCTGCACCGACGGCGGGATGGGGGCGTCGACCTTGGGCACCACCCAGATCGGGGTGCGCTGGAAGACGGTGAGCGCCCGCGCCTTCTTGGCGACCTCGGGGATCAACTGCACGGCGGTGGCGCCGGTGCCGATGATGGCGGCCTTGGTGCCGGTGAGGTCGAAGCCGTCTTCCCAGGCGGTGGTGTGGATGATCTTGCCCTCGAACGTGTCGATGCCCGGGAACGGCGGGGTGTAGGGCTGCGACAGGAAGCCGGTGGCGGCCATCAGGTAACGCGCGGTGAGGGATTCACCGTTCTCGACCGCCACCACCCAGTGCTGATGCTCGGCGTCCCAGCGGGCGCCGCCCACGGTGGCGCCGAAGCGCATGCGCCGGCGCAGGTCGTACTTGTCGGCGACGTGTTCGGCGTACTTCTTGAGCTCCGAGCCCGGTGCGAACAGCCGTGACCAGTTCGGGTTGGGTTCGAAGGAGTACGAGTAGGTGACCGAGGCGATGTCCACCGCCAGGCCCGGATAGTGATTGACATGCCAGGTGCCGCCGAGGTCGTCCTCGCGCTCGAGGATGAGGAAATTGCCCAGGCCGAGCCGATCCAGCTCGATCCCCGCACCCATACCGCCGAAACCCGCCCCGACCACGATGGCGTCGTACTGAGGTGCCACGCCGAACCTCCCGCTGAGCTGTGCGTTCTACGAAAAATGATTCATCTGTCACGGAATGACATCTCATTCCGTTTGTGATCACCGTATCATCGGCCTGGTGACGAAGCCATCCTCGAGAATCGAACGACGCAAGGCCGAACTCCGCCGGGAGATCATCGACACGGCGTTCGCGTGTTTCGCCGAGAAGGGCTACCACGCCACCGGCATCGCCGATATCGCCGCCGAGCTCGGCATCGGGCACGGCACCTTCTACCGGTACTTCGAGAACAAGCGCGACATCATCGACCACGTCATCGACGACCTGGCCGCGCGGATCATCGAAGCGCTGGGCACCGACAACGCCCCCGACGCGGCCGACAGCCTCGAGGAGTACCGGGCGCAGGTGGACCGGATCGGCGACGCGCTCAACCGGATCTTCCTGGAGGACCGGCGGGTGGCGCAGCTACTGCTGTTCCAGGCCACCGGCATCGACTCCGAATTGACCGAGCGGCTCTACGGCCTGCTCGACACCGCCGACGCCTTGACCGCCGGATACCTCGAGCACGGGGTCGAACACGGTTATCTGCGTGCGGATCTCGACACCGTGAACACCGCGCGCGCGGTCACCGGCATGCTGCTGGCCGCCATCGTGCACGGCATCCGCACCCCCGATCCGCGGGCGGTGGACGATCTCAGCCACGCCATCCGAGCGCTGCTCATCGACGGCGTGCGCAAGCACTGAGGCGGCGATCCGGCAGGCGCTGAAAACCGTGTACAAACAGACCCGTATGTCCGGTGCGGCCGGATCCGCAAGGGGCGGAAGTAATTCGGACACGAAGCTCTTGGCACAATGGCCCGAGTGACCCCCGAGGACGTCCGCCGCCGCCGGTTCGGCCCCGCACCGCACGGGCCGCACGGCTACCACCCCGCCCAGGTGGACGCCTTCTGCGCGCGCATCGCCGACACCATGGCGGGCCACGACCATCTGACCGTCGCCGATATCCGGCTCGTCGAATTCGACGGTCCCCCACCCGGGCAACCCGGTTACGACATCGAACAGGTCGACGATTTCCTCGACCGGCTGTGCATGGAACTGGAGTACCTACGCCTGGGCCGGACCCACCAGCCTGTGAGCCGCACCCACGACCAGCTCACCCCCGAGGACGTCCTGCAGATCCAATTCTCCACTCCCCCTTACGGTTTCCGCGGCTATCGAGCCGAGGAAGTAGGGGTGTTCCTGGACCGCCTGGCCGCCACCCTCGCCCATCACGGCCCCAACGGCCTGACCGCGGACGAGGTCCGGGCCATCACCTTCCACCTCGCGCCCATCGGCGATCCCGCCTATCACCTCGACGAGGTCGACGCCTTCCTGGACCTGGTGGTCCGACAGCTCGAAGGAGTGTGTGCGGAGCCGCACCAGCCCCGCACACACTCCTGACTGCTTCCTGACCGCTCTCCGCAGGCGGCCGGCTCGAATTCAGCCCTGCTGTTTGAGTCCTCGTGCGGGATCGATGAATTCATTGGTGACCAGGGTGGTCGCCGTCAGGCCGTCGGGGACCTCGCGGCCCCGGGACTTCAGCAGCGGGGTGACCTGGGCGATGGCCCGGGTGACACGGTCGAGGTCGAAATTGCCGAGGGTGTTGCCGGGGCCGTTGGCGACGATCTTCTCCTTCAGCTGCACCTTGACCGAGTCCGTATTGCCCGCGGCGGACATGGGCGGGCCGTCGGGGATGGTCTGGGCGATGTGGAGCAGGGCCTGGTTGGTGGGTTCGGGGTCGGTGACGTAGTCGATCTCGGCCTGCTGCAGCAGCGGTACGAGTTTCTGCAGGCACGGGCGGAGATTGTCGAGTTCGCCGCTGCGGACCGACCAGGCGTGGGGGTAGCTCTCGTAGCCGGCGTCGGCGACCAGGAGGTGGCCGGTGGCCTTCTGCCAGCCCTTGACGTCGTGTTCCCAGCGGTAGGGCTCGTTGGAGACGTAGCCCTGCTGCATGACGCGGCCGTGTTCGGCGACGAAGCGGCTGGGGGTGCCGTCGTAGGAGGCGTCGGCCTGTTCCTTCTTCACGTCACCGTGGGCGATCAGGTAGTCCATGTAGATCTTGCCCTCGGAGTACAGGATCGGGGCGTTGGTGCCGGGCACGTCCTTCCACGAATTGACCGTGTAGGTGGCCGGATCCCACATGACGATCTGCGGGTTCTTCTGCAGGGAGGCGAAGACGCCGGTGAGCGGGAACTTGGCGGCGGCGCGGACCTGCTCGTCGGTGGGGACCAGGCCGAGGGTGATGGAGGTGTCCTGGTACATCTGGGCGGGCACCGGCTGCCCACCCAGGAACGGACCGCCCAGTCGCACTTCGACATTCACGCCGGTGTCGCCGAGCGGGCCGGAGTAGGCGCCCTTCTTGGCGTCGACGGTGCCGTTCGGGCCGACCAACTGGTAGGCGGCGGCGCGTTCGGGCGTCGCGAACCAGTCCGTCTGGATGACCACGGTGGCCGGACAGACCCCGGCCAGCGCGCCCTGCCCGGTGGGCTTGGGGGTGGTGGCTCCCCCACCGCAGGCGGCGGTGAGCAGGACACTGCCGGTGAGGGCGGCAGCGGCGAGGACACGATTCTTCACGAGCATTCCTAGGGGTCGATACGTTTGCCGTGCGCGCGGTCGACGCGTCCGGCGAGGAAGTCGAAGATCCAGAACAGGATCAGCCCGACGAGGGAGGACAGCAGCAGTGCGGTGAGCAGTTCCTCGGTGGCCAGCCGCTGCCGGTAGACGTCGATCATGCGACCGATGCCCGGATTGCCCTGGCGGAAGAAGAAATCCGCGACGATGGAGCCGATGACCGCCATGCCCGCGGAGATCTTGAAGCCGGAGATCATGGCCGGGAGGGCGGCGGGGAGCTGGAGTTTCAGCAGGCGCTGCCGGCGATTGGCGCCGTGCAACGTGAACAGGTCCTGCTCGGAGGGTTGCACCGATTTCAGGCCGAACAGCGTATTGGTGATGACCGGGAACAGCGACACCATGACGCAGACGATCACCCGGCTGCCGAACTCGTAGCCGAACCAGAATCCGAACAGCGGCACCACGGCCAGCACCGGAATGGTCTGCAGGATCACGGCGTACGGGTAGAGGGAGTATTCGGCCCAGCGGGCTTGGCTCATGATCACCGCGAAGGCGACGCCGAGCACGATGGCGATGGTGAGGCCGACCAGCGCGATCTGCACGGTCGCTGCGAGCGCGGTGAGGATCTCGGTGCGGGTAGCCGTGTCCAGGAGTCCCTTGGAGACCACGGCTTCCGGTGGCGGCAACAGGAATCGGGATTCCTCGGCGATCAGGAAGTGACCGGCGATGGACCACGCGGACATGACCAGGACGAACACGACGACGGGTGCGATGACCCGGATCGGCGCGATCGCGAAGGGCCAGCGTGGTTTCCGCAGGAGCTGCCGCCACATCGGGGTGCGTGGTTCGCCGCTGGTGGTGGCGTCCGGTACGACGATTCCGCTGTCCGCGGCCGCGGCGGTCACGCGGCCCGCCCCAGCGGCTGGGCGGTGCCTCGTTCGGCCTCGTGGAGCGCCGCGGACACCTCGGCCGCGATGGCCCCGAACTCGGGCGTGTATCGCAGTTCTGGTGAGCGCGGAAAGTCCAGGGGCACCGCGATATCGGCCGCCACCCGGCCGGGCCGACCGGTCAGCACGACGACCCGGGTGGACATGAACACCGCTTCGGCGACCGAGTGGGTGACGAATACCCCGGTGAAGCCCGAGCGCCGGTACAGGCCGCTCACTTCCTCGTTGAGGCGTTGCCGCGTGATCTCGTCGAGCGCGCCGAACGGTTCGTCGAACAGGAACAGTTCCGGAGCACCGGTCAGGGCGCGGGCGATCGAGGTGCGCATGCGCATGCCGCCGGACAGCTGCGCGGGCTTGTGGTTCTCGAAGCCCGAGAGCCCGACCAGTTCCAGGGCTTCCCGGGCCGTGGCCCGCCGGGTGGCCTTGTCCACGCCCGCGAGTTCCGCGGGCAGTTCGACATTGCGCAGGACCGACCGCCACGGCAGCAGGGTCGCTTCTTGGAAGACATAGCCGAGCTTGCCGTCGGCGACGGAAATGGTTCCGGCGGTGGGCTTCTCGAATCCGGCCGCGAGCCGCAGCAGGGTGGACTTGCCGCAGCCGGAGGGGCCGACCAGGGAGACGAATTCCCCGGGCCGGATGGCGATATCGATGCCGTCGAGCGCGTGGGTGCCGTTCTCGAAGGTCAGGCCGACATGATGAAAGGCCAAGGCCGGATCGGTGTATACGGTGCCGGCGGCGGCGGTGGCATTCCCGCTCGCGGAGGCGTCCGTATTCCCGTCCGGGCCTTGGCCTTTGACGGTGGTGGAGGCGGTGGTGCGCATGTCCACATTTCTATCGGCGGCTCGTTGCCGAATGCGGTCCAGGCGATTACACCCTTGTTTCGTATACGATCAGTCGCCGAGCAGGCGGCCGTCCCGCGCGACCACGCGGCCACGCTTGACCACCAGCGATCGCGGCGGCACGGAAACCACGGCGGCAGCGGGTGTTTCGGCGTCCACCGCGAACAGGTCGGCGGTCGCGCCCTCGCGCAGCCCGTAGTCCTCGATCCCGAGCAGGGCCGCTCCCCCGTAGGTGCCCGCCGCCAGGGCCAGTTCGATGTCCGCGTCGAAGACCAGGCGATCCCGGAACGCCACCTGCATGACCCGGCGCAGCATGTCACCGTCGCCGTAGGGGGTCCACAGGTCCCGGATGCCGTCATTGCCGAGGGCCAGCCCTGCCCCGGCGGCGTGCATGACCCGGACCGGCACCACAGGTGCGCTGCCGACCGCGCAGGTCACCATCGAAACCCCGGCCTCGGCGAGGTTTTCCGCGATCCGGCGCTGTTCGCTCGGCTCCAGCTCGCCCATCGCGTAGGCGTGACTGATGGTGACCCGCCCCGCCAGACCGGTGGCCTTGGTGCGCGCCACGATCAGGTCGTACTGCCAGGCGCCGAGGGCGCCGCGGTCGTGCAGGTGGATGTCGATGCCCGCCCCGTACTTCTCGGCGAGGTCGAACAGCACATCCAGCTGCCCGACCGGATTCCCGTCGTACCCGGCGGGATCCAGCCCGCCGACCACCTCCACCCCGTCGGCCAGCGCGGCCTCGAGGAGTTCGGCGGTGCCCGGCCGGGTCAGCAAACCGCCCTGGGGGAAGGCCACGAGCTGGACGTCCACCCGATCCGCGTGCCGGGCCACGGCCGCCCGCACCGCGTCCACGCCGCCCAACCCGACTTCGGGATCGATGTCGATGTGACTGCGCACGTGGGTGGTCCCCGCGGACACCATGGCCCCCAGCAGGTTCGACGCGTAGTCGGCGCTCGGCAGCCCGAGTTCGTCGCGGCGGCCCTCGCCGTTGGCGATCCGCCCGGCGAGCGTGCCGCCACCGGTGTTCGGCACCCACGGCCCGCCGTACATGGTCTTGTCGAGGTGGCAGTGCGAGTCCACCAGTCCCGGGAGCACCAGCGCCCCCGCGAGATCCACGGACTCGACGCCGTCGGCGGTGAGCCCGGATCCGATCGCGGCGATCCGCCCGTCGCGAATCAGGATGTCGGCGACCGTGACCGGCGCACCGGGCGTCCAGGGCCGGCCGCCGCGGAGCAGGAGATCGTTCATGAGATGCACCACCTGTGTCGTAGGAGAGGGAGAACAGCGGAGTCAGGACGGAAACGCGGTCAGGACAGCAGCATGGCCGCGCCCGCCCCGACGCCGAACACGATGACCACCGCCCGGAAGGCGCCCGGCCGCAGCCGATCCGCCACCCGGGCGCCGAGGACGCCGCCGAGCAGGCAGGCCGGGGCGAGGACCGCGACCGCCCACCACTCGACGGGCCCGAACAGCGCGACCGCGATCACCGCGGTACTCGACACCGTGAGCGTGAGAAGACTTTTCAACCCGTTGAGCCGGGTGATCGAGGCGTCGATCCCCAGCGCCAGCGCGGTGAGCAGCACGATCCCCATGCCCCCATTGAAGTACGCGCCGTAGGCGGCGCCGAGGAACACGCCCGCGAACAGTCGCAGGCGGGAGTCGCCGCCGCGCTCGGACAGCTTGCGCGACACCAGCGGCTGTGCCGCGAACAGCGCGGTGGCGGCGAGAATCAGATAGGGCACCAGCGCCGCGAACACCTTGGGCGGCGCGGCCAGCAGCGCGATCACCCCGCCGGTGGCGCCCACCACGCCGGTCAGCACCAGCCCGGGGACCAGGGTGCGGTGTTCGTCGAGCCGCTTGCGCAGCGCGGCGGCCCCGCCGAGGTATCCGGGCCAGACCGACACCGAGTTGGTGACGGTCGCCGTGACCGGCGGCAGCCCCGTGGCCAGCAGCGCCGGGAACGACAGCAGACTGCCGCCCCCGGCGATGGCATTGCAGACGCCCGCCCCTAATCCGGCGGCGAACAGGAGCACGAGATGCGCGGGATCCATGAGTTCCTTCCGAACAGAATGGCCGCATCGTATACAAACCACCGCCGGACGGCGACCCGAAACCACTGTGGCGCAGTCGGACCCGTGAATACGACGGCCGTCCAGTGACTTTCGGGCCGATACAGTAGATTTGCCACATCCCGTCGGCCGAGGCCACGATGGATCGTATGCAACTCCCCGTTCCACCGAATCCCTGATGAGGCTGCCGTGACCAGCACCGCCGGGCGTATGACACCGCAACAGCTGTGTCGCGCCATCCGTGACGACATCATTCGCGGCGCTTACGCCCCCGGCCAGCGCCTCACCGAGGACGCGCTCGCGGAGAGCTACGGGGTGTCCCGGGTGCCGGTCCGGGAGGCGCTTCGCACCCTGGAAGCCGAGGGTTTCGCCTCGTCACGGCCCTACGCGGGCGTTTTCGTGGCGGCACTGACCGAGGACGAGGCCGCGGACCTCCTGGAGATCCGGGCCCGCCTGGAGCCGCTGTGCGCGTCCCGCGCCGCCGTCCGGCGCACCCCCGAACAGCTGGGCCGCCTGAAGGAGCTCACGACCCTCGGCCAGGACGCCGTGCGCGCGGGCCGCCTCGACGAGCTCGCTCGCCTCAACAGCCGTTTCCACGAGGTCCTCGCGGAGGCGTCGGGCAGTACCCTGCTCGCGCAGCTGATCATGCAGCTGAGCTGGAAGATCGCCTGGGTCTACTCGGTCGAACTCCCCCGCCGCGCCACCGACTCCTGGCACGAGCACGAACAGATCTGCGCCGCCCTGGAAGCCGGCGACCCCGACCGCGCCGCCGCCGTGGTCACCACCCACATCGCCCACGCCGCCACCGCCTACCGGTTCCGCCGGCGCACCGAAGACCCTGCGCCACAGCCCGGTTCGGCTCCGCGCGCTTCGTAACACCGGGGAAGCACATACGGCCCCCGAACGAAACACGGCTCTCGTATACAAACGGAGTCACTTTCGCTCCGGGAGGTAGCCATGACGGATTCGACTCCGCGCCAGGTGGATCTGTTGCTGCGGGCCGCCCGCATCGCCGACGACGCGGACCTGGTCGACATCGCGATCTCCGAGGGCGCCATCGTCGCGATCGGCCCTCGACTGCCGGAGCACGGCGCGGAGGAGATCGACTGCGCCGGACGCGTAGTCATCCCCGGCCTCGTCGAATCCCACGTCCACCTCGACAAGGCGCTCCTGGACGCCGAGAAGTCCAACCCCGACGGCACCCTGGCCGGAGCCATCAGTGTCACCGCCGAGCTCAAACGCGGTTTCACCGTGGCCGCCGTCCGCGACCGCGCCCGCCGCGTGCTCGACATGGCCATCGCCAACGGCACCACCGCCATTCGCGCCCACCCCGACGTCGACCCGATCGTCGGCCTCCGCGGCGTCACCGCACTGCTCGACCTGCGCGAGGAGTACCGGGATCGCCTGGACCTCCAGATCGTCGCCTTCCCGCAGGAGGGCATCCTCCAATCCCCCGGCACTCTCGACCTGCTGCGCGAAAGCCTGCACGCGGGCGCCGACGTCCTCGGCGGCTGCGCGTACAACGAGCGCACCGTGGCAGACTGCCGCCGCCACATCGACCTCATCTTCGACCTGGCCGCCGAATTCGATGTCCCCCTGGACATTCACGCCGACTTCGCCGACGACGCCACCGATCCGCGGTACGCCATGGCGGACTACATCGCCTCGGTCACCGAGCTCACCAGCCGGCACGGTCGAGTGACGCTGGGGCACATGACGTCCCTGGCCGGTCGGTCGCCATCGGATCGTGCGCGGACGCTCGAGCGTCTGGCATCGGCCGGGATCTCGGTGGTGCCGCTGCCCGCGACGGATATGCATCTGGGTGGGCGATCGGACGCCACCAATGTGCGTCGTGGGATCGCGCCGATTCGGGAGCTGTGGGAGGCCGGGGTGACCACCGCGTACTCGTCCAACAACATTCGGAACGCCTTCACTCCGTACGGGAATGCGGACATGCTCGATATCGGGCTGTTCCTGGCTCAGACCGGGCATCTCTCGGGGCCCGAGGACTTGAATCGGATTCTGGGGATGGCCACTACCGAGGCCGCGCGAACCATCGGGATCGCGGATCGGTATGGCGTGCGGGTGGGGGCTGCGGCCGATCTCGTTGTTCTGTCGACGTATCGCGTTGCGGATGCTCTGCTCGATCGGCCTGATCGGAACTATGTGTTCAAGGGTGGGCGGCTGACCGCCCGGACTACTCGGGTGCGGGAGCTCGTGGGGCCTGAGCCAAAACCCTGAAGACTCGAAGACGAAAACCGGGGAACACGATCATGCCGGGAACCCGAACTATCCCGCATCCCTTACCTTTTCACCCACTGTCGAAACCAAACTCGAATCCATCCCGGGCGCCCCAACCAAACACAGACTGCTCGGAATTCCTCGAATCCTCCCCGATGGAAAGCTGACCGCAGGCCCGCCGACGATCGACGCCAAACACGTCAAATGCAACGTCCGCGCCCGCCCCGACTCCAACGCCCCAGCGGATGCCAGCCGAAGCGGCGGAAGCGTAGCCACCGTCGGCAATACAAGAAACCGCCCACGCAAGGCGTCTCCGAGTACGCCCGCAGCGTCCCGAAGTACCGAGCGCGCGGTGAACGCCTCATCTGCGGTAACCATCGAAGCGATGCGAAACCGATGTGCCACTTCCGATTCCAATGAGCCAGGATGCGCCGAGATCCACGCGCCGTGGTTCCTCCAGGCTTCGAACGCCTGCACCGTCCGGAACGCCGTGAACCACGATTCGAGGTCGGCATTCAGGCGGTGGTCGACCGCGCCGAGCTGCCTGGCCGCCTTCATACAGGCTTCCGCGACCTCGTCATCGGCCACAGCGCACAGGTCGGGATCGACGATGAGCTCGTACGGTCCCGAATTCTGCTCGCGAAGTAGGCAGTCCGCGACCGATCGCAGCGTGTCCAAGTCCCGTGTCATCCAGCCGACGCTGTCGAAGGACTCCGCCAGCGGCAGCAGTCCCGCCGTGGAAATGCTCCCGCGAGAGGTCCGCATCCCCCACAGCCCCTGATACGCCGCGGGCACCCGAATCGATCCCGCCGTATCGGTCCCCAACCCGATGGTGACCTCCCCGCGCGCGACCGCCACCGCGGACCCACTCGACGATCCACCCGGAATCCGCTGCGGAGCAGCCGGATTGATCGGCATCCCGTACCGCCCATTGCCACCGGTGATGCTGTAGGCGAATTCATCGGTCTGCGCGATCCCGGTGATATCGGCACCCGCCGCGAGCAGAGCAGCCACGACCGCCGCATGGGTGTCCGAGGGCACTCCCAGGAACTCCGGAACCCCGCCACCGAGTGGATATCCGGCGACAGCGTAGAGATCCTTCACCGCCACGGTGTGTCCACTGAGCACCCCATCACCGGTGGCGGCCACCAGCGGCGCACCCCGCTCACGCCACACCCGCGGATCGAACTCGGCCGTCTCCTCGGGCAATTCGTGTGCCGTCGTCATCACATCCTCGCCAGTACGCGCTTGGCCAACTCGGTCGCGGCATGTCCGGTGAAGTCCGCGACCCGTACCTCACCGTGCACACCCCGGACCTGGTCCACGGCCTGTGAAATGTTGAAATCCGCTGCGGCACTGAGATACAGGTACGCCTGCTGGGGATCAGCCTCGAACAGCGACACCACCAGTTCGATGGCGTTCTGGACACACAGTTCGAGCGCCTCGTTCAGATCCGCACTCAACCCGGTCGGAATCAGCAGCCCATGCGAGGCGGCGAACGGTCCGATCCCCCGCCCCAAACCGGCCGTCACCTGCGCCGCCGGAATCACATCGACCGTCAAGGTAGCTCGCAGCGGCGCTTCCAACGCCGTCAGCGCCACTTCCCCGTTCCCTTGGGCGAAGTGCGGATCCCCGATATAGAACAGCGCTTCCGCGACCTGTACCGGCAGAAACAATGTCGCCCCCGCCGTCAGCCGCCGGATATCGATATTGCCGCCGTGCGCCCCCGGCGGCACCGAGGACACCCGCGTATCCGTATCGGTCGCGACACCGATGATGCCCAGGAACGGGTGCAGCGGAAAACCGGCCCGCCCCGGCCGATCCGGATGCAGCGGCATCGTCCCGTACCAGGCCCCGCCTCGTTCTTCGACCGCGCAGAACTGCCCGTAATCGCCGTCGAACCCGGGCTTGTTCGCGAGCACACCGCGTGCGTGCCGAGTGGATACGACGCCATAGGGCGCGCGCATGGCCAGCGCGTCGATCCGGATGGCAAGCAGGTCCCCCGGTTTCGCGCCCGCGACGGCGATCGGCCCGGTGACGATGTGCGGCCCCGCCAACGAGTCCCGCCGCCGGGTTCCGGCCACCTCGACCGCATCGGCGAGCACTTGATCCCGTTCGACCCCGTGCCGCCCGAAGTAGGCCAGCGGGTCGGACCCCTGATCCTCCAGAATCCCTTCGTGACTCACGGTGTCGACCACGATGGTCCCGCCCGCCTCCACGGTCGCGACAGGTGTGTCACCGACTCGCGGCAGCCGCCCCCACAGCACCGCGGACGGGTCGACCGGCAGATACCCGGCGCCCTCGATCCCCTCCCCCGGTTGCAGTACCGGAAACGCCGGGACGAACCCCCGCACAATCGACGTCACGCGCCCTACCTTCCCTACCCGGCCAGAATTGGTCGGACCATCCGATCTGCCGACCATAAGTCGGCCCGACCGGCGATGCGGGGCCACGAAACCTAACGTAACTGCCGTTTTACCTACCCGAAATGGTCTGCCTGGGAAGGGATTTAGACTCGGGGCGTGACGGCATCGATTCCGCCGCTCCGCCGGCGCGCACGCAGCGTCAGCGCGGAGGTCGCGGCGCACCTGGAGGGTTTGATCACCAGCGGGGAACTGCGGGCCGGGGATCGGCTGCCGCCGGAACGGGAGCTGGCGGCCGGGTTGAGCGTGTCGCGATCCTCGTTGCGGCAGGCCATGTTCGAGCTGGAATCCAAGCAGCTCATCGAACGCCGTCAGGGCCGGGGCAGCACCGTCACCGAGAACCCGCGCCGGGCAGGTGATCTCGCGGGCGGGCTCGCGGACCTCGATATCGAGCTCGGCCACGCCACCGAACTCCGCGACCTGGTGGAACCGCGGATCGCCGAGCTGGCCGCCCTGCGCGCCGTCGAATCCAACCTGCTGTCCCTCGACGACGTCCTGGCCCGCTCCAGCGACTCACTCTCCCCTGCCGAATCCCTGCGCCTCGACATCGAATTCCACACCCTCCTCGCCCGCGCCGCGCAGAACCCCCTGCTGGTGACCCTGTGCACCATGACCACCGACTGGACCCGCCGCACCCGCGCCCTCTCCCACCGCACCCGCCACGCCCGCGCCCTGTCCATAGACGGCCATCACCGCATCTACGCCGCGGTCGCGGCCCACGACGGACCGGGCGCGGCGGCGGCGATGGAACAGCACCTGCGCGAGGTTCGCGAGGTCAGCCGCCCACGCCGGTGAGCACCGCCTCGCTCCGGAAGGTGCGGCGATAGGCCAGCGGTGCGACGCCGATCGCCTCGTGCAGGTGCTGCCGCAGCGAGGCGCCGGTCGCGAACCCGACCTCACCGGCGATGCGGTCCACGGAAAGCTCGGTGGATTCGAGTAGTTCGCGCGCCCGGAACACGCGCTGCTGGATCAGCCACCGGCCGGGACTCATCCCGACCTCGTCGCGGAAACGGCGCGCGAACGTGCGGCCGCTCATGCGTGCGCGATCGGCCAGGTCGGCCATGGTCAGTGGTCGGTGCAGGTTCTCCAGTGCCCATTGCCTGGCCTCGGCGGTGCCCGCGGCCGTCGGCGGCGGGACCGGCTGTTCGATGAACTGCGCCTGGCCGCCCTCGCGCCACGGCGGGACGACGCAGCGCCGCGCGACGGCGTTCGCGACCTCGCTGCCGTGGTCGCCGCGAATCAGGTGCAGGCACAGGTCGACTCCGGCGGACGCGCCGGCCGAGGTCAGGAGGTCGCCGTCATCGACGTAGAGCACATTGGGGTCGACGCGGATGCTGGGGAAGGCGCGCTGGAAGCGGTCGGCGAGGTTCCAGTGGGTGGTGGCAGGCCGGTCGTCGAGCAGTCCGGCCGCGGCGAGCACGACGGCGCCGGTGCAGATGGACACGATTCGCGCACCAGGACGGATCGAGGCCAATGCCGCCGAAACAGCCTGCGGCAGGCCCTGTTCCAGGATCGGAGTCACGTCGCACGGCGGAATCACCACGGTGTCCGCGGTTTCCAGCACGCGCGCGTCGTGCGCGACCGCGATATCGAAGTCCGAGCTGCTGCGCACCGGTCGCCCGTCGAGCGAGCAGGTGATCACCCGGTACCGCCCGTCCGCGGTCCCGAACACCCGGTTCGGAATGCCGAGCTCGAACGGATACACCCCGTCGAGCGCCAGCACCACCACGGTATGCGGCCGATCAACCTCCGACTCCATGGCACGATCCTATCGAATAATGGCGATCATGCCATTTCCTGGATCGGCTCCTTTCGGCATGCTGAGGGCATGAGCGACAAGCGCTACACCCTCCCCACCACCATGACGGCCATCGGACAGGACGTGCTCGGCGGTCCCGAGGTCCTGCACGAGGTGAAAGTGCCGGTGCCGCAGCCCGGTCCGAGCGAGCTGCTGGTCCGGGTTCGCGCCACCGCGTTGAACCCGACCGACTGGGCGCACCGCGCCCGCGCGGGCCTGTTCCTGCCCGCACCCCCGTACGTGCTGGGCTGGGACGTCTCGGGCGAGGTCGTCGCCACCGGCGTCGGCGTCACCCTGTTCGAGCCCGGTGACGAAGTGTTCGGCATGCTGCCGTACCCGCACGGGCACGGCGCCGCGGCCGAATTCGTCACCGCACCGGCCCGCGCCTTCGCCCGCAAGCCCGCCAATCTGGGGCACCCGGAGGCCGCCGCGATCCCGCTGGCCGCCCTGACCGCCTACCAAGCCCTGATCGACACCGCGAACGTCGTGGCCGGGCAGCGGGTCCTGATCCACGCCGCCGCCGGGGGCGTGGGCCACTTCGCCGTACAGATCGCCAAGGCCCGCGGCGCGTACGTGATCGGCACTGCCAGTGCCGCCAACCACGATTTCCTGCGGAGCATCGGCGCGGACGAGGTACTCGACTACCGCACCACCGATTTCGCCGAGACGCTGCGCGGTATCGATATGGTTCTCGACCCCATCGACGCCGACCACGCGCTGCGCTCACTGCGGACGCTGCGCCCCGGCGGCCTCCTGGTCACGCTGCGCGCCTTGGGCGCCGACCACGTGAAGGCCGCGGCCGAGGAGCTCGGCGTCCGTGCCGCGGTCATGCTCGTCGAGGCCGATCACACGGGCATGGACGCGCTGCGCGAGCTCGCCGAGACCGGTGCGTTGCGGCCCACCCTCGCGGGAGTGTTCCCCCTCGCCGAGGCCGCCGCGGCGCACGCCCTGGGCGAAACCGGCCACACCGTCGGCAAATTGGTCCTCACCGTGGACTGACGGCTCGCGACGCGCACCGGCCGTCCCCGAGACGGCCGGTGCCGCACCACCCTACGGTTCGAACAGGTCCATCTGCGGTTCGTGCCGACGCACCTCGATGGAACCGAAGACCAGGTCCGGAGGCGGGACCAAGCCCAGGTGTTCCCAGGCCGCGGCGGTGGCGATGCGACCGCGGGGTGTGCGGGCCACCAAACCCGCTCGCACCAGGAAGGGTTCGCAGACTTCCTCGACCGTCGTCGCTTCCTCGCCGACCGCGACGGCCAGGGTCGATACGCCCACCGGGCCGCCGTTGAAGCTGCGGATGAGGGCGCTCAGGACGGCGCGGTCGAGGCGGTCGAGGCCGAGGGAGTCGACGTCGTACACCGCCAGTGCGGCATGGGCGATTTCGGGAGTGACCAGGCCGTCGGCCTTGACTTCCGCGTAGTCGCGGACGCGGCGCAGCAGGCGGTTGGCGATACGCGGCGTCCCGCGGGAACGTCCGGCGATCTCGGCGGCCGCGTCGGATTCCAGGCGCACGCCCAGGATTCGAGCCGAGCGCTCGAGGATCTGCTGCAGTTCGAGCGGCTCGTAGAAGTCCATGTGGCCGGTGAAGCCGAACCGGTCGCGCAGCGGGCCGGTCAGCGCGCCCGAGCGGGTGGTCGCGCCGACCAGGGTGAACGGGGCGATGTCGAGGGGAATCGAGGTGGCGCCGGGGCCTTTGCCGACCACCACGTCGACGCGGAAGTCCTCCATCGCGAGGTACAGCATTTCCTCGGCGGGGCGGGCCATGCGGTGGATCTCGTCGATGAACAGGACGTCGCCCTCGACCAGGTTGCTGAGCATGGCCGCCAGGTCGCCGGCGCGTTCCAGGGCGGGACCGGAGGTGAGGCGCAGGGCGGTGCCGAGTTCACCGGCGATGATCATGGCCATACTCGTCTTGCCCAGACCCGGTGGGCCCGACAGCAATACGTGGTCGGGGGTGCCGCCGCGCAGTTTCGCGCCGCGCAGCACCAGGGCCAGCTGTTCGCGCACCCGCGGCTGGCCGATGAAGTCGTCGAGCGACTTCGGGCGCAGGCTGGCCTCGATCTCACCGTCGGACTGCAGATAGCTCGCGGTGACGCTGGATTCGTCCGCGTCGAAGTCCGCGTCGTCGAAGTCGTCGAAATCCTCTGCCATGACCGGTTATCGATTCTTGCCGAGCAGGCCCAGCGCCGTGCGCAGCGCCTGGGAGGTGCCGATGCCGGGCTCGTCGGCGAGCACCGCGTCGACCGCGCCCTCGGCCTGCCGGGCCGGGAAGCCGAGCCCGATGAGCGCGTCCACCACCTGCTCGCGCACCGGCGTGACCATGGGCGCGGGACCCGATCCGGGCGGACCGGACTGCACGGGAACCAGATTCACCTTGTCGCGCAGCTCCACCACCATGCGCTCGGCGCCCCGCTTGCCGACCCCGGGCACCCGGGTCAGCGCGGTCACGTTCGATTCCGCGAGCGCCTTGCGCAGCGCCTCGGGCTCCAGCACCGCGAGCACCGCCATGGCCAGCTTCGGGCCGACGCCGGACACGGTCTGCAACAGCCCGAACAACTCTCGCGCCTCGGTGTCGGCGAAGCCGAACAGGGTCATGGAGTCCTCGCGCACGATCATGGTCGTGTAGAGGCGGGAATCCTCGCCGCGGGTCAATCCGGCCAGCGTCGCCGGGGTGGCGTTGAGCCGGTAGCCGACCCCCGCCGCCTCGATCACCACATGGTCGAGCCCGATCTCGAGCACCTCGCCGCGTACCGACGCGATCACCGCGTTACCGCCTTCCGATTCGGAGATTCACCACGCTGGGAACCAGCACCACGGCCGTTACCGCGTTGCTGGGCAAGCCTTTCCTCGTACAGCCGCCGCTGCTTCTCGGCCATCGCCTCCGCCTTGGCCATGCGGTCCAGCATGGGCGCACGCCAGCAATGACAGATGGCCAGGGCGAGCGCGTCGGCGGCGTCGGCGGGTTTCGGCGCGACGGACAGCCCGAGGATACGGGTCACCATCGCGGTCACTTGCGCCTTGTCCGCCGAACCGTTGCCGGTGACCGCCGCCTTCACCTGCGACGGGGTGTGGAAGTGCACCGGGATGCCGCGGCGCGCGGCCGCGAGGGCGATCACGCCGCCCGCCTGCGCGGTGGCCATGGCGGTGCGGACATTGTTCTGGGAGAAGACCCGTTCGATGGCGACGACTTCGGGCCGGTGATTGTCCATCCAGGCCTCGGCGGCGTCGGAGACCTGCAGAAGCCGTTGCGCCAGATCCATTTCCGGCGGGGTGCGCACCACGCCGACCTCGAGCATGGACACCTGCCGGCCGAGAGTGCCGACCACCATGGACAGACCGCACCGGGTGAGCCCGGGGTCGACGCCCATCACCCGCACCGAAACCCCTCTCACCGTGAACGAACAACTGTTCGAGAGTCTAACGGACCCCCGCCGCGACATTGTCCATCGACACGGCCGGTCGGGGGCCGGATCCAGCACTCGCACCCCGGAAACGCGACGCGGGCCGCCTCCCGGGAAGGGAAGCGGCCCGCGTCGTGAAAGCTGACGTCAGGCGTCGAGCTCGGCCAGCACCTCGTCGCTGATGTCGACATTGGTGTAGACGTTCTGGACATCGTCGCTGTCCTCGAGCGCGTCGACCAGCTTGAACACCTTGCGGGCCAGGTCCACGTCCGCCGGGACGGTGACCGACGGCTGGAAGCCGGACTCGGCGGAGGTGTAGTCGATGCCGGCCTTCTGCAGCGCGCTGCGCACCGCGATCATGTCGCTCGGCTCGGAGATCACCTCGAACTCGTCGCCCAGGTCGTTGATCTCCTCGGCGCCCGCGTCGAGCACCACATCGAGGATGTCGTCCTCGGACTGCCCGGCCTTGTCCAGCACCACGACGCCCTTGCGGGAGAACAGGTACGACACCGAACCGACGTCGGCCATATTGCCGCCGTTGCGGGTGACGGCCAGACGCACCTCGCCGGCCGCGCGGTTGCGGTTGTCGGTGAGGCATTCGATCAGCAGAGCGACACCACTGGGGCCGTAGCCCTCGTACATGATGGTCTGCCAGTCCGCGCCGCCCGCCTCTTCACCGCCGCCGCGCTTGCGCGCGCGCTCGATGTTGTCGTTGGGCACCGACGACTTCTTCGCCTTCTGGATGGCGTCGTACAGCGTCGGGTTGCCGTCCGGGTCACTACCACCGGTGCGGGCCGCCACCTCGATGTTCTTGATCAACTTGGCGAAGAGCTTGCCGCGCTTCGCGTCGATCCCGGCCTTCTTGTGCTTGGTGGTGGCCCATTTGGAGTGGCCGCTCATTCCCTACTTCCTCGTTTCAGGGTGCTGAATGGTTTCCGACATTCGAGCGTACGTCAGACCCCGGCGCGCGGACGCACCGCGGTGTCGACGAACAGCTTGTGGACCCGCAGATCGCCGGTTACCTCCGGATGGAAGGACGTGGCGATGACATTGCCCTGCCGCACCGCCACGATCCGGCCCGCGGCCGGACCCGACGGCACCCGCGCCAGCACCTCGACGCCGTCACCGGCCCGCTCCACCCACGGCGCGCGGATGAACACCGCCCGCACCGGGCCGTCGGTGAGGCCCGCGAAGTCCAGATCGGTCTCGAACGAGTCGACCTGACGGCCGAAGGCATTGCGGCGCACCGTCATATCGATGCCGTGCAGGGCCTGCATGTCCGGACGGGTGTCGAGCACCTCCGAGGCCAGCAGGATCATGCCCGCGCAGGACCCGTAGGCGGGCAGGCCGTCGCGCAGCCGCTGCCGCAGCGGTTCCAGCAGCTCGAAGACTTCCAGCAGTTTGCTGATGGTGGTGGATTCGCCACCGGGGATGACCAGTCCGTCGACGGCGGCGAGCTCGGATTCCCGGCGCACCGGGACCGCCCGCGCATCACAGGCCTCGAGAGCGTGCAGGTGTTCGCGCACATCGCCCTGCAGGGCCAGCACACCAATCGTCGGTTTCACGCCGTCGAGCATACGTTTGCCGGGGCGTGTGGCCCTGCTCACCCAGGGCGTCAGGGTTCCGTTAGGACGAGTGTCCGCTGGGGCTTTCGGGTGAACACTCCCGGATGTGACTGATGTGCTTCCGCAAACCTCGCCCGGACCGCGCGGCGGAGTCGACGCTCCGCCGCCGCGTTCCGGGCGCACCCGGCACGGACTGACCGTCGCCACCGGACTTGCCGGGCTGTCGCTCGACGCCATGGCCTCGGTCGCCTACGGACCCGAGGCGATCGTGCTGGTGCTGGCCGCGGCGGGCGCGGCCGGACTCGGCTTCACGCTGCCGGTGACGCTGGCCATCGTGGTGCTGCTGGCCGTACTGATCGCGTCCTACCGGCAGGTCATCGCGGCCTTCCCGAACGGCGGCGGCGCGTACGCGGTGGCCAAGGCGCGGCTCGGGCGGCGGACCAGTCTGGTGGCCGCGGCGTCACTGATCGTGGACTACGTCCTCAATGTCGCGGTCTCCATCGCCGCGGGCGTGGCGGCGCTGACCTCCGCGTTCCCACAGCTGTTCCCCTACACGGTGTGGATCTGCCTGGCCGTGCTGGCCGCCATCACCGTGCTCAATCTGTACGGCATCCGCGAGAGCGCCCGCGCGTTCATGGCCCCGACCGTCGTGTTCGTGCTGGGCATCTTCACCGTCATCGTCGCCGGGCTGCTGCGGTCGGAACCGGCGACCGTGACCACCGGGGCGGCCGTCGCCGAGAACGCGCGCACCATCGGAATCCTATTGCTGCTCAAGGCCTTCTCCAGCGGGTGCGCGGCGCTGACCGGTGTCGAGGCGATCGCCAACGCGGTGCCCAGCTTCGCGGAGCCGAAGGTCAAGCGGGCGCAGCGGGCCGAGGTCGCGCTGGGCGTGCTGCTCGGCATCATGCTTATCGGCCTGGCCACGCTGATCGGGAAGTTCGCCATTCACCCGGTCGAGGGCGAAACGGTGCTGTCGCAGCTGACCGAGGCCGCGCTCGGCCACGGCGTCGCCTACTACATCGTCCAGTTCGCGACCGTCGTCCTGCTGGCCCTCGCGGCCAATACCTCCTACGGCGGCCTGCCCACGCTGACCAAGATCCTGGCCGACGACAACTGCCTGCCGCACCGGTTCGCGGTGCGTTCGCAGCGGCAGGTGTACCGCTTCGGCGTCCTGGCGCTGGGCGTCTCGTCGGCGGTGCTGCTGACCGCGTCCGGCGGCGATATGAACGCCCTGGTGCCGCTGTTCGCGATCGGCGTGTTCGTGGGCTTCACCATCGCCCAGGTCGGCATGGTCCGGCACTGGCTGGGCGGGCGCACCGCGGGCTGGCGGTGGCGGGCGGCGCTCAACGGGTTCGGCGCGATCCTCACCTTCGTGGCGCTGATCGTCACCACCGCAATGAAATTCACCGAGGGCGCGTGGCTGATCGTGGTGGTGCTGCCGCTGCTGGTGGTCGCCATGGAACGGATTCGCACCATCTACACCCGCATCGACGGCTGCCGGGGCGCGGGCTGCGTGCCCGCCGAGCCGAAGGCCACCGAGACCGCGATCGTGGTGCCGGTGTCGGAGGTGTCGGAGCTCAGCCGTGAGGCGCTCTCGGCGGCGATGTCGCTGGGCCGGGACGTGACCGCGGTGCACGTGTGCCTGCCGGGCGAGAACATCACCGTCTTCACCAAGGAATGGGAGTCCTGGCATCCGGACGTGCGCCTGGTGCTGCTCGAGGACGGTGACTCGACCGTCGGCGGCCCGGTGGCGCGCTATGTCGCCGACCATTTCACCGGACGCCGCAAGGTGGTGGTGATCGCGGAGGTCGAGCCGCCCGCCGGGTGGAATCACGTGCTGCCCAGCCATCGCAGCGACGAACTGGAACGGGAGCTGCGCACGATGACCGACACCGTGGTGTGTCACCTGCGGGTGCAGACCGCCTGACCCCGAAACAGCGAGCGCGCCGCCGGATTCCACCGGCGGCGCGCTCGATTCGTCTGTCGCTCAGGCGGTTCCGGGCGGGTACGACTGCGCCTGCGGATCCTTCAGGGTGCGGGTCAGCCCCTCCTGCATGACGACCGCCACCAGTTCCCCGGCCTGGTTCCAGATCCGGCCGCCGGTCAGCGCCCGGCCGGCGCCCGCCGAGGGCGACTGCTGGTCGTAGAGCAGCCAGTCGTCGGCGCGGAACGGGCGCAGGAACCACATGGCGTGGTCGAGCGAGGCGTTCTGGGTGGGCTCGTCGGGGTGGATGACCTTCGAGGAGCCGAGCAGGGTCATATCGCTCATGTAGGCGAGCGTGCACACGTGGAACAGCGGGTCGTCGGGCAGCGCGTGCCGGTAGCGGAACCACACCTGCTGCTGGGCGGCCAGGCCGCCGCGGCGGTCCACCTCGTCCTGCGGGATGGTGCGGATGTCCCAGTGCTCCCATTCGCGCATGGCCCACAGCCGTTCCGGGCTCATGGACTCCTTGGCGTCGGGCAGGTCCCACGGCGGCGGCACGGTCGGCATCTCGTCCTGATGCTCCGGGCCCTCGTCGCCCACATGGAACGACGCCGACATGGTGAAGATGGCCTCGCCGTTCTGCACCCCGGTCACCCGGCGGGTGGAGAAGGAGCGACCTTCACGGATGCGTTCCACCATGTAGACGGTGGGCCGCTCCGGGTTGCCGGGCCGCAGGAAGTACCCGTGCAGCGAATGCACCTGATAGTGCGGATCCACCGTGCGCACGGCCGCCACCAGCGCCTGTCCGGCCACCTGCCCGCCGAAAGTGCGAGGCAGCTGCGTCTTGGTGGACGCGCCGCGGAAGATGTCGCGTTCGAGTTGCTCGATTTCGAGCGCCTCTTCGATCGTCGCCATGCAACCGTCCCTTCGCGTTTGTCCCGCTCAGGCTAACAACCGCAATAATCTATCGAATTAACAACGAACGTTTCTGATACGATAGATTCATGTCGTGGAAGTCGCGCGCCCTCCTCGCCGCCAGTTGCATTGCCGCCCTGGTGTTGTCGGTCGGCTGATTGGTGATCGCGCGCGCTGCGCCAGTACGCCGGCCATCCCCCGAACCATCGAGTTCCGAACAAGGAGTACGCCATGAAGGTCCTCGCCCTGGGTGCGGCGGGCGCGATGGGCGCGGCCGCCGTCGAGACCGCCGCCCGGATGCTCGGCGTGGAACGGCTGGTGATCGCCGATCGCGACGGTGACGCCGCCGCCCGTGCCGCCGGGCGGCTCGCGGACGCGCCCGTCCCTGTCTCGGCGCTGGCTCTCGACATCACCGACGAACCCGCCTTGCGCGCGGCGCTCACCCGGGCGGATCTGGTGTTGAACACCGTGGGCCCCTATTACCGTTTCGGTCCGGCCGTCCTGCGGGCCGCGATCGACACCGGCACTCACTATCTCGATATCTGCGACGACTGGGAACCGACGGTCGACATGCTCGACCTCGATCCGGACGCCCGCGCGGCCGGAGTGTGCGCGGTGGTGGGGATGGGGGCCAGCCCGGGCATCAGCAATCTGCTCGCGGCGCTGGCGGCGGCCGAACTGGACACCGTGTTCGACGCGTATACCGCCTGGCCCGTGGATGTTCCGGACTCGGGACCCGAGGACGGACTGCTCGCCGACGGCCACCCGACCGCGGCGGCCGTGCACTGGATGCAGCAGGCCAGCGGCAGCATCACGGCCGTGACGGCGGGCCGGTTGCTCGCGCAGCGGCCCCTGCGCCCGGTCGAGCTCACCCTGCCCGGTGGGCGGCACGGCACCGCGTACACCGTGGGCCATCCCGAGCCGATCACCTTGCACCGCAGCCTGAAACCGGTCGGCGACGCCGCCAATCTCATGGTCGTGACACCGTGGACCCTCGCCTACCTCGACACGCTGCGCCGCGACCTCGACGCGGGCCTGCTCACCAATGAGGGTGCCGCGCGGGAGCTCGCCCGGCCCACCCTGCGGCGGCTGACCCGCTCGGCCCCGACCGCGCTGCTGGCGAAAGGGCCGGGGACCCTGCCGCCCTTCTTCGCCGCGCTCACCGGGGAACGCGCCGGACGCGAACACCGGGTCCTCGCGCACCTGGCCCCGGGGTGGGCGGGCGGCGTCGATAAACTGTTCGGCGATATGGCACAGGCGACCGGGATCCCGTTGGCGCTGGGCATGTCCCAGGTCATCGACGGCACCGCCCGGCGGGCGGGCGTGCATCCACCCGAAACCGTCATCGACGCCCGCCGGTTCTTCACCGACCTGGGCCGGGCGTTCGGCGGCGGGTCGCCGGTGCTCGTCGAATCCGAACCGGTCGCGACACCCACCTCGAGGAGCGCCTAGTGGACGGCCCGATCCCGGCGACGGAGATTCCGACGCGCACCCTCGTGGAGAGCATGATCCGCGAGGACGCCACCATCGACGCCGGCGAACTCTACGATGTCGCGGCCGTGCTCGGCATGACCGACCAGCAGGTGCGGCTGTGCATCAAACGCCTGGTCGCCGAGGGCCGCTTCACCCACGAGGGCCGCGGCCGCAAAGCCACGCTGCACGCCACCGCCGAGACCCGCGCCGCCCTCGAACCCGGCTCGGAGTTCCTGCGCTTCGCCTACGCCCAGGACCGCGGACAGGTCGGCTGGGACGGCGTCTGGCACCTGGCCGCCTTCGCCGTCCCCGAATCCGACCGGCAGGCCCGCGACGCCATCCGCGAGGCCCTCGTGTACCACGGCGGCGCACCCATCCAGGGCGGGCTGTATGTCACGCCCCACCCCTGGGAGGACCGAATCACCCGGGTCGCAACCACACTCGGCATCGGCGACCGGCTCACCACACTCACCACCACCGATCTGTCCTTCGGCGGCATCACCGACGCCACCGAGCTGGCGGCGCGGCTGTGGCCGCTGGACCGGATCGCCGCCGGGCACGAACGACTCCTGTCCTTCGCCGAACAGACGCTGACCGCCCTGCGCACCGCGACACCGACCGAGCAACTCACCCTCGCGGTCGCGCTGGCAGTCGAATTCGACCTCGCCGTCGACCCCGACCCCCTGCTTCCCCCGGAACTGCTGCCCCCGAACTGGATCGGCGCGCGCGCCCGTGCCGCCGTCGCCGACTGCTGGCGCGAACTCGACGCCGCTCCCCTACCGCCGATCCGGCTCTTCGGCTGGTACACCGAGGTGGTCGCAGAGATCACCGGCGCATAGCGAAGGATCAGCTGCCCGGAGACCACGGCCCCGCCACCGCACGGCGCGCGGCCTCCAGCAAGATGGATGCGTGCCCGATTTCACCGCACTCACACCTGATGCGCTGCTGGCGCTGATCGCCGACCGGGCCGGAACGCTGCCGGGCTATGTGGTCGTGGCGGTGGACGGTGCGGATGCCGCCGAGCCGCTGACGGTGGCGACCGGTGTCGCCGAAGCGCTGCGGACGCGGGGCCGGCCGGCCGAGGTGATCTCGCTGCACGATTTCGTACGACCGGCGTCGGTGCGACTGGAGTACGACCGGGACAGCGAATTCACCTATCGAACAGGCTGGTTCGACTACGCCGCCGTGAATCGCGAAGTCGTGAAATCGCTTCGTGACAGCGGGCGATACCTGCCCGCCTTGTGGAATGAGCGCACCGACCGGTCGGCCCGCGCCCGGATTCGGGACGCCGCCGACTCGACGGTGCTGTTCGTCGCCGGTCCCATGCTGCTGGGCCGGGGCCTGGACTTCGATCTGACTGTCGCCCTGCGCATGTCGGAGGGGGCGCTGCGGCGGCGGACCGATCCGGAGCAGGGGTTCACCGTGGACGGGCTGCTGGAATTCCAGCGCGAGCACCCCGAACGAGCCGACGTCCTCGTCGCCTGGGACCACCCGGACCGCCCGGCCGTCCAGGCCGGTTGAGCCGGGGCCTGACAGAGCCTTACGCCGCCCCGGTTTCGAGCAGCGTCTTGGCGCGATCCAGGCCCGAGACGTCCGCGGTCATCGTCCTCTGGACCGGTCCGCTCATGAGCAGCTTCTTCCAACCGGACAACTGCGCCGACAGTGAGAACGTCACTTCGGTGGCCGCCTCTCCGACCGGCACGAATGTGTAGGTGACAGTGGGCCGCAGCGGTCCGGCGATGCCGTGCAGCACCACCGTCCGGTTCGGCAGGAACTCGGTGATCTCGACATCGGCGGAGATACCGCGCCCGACCGGCCCGGAGATCGTCTGGCGATAGACGGTGCCCACGGCCGGCTCGCCTTCGGCGGTGATCTCCTTGACGCCACCGCGCCACCGCGCGCTGTTGGTGGCATCGGCGAAGAACGCGAAGACCTGGTCGATCGGGCGGGCGATGGTCACCGTGCGGATCGCGGCGGGCATGACGGTCCTTTCCCCGGGGTGTGCGGAGCGCTGCGGGCGTTCAGGAGATCAACATCTCGACCGTCGGGCCACGACCGTCGCGGTGTGTCTCACCACTGCCGATGCCGGGCGTCGAAGGTGTCGGTGGGGTACTCGTCGGCCATGGGCGGGCTCCCGGCGCGGCGCGCGGGCCAGAACCGGCTGGCGTACTGCCCGCGGATGCGGCTCAGGTCCGGCTCGTCGATCTCGGTGATCCCGACCTGGAACAGCAGGATCATGGTCGCCATGCTGACCGCGATGATCAACGGCGTCAGCAGCTGCGCGGGCTGTGCCCCCGACGGCGCGTGCATGTGCGCCGCCACGTGCGCGTGCATGGAGAACATCCCCGTGTAGTGCATGCCGCACACCGCGACACCCATGATGAGCGCGGCACTGACCGTGGAGACGATGCCGCTCACGTGCAGCGTGAACCAGAGCGCCGCGATAGAGGCGACCACCGCGATCACGATGGACAGCAACACCACCCACGGGTCGTATGCCACCATCGCATCGGTCTTCATCGCGTACATCCCCGAGTAGTGCATCGCCCCCACCCCGAGCCCCGTGATGGTGCCGCCGGTGATCAACGCGAACGCCTCCCCGTGCTGATGCACGACGATGTACAGCCCCAGCCACACCACCCCCATCGCGATGGCGGCACTGAGCAGTGTGATCGGCACGTTGTATCGAATAGTGCTGTCCTGCACCGAGAACCCGAGCATCGCGATGAAATGCATGACCCAGATCCCGGTCCCACCGAGCGCGATCGCCCCGGTGACGATCCACCCGCCGTGCCCCTGCTGATTCCGCGCCCGCACCATGCACCGCAGTGCCAGCAACGAGCCGGTGACGGACATGACATAGGCCAGAACGGGTGTCAACCAGCCATAGGTGAAATGGTCGATCGCCAGCATGCGGGCTCCTTGCCAGAAACACGATATTTGACTGTTCACCGGTGAATCAGCCGAACACTAGCCACGAAACACCAGGTAGTAAATTTGCCGAACCCCACTGCCCGAAAAGCGATCACAGTTTGCTGGACGGTATGCACGCAGGTAGCCACCGGTATGGGCGATTCCCCGCCCGCCCGCGCGCCACGTCTGCCGCCCTTGACAGCTAGCACCCACCCCGCAAACTCAATAGGGCCGAAAGTCCCTCGCGCACAATGAAAAACCGCCGGGTGGTCACGAGGACCACCCGGCGGTGTGAATCAGGCTGCGGCCGAGTCGATTACCGGCCGCGCTCGGCGAGGATCACCAGCCGCGCTCGGCGAGGCGGTGGGGCTGCGGGATCTCCTCGACATTGATGCCGACCATGGCCTCACCCAGGCCGCGGGAGACCTTGGCCAGGACGTCGGGGTCGTCGTGGAAGGTGGTGGCCTTGACGATGGCGGCAGCGCGCTCGGCCGGGTTGCCGGACTTGAAGATGCCGGAGCCGACGAAGACGCCCTCGGCGCCGAGCTGCATCATCATGGCGGCGTCGGCGGGGGTGGCGATGCCACCGGCGGTGAACATCACGACGGGCAGCTTGCCGGTCTCGGCGACCTCGCACACCAGCTCGTAGGGGGCCTGCAGTTCCTTGGCGGCCACGTACAGCTCGTCCTTGGACAGCGAGGTCAGGCGGCGGATCTCGGCGCGGATGGTGCGCATGTGAGTGGTGGCGTTGGAGACGTCGCCGGTGCCGGCCTCGCCCTTGGAGCGGATCATGGCCGCGCCCTCGGTGATGCGGCGCAGCGCCTCGCCCAGGTTGGTGGCGCCACACACGAACGGGACGGTGAAGGCGAACTTGTCGATGTGGTTGGCGTAGTCCGCGGGGGTCAGCACCTCGGACTCGTCGATGTAGTCGACACCGAGCGACTGCAGGATCTGCGCCTCGACGAAGTGGCCGATCCGGGCCTTGGCCATCACCGGGATGGAGACGGCGTTGATGATGCCGTCGATCATGTCCGGATCCGACATGCGGGACACGCCACCCTGAGCGCGGATGTCGGCCGGGACCCGCTCGAGCGCCATGACGGCGACCGCGCCGGCGTCCTCGGCGATCTTGGCCTGCTCCGGCGTGACGACATCCATGATCACACCGCCCTTCAGCATCTCGGCCATGCCGCGCTTGACGCGGGCGGTACCGATCGTGGGGGTGGTGTCAGGCGAGGTCACGGCAAACTCCTGGGTCATGTGGGCCAATCGGATCGTTTGAAATCGAACACCGGCTCGGAATCGAACACCACGATTCTAGGCTGCGGGTTCAGGCCACTTCATAGCCAGTCCGACACGACTGGACTGCCTACCTGCACCGGAATGACGGGCGTCACAATTCCAGGGCTACCGCGCCGCAAATACTCGTTTGCCCGAACACGTCCCGCCCGCCAGGATCGAGGACGATGACAAGTGAATTGCACGAGGTCCGCGCGCTGCTCGCCGCGGACGATGTGAGCGGCGCGGCACGCACGCTGCGGATGATCGCCGACACCCTTCCGGTCCATGAAATGGCCTCGATCACAGCCGAATTGGCGGACCGAGCCGACCTCGACAAGCTCGCGGAGGCGGCACGGGACGCCGCGGGAGCGCCGGACAACCCCGATGCCTGGACCGTCTTCGGCTACGAGTGCATCGAATACGGCGTGCCGTTCGCGGCGATCCCGGCCTTGCGGGAGGCCCTGCGCGCCGGCACCACCAAACCCAATCTGGCCCTCTCCGAACTGGTCTACGCGTTCGAGGACGAGCACCGCCACGCCGAGGCGGTCGAGGCGCTGCTCGCGCACGAATCGATCCTGCGCCCCTACCCCGAGCGGTACCTGCTGACATACGACTCGATCCTGGCGGGCGATCTGGACCGCGCCCGCACCGAATTCGCGCGGCTGCCCGCACCCGAGGACGAGGACTGGCTGCCCGCCCGCGACCGGGTGCACCGGATGCTGCTCCACGCCGACCGGGTCGCCCCGGTCAGCTCATTGGACGGCGCCGACCTGCGCGGCTGGCATTACACGCTCACCGGCGGCTACCTGGCGACCCTGTCGCCCTACGGCTTCGACGCCGGGATGACCGGCCGGTGGGCGTACCTGGGTGACCGGCTCGAACTGTGCCGCCACACCCTCGACCGGCTCGCTGTGATCCTCCGCTCCGCCGGGCTCACGCCGTCCTCGGTGTCGTTGCTGCCGGACCGGTCCGACCGGATCATCGGCCTGGCCGCGGCGGAACTGCTCGGTCTGCCGGTGGTCGAGTTCACGCCGGATCGGACGGACACGCTCGTCGTGGCCTACTCCCTCGCCGACCTGGACCCCGACCTGAGCCGCGCCCTCACCACCCGCGCGTCCGGGCAGATCCTGTTCGAGCACGCCACCTACTGGGTCCGGCCGTCGGCGGTGGCCGCCGACATCAGCGGCCTGCTGTGCCAGACAGCGGTGGAACCGTGGGCCCCGAACACCCGCCTGGGCGGCAATGGCCCGGAATCGGTGCCCGCCGATGCCCGCCCGGAGTCCGAGATCGCGCGCGAGATCGTGAAGGCCGACGGCACCCCGGACTCGGGCGACGACCGTACTCCGCCCGACCCCGACCAGGTCCTGGCCGATTTCGTCGCCGCGACCCGGGACACCTGGCTGCTGGGCTCCCGGACCCCGGTGAATTCACCGGGCCCGGTGCGCAGTTCGTTCTTCGGCTGAGCGCTCGAGATCGGTGAGCGTTCAGCCCAGCTGATAGAAGTAGCGGCTGGTGGGGACGAGATCCAGGTTCAGGTGCGCCCCGAACCGGACCACGCTCTCCATCATGGCCGTGACCCGGCGCTGCAGTTCGGCGTCGTCGCCGCCGCTGCCGTAGAAGGCGTGCGCGCTGGTCATGGCGGCCATCGGGAACAGTTCCTCGACGAGCGCGTCGACCTGCTTGCCCTCGGTGAGGGCTTGGGCGACGGTGTTCTGCACGTAGCCGAAGGTGTCCTGGGTCTCGATGGCCACCGGGGTGTGCAGGACGTGCCAGTTGTGCAGCCACTCCTCGCGGGTGAGGTTCTCGGGGATGCGCAGGATGGCGATATTGGCCAGGGCGTCGGTGCGCTCGCCGTCGGCGACCTCGGGCGGTTCGATCGGTCGGCGCTCGTGCACGACCCACCCGTTGACGTCGTCGGCCACCGCCCGCAGCGCGGCGGTCACGGCCTCGTGGTCACCCTCGGTCCACACGCTGACGATGGCGTCGATCGGCGCGTCATAGGTGGTGTGCCGCACCTGGGCGGCCTCCACGTCGGCGTCCCGGACGTTCACCTGCAAGGCGCTGACGCCCAGCCCGGTCAGCTCCTTGCGCAGCTGCTCGCCCCGCAGCCGCTCCCCCAGATCCGCACCCCACAACGCGTACATCAACTTCATGCCGTAAGTCCTTGCCACAGATCACCATTGATCGGCCCACCGTAACCGCGGATCGGCTCCGGCGGACGGGGTTCGCGCCCGCGGTCCCACCCAGCGGACACGCCCGGGGTCAGCGGATGGAACGGACTTCGGGATCGGCGTCGGAGTCGGCGGCGCTGATCGCCTCGGCGAGCAGGTGATCGAGGTGGTACGGGTACACCGTTTCGCCCGAGTGGTCGAGGTGGGCGATATCGGTGGGGGTGCACCACTTGTTGCCGGTGATGGAGCGGCGCTCGACGAAGTTCAGGTTGGTGGGGACCGGGTCGAAACTCTTGGCACGCAGGGCGAAGAAGAGTTCCTCGGAGCGGATCAGCTCCCCGTTGAACGGGAACACCGCGACGCGCCGCCACAGCGGACCGCGCAGCGCCGACGAGTCGGCGGCGTGACCGGTCTCCTCGTAGAGTTCGCGGATCGCGGCCTCGCGCAGCGTCTCCCCCGGATCGACACCGCCGCCGATGGTGAACCAGAACGGCACATCCGGGACCTTCGGGTCGACGCCCTGCAACAGCAGGACCCGATCCTGCTCGTCGATCAGCACCACGCGGGCCGAGGTCCGGACGGTGTCGACCTCGAGGCCGGTCGAGGCGGCCGCGGTGACCCGTTCGGCGATCTCGAAGTACACCGGCAGCGGCGCGGTACCGCCGAGGTGCAGCCACCGGACCAGGCGCCGGGTGCGCAGGGCGAGGGTGTCGCGGACGGCGTCGTTGTGGAAGCGGCGGGCGATGAGCACCCGTGCCTCGGCGTCGGCGAGCTCGGCCACCAGCTGCGGCGGCAGCAACGCGATGTCGACCGCGGACAGCGCGGCGGCGAGCTGGTTCTCGACGGTCTCGCGGTCGCGCCAATTGGAGCGTTCGGCGCGGTCGGCCAGCGCGGTCAACCGCCGCGCCTGCTCGACCAGCGCCGGATCGTAGAGACCGGCGAGCGTGGTCGCCACCGACCGCGCGACGACCGCGCGCCGGGCCAGCGCCGCGTCCAGCGCGTGGCGGGCCTGGTCGGTGCGCACGTGCAGCCGGTCGAGGCGGTTGGCGGTGGTGTACGCCCAGACCGCGGCGGCGATGACGGCCGCCGCGATGAGCGCGAGAACCAGAATGGTCGTCGCGGAGAAAGTGATCATCCGGCGGTCCTGACGCGCACGTCGCCGACGGTGACGGTCTCGTACACCCGCAGGATCTGCTCGGCCACGACCGGCCAATCGTATTCGCCGACAACCTGATTGGCGGTGCGGATGTACTCCTCGCGCCGCTCGTCGTCGGTGAGCATGGCGCTGATCGCCGCCGACAGCCGCGCGGAGTCGCCGACCGGTACCAGCATGCCCGCGGTGCCGTCGCGCAGCACCCGGCGGAAGGCGTCCAGGTCACTGGCCACCACGGCGGTTCCGGCGGCCATGGCCTCCACCAGCACGATGCCGAAGCTCTCGCCACCCAGGTTGGGCGCGACGTACACGTCGGCGCTGCGCATGGCCGAGGCCTTCTCGGCATCGGTGACCTGACCCAGGAACCGCAGGTGTCCCGCGTTCTCCCCGGCCTCGCGGCGCAACCGGTCCTCGTCACCGCGCCCGACGATCAGGATCTCCACGCCGGGATGCTGCCGAACCAGTTCGGGCAGCGCGCCCAGCAGGACCTCCATGCCCTTGCGCGGTTCGTCGAATCGGCCCAGGAACAGCACCGACTTGCCTGGCTTCGGGTAGCCGTCGAGCAGCGGCGCGTGCGCGAACGCGGGCACGTCGACCCCGTTGGGGATCTCGACCGCGTCGCCGCCCAGCGCCTCCACCTGCCAGCGCCGGGCCAGCTCGCTCACCGCGATCCGGCCGCTGATCTTCTCGTGGTACGGCCGCAGCACGCCCTGGAAAGTGCTCAGCACCAGCGATTTCGTGGTCGAGGTGTGGAAGGTGGCCACGATCGGCCCCTCCGCGATCTTCAACGCGAGCATGGACAGGCTGGGCGCGTTGGGTTCGTGGATGTGCAGGACGTCGAAGTCGTTGTCGGCGATCCAGCGCCGGATGCGGGTGTAGGCGGTGGGCCCGAAGGACAGTCGCGCGACCGACCCGTTGTAGGGGATCGCGACCGCTTTACCGGCGGAGACCACGAAGTCGGGCAGCGGCGTGTCGTCGGCGGCGGGCGCGAGCACGCTCACCTTGTGGCCGCGCTCGATGAGCACCTGCGCCAGCTCCACGACATGCGACTGCACCCCGCCCGGAACATCGAACGAGTACGGGCAGACCATGCCGATCTTCATAGTGCCCCTGTCCCCGGCTCCTCAGAGCCCAATGCCCGCTGCTCCCGAGAGCCCAGCGCCTGCTGCGCGGCCGCGATGCGATCCAGCCTGGCCTGCGACAAATCACTCTTCCACACCGGCTGCAACATGTGCCAGTCGGCCGGATGGGCGGCGATATTGGCCGCGAACACGTCGGTCAGCGCCTGGGTGGCGGGGGCCATGCCGCCCGCCAGATCCAGGGCCTCGAACACCCGCATGCCCCAGCCTTCGCGGCCGTCGGCGTCGACGGTGAACCAGCAGTGCACGGGCAGCAGCGCCGCCCCGGTGTCCTGGGCGAGCTTGGCCGCGCCCGCCGGCAGCCAGCTGTCCTCGCCGAAGAACGTGACGGGCACGCCCTTGCCGGTGATGTCGCGCTCGCCCATCAGGCACACGATCTTGTTGTCCCGCAACCGATCCGCCAACTGCGGGAACGGCGGTTGCTCACCGCCGGTCAGCGGGAACACCTCGAAGCCGAGGCTCTCCCGGTATTCGACGAACCGCTCGAACAGCGCCTCCGGCTTCAAACGTTCGGCGACGGTGGAGAACTGGCCGTAGTTCTGGACCAGCCAGACCCCGGCCATATCCCAGTTGCCCGAATGCGGCAGCACCAGCAGCACGCCCTTGCCGCGGGCCAGCGCGGCGTCGAGGTGCTCGATGCCCGCCACGCGCAGCGACTTGCCCAGCGCGGTGTGGTCCATCGACGGCAGCCGGAACGCCTCACGCCAGTAGCGGGCATAGGACCGCATGCTGTCGCGGATCAGGCTGTCCGGCACCAGGTCCGGCGTGACGCCGAGCACCCGCGCCAGGTTCTTGCGCAGCTGGTTCGGATTGCCCCGGCGCGCGGCCTTGTTCGCCTTGCGGGCGGCGAAGTCCGCGCCCCGGTCGAACAGGCGGCGCGCGGCGCGCTCGGGCAGGGCGCGGACCAGTCGCCATCCGGCCGCGTATGCCTTGTCGGTCATCGCGGACGTGAAATCGGTTGTCACCGCTGCGGTTCCTCCGGGGCCTGCGCCGCGGGGGCGATGATGTCGCGGGCGCCGGGCGAATTGCGAACCGCCAGCACACGCTGGAAGACGGTGATGATGCTGAGCACGGCGAGGATGTACATGGCGACATACACCGCGTACGACAGCCATTCGATGCCGAAATAGCCGCCGATACCGGTGAGTCCGGCGCCGACCAGCACGATGACCAGCCGGTCGGGCCGCTCGATCAGGCCGCCGTCCGCCGAGAGCCCGCTGGCCTCCGCACGCGCCTTGGCGTAGGAGATGACCTGCGAGGTCACCAGCACCACCAGCGTCGCCACGAACAGGTGCTTCGAGTGCTCGGTGTACACCGCCCACCAGGCCAGCGCCGCGAAGATGGCGCCATCGGCCACGCGGTCACACGTGGCGTCCAGCACCGCACCGTATTTCGTGCCGCCGCCGCGCGCGCGGGCCATGGCGCCGTCCAGCATGTCGAACATGACGAACAGCCAGATCACCATGGTTCCCCAGAACAGGTGATCGGCCGGGAACAGCGTCACCGCCGCGGCGATCGAGGCGGTGGTGCCGATGAGCGTCATGGCGTCGGGCGTCAGCCCCGTGCTCACCAGCGCTTTGCCCAGGGGCGCGGTCGCTTTGGCGAACGTCTCGCGACCGAAGAAGCTCAGCACGCTACGAACTCCCGGCCACTCCCGCTCATGCGGTGCCCTTCGGGCATGAGCGGGAGCCCTCCATGGTCACGCTGCGCTACCGCCTCCGGGCCTGACCCGCTCATGCCGAATCCGCTTCCTTCCACGCCTGTGCCAGCAGCGCCCGGGTCTCCCGGAGCAGCTGCGGCATCACCTTCACTCCGCCGACGACGGTAATGAAGTTCGCGTCCCCACTCCAGCGCGGCACGATATGTTGATGCAGATGATCGGCGAGTGAACCCCCGGCAACGCCACCGAGATTCAGCCCGACATTGAAGCCCTCGGGCCGCGACACCTGCTTCATCACCCGGATCGCCTGCTGCGTGAACGCCATCAGCTCGGCGCTCTCCGCGGCGGTCAGGTCCTCCAGGTTGGCGACGCGACGGTAGGGCACCACCATCATGTGGCCGGGGTTGTACGGGTACAGGTTCAGCACCGCGTACACCGATTCACCGCGCGCGATGATCAGCCCGTCCTCGTCCGACATCTCGGGGATGTCGGTGAAGGGGTGCCCGGTCTTCTTGGGCGCGTCGGCCTTCGGCTCGGCCGTGGTGTCGCGATCCTCGGCCTCACCGGTGATGTAGGACATCCGGTACGGGGTCCACAACCGCTGCAGGCGATCCGGATCCCCCGCACCGGTGTCCACGATCTGCTCGGGCACGGGCACGAATGCTTCGCTCATCGACCCGCCTTGCGGATCTCGAAGCCCTCCGCGGTCGGCGAGCTGTTCTCCCGCCGCTGCACCCAGTCCACGACGGTGGCGACCGCGTCGGCCACCGGCACGCCGTTGACCTGGGTGCCGTCGCGGAAGCGGAAGCTGACCGCGTCACCCTCCACGTCGCGCGCGCCGGCCAGCAGCATGAACGGCACCTTCTGCGCGGTCTGGTTGAAGATCTTCTTCTGCATGCGGTCGTCGCTGCGGTCGAGCTCGGCGCGAATCCCGTTGTCCTGCAACTGCTCGATCACCTTGTCCAGGTGCTCGGCGAACGCCTCGGCGACCGGGATGCCGACCACCTGCACCGGCGACAGCCACGCCGGGAACGCGCCCGCGTAGTGCTCGGTGAGCACGCCGAAGAAGCGCTCGATGGAACCGAACAGCGCACGGTGGATCATGACCGGGCGGTGCTTGGCGCCGTCGGAGCCGGTGTACTCGAGCTCGAAGCGCTCGGGCAGGTTGAAGTCGAGCTGGATGGTCGACATCTGCCAGGTGCGGCCCAGCGCGTCCTTGGCCTGCACGGAGATCTTCGGGCCGTAGAACGCGGCGCCGCCCGGATCCGGGACCAGCTCCAGACCGGAGTCGGTGGCCACCTTGCGCAGGGTCTCGGTGGCCTCCTCCCACAGCTCGTCGGAGCCCACGAACTTCTTCGGGTCCTTGGTGGAGAGCTCCAGGTAGAAGTCGTCGAGGCCGTAGTCGCGCAGCAGCGAGAGCACGAACTGCAGTGTGGAGGTGAGCTCCGCGTGCATCTGCTCCTTGGTGCAGTAGATGTGCGCGTCGTCCTGCGTCATGCCGCGCACCCGGGTCAGGCCGTGCACGACGCCGGACTTCTCGTAGCGGTAGACCGAGCCGAACTCGAACATGCGCAGCGGCAGTTCCCGGTAGGAGCGCCCGCGCGACCGGAAGATCAGGTTGTGCATCGGGCAGTTCATCGGCTTGACGTAGTAGTCCTGGCCGGGCTTGCGGACGGTGCCGTCCTCGTTGAGTTCGGCGTCCAGGTGCATGGCCGGGAACATGCCGTCGCGGTACCAGTCCAGGTGGCCCGAGACCTCGAAGAGGTGGCCCTTGGTGATGTGCGGGGTGTTGACGAACTCGTAGCCGGCGGCGGTGTGGCGGCGGCGCGAGTAGTCCTCGAGCTCCTTGCGGATGATGCCGCCCTTGGGGTGGAACACCGGCAGGCCCGAGCCCAGCTCGTCGGGGAAGGAGAACAGGTCCAGTTCCAGGCCGAGCTTGCGGTGGTCGCGCTTCTCGGCCTCTTCCAGCAGGCGCAGGTGCTCGTCCTGGGCCTCGGTGGACTCCCAGGCGGTGCCGTAGATGCGCTGCAGGTCCTCACGGGACTGGTCACCGCGCCAGTAGGCGGCCGAGGAGCGGGTCAGCTTGAACGCGGGAATGTACTTGGTGGTCGGCAGGTGCGGGCCGCGGCACAGATCGCCCCAGATCTTCTCGCCGCTGCGCGGGTCCAGGTTGTCGTAGATGGTCAGCTCTTTGCCGCCGACCTCCATGACCTCCGGATCGTCGATGCCCGACTTGTCGGAGATGAGCTCGAGCTTGAACGGCTCCTTGGCCAGTTCGACCCGGGCCTCGTCGATCTCGACCACCCGGCGCGAAAACCGCTGCGCGCCTTTGATGATCTTCTTCATCCGGGACTCCAGCTTGGCCAGATCCTCCGGGGTGAAGGGACGGTCGACCTGGAAGTCGTAGTAGAAACCGTCCTTGATGTACGGGCCGATGCCCAGCTTGGCCTCGGGGAACTCCTGCTGCACGGCCTGGGCCAGCACATGCGCGGCCGAGTGCCGGATCACATTGCGGCCGTCGGGGGAATCGGCGGTGACGACCTCCACCTCGGTGTCCAGCTCGGGCACCCAGGTCAGGTCCTTGAGCGCGCCCTCGGCGTCGCGCACCACGAGCACCGCGTTCGCGCCCTTGCTCGGCAGGTCCGCCTCACGCACCGCGGCCCCGGCGGTAGTCCCAGCCGTGACCCGGACGCGGGCGACTGGGGTCTGCTGGGGTGAGGTGGTCACGGCTGGACACTCCTAGGCGTTTCACGGCGGCGATCCATCCGCCGTACAGGTTGGACATGACGACCGGGCACCCCCCTCGTGAAGGGCAGAGCCCCGGCGGCCACCACTCTATCGGCACGGTTGTCCCCGCGCGCCGATGGACCACCCCTGCGCCCCAGGGTGTTCGGCCCCGCCCGCGCCGTCAGCCGCGCGCGGCGACCTCGGCGAGCAGGACCTCACGCTCGGCGGCGGGGCGCTTGGGGCAGCTGGTGCACATGGTGCAGCCGGGGACCTCGAAGACCAGGCAGCAGGAAATGCGGCGCACGAAGGTGCGGCCGCCGACGTCCTGGAATCGGGGCACCGGGAGGCGTCCGGCCACATCGCGGGCCAGCCGCGCACCGGCTTCCTCGGCGCCGATGTCGAGGGCGCGATTGCCGATGGCGTCGGCCACGATCGCCCACAGGGCGGCCACGCCCGCGCCGGAGACCTCGGCGACCACGGGGATCACCCGGGACAGGGTGTGGCGCAGCGCGTGACCGACAGATGCTGTCGCGCAACCGCTTTCGAGTCCCGAGGCGCAGCCTTCGAGGTTGGCGGCGGGGGCGTCGGACTCGGTGACACCGGTCGGTGCGGGCGTCAGCGGATCCGGGAGCGAGGCGGCGGCAGCGTCCGGGGCGGGCACCGCGTCAGCGCCGAGGGCGAGCAGGTGGGCGGCGATCCGGTAGCCGTGCGGTTCGCCCAGCACCCGCTCGACGCCGCCGTCCGGCCGGATCTCGAGGACGATGCGCTCGAGCGCGGGGTCGAAGGCGGGCGATTCGCTGGCGATCGCCGCGACGATCGGGTCCACCAGGGACGAGGCGGCCATGCACCACCACAGGGTCCCCGAGACCCGCGAGTCGGCAGTCCCCCACGAGATCCCCATGTCGGCGATCCGTTCGGCCAGCCACTCCGGGCGTAGCAGGTCGGTGCCCGGCACGAGGGCCTGTGAAACGGGGGGCTGCGCAACCATTTCCATTCGACTCCGATCCGGCCGTTCACAGTGATTACTACCCACGATGTCACGTTTCCGCGCCGAAGTGGACGGCTCCCCCGCGACCTCCGGCGCACCCGATCAACTCGCGTTCACCGCGAGGCGCGCTCAGCGTACGGCGCGCGCCCGCGGGCACGCGGCCGACGCGCCGAAAACGGTGCGGGCGCGGGCATTCCCCGGTTGGGGAAGCCCGCGCCCGCGCGCTCGGTGTGAGTCGATCAGTGGGTGTGCGCCAAGGCCGATAGCTCGGGGGCGTCGATCTCGCGGATGCCCGCCGAGGTCACCTCGAGCACCCGGGCGGTGCCGATGTCGAAGAACAGGCCCTTGATCTGCAGGCCGTGTTCGGCCATGGCGCGCCGGACCACGGGGTGGGCCCGCAGGGTGTCCAGCTGGACCGCCACATTGACGATGGAGAGCTGATCGTCCACGCCGTATCCGGCCCGGGCGGCCGCGGCGGCGACCGGGTCGTCGGGGTGGAAGCGGTCCAGGCTGGCGCGGCCGTGGACCAGCCAGTTGCCCAGGCCGGGTCCGGTGGGTCCGCCCGCGACCAGGGCTTTCATCGCCCCGCAGGCGGAGTGGCCGCAGACCACGACATTGTCGACGCGTAGTTCCTCGATGGCGAACGACAGCGCCGCCTCGATGGAGGTGTCGCGGCCGCCGGGGACCACGAAGTTGCCGACATTGCGGATCGTGAACAGATCACCGGGTCCGGTATTGGTGATCACGTTGGGCACGATCCGCGAATCCGCGCAGGTCAGGAAGAGCGAGTGCGGGTTCTGGACGTTGCGTAGCTCGTCGAGGTGCGGGCGCACCACGTGGGCGTTGCGGCGGTGGAAGGCGGCCACGCCGTGGGTGATCGGGTTGCCGTCGTCCTCGCGCCAGGGGCGCAGCACGTCGTCGAGCAGGGTGCGGGCGCGGCCGCGGACCGGCGGACCCTCCAATGCATGCGCCATGCGGGCGGTGCCGAGTTCCACGTATTCGACTGTGCCGCCGGTGTTCTCGTGCTGGCTGGCCCAGTCGTGGATGGCCTCGTAGGCGGCATGGTCGAGGAAGTCGACGCTCAGTTCGACCAGCACGTCCGCACCGGTCGGGACCTTGCCCAGTTCCGCGGACAGTTTCGGCAGCGCCAGGAAGGTGCAGGTGCCGTCGATGCTGACCAGCCAGCGATCGGTACCGGCGACCTCGCCCGCGGTCACCGACACGCGCACGACGCGCCAGAGCAGCAGTCCGAAGGCCAGGACCAGGCCGATGATGACGCCCTCGAGCAGGTTCAGGAACACCACGCCGAGCACGGTCACCACGTACACCAGCAGGTCGCCGGTGCGGCGGGCCAGCTTGATGTGGGCCAGCTTCACCAGCTGCACGCCGACCACGATGAGCAGACCGGCCAGCGCCGACTTCGGAATCTGCTGTACCAGTCCGACCAGCGCGACCGAGAACACCAGCACCCAGACGCCGTGCATCAGGGCGGAGGCGCGGGAGCGGGCCCCAGCCTGCACATTGGTGGCACTGCGCACGATCACGCCGGTGACGGGCAGGCCGCCCAGGGTGCCGGAGATCATGTTGGCCGCGCCCTGACCGATCAGTTCGCGGTCGAAGTTGGTACGCGGGCCGGTGTGCATCTTGTCCACCGCGACCGCCGACAGCAGGCTCTCCACGCTGGCGATCAGAGCGATGGTCAGGGCGGCGAGCACGACCGCGCCCCAGTTGCCGGACGGCATTCCGGGCAGGCCGATGGCGTCGAACAGCGAGCCGCTCAACACGATTCGCTCCGGGGAGCCGGGCAGCACCAGCGACAGCACGGTGCCGACGACGACCGCGACCAGCGGGCCGGGCAGCACCTTCACCTTGCCGGGCACGTACTTCCAGCCGAACATGATGGCCATCACGACCACGCCGACCAGGAAGTCGTCGCCGTGGATGTTGGTCAGCTCGCCGGGGAGCTGAATCACGTTCTGCCAGGCAGAACTATGGGACGCGCCGCCGAGCAGCACATGCAGCTGCTGCAGCGCGATGGTGATGCCGATTCCGGCCAGCATGGCGTGCACCACGACGGGTGCGATGGCCAGGGCGGCGCGGGCAATTCGGCTGAGCCCGAACAGAATCTGGAGCAGACCGGCCAGGACGGTAATGAAACACGCCGTCTTCCAACCGAACTGGGTGATGGTTTCGGCGACGACGACCGTCAGACCGGCCGCGGGGCCGCTGACCTGCAGCGGGGAACCACCGAGCAGGCCGACCACGATACCGCCGACCACGGCGGCGATGAGTCCGGCCGCGATGGGCGCGCCGGACGCGACCGCGATGCCGAGTGACAACGGCAAGGCGACGAGAAAAACTACGAGGGATGCAGGCAGATCATGACGCAGCAGGCTGTCGAGCCTGCCATTGGATCTACCTGGCGGTGAATCGGTGTCGCGAGACATATCGCTCCTCAGCGAGCATGTACAGGGGCATCGAATAAAGACCGCGGACGGCGTTGGCCGCGCACTCACCGGACGAGCAAAGGCCAGGCTAAAGGTAAAGTCTTAGCAAAGTCTGAGAAAAACTGCCGCCCAACGTAACAAGGGGGTGAATCCTGCCGGATTCACGCCCCTTTTGCCCGAAAACCCTCACCAACACCGCAAATCACACGCACCTCACGCGGGCTGGGCCTCCCTCCCCACGCCGTCGATCTCCGCGATCCCGTCGACGGTGACCTCCACCACCCGTGCCGTGGCGATGTCGAAGAACAACCCCGACAGCACCACCCCGCGCTCCTCGACCCCGCGCCGCACCACCGGATGCGCGTACAACGTCTCCAGCTGCACCGCCACGTTCACCATGCCGAGCTGGTCGACCGGACCGAATCCGGCTGCGGCGGCGGCTGTTCCGACCGGGTGCCCGAGCCGGAACCGGTCCAGGCTGGGCCGGGCGTGCGCGAGCCAGTCGTCGAGCTGCGACCCGGTGACCAGTTCACTGTGCAGGGCGCCCATCGCGCCGCATCCGGAGTGCCCGCACACCACCACCGAGCGCACATCGAGCTTGTCGAGGGCGTAGATCAGCGCGGCCTCCATGGACGAGTCCTGGGCGTCACGCGGAATCAGATTGCCCACGTTGCGCACCGTGAACAGATCCCCGGGTCCGCTGTTGGTGATCACGTTCGGCACGATGCGCGAGTCGGCGCACGTGACGAAAAGCGAGTCCGGCTCCTGCCCGTCGCGCAGCACACCCAGGTGTGGCCGCATGACATGTGCGTGACTGCGGTGGTAGGCCGCCACACCCGCGACGATCGGGTCCACATCGGTGGCGGTGCGCCGCCACGGCCCGAGCACCTCGTTGAGCAGGTGCCGCGAATGCCCGCGCGCGGACGGACCGGCCGCGGCATCGGCCATGCGGACCGCGCCGACCTCGATGAACTCGACCGTGCCGCCGTCGGCGCGATGCTGGTCCACCCATTCCTGTAAGGCGTCGTAGGCGGCGTGGTCCATGAAGTCGACCGTCATCTCCAGCACCACGCCGGCGTTCGGGGGCACTTTGGCGAGTTCACTGGTGAGCTCGGGTAAGGCCAGGAACGTGAAGCTGCCGTCCACCGTGACCCGCCAGCGCACGGCGTCGGTCCCGCCCAGCCCGACCTCCTCGGCGGTCACCGTCACCCGCACCACCCGCCACAGCAGCAGCGCGAAGGCCAGGGCGAGACCAACGACCATGCCCAGCAACAGATTCCAGAACACCACCACGAACACGGTGGCCGCGTACACCACCAGGTCGCCGGTGCGCTGGGCCCGCCGGATGTGGGCCAGTTTGATCAGCTGGATGCCGACCACGATGAGCAGTCCGGCCAGCGCCGCCTTGGGAATCGAGCGCGCCACCCCGACCAGCGCCACCGAGAACAGCAGGATCCACAGCCCGTGCAGCATGGTCGAGGCCCGGGTGCGCGCTCCCGCTTTGACATTGGTGATGCTGCGCACGATGACCGCGGCCACGGGCAGGCCTCCGATCAGGCCGGAGACCACGTTGGCCGCGCCCTGCCCGATCAGCTCGCGATCCAGATCGGTTCGGCGAGTGGCGTTCTGACGCATCCGGTCGACCGCGACGGCCGATAGTAGGGTCTCCACGCTGGCGATGAGCGCGATGGTCACCGCCATCAGCGCGATGGCGGCCCAGCTGCCGTGCGGCAGCTGCGGCAGCCGCAGTTCGTCCAGCAGCGATCCGTCGATGGTGATGTGCTCGACGCGCACCGCCAGCAGCCGGGCCAGCACGGTGGCGACCAGGACCGCGGCCAGCGGTGCGGGCACCTTGCGCACGGGTTCGGGCACGTGCCGCCAGCCGACCAGGATGGCGATCACCACCAGCCCGATGCACAGGTCGCCGGCCTTCACCGAGGCCAGCTGGTGCGGCAGCCCGGCGATGGCGGCCCAGGACGAGGTCAGGGTGTCGCCGCCCAGCAATACGTGCACCTGCTGCAGGGCGATGACGATGCCGATCCCAGCGAGCATGGCGTGTACCACGACCGGCGCGATGGCGAGCACGCCGCGCGCGATCCGGCTGAGCCCGAACAGGATCTGCAGTCCGCCCGCCAGCATGGTGATGAAACAGGTTGCGGCCCAGCCGAACTGGTTGATGGATTCGGCGACCACCACGGTCAGCGAGGCGGTGGGCCCGCTGACCTGTAGCACCGAGCCGCCGCAGAGCGCGGCGACCACCCCGCCCACCACCGCGGCGATGAGTCCGGCGGCGACGGGGGCGCCCGCGGCCACCGCGATGCCGATCGACAGCGGTAGCGAGACGAGGAAGACGACGAGCGAGGCCGGGAGGTCGTGGCGGACCAGGGTGGCCCACGAGTCCCGGCGCGGAGGGCCGGGAAGCGACGTCCGTGGAGGCTGATCGGTGTCGGTGGACATATCTCTCCTTCGCCGGCACGGCGGAGCCGCCCGGTTCATCGGTCAACATGTACTGGCATCGAGAGGCAGCGGCGGGCGAGGCTGGAGAACCACGACGCTTGGCAGAACGCGGGTAAGCGTAAAGACAAGGCAAAGGAAACGAAAAGCGTTTGCGACGATTGATGCGAACCGCTACCAAACTGTGACACAGCTCACGTGTTCGCGCGAATCGGATATCACCGGTTGTTCACCCGATACACCCTGCGGGTTCGCCCGCGATGCCTACTGTGCGCGCGAGATTGCTGTGGAACCCGGAGTGAGTCGGGGTCCTTCGGAAAGGGTCCCGCGGAATGTCGCTCCCCCGCCGCGTCGTCGTCGCGGCCGTCGTCCTCGCGACCCTGTCCACCGCCGCCTGCGGCAAGCCTCCGGAGCCGAGAACGGTCCCGGCGGCGACCAGTTCGTGGACCGCGCCACCCGGGCTGCGCGGCGAGCTGACCCTGTACTCGGCCAATCCGCAGGACCTCACCGACGAGCTGGTGGCCGCCTTCACCAAGGCGTCCGGGGTCAAGGTCACCGTGTTCAGCGCCGAGACCGGCAAGATCACGGCCAAGCTCGACAAGGAGGGCCCGAGTCCGGCCGCCGACGTGGTGTACCTGGCGTCGTGGACGCCCGCCGCGCAATACGACCTCGACGGCCGCACCCTGCCCTACACCCCGCGCGGCGCGGACCGCGTGCACGACGGATGGATCGGCAAGAATCACGGCTTCCTGGGCCGCGACGGGTCCGCGCTGACCATGGTGGTCAACACCAAGGCGTCCCCGCGCCTGCCCAATGACTGGGCCGACCTGGCCGCGCCGGAGTTCCGCGGCAAGGTGATCATGCCCGACCCCCGCGAATCGGGCACCGCCCGCGACCTGCTGGCGGCCATGGTCAGCGCGTGGGGCAAGGACGACACCTGGGCCGTCTTCGACGCGCTGTTCGCCAACGGCATGGTGGTGCGCGGCGGCAACGGTCCCGCCCTCGATGAGATCAGCACGGGCACCGGCTGCGCGGTGATCCTCGGCGGCGTGGACTACGCGGCCTACGACGCGGCCGCCAAAGGCGTTCCACTGCGGGTCATCTCGCCCGCCTCGGGCACCATCGTGACGCCGCGCCCGGTCTTCATCCTGAACACCACCAAGAACCCCGCCGCCGCGAAGGCCCTGGTGGACTTCATGTTCACCCCCGAGGCCCAGCAGATCTCGGCGGCCCACAAGATGATTCCCGCCCGCACCGACATCCCGGTGGCCCCGGGCACCCGCACCTACGCCGAGGTCAAGCAGCTGCCGTTCTCCTGGGATCAGATCAAGGGCAATGGCGCGGCGATCCTCGCCGAGTTCATCCAGCGCTACCTGCGCTGACCCCGCGCGACCTCAGCCGCGGCCGTGCGCCCGCTCGTAGGCCGCGCGGGCGTCGGCGGCACGGGCGCGTTCGCGCTGATCGGCCAGATTCGGGTCCAGGCCGTGCTTGGCCAGGCGGGCCCGGCGGAACACGTACATCAGGGCCGCGGTGAAGTAGATGAGCGGCAGGTACAACAGCGCCATCATCGACGCCCCCATCCACAACGGCCCGGGAATCAGCAGGAACAGGCACAGCGGCGGAATGATCGGGATCAGGATGCGCAGCATGTAGCGGCGGGCCGCGCCGGGCCCGGTCAGATCCTCGATGACCCACGGGTGCATCGTCGCGGGCAGGGCGCCGCCCGCGATATAGCGCAGGCGCTGCCAGAGATTCGGGGTGTCGTTCGGGCTCATCGGTGACTGCTTTCCGCGGGACGGGAGACGAGTTCGCGGGCGACCGCGATGGCATCGGGGGTCTGGTCGAACAGGTGGCCAGGGCCGGGCAGCGCGCCGACGGCCGCGAGCGTGCGCCGGTGGTCCGCGCGCAGGCCGGACATGAGCACGGTGATGCCACGATGCTCGAGCTTGCCGACGGCGTCACGCAGGGTGAGCGCGCCGGTGGTGTCGAGCGCGGTGAGGTGCGACATGCGCAGGATGACCACCCGCACCTGCGACACCTCGGCCAGTTCCAGCAGGAAGCGGTGCGCGGCGGCGAAGAACAGCGGTCCGTCGAGGCGGTAGGCCACGATGTGGTCGTGCAGCAGCTCGTGCTCCTCGGCCAGATGGTCGGCGTCGTCGAGCGGAATCTGGTGCAGCCGGGCCTCTTTGGCGACCGACCGCAACGCCAGCACCACCGCGATGCCCACCCCGACCGCGACCGCGCTGACCAGGTCCAGGGCGACGGTGACCCCGAAGGTGATCGCCATGATGGCCGTGTCGCCGCGGGAGGCGCGGGCGATGGCGGCCAGCGAAGCGGTCTCGACCATGCGCACCGTGGTGGCCAGCAGCACGCCGGCCAAGGCCGCCAAGGGAATCGACGCGACCAGCCCGGTGGCGAGGAAGACGATGCCCGCCAGCACCACCGCGTGGGTGAGCGCGGCCAGCCGGGTCCGCGCGCCCGAGCGCACGTTCACCGCGGTGCGCGCGATGGCCCCGGTAGCGGGCACCCCGCCGAACAGGGGCGCGGCGATATTGGCCAGGCCCTGCCCGAACAGTTCGCGGTCGGGATCGTGGCGGGTGCCCACGGCCATGGAGTCGGCCGCGGTCGCCGACAACAGTGATTCCAGCGCCGCCAGCGCGGCCACCGCCAGCGCCGGGGCGATCAGCCCGCCGAGCTGGTCCAGATGCACGAAATCCAGTGTGGGCGCCTGCAATCCGGACGGGATGGTCCCGATCAGCGTCAGATCGAGGTGAAAGACCTTGGCCGCCACGGTCGCCAGCGCCACGGCGAGCAGCGCGAACGGCAGTCGTGGCAGGAACCGGCCGCCGATCAGCACGACCGCCGCCACCGCCAACGCGATCGCCGGCGACACCCAGCCGGGACCGGCGGCGAACTGCCGCACCGCATCCCACGCCGACTGCCACACCTTGTCGCCCCCCGCGTGCGCCACCCCCAGCGCGTTCGGGAACTGCTGCAGCGCGATGACCACCGCGATCCCCGCGGTGAATCCCTCGATCACCGGGGCGGGCATGTAGCGCACGGCGCGCCCGACCCCGGCGATCGCGAGCACCACCAGCACGAGCCCGGCCAGCAGCCCCACGGCCAGCACCCCGCTCGCTCCGTGCCGATGGAAGATCGGAACCAGCACCACGGTCATCGCGCCCGTGGGCCCGGTGACCTGGAACCGGGAGCCGCCGAAGACCGCGGCGAGCGCGCCCGCCACCACCGCCGTCGCCAATCCGGCGGCCGCGCCGAGCCCGGAGCTGATGCCGAAGCCCAGCGCGAGCGGCAGCGCGACCAGCGCGACGACGAGCCCGGCCAGCAGGTCCGCGCCCGGGGCGCGCACGGCGGGCAGCCAGTCCGCGCGGTTCGGCAGCAGGTGGGCCACGGTCAGAGGGCCTCGGCCAGACGCACTTTCAGCGCGGCCAGTTCGGCGCGCAGGGCGTCGGGCAGGCGGTTGCCGCCGATGCTCGCGTACCACTCGTCAATGGACTCCAGCTCGCGCACCCACTCCTCGACGTCCACGGCCAGGGCCGCGTCGGCCAGGCCGCGGTAGCCCGCGCCCAGACCCTCGAGGTCGAGCGCGTCGGCGGTGGGCACGTAGCCGATGGGGGTGCGCACGGCGTCGGCGGCGCCGTCGAGGCGTTCGAGCGCCCACTTCAGCACGCGCACATTGTCGCCGAAGCCGGGCCAGAGGAATTTGCCGTCGGCGCTGCGCCGGAACCAGTTGACCTGGAAGATCTTCGGCAGCTGCGCGCCCTCGCGCGCGCCCATGGCCAGCCAGTGCGCGAAGTAGTCGCCCACGTGATAGCCCAGGAACGGCAGCATGGCCATGGGGTCGCGGCGCACCACGCCGACCGCGCCGGCGGCGGCCGCGGTGGTCTCCGAGGACAGCACCGAGGCGGTGAACACGCCGTGCGCCCAGTCGAACGACTCGGCGACCAGCGGGATGGTGCTGGCGCGGCGGCCGCCGAAGAAGATGGCCGAGATCGGCACGCCGCGCGGGTCGTTCCATTCCGGGGCCACCGACGGGCACTGCTCGATCGGGGTGCAGTACCGCGAGTTCGGGTGCGCGGCCGGGGTGCCCGATTCCGGGGTCCAGTCGTTGCCGCGCCAGTCGATCAGGTGCGCCGGCGGCTGTTCGGTCAGGCCCTCCCACCAGGCGTCGCCCTGGTCGGTGCGGGCGGTGTTGGTGAAGATGGAGTTGCCCGCCTCGATGGTGGCGATGGCATTGGGGTTGGTCTCGGCGCCGGTTCCCGGTGCGACGCCGAAGAATCCGGCCTCCGGGTTGACCGCGTACAGGCGCCCGTCGGCGCCGAAGCGCATCCAGGCGATGTCGTCGCCCACGGTCTCGGCCTTCCAGCCGGGCAGGGTCGGTTCGAGCATGGCCAGGTTGGTCTTGCCGCACGACGACGGGAACGCGGCGGCGATGTAGTGCGTCTTCCCTTGCGGCGAGGTCAGTTTCAGGATGAGCATGTGCTCGGCCAGCCACCCCTCGTCGCGGCCGATCACCGAGGCGATGCGCAGCGCGAAGCACTTCTTGCCCAGCAGCGCGTTGCCGCCGTAGCCGGACCCGTAGCTCCAGATGGTGCGGGTCTCGGGGAAGTGCGCGATGTACTTGGTCTTGTCACACGGCCACGGCACGTCGGCCTGGCCCTCCGACAGCGGAGCGCCCACCGAGTGCAGGCACTTCACGAATTCGGTGCCGGGGGTGAGCTGCTCCCAGACCTGTGCGCCGGAGCGGGTCATGATCTGCATCGAGACCGCCACGTATTCCGAATCGGTGATCTGCACACCGTATTTCGGTTCCCCGGCGTCGAGCGGGCCCATGCAGAAGGCGATCACGTACAGGGTGCGGCCGGCCATCGCGCCGCGGTAGTGCTCGGTGAGCACGGTCCGCATGTCGATCGGATCCACCCAGTTGTTGGTGGGCCCGGCGTCGCTCTCGCGCTCGGAGCAGATGAAGGTCCGATCCTCCACGCGCGCCACATCGTCGGGATCGGAGACGCACCAGAAGGAGTTGGGCTTGGCGGGCAGCGGGACGAACGTGCCCTTGGCCACCAGGTCAGCGGTGAGCCGGTCCCATTCGTCGCGGGACCCGTCGCAGTAGACGATCCGCTCGGGCGCGGTCAGCTCCGCGACCTCGGCGACCCAGGCCGCGATGTCCGGGTGCGCGGTCGGGGCCGCGGTGGAGGCGACGGTGGCGGTAGGACGTTCGGGCACGGCGAACCTCTCTTCACGAAACAACTAGGTTTTCATTTTAGAAAACATGCAATCAGTTGGTGGGCGGACCCCCGGAAAAACCGTGGGCCCCCCGCGGCTACGCGGAGTGTTCGAGCGCCTCCGCCTGGCCGGTGACCACGCCGGTGAGGATGGCCCGTGCGACCGCCAGCAGCTCCGCGACCTGCGGCGAAGTGAGTTCGTAGGTGACCGAGAGCCCTTCGCGGCGGGCCGAGACCAGCCCGGCGCGACGCAGAATCGACAGCTGCTGCGACAGATTCGCGGCCTCGACGCCGATCTCGGTGAGCATCTCCGAGACCGCGTACTCGCGCTGGCTCAGCAATTCGAGGACCCGGATCCGCACGGGATGGCCGAGCGTCTTGAAGAAATCCGCCTTCATTTGATAGAGCGGCCGTTGCAGTCCTGGCATGTCGCGAGCCACTCCTTCCGAGGGCGGATGGGCATCCGGATACACTGCCCGACCCAGTGATTGCAGAGTTTAGCAAACAGGACAATCATGCTAGGTTCGGTCGTTCCCCGGACCGCCCACAGGAAGACCGAACGTGCCCATCGCCACCCTCAATGGGATTCGCCTCAACTACGACGTCACCGGCAACGGACCCCTGGTCGTCCTCGTCATGGGCACCGGCAGCCCGGGCCGGGTCTGGCGGACCTACCAGGTTCCGGCCCTGGTGAAGGCGGGTTTCCGGGTCGCCACTTTCGACAATCGCGGCATCGCGCCCTCGGAGGAGAGCGCCCACGGCATGCGGATCGAGGACCTGGTCGCCGACACCGCGGCGCTGATCGAACTGCTCGGCGGTCCCGCGCACGTGGTCGGCACCTCGCTGGGCGCGCGCGTCACCCAGGAACTCGCGCTGGCCCGGCCGGATCTGGTGACCAAGGCCGTCATGCTGGCAACCACCGGCCGCTCCCATCCCCTGGCCAGCACCCTGAACAAGGGTGAGCAGGCATTGCAGCAGCAGGGCGTGAAGCTGCCGCCGGAGTACGCGGCCGCGGTCAAGGCGATGCTGAACCTCTCCCCCGCCACCCTCGAAGCCGACGACTCCGCGCAGCAGTGGCTCGACATCTTCGAATACTCGGCGAGCGTCGCGCCCGGGCCGGGCGTGCTCGCGCAGATGCGCATGGACCGGACCGGCAACCGCCTGGCCGACTACGCCCGCATCACCGTCCCCAGCCTGGTCGTCGGGTTCGCCGACGACCGCATGCTGCCGCCGGTGTTCGCCCGCGAGGTGGCCGAGGCGATTCCGGGCGCACGGTACGTGCACCTCGAGAAGTGCGGCCACTACGGGTATCTCGAGCAGCCCGAGGCGGTCAACAGCGCCATCATCGACTTCCTCACCGGCGTCCACGCCTGAGCCCCGACCACTTCCGTCCCTACCATCCGCCGAGGAGCCGATCGTGTCCGACTCGCTGCCGCCGTGTCCCGCCTGTTCCAGTGAATACACCTACGAGGTGGGCGGGTTGCTCACCTGCCCGGAGTGCGCGCACGAATGGACCGTCGGGACCGAGGCGGCGGCCGAGGACGGCGTGATCCGGGACGCGGTCGGCAATGTGCTCGCCGACGGCGACACCGTCACCGTGATCAAGTCGCTCAAGGTGAAGGGCAGCCCCACCGGCATCAAGGCGGGCACCAAGGTCCGCAATATCCGCCTGGTCCAGGGCGTCGGCGACCACGACATCGACTGCAAGGTCGACGGCATCGGCGCCATGCAGCTGAAATCCAGTGTGGTGAAGAAGGTCTAGCGCGGACCCGGGCCCGCGGGTCAGTCGACGGGTTCCTGCTGGGTGGTGCAGTGGATGCCGCCGCCGCCCGCGGCGATGGCGTCGATATTGATCTGCACCACCCGGCGATCCGGGAACAGCCGGGTCAGGGTGGAGTAGGCGGCCGAATCGGCTTCCGCGTCACCGAATTCGGGGGCGATGACGCCGCCGTTGCAGACGTAGAAGTTGATGTAGCCGGCGGCGAAGTCGTCGCCCGCGCCGCGATAGCGCAGATCGGACGGCGCTTCCAGGGTTTCGATCTCGAGCGGCCGCCCCTGCGCGTCGGTGGCGTTGTGCAGGATCTCGAGGTGGAGGCGGGTGACGTCGTAGTCGAAGGACTCCTCGTTATTGTCCAGCGCCGCGACCACCACGCCCGGGCGGGCGAAGCGGGCGTAGAAATCGGTGTGGCCGTCGGTGATGTCCTGCCCGGCGATACCCGGCAGCCAGATCACCTTCTTGATGCCCAGCAGATGGTCGAGCTCGCCCTCCACGTCGGCCTTCTTCCAGCCGGGATTCCGATTCTTGTTCAGCACACAGGATTCGGTGATGAGCGCGGTGCCCTCGCCGTCCACCTCGATGCCGCCGCCCTCGAGCACCAGATCGGTGTGGGTGGTCTGCACGCCGGCGCGGCCGTCGACGATGGTGGCGACCTTGCTGTCGCGCTTGTGCTGCTGTTTGCCGCCCCAGCCGTTGAAGTTGAAGTCGACCCCGGACTTGCCGTGATTGCCGTGCACGAACACCGGTCCGGTGTCACGCATCCAGAGGTCGTCGAGGTCGGCCACGATCAGTTCGACGTTCGCGCCGCCGATCAGCCGGCGGGCCAGATCCAGTTCGTCCTGGCGCACCAGCATGGACACCGGCTCGAAGCGGGAGATGGTGGAGGCGATGGTGGCCAGGTTCTCGCGCACCTGCGGCAGCAGCTGCCGGCCCCAGATCGCCTCGCTCGCACCGAAAGCCATCCAGGTGCGCTTGTGCGGCGCGCCCTCGTCGGGCATCACGCCGGAGTGACCGTCGTGGGACGTCGAGGGCTCGCCGTTGAACCACGACGAGATGGATCCTTCGCAGCCCGCGAGCAGCAGCCCGCCCATCGTCAAGATCCCCGATCGCATGAACCGGCGTCGTCCTTGCATTGCACTGTCTCCTTTGAAAGAAGGCCCGGCGCGGCGTTTCCCTCTCCGGCGCGCTGAATCCACTGAACCCGCTGATCAAACGGCCGCCACACACGGAACGGCCCGAGCCGGGCACCAGCGACTCTAATCTCTGACTGAATTTTCAGTCAAGGTCGATTCGTGTGATCCGGCTCCCTCGGCGACCGGGCGCGCGCAGACTGGGGCAGATGACCACCGCCCGCGTTTCCGCTGCTCTGGCCTCCGCAATCGTCATCACCGGGGTCGTGGCCGTCGGCCCGACCACCGCACCCGCGCACGCCTACGGACCGGCATCGTGCATCCCCGGCGACCCCATGCGCCCCACCGGCGAGCTGTTCGCCACCACCAACACCGCCACCATCACCGACCCGGCCGACCCGCGCCTGACCGACCGCCTCGATCTGCTGAACCTCGACGAGAACTTCACCGCGCTCACCGAACTCGCGCTCCCGGTCGAATCACGCGTGGTCGACGGCGTGTTCTGGTCGGCCGGAACGGGCCTCACCTACGAGCGATCCCGCCAATTCCGGCTCGCCTGCACCGATTACAAGAACCTGTGCTGGGTCGCCGACGACCTGCGCGGGCGCTACCGGCAGGAGGCGGTCCTGACCTTCGAATACCTCCCCGGCGAGGACACCCGCGCCGACGGCTTCACGGTGACCGTCACCGGCATCGACCGCACCCGCTTCGCCGAGGCCCTGGCCGCGGACCCCGTCGTGCGCGACCGACTCGGCGGCGGTTCCTTCACCGACTCCGGCGCCCTGATCCTGGTCGCCGACCGCGCCGACGCCGACCTGATCCGCGACTTCATCGCCGCCCTCGGCGGCGGCTGGAACACCGGCGAACTCCGTTACGGCGACCGCGAATTCGTCCGTTCCACCGGCACCGACGCCCTGGCCTGCGCCGTGTGACCCGACCGGTCCGGTTAGTCTCGAATCATGGTGTCGCGCATGAACGGGTCGGCGCTGCCACCCAGCCTGGTGGAAATGGCGACGCGGCATCTGCGGGCGGAGGTGCTCAGCGGTGCGTTCGAGCCCGGCGACCGCATCGGCGAGGAAGCGCTGTGCGCGCGACTGGGCACCAGCCGTGCGCCGGTGCGGGAAGCCTTGCGGCTCTTGGCGCAAGAAGGGCTGATCGAGCATCTGCCCCGGCGCGGATTCCGGGTGGCGGTGTGGTCTCGGACCGACATCCTGGAGCTGTTCGAGTTGCGGCGGGTGCTCGAGCGCTACGCCATCGACAGCGCGTTCCCGCTGGCCGCCGAGGGCGACCCGCTGCGACGGGTCCGAGCGGCGCTCGAGGAGATGCGCGTCGCGGACGCCGCCGGGGACGCGTTCGAGCGCGACAATGCCCACCGCCGGTTCCACGCGGCCATCGTGGCGCTGTCCGGCAATCGGCAGCTGGAACTGGCCTACGAGCCGATCCTGGTCAAGCTGCAGCTGCCCATGGCCCGCAACCTGCGCGCCGAGTCCCGGCTCACCCAGCGCCACAACGGTATTCGACGGCACGAGGAGCTGCTGGCAGCCCTGGAATCCGGTGACGCCACGACGGCGCGCGAGGCGCTGTTGCGGCACGGGGAGCGGGCCTACCTGGACCTGGACATCCGCTAACACAGCGGATACATTGCGACACCGCCGATTTCACACCTTCTGTCGACAATCGACAAATGGTGAACCCGAGCCCCACGATCGCGGAGATCCTGGCCTCGCACGAAAGCGGCAGCGGCTCTCCGACCCACACCGCCGCCCGGGTCGCGGACGCCATCGCGGCGCGCGGCGACGACGGCACCTGGATCACGCCGGTCCCGCGCGAACAGCTGCTGGCGGCGGCCGCCGAGATCGAGCGACGGCCCGGCGCGCGCACGCTACCGCTGTACGGCGTGCCGTTCGGGGTGAAGGACAGCATCGACGTCGCGGGCCGGCCCACCACACTGGCCTGCCCCGACTACGCCTATACCGCCACCCGGACCGCGCCCGCGGTCGAGCGCCTGCTGGAGGCGGGCGCGCTGTTCGTCGGCAAGACGAACCTCGACCAGTTCGCGACCGGCCTCAACGGCACCCGCACGCCGTATCCGATCCCGCGCTCGGTGTTCGGCGGCGAATTGATATGCGGTGGTTCCAGTTCCGGGTCCGCCCGCGCGGTGGCGCTCGGTGAGGTGCCGTTCTGCGTGGCCACCGACACCGCCGGGTCGGGGCGGGTTCCCGCGGCGCTCAACGGAATCCTGGGCTGGAAGCCCTCGCGGGGGCTGATCAGCGCGCGGGGCCTGGTCCCGGCGTGCAAATCGCTGGACTGCCTGACGCTGATGGCGGGCACCGTCGAGGACCTCGATCGGGTCTTCGAGGTGATCGCGGGCGTGGATCCAGGCGATCCGTGGAGCCGGCCGCGCGGGCCGCGCTTCGGCGGCGGGCGGCTGCGGGTCGGACTGCCCGATCCCAGCGAGCTGGAGTTCTTCGGGGACGAAGTGTTCCGCACCGCGCACCTCGACGCCCGGAATCGACTGGTACGCCGCGGCTTCGACTGCGTGCCGACCACCCTGGAACCGTTCCTGGCCGCCGGAGAACTGCTCTATCAGGGCCCGTGGGTGGCCGAGCGGCTGGTGGAGTTCGAGGACTTCCTCGCCGAGCGACCGGATTCGATCCTGCCGGTGATCCGCGAAATCCTCACCGGCGGTTTCCGATTCACCGCGGTGGACGTCTTCCGGGCGCAGCAGCGCCTGCAAGAACTGCGCGCCACGGTGGCTCGGGTCTGGGACGACGTCGACGTGGTGGTGACGCCGACCATCGGCACCACGTTCACCGTCGCGCAGGTGCTGGCGGATCCGATCGCCACGAACACCGTGCTGGGCCACTACACCCACTTCGGCAATCTGCTGGACCTCACCGCGATCTCGGTGCCGATGGGCCTCGCCGCGGACGGCCGCCCGCTGTCGGTGATGGTGTTCGGCCCGGCGCTGGCCGACGACGTGGTGCTCGCCGCGGCGGCCCGCCTGCTCGACGAACCGCGCCCGGTCGTGGCGCACGCGGATCTCAGGCTCGTACAGAAGGAACGGCGATGACGACACTCTCCCGCGTTCCGGCGCGACCGGGCGACTTCACCTTCGACCCGAACCGGGTGGCGCTGCTGGTCATCGACATGCAACGCGACTTCCTGCTCCCCGGCGGCTTCGGCGAGAGCCTGGGCAATGATGTGGCCCTGCTGCGCACGGTCATCGAGCCGCTGGCCGGGCTGCTGGCCACCGCACGGGCGGCCGGGATTCCCGTGATCCACACCCGCGAAGGTCATCGGCCCGACCTGTCGGATTGCCCGCCCGCGAAACTGCTGCGCGGGGATCCCGCCCAGCGCATCGGCGACCCGGGCCGGTTCGGACGCATCCTGATCCGCGGCGAGTACGGGCACGACATCATCGACGAGCTCGCGCCGGTGGACGGCGAGGTGGTGATCGACAAGCCCGGCAAAGGCGCGTTCTACGCGACCGGGCTGGCAGATGTACTGGCGGACAGGGGAATCCGCTCGCTGCTGGTCACCGGGGTCACCACCGAGGTCTGCGTGCACACCACGGTGCGCGAGGCCAACGACCGCGGATTCGAATGCCTGGTCGTCTCCGACTGCGTCGGTTCGTATTTCCCGGAGTTCCAGCGCGTCGGACTGGCCATGATCGCCGCCCAGGGCGGCATCTTCGGCTGGGTCGCCGACTCGGCCGCGGTCCGCGCCGCCCTCACCTCCGCCGCCTCCCCCCGCCCGGTCCAGTGAACAGGAAAGCCCATGTCCGTCGAAACCCCGATCGCCGGTGAAACCGGCAGCGCCGCACCGCTGTCGCTGCCGTGGTGGACCCGCGGCGACACCAATGCCTTCTTCGGCCTGTCGTTCAATATCCTCGTCAATGTCCTGACCCTGACCACGCTGTCGATCGCGGTGGTGAAGATCCCCAGCGCCGACGTGCTGGGCACCGTACTGCCCGCGCTGGGTGTGGCGCTGGTGCTGGGCAATCTGTACTACATGCTGCTGGCGCGGCGGCTCGCGCGGCGTGAGGGCCGCGCGACGGTCACCGCGCTGCCCTACGGCCCGAGCGTCCCGCACATGTTCATCGTGGTGTTCGTGGTGATGCTGCCCATCTACCTGAAGACCAACGACCCGATGCGAGCGTGGTCCGCGGGTCTGGCGTGGGCGTTCATGATCGGCGTGATCGTCATGATCGGCGCGTTCGTCGGACCGTACATTCGCCGGATCACCCCGCGCGCGGCCATGCTCGGCACGCTGGCGGGCATCTCGATCACGTTCATCGCCATGCGGCCCGCCGCGCAGATGTGGGAAGCGGCCTGGATCGGATTGCCGGTGCTGGCCATCATTCTCATCGGCTTCTTCACCGATGTGCGACTGCCCGGCAATGTTCCGGTCGGCCTGGTGGCACTGCTGGTGGGCACCGCCATCGGGTGGATCGGCGGCTACATGTCGGTGCCCGACGTCTCCCGGGCCGCGCACGATATCGCCCTCGGGTTGCCGGACCTGCGCCTGCACCTGCTCTTCGACGGGCTCGCACACCTGGCGCCCTTGCTGGCCACCGCGATTCCGCTGGGCGTCTACAACTTCACCGAGGCCATGAGCAATGTCGAGAGCGCCGCCGCCGCGGGCGACAACTACAACCTGCGCAGCGTGCTGCTGGCCGACGGGTTCGGCGCGATCATCGGGTCCGGTTTCGGCTCACCCTTCCCTCCCGCCGTCTACATCGGCCACCCCGGCTGGAAGGACGCGGGCGGACGGACCGGCTACTCGCTCGCCAGTGGAGCGATCATCGGATTGATGTGCCTGCTGGGCCTTTTCGGCGTACTCGCCACCCTGCTCCCCATTCCGGCGATCGTCCCGATCCTGCTCTACATCGGCCTGCTGATCGGCGCCCAGGCTTTCCAGGCCGTCCCGCGCCTGCACGCGGTCGCGGTGGTGGCCGCGCTGCTGCCCAATCTGGCCGAATGGGGCGTCGGCCAGATCGACAACGCGCTCAGCGCCGCCGGGACCTCCGCCGACAAGATCGGCGCGGGCGCGCTCGGCCAGGCCGGCGTGGTCTACGACGGACTGAAGACCCTGGGCGCGGGCGCGGTGCTGGCCGGGCTGGTACTCGGCACCATGGTCACCTTCATCCTCGAAAAACGGTTCCGCGCAGCCGCTCTCGCCGCCACGGTCGGCGCCGCGCTCAGCTTCGTCGGCCTCATCCACGCCACCGAGGTGGCCTGGGCCGCCGCCCCGAAGGTCGCCCTCGGCTACCTCTTCTTCGGACTCGTCTGCCTCGCATGCTCGTTCCTGCGCGGCACCCGCCCGGCCCCTGACCCCGACCTCCCCGACTGAGCCGCTCGGGCGGTCACCGTCCCGCATCCGACGGCGGCCGCCCCGCACCACCCCCATCGGTCTCGTCCAGAAAGATCCGCAAGCCCTCCCCGATCTTGCCCGCCGCATTCTCCAACTGCTCGGGCGAGAGCACCTTCCCGAACGACGCCGCCTTCAGCAGCTGCCGCTGCACCTCTTTGAGGTTCATCGTCGCCCAGTCGCGTCGTGAGAGTTCCGGCATGGTCCGGGACAATACCTCGAGTAGAACGTTTGTTCGAGTGCCGAGAATCGTGACAGCGACGCGTCAGGGCGGTGTCAGCTCCGTGTAAGCGGGGGTGGGGATTGTCAGTGGCGTGAACAGCACTGTGATCGCCGATTCCGGACTGCGGACGATGTACCGGGACCCGATGGATTTCGGGGCCCTCGATCTGGGCTTCGAGCGCGGGCTCGCCGCCGTGGGCCGGTTTCTGCGTGGGGATCATATGGTCGCGCAGTTGATTCGGTTCGCGGTGGTGGGCGGGGTCAGCAATATCGCGTATGTGCTGATGTTCATGGCGGTGAACGGGAGTGGGGCGCTGGTGGCGAATATCGCGGGGTCGGTGGTGAGTACGGCGATCGCGAACGAGTTGCATCGGCGGTTGACGTTCCGGGCGGCCGGGCGGGTGGGGTGGTTCAGCGCACAATGGGAGGGCGGCGGGCTGGCCGCGGTCGGGCTGGTGATCAGTACGGCGGCGTTGGCGGGGCTCGATTTCTGGGCGCCCGGGCTCGGGGAGCTCAGCCAGGCGACGGCCGTGCTCGTGGTCATGGCGGCGGTCGGCGGAATGCGGTTTCTCGCGCTGCGCGGGTTCGTGTTCTGAGGCGGGGTGTCACATTTCGATCGGCCGCGGTGTCCAGTGGGTGACACGAAAGACGGGAGCCCCGCCATGATCGGTACCACCGCCGCCACCGACGCGTTCGTCGCGCACCGGAATCTGCTGTTCACGGTCGCCTACGAGATGCTCGGGTCGGCGGCCGACGCCGAGGACGTGCTGCAGGAGACGTGGCTGCGCTGGATCGGCGTCGACCTCGAGGAGGTGCGGGATCAGCGGGCGTATCTGGTGCGCATCACCACCCGGCAGGCGCTGGGACGGTTGCGGACGCTGGGCCGGCGCAAGGAGTCCTATGTCGGGCAGTGGCTGCCGGAGCCGCTGCTGACCGCGCCCGATGTGGCCGAGGATGTCGAACTGGCGGAAAGCGTGTCGATGGCCATGCTGCTGGTACTCGAGACGCTCACCCCGACCGAGCGCGCGGTGTTCGTGCTGCGCGAGGTGTTCGACCTGCCGTACGAGGAGATCGCCGCGGCGGTCGACAAGTCCGCGGCCGCGGTCCGGCAGATCGCGCACCGCGCCCGCGCGCACGTGGCGTCCCGCCGCCCGCGCGGACCGGTGTCCGCCGCCGAGTCCCGCGAGGTGCTCGACGCTTTCCACCGCGCGGTCGAGACCGGTGACCTGCAAGGGCTGCTGGACCTGCTCGCACCGGACGTGGTCGCGTTCGGCGACGGCGGCGGCCTCCGGTCCGCGCTGCCGCGCCCGATCGTCGGCGCGGACAAGGTGGCTCGCGTACTCACCACCGGCTGGAAGCGATTCGGCGACACCGCGTCGTTCGACACCACCTTGGTCAACGGCCATCCCGCGCTGGTCATGCGACGGGACGGTGAGGTGGACACCGTCCTGGCGTTGCGCATCGACGACGGCCTCATCACCGGGTTGTACGCGGTCCGCAACCCGGAGAAGCACTCCCACATGGACCACGTGACCGCGCTGAGCCGATGACCCAGTCGGGTGAATGTGGTATCAGGCGTGTGAGGTTCGCGTTTCGGCAGCGCCGAGGATGCCGTGCAGCACAAGCTCCACGAGACGGTCGGAGGCAGCCGCGGTGACGTCGGACTGATCACTGGTCCACGCAATCGCGGTGGCGATCTTGACGATGTCGTCGGTGGTGACATCGGGGTGCGCCCGCCCCGCCCGTTGGGCTCGGGCCAACACGGTCCCAGCCGCATCCAGCGCCGCGGCACAGTGCGGCGCCAAGGGACTGTCGGGAATCTCGAGGGCTCGCATGATCTCCTCGGACAGCCCCCGCACCCGGCGAATATGCGACACCAGCGCGGCAACCCACAGCGATAGAGCGGCCGCGGAGTCGGGCTCGGCGTCGAGGGTGCTCGCGAGTGCGGTGACCTCGTCGAGGCTGGTGCCGACCACGGCGGCGATGAGGTCTTCGCGCCGCGGAAAATGCCGATAAAGGGTGGCCGGGCCGACCCCGGCGCGGCGGGCGATCTCATTGAACGACACGTCGACGCCCTCGCCGGCGAACATCTCGCGAGCGGCCTCGAGCAGTCGGGCGCGGCTGCGGCGGGCATCGGCCCGGACACCGCCCGGTGGCGGTGATGCTGCTTGTTCCACGGGGCTCCTCAGCGAATCGGAATGCCACTCCGTATATTCGGAATGGCATTCCGAATTGTAGTGGACGGGAGTCGAACATGATGTTGCCGACCAATTTGCCGCGCACCGGCATCTGGGTGAACGGGCTCGATCTGCAAGCGCCGGCCGTGACGACCGGGCTGGCAACGGAGCTCGAGGAACTGGGACTGGGCGCGATCTGGCTCAGCGAGGGACTCGCCCACGACCCGTTCGTCACCGCCGCCGGCCTGCTCTCCGCCACCAGCAGGCTGACGGTCGGCACGGGGATCGCGGTGACATACGGCCGCCATCCGCACTGGATGCGCGCCTCTGCCCGAGCCGTGCTGGATGCCTACCCCGGTCGGTTCGTGTTCGGGGCCGGCACATCCAATCCTCGGGTCGTCGAAGAAGTTCTCGGACTCGAATACCGCAGACCGCTCGCCGCTTTGCGCGACTACCTCGATGATCTCGACACACCGGACACCCTGCGGGCCCAGCTCGGCTTGCCGGACGCCGGTCGGTTGCCCCGAGTGCTGGCGGCGCTCGGTCCGAGCGCATTGCGGCTGGCTCGAGACCGGGCCGATGGCGCCATCACCTATCTCGTGACACCCGAACACACCGCTCATGCCCGCGCCGTTCTCGGACCGGACCGGACGCTGGTAGTCGAACAGGCCGTCGTGGTCGGGACGGGCGACGAGGACGCCCGGACCCGCGCTCACGCACACGTGGGCGCCTACCTGTCCAATCCTGGTTACCGCGCGAGCTGGCAGCGGCTCGGCTTCACCGACACCGATCTCACCGGCAGCGACCGGCTCGTCGACGCGTTGGTCGCGATCGGGGAAGACCAAGTGCAGCAACGGATTGCGGCCCACATCGCGGCCGGCGCCGATCACGTCTGCCTGCAGGCGCTACCGGCGGAGCCGTTCACCATCCCGGCACAGCAGTGGAAGCTGCTGGCCGCTATCGATTGACGGCCGCCGGCTCAGCCCCGGCCGATGTAGGGCATGCCGGTCGCCATCACGGTCACGAACGGAATGTTCACTTCCAAGGGCAGGTCGACGGTTTGGGCGACGACCCGGGCGACGTGGGCGGCGTCGATGGTCGGTTCGGAGCGGATGCTGCCGTCGGCCTGCAGTGATCCCGCCGCGATGCCCGCGGTGAGTTCGGTTGCGGCATTGCCGATGTCGATCTGCCCGACCGCGATGTCGTGGGCGCGGCCTTCCAGGTTGAGCGCCTTGGTGAGACCGGTGATGCCGTGCTTGCTGGCGGCGTAGGCCACCGTATTGGGGCGCGGGGTGTGGGCGGAGATGGATCCGTTGTTGATGATCCGCCCGCCGCGTGGTGTCTGGGTCTTCATGAGCCGGAACGCGGCCTGCGCGCACAGGAACGCGCCGGTGAGGTTGATGTCCACGACCTGCCGCCACTCCCCCGCGGACAGTTCGTCGATCGGCTTGCTGGGCCCGAAGATCCCGGCATTGTTGACCAGCACGTCCAGCCGCCCCCACTGCCGCGTGAGGTGCGCGAACACCTCGTCCACGGCGGCGGGATCGGTGACATCGGCGGGGACGACGTCCACGCCGCCCGGGCCGGGTGCGGCCGCGGCGGTCTCGTCGAGCGTCGCACGGGTGCGTCCCACCGCGACGACCTGATGCCCGGCGGCGGTCAGCGCGTGGGTCATGGCGCGCCCCAATCCGGCTCCGGCTCCGGTGACGAGAACGATCTTCGATGTGGTCACGGGATCCGAGCGTATTCGGTCAGTCCGCGGCCCGATCGGCCGGAAGCACATTGGTGCGCAGGTGCCGGACCAGCGCTACCAGCCGTTCGAGGGTGGCGTGCTCGGGATCGGTGAGCCGCAGCTGGAGCAGCTCGCGACCGGAGGCGTGCAGGATGCGCGCGGTGTATTCGGGATCGGGGAGTTTCGGAAACGCCTGCCGCAGTTCCTGTTCCAGGAATCCCCGGACCGCCGCCTGCGAGACGGCCTGGCGCTCGTGCAGTTCCGGCGGCGCGCCGGCGGGCGGGAACAGGAACAGCCGCCAGGTCTCGGGATGCGCGTCGATGGCCCGGACCGCGCCCTCGAAGGCCCGCACGAACGGGTCCGGGTCGGCGGTCTCGTCGACCTGGGCGAACCCCTCGGCGAACTGGGTCGCCGCGCGGACGCTCTCGCGGTCGATGAGGGCGACGAAAAGCCCTGCCATATCGCCGAATTGCTGATACAGCACGGGCCGGGTGACCCCGGCGGCCTCGGCGATCCGATTGGGGGTGGCCGCGGCGAAGCCCTCCGCCCCGACGATCTCATGGGTGATGTCGAGGATCTGCTCGCGGCGGTTCTCTGCGCTCATCCGCCGCCGCGTCGGGGGTGCGGTGGTCATCCTTGACACCATAACTTACAACCTGTCAGTCTCTAACTAACAGGTTGAAAGTTGAGGTGCTCCGATGTCGCCGCACTACCCCGAACTCGCCGAGCGCGTGCGCAGTCAGCGCGCACTGCAGCCCGACCTCTACGGCTCGATCGATTTCGACGAGTCCCCCTTCCGCTTCACCGTCGATCCTGCCGATAAGTCGTCGCTGCCCGGCTGGGTCGCACCGCGCGAGCCGCTGCTGGCCGACGATCGGGTCGTCGAATTGATGCGCACCGCAACGATGCTCGGCGATGTGGTGGCCGACCCGTACGCGGCGCTGGCCCCGGAGTACGGCGTCAAGGGCTTGATCGGGATGTTGCGGCAGGCGTGCCGCGCGGGGGTCGACTCGGTGCCCGGCGCGCCCGATGAGCTGCGGGCGTTCCTGGCGGCCATGGAGGCGACGCCCGCCTGGCTGGACATGGAGCTGGTCGAGGAGGGCGCGCGGCATTCGCGGGTCGGCGCGGCGTTCCTGTCGCCGGTGCTGATCCGGGGCGCGTTCCTGGCGACGTTCCTCAATACCTATGCGGCACTGCCGATGACATTGACCGGGGCATTGTCGGGGCGGCGGGCGGCGCGGCGGGTCAACGAGACCGCGTCGTTCTTCGCGGTGACCACACTGCCGGGCGCGCTGGAACGGCACGGCGAGGGTTTCGAGGCCGCGGCCATGGTGCGCCTGATGCACTCGATGGTGCGCTACAACGCGTTGGCCCGCGGGGACCAGTGGGACGCCGATGTGTACGGGGTGCCGCTGCCGCAGGTCGATCAGATGCCCGCCGGATTGATCAATATGTATCTGCTGGCGACCATGGCGATCCGCCGGGGCCGCACCGAGTTCAGCGCCCGCGAACGCGCGATCCTCGAATTCAGCCGCTACCGCTGCTTCCTGCTGGGCCTGCCGGAGGAATTGCTGCCCACCACCGCGACGGGCATCCTCGAGGTCTTCCACGGCCGGGCCGCCGTGCTGCGCGACGACTTCGACGACGCCACCTGCGGCGCACTGGTCCGCTCCACCATGTCGGCGTACCTGCGCCCGGGCCGCTCGCGCTACGACCGTGTCGCCGACGCGATCGAGAAGAGCTGGAGCCGGGTGTTCTTCCTCGGCTTCTGCGGCGGCAATCGCAAGGCCGCGGCCGCCATGAGCGTGACGCTGACTCTCCCCGACGCGATCCGGGTTGGGCTGACCGCGCCGTTCATCATCTTGCGGTTCATTCTCATGACCGTGGCGAGCCAGTCCCCCACCCTGCTCCGCGCGGCAGACGCGTACACGGTCCGCAGAGTGCGCAGGCAGCTCGTGGTCTACGGCAACCCGGAGTACACGACCGACTCCCGCGCGTATCCGGGAGCCGATTCGCGGGAGTGACGCGCGGTCAGGCGGTTCCGGCCGCGGTCACCCGGGCCGCCAGGCCGTCGAGCACGACGGCCCGCTCGGGTGGCACGCCGATGTGCATGTGCACCAGATCGGTTCCCGCGGCAGCGAATTCGAAGGTGAAGAACGAGCAGCAGCTGGTTTCGCGGGCGGCGAGTTCGCGGGCCCGGGGCTCGGCGCTGCCGTCGAGATCCAGCCGCAGCCGGGTCGCCGAGATCCGGTCCCAGCCGAGTACCGCGTCGCGGAACAGGGCGTCGAATTCGGCGACGCGCAGCGGCTGTTCGACGGTGGGTAGCGCGCACGCCTCCACCGGGACCCACGACTGCGCGGAGAGGTTGCCGATCAATCGAATCTCGGGTTTGCCGGCCATGACTCGCACCTCCTGCCGCCCGGGCCATCGGTCCGGGATCTCCCTACGATGCTAGGCCGTTCCGGTGTGCGCGGCACAGAGTCGTGATCACATCCGCTCGCGCAGAAGGAGATAGGCGTCGAGTTGGGCCGCGCCGGACAGCAGCGCGCGGCCGCGGGCGGTCAGGCGCTGCTGCCAGGCGGTGAGGAAGGCGGTCAAGGCCTCGGTTCCGCCTGCCTCGTGCAGGGATTCGAGGAATTGCGCGACGTGGGACAGCGGGTATCCGCCGCGGCGGAGCTGCCGGGCGATCTCCGCGTCACGCACGGCGTCGGGCCGATACTGGCGGTAGCCGGTGGCAGGGTCGCGGTCGGGGCGCAGGATGCCCTCGGTCTCCCAGGTGCGCAGGGTCGCGGCGTGCACGCCGAGGCGGTGCGCGAGTTCGCCGACGGTCAGGGGGCGGCCGGGAATCGGGGCGGGCGGTGCGACGGAGAGGCTGTCGAGTGCGGTCACGACATCGGCATGGGTGGTGCGTTCGGTGTGCAGCGCGGTGTGTGTGGCGTCGATGAGCAGGTAGGCGGCCTCGGTGTCGCCGCGATGGCAGGCGCGCAGGATCTCCGCGGCGCGTTCGTGGCCGTGGCCGACGCGCAAGGCGAGGAAGGCGCGCAGGGCTTGCGCGTGCGCGGGGGTGTAGCGGCGGTAGCCGTTGTCGGCGCGCTCGGTGGGCGGGAGGATGCCCGCGTCGTCGTAGTTGCGGATCGCCTGCGCCGACAGGCCGTGCTCGCGGGCCAGATCGATCGGCCGCACCGCCGCCTCCTTTGAGGGTTTTACCACCATGAACAGGGTATTTCTCACCCAAGTTTCACACTAACCTTCAACGATACTGTCGAAGGCAGTCCTTCTGGAAGGAGTGCCATGTCCGCAACCACCCCCACCTCGCTGAGCGCGATCGGCCGCCGAGTCGATGACCGAGTGAACCTGGGCCTCGCCCTGGACGAGCTGCTGTCCACCCGCACCACACCCCCGGTCGTGTTCGCGCTCGGCGAGCCGACCCACGGGATCGCGGCATTCCCGCTGCTGCGCAACGACATTCTGAGTGAATTGGCCGAGCGTGGGTTCCGGTCGATCGCGCTCGAGATCGATTTCCTCGCGGCGCGGATCGTCGACGACTACGTCAATGGGTCGGAAGCGGCGATCGACAGCGTGCTGTCCGCGGGGTTCAGCCACGGCTTCGGATCGATTCCCGGTAATCGTGAACTCGTCGAGTGGCTGCGCGAATACAACGCGGGCCGCGCGCCCTCGGAGCGGGTGCGCTTCTACGGATTCGATGCGCCGGTGGAGTATTCGGGCGCGCCGAGCCCCCGGTCCGCCCTGTGCGCGCTGGCCGGCCGGCTGCCGAAGGCTCTGCTGCCCGCATCGGTCACCGAGCTCGACGGGCTGCTCGGCGCGGACTCCGAGTGGACGAACCAGGCGGCCATGTTCGATCCGTCGGCCTCGATCGGCGACTCCGACCGCGCCCGCGCGCTGCGCCTGATCGCCGACGACCTCGCCGATGCCCTGCACCGCGCAGGACCCTCGCTGCGCGCGAACGATCCGACCGGTTACGCCGAAGCCGTCACCCAGGCGCGGATAGCGGTAGGGCTGCTGCGCTACCACGCCGCCATGGCCAGCTCCGGCCCTGACCGCATCGGCAGCCTGTCCAGCGTGCGATCGGAGATGATGGCGGACAACATCCGCGCGATCGTCGAGCGCGAGCAGCAGCGCGGCCCGACCCTCGTCTTCGCGCACAATTCGCACCTGCATCCCCGGGTGCCGGACCAGCCCGCATGGAGCAGTGCGGGCGCGCTGGCCGCCTTCACCCTCGCCGAGCGCTATCTGTTCGTCGCGACCGACGCGACCCCTGATCCGGTTCCGGACACTCTCCAGGGTGTGCTCGCCGAGGCGACCCCCGGCCGCGCCCTGTTCCCGGCGCAGGCGCTCGGTGCCGCCCTGTCCCCCGCGATCGTGTCCGCCGAACCGATTGTGCGCGGCCATTTCCCGCTCACGCTCGCCGATCTCGACGGCGCCGACGCGGTCGTCTTCCTCACCGACACCGACGGCGTCCAGCATCAGTACTGGTAGTGAACGTCCGACCCGCGGACACCCGGCCACGGTCGGGTGTCACGGAATTGTCTGTGCCCACTGCCAGACTCACCGGTATGCGGTGGGCGGTGGCGGAGACGGGTGACGGCGGGGCACGGGTGTGCCCGCTGGACGAGCGCGGCCGTCCGGCGAGCCCGGTCGTCGAGGAGTCCTCGCTCGCGGAGGCGGTGCGGGCGCGGCCGGAGGTCGAGCGGTGGGTGTGGCGGTCGACGACGGCGATCTACAAGCGGCTGCTCGACGCCGGGGTGCGGGTGGACCGCTGCTACGACGTGGAAGCGGCCGAGGCGCTGCTGATCGGGCACGAACAGGGCCAGACGGGGCAGGCCCGGTCACTGGCCGCCGCGTGGGCGCGCCTGCACGGCCTGCCGGTTCCCCAGGACGCGCCCGCCCGGGCCGCCGACACCGAACCGACCCTGTTCGAATCCGGGCCGGTGCCACTGCCGTCCGGGACCGACGAGTTCACCGCGCTACTCGAGGTGTACGCGGGACAGGTGGCGCGCACCGCCGCGGCCGAGTACCCGGCCCGCATGCGCATGCTGCTCGCCGCCGAGTCCGCGGGGCTGCTGGTAGCCACGGAGATGTCGCGCGCCGGGATTCCGTGGCGCGCCGATGTCCACCGTGAGCTGCTCGATTCCCTGCTGGGCGAACGCGTGCCCAGCGGGTCGGAGCCGCGACGGCTGGCCGAGCTGGCCGACGAGGTGTCGCGGGCCTTCAGGACCGGGACGCGGGTCCGGCCCGACCTCCCCCAGGACATCATCCGCGCGTTCGCCCGCGCGGGAATCCTGTTGTCCTCCACCCGCAAATGGGAACTCCAGGACATCGACCATCCGGCCGTCGAACCGCTGCTGGAGTACAAGAAGCTCTACCGCCTCCACACCGCCCACGGCTGGTCCTGGATCGACCAGTGGGTGCGCGACGGCCGATTCCGCCCCGAGTATCTGCCGGGCGGCACGGTGACCGGCCGCTGGACCACCAATGGTGGTGGCGCGCTGCAGATTCCGAAGATCGTGCGCCGCGCCATCCGCGCGGATCCCGGGTGGCGGCTGGTGGTCGCCGACGCCGACCAGATGGAACCCCGAGTGCTGGCCGCCATCTCCCGCGACCGCGGCCTGATGGAGGTGGCGGGCCGCGGCGAGGACCTCTACGCCGACCTGGCCGCCCGGGCCTTCGGCGGTGACCGCGCCCAGGCCAAGATCGCCATGCTGGGCGCGATCTACGGCCAGACCTCCGGCGACGCGCTCACCCACATGGCCGAACTGCGGCGACGCTATCCGGCCGCGGTCGCCTTCGTCGACGACGCGGCCACCGCCGGCGAACAGGGCCGCCTGGTCCGCACCTGGTTCGGCCGAACCTGTCCTCCTGCAACCGCTTTCGACCAACCCGACGACGAAGCGGGCGGTCCCCCGGGTTTCGGCAGCACCCCGCGCGCCCGCGCCCGAGGCCGCTTCACCCGCAATTTCGTCGTCCAGGGCAGTGCCGCCGACTGGACGCTCCTGGTGCTCGCGGGCCTGCGCCACGCCCTGCACACCGCCGGACTACGCGCGGAACTCGTGTTCTTCCAGCACGACGAGGTCATCGTGCACTGCCCCGAGGAGGAGGCCGCGACCGTCGCCGAGGCGATCGCCGCCGCCGCGGACACCGCCGGTCAGCTCGCGTTCGGGCCGACCCCGGTGCGCTTCCCGTTCACGACCGCCATCGTCGAGTGCTACGCGGACGCGAAATAGACCCCTACTGCTCGCCCGCGCTCTCGAGCAGTCGCGCCTGGTAGTGCCGCATGCCCGCCAGCCAGCGGTCGTAGTCGGCGCCCTTGCGGCGGTACATGTCGAGGACTTCCGGGTGCGGCAGGATCAGGAAGCGTTCGTCGTCGACGGCGGCCAGCACCAGTTCACCGACCTCGTCGGGGGTTAGGACCGCGCCCGCCGAGGTGACCGCGCGGGTGGCGGCCATGCCGAGGGTGTCGCCGGAGTGTTCGCCCGCGCGCAGCAGCGGGGTCTCCACGCCCATGGGGCACAGGCAGCTGACCCGGATCCCGGCGTCGCCGTAAGTCACCGAGAGCCATTCGGCGAATCCGACGGCGGCGTGCTTGGTGACCGAGTATGCGGCCGAACCGATCTGGGTGAGCAGCCCCGCCGCCGAGGCGGTGCTGACGAAGTATCCCTCGCCGCGTTCGACCCAGCCGGGCACCAGCAGCCGCGCCGCACGGATGTGCGCGTTGAGGTTCACGTCGAGCGTGACACCCCAGTCCTTGTCATCGCCGAGCCCGACCCCGCCCATGACGCCCGCATTGGCGAAATACAGGTCCACCGGCCCGAATTCGGTCTCGCAGCGGGCGATGAGCTCGGCGATGCGATCGGCGTCGGCCACATCGGCCCCGACCGCCACCGCCGCGCCCGGGAATTCCGGTTCCAGCGCGGCGACCACGGCCGCGGCCGCGTCTGCGTTCAGATCCGCCACCACCACCCGCGCCCCAGCGCGCACCAACCGGGCGGCGATCGCCCCACCGATGCCGCCGCCACCTCCGGTGACGATGGCGTTCTTACCCGCGACCTGCACGAATGCTCCCTCCAGCCGATTCCGGCCGCCGATCCGCGCCAGCGGAGGCTGGATCGAACGCGCCGGCTCATGGAAATATGAACCCTGCGTCGGATTCAAGTTCATGACTCCCCCGGCGTCAACCGTCCCGGCCTCGAGAGGTGAACAACCGATGCGGACAGCACATCCGGTGGACGAGTGGAATCGCCTGGGCAGCAGGCAGGTCGCGACCAATGGCATCGAACTGCGGGTGGTCGAGCACGGCGAGGGCGCGCCGGTGATCTTCTGCCACGGGTTCCCGGAGCTCGGGTTCTCGTGGCGGCATCAGGTGTTCGCGCTGGCCGAGGCCGGTTTCCGGACGCTGACACCGGATATGCGCGGCTACGGCGGCAGTTCCCGACCGGCCGAGATCGAGGCCTACGACCTGCTCACGGTGTGCCGGGATCTGGTCGGGCTGCTGGACGCGTACGGGCTCGAGGACGCGATCTTCGTGGGCCACGACTGGGGCGCGTCGGTGGTGTGGCATCTGGCCCGCGAGTTCCCGGAGCGGGTGCGGGCGGTGGCGGGGTTGAGCGTGCCCGCCACCCCGCGCTCGTCAGCGCCGCCGCTGCCGATCATGCGCAAACGGCTGGGCGAGGACTTCTACATGGTGTGGTTCCAGGAACCCGGCGTCGCCGACGCGGTGCTGGCGGCGGACGTGCGGCGCACGCTGTTGCGTGACGACATCGTCACCGCGAGCACGTTCCTGGACACCAGCGAGCCGGAACCGCCGCTGCCGCCGTGGCTGAGCGAACCCGAATTCGATTACTACGTGGACGCTTTCACCCGCACCGGGTTCACCGGCGGGCTCAACTACTACCGCACCCTCGATCTGACCTGGGAGCTGACCGCGCACCTGGACGGCGCGAAGATCGACTGCCCGTCACTGTTCATCGCCGGGTCGACCGATCCGGTCATCCGTTTCACGCCGATGCACAAGATGGCCGGCATGCTCGGTGATCTGCGGGGCTCGATCATCCTCGACGGCGCGGGCCACTGGATTCAGCAGCAGCGGCCCGAGGAGGTCAATGCCGCGTTGCTCGAGTTCGCGCGTGGCCTGGGCTGACCGGTCAGTCCGTCTTCAGTTGCAGCGCGTTCACCCACAGCTGGGTCAGGGTGGTGACCAGCTTCTCGAACGGAATCCGTTGCTTCTGAACGAAAACCATCGACGCCATCCGGCTCACCATGGATGACAGCGCGTGCGCGGTGATCATCGGATCCAGGTCGGCGCTGGCCTGCCCGGACTCCTGTAGTTCGCGAATCATGCGCGCATTGCGCTGCGCGAACGCCTTCCCGCGTTCCATCCGCATGCGCCGGAAGTTCTCGTCGATCTGGGCGACCTGTTCGAACAGGGCCATGAGCCGGGCATTGCGCTTGTAGGACAACAGGTAATCGCGGTTGGCCGCCTCGATCAGGGCGCGCGGATCGGTGATCCCACTGCGCTCTCGCACGTGCGGATGCAGCATCTCCTCCGACACCTGCTCGACCAGCGCGGCGAAGATCTCTTCCTTGCTGTCGAAGTAGGTGTAGAAGGATCCGGCCGCCATACCCGCCGTCTTGGAGATGTCGGCGATCTTGGCGTCCAGGTAGCCGTCCCGCTCGAACACCTCCCGGGCGGCCGCGATCAGCGCACCCCGGGTCCGCTGTCCACGCCGGGTGGGCGGCGCGGCCCGCCGCGACGCACTCTCGCCTGCCATCGATTCGGACGCCAAAACTGATCACTGCCTGTCGTTTCGCGGATGATTCTCCAGGCAGCAACCGTATCAATACGGGCGGGCCGGACAGCACAGGACGGCACGCGCCCGCCCATCCGCCGTTCGGCGGCGGGTCGGGTGGAGACTGGGCGGATGCAGGAAGCCTCGCAGGTGATCGTGGTGGACGCCGCCAATGTGGTCGGGTCGCGGCCGGACGGATGGTGGCGCGACCGGGCCGGGGCGGCGCGGCGGCTGCTCGGCGAGCTGGGTGAGCTGCGGACGCGACTGCCCGGGTCGACGCGGATCATCGTGGTGCTGGAGGGCGCGGCCAAGGCCGCCGCCCGGGGCGATGACGGGCAGGCCGCCGACGGTGAGAGCGGGTCGGCGGGATTGCGCGTGGTGCTGGCCGGCGGGTCCGGCGACGACACGATCGTCGAGGTGGTGGCCGCCGAGGTCGGGGGCTCCGATCCCATGCCCTCGATCACGGTGGTGACGGCCGATCGCGGACTGCGGTCGCGGGTCGAATCCCTCGGCGCGACAACGGTCGGGCCCGGCTGGCTTCGAAACCACCTGTCATAGGCGGCCTTCCACCCCTGATGATCGCGTTTACCCCGATACCGCCCTGAGGCGATATCCCCCGCGGGTGGGATTTCCCGGGCGGCGGTTTTCGGTAGGTTCGGAACGGTGCAGCCGCCGTTGAACGTTCGTCTGCGCGGGGTGGGCCTGATATTCGGTGTGCTCTGCGTGTCCCTGCTGGGTTCCTGGTTCGCGCCGCAGGCCCGGGCCGACGGGGCCGTGAGCGGCGGCGATCTGACCGTGGCGCAATCGCTCGGGGCCCGCGAGCTGACCGTTGTGGTGCGGCGGGCCGAGGCCGGGCCCCTGCGAGTCGAAGTCGTGACGCACGCGGGAACAGCGCCGGGGAAGCTCGCGCTCACCGCGACGCCCGTCGATCGCGGGGGCGAGACGTCCACGGGGACTGTCGAGCTCGGTGGTCGGCCCGGTATCTACGCCGCGACCCTGCGGGTGGATCACGCGGGACCGTGGGAGTTGACCGTCTCCGATGGCGAACGCACCGCGCGGATTCCGTTCCTCGTCGCCGCGCGGGTCGTGACGCCCTGGGAGCGAGCGGCCTACGGGGGATTCTTCGCGGCCGGAGCACTGCTGCTGGTGGCCTTGGGCACCGCACTGCTCTCCAAGCGGGGGTGGCCGACCCTGATCCCGGTGGGTGCGCTGATCGCCGCGGTGACGGTGGGCACGACCGGGGCGGTGTTGTCCTCGCACGCGCCGCAGCCGCGGCCCGCGGGCAGTCTGCTCGATCCGACCTCGGGCAATATCGGAAATCCCTATCCGGAGCGGGAGCTGCCGCTGACCACGAATTACTCACGGCCCCCGGCCAATCTGACGGTGCGCGCGCAGCCCGCCGACACGGGCAAACCAGCCGAGCTCGCGCTGTCGCTGACCGACTCGGCGACGGGGCGGCCGGTGGACGACCTGCTGGTCAGCGATGACGCGCTCCTGCATCTGATGGTGGTCGGGCCCTCGGGTCGGCTGTGGCACCGGCATCCGATCCGGGTCGCACCCGGCGAGTATCGGGTCAGTCTGGGGTCCATGGAGTCCGGGGATTACGCGGTGGCCGCCGAGATCGCGCGGCGCGGTGGCGGCGTGCAATTGCTGCGCTCGGCGCTGCGGATCAGCGGCCGGGGCGACTCCGGTCCGGCCGATGGCCGGGGCGTCGCGCCGAGCGGGGCCACACTGACCACGACCGAGGCGGTCTCGGGTGAACCCACCACGCTCACCGCCGCATTCGGCGGTCCAGCCGATCTCCAGCCGTGGCTGGGCATGGTCGGTCATCTCATCGCGGTGGGCCCGCTGCCCGAGGGGGTGCCCGCGGGAACGGCCGCGGCCACCGTCCCCGTCTGGGCGCACGCGCACGCCATGGCCCCGCTGCCCGCCGTCGGCTCGCAACCGCCCGACGAGACCGTGGCCGCGTTCGGCCCGAATGTGGCGTTCACCTTCACTTTTCCACTGCCCGGCCGGTACCTGGTGTGGGCGCAGGCCGAGCGCGGCTACTCGGTGATGACCGTTCCGGCCACCGTCGACGTTCGAGCGGGGGTTCCGCAATGACCAAGCGCACCGGAGTGATCGTGGCCGTCGTCGCCGTCCTGGCGGCGGTCGCGGCGTGGCTGTGGTGGCCCGCCGATGCCGCGCCCTCGGTGTCCCGCAGCGCCGCCGGGCCCTATCAGGTGGAGCTGCGGGTGTCCGGCGGGTCCGCGCACGCCGGTGACAACACCGTCGATCTCGAGATCACCGACGCCCAGGGCACGGCCGCGACGCCGGACAAGGTGTCGGTGGAGCCCGCCATGCCGCAGATGGGGCATGCCCTCCCGCCGAGCGCCGCCACGGTGGTGACGCCGGGCCATTACCGCGCGACGGTGACGCTGCCGATGCCCGGGCAGTGGGAGATCGCCGTGAAGCTTTCCGGCGCACCGGGTTCCGGGAGCGCCGTCTTCTCCGTTCAAGCCAATTGAATCGAAGGAAAGAGGATCAGGAGCAGCACATGGACCTCACCGCCAATGGTCGCGGGCTCACCGCCGAAGCGACCGCACCGATCACCGTCCGCCCCTGGCTACCCGCGGCGATCCTGTTCGCCGCCAGTATGACCTTCGCCGTCGGGTCCACCTGGGACATCCAGTGGCACACCGATGTCGGACCCGACACCTTCTTCACGCTGCCGCACCTGTTCATCTACGCCAGTGCGGCGGTGGCCGGATTCACCGGTCTGACAGTCATTCTCATCACCACCGCCGCCGGTCGCGCGGGCCGCCGGGTGGACGGCGAGCTGGGCGGTCCCGGTATCGGCGTATTCGGCCGCACGTTCACCGCGCCGCTCGGGTACATGGTGGCCGCCCTCGGCGCGGCCTCGTTCCTGCTGTACGGGCTGTGGGATCTGTGGTGGCACAGCCTCTACGGGTTCGACGCCATCATCGACTCGCCGCCGCACATCGGGTTGTTCCTGTCCAGCACGGTGATCTCGGTCGGCACGGTGATCGTGTTCGCGGCGGCGCGGGCGCACCGGTGGGGCCGGGTGGGCGCGCTGTTCGCGCTGGCGCATCTGGCGACGTCGAGCACTGTCACCGCGCTGGCGGTGCAGCGGCTCAGCACCGGGTCGGTGCGGTGGACCGTGGCCGTCACCGCGTTCATGGTGATCCTGCTGATGGTGGTCGGCGCCGGCTTCGAACGGTGGGGCGCGACCATCACCGCGATCTTCGCCTCCCTGACCCAGGGCGTGTTCTGGTGGTTCGCGCCGTGGGCGGCCCGGACCTACGCCGATTTCGTGGGATTGCCCATGCGCGAACACATTCGGGGCATTCCGGCGACCCCGGCGCTCATCCCGTTCTGCCTGATCGTCGTCGGCGTCGTGATCGACCTGCTGCTGCGCCGCGCCGACGCCCGGGCCCGCCTGCTGCCCGTCCTCGCCGGCGCGATCGGCGGGGCGATCATCGGCGGCTTCAACCCCGTCCAGCAGATCATCATCTACGACGCCCACCTCCCCCGGGCCGCGGTCATCGTGGCCACCACCATCGCGGCCGCCGCGCTCGGCGGGCTGGCCGGGTACCTGGGCCGCCCGTTCGGCGAGATGCTGCGTCTGGCCGCCCCCTCCGAGAAGGTCAGCGCATGATCAACCGCCTCGTCACCCTCGCCGCAACGCTTTTCGCGATCATCGGACTGACCGCGGCCACCGCGGGCACGGCGTCGGCGTATCAACCGGTGAACATCGTGCACACCGAACACGTGCAGGCCGGCCCCTATTCGATCACCGTCGGCTTCAGCGAATGGCCCCTGCGCGCCATGCAATCCCTGGACTTCACCTTCATCCCCGACGGCGGTGTCGACGACAAGACCGGCACCCTCACCGAATACCAGCCGAACGGCAAAGTCCGTCGCGCCGAACCCCTTTCCCGGCACCCGCGCAAACGCGACGTGTGGGGCCTGGATGTCCGCTCCCTCGACCAAGAGGGCACCTGGAAGTTCCATTTCGTCATCGACGGCCCCCAGGGCCGCGGTGAAGGCGACCTGGCCAACCTCCAGGTGCTCGAACAGCCCGGCCCGCCACTGGGAATCAGCTGGGCGATCAGCACCCTCCCCCTGATCGGCCTGATCGCGTTCCTCGTTCACGCCTGGCGTCGCAACCGCCGCCCGACCCCGGCCCTGCAGCCGGTGTGACGCCCTGCCCGGTAGTCCCGACGCCCGCGCGGGGCTACCGGCGGAGCGCCCCGCTCGCCCTCGGTCTTCTCGGCTTTGTGACACGCCGATGATCTCTGCGTGTATCGACTGCAGGCGCGGTCCCATTCGCCTAGCGTGATCACGTTGGCGTCGAGAGGGGTCGAAGATGCGGGCCGGGATGTTGAGCGTGACGGACCTGGTGGCCAGGGTCGAGGCGGGCACCGTGGACACGGTGCTGGTCGCCATGACCGACATGCAGGGCAGGTTGCAGGGAAAACGTTGCTCGGCACGGTATTTCGTGGAGGAAGTGCTGAACCACGCCACCGAGGCCTGCGACTATCTGCTCGCCGTGGATGTGGAGATGACCACCGTCGACGGGTACGACATGTCGTCCTGGGACACCGGCTACGGCGACTTCGTACTGCGCCCGGACCTGAGCACCCTGCGGCTGCTGCCCTGGCTGCCCGGCACCGCGCTGGTGCTGTGCGATGTCGAGCAGGTCGACTCCCACGGCGACCACGGACAACCGGTCTCCGCCTCCCCCCGGCAGGTGCTGCGCGCGCAGCTGGATCGCCTGGCCGAGCACGGGTTGTACGCCTACGTCGGCACCGAACTCGAGTTCCTCGTCTTCGACGACACCTACGAGTCCGCGTTCCGTAGCGGCTACCGGGACCTGACTCCGGCCAACCAGTACAACGTCGACTATTCGATGCTCGGCACCGCCCGCATCGAACCCTTGCTGCGCCGCATCCGCACCGAAATGTCCGGCGCGGGAATGTATGTCGAGTCGGCCAAGGGCGAATGCAACCCGGGTCAGCACGAGATCGCATTCCGCTACGACGAGGCGCTGGTCACCTGCGACAACCACAGCATCTACAAGACCGGCGCGAAGGAGATCGCGGCGCAGGACGGCCGCAGCATCACCTTCATGGCGAAATACAATGAGCGGGAAGGCAATTCCTGCCACATTCACATCAGCCTGCGCAATGCGGGCGGCGATCCGGTGTTCACCGACGGCGACGGCCCCTCGAAGCTGATGCGGCACTTCATCGCCGGACAGCTGGACTCCCTACGGGACCTCACCTATTTCCTGGCCCCGAACATCAACTCCTACAAGCGCTTCCAGGCCGGTAGCTTCGCCCCGACCGCGCTGGCCTGGGGCCGCGACAATCGCACCTGCGCCCTGCGCACCGTCGGACACGGCCCGTCGCTGCGCTTGGAGAACCGCATCCCCGGCGGCGACGTGAACCCGTACCTGGCCGTCGCGGCGGTCATCGCCGCGGGCCTGCACGGTATCGACCAGCAGCTCCCCCTGGAGCCGGAGTTCCACGGCAACGCCTACAGCTCCAACCGCCCGCGGGTACCGAAGACCCTGCGCGAGGCCGCGCAGCTGTTCGGCGAGAGCAAGGTCGCCCAGCAGGCGTTCGGCACGGACGTGGTGCGGCATTACCGCAATGCCGCACAGGTCGAGCTGGACGCTTACGATGCGGCGGTGACCGACTGGGAGCGCATCCGTGGCTTCGAACGACTCTGACCCCGCACGGCGGCCGATCATCGGCCTGCCCACCTACTCCGAACGCACCCGCTTCGGCCACTGGGACGTGGACGCCGCCGTGCTGGCGCGCACCTACGTGGACCTGACCGAGCGGGCGGGCGGGATTCCGGTCCTGTTGCCGCCCACCGGCTCCGCGCGGCCCGAGCTGATCGAGCGCCTCGACGGCCTGGTCCTCACCGGCGGCGCGGACCTGGACCCGGCCCGCTACGGGGCGGCACCCCACCCCGAGACGGGCCGACCGCGGCTCGACCGCGACGAATCGGAATTCGGGCTGTTCGAGCTGGCCCGGGAGGCCGGTCTGCCGATCCTGGCGATCTGCCGCGGACTCCAGCTCGTGAACGCCGCCCTGGGCGGCACGCTGCACCAGCACGTCCCGGATGTGGTCGGCCACACCGATCATTCCCGCACGCCCGGCGTCTTCACGGTCACGACCGTCACCACCGTGCCGGGCACCCGGCTGGCGGAGATCACCGGACCGGAGTTGAAGGCGCACTGCCACCACCATCAGGCCATCGACACGCTCGCCCCCGAACTCACCGTCGCCGCCCACGCCCAGGACGGCATCATCGAGGCGGCCGAGACCCGCGACGGACCGTTCCTGCTGGGCGTGCAATGGCATCCGGAGGAGAACGCGACCGAGACCCGCCTCATGCGGGCCCTCGTCGATCAGGCCGCACAGTACGCGAAGGAGCGCAACCGGTGACCACGACCGACGTCGTAAACCCCGCCACCGAGACCGTGGTGGCCACCATCGAGGCGGCCGACGCGGCCGCCACCGACGCCGCCATCGAACGCGCCCACCGCGCGTCGGCCGGCTGGCGGGCCGTCTCCCCCGGCGATCGGGCGCGACTACTGCGCCGCTTCGCCGAGGCGGTCGACGCCGAGATCGAACAGCTCGCCCGGCTCGAGGTGAGCAATGCGGGCCACACCATCGGCAATGCCCGCTGGGAGGCCGGCAATGTCCGCGATGTGCTGCACTACAGCGCGGGCATGCCGGAACGGTTGATGGGCAATCAGATTCCGGTCGCGGGCGGGGTGAACATCACCTTCTGCGAACCGCTCGGAGTCGTCGGCATCATCGTGCCCTGGAACTTCCCGATGCCGATCGCGGCGTGGGGCTTCGGGCCGGCGCTCGCGGCCGGGAACACGGTGGTGCTCAAGCCCGCCGAGCTCACCCCGCTCACCGCGATCCGGCTCGGCGAGCTGGCCCTGGAAGCGGGCCTGCCCGAGCATGTCTTCCAGGTGATCCCGGGCCGCGGCTCGGTGGTCGGGGCGCGTTTCGTCACGCATCCGGCCGTGCGCAAGGTGGTGTTCACCGGCTCCACCGAGGTGGGCAAGCAGATCATGGCCGGTTGCGCCGACCAGGTGAAGCGGGTGACCCTCGAACTGGGCGGCAAGAGCGCCAATATCGTGTTCGCCGACGCCGACCTGGAGCGCGCCGCCGCCACCGCGCCCTACGGCGTGTTCGACAATGCCGGGCAGGACTGCTGCGCCCGCTCCCGGATCCTGGTGCAGCGCAGCGTCTTCGACCGCTTCCTCGAACTCCTCGAACCGGCCGTGCGGGGCGTGCGGGTCGGCGATCCGGGTGACGAGTCCACCGAGATGGGCCCGCTCATCTCCGCCGCCCACCGCGATCGCGTCGCCGGATTCCTGGAACCGTCGACCAAGGTGGCGTTCACCGGCGCCCGCCCCGACGGTCCCGGATTCTGGTTCCCGCCAACGGTCGTGCTGCCCACCTCCCCCACCGACCGGGTGCTCACCGAGGAAGTGTTCGGACCGGTCGTCGCGGTGCTCCCGTTCGACGACGAGGCCGACGCCCTGCGCATCGCCAATGACACCGAGTACGGTCTGTCCGGCTCGATCTGGACCTCCGACGTCGGCCGCGCCCTGCGCGTGGCGCGTGGCGTCGAGGCGGGGAACCTGTCGGTGAATTCCCATTCCTCCGTGCGGTATTGGACGCCGTTCGGCGGATTCAAGCAGTCCGGTCTGGGCCGCGAGCTGGGCCCCGACGCGGCGAGGGCCTTCACCGAGACCAAGAACGTCTTCCTCGCCACCGAATAACCCGCACCGCCGACATCCATCAATCGAAGGAGATACGTTGCAGCGCTTACAGGATCGGGTCGCGGTCGTCACCGGCGGCGGCAGCGGCATCGGACTCGCCACCGTCCGCCGGTTCGCCCAGGAGGGCGCCAAGGTCGTGGTCGGCGATATCGACCCGGTCGCCGGCGAGGCCGCCGCGGCCGAGGTCGGCGGGCTCTACGTGAAGGTCGACGTCACCGACGAGGACCAGGTGCGGGCCATGTTCCAGACCGCCGTGGACACCTACGGCGGCCTCGACATCGCCTTCAACAACGCGGGCATCTCACCGCCGGACGACGATTCGATCCTCACCACCGGCATCGACGCCTGGCGGCGCGTGCAGGAGGTCAATCTGACCTCGGTATACCTGTGCAGCAAGTACGCCATCGAGCACATGCTCGAGCGCGGTAAGGGCTCGGTCATCAATACCGCGTCGTTCGTGGCGGTGATGGGCGCGGCCACCTCGCAGATCTCCTACACCGCCTCCAAGGGCGGCGTGCTGGCCATGAGCCGCGAACTGGGAGTGCAGTTCGCGCGCCAGGGGATTCGCGTGAACGCGCTGTGCCCCGGACCGGTCAACACTCCCCTGCTGCAGGAGCTGTTCGCCAAGGATCCGGAGCGGGCCGCGCGCCGGCTGGTGCACATTCCGACGGGCCGGTTCGCCGAGCCGGAGGAGATCGCCGCCGCCGTGGCCTTCCTCGCCAGCGACGATTCCTCCTTCATCACCGCCTCGCAGTTCCTGGTCGACGGCGGCATCTCCGGGGCGTACGTCACCCCGCTGTAGTCAGGCGCTGACCGGGGCCTCCTCGGCCTCCGGCGGCTCCTCCACGGTCCGCTTGGGCCCGGTGAACCAGCGCCGGGCCGAGGCGAACCACCAGACGGCGATCGCGCCGACCACCCCGACCAGGGTGATGGGCGCGTAATTCACCGAGTTCCAGGTGAATCCGTCCACCCACGGATATCCGTGGTCGTCGGTCGGCAGGATGAACAGCACGCTGATCAGCACGATCCAGATCAAGGCGATGATCCCGACCGGCCGGTACCAGCGCCCGAGCTGCCACGGCCCGGCCTGGAATCGATCCCCGCGCAACAGCCGCAGCAGCACCGGAATCCCGTAGGCGATGTAGAGCCCGATCGTGGCCACCGAAGTCGCCGCGGCATAAGCGGTCGGGGCGTTGGCGGCGGGCACCAGCATCGACGGAATCAGCAGGATGAACGCGAACACCGACACGAAGACGACCGCGTTCACCGGCACCCGCCGCGACGACAGCGTCGCCCACAGTTTGGATCCCGGCACCGCGCCGTCGCGGGCGAAGGCGAACAGCATGCGCGAGGCAGCGGTCACCGAGGCGTAGCCACAGAACAATTGGGCGATGGCCGCGATGATCAGCAGCAGCCCGGACCAGAACGAATTCAGGGAATTCTGCAGGATGTAGATGACCGGATATCCGCTGTTCTTGGCCGGGTCCAGGGCATCGTCGAGATTCGGGATCGCGAACGTCACCGCCATGATGAGCAGATAGCCCGCGACCGCCGACACCACGATGGTGTTGATGATCCCCTTGGCCGCCATCCGCGACGCGTCGTGGGTTTCCTCCGACATGTGCGCCGAGGCGTCGTATCCGGTGAACGTGTACTGCGCGTGCAGCAATCCGAGCAGGAAACTGAACGCCACCCCGCCGAAGCCCACGGCACTGTTGTCGACCGTCTTGGTGAACACGAACCCGATGCTCTGATGGTGTTGCGCACCGAATCCCAGCACCACCACGAACATGGCGACACCGCCCACATGCCACCAGGCCGACACATTGTTGATGACCGCCGACAGGTGCGGGCCGATCACGTTCAGCACCGCGTGCAGCACCAGGATTCCGGAGAACACCAGGAAGATGGCGGTGCGGTCGGTGCCGATGTCGATGCCGATCACATTGAGCACGGCGGTGGTGAAAATAGCCGCGCCGTAATCGATCGCGGCGGTCACCGCGATCTGCCCGATCAGGTTGAACCATCCGGTGAACCAGCCCCACACCGGCCCGCCCAGTTCCGACGCCCACCAGTACAGGCCGCCGGAAGTCGGGTAGGCCGAGGCCAATTCGGCCATGGCCAGGCCCACGAACAGCACCATCACCGAGACCAGCGGCCAGCCCCACGCCATGGTGATGGGCCCGCCGTTGGCGAGTCCGATTCCGTAGCTGGCCAGGCCGCCGGTGAGAATGGAGACAATGGTGAAGCTGATCGCGAAATTCGAGAATCCCGACCAGGATCGGGCCAATTCCTGTTTGTAGCCGAGTTCGGCGAGCCGCCGTTCGTCATCATCGGATCGAGACTGGGTTGCGGTCATGGGCACTCCCGAGTGAAAACGCCGCCCTCACACGGCGTTTGCCAGGAGCCCAGTGTGCGGCAATCCCGCTGGGTCCGCAGGGTCAACGCCGAAACCGGTCGCCCGGTAAGGTCGACGGACCGGCACACGGAGACAACGAAGCTTGACCGTAGACACGGTGTCTCGATAAATTCGAAGGGTCCCCGCACGACCACGCTCCCGGCAGGAGATTCCGGTGACAACTCCCCCGCGCGATCCGCACCCCGAGTACCACGACCCGGACGCCGCCGACACCCTCTACGCGACCAAGCCGCCCTGGGACATCGACCGCCCGCAACGCCCGTTCGCGGACCTCGCCGACGCCGGTGAACTGCGCGGCCGGGTGCTCGACCTGGGGTGCGGCACCGGCGAACACGCCCTGCTCGCCGCGCGTCACGGCCTCGACGCCACCGGCATCGACCAGTCCGCCCACGCGTTGGACATGGCCCGCGCCAAGGCCGCCGACCGCGGCCTGAAGGCCACCTTCCGCCGCCACAGCGCCCTCGAACTGCCGACGCTCGGCGAAACCTTCGACACGGTCCTGGACTGCGGCCTGTTCCACCTCTTCGACGGCGCGGACCGCACCGCCCTGGTAGCCGGCCTGGCCGCCATCCTGCGTCCCGGCGGCCGCTACTTCCTGCTCGGTTTCAGCGACCGCCAGCCCGGCACCTGGGGACCACTTCGCCTGCACCGCGGCGATATCGAGTCCGCCTTCGCCGACGGCTGGCGGCTGGACTCGCTCGAGCCCGCCACGCTCGACATCCTGCCCGACCCCACCCCCGTGGCGGCCTGGCTCGCGGCGGTGACCCGGCTCTGAACCGGCGCGCACTCAGGCCAATCCGGCGCGGAGCACGAGAATCGCGATCTGCGTGCGGTTCTCGAGCCCGAGCTTGGCGATGACCCGGCTGATGTGCACCTTCACGGTCGACTCGCTCATGTGGAGGGTGCGGGCGATCTCGGCATTGCCCGCGCCGGTGGCGACGGCTTGCGCGACCTCGCGTTCCCGGTCGGTGAGCGTCTCGAGCTGGGCCAGGGCGTCGGGCTGCTGCGCGCCGGGCCCCTGGGTGAACGCGGTGAGCATGCGTTTGGTGATGGAGGGGGCCAGGATGGCGTCACCGGCGGCGACCACCTCGACCGCGCGGGCGAGTTCCCGGGGCGGGGTGTCCTTGAGCAGGAATCCGGCCGCACCGGATTCCAGTGCGGCATAGACGTATTCGTCGAGACCGAAGGTGGTCAGCACGACGACCGCGGGCGGTGCGGGCAGGGCGCGCACGCGGCGGGTCACCTCCAGCCCGTCCACGTGCGGCATCCGGATGTCGGTGACGACGACGTCGGGCCGGTGTTTGGTGACCAGGTCCACGATGGACCGTCCGTCCCCGTCCTGCGCCACCACCTCGATCCCGCCGCCCGCCTCCAGGATCATGGAGATGCCGGAGCGCACCAGCTCCTCGTCGTCGAGCAGCACTACCCGGATCACGAAACCTCCCGCACCGCAACGTTGTTCGCCCGAACGCTCATTCCGCCACCGCCAGCGGGAAGCTCGCGTGCACCCGATAGCCGCCCGAGGGCAACGGCCCGGAATGCACCGTGCCCCCGGCGAGTTCGACCCGCTCCCGCATGCCGAGCAGCCCGAAGCCCGATCCCGCCGCGGCCAGCGCGGTCCGCTCGCCGGGGCCGTTGCGCACGTCCACGTCGAGGCGTTCGCCGTCCACGGTGAGCGCCACCCGCACCTCGGCCCCGGCCGCGTGCTTGGCGGCATTGGTCAGCGCCTCCCGCACCAGTCGATGGGCCGCCCGGCCCACCGGCCCTGGCACCGGCGGCAGCTCCGGCGGCGTCGACAGGTCCACCAGCTGCCCGGATTCCGTCGCCTCCGCGATCAGTTCGGCGATGGCGGACAGGTCGGGGGCGGGTCGCAGCGGCGCGCCCTCCCCGCCGTCACGGGCGCGCAGGACGCCGAGCAGTTCCCGCATCTCGGTGAGCGCGAGGGATCCGGTGGCGCGGATGGTGCCCGCGATCTCGGCGGGCTTGCCGTCGGCGGAGACCTCCAGCGCGCCCGCGAGCACGGTGATCTGCGAGATCCGGTGCGCGACAATGTCGTGCAGCTCGCCCGCGATGCGCAGCCGCTCGGCTTCCACGGCCGCGGCGGCGCGCAGACCCTGTTCGCGTTCGGCCTGCTCGGCGCGTTCACGCAGGGCCGCAAGGGTTTCGGCGCGCTGGTTGGTCCACAGCCCGTACAGCAGCGGGACGGTCATGGTTATGGCGATGATCGCGCCGCGCGCGAGGAACAGCCCCCACGACGATCCCGCGCCCCACGGCACCACGGCCACGATCAGCGCGGCCGCCGACGCCAGCGCGGTCGGCCGCCGCGTGCCGTAGCGGCGGGCGACGGTGTACAGGGCGAGCAGCGCGGGCGCGAGCGCCCCGGCCAGCACGTGGGCCAGCAGCGTGACCGCCAGCACCGCCAAGGGCTCGTAGCGCCGGAACAGCAGAGCGACGCCGGCCACGATCGCCACCGCCGGTCCCGCGGCGGCGGGCAGCAGGCCGATGGACGAGGTGTGGACCTCCGAGAAGCCGACCGCCCCGAAAGCGACGGCGAGCACGACATCGAGGATCAGCAGGCCGATCCGTCGTGTCGTGCTCATTCCGGCAACCCTAGTCGGCACGCGATCCCTACACGTCACGGCGCGCGAGCAGGGCGCCGCCGACTGCCAGCAAACCGGCGGCCAGCGCGGTCAGCGGCAGCGCGAGCAGGACCGGATTGCCGTTGCCGGGCGTCACCAGCTGTCCGGCGGCCAGGAAGGGCATCAGCTTCGGGCTGGCGCCCGCCAGCACCGCGCCGGTCTCGGCGACGGTCGGGATGCCGATGGCGGCGACCATGGCGAGGGTGGCGTTGCGGGTCACGGCGGCGATGCCCATCCCGGCCAGCGCGGCCAGGGTGACGTACACCGGCGCGGCGGCGAATGCCCGTGTGATGTCGGCGGTTTCGGCGGGCAGCCGCGAGGTCGTCAGCTGGATCAGCACGGTCACGCCGATCAGCGCGACGCCGTAGACCGCGGTGAGCACGCCGGTGGTCACCGCCTTGGCGGCCAGCACCCGGCCCGGGCGGCGCAACGTGAGCATGGTGGTGGTGATGGTGCCGTAGCGGTATTCGTGGCCGAAGGCGTTGACGGCCACCGCCGTCGCGAACAGCGCGCCCAGCAGCAGCGACAGGCCCGACGTCGAGGCGGTGAACTGCTCGCTCGGGGTGGCGTACTCGCGCATCGCGGAGAAGTAGGCGATGACCCCTTGCAGGGCGAGTCCGGCGGCGAGCAGCACCCAGGTCGAGCGGACCGTCGCGAGCCGGGTGACTTCGTAGCGAATGGCGTTGAGCATCGGAGTGATTCCCTTCGGAGGATGCGGGCGGTCAGACCGCGACGTGGCTGCGGTACTGGGCGGCCTCGGCGGTGGCGTGGAAGTAGGCGTCCTCGAGGCTGCTGCGGGCCTGGGTCAGCTCGGTGACGAGCAGTCCGGCCCGCATGGCGACGGCCGCGATGGCCTGGCGGTCGTCGCCGTCCACCCGCACCGCGCCGTCGGCCTCGACGCGCGCCCGGAACCCGTTGCGGCCCAGCAGGTGCGCCAGTTCGAGCGGCCGGTCGGTGCGGGCCACGACGCTGGAGGCGGAATTGCGGCCGATGAACTCGCGCACCGACTCCGCGGCCAGCAGCCGACCGCCGCCGATGACCACCAGCGAATCCGCCAGGTGCGCCATCTCGTTGAGCAGATGCGAGGAGACGAATACGGTGCGGCCCTGGCGCGCCAGGCCTTTGAGCAGATCACGCAGCCAGCGCACGCCCTCGGGGTCCAGGCCGTTGGCAGGCTCGTCGAGGATGACGGTCGCCGGATCGCCCAGCAGCGCGACCGCGAGCCCGAGCCGCTGCCGCATGCCGAGGCTGAAACCGCCGGCCCGCTTCCCGGCCACATCGCACAGTCCGACCTGGCCCAGTACCTCCTCGACCCGGGCCCGCCCGATGCCCGCGCCGTCGGCGATCATCTGCAGGTGCGCGATGGCGGTGCGCTTGGGGTGCACGGCGCGGGCGTCGAGCATGACGCCGACCGAGCGCAGCGGATCGGCGAGTTCGGCGTAGGTCTGCCCGTCGAACAGGGTGCGCCCGCTGCCGTGGTCGAGCCCGAGCATGAGCCGCATGGTGGTGGACTTGCCCGCGCCATTGGGGCCCAGGAACCCGGTCACCACGCCCGGCGGCACGTCGAAGGACAGCTCGTGCACCGCCGTCACGTCGCCGTAGCGCTTGCCCAGTCCGCGCGCCTGAATCATTCCGCTCACCTCGTCTTCGGAGAGCGACGCCCGGTGCGCCGCCTGTCCTCTCCGAGATTGCCGGGTGGGCGCGGCCCGGAAATCAGACGACGGCACACGGCCGTGTACCACTTTCGGCTTACCCGGAGCCTTTCGCGGTTCGCACGGATGCGAAAAGCAGGGCGCAATTGTGGTTAGCCCCCTCGACAGAACTCCGGGCCCACAGCCTGGAGTGATACGTTTTCTCTATGGTCGATTCGACCCATTGACTCTTCTTCGCGCATCAGGGAGATGGCGTGTCCAGAACTGTGAAGGTTTCCGTCGCATGGGTTTGCGGGGGCATTCTCGGGATCGTTGCCGGTTTGTCAGGAGCCGGGGGTGCGGCCGCCGACACGGCGGGCGGCCCGGTGCAGGTCGGGGATGCTCAATATTTCAGCCTGGGCGGGTGGAACTGTTCCATCGCCGCGGACGGCGCGGTGGGATGCGACCTCATGGTCCCGGCCGCCGTGATGAATGTGCTCTACCTCGGCGCGCAGGTGCCGCTGCCGAATGTGCCCGCGATCGTCATCGATTCGACCGCGGCCCCGGCGCATCCGGAGTGGAACTCCAACGGCAGTCACACACTGCCGGGCGGTAATCCGGCGCTGGCGCCCATCGCGCAGGTGAGCGGGCACGATCCGCAATTCTCGGTCTCCTTCGCCGGAGCGACCTGTCAGATCACCTATTCCGGTGCGGCCGTGTGCACTTCGATGGGGCACGGGTTCAGCCAAAGGGGACCAGAGCCTTTCGGCTACTGATCCCCTTCGGATTCGTTCGATGACCGATGTCACCGGTACCAGACGCCGGAATCCCAGTCGCCGTAGTCCCAGACATTGAAATCGTAACGACCATGGGCGCCTCCGAAGAGGTAGCCCCACCAGCCGGCCGAGGTGTCGCAGATCTGGTCGTCGTGGTTGCACACCGTCAGGACCGGGAAGCCGCCGAACCAGTCGTCGACGCCCGCGAGCGGGTAGCCGATGATGCCGCTGCCGGGCGTGGAGGACAAACCGCCCCAGCCCGGACCCGGAGCCCGCTTGGGATCCGACAGCAGAATGGCATTGGCGTTGTCGACGTCCTGGTGTGCGGTGACCCAGGCGTGGACGAGACCCGCGCCCTCGCTGTGCCCGATCAACCGGATGTGGTCGCCGGGACATTCGTTGCGATGCTGCCAGAACAACCGGTTGAGTTCGTTCAACCCCGACATCGGGTCGGCGGAGTTGTAACCCACCGGTTGATTCACGAACGGTGCGAAGATGGACGAGGTGTTGTCGCCCAGTCCGCCGATGCCGATGGCCCAATCGCCGGTGCAGTCATCGGCATGGGCCCGCGGAGCCGTCAGGTGTGTGATGGAAAAAAGGATGGCCAACAGTAATGCGGCGAAGAGCGCCGTTGCTCTACGCATGGTCGTAACTCTCTGAATTGTCTTGCCTCCGGGGCGAGCCCGGCTTCAGCAGGATGTACCCAGAAATTGCTGGGGTGTCTGATTCCTGGCGAAACGGTTACATCCGCACCGGTTTTGTAGGCCGTACCGCGATGTCGCGGCGAAATCACCCGGGAAGCGGGTCAATTGCGCAGTCGGACCAGCGCGATGGGGCATTCACTGCCGTGCAACAACGCGTGACCGGTCGATCCGAGCGCCATCCCCGGATATCCGCGGGTGCCGTGACTGCCGACCACCAGCAATTGCGCTCCCGCGGCGGCATCGAGCAGGATGCGAGCCGGATGCCCCTCCATGACAAGGGTTTTCACCTCGACGCCCGGGAATTCGGCGGCATCGCGCTCCAGCATGCCGGCCAGCAGTTCCACGGCGTCGGCGTGGCTGCGGGTGTCGCCGGACAGTTCTTCCCACACGTGCATCGCCAGCAGCGGCACAGCGCGCCGCGAGGCCTCGTCGAAGGCGATCTCGAGCGCGCGGACGCTGTGCGCCGACCCATCGACCCCGACGACGACCGGACGGTCCGAAATCGGCTCGGTCCCACCGGGAACCACCACCACCGGCCCCTGCGCGTGCCGCGCCACGCCGGTGCTCACCGAGCCGAGCAGGCTGCGGTGGTAGGCGCTCATGCCGCGCACGCCGACCACCACGAAGTAGGCGGTCTCGGCCAGCCCCGAGAGCACGGTCACCGCGGGCTCGTCGACGAGGAAGGTGCGGATATCGGGAACCGGCCGGTCTCCCACCGCTTTCCGGGCGATCTCCGCGGCATTGTCGAGTGCCGCCTGGGCGGTGTCGCGCAGCCGGTCGTGCAGCAGCCGGACGGGACTCTCGTCCAGGGGCGCGTCGGCGACCGGGGGCACCGCGAACACCAGGTGCAGCGGCGCGCCCCGCAGGGCGGCGTCGACCGCGGCCCAGCGCACCGCGTCCAGTGCGGATTCGGAGGCATCGACGCCCACCACGATCGACCGGTCGAGACTGTTGGCAGGCACCGCGTTCCGCCTCCTCCCAGGCCCCCTCCCCGGGCGATCCTACGGACCGACCACCCGGTCTTGCGGCTGACTCGCCGTGGGCAGTCCGACCACGAAGATCGGCTGCCCCGGGCTCATGGTCGCCGACTGATCCCGCAGGATCTGCCACATCAGGGAATACGGCACCCCGGTCACCGAGTCACGCAGCCGCATGACCGTGGGCGCGCCGGTGAGAATGCGATGATCGCCGGTCCAGATCCGCCGGAACGGCTCGAAGCGCCCGAGTTCGGCCAGCACCCGCGCGTCCTCCTCGGTCTCGCCCTCGTCCATGGCCAGCAGCCCGCGCAGGGTCGAGATGGCATGGCGCAGCGAGCCGTTCCAGTCGACGAGGACGTGACGCGCGAGATCGTCGGTGAGCATCCAGTGCAGGAAATTGCCGTCGTCGCCGAGGCCGGGGAACGTGCGCAGATGGACGGCGTTGGCGGCCAGCACATTCAGGCGACGGTCGAGATAGGCCGCGGGATGCGGCAGATGGACGTCGAGGATGTCCAGCATGGCCGGGGTCAGCGGCAACTCGTCGCGCGGCGGGGCGTGCTGCCCGAGCGCCGCGAGGTCGTGCAGATGCCGGTATTCGGCCATGGTCAGGCGGGCGACCTGGTCCAGGTAGCGGACCATGGCGGTGAGCACCTGTTCGGTGGGGCGGCCGCGTTCCCCGCGTTCCATCCGGGTGATGTAGCTGGCGCTCACCCCCGCCCCGAAGGCCAGCCGTTCCCGCGAGATTCCCCGCCGCTCGCGCAGTCGCCGCAGCGTGCCGCCGAAATTCGGCGGCGCGGGTGGGCCGGGGTCGTGGACCCCGCCACGATGCTCATGCCCTGCGCCGCCGATGGTCGACTCGGTCATCATCCCGCCCCCGGAATTCGCCCATCCGCCATAGATGGACCCTGAACATGTGGCTACTTCCTAGCAGCCTGCTACCCGGTCGGCAAGTGGGGAATCCGGCAGAAATAGGGGCAGAGCTGCGGATTTACAGTTTCGGACAGAAAATGCGCCCGTGACCGGCGGAAATTCACGGACCAGGCGGTACTCACTTTGTGTCCAGCCCCCTACTGCAACGATCTGCCGGGTGGATACGCCCTGCTAGGCCCGAATCCACTGCCCGCGATGTGAGCGGCAACCTGTGCGCGATCGACGAAACCGGCTGCGGGAGCCGGTATTCCGCGCGGGCATTAGTGGGCCATTGGTCGGTTGTTGGTGGGCGCGGCGAGTCTCGGGTCGTACCGAACGACCACCGGTACCGAACGATCAAGGGACGACATCATGCGATACCGGATTCTGACCCTCGCCCTCGCCGCCGCGGCGCTGGCGGGCTCGACCGCCGCGTTCACCGGCGCCGCCGGCGCGACCGCGCCGTGGTGCACCACCTCACGGATCCAGGCCTCGGTCACCGCGGGCGAGCAGCTCGGCTCCAACCTGCGCACCGCGAACATCACGCTGCGCAATGTCTCCGCGCAGACCTGCCGCACGCAGGGCTACCCGGGCGTGGACCTGGCGGTGTGGGGCCGGCCCGGACAGCACGCGGTGCGCAACGGCGCGACCGGCCACCCCATCGAGCTCGCCCCGGGACGGTCGGCGACGGCCACGCTCACCTACAAGTTCGGCGCGACCGACTGGATCGCCAACGAACTGATCGTCACCCCGCCCGACAACACTCGCCCGCTGCGCCTGTACTGGGATTGGCGCAAGCTCGGCTCGGTCACCTTCGACCAGCCCGGCGCGGTCACCATCGGCCCGCTGCGCGCCTGACTCCCCCTGTCCCCGGCGGCGTGTCGAGAAATGGTGTCGGTTGGACGACGGATCGGTGGAGACACCGCCAGTCGGCGTGGCTGCCGCGTCGCGCCGACGAATGCTGATCCACTGATCATGATCATCGGCACCGGGTGAAGGAGGCACGCGATGGCAGTGCGACGCCGTCAATTACTGCTCGGATTCGCCGGAGCGAGCGGGTTGGTACTCGCGGGCTGTGGCCGGGACCATTCGGCGCCGCCCACGCCCGCCAAGATCCATTTCGAGCCCGCGCCGGCGCCGCAGCCGGTGTCGGCCCGCGCGCCCGGCACGGTGACCGTCACCGACGGCACCCTGACCTCGGTGGAATGGCTCGACGAGACCGGCCGCGCGCTGCCCGGCGCGCCCGCTGCCGACCACAGGAGCTGGGTCAGCGCCGAACCGCTCGGCTACGGCCACACGTACACGGTGAAAGCCGTGGCCAAGGGCGAGTCCGGCGACATCACCGCGACCGCGAATTACACGACGCCCCGGCCCGATCGGATCGTCGACGTCTCGCTGCAGTCGGCGAATCAGGTCGATCTCGCCGAAAACGACACGTACGGCGTCGGTTTCGTACTCGTCGCGCATTTCACCGAGGCCGTGGACCGCGTGGCCGCCGAAGCCGCGCTGAAAGTCGTGACCGCGCCCGCCGTCGCGGGGGCCTGGTACTGGCTCGACGATCGCAACGCGCACTGGCGGCCCGAGCTCTATCACGCACCCGGCACCCGGATCACGGTGACGGCGGACCTGTTCGGCGTCCCGCTCGGCGACGGCGCGTTCGGCCAACGCGATCAGCGGGTGTCGGTGACCATCGGCGCGGCGCACGTGGCGATCGCCGACGACGACACCAAGATGATCGACGTCTTCGACAACGGAAACCTGGTGCGCTCCATGCCGACGTCGATGGGCAAGGGCGGCAGCGCGGTGATCGGCGGGCGCACGCTGTCGTTCTGGACCCGGCCGGGCACCTACACGGTGCTGGACCGCACCGACCCGGTGATCATGGATTCGGCGTCCTACGGCCTGCCCACCAACACCAGCCTCGGCTACCGGACCACCATCCATCACGCGGTGCGGATCAGCCACGACGGCATCTACGTCCACGAGCTGGCGCAGAGCATGTGGGCGCAGGGCAATACCAATGTGTCGCACGGCTGCCTCAACATCTCCCCCGCCGACGCCACCTGGTTCTTCGACTTCGTCGTCCCCGGCGATGTGGTGGAGGTTCGCAATACCGGCGGCGAACCGCTCGACATCTGGCAGAACGGCGACTGGTCGATCCCGTGGCCGGAGTGGCAGCAGGGCCGGGCCCAGTCCTGAGCTAGCGGCGCGCGCCGACGATTCGCAGCGCGAGATCGACGTAGTAGTCGCCGATCTCCTCGGGCGAGAGCGGCCCGTCGTCGCGGTACCAGCGGGCCAGGTCGATGCCCAGCGACAGCAATGCCACCGCGGCCATGCGCGGATTCGGGTTGTCGAACACGCCCGCCGCGACGCCGCGTTCGATGAGCTGCCGCATCTCGGTGTCGATGACCCGGCGGACGTCCTTGATCTCCCGCTGATGCTCGGGGCTCAGGGCGGCGAGCTCGTAGTTCACGACCCGCGCGCCGGTGTGCCCGCGGGCGTGGTCGATGGCGAAATCGCGCATCACCGCGACCAATTGCTCGACCGGGTCGTCGGAGGAGGACAGTGCGTCGCGCAGCCGGGCCAGGGTGTTCTCGTGCCCGGCGCGCGAAACCTGGTAGAGCAGTTCCTCCTTGGACCGGTGGTGCACGTAGATGGCCGCGGTGCTCAATCCGGCGATCGAGGTGATGTCGCGGGTGGTGGAGCCGTGGAAGCCGCGCTCGGCGAAGGCGACGATCGCAGCGTCCAGCAGCCGTGCCCGCGTCTCGTCCGCGCGCGAGCGATCCTCTGATCCGGTCACCGGTACAGTCTCGCAGCCACCGGAGAACTTCCGGCGCGCGGCTAGCGGGCGCGCTTTCCCCACTCGGGGTCGCGACGGCGCAGTTCCCACTGGGCGATGGAACGCTTGTGCACCTCGTCGGGTCCGTCGGCCAGGCGCAGGGTGCGCATGTGGGCGTACATGTTGGCGAGCGGGAAGTCGTCGGAGACGCCGGCGCCGCCGTGCACCTGGATGGCGCGGTCGATCACCTTCAGCGCAACGTTCGGCGCCGCGACCTTGATGGCGGCGATCTCGGTGCGGGCGGCCTTGTTGCCGACGGTGTCCATCAGGTACGCGGCCTGCAGGGTGAGCAGCCGGGCCATATTGATCTCGATGCGCGCCTCGGCGATCCAGTCCTGGATATTGGCCCGGTTGGCCACCGGCTCGCCGAAGGTGACGCGCGACTGCGCCCGGTCGATCATCAGGTCCAGGGCGCGTTCGGCCATGCCGACGGCGCGCATGCAGTGGTGGATGCGGCCGGGGCCCAGGCGGGCCTGGCTGATCATGAACCCGTCGCCCTCACCGGCGAGCAGGGCGGTGACGGGGACGCGCACGTTCTCGAAGAGCACTTCGGCGTGGCCCTCGCGGTCCTGGTAGCCGAAGACCGGCAGTCCGCGCAGCACGGTGACGCCGGGGGTGTCCATGGGCACGACCATCATCGACTGCTGACGGTGGGTGGGGGCGTCGGGATCGGTCTTGCCCATCACGATCATGACCTTGCAGTTCTTGTGCAGGGCGTTGGAGGTCCACCATTTGCGGCCGTTGAGCACGTACTCGTCGCCGTCGCGTTCCATGCGCAGCTGGATATTGGTGGCGTCGGAGCTGGCGACCGCGGGTTCGGTCATGGCGAACGCCGAGCGGATCTCGCCGTCGAGCAGCGGGCGCAGCCACTGTTCCTGGTGTTCGGGGGTGCCGAACAGGGTCAGCACCTCCATATTGCCGGTGTCGGGGGCGTTGCAGTTGGTGGCCTCGGGCGCGAGAACCACACTGCGGCCCATGATCTCGGCCAGGTGCGCGTACTCCAGGTTGGTCAGGCCCGGGCCCCATTCCGGGTGCGGGTGGAAGAGGTTCCACAGGCCGCGCTTGCGGGCCTCGGTCTTGAGCTCCTCGAGCACCGGCGGATGGAAGTGCGGATCCCCGGATTCCGCCATCTGCGCCTCGTACACCGCTTCGGCCGGATAGACGCGCTCGTCCATGAAGGCGAGCAGCTCGTCCCGGTATCCGCGGGCCCGCTCCGACAGCTCGAACATCGACAACTCCTGATCGTGGGTCGCACACAGTGGTTACTGTCTCGCCAGGTACGCTATCCGAACTTGATTCCGGATTCAAGTATGGTTCTGGGGCGCGCTATTCAGGTTGTGCACCAACAGCTTTCGCCATTCACTGATTCGGCCTGACAGCTGAGCGGAGACGAAGAACGGTGCCGTGACACCGGGTGTCACGGCACCGCTTCGGGCGGAGCGGCCGGAGTCGGATGTACCCGGTCCCCGGCTCCGTGCCCCGCCATCGGCGGATCGATCCGGGTGGCGAGCGTCGCGCGGTGACGCCCTGCGCTGCCCAGACCGATCCGGTCTACCTCGGCGCGCTCGACGTACAGAGCCGGGCTTCCACCGCGCGCCGGGGTTCGTCTCGGACCGTGCCGGTCATCGGCCGCGCTCCGCGACGGCGTCGATCCCGGCTCGCAGCAGGGGTTCGACGGCGTCGCCGATGGTGTCGAATCCGGCGCCCACGGTCTGGCCGTGCAGGTAGCGGTAGTGGATGCCTTCGAGGATGGCGGCCAGTTTGAAGGCGGCCAGTCCCTGGTAGAACCCGAAATTCGCGAGGTCGCGGCCGCTGTGTTCGGCGTAGCGGGCGAGGGTCTCGGCCTCGGTGAGATAGCCGGGGGCGCCGGACATGTCGCCGGGCACACCCAGATCGCCCAGTCGCTGATACAGCGTCAGCAGGGCGACGTCGGTGAGCGGGTCGCCGACGGTGGCCATCTCCCAGTCGACGACGGCGGCCACCCGGTCCTGGGCGTCGACGAGGACATTGTCGAGCCGGTAGTCGCCGTGCACGATGCCGTCGGGCGACTGCTCGGGCTGCTCCGCGGCGAGCAGCGCGTAGAGCGCTTCGGCGGTGGGCAGATCGCGGGTGTAGGAGGCGTCGAGCTGCTTCTTCCAGCGGTGCACCTGCCGGGTCAGGAAGCCGCTCGCCTTCCCGAAGTCCCCGAGCCCCACCGATTCCGGGTCGACGCTGTGCAGTGCGGCCAGCGCGTCGACCATGCCCTCGGAGATCACACGGGTGCGCTCCGGTCCGAGCGCCTCGAGTTCGGCCGCCTCCCGATAGGGCACGCCCGCAACGTTTTCCATGAGATAGAACGGCGCGCCCAGGATATCGGGATCGGTGCACAGCACGTAGGCGCGCGGGACCGGGACGGCGGTGTCGGCCAGAGCGCTCATGACCCGGAACTCGCGGCCCATATCGTGCGCGGTGGCCAGCACGTGCCCCAGCGGCGGGCGGCGCAGGATCCATTCGGAGACACCGTCTCCCACCACATAGGTGAGGTTGGAGCGGCCGCCGGAGATGAGCCGTCCGGCCAGCGGCCCGGCCGCGAAGCCGGGCCGGGCGCCTTCCAGCCACGTGGCGAGCCGGGTCAGGTCCAGCCCGGGCAGCTCGCCGCCCGCCGGGGCGCTGTTCGGCGCACTCATCACGGCACCAGCAGGGCGACGTGCTCGGCGACGCAGGCCGGTTTGGCGGAGCCGTCGATTTCCACGGTGACCCGCGAGACCAGTTGCACGCCCGCGTTCGCCGGAGTCAGCGACACCAGCTCCACTCCGGCCCGGACCCGGGAGCCCACCGGCACCGGGGCAGGGAACCGAACCTTGTTGGTCCCGTAGTTGATTCCCATCGACAGCCCCTCCACGACGTAGACGCTGTGAGCGAGCATCGGGAGCAGCGACAGGGTCAGGAAGCCGTGCGCCACGGTCGCCCCGAACGGTCCCGCGGCGGCCCGCTCGGGGTCGACGTGGATCCACTGGTGGTCGCCGGTGGCGTCGGCGAACATGTCGATCTGAAGCTGAGTCACCGTATGCCAGTCGCTGTACCCCAGATGGGTGCCGACCGCCTTCTCCAGCTCGGGCAAACCCTCGAATACCTGCATCGCTCGCGTTCCTTCCGTTCCGATTGCGCTGCGCCGCTAGTTCTTCGGCCCGCCGGCCACGTAGATGACCTGGCCGGACACGAAGCCCGCGCCCTCGCTGACCAGGAACGAGACGGTGTGCGCGATGTCCTCCGGCTTGCCCGACCGCGCCACCGGGATGGTCGCGATCAGGGCCTGGCGGAAGTCCTCGAAGGACATGCCGAGGCGTTCGGCGGTGGCGTGGGTCATCTCGGTCTCGATGAAGCCGGGCGCGATCGCGTTGGCGGTGACGCCGAACTTGCCGAGTTCGAAGGCGAGGGTCTTGGTGAAGCCCTGGATCCCGGCCTTGGCGGCGGAGTAGTTGGCCTGGCCGCGATTGCCCAGCGCCGAGGTGCTCGACAGGTTCACGATGCGGCCGAAGCTCTGCTCCACCATGTACTTCTGCACGGCCTTGGTGCACAGGAACGCGCCGCGCAGATGCACGCCCATGACGGCGTCCCAGTCGTCGACGGTCATCTTGTACAGCATGTTGTCGCGGATGATGCCCGCGTTGTTGATCAGCACGGTCGGCGCGCCGAGCTCGGCGGCCACCCGTTCCACCGCGGCGGTCACCGACTGCTCGTCGGACACGTCCGCGCCGAGGGCGACGGCCCGGCCACCGGCCGCCTCGATCTCGGCGGCCACCGGCTTGCAGGCGGATTCGTCGAGATCCAGCACGGCGACGGCCATCCCGTCGGCCGCCAGCCGCCGTGCCACGCCCGCGCCGATGCCGCGCGCGGCCCCGGTGACGATCGCTACCCGCTGTGTTTCGTTGCTCATAGGGTTCTCCCGAGGGGACTAGGGGGTGTAGACGACGCGGCCGACGGTCTTGCCGTCGGCCAGGCGCTGAACGCCGTCGGCGAGGTCCGCCAGGGACAGTCGCTCGCTGACCAGGGGCCGGATCGCGCCGTCAGCGGCCAGCCGGGTCAGTTCCCGGTGGCAGTGGGCGACCGCCGCGCGGTCGTGGGTGTTGTAGAGACCCCAGTGCAGTCCGACGATCGAATAATTCTTCACCAGCGCGTGGTTCAGGGCGGCGCTTTGGATCTCACCGCCCGCGAAACCGACCACCAGGATGCGGCCCTCGAACGCGACGCACTTGGTCGACCGCGCGTAGGTGTCGCCGCCGACCGGGTCGTAGACGACGTCCGCGCCGCGATTGTCGGTGGCGGCCTTCACGATCTCGACGAAATCCTGTGTCCTGCGGTCGATCACGATGTCCGCGCCGAGCTCGCGGGCGTACTCCGCCTTCTCCGGACCGCCGACCACGCCGATGACCCGGGCGCCGGCGGCCTTGCCGAGCTGGATGGCGGCGCTGCCGACACCGCCCGCGGCGGCGTGCACGAGGAGGGTCTCCCCCGGGCGCAGGGCGGCGCGCCGATGCAGGCCGAACCAGCCGGTCTGGTATCCGATGTACAGGGCCGCCGCCTCGGCGTCGTCGAGATCCGGTGGCGCGGAGAAGGTCTGGTTCGCGTTCATCACCGCGTATTCGGCGAACCCGCCGTGCGGCAGGGCGGTCCCACCCAGCACGCGCTCGCCGACGGCGAACCCGGTCACGTCCTCGCCGAGGGCCACCACCTCACCGCACAGCTCGATGCCCGGCGTGAACGGCAACTCCGGCCGCACCTGGTACTGACCGCGGCACATGAGGACATCAGGGAAGTTCGCGGCCGCACCGAGCACCCGCACGACCAGTTGCCCCGGCCCGGCCTCGGGACGGGTGACCGTGTCCAGGCGCATGACCGTCGCGGGCTCACCCAGTTCGTGGACCCGCCACGCCGGCATGTCCGCCACTAGACGCCGCCGGTGAGGGTGATGCCGCCGTCGACGACGAGCAATTGTCCGGTGAGCCAGGCGGAGTCGGCCGAGAGCAGGAACGCGACCACGCCGGCGATGTCCTCGGGCACGCCCAAGCGCTTGAGCGGGTAGGTGGCCGCGATGGCTTCCTCGCGGCCCTCGTAGAGCGCGGACGCGAACTTGGTCTTCACCACCGCCGGCGCGACCGCGTTCACCCGGATGTCCGGGCCGAGCTCGACCGCGAGTTCCTGGGTGATGTGGGTCAGCATGGCCTTGCTCGCGCCGTAGAAACCGATCCCGGGCGCGGGCTTGAGCCCGGCCACCGAGGAGACGTTCACGACCGCGCCGCCGTGATCCCGCATCCACGCGCCGTACGCCTGCTGCACCCACGACAGCGCGGCCAGGCAGTTGACCTCGACGATCTTGCGAGCGGCCTCGAGGTCGAGCTGCATCATGGTCCCGTAGACCGGGTTGATGCCGGTGTTGTTGACCAGCAGGTCGGCGCTGCCGAAGGTGTCGACGGCCCGCTTCACCGTCTCGGCCTGATGGGCCACATCGTCGGCGCGACCGGCCACGGCCAGCGCCTTGTCCGGTCCGCCCAGCGCGGCCACCGCCTCGTCGAGGGCCTCCTGCTTGCGGGCGGTGATGACGACCCGCGCGCCCTCGTCCACCAGGCGCTGCGCGATGCCGAGCCCGATCCCGCGGCTCGCGCCGGTGACGATGGCGGTCTTGCCCTCGAATCTGGTCATGTGGAAGTCCTCCGATGATCGGTGCGGTCCGGCGAGCAGGCAACTTACTAAGCGCTTAGTTCTTCGGACACCATGCTCGAAAAGCCCATCCCGGTCAATACTGGCAGCATCGAACCACGCATGTGATCTGTCGCACATGCGGGGTGAAAGTGCAGTTCATACACCGGTTATCGGACCACTGTTGAAACCTGATTCAGATTCGTGGCCTTCTGCACGGCTACACGCGGCTAGCGGCGCAGCCGTCGGTTCGGCGGTGCGGGCTCCGAACGCGCGAACTGCCCGGGGGTCTGCCCCTTCCAATCGCGGAACGCCGTCGCGAACGCCGACACGCTGGTGTAGCCGAGGCGCGTGGCCACCGTGTCGACGGTGAATCCGGTGGCCAGCAATTCCTCCGCGAGCAGGCCCGTCGTCTCGCAGGCCAGCTCCCGGAAGGTGGTGCCCTCGTCGGCCAGGCGGCGGCGCAGGGTGCGCACGCTCATGTGCAGATCGGCGGCGATGGTGGCCTGGTCGATGGCCCGGCCGTGGCGCATGAGCAGAGCCCGCACCTGGCCTGCCAGCCCGACCCGGGCGCGGCGGCGTTCCAGGATCTCGGCGCACAGCTGCTCGTGCTGGCGGCGCAGCATCGAATTCGCCTGCGGCATAGGGCGTCGCAGGTCGGCGGCGTCGAGGACCAGCACGTCGGCGGGCCGGCCGTAGCCGATATCGCCGATCCCGAGCAGCATGCCGACCGCCTCGTAGACCGGCGCGTAGGGCAGGGTCAGCTCCAGGCGGCGCACCTGGATGTCCCAGTTCAGCAGCTCGCGCTGAATGATGCGCAGCGCCGCCAGGTCGCGTTCGATGGCGAAGCGGCGCAGTCGTGGCGGCACCGGCTCGGTGTCGAGGGTGACCAGCACCCGGTCCTGCGCGTCCGCGATGCCGAATCGGCAGTAGGCGAAGGACAATTCGGCGTGCCGCGCCCACAGCTCGGCCATCTCGCGGACGGTGGAGCAACTGCTCATGGCGATGCCGAGGCTGCCGAGCATGCTCGAGTGCACCGAAAACCCGGCCAGCAGGCCCAAACCCGGCTCGTCGCCGGTGGCGTCCAGGATATTCTCGATGAGCCGGAACTCCTGGGCGATATCTATCTCGATGTCCGGGTCGTCCAGATCTGCCTCGGTGAGCCCCGTCCCGGCCAGGACGGCGGCTCTGGTCATCGCGCGGCTAGTGGCGAACTCGACCAGCACGGCAGCGCTGTGTATCGAACGGACACACCAGGAGTCGTCGAGCATGTCGCAGATGATCTCCCATCCGATCCCCGCGACTGGCCCAATTGAGCAATTCTTCAGCTACTTTCGCGCGGCCTCGGGCGTGTCGCCCGCGCGCCCCTCGTCCGGGCCCCGCGCGCCATACGCCACGCGTTTCCCTCGCGTGGCCCAAATCCGCAGAGGCGTGGCCCCGCGGCACACCCCGGACGCGACGACCCCGGCCCTAGCCTTGTCGACGTTGGCCGCTCGCCCTTGGCGGCCTCCGCGGTCCCGCCCGCACAACGGGACCGGACGCTGCACACGGCAGTTCCCCTCGGCGGGCGCGGTACCCAACCAGGCACATCCTGCCGCGCCCGCCGAGACCCCGTAGCCACCGGCCGAGCCGCGCTACTTGCGCCCGATTCCGAACGCGCGCAACGTACCCAGCACCACGCCCGGCGGCACCAGCACCCACACCCACCACGGGTAGAGCCACTCCAGGGTGACCCCGAGCAGCAGCCACACGACCAGGCTCAGCCCGCTCAGCGACAGCCACACGATGGTCAGCACCATCATGGCGATCCGCCCGCCCGAGGGTCCGGGCTCCTTGTGCTCCGGCAGATCCGCCTCCACCACGGCCAGTTCGCCGCGGGTGCGCGCCTGCCAGATCGCCTGCACGCGGGTGTCGTACTCGCCGAGGTCGAGCAGACCGGCATCGACGGCCTTGCGCAGCCGTTCCTCACCCGCGCGACGCTCGACATCGGAGATCCGAATGTCGTTGGGGTGCAATGGTTCGTTCACCGCATCGATCCTGCCACTCCGGGCTCCGGCGCGCCCGGTTCCCGGTCAGGGGCGGGACGTCAGCGCGCCCATCGTGAGCGCGACCAGCCGGGCGATGCCCGCGTCGTCGCTCGTCTCGGCGGCCGCGCCCAGGGCGTGCAGGCTGTAGGCGGCGAGTTCGGCGGCGGGCACGTCGTCGCGCAGGTCGCCGGAACGCACTCCCTCCTCGACCAATTGACCGATCAACTCGCGAAGCTGGTTGTGCGCGTGGACGACCTGCTCGTCGGGGTGCAGGAAGGTCACCAATTCCCGGTCGTGGCCGCGGCTCTGCCGGGCGATGTGCGCGTAGCTGGTGAGCACCGCCGCCAGCCGCTCCCCCGGCATGCCCGCACCGTCGCGCACCGCGGCGAGTTCGCGCAGGTGCCCGTCGATCCGGCGCACGTGCCAGGTCCGCAGGATGGCCTCGACATCGGAGAAGTACTTGTACAGCGTGGCCCGCCCGATCCCGGCCCGCTCCGCGATCTGCGACATCGTCACCCCGCGCAGCCCACGATCGGAGGCCAGCTCACCCGCCGCGTCCAGGATCGCCTCCCGCACCTGACCCCGATGCGCCTCGATCGTCTCGTTCCACAGCTTCGGCACAGCTCGACTATACGTTCTGACCCCCACCTGAACAGTCAATATTGACCCTAGACACGCTGTCTCTATAAATCGAAAAGCGTCTCGCCGACCTGGAGGTCGAGCGGTGCGGCCGCCGGTCCCTGGTCGTGGACCGGCGGCCGGCCATCGATCCTCAGCGCACGTAGGACAGGATGCCCATCATGCCCGCTTCGCCGTGATACGCGTTGTGGCAGTGCAGCATCCACTGGCCGGGGTTGTCGGCGTCGAAGTCGACTTCCACGGTCTGCATGGGCGTGACGATGGAGGTGTCCTTGCGCGGGCCCGTGCCGTCGCGGTTGACGACCTGGTAGGTATGGCCGTGCAGGTGCATGGGGTGGAACATCATCGACTGGTTGCGGAAGCGCAGGCGGATGCGCTGGCCCTGGGAGACGTTCAGCATGGCGTGGTCGGGGTAGGCCTTGCCATTGATGGTCCAGACGTAGTTCTTCATGTCCGAGCCGAGGGTGACATCGAGGGTCTGGTCGGGCTGTTTCGGCTGGAGCCGAACGGGTTCGGCGGAGGTCAGGCGGTCCGCGGTGAGCGGGGCGACGGCGAGCTCGGCGGGTTGCGCGTCGGCCGGGGGCGGGGTGCCGCCGCCGGTGCGGACCAGCGCGAAGGCGCGGCCGGTCTTACCCTCCGCGGCGGCGACCAGCGGGAAGACGCCGTCGGTCAGTTCGACGATGGCGTCATAGCGCTCGCCCATGCCGATGAGCAGGCTCGCGGTGGTGACGGGCCGCACCGGGAATCCGTCGGTGTGGGTGACGCGGAGTTGATGCCCGCCCAGCGCGACCCGGAACGCGGTGTCGGCGGCGGCATTGATGATCCGCAGCCGCATGCGCTGACCGGGCCGGGCGGTGAATACCGTTGGGTCGGTGCCGAGTTTGCCGTTGATCAGGAAGTACGGGTAGGTGACGTCCCCGGCGTCGGAGCCGAGCGGCGCGTTGGGGTCGGCGGACATGGACATGCCGCCGCCCATGGTCATATCGCCGTGGTTCATGCCGGACCCGCCCATGTTCATCCCGGCCATGCCCTTGTCCCGCAGCTGCCGCAACTCCTGATCGGGGTCGCGGCCGGCGACGCCGTCGAGCCAATCGTCCAGTACCACTACGGCTTCCACGTCGTAGTCCTTGCCGTCGGCCGGGTCCTCCACGATGAGCGGCGCGTACAGGCCGCGGTCGAGCTGGACGCCGACGTGCGGATGGAAGAAGTAGGTGCCGGGGTCGGGCGCGGTGAACTCGTAGCGGAAGGTCCCGCCGGGCGCGATCGGCGGCTGCGTGACGTCGGGGACGCCGTCCATGTCATTGCGCAGGGCGATGCCGTGCCAGTGCACGGTGGTCGGGGCGGGCAGCGCGTTGGTGACGTCGGCGCGCACCACTTCGCCCTTGGCGACACGGATCTCAGGTCCGGGCACCCGGCCGCCGAAGGCCCAGGTGGGCACCCGGACGCCACCCAGGTCGACCACGGCCGGTTCGGCATGCAGGCTCACCTCGCGCACGGCCGCGCCCGCCGCGCGGCGAGCGGCCTCGGCGGCGCGCACGGCCTCGGAGTCGGGTGTCACGAGCCCACGCGCCGGGGCCGGATTCTTCGAGCAGGCGGCCAGCGTGACGGCGGCCGCGGTACCGGCGCCGACGGCGAACAGCCCGCGCCGGGTCAGCGGACGCGCGAGCGGGGAACGGTTGGAGGACATGATTTCTCCCTGAGTTGTCGGGTTCTGGGCGCGCCCGCAGGGGGCGTCGGCCGGGATCGGAAGGTCGGCCGCGACCCGGATCCGGGTGCGGCGCAAGACCTGTCAGATCCGCAGAATCGACAGTTCGGAGAGGGAGAGTGAGGTCCAGGGCGGGGGACGTTCGCGGTGAATCCGCCACGTCGCGAGCGCCGGTGGACGGATATCGCGGGACCTGTCGGTGATCCAGCCCAGGAGAACCAGGCCGATGCCGAGCAGCAGCCCGGACAGGATCAGGTAGTCACAGCCGTGCGAGCTCGTGTGCCCGCCGGAATGATCGCCCTGGGGACCGGGCGTGTGACCCGAGGCCGTCATCGATTCGGCCATCACCACACTCGACCCGGAGACCGCGGGCATATCGTGGCCCGCCGAGAAAATACCGGCGTGCATGGCCGCGATCCCGAGCAGCAGCGCCAGCACACCGAGCAGCCGGACGTATCCGGTCGCTCCCGGCGCAACGCGCTGATCAGCCACGTCACCCATGGTAGTCGCCGACGGACGGCCACCCCCCAGGGGTATCGAACGCCACACTGCCCGGTCGGGCGGCTACAGCAGGCTGTCGGTGGCCAGCCGGGCCAGGCAGGTGTCGAGAACATCGGCGGCGGAACCGGATTCCTCGCCCGCGGCCCACAGTTCGGTGGCCAGCCGCACCGCGGTATTGGCCATAGCCGCGGCCAGCGCCACATCGAGGTCGTCGGCGGCGCGGCCGGTGCGGGCGGCGATGATCGGGATGAGCTGGGTCTCGCAGTCGTACTGCACCCGCAGCCAGGTCGCGCGCAGCGCCGGGAGCTGGGTGGCGGCCCGCACCAGCGGCCGCAGCCGGTTCTCGACGATGCCCTCCGCGGCCAGCGTGCCCAGGGTCGCGATCCGATAGGACCGGCTCAGCGCCTCACGCAGCGGCAGATCCGGCGGGCACGCGGCCAGTTCGTCGGCCCAGGCCTGGGTGCCGATGGCCAGCAGCGGCGCGACAACGTCCTCCTTGCCCGCGAAATAGCGGTAGAAGGTGCGCAGGCCCATGCCGGCCGCCGCGGCGATCTCCTCGACCGTGGTTGCGGCGTAACCGTTTTCGATGAACAGGTGCGCCGCCACCGTCGCGACTTCGCGGCGGGTAGCCGCGCGGCGGGTCTCGCTCAGGGCCGGTCGCCCGGCACGGTTTCGCTCGCTGCTCACCCGGGAACTGTACCGAGACCGAAAACGTTTCCTGGCGCTGCGTGCCATTTTCGGCATATCGTGTCAGAAACTAGCTTCACCGACGAAGCTGGTTGAACCGATCAGGAAGTGACCCATGAACCGTCTCGAGCAGCGCCGCATTCTGGTTACCGGTGCCGGATCCGGCATCGGCCAGGCCACCGTCCTCCGCCTGCTGTCCGAAGGCGCGGTCGTCGCCGGGGCCGACGTCAATGTCGAGGGCCTGGAACTGACCCGCAAGCAGGCCGCCGAGGCCGGCACCGACTCCCGCCTCACCACGGTCGAGATGAACATCGGCCAGGAGGCCGAGGTCATCGCCGGCGTGCGCACCGCCATCGAGGCGCTGGGCGGCCTGGACGCGCTGGTGAACGCGGCGGGCATGCTGCGCGCGGCCCACACCCACGAGACGTCCCTCGACCTGTGGAACCAGATCATCAATGTCAACCTCACCGGCACCTTCCTGGTGACCCGGGAGGCCCTGCCCGCGCTGCTGGCGAACCCGCGCAGCACGGTCGTCAACTTCAGTTCCACCTCGGCCACCTTCGCGCACCCGTACATGGCCGCGTACTCGGCGAGCAAGGGCGGCGTCCAGACGCTGACCCACGTGCTGGCCCTGGAATACGGCAAGCAGGGTCTGCGCGCGGTGAGCGTGGCGCCGGGCGGCATCAAGTCCGGCATCACCGACGCCACCCCCGGCTACCTGCCGCAGGACTCCGACTGGTCGCTGTTCGGCCGCCTGATCGCCGTACTGCCGCAGGACAATCCGGAGGAGCTGGCAGGTCCGGAGAACGTGGCCGGCGTCATCGCCATGCTGGTCTCCGACGACGGCCGCTTCATCAGCGGCACCGAGATCCGCATCGACGGCGCGGCGCACACGTAATCACCCGGCGCGCAATCGCTTCGAATACGGCTAGGCCCCGATCGGTGATCCGATCGGGGCCTCGTCACCTCGGCCGGGCGGCCGGCACGATCAACTCGCCGCGCCGACCAGTCCGCGCACGATGCCGTCCGCGGTGCCCGACGGCCATTCCAGGGCCGTGTCGAGCTTGGCCAGCAGATCCTCGGCGGGCTCCTCGATCAGGCACCGCTCGATCTGGCTGATCGAACCCGCCGACGGGCCGCCCTTCTTCGCCACATCGGCCTGCGTCCAGCCGTTCTCCTTGCGACGCGCCTTGACGCGCTCGGCCAGCGCCTTGATGTCCGGCTGACCGGCAGCGGATTCCGAAACCGCGGTCGCGGGCGCGGCAACCTGCTCCACGACCGGCTGCTCCGCGACGGCCACCGGCTCGGCGGCGACGGCCGCGTCCCGCTTCACCTGCGCGGCCTCCGGCCGCGTCTTCCCGGAAGTCATCAGTCCCTGCGTAATGAGCCGAGACCGCTTCCGCCTACCCATCTTCCCCATATACCGCTCCTCGATCCGCATCCCAGCCTTCGCTGAAGCACCGGATAGGTTGCCATAAGTTCGCGATAATCCCTCGCCATCGACGAATGTCGGCGTGGCAACACGCGAAACCGGCAGATACCGAGGAGTATCTGCCGGTTTCGGGGTGAATGCCGGATCAGTCCGCGAGGGCGTAGCCCGCGTCGGCGACCGCGGTGGCGAGGGCGCCGGGCGCGATCGGGGTGTCGCTGTCGACGACGACGCGGCCGCTGTCGACATCCACGTCCACGCCGGTGACGCCGGAGATCTTGCCGACCTCCTTGCTCACGGAGTTCGCGCAGCAGCCGCAGGTCATTCCGGTGACGGTGACGGTGGTGGTGCTCATGACTTGGGCTCCTCTTCGCTCGGGACAGCCGGTTCCGGCCGCTCTCTCATGGCTACCATACCCCCCTATGGTATTTCGTCAACAGGCTGGAGCCGCCCCGAAGCCCGTGGGCTGCATCACACGAACCGGAGTTGCACATACCCCCAGGGGGTATTAACGTCCCTCCTGTCGAACACCACGAAGAGGAGAATTCCGATGCAATCCGCCCCCATGCTCATCTCCCTCTTCCGCAATCGGGACTATCTGCGGCTGTTCACCGCGCAGGTCTCGGGTCTGTTCGGCACCGGATTGACCACCGTCGCACTGGGTTTGCTGGCCTACGATCTGGCGGGCGGCGCGGCCGCGGCGGTGCTGGGGACCGCGCTCACCATCAAGATGCTGATGTACGTGACCGTCGCACCGGTGGTGGCCGCGTACGCGCATCGCCTGCCCCGCCGTGGTTTCCTGACCGGGCTGCACCTGGTGCGCGCCGCCGTCGTGCTGGCGCTGCCGTTCATCGATCAGATCTGGCAGATCTACGTGCTGATCGCGATCCTGCAAACCGCCTCGGCCGCATACACACCCACCTATCAGGCGGTCATCCCCGACATCCTGCCCGACGAGCGCGAGTACACCCGCGCGCTGTCGGCGGCGCAGCTGGCCGCCACCATGGAGACGCTGCTGAGCCCCATGCTCGCCGCGGCCGCGCTGACCGTCATGAGCTTCCACTGGCTGTTCGTGGGCACCGCGATCGGCTTCGCGGTGTCGGCGGTCCTGGTGCTGGCCAGCCGGATCCCGAACTCGACTGCCACCGGCGGTGATTCGTTCCGGGAGCGGATCACGGCCGGGGTCCGGATCTTCGTCGCCACCCCGCGGCTGCGCGGACTGCTCGGGCTGAACCTGGTGGTCGCGGCGGCCGGTTCGGTGATCATGGTCAATACGGTCAACTACGTCCGCGACACCCTCGGCGGCAACCAGTCCGGCGTGGCGATGCTGTTGGCGGCCAATGGTTTCGGCACCATGCTGGTGGCGCTGTCGCTCCCCCGCGTGCTGGATCGGATCGGCGCGCGCCCGGTCATGCTGACCGGCGCGGTCACCCTGCTCGCGGGCCTGGCCGCCGCTATCGCGCTGTCGGCGGCCGACGCGGGTGACTGGCGATGGGTTGCCGCCCTGGCGGTGTGGGCCACCGTGGGCGCGGGCACCGCGGCCATCCTGACCCCCACCGGTCAAGTGCTGCGCCGTTCCTCGCAGGCGTCGGATCGTCCCGCGCTGTTCGCGGCCCAGTTCTCGCTCTCGCACCTGGCGTGGCTGCTGACCTACCCGGTCACCGGATGGCTCACCACCACAGCGGGATTCACCGTCACCTGGGTGACCCTGGCGGTGCTGGCGACGGCGGGCATCACCGTGGCGGCGCGGATGTGGCCGCGCGAGGATCCGGAGGTGCTCACCCACCTGCACCCGGTCGGCAGCATCGATCCGGAGCGGCTGGGCGACGCGGAACTGCGGGCCGACGGCTTCTACGTCCACACCCACCCGTACGTGATCGACGCCGATCACCTGGGGTGGCCGGTCCGGACGCGACGCGGACTGGAGGTTCCGACCGCGGCCTGAGGCCGGACGACCGACGGCAGGCACCCGACCCGGGTGCCTGCCGTTTTGTATTGCCCTCCGGACCGACACCGGCGAGTGCGGGCACAGAATAGGGTCGCCCGATCGGGGTTTACGCCCGGTTCGGGCCTGCCTAGCGTGGAGTGGGTCGGCGGGTCGCACCGGTAGGCGGCCAATTCGGCATGAAATCAACTGTACGAGTGGTGGATTCAACGACTCGAGAGGATTTCCGATGCGTTCGACGATGCCCCCGCGCACCCCGGCCGCCACCCCAACCATCGACCCGCCCGAGAGGCGCTCGCCCCCGAACGGGGTGGTGGCCTCCGTCGGCGGCGTCTCGCTCACTTCCGCGGACCTCGACCGCTGGTCGAACCGGCTCGCCCGCATGCTGTTGCGGATGGGTGCCCGGCCGGGCGGGTTCGTGGCCCTGGCCGGGCTGCCCGAGCTGGAATCGACCGCGGTCCGCCACGCCCTCGACAAGATCGGGGCCCGCGTGTCGTCCGGCGCGCGCACCCCGGCGGTGGGTGTGACCGTGTGGGCGCGGCGCGGCGGGCTCAGCGACGCGGTCACCTGGCTCGTTCTCGACGAACCGGCGACCTTGCGGAAGTACCGCAGCACCTCGGACACGCCCCTGACAGCGGCCGAACTGGATGCGGCGGGCCGCCGGTGAACCCGACCCCACGGCCAGAATCCGCCAACCTCGCCGACTGGCGGGCGGCGGATGATCGTATTCGCCCGGCCATCAGGCAGACTCGGAGCCGATAAACCGAACCTTGCTTCGAGGAGTAACCGTATGCGCAAAATCCTGCCCGCTTCCCTCCTGGCCGCCAGCGCCATCGGCGCGATGCTCGTCCTCCCCGCCGGCACCGCCAGCGCGCTGTCCCCCGCCTGCCAGACCGCCGGCGACATCTACAACAGCTACGGCTCGCTGGGCCCGAGCCCCCAGCAGCGTCGCGAGGTCGCCGACCGCCTGCGCGCCATCGAGGCCTCGGGCGACGAGCGCACCGCCATCGACAACTTCGCCAACGCCCTCGCCAACGGCGACGTCGCCCAGATCAGCTCCATGGGCGTCCTGCTCAACGGCATCTGCGGCCGGGGCTAGTCCTCCGCTGTCCGCAGCACACTTCGGGCCGGGTCACGACGGTGACCCGGCCCGAAGTGTTTCGCAGGCGACCGAGCACGGCTGAAATGTCCGATATTGCGGCCGTCTCGACTTAGCGTGAAGAGGGCATAGCAACGCGACAGCAATTTCGGTCGATCCGGAAGGCGAGCTGATCCCCATGACCTCTGTACTCGGCGAACTCCTGCCCCTGGCGGTCGGCGTCGCGATCTCCCCCATCCCGATCATCGCGGGCATCCTCATGCTGCTGTCGAAGAACGCGGGCAAAGCCAGCATCGGTTTCGGAACCGGTTGGGTCACCGGTATTCTCGCGGTGACCGTCGTGGCCTCTTTGTTGGCGGACGCGCTCGGCGGACGCCACCACGGCCAGCCCTCCGCCACCGTCTCCTGGATCAAGATCGGCCTCGGCGCCGTCCTGCTCATACTCGCCCTCCGCCAATGGCAGCACCGCACCGACACCGAGCAACCGGCGTGGATGCGCGCCATCGACGGCCTCACCACCGTCAAGGCCGCGGGTCTCGGCGCCGCCCTGGCCGCCGTCAACCCGAAGAACCTCATGCTGTGCCTGGCCGCCGGCGCGGCCATCGGCGCGGGCGGCCTCAGCGGCGGCGGATCCACCATCACCGTCGTCGCCTTCACCATCCTGGCGGCCTCGACGGTCCTCGGCCCGGTCCTGGCCTACGCCATCGCCGGTGACCGCATGCGCGGCCTGCTCGACCAAACGAAATCCTGGCTACAGACCTACAACGCCCAGGTCATGGCTGTGGTGCTCCTGATCATGGGCGCCACCGTCGTCGGCAAGGGCCTCGCGGGCCTGTAAACCTGATCACCTTGCGCGCATCGACGACGAAGTCGCCGAGCGCCTGTGCATGCTCACATGTCGTCGGGCAGAATCCGGAAAGCCGGGTACCGACCCACGGGGCGGAGCACACGAAAGTCCTTGCGGTCCAACGTCAGGATGCGGTCGGTGTCGAAATGGTCGGCAAGCACGACGCAGGTCGCATCGACGATATCGAGATCGAGGTCGCTGTACGTGGAGCGGATTTCCAAGGCCGAACGCAACTGTGCCGATCCGATTTCCCCGAGAACGACTCGGGTCGCGGCGATTCGATCGGCCAGTTTGCCCAGCACGGCGTCGGCGACCTTACGCCCGGCACGAACACTCGCCACATGATGAACCTCGGTCAATGCCAAGGGGCTCACCACCAGCGCACTGGCGGCATCTGCCGCACGTCGCACCGCGAAGTGCTCCGGATCGGTGCGATTGAACAGCGCCAGCAGGCCCGAGGTATCCGCGACAACGATCATGCGGGCCGGTTCATCGCATCGTGGATGTCGTCCTTACCGATCGGACCACCCATATCGAAGGTGTCCTCATCCTCGACCAATGGTTCATCCCATTGCCGATGCCGCATCAGGTACTCCCGCACAGCGTCTCGTGTGATCTCGTGTTTCGACCGCCCCTCGGCCTCGGCCTGCGCTTCCAGCGCGGCCTCTTCATCGCTGGGAAAACGCATCGTCCAGGCCATACGGTCACGATACCACCCGTGATACCACCTGCGCGGAACATGGATCCGATCACCTCGCGATTCACAGCCCGACAAGGCTGTAATAGTTATCGATCGGCTACATATAGATCAGGTGTCCAAGTGTTGATGATCCATCGGCCAGGAGGTCGCCAGTGAAGCGTTTCGCAGCAGTACTGACAGTGGGGGCCGCGGTCACCGTCCCGTTCTTCGCCACCGCCACCGCCAGCGCGGACACCTGGCAGCCGATTCCCGGAATCTCGATCCCCTTGCCCGACGGCCTCTTCACCGGCAGCGCGGGCGTGAAGCCGTCGCAGCCCCCGGCTCCGGCTCACGTCCAGGGCGAGCCTTGCGACGACGGTCGCGGCACCTGGGTGCACCTCGACGGCGGCAACGCCGCCCACTACGGCACCGAATGGCTGTGCAAGACCAACTGAATCAGGCGGGAACGCCTGTTTCGAGCTCGAAGGTCAGGTCGGCGTCGGTGGCGGACTGCACTTGTCCCGCACCGACGCCCGGTGCCAATTCCCGCACGATCAACGTGCTGTCACGGATGTCGATGACAGCGAGGTCGGTGATCGGCCGCCGATGCCCATACCTTGCTCACTTGTTCACCTTTCCGAGCACCATCGGCTCGCCGTGGCCGGGGACGAGAATGCCCGCGGACCGGCCCGCGAGTTGGCGAGCGCTCTCGCGGGCACAGGCTTCGTCATGGTTGAAGACCGACGGCAGCAGCTGCGGCCCGGTGTCGGCGAGGAGTGGATGTCCGGTCACCAGGGCGTCGCCGGAGAACAGGACTCCTTCGGAGGGAAGGAGATAGCTCGTGTGACCGCTGGTGTGGCCCGGAGTCGGCACGTCGACGATGCCGCCGGGCAGGGCGGCCAGGGTCTCGGCGTCGGCGGTGGTGGCGGTCGGGATCGTCATGCCGAGGTGCCCGTTGATCGCTCGCAGGGTGTGGGCGACCCAGCGGCGGCCGCGGCCGGTGGTGAGCTGGCGGAGCATCCCGGCCGCGCCGATCTGTTGCAGATACTCGCGTTTGGCGTGGCGTACCTCTTCGCGGCCGGTGTAGACGGGCATGCCGACTCGTTCGACCAGTGTGGGGATCGCGCCGATGTGGTCGAGGTGCGCGTGGGTGATCAGGACGGCGGCGATATCGGTGAGCTGATGGCCGATCCGGGTCACCGAGGCGAGCACGTCGTCGGTGTCGGAGGGGTATCCGGCGTCGATGAGCGTGACGCCGGAGCCATCACTGATCAACGCCCAGTTGACGTTCGTTCCGGCCACCGCGTAGACGGAGTCGGAAACCTGATCGATCCGCATGGGCGTCTCGCCTACTTCTCGATGCGGTGTTCGACGACCCCGATGCCGTCGATTTCCAGGCGCAGGTCGTCGCCGGGTTCCAGCCAGCGGCCCAGTTCCATGCCGCTGCCGCCGGGCAGGGTGCCGCTGGAGAGGAGTTCGCCCGGATAGAGCTGCTCGCCGCGCGACACGTGTGCGACGGCCTCGGCCATCGAGTAGCGCATGCCGTGAGTCCCGGTGCGCGACACGGTGTTCCCGTTGATGGTGACCGAAGCGGTGAGACGGTCGAGCCGGTCGGCGACGGCGGGTCCGGAGACAGCGGTCGCCGACATCGAGGTGAGGAAATGCTTGGACCGCTGCGGCCCGAAACCCGAACGCATCTCCGGCAATTGCACGTCACGGGCGGAGAAGTCGTTGACCACGACGACCGCGGCAATGGCGGCCGCGGCCTGCTCGACGGTGGCGTCCCGCAGTGGTTCACCCAGCACGACGCCGAGTTCGAGCTCGAAATCCAGTGCGCGGGTGTACGGCGGCGCGGCGACCGGAACCCCGGACGGGACGATGGTCAGGGCGTTGGACGTGTAGTAGATCGGCTGGGAGTACCACAGCGAGTGGGGCCGGAACGGCGGGAAGGTGCGGCGAGTGACCGCCTCGTAGAGCTTCGCGATCCGGTAGCCGGACGGCATGAAACGCTTGGTCAGGCCGCGGGCGGCGTCCACGGCGTGTTGCTCGAAGAGCATGAAGTCGCGGAACGAGGGCGGGCACACCGGGAGGACCGTGGCGCCGTCGGCCAGGCCGAGGGCGTCGTAGCGCGCGATCTCGAAGTCGGTGGAGAACACGGACGGGATCACGGGAACCGCGCTGCCGCTGCCGGATTCGTCGATTCGGTGCCAGCCGTCGCCGGAGTCGATCTGGGTGTCGATGCGGTGTGCGCCGCGATCGAGGATCCGCCGGATGCGTGGCAGGGTCGTCGAGAGGGTCATCGTTTTGTCGCCTTCGCTTCGGGTTCGACAGTCGGGCTGGAGGTCAGGAGGTGCTCGCGGAGGAACCGGGTGGTGAGCTCGGACCAGAGTGGGGCGTGGCCCATGGCGCAGTGATCGTCTCCCGCGTACAGCGCCAGCATTCCGTGTGGCGCGTGGGCCGCGATATCGATCGAGTCCTGGGTGGCGGCCAGGGTGTCGTGGGTGCCGTTGATGACGAGAATCGGTATCGCGATGTCTCGATAGTGCTGTGCGAGTGAGAGTTTCGCGAGTTCTCCGGACAGTTCCAGCGGATTTCGGGCGCCGGTGGTGGAGGCCAGGGTCGAGATCATGATCTCCGACATGCCGATCGAGTTGCGCCCGCCGAAGCTGTGGTGGGTGAGCGGACCGTTGGACACCGCGACCTCGATCCGGTCGTCGACCGCGGCCATGCGCGTCGACCAGTACGCGCCGAAGCTGAAGCCCACCATGCCGATCCGGTCCGCGTCGATCCGCGGTTCGGCGGCCAGGTAGTCGATGACCTTCGAGTACACATGCTCGGACGCGGTCGAGAGCGGTCGGCGGTAGGAGTAGGTGCCGGGCATCTCCATCACGAACAGTCCGATACCCGAATCCCGCTGTGACAGCATCGGAATGAGCAGTTCCGCGATCGTGCCTTCGAGCCCATTGGTGACCAGTGCCGCGGGGACGGGAGTCGCCGATCCGGCCGGAAGCACCAGCAGACCTCGCACCTGTTCGCCGTCCCCGACCGGGATGCGCACCACCTCGATGGTCACGCCCATCGCGGGCGCGAGGGCGAGAACCAGGACCTCGCACAACCGGTGGGATCGCTCGTAGGCGCGCAGCCGCCGCGGAGTCCACCCCGGCCACGCGGCGACGAACTCGTACACGAGCGCCGTGATCAACTCGCCCAGCGCGATCGCGGCGTCGGCGTCCTCGGGATGCTCGGCGCAGAAGCGCGCTACCGCCGCGGGATCGGCGACCGTCCCCCGGTCGGCGAGGATCGTCACCGCCGGCGCGAGCAGTTCACCGAGCTCGCGCAGGTCGACGGTGGCACTCGGATCGGCCAGTTGCTCGGCCCGAGGTCCACCCAGCCGCAAGAGAGCCGCGTCGGCCAGGGCCAAGTGCACGCCGGCGATTTCTTCCCAGTATCCGGCCCAGCGGGCGTCGTCGAAGGAGCGGCATCCGGCCAGCTGGGTGCGGAACTCCTCCGCCGGGATCCCACCCAGGAAGGTGAACCGGTCGGCGAACAGGCGAGGCAGAATTGGCGCCACACCCACCCGCTGAGCTGCCCGTTCGGTGGTGTGGGTGATCGCTCGAGCACTGACCATCACCCGCTTCCCCAGTTCTAGCAACGACGTCATTGCGTGCCTCCACTCCAGCAATTCGCAGAACTTTCTGCTTTTGTGAGCGTAGGCACGGCTACTGGCTAAAAGCAAGAGACTCTGCTTTAAATATCCCTATGACCGAACCCGAGAACGCCGCGCCGCAACGCCGCCCCGGAGGCCGAGCAGCCAAGGTCACCGAGGCCGTCCACCGAGCCGTTCTCGAGGCAGTCACCGAGCAGGGCGTCGAGAACGTCGGCATCCCCGATATCAGCCGCCGCGCCGGAGTCCGCGACAGCTCCATCTACCGCCGCTGGGGCACCCGAGAGAACCTCGTCCTCGACGTCCTCCTCACCGCCAGCGAACGCACGCTCCCCCTCCCCGACACCGGCACCGCCCACGGCGACCTCACCGCCTTCGCCACCGCCCTCATCAGCTACCTCGAAACCCCCCTGGGCGACAGCCTGGCCCGCGCCCTGGCCTACGTCACCGACTCCGAGGAAATCACCGAGGCCCGAAACACCTTCTGGGAAACCAGATATCGCGCAAACCAACAGATCGTCGAACGCGCAGTGGAACGCGGCGAACTCCCACCCGACACCGACGCCCGCCAAGCCATCGAACTACTCATCGCCCCAATCCACTTCCGCCACCTACTGACCCGCCATCCAGCCGACGCCGCCTTCGTCGACAGCCTGGTCACTCACGTCATCGGCGCGATGCGGAGCGCGCCCGCGAAGCGCGCCCGCCGAACCTGAACGCACCGACAGACGACGAACCCGGCCCCTCCTGTCGGAGGGACCGGGTTCGTGGTGTGCGGCAGCAGATCAGTGCTGGTTGCCGTTGTTGTGGTGGTAGCCGCCCTCGCCCTGGTTGCCCTGGGTGCCGTTGGCGCCGGGGCCGCGGTCGTCGGTGCCGGGCTCGGCGTGGTTGGTGGGGGTGTGGACGATGTCGTAGTAGACGCTCGGGTCGGCGGCGTTGGGGGTGACGCGGTAGGTGAAGGCGTGCTTGTCGAGCTGGATGATGGGGACGACGCGGGTGAAGAGCACGGCGCCGGCGTCGTTCTTGGCGGCGATCCAGCGGGAGGAGCCGTCGGGGGCGACGGTCCAGTCGCCGTGCATCTTCGGGGTGTCGTTCAGGTTGTACATGGTGAACGTGCCGTCGGCCTTGAAGTAGGCCCAGCCGACGAAGTTGGAGACGGCCGGGTTGTCCAGCGGGACGCGGTTGCCGTTCTGGTCGAGGGCGTCGGTGGTCTTCCACGGGGTGGAGGCCAGCACGGCGGACGGCGAGGCCTCGTCCTGGGCGACCGCGGTGATGCCCGGGGCCTCGGGAGCGGCGAAGGCGGCGGCGGGGAGAACACCCACCGTGGCGGCCACGAGGGCGGAGGCGACGACGGTGCGGCGGGAGATCAGCGAGGTGATGTTCACATGTTCAACGCTACGAATCGGGCCGCGGCTCCCGCATCAACCGATCGGCTACACCTGGACGCGCTGATGGGTTGACGCCCGAACGCCTGGACAACAGTGCGGGCGCTGGGACGCAAAAGAAATCGAGCCCCGGATCAGTGATCCGGGGCTCGACATTCGGTGGTTCTAGCTGGGATCGAACCAGCGACCCCTCGCGTGTGAAGCGAGTGCTCTCCCGCTGAGCTATAGAACCGGGGTCTCGCCGCCGAAGCGGCTGTCCAGCTCGGGGTTTCCCGTGTCGGAGTGAGACAACACTAGCGCGTTACCCCGCCTGTTTGCCAAATCGACGCCCGGGTGGCGGGGAGGTCAGCGTTCGGGGAGGGGTGGGGTGGGGGTGAAGGTGACGGGGAGGGCGAGGAGGGCGCGGTGGAAGGGGCCTGGGCGCCAGGACAATTCGGGGGCGGGGACGGCGAGGTGGAGTTCGGGGAGGGCGTCGAGGAGTTGGTCGACGGCTTCCTGGGCGATGAGGTAGGCGAGGGAGCTGGCGGGGCAGGCGTGGGGGCCGACGCCCCATGCGAGGTGGGAGCGGTTGCCGGAGAACCCGGCGCCGCGGATGGTGGGGTCGGTGTTGCAGGCGGCCATGGAGATGACGACCGGCTGGTGCGGCGGGAGCCAGGTGTCGTCGATGAGGACCCGCTGGGGCGGGAAGCTGATGCAGAAGTTGGCCATCGGCGGGTCGTTGAAGAGGACTTCGTCGAGGGCGTCGCGGGTGGACAGGCTGCCGCCGAGGGCGCTGCCGCGGAAGCGGTCGTCGAGGAGCAGCAGGACCAGGGTGTTGACGATCAGGTTCTGTTGCGGCTCGATGCCCGCGCCGTAGAGGGTGGCCAGCTGGTGCACCATCTCGGTGTCGGTGAGGCCGGTGGGGTGGTGCAGAATGCGGGTGGCGACGTCCTGGGCGGGGTGGGCGCGTTTGTGGTGTGTCAGCCGCAGCAGGGCGTCGATGAGCAGTTTGTTGCCGTGTTCGGCGCCGACGCCCTCGAAGATGGCGCGGAACCCCTCTGCTGCCTGCGCCGCGATCTCGACCGGGCATCCGAGCAGGGTGTTGAGCACCTGGAAGGCCAGCGGAAAAGCGTAGTCGCGCACCAGATCCGCCGATCCGGCCGCGCAGAACGAGTTGATCAGCGACACCGCGACCCGCTCGACGGTGCCCTGCAACCCGAAATGGTCGATGCCGGCGAGCCCGGCGGTATTGGCCTGCCGGTACCGCGCGTGCTCGGATCCCGCGTTGCGCAACGCATTCGGCCGCCACTGCATCATCGGCAGCACCGGGCAGTCCGCGGGCACGCCCGCCTGCCAGGCCCGCGGATCGGCGGGGAACCGTTCGGGATCGTTGAGAATCCTTACCGCCGTGCGATATCCGACCACCAGCGTGGCCGGCACCCCCGGCGCGAGCTCCACCGGAACCAAAGACCCGTACTGCTCCCGCATCTCGCGATAGACCCGATGCGGGTCGGCGGCGAACTCGGGGGTGTACATCGGTACGCGCGTACCGACTTGCTCTGACATCGAACCCACTTCACACGGTGCGCAACACTCCACCGCCGCCGAACAGCGCACATCCGGATGCGGAAGATCAACACTACCGACGCGGCCGCATCGGTGCGCGCCGTTTCGACGACCCCGCGCTCAGAGACCGATTTCGCGAAAGTGATTGACAGCGGCGAGCCGCAGGAGCAGGCTCTACGAGGCGCAATTGTTGCTCGACAATTGCTGCGATATCCCGGCTGTCGGCGTTCCCGCCCGGTTGGTGAACGCCGGTCGACAGCGCTCGGAGATTCGGCGGACGCGGACGCGTCCCTTTTTCCTTCAGTTCGGACCCGAGACCTACCAATTCGGAGGTTGGAATGTCTAGCAAGCACGGCCGAAAACCCAGCCAGATCGCCGACAAGGCCAAGAAGGGCATGAAGGGCCAGGCGCAGCGCATGGAATCCGACATGGACCAGATGGCCGACGACGCCCGGCGCGACATGGACCGCCTGGGCGCCGGCATCAAACGGGAAGCCCAGCAGGCACGGTCGGACGCACAGGGCCTGGACAAGGAGATGAAGCGCAAGCTCCAGCATCGCTGACCCGGTGACGCGAATGGCCGGTCCACTTGGCGGACCGGCCATTTCGCCTGTCGACGGAACCCTGATCGTGGATCATGAGTGCGACTGGCATTCGAACTGCCCGTCCAGTCTGTGGGGAGTCCGCGATGACAGCCGTCGGCGATCGGGAATTGTGGTGTCCACTGGAGAGCTCGGTGCATCCGATGCTGACGCGGATCGAAGCCGACAGCATGGCCTGGCTCGACGCGCACCACGTGCTGCCGCCGCACCGGCGAGCCGAATTCCGTTCGGGCGCACCGGCCGCGCTGGGGTCCTACACCTATCCCCGGGGAACCCGCGAGGGCACGCAGCTGGCGACCGACTTCATCACCTGGCTGTTCGCGTTCGACGATCTGTACTGCGACGCGAACCGAATCGGCAGTGACCCCGTCGAATTCAGTTCGATCATCGGCGACCTCGTCCACGTGCTGGAATCCCCGGCGGACAACCCCGTGCTGCCGGTCGCGCGAGCGCTGCGCGACCTGAACGGCCGGGTCGCGGCAATGGGCTCCCCGGTCCAGCGCCGCCGCTGGGCGGACGACACCGAGAAGTACCTGCTCACCAAACTCTGGGAGGCGGGGCGGCGACAGGCCGGATCCCTGCCGCCGCTGAACTCCTACGTCCACCTGCGCAGGCTGGGCGGAGCGAATGTAGCGTGCCTCATGCTGACCGACATCAGTCTGGGCCGCGAGGTCCCCGCGGAGGTCATGTGCGGCGACCGGATGACCGAGCTGGTGAAGGCGGCCGCCGATCTCGCCGACCTCGACAACGATCTGCTGTCGTATGCCCGGGAAAGCGGTCCCGGCGAGGAGTTTCCGATCAACGGGATCACCGCGGCGGCCTTGCACGGCACGCCCGACATCGCCGCCGCGAGCGCACTGGTGCTGGAGCTCCGGGATTCCCGGATGCGGACTCTGGTGGCGGAGTCGGAAGGATTCGCGCAATTCCCGGATACTCCGGCCGCCGACTTCAGTCGTGGCGTCTGCGAGTGGGTCAGCGGGCACATCGCCTGGATCATGAAGTCCGGTCGGTATTCCCGGCTTCCATTCGGCGCTCAGGAGTAGCCGAGACCGCGGAGTTGACGCGCATCCGCAGCCCTCGGGGCTGCAAGGTCGCTGACAGTGCCGGTCGAGCATCGGTCCCGGGCAGGGCATGCAATCGCCAGCGGGCGGTCATGGTCGCCAGCGCCAGCGTCATCTCGGTCATGGCGAAGTCCTCACCGATGCACTTGCGCGCACCGCCTGCGAAGGCCAGGAAACCGCCACGGGCCGTGGATCTTCCGGCGGTCGCCCACCGATTCGGGTCGAACAGCTCGGGATCGGGGTACAGGTCGGCCCGGTGCTGAATGGTGAAGGCGCTGTACAACACCGTGGTACCCGCCGGCAGCGCGTGGCCGCCGAGTTCGGTGTCCTCCCCCACCGTGCGGGTCACGAACCAGACCGGCGGACGCAACCGCAGAGTTTCGGTGATGATCCGGCCGGTCACCGGCAGGTGGGGTAGGTCGCCATAGTTCGCGGTCCGTCCGGCCAGCACCGAATCAACTTCCGCCCGTTGCTGTTCCGCGACAGCAGGATGCGCGTCGAGCAGACTCAGCGCCCACGCGAGCGCGGTCGCCGTGGTTTCGGTGCCCGCCACGAAGAAGGTGATGACCTGATCGCTGATCTCGAGGTCGCTGAGCCCGCCCCCATCCTCGTCCTGTGCGGCGATCAACGCCGAGAGCAGATCCCCCTGATCGGCCCCCGCCCGCCGACGCGCGGTGATGATCTCGGCCAGCGCCGCACGCAGGTCGGTGATCGCACGTTCGTAGGCCCGGTTGCCCGGGGTCGGCACCTTGAGCAGCGGAGCCGGTAAGAGCGTGCGCGCCATCAGCATCCGCACGACGTAGTCGACGTCCCGCAGCATCTGCCGCAGGACCGGTTGCGGGGCCGAATGGGTGAACAGCGTCGCCGCCGTCACCGCCGAGGTCATCGCGTGGAGTTCGGCTTTCATGTCGAGCTCCTGACCGTCGTTCCAGGATTCGACGATCTCTCCGATGCACCGGCTCATCACCGCCGCGTACTCGGCGGTCCGGCTCGGATGGAAAGCGGGCTGCACCAGTCGCCGATGGCGGCGGTGCAGGGCGTACGGGCAGGTGACCAACCCGTCGCCGAGGACCTCACGGACCCGATCCAGCAGGGGCCCGCCCTTGTCGAAGACCCGGTCCCGCCGCAACAACTCCTGGGTCAGACCCGGATCGCAGACGGCCACCGCGTCGACCGGGCCGAGGCCGATCCGCACGAGATCCCCGTGCGCGGGCAGCGAACTCAGGAATCCGAGCGGGTCGCGCAGCAACGTCACCATATGGCCTAGCAATGGCAGTCGATGCGGAACGGCGGCGATCCCCGACGGGAATGTCATGGCGACTCCCAGGATTGGCGGAGGCACTCCCGAAAGGCGATTCTACGCTGGGGATTTGCGCCCGGACCGCGAAACCGCCGAACGCCGGCCGCTCGGGTCAGAGGCGAAGTCGCGCGATCACCGCACGATGATCGGTGTCCGGAATCGTGTACGAGGACAGGGCGACCGCGTGTCCCTGCGCGATGAGGATGCGGTCGATGCCGATCACCGGTCCCCACCGGCGGTCGGTCGGCCAGGTCGGGAGGGCGCCGACGCCGAGGAGTTCGGCGGAGTCGGCGTAGCGGCCGCTGACCAGGTTTCGGTAGGCGGCGTGGTCGTAGGTGGAGTTGAAGTCGCCGCCGGCCACGACCTGGCCCGTCGTCTGGTCGAGGATGTCCCGGATGCGGCCGAGTTCGTGCGCCCACACCCCGGCGTTCAACGTCGGCGGGATCGGGTGCAGCGCGAACACCGTCACCGGGCCGCGGCCGGGGTGAATCATGGTGGCACGCAGATTGTTCAGCCAGAAGCCGTCGAACTTGACGCCGTCCTCCAAGGGATAGCGGCTGAAGATGCCGGTGCCCTGTCCAGCGCTGGAGGAGGGCGCGGTGAACCGGTGCGGCAGCAGGTCGGCCAGTCCGGCGGCGTCGAGCTTGCTCAGGAGTTCCGGAGTCAGTTCTTCGACGGTCAGTACCTCGACCTCGCGCTCGCGCACCGCCCGCACCACCGCGGCGGCCGAGCCGTGGCCGAACAGCAGGTTCGACTGCATCATCACCAGATCCGTACCGGGCGGGGCACTCCCGTCCGGCCACAGCATCGGCGCCTGTGACCACAGCGCCGTGGCCGAGACCAGGACGGCCACCGCGGCGCTCACCCACCGCCGGGCCAGTCCGAGCACCAGAACCGCGACCAGCGCGCAGACCATCAGGTACGACGCGAACGATGCCGCCAGCACGGCCGGTTCCCATACCCGTGAGTTGTAGTGCAGCCCGATTCCGGCCACGCCCGCGGCGAGCAGCAGCCATCCGAGCACCGGCAGCACCCACCGGAGCAGGCCGCGGCGGCGTGCGATCGGCTCGACGGCAGCCTGCTGCTGCCCCAACGCGTTGACCATTCAGTCCTCCCCTATTCGCCGATCACGCTACGCGATGCCGGTCCGATCCACGAAAACCGCCCCTATTTCCGACAATTAAGATTGTTGCCGGATACTCGCCGAGTTCGATCGAATGGCGTCGAAGTCTTGATGAAATTAACTTTCCACCGTAAATATCTAATTGCAGTTAACGATCTGCCAGAACTGGCCCCTGACCGGCCATCGATACCAAACCGTTATTTCGAATACCAGCCGCCGCATGATGCGAACAGGTTACATTTCAAACCCCTGAAGTTGCGGCACACCCCACCGGGAACGCGCTGTTGCTTCACTATTTCGGGAGTTAGTTATGAGAACGACCGCCTCCACACTGCTTCGCGCCGGTATTGTTTCTCCGGTGGCTCTGGCCACTGTTTTCTGTTTGGCCGCGCCCGCGAATGCGGCGCCCGTCACCGTGAACTGGAGTTGCCAGGGCACGATCTTCGGCATCGGCCAGACCTCGAGCATGACCACCACGGTCACCGGCACCGCGCCGGGCTCGGCGGCGTCGGGATCGGCCGTGGCCATCACCCTCACCCCGGGCTCCTCCACGGTCCCCAGTTCGGCCTCGGGCTTCTCCGTGACGAACATCAGCAACCTGAAGATGACCTTCCCGACCCCGGCGAACTCGACGCTGGTCTCGGCCACCGCCTCCGGCGGCACCGTGGCCGGCACCGTGTCCACCTCGGGCGGGAACGTCGTTCTGACCGTGCCGGGTCCGATCGCGGGCGGCACCAGCTTCACCCCGCCGGCGGTGACCATCAATGTCACGGCCGGCAGCCCGGGCACCCCGATCACCAGCAAGTACGCGGGGACCAGTTTCGCCAACCCGGGCATGACCATGACGACCAAGGTGGGGTTCATCGGCAATGTGGCGACGTCGTGCTACCCGAACCCGTCCCCCACGCTGACCACCACGACCGTCAGCTGAGTTCGTGAAAATGCCTGGACCGGGCTGTTTCCGCCAGCCCGGTTCAGGTTCCGCCCATCGGATGGGGTCCCTGCATTGTCCACCGAACCCGCTCGGATGGCAGTGGAGCTCCGAAAAGCCCTGGAGCTCTACCACGGAACGGTCGAGGATCTGGCGCGTGAACTGCTCCGCCTGCTGGGGGTGAACGAGACCGACCGGCGCGCACTGGAAATCGTCCTCGTCGGCGGACGGTCGACGACACCGGGCATGCTTGCCGAACGGCTCGGCCTGACCGCCGCGGGCGCCACCGTCCTGCTCAACCGGCTCGAGAAGCAGGGCTATGTCACGCGCTCACTGCACCCCACCGATCGCCGCCGCGTGATCGTGGTGGCCACCGATCTGACCGCGCGCCGCGTGCGCGAGCTCATCCGCCCGCTCGCGGAGGAGAGCTTCAAGATGATGCTGAACTGGTACGACCTCGACGAGCTCGAACTGATCGCGGGATTCCTGGGCCGGGTCGGCGAACTGCAGCGCGTGCACCGGGAACGGCTGCGCGATATGGATCCCTACCCGCGGTGATGGCGCATGGCCGCGACGACCTCGTCCGGTGAGGCCGGCATCGTCTGCGTGGAGAACACCGCCGGACTGAAGCCGAGGCCCTGATTCAGCCGCCCGAGCACGCGGATCAGCGGCGAGGAGCGAGCCAGGAACGCCGCCGGATCCCGCAGCGCCACATCGACGAACGGCTGCCCGCCGATGCTCGACACCTGCACACGGTCGACGTCGGCCCAGTCGACCGACCCCAGCCGGCGATGCGTGAAGCCCCGATCGGTGATGACCAGCTCCGGCTTGCGCCGCGGCAATTGCAGCACCAGCAGCACCCAGCAGGAGCCGAAAAAGGCGAACGCCATCGCGCCCACCACCATCGAACTCGCCTCGGTGGTCAGCATGAGCACGCACCCCACCAGGACGAAGAACCCCGCCCCCGCCGCCAGCAGCAGCGTGCGCAGTATCGACGACTTGTAAACCGTTGTCGTCTCCAGCTTTCCGCCCCGCCCGTCGGATTCAGTCACCACACTCCACCTGACTAGCCCTCACCGCTACGGCGTCAGTATGCGTCACCCGCACCGCCGGGAGAAACCGAGCGCATCCCACGCCGGGTCGCGGCTAGAGCTTCGGAATCCCGAGCAGCCCGCCGAGGCAGCCGCTGGGCCCGGTCAACATGCCGATCGAGAGCCGGTAGTCACCACCGGTCAGCTTGCAGAGCAGCATCGCCGTCGCCAGATCCAGTCCCGCCGAGCCGGTGCCGAACCCGGTCTGCGCGAGCGTGGCCGATCCCGCGTCGGCGATGGGCGCGCCGGTCGGCACGTCCGCGGCAGCCGCTCCCGGCCCCGAGAGCAGGAGACCACCGGAGAAGCCCACCGCCACGGCCGATTTCACCAGAACGTGCGTCATACAGATCCATCTTTCGTTGCGAAAACCAGAGAGCCGCAACAGTAGTCGTCGAGACAACGGGTGAAACGACCACATTTCTAAGGGCGACAGGCTGGACTATGCGCTCTTCGAACCGTCCTGCCGTCACGTCGTCCCGACGCGCGACGCTTCCATTCGATCCGACCGGCTCGCCGCAGGTGGTGACTTGTGAGTCTCCTGGACCGGATCATCACCATGTTCGTCACCACGGGCAGCGCAGAATGGCCCGGCGTCCAGGAGATGCGACGCCTGCGGAACCTCGCCGACAACGAGGACCGCGTCGAGCAGGCCGACGCCCGCGGCGCTGAGCAATCCGTCCGACGCGTCCGTCCGCCCTCACAGATGCATTCTCGGAACCGCGACGAATTTCGGCGGTCGGCGCGGTCATATCAGTCGAAGGTGTTCCGTGCGAGGACGCGGGCACCCGGACCGCGAGGAGAATCGCATGAACCAGACGTCTGACCTCGCCGCGCCCGCGGTCGAGCATGCGCTGGCCGAGCTGCGACCGGCCCTGCTCGCCTACTGCTATCGCATGCTCGGCTCGGTGCTGGAGGCCGAGGACGCGGTGCAGGAGACGATGATGCGAGCGTGGCGGTCCGCGGCCCGGCTCAACGATCCGGCGGGCCTGCGGCCGTGGACCTACCGCATCGCCACCAACGTCTGCATCGACGCGAGCGCCGACCGGCGGCGGCGGGCGCTGCCGATGGATCTGGTCGCCGCGGCCGACCCGCGCGGCGAGCTGGGCGCCCCGCTGCCGGAGTCGACCTGGGTGCAGCCGTTCCCGAGCAGCCCGACCGTCGATCCGTCCGAGCAGGCCGTGTCGAACGAGTCGGTCCGGCTCGCTTTCGTCGCCGCCCTGCAGTATCTGCTGCCGCGCCAGCGCGCCGTCCTGATCCTGCGGGACGTACTGTGCTGGCGGGCCGCCGAGGTGGCCGAACTGCTGGATCTCAGCGTCGACGCCGTCAACAGCATGCTGCGCCGGGCCCGGGCGGCACTGGCGCAGGCACAGCGAGCCGGCGGCGCGCGGCCGCTCGATCCGATCGACACCGGTCTACTCGAACGCTATGTCGCCGCCTTCGAGCGATTCGACATCGCCGGTATCGTGTCGCTGCTGCGCGACGACGCGATCGTCGACATGCCGCCGGTCGCGTTCTGGCTGTTCGGCCGGGAATCGTTCCGCCGCTGGCTGATCGGATCCGATATCGGATGCCGTCGCAAGCGATTGATTCCGATCCAGGCCAACGGGTGTCCCGCCGCCGCACTGTACCGGGAGACCGACGGGCGGATGACCGCCTTCGCCATTCAGGTGCTGGAATACTCGGGCGGTCAGATCGCGCGGTTGCACACCTTCCTGCAACCGGAACTGTTCGGGGCCTTCGGGCTACCGCACCAGCTGGACTGATGGTTCACCCACCGCAGTCGGGCGCGGCGGTGTCGAACACCTCGCTCAGTCCCGCCAGGTCGAGCAGGATCAGCAGGCGATCATCCGCACCCACGAGCACGCACCGGCATCCGGAGCGCCTGGTCGTCAGGGCGATTCGTGCCAGCGCCTGCACCACCGCCGACGCGCAACCCGAAAGTGCGCGCACATCACACAGAATCGCGCGGTGCCCGTCGGCGCGCAGGGCGCTGACGCGGGCACACCACGCGGCGGTGCGGCCCGCATCGGGCTCGCCGGCCAGCACCACGATGCCGCCACCGGACGGCGATGCCTGTTCGAAGTACATACCGTGCACCACCGTCACGGCCTCGGAAACTCGTCGCGGCCCGAGCGCACTGCCGCGACGAGTTTCCGGCGCCCGGCCGGTTGTCAGGAGCATGGTCAACGAAACACATTCCCCAGTAGGGCAATCCGCACCACCGATGCGGCCGCCTACCACCATGAAGCCGGGAGCGATCCTCGCATTGATGTGCGGCGCCCAATTCATCGTCACCCTCGATATCGCGATCGTGAATGTCGCGCTGCCGTCCATCCAATCCGATCTCGGCCTGGCCGCCGGTGATCTGCAATGGGTGGTCATCACCTACGGGCTGCTGCTCGGCGGCCTGCTCCTGCTCGGCGGTCGCGCCGGTGACCTGCTGGGCCGCCGCCGGATCCTGCAGACGGGTCTGGCACTGTTCGCGGGCGCCTCGCTCACCGCCGGGCTGTCCGGATCGTTCGCCCCGCTGGTCGCCTCACGCGCGGTACAGGGCGTGGGCGCGGCACTCGCCGCTCCGGCCGCCCTGGCGGTGGTCGTCGCGACCTTCCCCGAAGGGGCCTCCCGAAACAAGGCGCTCGGCGTGTTCGGCGCCGCCGGCGGCAGTGCCGCCTCGGTCGGGGTGGTGCTGAGCGGCGCGCTCACCGCGGGGCCGGGCTGGCAGTGGATCTTCTTCATCAATGTTCCGATCGTGGCCGGCATGGTCGCGCTGATCCCGAGATATGTTCCCGCCGACCGGCAGATCCACCGGGGACCGTTCGACATCGCCGGGGCGGTCACGGTGACCGCCGGGCTCACCGCGTTCGTGTACGCCATCAACAAGAGCGTGGATCACGGCTGGACCTCGGCCACGACGCTGGGCTTCCTGATCGCCGGGTGCGCGCTGCTGGCCGCGTTCGCCGCCATCGAATCTCGATCCGCGTCGCCGCTGGTGCCGCTGTCGATGTTCCGGCGTCCGACCTTGAATGCCGCGAATCTCGTTGCGGCACTGGTGTTCGCCGCCTTCTTCGCCACCATCTTCCAGGCGTCGCTGCTCATGCAGCAGGCGCTCGGATACTCGGCCCTGCGCACCGGGCTCGCCTATCTCGCGATCGCGGTGACCGCCGTGGTGGCCGCGGCGGGCATCGCACCCGTCGCGCTCACTCGACTCGGTGCGGGATGGTCGCTGGCGCTGGCGCAGGGGATCGCGGCGGCCGGGCTGCTGTGGCTCGCCCGGATACCTGCGCATGCCGCGTACTGGCCGGATCTGTTCCCCGGCTTCGTCGCCGTCGGAATCGGCATCGGGCTGTCCCAGACCTCGCTCCAGGTCGCCGCGTTCATCGGAATCCCGGAGAAGGTCAGCGGTTTGGCGGGCGGCATGGTGGAGACGGCGCGCGAAATCGGCGGGTCGCTCGGTATCGCCATCGTGGCGGCAGTGGCGATCGCGGTGGGCCACAGCGTGTCGACCGGCCCGGCCGCGGCAGTGACGGCGGGATTCCAGCGCGGGTCGCTGGTGGCGGCCGGGTTCAGCGTCGCCGCGGTCGTGACGGCGGTCGCCGTGGTGCGCCGCGCCGAACGCTCTGCTCGCACAACCGCGCCCGTCGTGGTGGAGGCGCTCTAATTCTCGGGCTGATGGTCCGGCGCGGCATCCGGCAAGAAGTAGAGCTGTGTCCGGTGTGGATCGAGGATCGTCGATCCACACCGGACGCGCGAGAGGCGGGACTGCTCAGCCGAGTTCGAGGTCCAGGTAGGACTCGGAGTACTCAGGTGAGGTGATGGTGGTGGTGCCGGGCGGGCTGTAGGAGTAGAGCTTGTCGTAGCCGTTGACGACCAGTGCGAGGCGGTGCCCGTCCGGGATGTCGTAGCAGGCGCCTTGCAGGCGCCAGCGGACGACGCGCTGCTCCCCCGGACCCAGCTCGAGCACCGTGCAGGGCTCGTGGGTGATGATCCGGGCCGTGTCGTCGGGGGCCACATCGAACAGGTAGGCCACCAGGGTGGCCGCCGAGGCCGTGCTGCCCACCGACAGGCGCAGGGCCGGGATGCCGCGCACGCGGCGACCACCCGTCAGCGCTTCGGACTGCCAGATCAGCAGGCGGTCCCGCTCGAAGTCCCCGACCTGATAGAGCTGCGGATTGCCGTAGCACTCCCGCTGCCCGGTCTTCAGGAACTCGGCGACCGCGGTGGCCGAGGTGGCCGCGGAGTCCTTGTCGCCGACGGTGAAGCTGCGCGTCCACCCGGTTTCCGGCTTCGGCACGAGGGTGCCGTCCGCGCCGCCGTTACCGAGGTACCAGCGTTCGGTTTCGGTGCTGACCTCGCTCCAGTCGAGCTTGGCTTCCCGTGGCGCGGGTTCGGTGATCCGTTGCGCGCCACCGGCGATCGGCTGGGTGCGGTAGGTGAACATGATCTGATCGCTGACCGGTTCGGATGGGCCGCGGTCGATGCCCCGCAGGTGAATGTCCAACCAGTCACGCGCTTCTCGCATCGGCGTGAGCAGGCCGGGGAAGGGGAATCCCAATGGGATTCCGACCAGTCCGGCGGCTTCGGGTGCGCCGTGATTGCCGATCCACACGTTGAGTCGCTTCGGCACGGTCAACCGGTTGAACGTGTCGAGCACTTCGTTGACCGGAAAGAGGGTCTCGTGCCAGGTGTTCGACATGAACGTGGCGATGCCGCGAGAGTTGGTCAGCTCGACGAAGGTTTCCGGCGAGCGGTCCAGCCCCCAGGCCACGACCTCGTCCATGTTCTCGCCCCGCTCGAAAAGGTCGAGGATCCGGAGGGTGTCCGGGTCGAACTTCTCCTCGCGTGTGCCACCGGTGAAATCGACCAGCAGTTGCATCGCGGCCAGGTGCCGGGTTCCGTTGTCGTACAGCGACGTGGCCAGGTTGCCCCAGGTGCTCAGTGCGACGACCGCCGACACCCGCTCCCCCGGGTCGGTGGCCGCGATCAACTGGCTCAGCCCCGAACCGTAGGACTCGCCGAGCATGCCGACGGGACCGGGCCCGAACAGTTCCCGCGCGTAGTCCAGCACGCGGTGGCCGTCGGCCCGGTCCTTCTCACCGGCGACGTCGATGAACCCCTGCGACGTGGTGACCTCACCCGGCGTGCCGAGACCGCGCGGCGTGTAGGCCAGCACGTGATAACCCGCCACGGCCAATGTCAGATAGGTCCACACGAACGGCAGCCAGCCCAGCGGACTCCACCCCGCCGGCACCACCACCACCGGACGCGGCTCGTCCCCGTTCAGCTTCACGGTCAACGCCGACAACAGCACCCCGTCGGCCCCGGGAATCTGCGTGATCTCCACCCCGGCGCCACCCCGGACGGTATCCACCACCTCCTGCAACTCCGGCGGCAGCACCCCGGCCGGCGCGACCCCGCGCACCGCCGCCAGCAGCGCCCGCGCGACCTGCACCACCTCCGGCGTGAAGGTCAGACCATCGGCCCACATGCCATTGGCCGCAATACTTTCCAGGGTTTCATTGGTTACGTTCTGGACAGGTTCGGTCACTATCGACACACCCCGATTCCACTCATGTCGTACATGATGAAAATGGTGAAAACCTGTGCCAGGAAACGCATCTGGCACTGATTCATCGTAGGAGCGAACCATACGAGCGCGTGGCGAACCGGCGAAACATACCGCGACTCACGCTCTCGCAGAACACATTTCACCGAGCATCCTCGGCGAACAATGGACTGGATTCAACCGACTGGTCGCGATGACCAGTCGGGACATCCAAACAAAGCAATCGCCGCCGATCGAGCCGAGCGCCGCGGCTGCGCGTTCGCACATTCCTGCGATCGGCTCCCGCGGCAGAGGCGTGATAGCGGGGACGGATTCGTCGCCGAGCATGCCCATGGCGATCACCGCTTGCTCCCGGGCCATCTGCTGTCCGTGGTTCCAGCATCGCGACCAAGCACCGCCGAACGGTACCTGGCGCCGATCCTGCCCCCGGACACAAAAGAGCAGGCCACACCTCGAGGTGTGGCCTGCTCTTCTCGGTGGTCCTAACCATGATCAACCCGAACCATCCCACGGCCCACGGACCGCAGTTACGGATCAAGCCGGTCGGAACACTCAGCACACGAGCAAGGGCTTGACCCACGGATTCATCTGTCGAAAGCGTGTCGCCCTCCCGTTGTGCCGAATCGACGCGGCCGGGCGTGGTCAGGTTTCGGGGAGGGGTGGGGCGGGGGTGAAGGTGACGGGGAGGGAGGCGAGGGCTCGGTGAAATGGGCCTGGGCGCCAGGATAATTGGGGGGCGGGGAGGGCCAGGCGGATTTCGGGGAGGGCGTCGAGGAGTTGGTCTACGGCTTCCTGGGCGATCAGGTAGGCGAGGGAGCTCGCAGGGCAGGCGTGGGGGCCGATGCTCCAGGCCAGGTGGGATCTGTTGCCGGTCGATTGGCCGCTGCGGATCTCGGGGTCGGTGTTGCAGGCCGCCATGCTGATGACGACGGGTTGGTGGGCGGGCAGCCAGCAGTCGTCGATGAGGACGGAGCGGGGCGGGTAGCTGATGCAGAAGTTCGCCATCGGCGGGTCGTCGAAGAGCACTTCGTCGAGGGCGTCGCGGGTGGAGAGGCTGCCGCCCAGGGCACTGCCGGCGAACCGGTCGTCCACCAGGAGCAGGAGCAGGGTGTTGACGATCAGATTCTGTTGCGGTTCGATGCCCGCGCCGTAGAGGGTGACCAGTTGGTGCACCATCTCGATATCGGTCAGTTCGGCGGAGTGGTGGAGCATGCGGGTGGTGACGTCGTTGGCGGGATGGGTTCGTTTGCGCAACGTCAGCTGGTGCAGGGCGTCGGCCAACAGCATGTTGCCCTGTTCGGCGCCGATGCCCTCGAAGATCGCGCGAAAGCCCTGCGCCGCCTGCCCGGCGAGGTCGACCGGACAGCCGAGCAGGTGGTTGAGCACTTGGAAGGCGAGCGGAAAAGCGTAGTCGCGCACCAGATCCGCCGAACCCGAGGCGCAGAACGAATTGATCAGCGAGACCGAGACCTGTTCGACGACGCTCTGCAGCCCGTATCGGTCGACTCCGGCCAGGGCGGCGGCATTGGCCTGCCGGTACCGCATATGTTCGATCCCGGTGGTGCGCAGGGAACTCGGCCGCCACTGCATCATGGGCAGTACCGGGCAGTCGGAGGGCACCCCGGCCTGCCACACCCGCGGATCGGCGGGAAATCGCTCGGGATCGTTGAGAATTCTTACCGCCGTGCGATATCCGACCACCAGGGTGGCCGATACGCCCGGCGCGAGGTCGACCGGAACCAGCGACCCGTACTTCTCCCGCATCTCGCGATACGCGCGATGCGGGTCGGCGGCGAATTCCGGGGTGTACATGGGTACCCGGGTACCGCCCGGATCGGCCGGCCCGGCATCCCCGGTACGGACGAACGGCACAGACTCTGACATCGAACTCACTTCACGCGGTGCACAACACTCCCCCGCCGCCGTAAACCGCACATCCCGGACGGACGCGGAACGGTCACCCTACCGACGTGTGCCACCCGCGTGCACGGCTATCGCCCGCTTCGGCGGTCGGTGGGGCCAGGTCATCGTTCTCGTTGACGTCCGGGTCAGCGGGCGCGAGCGCGTAGGCCTCTACTCCAATTGACCTTGGCCACCACGGACGGTGTTCCTCCCCGGCGGTGCCGCGGCGGACCCACCCGCTGCTTTCGACCTGCAGGCCCATCGCGGCGGGCGCGGGTTGACGGTCGAGAACACGCTCCCGGCGTTCACGCGGGCACTCGAGCTCGGGGTGTCGACCCTCGAGATGGATATCGCGATCACCAAGGACGGCCGCGAGGTCGTCACCCACGACAGCACGGACCCCGTTTCGAGGGTTGATATCTGGCACAAAAAAGAGCAGGCCAGCACCTTTTAGGGCGCTGACCTGCGTTTGTTGTGGTTCTAGCTGGGATCGAACCAGCGACCCCTCGCGTGTGAAGCGAGTGCTCTCCCGCTGAGCTATAGAACCGGGGTCTTGTCGCCGAGGCGACTGTTCGGAGCGGCGTTTGCGGTGCCGCTCGAACGAGAATGAAGATTACACACCCGGCTGCCGTCACACCAAATCGCGTGCACAACGGCGTAAAACTGAGGTTATCGGGGGCGGTGGGGCGGGTGAGGTTTCACCGGGGTGTTGCCGGGGCGACATGAGGGCGTCGCCGAGACGGGGTGGGATATGGGCGATCCGTGTCCGTCCGGTCGCCGAGTCCGTGGGCCGACCGGCGAAACCACATGCCTGTAGTTCATATTTACCCCCATCTACCAGGCGATTTGTTACCTGCGCAGATAGTCGGCTAATGTTCTCTCTCGTCAGCGGGACAGCCGAGAGGCGCCCGGGACGAAATGCGGATGTAGCGCAGCTGGTAGCGCATCACCTTGCCAAGGTGAGGGTCGCGGGTTCGAATCCCGTCATCCGCTCGAGGGGCCAACACGGCCTGCTTGGCGGTGTGGCCGAGTGGTGAGGCAACGGCCTGCAAAGCCGTGCACACGGGTTCGATTCCCGTCGCCGCCTCTTCTTTTTGAAGAGCATAAAGACCCGCGCGATTAGCTCAGCGGGAGAGCGCTTCCCTGACACGGAAGAGGTCACTGGTTCAATCCCAGTATCGCGCACCAACGTTTGACCAGATCAGGCCCGGTTTCCGCCGGGCCTTTCTGCTGTCCTGAACTCAACGTGAACTGAGGTCCGTGAACTCAATCTGAACTGAGTTCAGACCCTCGGGTTCGCCCTCAGTCACGAACTCACCCCCACAGGTACCGCAGTAGATCGGTCCAGCAGCGAGAGTCGTTCGGGATACCCGAATCTTGCGGCCACACGTGCACGCTGCGGACAGGCCGTTGTTGCTAGACGTACGGCCGCCGCGCCGATTCGGTTCCCGCCGGCGGTAGGCCACGAGCGCGAAGGCTAGTTCGTCCAGCACCTCGCTGTACTGCTGCTGGGTCAAGTCCGGCACGGTCGTGACCGACCATCCGAGTTGCGGGTGATAGGCCAGCGCCAGCCCGAGTTCCTCGCCAAGGGTGAGGTCGCTGCCGCCGGTCGAACCTGCTCCCACGGTCAGGACAACCTCGGGCACATCAGGATGGCGGGATCGGATTACCGCCCACACATTCTCCAATGCGGTCACGAGTAGTCCGGTGATGGTGTCGGAGTCAGTCATGATCTCCGAAGTCCTTCCGTGAGTCGTTGACACGTACGTGTCAACGAGGTGGGAGACCCGCGAGAGCGTGGATTCCCTGGGCGCGCGCCGCGCTCTCGACGGGGCAGCCCGGTCTGGCGGTGCCCGGGGATGGGCAACCGGGGCTGAGCACCACGCCGCCCCGCCATCACCACCAAGTCCGGCCGACTACTTTCCTGCCCCGCCGGCCCCGCCCGCGCGGCCCCGCCCGCATCAGCAACTCAGCCCACCTACCAACGCCCTGCCTGCGGAGCCGGAACCAACTGACCCCAGCGAGGAAGAACCAGCTTCATCGCCAATGACCCGATCGTCACCTCGCTACGGTCTGCCATCGCAACGTTGCCACCACTGATGCCCAACGCCAGCTGAGGACAGTCCAGGCAGCCTGACCCGCTGACAGGCGAGTGGAAGGCTTGGACGCATCCACTGGGGCGCGGAGAATTCGCGGAGAAGGATATCGGAACGCTGGGTCTGCAGGCGCCCAGGTGGCGAGCGGAACGTGTTCGAGGGCAGGGCCATTCACCGCCGATCGAATGGCCGGGACTACCAGGACCCGCAGTTCGGTCATTCGGCGACGAACGTCCTGATCGCTTCGGCGATCTCGCCGGCGTGGGTCTCGAGCGCGAAGTGCCCGGTGTCGAAGAAGCGGACCTGGGCGTCGGGGATATCGCGTTGGAAGGCCTCGGCGCCGGCTGGCAGGAAGAAGGGATCGTTTCTGCCCCACACGGCGAGAAGCCGGGGAGTGTAGCGGCGGAAGTACTCCTGGAATTCCGGGTAGCGGGCGACGTTGGTGCGGTAGTCCAGGAACAGATCCAACTGGACCTCATGCGCACCTGCACGAGCCAGGTAGTGATTGTCGAGGGCAATGCCGTCGGGTGAGACCGCGGATTCGTCGGCGACGCCGTGGGTGTATTGCCAGTGGGTGGTTTCTGGGGTCAGGAGCGTCCGTAGCGCGTCGCGGTTCGCTGATGTCGGGGATTCCCAGTACGTCCGGATGGGGTTCCACCCGTCGCTGAGGCCTTCGATGTAGGCATTGCCGTTCTGCGACACGATGGCGGTGATTCGCTCGGGGTGTTCAACGGCGAGCCGGAATCCGGTGGGGGCGCCGTAGTCGAAGACGTAGATCGCGTAGCGGTCGAATCCGACGATCTCGGTGAAGCGGTCGATGACCTGTGCGATGTGGTCGAAGGTGTAGTTGAACCGGTCGTGGTCGGGCATGTCGGAGCGACCGAATCCGGGCAGGTCGGGTGCCACGATGTGGAAGTCGTCGGCGAGGTGCGGAATCAGGTCCCGGAACATGTGGCTGGAGGTCGGAAAGCCGTGCAGCAGAAGCAGCTTGGGCTTTCCGGACGAGCCGGCCTCGCGGTAGAAGATGCGGAAGCCATCGACGTCGGCGGTCGAGTAACGGACGGTGCTCATTTCGCGACGTCCGATGAAGCCGGGATCGCATAGCGGTATTCCACGGCCGTGTACACGGCGAAGCCGCCTGGAGGGCCGAAGCCTACCCATCGGCCGTTGCCGCTGCACAGCTGCTCGTTGCCTTCGCTGTAGCCCACCGTTTTCGGTACGGCGCTGCCCAGTTCTGCTACCCGGCAGGTGATCTCGTGGCCGGGGATGTAGGGGAATTCCACGAGGAACGGGCCCTTGAAATAGCCGTCGAGGAGTGGGTAGTCGCTTCGGCACATGCCGGCCGCTGCGACCTTCAGAAGACTTTCGCCCGGCCCGGGCTCGGGCACCGGAACTTCTTCGATCCGAAGCGGCTGCTGGTATCCGTACATGCGGGCTGCTCGCATCTGCATCACGTGTGCCTCGCTTTCGCTGTGGTGGGACGAGAGCGCAACGGGTGATTGCATGTCATATTAGGCCGCCGTACCGTTAACTGATGGCTATCGGCACGACGAGCCCCGTGACAGGTGAATTCCTCAGGACCGAACCTGTCTGGCGCAACAAGCCCAGCTGGTACCTGCACGTCACCGAGGACAAGATGATCCCGCCCGCGGCACAGGCGTCCATGGCCGAACGGATCGGCGCGACGGTGGCCGAAACACCAGGCAGCCATGCCATTTATGTTTCCCGCCCCGAAGTGGTCACTGCCATCATCTGCAACGCAGCCGAAGCCGTCTGACTCCGCGGTCAGCGATGACGGGCCGTCGGCCGCACCCAGGGGTGGAGCCGACAGATTTCGTTCGCATCTGGCGCTGTGTTCAGGGCTGCTTCTCGGCAATCATGTTCGGTATCAAGCCGATTGGAGATGATGCCGTTGGGAAGTGGATCCGGCGGCACCCACGGCGACAACGGCTGCTCGCTCATCATCAGCGTGTCCAAGAGCGGCCGCGGGCGGGTACCCCGAGCCTCCCCGGCGCCCGGGCTAAGCCCTGACCAGGTTGAGCGCTTGGTGGTCGGCGCCGACAGCTGGTCGCATGGATCCCCGAGAAGGCGTCACGCTCGCGGGGACGCCGGTACGGCCTGCATGCCGGGAAACCGCCGGTGCAGCTGTTCGATCTGACGGCGAACAGCGGCAAGTTCATCGTCGTGCCGTGCGGTCCCAGCTCCGATCGGGAGAGATTCACGGCGCCGGACCAGCGATTGCGCGTGCTGAGTGAGCTCACGAAGAAAGCTTCGCGCTTGGGCGAGTTCGGGGTCCTCGGACATTGTTCTCGTATCGGCAGGGGGTGCACACATCGGCGGGCGTCACCCAGGGGCAATCATTCAACCATGGTTTGTCAACCTGGGGTTCGCCAACTGTTCAGACCTCCGAAACAAACGTCAGACATCGCCGCCGCGATTGGGCTCCACGATGATGGCCCGAAGTACTAGCCCTTCCAGATACCGCCCGGCGACTCAACTCCGACGGGCTCGCGGTCGAGAGCCTGTGAACCACGGCGGCCGCGCTCGCCGACTCCGCGCTGGAGGCAATGGGCGAATTCAGCCAGTACGAACAGCTTGGGCGGCGAAATTCTGAGCTTCTTCCACTGTCGGCCAATCGTCGTTGCAGGCACCGTCCTCAACAAGCCCGCGGCCGGGGCAGCCCAGTGAGTCCTGCTGAGCACTACTCACCTGCCTGGCCCACGACGTCACTGACCACGTCTTCGATAGGCCGCGGCGCGAAGGGCGCACCGAATCAGCTGGGCTGCACCGGATTCAGGAGTGGAAACCAGCGGTGGATGGTGCGGATCTGTCGTCGAATCTGCTCGAGTTCGGCCTCGATCGCTTGATTCGGTTCTCCGCTGCGCCATTGGCCGCGCCGCCGCATCAGAGAGCCCATATGATGTTCGAGCTCGGCGAGGAACACCCGCGCCTGCGCCTCCTCTGGATCCGCCTCACTCACCTGAGCCCCTGATCAGCGGGCCGCAGAGTCCAGCTTCCGTGTCGCCATCCGCTCGACGAGCAGCGGCACGAAGTCACGCACCGGCCGCCCCTCGAAACCGCGATGTACGTCGGCAACGATCTCGGCGACGACCCCCGCGCCGACTCCGGGAAACTTGTCGGTAAGCCGCCCGACGAGTTCTTTGATCTGCTGATCCTCATCATTTGCTGCCATAGTTCATGGTCGCCCGCACCCCCGCGCACGGTCAACCGCCGTGAATTCGATTGGGGCAGTATGCCACGATCGGCGCTATCCGGCAGCGCCTATGCCGTACGTGTGCAAAGCAATTCGATGGCAAGCCCTTATGTGAGGCGGCTGCGTGATCGACATGATTTCGCGCCCACGGTCTGCGTATCACCGGTAGTGGCCGTCAGCGCATGAAGCGCGGGTATGTGAACGCCATGAAAACTGTCGACAAATTCATTGCCGAGAGATTGCTGATTGACATATCGTCGAAGAACGTCGATCGCGACGCTGCCATTTCCAGTGGAGCGCCGATTTCCATTCAGCTCCACGACGCTGCGGATTCGACGGTCGGGGACCCGTCAGCGTAGGACCCACCATGAGTCAATTACCCTATTCTGCAACAGAATTCACGTCGCCGCCAATCACTGCGGTTCAGCCCAGCAAGGTCCTTGTCGTCGAGAGCAACCCGGCGATGGCGGAGATTGCGGTACTGGTGCTGGCGAACGCCGGCTATGAGGCGATTTCGGCCAGCAGTGCACAGCGCGCCATGACCGTCGCGCAGCGATGGAATCCGGACTTGGTACTGCTCGAGCTGGCTCTGCCGGACCGGCCGGCCGCGTACCTGTGCCGGCAGCTGCGGAAGCGATCGCCGATTCCGATCATCGCGACCTCCCTCGATGGCGATCCCGATGCCATCGGTGACGCCTACGCGGCCGGTGCCTGCGACTATCTGCCCAAACCGCTGCGAAGCGATGAACTGCTCAACCGCATCCGAGTCCATCTCGCGGCACCGCAGGCGATTCGAGGCCATTCGGCCGCCTAGACGACCAAACCCGTTCAGCGTGGCGGACGACGTAATCCATCCAGCGTCAAATCCAGCAGCCGTTCGGCCTGCTCGCGCTGCTCAGGCTTGCCGGAGGCCAGGGCGATTCCGGTGAGTGCGGCGAACATGTCGGGCGCGCTGATGTCGGGCCGGACGGCGCCCGTCCGTACCGCGGTCTCGAGCAGGGCGGTCAGTGCGTCGAGCATCATCTCCTTGCTGCGGGCGTAGGGATCGGCGCCGGATTCCACCAGGGCGCGCAGGGCGTCGGCCATGCCGAGTTTGGCGGTCGCGTAATCGATGAAGCGGCCCATCCACTCGCGCAGCGCCCGCTCCGGGGGCATCGACGCGAGCAATTGCGGAGCTGCGTCGCACAGTTTGGACAGCTCGTTGCGGTAGGCGGCCTCGATCAGCACCTCGCGGGTCGGGAAGTTCCGGTAGAGCGTCCCGGAACCGACCCCGGCCTCCTTCGCGATCCGTTCGAGATGGGCGTCGAGACCATCCTCGGCGAAGACTCGTACCGCTGCGGAGAGGATCTTGTCGCGATTGCGCTGGGCATCAGCCCTGAGTGGACGGCCCTCGGCTCGGGTCATGGACGGCTTCCTTCGATCGACCTCTTGCTAAGTGGAGGTGCCTCCACTTAGAGTCATAAGTGGCGACGCCTCCACTTCATGGTATCGCCCATTCGATCGCCTTCCGGCCCGCGCCTCGTGAACCCGCTGTGCCGATACCTGAGGAGAACACCATGAATCTTGCGCTCGATGGAAAAGTCGCCGTCATCACCGGCGGCGCCTCCGGGGTCGGCTTGGGCATAGCCCAGGAATTCATCGATGAAGGTGCCACGGTGGTCATTACCGACCTGGAACAACAGGCACTCGACGACGCGGTGAAAAGGATCGGCGGCGACTGCACCGGCATCGTCGCCAACGTCACGCGTTCGGCTGATATGGAGGCCGTATACCGCGAGATCGAGTCACGACACGGGCGACTCGACATCGTCGTCGCGAACGCCGGCATCGGCGCGCACGCCGTGCTCGGCGAGATCACCGAGGAACAGTTCGATCGGACCTTCGACGTCAACGCCAAAGGCGTGTTGTTCACGGTGCAACCAGCACTTCGGTTGCTACCCGACGGTGGGGCCGTGGTCGTCATCGCCTCGACCGCTTCCATCGAGCCGCCCACCGGGATGAGCATGTACGGCGGGGCCAAGGCGGCGATCCGCTGCTTCGTCCGAGCCTGGATTCAAGATGTGAAGGGCTCGGGCATTCGAATGAACGTCCTCAGCCCGGGCGCCGTCGACACCGAATCCCTGCGCGGCGCATTGGGAATGGTGCGCACACCGGGCCAGGTAGCCGAGGCTGTGCGGCAGATGGGCGAAGGCAATCCGACCGGTCGCATCGCCGATCCCCGCGAGATCGGGAAGGCCGCGGTGTTCCTGTCCAGCGAGGCGTCGAGCTTCATCACCGGTGTCGAGTTGTTCGTCGACGGTGGCATGGCCCAAGTGTGAAGCGTTCCGCCGCAAGGCCACCGAAGAAGTTGGCCACGACCTTCCACGCACCCTCAACGGGGATGAGTACAGCCTGCGGAATCTGCCGGTCGTCGATGAACGCAGTGATCTGCGTCGACGTGCCCGGTCCAGGTCATGGGCAAGGTCGCCACAGAGACCTCGGCGATCTCGTGCAGACGGCCGATGGGGGAATGGAGACGGCTGAGCTGGATCAGCCCTTGCGAGACCCGGATGATGTGGGCGCTGAGTACGGGAATCGCATCGTGGTCCGCCGCCGGGGCCACGCAGCGGAGTCGCTCGGTGACCGCCTCCTCCATGGCGCCGGTGATCCCGGGCAGCGAATTGCCGCCCGGCCGGTTCGTCACGGCCGAGGTGTTGGCGGCGGCCCGTTCGCTCTCGTCACGTACCCGGCGGTTCGCCTCGATCTGCAGTGGCGCATTCGTCGTGGCCGAACTCGGACTGCTGAACGGACGCCGGGCGACCACGCATTGGAAGTTCACCCGGGAGCTCGCGTGCCGGTACCCGGAGGTCGCGGTCCAGCCCGACGCCATATTCGTACGCGACGGAAACTTGTACAGCTCAGCCGGAGTAGTGGCGGGCGTCGACTTGGCGTTGGCGCTGGTGGAGGAGGATCACGGGCCCGACGTGGCGCGCCGGGTAGCGCAGTCCCTGGTGGTCTACATGCAGCGGGCGGGCGGGCAGTCACAGTTCTCGGCGTCGCTGAACGGACCGGCGCCGCGCAGTGCCCTGGTCCGGCGTGTCGTGGATCTGATCTGCGCAGATCCCGCACATCCACACACGGTGCAGACCTTGGCCGCGCACGCACAGGTCAGTCCCCGCCACCTGACGCGGCTGTTCCGCATCGAGTTGGAACGCTCGCCCACGGAATACGTTGGGTTCGTTCGCTTCTGCACCGCACGCGACCTGTTGCACGCCGGACACTCGGTGACCGAGGCCGCCGTCGCGGCCGGGTACGGCAACAGTGAGGCGCTGCGCCGGGCCTTCATTGCACGGCTGGGTGTCTCACCGCGCAAGTACCAGCAGCGGTTCCGTACTACTGGGTCCGTGCCCGCACTGGTACCCGCTGAACCGGAACGTGTGGTGTCCTGATTCCGGCGAATCCATGGCCGAAAATGAGGTATTCGTGGCGCGTTGAGCGGGGCGCGGCTCTTCCGGCATCACGCAGACTGATCCGCGCCGATCATTCCGAAGCGTTGTTGCCCAGCCAGTTCCAGTTGTCTCAACGAGGACCTTGGGCTGCATTGAGCACGCAATCACGAGGAGTCCCGTATGCCTGTCATCACCACGCCGGACGGCGTCGACATCTATTACAAGGACTGGGGCAGCGGACAGCCCATCGTTTTCAGTCACGGCTGGCCCCTGTCCTCGGACGACTGGGACGCACAGCTGATGTTCTTTGTGTCCCACGGTTTCCGGGTGGTCGCTCATGACCGGCGTGGCCATGGCCGTTCCGCTCAGGTTTCCGAGGGACACGATATGGACCACTACGCCGATGACCTGGCCACCGTGGTCAACCATCTCGATTTGTCCGACGCGGTTCATGTCGGTCATTCCACCGGCGGCGGGGAGGTCGTGCGGTACCTCACCCGGCACGGACAGGATCGGGCGGCCAAAGCCGTTCTGATCAGCGCGGTTCCGCCGATCATGGTGCAGACCGCGGACAATCCGGGCGGTCTCGACAAGTCGGTCTTCGACGGCATTCAGGAGCAGGTCGCCACCCGACGGTCCGACTTCTTCCGCTCGTTCGCCGAAGGACCGTTCTATGGCTACAACCGGCCCGGAGCGAACCCCTCCGAAGGTGTGATCGCCAACTGGTGGCGGCAGGGCATGGCCGGCGGCGCCAAGGCGCACTACGACGGCGTAGTCGCCTTCTCCCAGACCGACTTCACCGATGACCTTGCGAAGATCACCATCCCCACCCTCGTCATGCACGGGGAAGACGACCAGGTGGTCCCCATCGAGAACACCGGCGTCCGCTCGGCCGAACTGTTGCCCAACAGCACGCTGAAAACCTATCCGGGTTTCCCGCATGGCATGCCGACCACCGAGGCCACGACGATCAACGCCGACCTGCTCGCATTCATTCGCTCCTGAGCAACGACTCCGCCTCGAATCCCGAGGCAGGTAATGACTTACCGAATCATCGACGAGGACCCATGCCGAAAACACGCCCCGAGCCCGTCCGCGACCTGAGGGCAGATCACCTGCTCACACCCCAGAACTGCGCGATCGTCCTCATCGACTTCCAACCCGGCCAGTACGCCACGGTCGGATCAGCCACAGCCGAGGAGATCGACCTGGGTGCGGTGACCCTCGCCAAACTCGCACACGCCTACGCGATTCCGACAGTCGTGACGACCGTCGCGGTGGACATGGGCGTCAACGAGCCGACCAACCCCGCGCTACTCGACGAACTCCCCGGTACCACGGAGATCGACCGTACTGGGGTCAACGCTTGGGAGGACGCCGATTTCCGGGCGGCGGTCGAGGCCACCGGCCGGCGAAAGATCATCATGGCCGGACTGTGGACCGAGGTGTGCCTTGCGTTTCCGACACTCGACATGCTGCGCGAAGGCTATGAGATCTACCCCGTCGTCGACGCTGTCGGCGGCGTGTCGGCAGTGACGCACGACGTGGCGATCACTCGCATGGTGCAGGCGGGTGCCCAGCCGATCACTTCGCTGGCCCTGGGTTGCGAGCTGATGCGCAACTGGGCACGCTCCGATTCGGACCTGTATCGAGTGATCATCAACGACTACTTCCGACGCAAACGGGTCGTCGGAACCAACAGGGAGAATCCACTGCATCGGGCGGTCGGATAGCTCACTGTCTACTAGTTCGGGCCGTCGGTCGGCGCTGGTGTGGCGGATTTCCTCGGAATCGAGGCAAGATCGGAAGCGTCGGCGACGGCTCGCTCGTTGAGACCCTGAGAACACTGTCGAAGGAGATCGTGATGGCGGAAGCGTTTGTGCTCGGTGGTGTTCGGACCCCATTCGCTCGGTACGGGGGTTCGCTGTCGCACCTTCGGGCCGACGACCTGCTGGGGATGACGATGAAGGGTGCGTGCGAGCGCGTCGGCGTGGGTCTCGATCAGATCGAGGACATTGTCGCGGGCTGCGTCAATCCGGCCCACGAAGGTATGGGTGATGTCGCGCGGTGGGCGGCGCTGGCGGCGGGATTCCCCGACACGGTGGCCGGGGCGACGATCAACCGGTTCTGTGGGTCGTCCCTGAGTGCAACCGTCAATGTCGCGCACGCGATCAGAGCGGGGGATCTGGGCGTCGGGATCGCCTGTGGCGTTGAGTCGATGTCGCGGTCGGGATGGGCCTTCATGAAGGGCGACAGCCCGTTCGGCCCCCGTGGCCCGGTTGTCCTGCTCGACACCATGTGGGCGGGTGCGGGCGGTCCCGCCAATCCGGCGCTGCTGGCGCGCAATGCTTACATCGGGATGATCGAGACAGCGCAGAATGTCGCCGATCGCTACGGGTTGACCCGAGAGGAGATCGACGCGTTCGCGCTGCGGACGCAGCGAAATGCCAAGGCGGCCAGGGATTCCGGGCGGCTGGCCAAGGAGATTATGCCGGTCGAGATCGGCGCGACGAGGAAGACTCCCGCCCGCCTGTTCGAGCACGACGAGTTTATCCGCGACGACACCACCGCCGAGAGGCTGGCGGCCCTGCCCCCGCAGCCGGGGACGACGCAGATGACCGCGGGGAACTCGACTCCCCTGACCGACGGAGCGAGCGCACTGGTGCTGGCCTCGGGTGAACGAGCTGCCGAACTCGGCGTCGAACCGCTGGCGCGGGTGGTGTCGTCCGCGGTGTATGGGATCGATCCGCTTTATATGGGGTTGGCTCCGGCGTGGGCTCTGCCTCTGGCGATCCAGCGTGCGGGCCTCGCACCCGAGCAGATCGACGTGTGGGAAGTGCATGAGGCATTCAGCGCCCAAGCCCTGGGCGTGCTGCGTGAACTGCCCAACCAGCTCGACGGTTTCGTCATCCCCGACGAGAAGCTGACACCGAACGGTGGCGCGGTGGCAATCGGTCATCCGTTCGGCGCTACCGGCGCCCGCTACGTCCTGACCTTGGCCACCGAACTGAGGGAACGCAATGCGCGCTACGGCGCGATCGGAGTATGCATCGGCTCCGGTCAAGGAGTCGCGATCGTCCTCGAAAACCCGTCCGCAGCCTAAGAAATCTCACCGAAGAAACGGCGTACGGGGTTCCCGGGAGGTCAGGAGAAGACCTCGATGAACGTAGCCGGTGGCGTTGTCGAAGACGACGCCACTCGGCCGTTGTCGCCTCGACGCAATGTCACTACAGTCATCAGTTGTTGCAGACGTTCAGTCGGCCTCGGATCGGCACAGCCGGTTGATCGTCCGATGCCCCAACGCCGGTCAGTTCGATCAGCGCCATCAGCGGCACTGTAGTGCGTTGTGCTCCCGGCATCTCGAGTTGATGGGTTGCCCATGAAGTCGACGAGTGGCCTGCCTGCGTGGTCGGCGGGCAGGCCACCTGTGCGGTGTGCGGTTAGACCGCGTCAGCGGTGGTGCGGATGAGGTTGGCGACGACCTCGGGTCGGGAGACGTAGATGGCGTGGCTGCCGGGGGTTTCGGCAATGGTGGCGCCGATACGTTCGGCCATGGACAGCTGTGCGGCAGGCGGGATCATCTTGTCCTCGGTGACGTGCAGGTACCAGCTGGGCTTGGACCTCCACGCGGCCTCATTGATGGCCCCGCCGAGCGCCTCCACACCCCAAGGGACCTGGGAATCGGCCAGAAACGCAGCGGCCTGGTCGGGCAGGTCGCCGGCGAAGGAAGCATGGAACTTGGCACGGTCGAGGAACAGGTAGCCCTCGACCGGCGGCAGGATCGGCGGCTGCGGACCGTCCTGCGGGAAGGTGGCGATGAGGCTGTTGACCGATTCGTCCTTGTCGGGGGCGAAGGCGGTGATATAGACCAGCGCGCTGACCTTGTCGTGGGTGCCGGCCTCGGTGATGACCGCGCCGCCGTAGGAATGTCCGACCAAGACCGCGTCGCCGTCCACGCCGTCGAGGATGAGGCGGGTGGCCGCGGCGTCGTCGGCGAGAGATTTGGTCGCGTTCTGGACCACGCGCACCACGAAGCCGTCGCGAGTGAGTTCGTCGTAGACGTTGCGCCATCCGGCCCCGTCGACGAATCCGCCGTGGACCAGGACGATTGTCGGTTTGCTCATGGCAACCTCCCTCATTGGCAGGGTGGCGGGATTCGCTCACCCGGAACTGCCGGTCACATCGTCGGTGACCGCAGACTGTGTTGACGTGGACGAGCGTGCACTCGATACGGACGACAGCGCATCACTATCGCGTCAACGGTGTTGGTGCGCCGGTAGCGAGCCTGGTTCGGGCTGGCTACGCCGCATCTCGCCGGGGTTGATTCCGTACGTTGCGCGGAAGGCTCGGTTGAACCCGCTGATATCGCCGAATCCGCTGCGGTGTGCCAGTTTTGCGATGCTCAGATGAGTCAACCGGTGGTCAAGCAGTTCTTCACGCACCCGCGCCAAGCGGCGACGGCGGATGTACAGCGCTACCGATTCGTTTTCCGCCTGGAACAGCTTGTGTAGGTAGCGAGTCGAAATGTTCACCGCCGCAGCAATTTCAGTTGGGGTCAGCACTGGATCACACAGGTGCGCCTCGATGTAGGCCTTGATGCGTGTCAGCAGACTCCGCTGCACGGCATCAGCATGCCGTGCCTGGTCGGGTTCGGCGAGCAGGCATATCGCCAGATCGGTGGTGCGAGCCAGGATCTCCTCGGACTGAGCCTCCGCCACGTCCTCACCGTGACGGATGAGGTCGAGCACGAATCTGCCGACCACTCCGGACAGTCCGCGTTGGCCCGACAGTACGCGCCCGCTGACGGTGCGGCGCTCACGATCGCTGAGCGCTACCGCCTCCGATGGCACGGACAACACCGACACCGACCACGGGCGAGTGAACGTCCAGGTGAACGGCCGTGAGTTCTCGTAGACGACGAAATCGCCCGGCGCGAGCTCGGCGACGCGCCCATCCTGCTCCAGCGATGCCGCTCCGTCGGTGAGGACCGCGATCTGGAAGAACGCCGTGTCCGACTGCTGAATGCAGCGGGTTGTCCGCCGATGGATGTGCGGGCTGGCGGTCAGTTCGGCAAACAGCAATCGCCCGCGGACCGTTCCTGCCATCCGCGCCACTGGGTCTGGGGAGCGATCCCAGTCTTCGAGGTTCACCGGCGCGAAGGTGTCACCCAGCACATGGTGCCAATAGTCCTCCCGCTCAGGAGGTTTGACCTCATCGGTCGATGCGACGATATCGGGCACAGCTTCCCATCCTCCCCGCCGCCGTAGGGATGATGTCGGGATTAGGAGTGACAAATCCATGACGCCCTCACCGGACCTCGTCATCAACCATGCGATCAATCTCATGCCCCCAACTCGGCATTACGGGATGCACCACGGTGAGGGGAGAACGGTGCCCTGGACCGGGTTCCGCGCTGAGTTCGCTACAGGGCGGTGTGGTTGATTGTTGATCAGTGTCCGTCGGCTAGGGCTGCGATGGCCTGGCCGTCGTGCCAGGTTTGCAGGCGCGACTTGTAGGTCCATTCGGCGATCGCGAGCGGTCCGGTGCCGAGGTCATGGGGGCCATCACGGCCAACCACCAAGGCATCACCCCGAACTCGCCATGCCACCACCTGCGGAGATCGGCGCCGTTCACCGGCGATTTCGTGTCCGCAAGAATTGTTGGGCTACAACGCTATTCGAGTGCGCATGCGTCCGCCGAGGGATCCAGGCCACCGGCGTCGTTCGCGGCTAGTGCCCGGCGACTGTGGCACCAGTGCCGAATGTCCCACAGCGGCGTAGTGCACCGCCGGTGATGGATACCACGGAATAGATCTGCTCATGTGAGCGCTGTGGAAACTGTTCGGAAATGCATTGCTGAGAGATTGCGGATTGTCAGAGTGTCACAGCACGTCGATCGCAGTGCCGATATTGCGAAACACGGAGCTGCTTCCATCCCGCTTCTCGATGGTGCGGATTCGACCGCCAGGGGGACCCGTCCACGAAGGATCCATCATGAGCCAATTCGCGCACTCTGCAACAGAATCCACGCCGCCCCCGATCGCCACGATCCAGCCCGCTAAGGTTCTTGTCGTCGAGAGCAACCCGGCGATGGCAGAGATCGAGGTACTCGTGCTGGCCAACGCCGGTCATGAAGTGATTTCTGCCAACACCGCGCAGCGCGCTTTGGACCTCGCGCTGCGATGGAATCCAGACTTGGTGCTACTCGACCTGGACCTACCGGACTTGCCGGGTGCGAACTTGTGTCGACTGCTGCGACGTCGTTCGCTGATTCCGGTCATCGCGGTCTCCCTCGATAGCGATCCCGATGCGATTGGTGACGCCTATGCGGCCGGCGCCTGTGACTACCTGCCAAAACCGCTGAGAACCGGTGAACTGCTCGCCCACATCCGCGTCCACCTCATGGCACCGCAGGCAGCCTGAACACCGCCAGCCCGCAAAGGGCGCCCTGCGTCGGGCCAACCCGCCGCTGGGCGTCATCTCGGCCACTGACCACACGCGATTGGTGAGCCGCCAGAAGGGGGCCAGCGGCATCCTGGCGCCATCGATGTGAGGCCCGCGCGGCCGAGGGTGGGCACCCCTCGAGCCGCCCCGCCACAACGCTAAATCCACGTCCGATTCAGCGCCTGCGGAGGGAACGTCGTTGTTCCTTCCAGATTCATCGATCGCGGTGCGACGCACGGTTCCCGCCCCCTGAAGGTGCGGTATCAGGGCGAGGCCACTCACTTTGACGAACCAAGGTTGGACCGGGAACGCATATCGCCGTGGTCCTATCCGCACGGGAACTGGGGCTGATGTTCTGCGCGGGGCCGCGCATTCAGTAGTCCCACACTGCCGGCACGCAACGGAAGGCGTTGCCGGAGACCGCGACGTGGCAGACGGACGGGAACGGCAGGTGTGTGGCCACCAGCGCTTCGCGGGTCGAAGCCAGCTCCTGCAACAGATTGACGCGAACGCGGGCAGCCTCCTCAGGATCGTGTTCGAATCCGTTGAACCAGTCGGGGCGGTCGAACGCGACCTGGAACACGGCGTCGCCTGCGAACGTGAGCCGGTCGCCACCGGACGCGAGGCGGACCACGCTGTGCCCGGGGGTGTGCCCACCCGTGCGGGAAGCCATCACCCCTGGCGCCACCTCGTGCTCCGTCTCGAACGGCCGCAGCCGGCCGCGGTACTCCTCCAGGAACCGGGTGGCAGCCGAACGAAGTGCGTCCGGTACGCCTGCCGGCATGGAGGTGTGGGAGAAGTCGGGTGACTCCCAGAACTCGGCCTCGGCGGCTGCGACGTGGACCCGCAGATCTGGACGTAGCGCGTGCCCCAGCCCGTTGCCGAGCAGCCCCCCGATGTGGTCCATGTGCATGTGGGTGAGCACCACGTCGGTCACGGATGCGGCGTCGATCCCGGCGGCCTCGAGTCGCGTGGCCAACCGTCCGGCCTGCTGGAAGTCTGGGAACTCCAGGCCTAGACCTGCGTCGATGAGCACGGTCCGGTCTCCGCTTCGCACCACGACGACGTTCAGTGGCCACTCGAGCACGTCCGGCGGCAGGAACATGCCGTCCAGCCAAGCCGCCAGATCGGCCGAGTCGGCGTTGTAGGCGATCGTTTTTGCTGCGATCGGCAACACTCCGTCGCTGATCACAAGCACGTCGATATCGCCGATCTTCAGGGCGTAGCGCGACGGAACCAACTCGTCGAGCCCCTGCGTCCTGGAATGAGGGGTGTTGTCCAAGCTCATGATTGCCTCCTCGATTGGTGATATGCGGCTCGACAGCCACGGACGATCGGTGAGCACGGCACTCCCGGGCCGGGAGGGCCACGGTGAACTCCATCCGGTCAGAGCGTTTTGATCAGGCCGCCGTCGATCACGAAGTCGGCGCCAGTGATGTTCCCAGCCCGTGGGGAGGCCAGGAAGGCGACGAGGTCAGCGACCTCCTGCGGGGTAGTGAAGCGGCCGGTCTCGGTGACTGCGGCGGTTCAGCGTCAGAGACACCAGCCAGTCGTCGTCGGTGACGCTGGCGAACCCGTCCGGGCGGGGCGTGACAGCGCCTGCGTTGTTGACCAGCACATCGATGACTCCCCGAGCGGTCGCAGCCTCGATGAGCGACCGTGGCCGCTCTGGGGTGGACGGGTCCACCGCCACGAAGGTGACAGTGCCCGCGGACTCGAGGGCAGCGATCTCATTGGTGCGGCTGCGAGCTCCCGCGACCACATGGGCGCCTTCGCCGACGAGCGCCTCGGTGATCGCGAGGCCGATGCCCTTGCTCGCGCCGGTGACCACGGCTGCGGTACCGCTCAACTTCAGGTCCATGGGTCGGTCTCCGGGGGGTCAGCTGCCCGCTGCGGCGGTGATGACGTCGGCGACCACGCCGGGCTGGGACACCAGCACGGCGTGTGAGGCGGCGATCTCTGTGGTGTGCGCCCCGATGCGGTCGGTCATGAAGCGTTGCGAGGCAGGCGGGATGATGTTGTCGCCGGTGGGGATCAGCGACCAGCTCGGGGTGTTCGACCAGGACGTCGGTCCGGACGGTTCGAGGTTGGCCCACAGCGCGATCGAGTGCTGGTGGGCCAGCATGGTCGCGGCAGTCGCATCGCTGACATCGGGTGCGAACACCCGGTGGAAGGCGTCGGCGGCGATGTAGCCGTCGAGGTTCGTGCCTCCGATCGCGTGGGCGTCATCGACGGTCTCGAACTGCAGGACGGGCGGTAGCAGCTGGCTGCCGGGGAAGCGGATCGGGTCCAACGCCAGCTGGACGGGTTCGCCCTGGGCCGGGGCGAAAGCGGCGATGTAGACGAGAGCCTTCACGTTCGAGTTGTGGGTGTTGGTGATGACCGCGCCGCCGTAGGAGTGGCCGACGAGCACGACGGGGTCGCTGATGCCGGCGAGTGTTTTCTCGATCGCGGCCGCGTCGTAGCTGGGTCCGCGCAGCGGGTTGTCGGGGACGACCACGGTGTAGCCGCGGCCGCGTAGCTCAGCGGCAACCGAGTCCCAGCTGGTGGTGTCAGCGAAGGCGCCATGCACCAGGACGATCGTCGGTGTCGGCTGGGCGGCGGCGGGACTGATCAGCGCTGCGGCCAGGGCGGCGACGAGGGCAACGGTGACCAGTGCGGCTCGGACGAATCGAACGATGCTCATGGCGTGCTCCTTCGCTAGGGGCGCGGGACGTAGTCGGGTGAGCCGCGCGGAATCGAAGACTTCGAGCGCTAGGAAATGCCGTTCGCCCGCGCATCCAACGAGCGAATCTCGCAGAGGTTCTCGGGGCGCCCGGCGGCGCGCCGGAGCGCCGCCGAGCATGACCGCTGGTCAAGCGTGCCGGGTGCGCGCGTGGCTCGTCGCCCATTCGAGCGCGTAGTCGGCCACCTGTTCCCAGCCGGGCTCGACACCGGTGAAGTGCGAGCGGTCCGGAAACTCATGGATTTCGGTCAACGCCTCGGAATTGCGGTACTTCTTGGCGTTGGAGCGGATCACCGCCGGTGGCATCAAGTGATCCTTGCTCCCGCTGATGAACAGCAGCGGAGCACGGTCGTCGAGGTCGTAGTCGACCCAGGTTTCCTGGTGGCCCGGCTTCCAGTTGGCTATCAGACCGTACGACCACACCCAGCTGCCGGGCGCCGGGATGTGGAGCCGGTCATAGGCTGCGTCGGACTCCTCCCGGGTGCAGGTGTTGGCAAAGGCATAGTGGAACTGCTCCTTGGTGAAGCCCACCGCTCGGTGCCGGTTGGCCGGGTTCGACAAGACCGGGAACAGAGACCTGATCTGGGAAGGCGGATTGACCCGCACGCCCTCGGGCGGCGCCGAGTCGATCGTCACGGCCGCGGCTCCCAGGCCGCGGTTGACCAATAGCTGGGTGAAAGTTCCACCGAAGGAGTGACCCATGATGATGGGGGGCGCACTCAGGCCCTCGATCACATCGACGAGATGCTCGAGCGTCGCGGGGACCGTCGCCTCGGCGATGACCTCGGGCTTCTCACGCAGCGCCTCTACCTCGATCTCGAAGCCGGGGTAGGCCGGCGCGATGACCTCATGTCCCTTGGCCCGATAGCGCTCCACCCAGTGGTCCCAACTGCGGGGCGTCATCCATAGCCCGTGGATCAGCACGATCGGCGGAGAGTCGATCGGCGACGCGCTCATGGTGCTCCTTCCGACGGGTGGCTGCGATGCCACCAAAATGAAAGGGGCCCAACAGCTTCATAGTCGAGCCCTGGGCTGTGTGAACACGTCGGCACAGCTCGCCCTCCGCATCTGGGATTCGCATCGTATGAACCAAGCTGGGAGTGCTGTCTCGGCACGAAACAATTTCAGCCATGCCTTGATGGATGCGCTGCGCATAGCGCCCTCCGCGCCATAACGGCTGCAGCTCAAACCACCTCCAGCTTCAACCTGAACCGCTACCGTGTCAATGTCGGCTCGTCGGATGAGCGTTCCCACCCCGCGAGACGGTGACGCATGAGCGGCGGTGGGCGGACCTGGCAGTTCGCGTGACTGCTCCAGCCTCTGTACCTTGGCGCTGATGTCGACGGATCTCCGCGTCCACATAGCGGGCTCAACACTTTCAGTGTTGCGCACCTGTCTGCGGTGTTGTTCCGCGATCTTCCAGGGTTTGCATCCGTATACCGTGGGCCGAACCGGGATCGCCGAGTACTACGACTCCCAACCGGCCGGCCTGGCGGCCGAGTATCGAATCGCCGAAACCCGCCGCCTCACCAACGATCTCGTGTTGGGTTACCTTGATGTCGATTTCTCCTTCACCGACAGGCCGACTCTGACAGTGCAACTCAGCCTGCGACTCGAGGGCGATGACGACGGCTGGGCCATCCGCCACTACCAGGTCTCGCGACTGTGACCTCCGCGGCGGCCGGCGGACCGTGGTTTACCCCGCTTCGGCGGACAGAACGCGGGTGAGCCACGCCGTGCGTGTTCGGCGGGCGCTGCGGGCGAGGTCGGAGTGCGGGAAGAGGGAGTCGAAGCCGTGGCAGCCGCCTGCCCATACGTGAAGTTCGGCTTGACCTCCGGTTGCCCAGATCCGGGTGGCGTAGTCGACGTCCTCGTCGCGGAAGACTTCGGCGGACCCGGCGTCGATGTAGGTGGGCGGCAGCCCGGAGAGGTCGGTGGCGCGGGTGGGTGAGATGTAGGCGGGGATGCTGTCCGTGGGGAGGTCGGCGAGGACTGCGCGCCAAGCGAACGCGTTGGTTTCGCGGGTCCAGACAGCGGGTTCGCCGGAGTACTGGAGGCTGGAGGTGGTGGTGTTGTCGTGGTCGAGCATCGGGCAGCTGAGAATTTGAGCGAAGACGGCCGGGCCGCCGAGGTCCCGGGCCATGAGGGTGACGCCCGCGGCGAGGCCGCCCCCTGCGCTGGTGCCCGCGACGACAATCCGTTGCGGGTCGATGCCGAGTTCGTCGGCGTGCTCGGCGATCCAGCGCAGGCCGTGATAGCAGTCCTCGACGGGGATGGTGCCGCTGTGTTCGGGGGCCAGACGGTAGTCGACGGTGACCACGACGACCCCGATCGCGTCGAGCCATTCGAGGGGAATATCGAGCTGAGAATACCTGTCCCCCATGATCATTCCGCCGCCGTGCATCCAATAGACACATGGCAGCGCGCCGGTGGCGGAGGCCGGAACAAGGACGGTGACCGGAATCGACGCCCCATCCGGAGCCGTGGCGACGGCCTGGTGCGTTTCCACCTCCCGGGTACCGATCAGGGTCTCGAGCGGGGTAGAGGGGAGTTGCCGGAGCTGGGTGAGAATCTCCGGGGTGATCGCGGGAACCAAGGGCATGGTGGCGAGCAGGGTGGCGAGCTCGGGATCGAGAGCGGGACGGGCCAAGGGCGACATGGGTTTTCCTCCGTGGACGAATGGATCGATGGTCAGAGGTCGACTTTGCCGCCGACCGGGATGTAGTCGGTGTACGGACCCTCGGTGGCGACGAGCTCCTTGACCTTCGCGACAATCGCCTGTGCGGCCGGGCCCGCGAAAATCCGATGATGGTCCTCGGCGCTGCTCCAGCCCTCGGTGACATGGATGGTGTGCGGATCGGAGGCCGACCGGCACACCAGATAGACCAGACAGTGCTCACTGGCTCCCGGATTACCCGCGTCCAATCCGGTCAGCAGCAGGTCCACGAGTTCTTCGGCCATACCGGGCCGAGCGGTCAGGGTGGCATTGAATCCATAGCCGACGGTCATGTCGGACACTCCTTGCTGTAATGGTGTGATTCTCCCGATCGAGGTTCTCGATCGACTCTTTCGATGACTCAATTCCACGCTTTGACGGCATTGATCGGTAGATGATTAATCCCGAAGACTTGCCTGATCCTCCATGTTGAACAGCTTCTACTGGAGGAATGTGCTGCAATCGGGTCATGGACTTCGACGAACTCCACGCCCTGCTGACCCGGCACGTACGCGCCGACGAGACGACCGCGATCGACGGGCTGTACATCGCCTCGGTCGACCGGTCCGGCCCCCCGAGCATGGAGATGTCGGGCACGGTGCTCGCAGTGCTCGCACAGGGAGTGAAGCGTCTCGCGGCCGGTGACCAGGTCCACGAATACTCCCCGGGCAGCTATTTCGTCGCCTCGATCGACCTACCGGTGACCGGGCACTTCGTCGATGCCCGACCGGACTGTCCCGCACTGGGTTTCGCGCTGGAACTGGACCCGGCGACCATCGCCGACCTACTTCTCGATGCCGCCCCCGCCGAACCGGTCCGCCCGCGAGCCGCCGCGGTGCCGGGCCTGGCGGTGGGCACGCTGACACCTGAACTTCTGGACGCCTCGCTGCGCCTGCTCCGGCTCCTCGACCACCCACGTGACCGAGACGCCCTCGTCCCGCTGATCAAACGAGAAATACTGTGGCGCTTGCTGTCCGGCGAACAGGGCGCGGCCGTCCGGCAACTGGGACTGCCCAACAGCGGACTGCACCATATCGCCCGGGCCGTGCGCTGGATCCGCGACAACTACGACGAACCGTTCCAGGTCGCAGACCTGGCACGCCGATCCGGCATGAGCCCCTCGGCGTTCTACCGCAACTTCCAGACCGTGACGGCCCAGAGCCCTATCCAGTTCCAGAAGCGAATCCGATTGCAACAGGCCAGATTGCTGCTCGCCGCCGAGCCGAACGCGGTGACCGCCATCGCTCACCGCGTCGGTTACGACAGTCCTTCGCAGTTCAGTCGTGAATATCGGCGGCTGTTCGGTATCACCCCCAGCCAAGACACGCCGGCCGATCATGGCCGGTCCGAGCGTGGCCGACGGCAGTAGTAGACGAACGCCGGAGGCAGATTCGCCCACACCGTTCGGCAGGCCAGTACTTCCTCGAAGTGATCGGCCAGACGCTGCCGCAGCCGGCGCGCCGGGGGCAGCCATCGGGTGGAGGTGTAAGCGAAGGTGCAGAACACTCCATCGGGCGCGAGTCCATCGACGATGGCGCACAACAAGTCATCCTGTTTGCCCGAGCCGAACGCCGCCCACGGCAGACCGCTCACTATGACGTCTGCTCGGTCGAAACCGTTGCCGGTCAACGCCTCACGCAATTCGAGAGCGTCGCCCGAGATCACCGCTACATGCGGGAATCCGGCGGCGAGCGTCGCGGCGAATCGCTCGTTGATCTCGATGGCGAGATGGTGCCCGCGCCCGGCCAGCCGGTGCTGGATCACTGCGGTGAAGGCACCTGTGCCAGGGCCGAGTTCGAGCACCACCGGGTCCGTGTCCAGTGGAATGGGCCGAGTGACGGCATCCGCCAACGATGCACTGCTGGGCTTGAGCGCCGCGACCGTGCGTGGAGCACGCAGGAATTCGGACAGGAATCCGGAATGGCTGATGGTCGTCATGGTCGATGCTCCCGAAGGCTGTAGGCGGTGATAGATCAACTGTCCGCCGTGTGCCGGTGGGAACACATCTGTCGTTCGACTGCGGATACGGCCAATGAGCACCGGCGATGACTTAGTCGGGACGGCAGTCACGCCCCGGAGGCACTGCCCCCTCGGCAGATTCGGTTGTCCCCGGTAGCCGCGACAGCACGTCTGCGAGCCCGGCCCGCGAGCCGACGCCCAGCTTCGGATAGATCCGGTACAGGTGCGCGCCAACCGTCCGGTGCGACAGGTACAACTGCTCACCGATCTGCTTGTTGGTCAAACCGCGCGCGGCAAGCCTCGCGATGAGCGCTTCTTGCGCGGTCAGCGCCTCGGGCGCCGCTTCGGCCAGGTTTCCATCGCCCTGGCGATATCCGCTGGCGCGCAGCTCGTTTCGTGCCCGCTCCAACCACGGATCGGCCGTCATGGCGGCGAACCCGTCCCGGGCGGCGATCAGATGCGGTCGCGCGCGGGTCGCCGTCGAGACGCGGCGCAGCTTCTCGCCCAGGACGAGCCGTACACGCGAGGCTTCGAACTGCCAGCGGTCGATCTCGGGATCGGCCAGCACGGTCGCGACATGCGTCATGACCGCCTCATCCTCGTCGACGAGCAGCTCGGCTCCGGCCACGAGCAACCGCATCCGCGACGACAACGCGGCCACGTCGGCGGCGCGCATGGCCGCGACATGGGCACGCGCCTCGAGTAGCCGCCCGGTGCGCACAGCGGCCTCCACCAGGTCGAACATCACCCAGAGACAGTGCGGGGCATAGGAAGTGAGCACGCCGGGCGGGCTCATGGCGGCGGCGTGCTGAAAACCGGATTCGAAATCGCCCCGGCCGAGCGCGGCCAGCACCCGCGGATGCCGGGCGAACAGCGCCGCGGCCGCCACACCGCGCGGCAACGCCCAATGGGTGATCTCGTCGGCCAACTTATTCGCCTCCGCGAAGCGGCCGCGCCCGGCGGCCATGAGGGCGCGATGATAGCGGAAGTACCACGCGAAGAACGGGAATCCGCCACTGTCACACACCGTCTGACCTTCGTTGGCCAGTAGCTCTGCTTCATCCCAGCGCCCGGTCAGATAGTCGTCCAGGCACAGGTGCATGAGCGCGCCGAGATGTCGCCGGGGCGGACCCCCGTTGCGGCCCTGGTGGACCATGCGCCACGATGGCTGCCGCGAGTCAGCCAGCCTGTCCAGGTAGACCGACGCGGTCCCGATCCGCATGATCCGGGTCGGATCGGTCTCCTCGGGCAGAGTCGCCAGGACCATATCGGCCATCGCCGCCGCGCCCGCTCCGGCCCGGACCGGGTCGGGGAAGGTCCTGCTGATGAGGGCCAGCACCACCGGAGGTTCCGGACGCAACCTGTCCAGCGCACGAAAGTACGCCTCCCAATATCGCTCCGCGCCGCCGTACCAACACAGCAGCAGCAATGTGTGCATGGCCTCGATCAGCGCGGGATCGTCTGCCCGGTAGCCGTGGTCGCCGGTCTCGATGGCACCCATCAAGAGCCGGTACGCGGTATCCACCTCGCCGTCGCCGTTGAGCATCAGGAATGCGGCGGCATTGGCGGCGTGCAGGGAGCCGCTGGTGTCGGGCGCGGATTGGTGGGCGTGGGTGAGCAGACCACGCGCGGTATCGGAGGTCCCGTTCGCCTCGGCTCCGATATAGGCGGCCTCGGCCAGGCGTCGCCCGCGATCGGCGCCAGCCGGACTCAGCTCGGCTGCCCGGACGAGCGAGGTGACGGCCGCGAGCGCGTCACCGCGCAGCATGGTGCGATGCGCGGCGGTCTCCAGGATCCGGGCGACGGTTTCGTCCGGTCCATCCGCGGCGAGCGCGTAGTGCCAGGCGCGCCGCTCCTGATCACCGGTCACGGATTCCGCCAACAGCAGGTGCGCTTCCCGCCGCTCCTCGTGTGTGGACAGGGCGACGATGGCCGAGCGAATCAGAGGATGGCGGAACAGCATTCGTGCGTCGGTGTCGTCGACGTGGATGAGCTGTTCGCGTTCGGCCGCGGCGAGCCCGAGCAGACCCGCTCCTGTGTCCAGTACGGCGCGCAGTACCCGGAGATTCCCGGTGCCTTCGAAAGCGGCCAGCAGCAGTAACCGGCGTGTCGGCTCCGGAAGACCGGCGATCCGGGTAGCGAACAGCGCGCACAGCCGCTCGTTGAGCGGCACCAGTTCGTCGCGGTCGTTACTCGGATGCACGGATTCGGTCAGTGTCGTCGGAAGTTCACGCAGTGCCAGCGGATTGCCCTGCGCGATGTCGAGCAGCCGCTGCCGCACCGACGGCAACAGGTCCGGGAAAGCGGCTCGGACCAGATCGGCAGCGGCGTCGGGTGTCAGGGGTTCGATCATCATCTCGGTCAGGTCGCCGTAGCGAGTGAAGCCCTCGGTGCCGGTCCGCGCCGAAACCAGCAGTCCTGCGGGCATCCCCGCGATCCGGCGGGCCAGGAACCCCAGCACCACCGCACTCGCGCGGTCGATCCACTGCATGTCGTCGACGGCCAGCAGCACCGGGGCCTCGGCGGCGACCGCACCGACCAGCGACAGGGCCGCATTGCACACCAGCAGGACATCCGGCGGCGCGCCGGCACCGAAACCCAGAGCGACCGACAGCGCTTCGCGCAGGGCGGGATCCAGCAGTTTCAGCCGCGGATACACCGGCAGTAACAGCTGGTTGAGCGCGGCATAGCTGACCTCAGCCTCGAACTCCGATCCCCAGCAGCGCAACACCGTCATCCCGTCCGCTTCGGCCGCCCTGACAGTCGCGGCGAGCAGGGCCGACTTGCCGACGCCCGGTTCGCCGCGCAGCGATACCGCGACCCCGCCGTGGCGCAGACAGTTCCGGAATTCGGCGAGCCGCGTCAGTTCGGACTCCCGCCCGAACAGTCCGGTGGCGTTCATCCGGCCACCGGAACCGATCGCGGTCCGCCACTGGGCGCGGTGGCCGGGGCGAGCCGGTCGAGGACGAGCACAGCAGACAGCAGCGTGGCGGTGGCGGCGAGGGCGGCCAGCGGCGGAACGTGGCTCAGCACAGGCAGACTCGACATCATGATCACCGCCGCGAGGAGTCGTGGAAACATGGCCGAGCCCACCACGCGGCGGGCGAACAGCGCGGTGCCCACCAGATATATGCCCACCCCGCCGACCAGCGCCGCGGCTCCGAACATCCCGAAAGCACCGGCGCCGGCGATGTGCGCCATAGCCGTCTCGATTCCCAAGGCCGACAGCACGATTCCGGCCACGATGGGAAAATGCAGATAGCTGTACCCGTGATGGGCCGTGCGGGAGCGGGCGCGATCGTCGAGCGCGGTCAGCGCGTGTTCGGCGGCGGTCGCGAGCCCGCGGAAGTAGGCCCGCCACAGCGCGATCGCGATCGCCACCGCCAGCAACACACCGGCCAGCAAAGAAGTATCGATCGGCCCGGCCACGACCCCGATCGCTACGGTCGACTCGCCGAGCGCGAGAATGACCACCAGCCGGTGCCGTTCGACGAAGTGGGCCGTCGAACTGATTCGGCTGCGCACACCCCAGGTGGTGAGGTTGGCGACGACCGGTTCCACGGTCACAGCGGCCAGCGCGCACCACACCTGCCAGGGGGCACCGAGCAGCGCCCCACACACCAGCAGCGACCCGGAGGGAACCACCGACAGGCACACCGTCTGCACCACCTCGCGCCGGGCCGCGCGACCGCCCACCGATGTCACCAGATAGACCACCAGGTGCGTCAGCCGGGCCACCAGGTAGGCGGCCACGAAGACCGACGGACCCGACAATCCGCCCGCCACGTCGTGATATGCCTCCGGCACCACGACGGCGACGACGAACACCGCCGTCATGCCCACGAACATGGCGGCACGCACGAAGCCCTCGTCAGCGTGCAGTTGATTGGCCAGCCAGCTATAAGCGGTCCACGACCACCAGAGCAAGGCCAGCACCACCATCCCCTGCACGACACCCAGCGGCGTGTGCTCTTCGGCCATCAACCTGCTCACCTGGGTGAACCCGAAAACATAGGCCAGATCGAAGAAGAGCTCGACGGTGGTGACCCGATCACCCTCCACGCTCGCCACCGCCCGCCGCGCTCCGGTGGACCGGTCGCCTCGCACCGCCGGCGACTGCTCGGTTCGACGCCTCACCGCACCCCGCTCCTCGCTGTACATCCTCGATTGTCTGCGCCATTCATCCGTGCGCGGACGGGGAAGTCAATGCGGTCGGCAGGATCATGCAAGTAACCGCGACTTCTGTGTTAACACTGCCGATCCGGCCACTGGTTACATGGAAACGGCGTGGACATCTCGTCCATCGAGAACGAGAAAGGTCATGCCATGGCCGACGATATACGCAGCGCCATAACACTTTTCGTCAACGGAACGAAGCACGTGCTCGAGGTCGACAATCGCCGGACGCTGCTGGACGCGGTGCGCGGCGACCTCGGCTGCACCGGCCCGAAGAAGGGCTGTGACCACGGCCAGTGCGGCGCTTGCACAATGCTGCTGGACGGCCGCCGGATCCTGTCGTGCCTGACCCTGGCCGTCGCGGCCGAAGGCGCGGAGATCACCACGATCGAGGGCATCGCCGACGACGGTGCCCTCGTCGCGCTCCAGCAGGCGTTCATCCGCCTCGACGGCTTTCAATGCGGGTTCTGCACACCGGGACAGATCTGTTCGGCGCTCGGCATGCTCTCCGAGCACGCCGCCGGGTGGCCCAGCGCCGTCACCGCCGATGCGTCACCGGACCGGCTCACGGTCGACCTCGATGCCGCCGAGGTCAGGGAACGCTTGAGCGGCAACCTGTGCCGCTGCGGCGCGTATCCGTCGATCGTGCGCGCGGTGCTGGAAACCGCCGCACGGAAGGGAAGGTCGTCGTGAAGGAGTTCGTGTATCACCGGCCGACGGCGGTGAGCGAGGCGTTGCGCCTGGCCGCCGACGACGGCAATACCCGGTACCTGGGCGGCGGCACCAATCTAGTGGATCTCATGAAGCACGGAGTGGAAGCGCCGGAGCGGCTGATCGACATCCGCTTCCTGCCGCTCGACGGGATCATCGAAGCCACCGGCGGCGGACTGCTGATCGGGGCCACCACGACCAACAGCGACATCGCCGCGCATCCCGGGATCCGCCGCCGGTATCCCGCACTGTCGCAGGCGATCCTCGCGGGCGCGTCCGGCCAGCTCCGCAATATGGCGACCGCGGCGGGAAACCTGTTACAGCGCACACGATGCGCCTACTTCGCCGATCCGACCGAGCCGTGCAATCGGCGTGCCCCGGGCAGCGGCTGCGGGGCGCTCGCCGGGGAGCATCACAATCACGCGATCCTCGACTGGTCGAACAGCTGTGTCGCGACCCATCCCTCCGATATGGCCGTCGCGCTGGCCGCCTTCGATGCCGAAGTGCGCTACGAGACCGTGGACGGCACGGGGACTCTACCGTTTACACGGTTCTATCGGCCGGTCGGCACCACACCGCACGACGAGACGGCTCTGCCCGACCACGCGCTGGTCACCGGCATCTTCCTGCCGCCGGTCGCTGCGGCACTGCGGTCGCGGTATCGCAAGGTGCGCGAACGCGCGTCCTACGCTTTCGCGACGGTATCCCTCGCAGCCGGCCTGGAGGTACGCGCCGGAAGGATCGCAGAGGTGCGTATCGCACTCGGCGGGGTGGCGGCCCGTCCCTGGCGGGCGCACGCGGCCGAGGAAGTCCTGCGCGGGGCCACCACCACCCCGGAGCTGTTCCGAACGGCCGCGGACGCCGAACTTGCGGCGGCACGACCGCTGCGCGACAACGCCTACAAGGTGGCCCTGGCACGCAATCTCATGGTCGCCGAACTGACCGAACTCGCTGCCGCTCAAAGGCTTTGACTTCTCCGAAGAAGGGACAGCCATGAACACGATCCCCGGGACATCGGCCCCGGCCACCAGTACATTCGGTGTCGCCCGCTCGCGTCTCGAAGGTCCGGGCAAGGTCACCGGCACGGTCCGCTACGCCGCCGACGAACCGGTGGCCGATCTCGCGTACGGATATCTGGTAACCGCGCCGATCACGCGGGGCCGAGTCAGGGGCATCGACGCCGCGGCGGTGCGGGACCTGCCCGGTGTCCTCGCGGTCATCGACCACGCGAACGCGCCACGGCTCGACCCCGAAGCCGGTTCGTATTTCGGCCCGGACGGGAATTTGCAACTACTGCAATCCGCGGAGATCCCATACGCGGGCTGGCCGGTCGCGGTGGTTGTCGCCGAAACCTGGGAACAGGCGCGGCACGCGGCCGCGGTATTGCCGATCGACTACGACGAATACCCGCACGACATTGCCTTTTCCGCGGACCATCCCGCGGCCCGGCCCGCACTGGAACTCTTCGGACCCGAGGCGGCCTGCGGCGAACTCGACGCCGAACTCGCTGCGGCGCAAGTCGTGGTCGACGAGCAGTACCACACGCCCGAAGAGTATTGCAGCGCAATGGAGCCGCACTCCGCGACCGCATGGTGGGAGGGGACCGAGTTGCACGCGGTCGACACCAATCAGGGTCCGTGGATCGTCGCCGCCGCCCTGTCGGCCCTGTTCGCGCTGGACCCCGGGCGGGTGCATATCCGGGCCGAACACGTTGGCGGCGGATTCGGTTCCAAGGGCCTGTGCGGTCCACAATTGATCCTGGCGGTGATGGCCGCGACTCTGACCGCACGACCGGTGCGGATCACGCTGACCCGCACCGAGGTCTTCCTGATCACGACCATGCGCCCGCCGACCGACCAGCGGGTGCGGATCGGGGCGGATGCGGACGGCCACTTCCGCGCCGTGCACCACGAGGCTGCGTTCGCCATCTCTCCGCTGGTCGAATACATTGAGGGCTGTACCGAACTCACCAAGACGCTCTATGCCGCGCGCGCCATCCACACCGGACTGACCGCAGTGCCCGTCGATACGGTGCCGCCGTATTCCATGCGCGCCCCGGGCGCGGCTCCAGGCTCCTTCGCCCTGGAGTCGGCCGTCGACGAGGTCGCCGAGCGGCTCGGGCTGGATCCGGTCGAACTCCGGTTACGCAACGAACCCACCACGGGGCCGGTGTCGGGACGACCGTTCAGCAGCCGCGAACTGAGCGCCTGCCTGCGGGAAGGCGCACGCCGATTCGGCTGGGCAGGACGCGATCACCGGCCGCGTCGCCGCCGAGAAGGCCGGCTGCTGATCGGAACCGGTGTCGCCACCACGAGTTTCAGTGTCGGAGCGTTCCCCTCGTCTGCTTCCATCACCGCCGAGAGCGACGGCACTTTCACCGTGGCGATCGGAGCCTCCGATATCGGCACCGGCGCGCGCACCGCCCTCACGGCAGTCGCGGCCGAAGCACTCGGGGTCGACGTCGGTCGGATACGGCCGTTGCGAATCGCCGACAGCGATCTCGGGGCGGCCTGGAGCGCAGGTGGATCCCGGGGCACGACCTCCTGGACGTGGGCGATTACCGCAGCCGCGACCCGGCTGCGCGAACAGTCCGGCGCGAATCCGCCGACCACGGTAACCGTCGATACGACCGAGCTGCTCGGTGATCTCATGGATCATGAACGCCACGCCTTCAGCGCCGTTTTCACGGAGGTCACCGTTGATCCGGCGACTGGCGAAGTCCGGGTGCGGCGTCTGCTCGGAATGTTCGCGATCGGTCGGGTCATCAATCCGCTGCTGGCACGCAGTCAGGTGATAGGCGGGATGATCGGTGGACTGTCGATGGCCCTGCACGAGGAAGGCGTCCGCGACCGGGTGACCGGGCGTCTGGTGACCGCCGATTTCGCGGGCTATCACATCGCGGCACACGCCGACGTCCCCGACATCGAGGCCGATTTCGTCCCGGACTTCGAACCCGGAATACCGTTGGGCGTCAAGGGCGCCGGAGAGATCGGCAATGTCGGCACGGCCGCGGCCATCGCCAATGCGGTTTGGCATGCCACCGGCGTGCGCCAGCGCGCCCTGCCGCTGCGACTCGACCGGATCCTGGAAGATCCGGCCCGATGAATGCGCAGCGGGACCGGAGCCCGTCGATGCTGCGCGAGGTCTGGTCGTTCGTCGACGACCACCATCGCGCGGGCCGGTCGGTCGTGCTGGCCCGGCTGGTGGGCCGCGACGGTCCCGGATCCCGCCCGCTTGGGGCGACCATGGCGGTGGCCGCCGACCGGACGTGGTGCGGATCAGTGTCAGGCGGCTGCATCGAGGGCATGGTGCTCGACGCGGCCCGCGAGGTGCTGGCCGGTGGCCCGGCACGGCTGATGTCGCTGGTGCCGGGAGAAGATCTGTTGCCCTGGGAAACCGGACCGGCGTGCACCACGGAACTGCGGGTGCTGGTCACGCCTGCCCCGCCCGATCCGGTGCACACCGAGATCACCGCCGCACTGCGCCACGACACCGAGCTGACGATTCGCACGGCGTTGCGGCCGCCACACACCTGGACCGTCACAACGGATTCCGCGGTGGGCGCCAACACCGAATCGGCCTTCACCGAGCAGTTGAGCGGTCGCCGGACGCTGGTGCTGGCCGGCGCCACCGACCTCGCAGCCGGCATCGCCGGTTTCGCGGAAGCGCTGCAACTCGCTGTCGTCGTGGTCGACCCGCGGCCCGCGCATATCGCGTCGGGCGTGTTCCCCGGCTCCGTTGCCCTGGTGCGCGCCTGGCCGCAAGAATGGCTGACCGCCAACCCGCTTCGTCGATACGATGCAGTCATCGCGCTGAGCCACGATCCACGAATCGACGACGGCGCGGTGCGGGCGGCTCTGGCTGGGCGGGCGGAATACGTGGCCGCGCTGGGCAGCCGGGCCACCCATGAACAGCGCCTGCGGCGGCTCGCCGGAACCATCGGGCTGGAACGACTGACCGGGCCGGTCGGACTCGACCTGGGAGGGATCACCCTTGCTGAAACAGCCCTTTCCATCCTCGGAGAACTCGTCGCAACCGGAAACGGCCGGAGCGGCGGCTCACTTCGCCACGGCCACAGACCCATCCATACACGCGACTGAGTCGTGGCCATCTGATCCGGCCCGCGTCCGAACGAACCAGGGCCCCCTGTGGTGCGGCAACTACCAACGGGCGACAGCACTCGAGGAATTGTGCGACCTGATGGACCGCCATTCCAGACCCGATCTGACCACCGCCATCGACGCGGTGCGGATATTCAAAGCCGTGACGCCGCAACCACCGCGACCGGTCACCTACAGCCGAGTCTTCGCACTGGTCGGGCAGGGCACCAAACGGTTCGCGCTCGGCGAGCGCATGTATGAGCACCGCGCCGGGCAATATCTGGTTGCATCGCTCGACCTTCCGGTTGTCAGCCACTTTCTCGAAGCGTCGCCCGGTCGCCCCGGACTCGGCGTGGGTCTCACCCTCGATCCAGCCGACATCGTCGAAACGCTGTTGTCCGCTCCCGCCGGATTGCCGGACATCGACACACTGACCCCGCCCGGACTGGCGGTCAGCGACGCCGATGCCGACCTGCTCGACGCGGTTCTGCGATTGTTGCGGTTGTTGGACCGGCCGCACGATATCGCGGTACTCGCGCCGCTGATCAAACGCGAGATCCTATGGCGGCTCATCACCGGCGAACAAGGCGCGATGATCCGCCAATTCGGCAGCCCCGACAGCAATCTCAACCACATCGCCGCCGCGATCCGCTGGATCCGCGAGCACTACTCCCGGCAATTCCGGGTAGAGGAGCTGGCACACCGGGCGGCGATGAGCGTTTCGGCGTTCCACCGCAGCTTCCACACCGTCACTGCCATGAGCCCGGTTCAGTTTCAGAAACACATCCGCCTGCATGAGGCCCGGCTGCTCCTGATCGCCGACCCCAGTGACGTCACCGGGGTCTGTCGCAAGGTCGGGTACGCCAGCCCGTCCCAGTTCAGCCGGGAGTACCGGCGGCAGTTCGGTGCGCCACCCAGTCAGGATGCTCGAAACTTCCAGGAAACCACCACAACGCATCTCCGCACCCCGGGACAGCTTGGGCAGGACGCCGAGGTACCCCGGCGCATTGACAGGAAATAGTGCACGCGACACACCATCTGCGATTTCTCGATCGCTTGATGCCGACACTCCACTCGGCGAGCAAGTCACGGACTTGCGGGATGACCTTCGAGCCGTAGAGCTCGATAGTGGCGAGAACCTCGCGCTGACTCATTCCCATGTTGAACTTCAAGTTGAAGCGGGTGGCGTCGAGGGTCCGGAAGTTGGTGGCGATCTTGCGGGCGACGGTATCCGGCGAGCCGACGTAGAGGGCTCCGTCCGGGCCGGTTTCGCGTCGGACCTGTCGGCGGTCGGTACGCGAAAGCCGCGGGCGGGTCCGATGCGCCGCAGCATGTCCTGGTAGCGCGGGAGGAATTCCTCGAAGGCCAGTTCGTCGGTGTCGGCGACGTGCCCAGAGCTGTGAGGTCTGCGAGCAATATGGGGCCGGACGGCACCTAACCCAGTACGTCTGCGGCAGGTTCACCATCGCCGCAAGACACAAACCGGCGCCACAGGTCGGGTTGATCCATGTCCAGGGCTGGGGACGCGACCACACGTCGGACCCACGCTCGGCTCCGCGGACGGCTCGCTCAACTCAGCGGGATCCCCGGGCCAACAGCGTCGGTGATCGCGGCGACACAGACAAACCAGCAAATCAGGACCTCACGCCCAAGCTCGACCGCGCATGAGTGTCCTGGTAGAACAAGGGCGGAGCCCGTGCCTGGCTTTGAGAATCGTCTGCCGCAGTGCCGGATCGCGGAGTTCGGCGACCAGGGCGTCGAGGCTCTGACCCGCGCGTTCGACGGCGGCCTGGTAGCTGGGCCGGAACGAGAACGGGTTGAAGGTCTGCAGGCCGATGAGCAGTCCCAGCGGGCGGGCGGAAACCTGTGGGCGGATCGGGATTCCTTGTTCGAAGGCAGCACCGGCGGTGTCCAGCAGCCGCTTCCAGTCATCGGGTGCGCCATCGTGTTGCAGCAGGCCGAAACTCACGGTGCGACCGGTCTGCTCGGCCAGGCGCAACATCCAGGCGAGTTCACGGTCGGGGGCGGCGAGGTCCTCGCCCATGATGCCGGCGGGGCCAGTTCGAAGACGCCCGCGCCCGCGTCGGCCAGGGCCTGGCCGATGGCGAAGAGTTCCTCCTCGGCGGCGAAGGTGCCCGGGACCGGTTCGCCGTCGATGGCACGGTGCACGATGGTGCGGGAGGTCGAGAAGCCCAGTGCGCCCGCCTCGATGCCCTCGCGCACGAGCTTGGCCATCATGGCGATGTCCTCGGGCGAGGCGGCGTCGTTCTTGGCGCCGCGCTCCCCCATGACGTATCCGCGGACCGCGCCGTGCGGCACCTGGGTGCCGACGTCGACCGCCAGCGGCAGTCGGTCGATCGCGTCCAGGTACTGCGGGAAGGACTGCCAGTCCCAGCGGATTCCGGCCGAGAGCGCCGCGCCGGGAATGTCTTCGACACCCTCCATCAACCCGATCAGCCAGTCCCGCTTCTCGGGAGTGACCGGTGCGAACCCGACGCCGCAGTTGCCCATCACGACGGTGGTCACGCCGTGCCAACAGCTGGGGGTCAGCTGCGGGTCCCAGGTGATCTGGCCGTCGTAGTGGGTGTGGATGTCGACGAAGCCGGGCGTGACCAGCAGTCCCCGCGCGTCGATCCGGTTCTCGGCCTCGGCGTGGGCGAGTTGGCCGGGCGGGGTGATGGCGGCGATGCGCCCGTTCTCGACGGCGATATCGCCGGTGTACGGCTCGGCGCCCGTCCCGTCGACGATGGTGCCGTTCTCGATGATGAGTGAGTAGCTCACGCGAGGTCCTAGCGTTCCAGGTTCACTGACATCGCACAGATTAACTAGACACAACGTCAGCGACAGCTGATTCGGCGGAATTCGCTACGACCTGTGGCGAAATTTGCTCCGCTGCGCGGTCACGGGCCGGAAATTATGGTGGTGCCCATGAGGATTCGGCGGCGGCGGCGGGTTTATCTGGCGGCCGAGTACGCGGCGTTGTTCTTCGGCGGGACGACCTTGTACAACGCGGTGATGCGGGGGAAGCCACCGATTCCGGCGTTGCTGGTCCTTGGGACCGGGGTGACGGTGTACCTGCGGCGGTCGAAGGGGTTCGACCGCCAATCCCTGTGGCGGGCCGAGGCATTCCCGGAGCAGGCGCGGTCGATGGCGGTGGGCGCCGGGGCGAACGCGGTCGCGTTGACCGCGGCCACGGCGTTGCTGCGGCGGGAGGATCTGTTCGATCTGCCGCGGCGCAATCCGTTGATCTGGCTGGCGGTCATGGTGCTGTATCCGGCGTTGAGCGTGTATCCGCAGGAGTTGATCTTCCGGTCGTTCCTGTTCCACCGGTACGCGCCGGTGTTCGGGGAGGGCCGGGCGATGGTGGCGGCGAGCGCGGCGGCGTTCGGGTACGTGCACATCGTGTTCGGGAGCTGGTTCTCGGTGGCGGCCAGCAGTGTGGGCGGATGGTTGTTCGCGGCGCGGTACATGCGGACCCGGTCGCTGTTCACGGCGTCGGTGGAGCACGCCGCGTACGGGATTCTGGTGTTCACGGTCGGACTGGGGCGGCATTTCTATCACGGGGCCGCCCCGGCCGCGCGAATTCAGTTGGGGGCGGACAGAACCGTCTGATCCCGCTCCGCCCGAGCGGGCTGAATGAAGACGGCGATGGCGATGATGATCAGGAAGGCCAGCAGCGCCGTGCCGGTGCGGGCGATGTGGAACAGCTCCCAGCGGTGCAGGATCTGGGCGTAGTCGTCGGGGCGGGGCCCGACGGCCCACTGCTTGATCTTGCCGTTGATCGGGACATTGCCGAATCGGGTGATGACGAAGGACGTGAGGACCAGGCCGGAAGCCGTTGCGGCCGAACGGCGCACGACCCCCCCGCTGTAGATCGCCAGCAGCAGCGAGGTCAGCGCGGCCAAGCCCATCGCCGATTGCATGACGGGTCCGTTGACCTTCATCAGGGCCGTATGGAAGGTGAACCGCACATCCAGCGGCACCGTTTTGAACGCTTGCGCGACATTGATCAATCCGTATCCGAAGGCGCCGCACAGGTATCCGGTGGTGAGCAGGGCGGCCGCGGTGAGCAGTCGAGTGCGCATGGGTGAGCCTTTCGCGGAGAGCGCCGTCTCCAATTGGTTCAGTTTTCAGAATAGTTCAAATCTTCGAACCTGTATCCTGGATCTGTCAAGACCGCAGTACGACATCGATGGGAGGGGTTCGTGCCTCGGCCACAGCGAGCGGCGGACGCCGCGGGCGCACCGGTGAGTGCGGAACACCAGCGGCAACTGGAGGCGCTCGCACCCCTGATCGCCACCCATTTCCGGCGCGCCCACGGCGATATGCCCGCCGCGTTGCGCGAATCCTTCGACGCGGGCGGGCTCGGCAATCGGCACGGCGCGGTGCTCGCGCAGGTGCTGGCGGCGGGGAGTCTCAGCGTCAGCGATCTGGCCCGCCGGCTCGGCATCAGCCTGACCAATGCGAGTCAGCTTGCCGGGGAGCTCAACCGGGCCGGGTGGCTGCGCCGGCACAACGATCCGGCCGACAATCGGCGCACCCTGCTGTCGCTGCCCGACGATCGCCGCGACGATGTGGCAACCTTCATCAACCGCCGATCGGACGCGCTGCTGCGGGCGATGGGGCGGCTGACACCGACGCAGCGGCGGGGGTTTCTGGCCGGGCTGCAAGCCTGGGCCGACGAGATCGACTGACTCGAATCGTCGGGAGCCGGGCCGACGGGCGCGACGGTTCGACCGCCGAATTCGGGCCTCGCTCGACGGCCCCGCCAACCGACGAAGATGACCCTGTCGGGCAGACTTGATCAGGTGGGAAACCTACCTGTGGCAGCGGTGGTGTGCGCGTTCATCGGCGCGGTGTTGTTCGCGGTGTCGGCGGTGGCGCAACAGCGGGCCGCGGCGGACGTCCCCGAAGGGGATGCGTTGCTGGCCAGCCTGATTCGCAATCCGCGGTGGGTGGCGGGGGTGATCGGCGACACGGGCGGGTTCGCGTTCCAGGTGGCGGCGCTGGCCTTGGGATCGGTGCTGGTGGTGCAGCCGATTCTGGTGACGGCCCTGGTGTTCGCGCTGCCGCTGGCCGCGCATTACAGCGGGCGGCGGGTGACCACGGCGATGTGGTTGCAGGCGGTGGCGTTGTCGATCGCGCTGGCGTGCTTCCTGGTGGTCGGGGAACCGACCGAAGGGGTCACCGAGGCGCCCTGGCATCGCTGGGTGGTCCCGCTGGGCTTGGCGGCAGGTGTCATCGCCGTCAGCGTCGTGGTGGCCACCACCGTGCGGGTGCCGACCCTGCAAGCCCTGCTGCTGGGCACGGCGGCCGGTCTGCTCTTCGGCGTCTCGGCCGCCCTCACCGAGAACGTGACGCAGTTGTTCTCGATCAGCATCGGGACCGCCCTCACAAGCTGGGAGATCTACGTCCTGGCCGCCTGCGGCCTGCTTGGCCTGTATCTGCAACAGCGTGGCTATCAGGTGGGCCCGCTGTCGGCCTCGCTGCCCGCGTTCACCGTCGCCGAGCCGCTCGGCGCGGCCTTCCTCGGCATGACCGTCCTCGACGAGCGGCTGCGGTCCGGTCCGCTCGGCACCGCCTTCGTCGCCCTCTCGGTGGTCGTCATGTGCGTTGCGGCGGTGCGCCTTTCCCGCGCCCAGGCCGCGCCCCTGGCCGACCCGCTCCCCGAGACCGACTGACCGGCACCGAGACACGTCCGAAATAGCCCGTTTTCCTGGCGATTTGCATTACCCACCCACCCATAGGCTAATGTTCTGTCCCGCAAGCCGATCGGCCCACAAGGCCGGGTGAGCACGCGGATGTAGCGCAGCTGGTAGCGCATCACCTTGCCAAGGTGAGGGTCGCGAGTTCGAATCTCGTCATCCGCTCAAAGGGGGATTTACCCGCGCGATTAGCTCAGCGGGAGAGCGCTTCCCTGACACGGAAGAGGTCACTGGTTCAATCCCAGTATCGCGCACCACGAATGAACAGATCAGGCCCGGCCACCGCCGGGCCTTTCTGCTTTTCCGGCTACCGACGCGCGGCGCGCAGTTCCACCGCGTCGAGGATCAGTTCCAGCGCGACCTCGAATTGGTCCTCCTCCTCCACCTCCGGCAGATGCGAGGCCACGGCCGCGATATTGGGGTAGCGATCGGCGGGCAACGCGACGTATTCGCGACTCCACGCGGCGTGATCCGCGGCCCGGTCGACTTCGGGCACGGTCAGCAGCATCGCCTCGAGGGCCGAATAGGACAGCGCGACTTCGACCAGCGCCCGATAGGACGACGCGGCCTCACGGCCCTGCAATCCCGCCTGGAGCAGCGCCCCGATGACGATCTCGGCACCCGCGAATTCCGCCTCGCGCCGGGAGGTCCGGCCCGCCACCACCACCGCGACGCGCGGGTGCGTGTGGCAGGCGCGGCGCACCCGCCCGGCGAGGTCGCGCAGGGTGTCACGCCAGTCCGGCGACGGGACCATGCCTTCCAGGGCCTCGGCGATGAGCTTGTTCGACAGCGCCAGCAGCAGCTCGTCCTTGTTGCGGAAGTGCCGCAGCACCGCGGTGTGGTCGACGCCCAGTTCCGCGCCGAGCTGACGCAGGGTGAGCGCGTCGGCCCCGTCTCGCTCCATGACCGTCATCGCGGTTTCCAAGATCAACTCAGGGGTCAGGAAACTCAGCGACCGGCGGCGACGCGGTGCGGCGGAACCAGAGGATTTCACCCTGGTCAGAGTACCGGCAGCAAATAAGCACCAACGTTGACACCACTGTTGTTAAGTGATTCCATGCTCCGGCACCCGCTGAAGAACGGAAGCACTGATGCTCAGAAGATCCCTGTCCGCCGTCGCCTGCCTGGCCGTCGCCGCGACCCTCGCCGTGAGCGGCTCCGCGGCCGCCTCGGGCCCGTTGCCGCTACCGCTGCTCCCCCACGTGCCCTTCTATCCGACGACCACCGTCGCGGCGTCGAACCATCCGACGCCGCTGCCCGGAACCGGGAAACCGATCCAGGCCACCTACACCTACGAGGGGCAGCAGCGCACGCTCGCCGACTACCTCACACGCAGCTCCGCGCGCAGTTTCGTTGTGGTGCAGAACGATTCGATCGTCGACGAGCGTTACTTCGCCGGGTACTCGGCCGCCAGCCGCTTCAACTCGTGGTCGGTCGGCAAGTCGATCACCGCCACCGCGGTCGGGATCGCGATCGCCGAGGGGCGGATCGGGTCGGTGGACGATCCGGTCACCCGGTACGTCGGCGAGTTGAAAGGCACCGGCTACGACGGGGTCCGGATCCGGGACGTCCTGCACATGGCCTCGGGGCACGAGTACGACGAGACCGACTACGCCGATCCGACCAAGGGGTCCACCGCCACCACGATTCGTATGGTCGCGGGGACCTCGCTCATCGATCAGGCCAAGGAGGCCGAGCGCGACACCCCGCCGGGCACGCGGTGGAACTACGACTCGATGAACACCTTCGTCCTGGGCTGGGTGGTGACCAAGGCGACCGGGCATCCGCTGTCGTCGTATGTGCAGGACAAGATCTGGCAGCCGGCGGGCATGCAGATGTCCGCGCTGCTGGGGCACGACTACCGGGGCAGCGATATCGCGTACTGCTGCTATCACGCCACCGCAAGGGATTTCGCGCGATTCGGACTGCTGTATCTGCATGACGGGCGGGTCGGCGACCGGCAGGTGGTGCCCGCGCAGTGGGTACGGGACTCCACCCACAGCAGCGAGCCGTATCTGCAGCCGCATCACCTGATGCCGGAGTCGCCCGAGTCGTCGGAGAACAATTACGGCTACGGCTATCAGTGGTGGCTCGGCGACGGTGACCGGGGCGATTACGTGGCCGTGGGCATCCTCGGCCAGTACATCTACGTGTCGCCCAAGGACAACGTGGTGATCGTCAAGACCAGCGAGGATCTCAACTCGGAGGAGAACATGGGCGAGGCGATCTTCGCCTTCCGGGCGACCGCGGACGCGCTGCGCCGCTGAGGCCGAACGGGTGGGGCCGGAGCGCCGGTTCCACCCGATTTGCTTTACCCACCCACCCATAGGCTAATGTTCTGTCCCGCAAGCCGATCGGCCCACAAGGCCGGGTGAGCACGCGGATGTAGCGCAGCTGGTAGCGCATCACCTTGCCAAGGTGAGGGTCGCGAGTTCGAATCTCGTCATCCGCTCAACCGAAGTCCGGATCGATTGATAACGATCCGTTTCAGGTCCATTCCGGATCGATTCTTCTCTTCGCCGCAGCTCGGCAATAACCTGCTCGTATGACGACAAACGTTGTGACCGAACAGGATCCGAAGATCGCCGCCATCGCCGCCTTCTTCGAGGCCTACGCCCGCTACGACCTCGACGGGATGCGGGCCGTCCTCACCGAGGACATCAGCTGGACCATTCCCGGCCGCCACCCGCTGTCGGGCACCAAGCACGGTATCGACGAGGTCGTGGAATTCTTCAACCAGCTCTCGACCGCGGGAATGAAGGCCGAGACCTTCTTCCTCGAAGCCAATGACGAATACGTCGTGGACATCCACCGCGGCTACTCCACCGCCGGCGAGGGCAAGGTCGACACCATGTGGGCGCTCGTCTGGCATTTCAACGCCGACGGCAAGGTCGACCGCGTCGTGAACCTCTCCGGTGACCAGCACCAGATGGACAACTACGTCTGGCAGAACTACACCCTCGCCCCGCTGCCGACTCGCCTGGCGTAGGCGCGGCAGCCGGGGCGCGTCCGCTACACGCCAGCCCCCACCCGGACACCGATTCCCGGACTGGCAGAGTGAAGTGGACGCGCCCCGAGCGAGGAGGTTCAGACCATGAGCGGACGCACCCCCAGCCAGTGGGAGGAGATCATCGCCGCCGATCCCACCCACTCGACGCGCTACGTGGAGCGTTTCCGCAATCTGGCCGCCGAGGGCACCGACATCGTCGGCGAGGCGCGGCTGATCGACGCCATGCTGGGGCGTGGCAGCCGTGTCCTGGACGCGGGCTGCGGGCCGGGCCGCATCGGCGGCCACCTGCACCAGGTGGGCCACGCCGTGGTGGGTGTCGACGTCGACCCGGTGCTGATCGCCGCCGCCGAACACGACCACCCCGGCCCCACCTGGCTCGTCGGCGACCTGGCCGAACTGGACCTCCCCAGCCGTGGCGTGCCCGCCGACTTCGACGCCATCGTCTGCGCGGGCAATGTGATGGCGTTCCTGGCGCCCTCCACCCGCCGCGCCGTCCTGTCCGCCTTCGCCCGGCACCTCGCCCCCACCGGCCGCGCGGTGATCGGCTTCGGCGCCGATCGTGGCTACGACTTCACCCAGTTCCTCTCCGACGCCCAAACCTCCGGCCTCACACCGGATCTGCTGCTGTCGACCTGGGATCTGCGGCCCTTCACCGCCGACGCGGACTTCCTGGTGGCCGTGTTCTCCCGCGCGAACTGACCGTGCCCGACCGGCTGATCGGCACCGCCGAAAGCTAGTGCGCCGGCACGGGTGTCAGCGGCAGCAGTTCGGGTCGAGGACCAGGCACAGCGCTGACAGGGCGTCGCGGTAGGCGCGGTGGAAGGTGTTCATGCCGCGGCGCTCGGATTCGATCAGGCCCGCCTTCTTCAGCTGGCCGAGGTGGTGGCTGACGGTCGATTCGGCCAGGCCGACGGCCTGCGCGAGATCACCGGTGTTCTCCTCGCCCGCGGTGCTGGTGAGCAGAAGGGAAAGCAGTTTCACCCGGGCCGGGTCAGCAATCGCCTTGAGCCGCAGGGCGATTTCGAGCGCGGCGACGTCGTCGACCGGGCCCGCCGCGACCGGCGCGCAACAGACGGGGGCGGACATGTCGATCACGGGTAGCGCCTTGGGCATGAGAACGACTTTACGCACCTTCTTGACATATGTCGAAATAGTGGCGCAGACTCGACCGCATCAGCATTTCGACATATGTCTCACAAGTGGAGGTACCGTCATCATGTCCCGCATCCAGCTCGCCCTCAATGTCGACGACCTCGACCAGGCCATCGCGTTCTACTCCACCCTCTTCAAGACCGAACCGGCCAAGCGCAAGCCCGGTTACGCGAACTTCGCGGTCGCCGAGCCGCCGCTGAAGCTGGTTCTCATCGAGAACCCGGGCCAGGGCGGCAGCCTCAACCACCTCGGCGTGGAGGTCGAATCCTCCGGTCAGGTGCACGCCGAGATCGCCCGCCTGTCCGACGCGGGCATGTTCACCGAGGAGCAGATCGCCACCACCTGTTGCTTCGCCACCCAGGACAAGGTGTGGGTGACCGGGCCCGACGCCGAACGGTGGGAGGTCTACACCGTCCTGGCGGACAGTGAAACCTTCGGCACGGCACCGATTCTCGCCTCCGGGGAGGCCGCGACGGACGCGCAGGCCATGGCGGTCTGCTGCGGCACCGCCGAGGAAGCCGCCGCGGAGGGAGCTTGCTGCGGCAGCACCGCGAAGGCGGAGGCGGTGGCGTCGGGCCAGTCCTGCTGCGGCTGACGTCGCCGCGTATTCGCTGGCTGTTCGCTTGCACGTGACTTCGACAACCGTCAATATCGATGCGTGTCGAAACGAGAATTGCCGCTCACCGCGGTGACCGCACCCGGATGTGAGGTCACTCCCCTGGCCCGGCAACCCTTGACCCCGGCGGCCGCCACCGAGTTGGCGGGGGTGTTCAAAGCGTTGTCGGATCCGGTGCGATTGCGGCTGTTGTCGGTGATCGCGAGCCATGTCGGCCAGGAGGCCTGCGTGTGCGACATCTCCGACGGCTTCGACGTCTCCCAGCCCACCATCTCCCACCATCTGAAGGTGCTGCGGGAAGCCGGGCTGCTGTCGAGCGAGCGCCGCGGCTCGTGGGTGTACTACCGCGTCGAGCCCGGAGCGCTACGGCAGCTGTCGGATCTGCTGGATATCGCCTTGCCCGAGGCGGCCGCCCGATGACCACGCTGTCCCGGCGTCTGCTGGCCGAGTTCGTCGGCACCGGACTGCTGGTGTGCGTGGTCGTCGGGTCCGGCATCGCGGCGCAGCAGCTGTCCGCCCACGATGTCGGGCTCCAGCTGCTGGAGAACTCGACCGCCACCGTGTTCGGGCTCGGGATTCTGATCCTGATCCTCGGACCGGTCTCCGGCGCGCACTTCAATCCGCTCGTCTCGGTGGCTGATTGGTGGGCGGGTCGCCGCCTCGGCACCGGTCTCACCTCCGCCGAGCTGCTCGCCTATGTCGGCGTCCAGGTGCCCGGCGGCATCGCCGGAGCTGTGCTGGCCAACATCATGTTCGATCAGCGGGCCGTCCAGATCGCGACCCATCACCGGGTCAGCACCGGCCATCTGGTCGGTGAGGTGGTGGCCACCGCCGGGCTGATCGCGGTCATCTTCGCGCTGGTGCGGACCGGCCGCGCCGCACTGGCGTCCGTCGCGGTGGCCGCCTACATCGGTGCGGCGTACTGGTTCACCAGCTCCACCAGTTTCGCCAATCCCGCCGTCACGGTTGGGCGGATCTTCTCCGATTCCTTCGCCGGAATCGCGCCCTCCTCGGTACCGGCGTTCATCGCCGCTCAATTCCTCGGTGCCGCATTGGGATTCGTCCTGGTCGGCGCGCTGTACCCCGATCCCGCCCCGGCCGAGCGCGCCGCTCTCGACGTCCCGACCGCCTGAAAGGCTCCGCCCACCCATGACCTCCGTCAAGCCGAGCGTCCTGTTCGTCTGCGTCCACAACGCGGGCCGCTCCCAAATGGCACAGGGTTTCCTCGCCCACCTGGCCGGGGACGCCATCGAAGTTCGTTCAGCCGGAACCGCGCCCGCCGACACCATCAACCCGGCCGCGGTCGAGGCCATGGCCGAACTGGGCATCGACATCACCGCCCAGACGCCGAAGGTCCTCACCCCGGACACGGTGCAGACCTCCACCGTGGTGATCACCATGGGGTGCGGCGACACCTGCCCCTACTTCCCCGGCGTCGACTACCGCGACTGGACCCTGGACGATCCCGCGGGCAAGGGCGTGGAAGCCGTGCGGCCGATTCGCGACGAAATCCGTACCCGGGTGGAACAACTCATCGACGAGTTGACGGCATGAGGAGCGGACCTGCGATGAATGTCCCCCAACCTGTCCAGTCGCCCGCCGTGTGGCGGGGCGCGGACCTCACCGACCCCGCCGAATGGTCGACCGTCCTGACCGACGCGCAGCGCGCGGAGATCGTGGACGCCACACGCGCGGCCGTCGCCGTCGGGCGTGACGCCGCGAACCTGCGTCGCGAGGACTTCCCGCTGCCGGGCCTGGCCGATCCGCTGCGCGAGTGGACGGTCACTCTGGCCCAGGGCCGCGCCTTCGTCCTCATCCGCCGGTTCCCCGTCGAGCTGCTCACCGAAGCCGAGATCGAGCTCGCCTACGTCGGTCTCGGCCTGCACCTGGGCACTCCGGTCAGCCAGAACGCGGCGGGCGATCTGCTGGGCCATGTTCGCGACGAGCGCCTCCCGCGCACCGGCCCGGCGGTGCGGCTCTACACCACCAACGAGCGTCAGGACTTCCACACCGACGGCTCCGACCTGGTCGGGCTGCTGTGCTTGAACGCCGCGAAAGCCGGTGGGGAGAGCCGCATCGCGAGCTCCCTGGCCGTCTACAACCACATCCTGGCCGAGCGGCCCGATCTCCTCGAGGTCCTGCGCAGCCCCTTCCACTGGGACCGCAACGACGAGCAATCCCCCGGCGACACACCGTATTTCACCCTGCCCGCCATCCATGACATCAACGGCACGCCCCGCATCTTCTACATCGGCTGGTACATCCGCGACGCCCAACGCCATCCCGGCGTCCCGCCCCTGACCGACCTGCAACTCGAGGCCATGCGCATGCTCGAGGACACCGCCAACGACCCGGCCTTCTACCTCCCCATGGACTTCGCTCCCGGCGACATCCAGATCCTCAACAACGCGAAGATCCTGCACAGCCGCGAGGCCTACACCGACCACGAGGACCCCGCCCGTCGCCGCCACCTGCTGCGCCTGTGGCTCACCGCCCACGCCTTCGCCACCGTCGAGGACATGCTCCGCGAGGGGATCCCACCCCGCCAGGGCTGATCACCGGGCGCCCTCCGGGACGGCGACCGGACCGTTCCCGGTAAGGAAATCGATAGCGATCGTTAAGCGCCGGACCGTACATTTTCGGGGAGTCCAGCTCCGAGGGGGTGAAAGGCTATGGCGCTACGTATTTCCGGACAGGCGATCACCAGTGACATGACGCCCGAGACCGCGCATCTGGTTCCCGGTCCTGCCGGGAGCCGGTGGGTGCTCAGCTGGCTGCCGGGGCGGGATCTGACCCGGGAGCAGGCCATCGACGGGATGGCGCTCGACGAGATCCTGAGCGACCTTGCCTCCACCGAAGAGGAGTTCGTGCTGGAGATGGCGGCGCTGCGAGCCGAATCGCTGGGGATGCGGCTCGAGGACGCCGTCGTCCGCCTGGCGGCGCGCATCATCGAACGCGACCGCCGGCAGCGGCGCGCGGACGGTGCGGACCGTCCCCCGGGCAATTCCCCGGAGGGACGGTACTGCACCGGACGCACGAATCCTCCCGTCCCCCAGTGCCACTCGGGCGCACACTGACCGTCCGCCTTAGAATTGCGGCCACAGACCTACCGGGGAGGATCCACGTGGCCGCAACGATCACCATCTCGATCACCGACGCCGACGACGACATCGCCGAACTGGCCTCGCTGTTCGAGGCGATCGTCGTGGACGACGACCTGCGCGCCGTCCACAAACGACTGATCAGCGGCGAACCGGTACCCGACGCACTCGGCGCGACGGAACTCATCAAACTCGTGGTCGAATCCGCGCCCCTGATGGGTGCGGTCACTGCCTGCGTGACAGCCTGGATCGCCAGCCGCACAACCAAATTCACGTTGAAGATCGGCGACTCGGAGATCTCGGTCAAGGGCGACGTCTCCGAGGCTGTCGTGCGACAGGCCCTCGAACAGATCCGCCCCAACGGGGTTCACAACCCGGACACGAAGCGGATCGAGGAAGCGTAGCCCCGTCCGATCCACGTCCTGGAGGGGACTTCGGGCGAATCCCCCAGGGCGTGTGACTCGGCGACACACTCGCTGCCTGCGCCGACTCGTCGGCGGTGAGGTGGCGGCTACTCTCCTCGCCAGGGCAAGCCATGGAACGCGAACACGGCCTTGCCCTGCTCCAGCACGCTCACGACCAGCTCTGCCGGTGCCGGAGCGAAGATGTCCACCACCTCGAGTTCCGCACCGCGCCGAGCAGGGTCGAGAACGTATGCGCGCCGGCCATTGTCGAACTGCCGCAACATGCCCGACGGCCACACATCCGGCCGAGCGCCCTGACAGCACAACAGCCGGCCCCGCTCCTCCAGATACTCGCGGACAGCGAGCAGACAACTCAGGTAGTCGTCATCAGCCGACCCGAACACGCCATGACCCACCAACTCCACCCGCGCCACCGACGGCTCGCCCAGACGAAGCATGACCGGCCACTGCACACCCGCGGAATCAACCGCCGTCAAATTCACAACCTCCGGCATGTTGTTCAATCGACCCGGATCACGATGGCGGAGGCGTTGTCGTTTCCGCCCGCTGTCTCACAGGCAGCCAAAAGGGCGGTGACGGCAGAGTTCGGCGGTGTATCGCGACCGAGAACAGTCCGTAAGTCGTCGTAGCCGACCTGTTCGGATACACCGTCGGTGCACAGCAGGTACCGGTCACCCGGTCTCAGCGTCACGCTGAACACATCGGGTTCCGGCGCGGACACATGGCCGACATAGCGTGTCAGTTGATACCGCGCCGCCGCGGCCTGCGCCGAGTCGAACGGATACCAACCGTGCACCGCCCCCAGCCATGCCATCGTGTGGTCGGTGGTCAACAGTTCGAGCAGCCCGGCACGCCACCGATACACCCGAGAGTCACCGATCTGAACGAGCCAGCAACCCTGTGGCGCGGCAATCATGGCAGTGAGAGTGCATCCGGCCAGGTCCCGCAATTCACGGTCGGCGCGGCTCACCCCGGCGTGCGCCGCTGCCACAGCGTCGCGCAGCGTGTCCGGCCCGGGCTCTGCCACACGCGTGGCGTAGTCGACGAAGGTATCGACAGCGATCCGCCCCGCGGCCGCGCTACCCGGTCCATCTCCCATACCGTCGGCCAGCACCGCGAGAAGAGGTTCCTCAGCAAGGTATGTGACGTCGAAGTTCGCCGAATAGCGGTTGCCCGTTTCGCTGCCCACGGCGGTTTTGATATCAAGACCATCCACAGCGCCAAGGCTATCCACGACGAAAAGCCGACACACGGTATGCGCGAATACCGGTGGATCGCACCTTCGGCTCTTACACGCCGGTTTGGCCGTCTATCCGTTCCCGGATGAGGTCGGCGTGCCCGTTGTGCCGGGCGTACTCCTGAATCATGTGGATGAGGATCCAGCGCAGGCTGAAGCGTTCACCGGTCGGCTGATGCACCCCGAAGGTGTCGAGCGACTCGCAGGCGTCGGCGATCTCGCGGGAGCGGTCACATGCGTTGTGCCACAACCGGAGTGATTCGTCCGCGTCAGCTTCGTCGACATCGAAGTCCGATCCGTCCGGGGCATCCGCCCGCCAATGCGCGAACGGGACCTCTGTGCCGGACAGGATCCGGGCGAACCAGCCCAGCTCCACATCGGTCAGATGCCGCACGAGCCCGAGCAGCGAAAGCTCGGACGGTTCCACAGCTCGCCGGCGAAGCTGCTCCGGCGTCAGCCCGGAACATTTGCGGGCCAGCGTCTCCCGATGGAACTCCAGGACACTGGTGAGCTCTTCGCGTTCTCCGGCAGTTTGATGCGTTTCGGTCTGTTCCGTCGACTCCACGCGTCCATGATGCCGGGTGCGATCGAGAGTCGATGAACGTCCGCCTGTCAGTGGTGGCGAATGTTACTGGTCTGCAGCCTTTTCCATGCAAAAGCCGGGCACGCCGGGAGGGCCGGTCAGCGCGGAATGCGGCATGTGCGAACAGTCTGCCCAATGCGTGCACCTCCGAGCCTGGCTAGCATTCGGACGTGCTGGGTAACGAGTGGGATGAAGCGGTCCTGATTGCGGATGGCTTCGAGCGTGTACATGTCGAATCGGCACGCTGTGACTGGCCGCGTGAAGGGCTCGCCGACATAGACGGTCAGCCGCACTATTTCGAGGGTTGGAAGTTCGCCCGCGTCGATGACGGGTACGAGTTCAACGTCTGGCCGGCAATCGAGGAAGCGGTGACTTGGGAACTCGAACGGTGGGAGATATTCGTTCGCTGGGACCGGCGTTACGTGGCCGGCGAGATCGGGGTGGACACTCATCCGGGCCATGGTGGCATCGATGCCCGCTACGACGAGCTGACCGAGCTTCTGACCCCTTACCGCCAGGTACCAGCCAACGCGCGAAAGCTTATGGCCGAGATGCGATTCGAGAAAGCTGATCGCTATCGAATCGGGGGCACCGATATGTGGTTCCGATGGCATCCGGTGGAGGCCGTCGACACAGGCCAGTGAACGTCGACATCGCTTGATCCGGCAGTGCGTTCGGCTGGGTACGACCGCACTGGTTTGCGCCAGCGATAAACTCGCCCCCGTGATCCTGCGTCCCGTCGAAGGCATACCCGATGGCTTGACCAAACGAGCCCGATCGTATGTCAGCACGCACGGCGTCAAAGTCGAGGTCAAACCTGTGGAGGACCACCGGCAATGGTGGCTCGAGCGAGGCGTTCCCGCAGGATTGATCGACCGCATGTCGGCCTACCAGAAGAAGTGGGGCGGCCTGCATTTGCCACCCGCACCGCAGTACGACGGCGGCCCACGCTATTTCTATCCGGATTCCCCCGAATCAGACACTGCGGGATGGTGGTTCGAAGCCGGCACGCAACGGACCGCGGTGCCCTTCACGTTCATGATCGGCCCGTCCGGCGAGTTCGGAATCCAAGCTGACGTGACTGGTTGGGTGCCTTTGCATTCGACCATCGAGGGCTGGGTGGAATCACTCGCTTTGTCGGACCACGCGTCGACGTGGGCGCGCCAGATCACCAAGCTCACCGGCGACGAGGTCGACGGTATCGACCTGGACAACTACGAACCGGTGCGCGAGGTGATGGGCCTCGCGGACACCTGGTGGAGAGGTCCGAACTCACTGGTGGCGCTATACACCGGAGAGGGCGTGGGCCTCGATTCCCCCAGGGCGCGGGTCGCGCTGATCTACTCGGGCCTCGACAAGTGGGGGCTGCACGGCGGCGTCTCACCCGATGCCTAGCCGAGATCGCTCAGCAGTAGCGGATCCGCCTGCGCCGTAGCCGGTCCCGCCGCCGACCGCCCCACCCTGAGCCGGTTCAATCAGCGCGGAACGCGGCAGTTCAGTGCGTTCGGTTGCCCCGGCTAGGCCGTACCGAAGCGACCCGTAAGCGGCCAGAATAGTACGTCGAGAGTCCAAGATCACAGCCCCGCGTTCAGCAGGACTACTCACCCATGCGGTCAACCTCTGCGCGGTCCTCGTACCACTCGCAATCGGCATCCCATTTTCGGTACCTGGGATTTACAACGTCGAGGTCGATACGCATCGTGGATAGCCCCAAGCCGACTATGGCTGTGGGCGTTGACCATTCGACCTTCTCGCCTGCGATCAGCGCGTCCGGCTCGCCCAGTTCCCGGATCAACCGGGCCGAGAATTGATCGAATAATTCCCGAAGGGGCTCGAGGTGATTGCTCACAGTGTCGGTCACGTAGACCGACATCTCCACAATCGACTCGCGATCGCCCCCGTACTTCCGAAGGAGGTACTTGTCACAATCTACGTGCGCGCGAGCGATATTGACCTGAAGATCCGTAGCGAGAGTACAGGTTTCGTCGTGCCGCCTGAGGATCTCCCACCCAAGAATGCTCCGAAACTGCTCGACGTCGTCGTCGCCCCAGGTCCAAGTGAACGCCTTGGCAGCTTGCGCGACGCGAACCGCCCCCTCGATATCACTGTTCAGAGTCACAAGTTCCTCAGTTTCGCTCACGGCAGTTGACCACAGAGCCTAGGCCCACCGACCATCCGCCGGGTATACAGTCCGCAGCAACCAAATCACCTGGCGGCGTTGCCCGAACGCACTCAGCTCGGCACTATGGCGCGTTCGACCGGCGGCCGTTAGCGCTGGGCCCGTTGATCTTCCGAGGTACCGCGCTGGCCGGTTCGATCAGCGCGGTATGCGGCAAGAGAGTACGTTTTACAGTCGCACTCGTTGGTCGGTGGCGAAGACATATCGCCTCATCGATACCAATCCTCGCCATCAGCTGCGGCCCGCCGTTGCAGGTAGTCGGTCAACGAGCTTGCGACCCGGGTGCGCTCATCGGTTTCGTGGTCCCAGACGTACACTCCAGCGGCCTGTCCGGGTGATTCTCCTACATAGGCGAACTGGTCACCGCCGCCGTTGTCACCGAAGAACACCAATTGGTCGAAGGTCTCGTACAGCTCAGCGAAGTCAGGTTCGTTGCGGAACACGGTGTTCTGCTCGATGATCTCCTCGACTGGCCATACCAAACCAGATCCCCACTCGTCCTGAACACCATTGGTGTGCCGCAAAAGATCTCGCAACTCTACCGGTATCGGCTGACCCAGCCGACCCTCGATCTCGTCAATGTCACCGTCAGAAGCTGGGGCCACAAACTCGGCGTCGTCATAGAGTTTCTCGATCAAGTCCTTCCACATCGGTCTGATATTGCCACCGGATCGATGGCTTAGCACCACGTGAGATTGGACTTCACCGAAGGCACGATCATCGGCAGTTGAGGACGTTCCACCGGCCTCAGTTCGGCTCGGACGGTTGATCATCCGCCCCCCGCGCTGACCGGTTCGGTCAGCGCGGAAAGCGGCAATGTAGTGCGCCTGGTCGGGACGTCGAGGCCGGTCGCACGGTCCTTACCCCGGGGGGCGTGTCCTCCTCCTCGTGCTGCTCGTCGCTTTCTTTGTCGTACTCGACGACTGCACATCCTCGTTTCCCCCGATCTTCGCCCGTCGAACATCTGATCGTTGCCTGCTGGGAAGTGCATACAGGTAGCACCGCGTGACCGTGAGATCATTTGTTCGGGACGGTTTTCCAAAGGGGTGGGCACAGTGGAAGCGCGTGCGGTGGAACGCTTTTCGGGTTAGCGAACATTGACGAACCGTCAGCGTGCGCCGTCGCGGACGATCAGCAGGTCGCGGCCGAGGGTTCGGGCGCCGTCGACCCACGTGGGCAGCTGTTCAGTGAGGAGCCAGACGGCTTCTTCGAGGTCGTCCTCGTCCAGGGGGAGGTGCTGGCCGTCGAGCGACTCCGGTGCGAGGGTGGCGAGTTCGCGCTGCAGGGTGGCGAGTGTGGCGTTCGGGGCCAGGGTGGGGAAGGGCCAGGGCTGGTTGTCGGGGGTGCGGCGAGGCCAGGGCCAGCGGTCGCGCCACAGGGCGGCGAGGGCGGGGCGGCCGAGGGCCTCGAACAGGCCGGTCAGGTCGTCCCAGTGTCGCCCGGGCAGGGTGGCCGCGCCGACGGGGGTTCCCAGGCGGGAGGCGAGGGCGGGCAGCATGCCGGTGTAAAGGGAATCGGCGTCGTCTGCCAAACGCCCTGCAAGCAAGTCACCGATCAGGGGGGATCGGGCGGCGTCCAGCAGGTCGGTGCGGCCCGAGCCCGGGAGACGGAGCAGCTCGGCGGCGTCCACGGCGAAGGAGGAGAAGGATTGTTCGGCCATGGGCGGCAGTCTGGCAGACCGGCAGCAGTAGGTATCTGCGTTCGTGGGACGATCCTGGCCGGGACCGACGATCACGGAGAGACGCCACCGCACTGCTAGCCAGCGAAGGCGGCCGTTTCAAACCGCGCGGTATGCGGCATTGCAGAGCATTCGAATGTTGTCGCCGAGTGGCACATCCTGGAGGGGTTTTGTCCAGTTTCACCTCCACCATGTGCCACTCGGTATTCGGCATGAGCGGATGTGTCTGCGCGGTAGCCGGTCCCACCGTCGACCGCCCGCGCTAGCCGGTCCGGTCAGCGACGTGCATCGCAGTCTCTGACCGAATGGCTGGGGACCGCTATGCGTGCGTGACACTTTGCTCGCACTTCTCCACAGCTCGGCTCCGCCGAAGCGCCAGTTCTCTTGCGGCGTGGTCAGTTCCACCCGGTTGGTGACGCTTGGGCGATGGCGTCGGGGATGGTGGTGCCCGGGAATCCGATCCGGTCGACGATGGGGCGGATGAGGCCGGGGATCCGGGCGAGTAGGGCGAGGCGTTTCGGCACGATGATCAGGTCGGCGCGGCGTTCGATGCCTGAGACGATGCCGGTGACCACGTCGTCGAGGGGGATCATCTTCCACAGGCCACTGGCGTTGCCCTTCCAGAGGGTGTTGCCGGCGGGGTCAGCGTGGACCTGGTCCATCATCGGGGTTTTGAAGAAGGTGGGGTGTGCGCTGCCGACACCGACGCCGAGGTGGCGCACCTCGAGGCGGGTCGAGTCGGCCAGTGCCCATACGCCGGCCTTGCTCGCGGTGTAGGCGCCTTGCAGGGGAGAGTGGACGAAGGCTGCCATCGAGGAGATGGCGAGTAGGTAGCCCTTCTGCTGGGTGACGTGCGGGAGTCCGGCGCGGAACGTGCGCCAGACGCCGTTGAGGTTGATGTCGGTGACGCGGTCGAAGACGGCGGGGTCGACAGTGGACAGCGGGGCCATTGTCCCGATGCCGGCGTTGGCGATCACCACGTCGATACGACCGAAATGTGCTGCCGCAGCATCGGTTGCCCGCCGCAGGCTGTCGAAGTCTCGGACATCGGCGGCCCACCCGCGCGCGGCGGTGTCGGGGCCCAGCGCTTCGGCTTGCCGAGTGACGACGTCGGCGTCGAGGTCGAGCAGTGCCAGGTTGGCGCCGCGGGCAGCCAATGCTCGTGCGAGCGCGGATCCGAGTCCGCCGGTGGAGCCGGTGATCAGAACGGTGCGTCCGGCGAGGTGGTAGCGAGACACAGTGGATAACTCCTCGGTTGTGGTCGAAGGTGCGCGGTTGATTCAGGCGGCGAGGGGGACGTGCTGAGCGAGGAAGCTAGCTGGTCGGAGATATTTCGTTCGAAACCTACCTCGCCACGATCAGCGACGGCCTGCGCAAGTAACAGTCCGTTGAGCGCGGTCGGTCAGCACGATCGACGGGTCGCCCGTGTTTTGACGGTGGTTCGAGTTGACGGGCGCCGCTGCGTGGTGCCCCTCAACTCGCAGTCGGAAGGTGTTTGCTGCGTTTGCCGAGGCTGACCCGTCGGACGTGGACAGTCGGGCCCTCGACGGGTATGACGACATCCGGAGCTTCCTGCACTTGTGGTGAGGTGCCGCTGGTGCGGTCAGGCGGCGTTGCCTGCTGCCGCACCAGGCCGTGTGGGGCTACGACACGACTGAGAGCGGACACCCACCCGCCCTCACCCACCTTCAAAACGCGGCCTAGTTGTTGGCGCGTTGGATTGAGCGCCGGACCAGGCTGCGGATGCCGGGGAGCTGAATTGCGCGGAGCATCAGTTCGCCTGCCCACACATGTGTGCGTGACGGCGGCGCGAATCGGCTGATTCCCTTCCGCGCCAACGCCTGTCGTTTGTGTACCTCCGGGCGCAACGACGCCTCCCAGGTGTCGAGGGCGGCGGGAATGTCGTCGCCGTGTGCCGCCAGCGCGGTGCCGAGCCGGTCGGCGCCGTCGAGAGCGAGGGCGGCACCGTAGCCGGCGAATACCGTTACGCACCACGCCGCGTCGCCGAGCAGGACGACTCGGCCCTGACTCCAGCGGTCCATCACGATCTGGCCGACCGAATCGAAATAGGCGGCGCCGGGCTCGGCTTCGAGCTGACGGAGGGTGTCGGCGACACCGCCGCCGAGATCCCCGAACGCTCGGATGAGGGCGGATGTGGCACCGAGAGCGAGTTCGGCGTCAGGGTCGAGGCAGCGGTAGGCGAAGAACGCCGAGGACCTTTCCGGTCCCAGATTCATCACCGCGGCCGTGCGTCCGGGACCGATATACGTGGTGCCGACACCATCGGGCATGTGCGCGGGAGGCGTTTCCAGTGGAAACGCGCCGACCATGTGGCCGAGGTCCACGAAATGCTCGGGCTCGGCACCGAATACGAGCTCGCGGACCTTGGAGTGCACGCCATCGGCGCCGACGAGGAGTTCGGTGTGCAGGTGGGTGCCGTCACTGAGGGTGACCTGGACCTCCCCAGGGGTCTGGGTAATGGCCCGCACCGTGGTGCCGAAACGGATATCGGCGAAATCAGCCACGGCGTCGTACAGTGCCGACTCCAGATCGCCGCGGAACAGGCTCAATGCCCGGTTCCCGACGGCAGCCTCGGTGACAGCGGCCGGAATTCTGAGTTTCTCCCGGCCGTCGGCGTGGACGAGGACCGAGGTGAAGAATCCGATATCGCGCGGAGTCAACGCCGGTACCAGCCCGAGCCGTTCGGTGGCTGCATATCCGGGTCCGTGCAGGTTCACCAGGTATCCGCCACTGCGGCGACTCGGCGCGCGTTCGACCACGACGACATCCCAGCCTTGCTGACCCAATCGCAACGCGGCAGCCAAACCGGCGATACCCGCGCCGACGACCATCGCCCGCCTGCCCGTCGGCTCGCCATGCTGGTGCGCAGCGCTCTCGAAGACTTCCATTGCGACTCCCCGGTTCGATGTGCTGTCGGCGAAAGCCATCTACGAACTATCGCCGTGCGGTCAACTAGTAGTTGACGATTGCCTATTCGTCAACTACTAGTTGACCCATGGTTCAGCAGGCACCAGCCGCATCGATTGTCACCGGCGTCCCGCCCAGCCTCGGTGTTGTCGCCGGTCCGGTCCAGCTGATACTCGGCTCTCGATGGACTGATCAACGACGTGATCATCTCGGAATGCCCAAAGGTCGAAAGCGCCGAGGAGTTCGGCATGATGCTCGACTCCGTCATCGCATCTCTACCGAACTCAGGTCCACCATCAGCGGACTGGGCGACAAATCATCGACTCGTCCAAGACATCGCCCGAAAGTTGTTGTGACGCAGAACGGTTCCGCTGCCGGCGATCCGGCAGCGGAACCGTTGACACCGCGAGTCGCTACTTCACGCCGTTCTTGATGGCGGTGTCCTGCTTCTCGGCGATCGCGAGCGCCACTTCGGCGGGGACGTGTTCGCCGGTCTTGCTGTTGAATTCGATGATCGCGAATGCTGCGCCCTCGGCGAACACCACGACAGTGGTTCCGTTCGGGCCGTTCAGGATGCCGCCGTCGACACCGATATCGATAGGCGTGAAGGCCGCACCGGCCTTCTGCGCCACATCATTCTTCGCCGCCGTGTTGGCCGCGGCAGCGGTCGTGGCGTTCTCGCGCACAATGACCGCGGTGCTGATCTTCTCGGTCCCAGCGCCGTTGCCGTAGACGCCGGTGATTCCGTGCGGCTCCGCCTTGGAGGTCTTCAACGCCCAGTCGGAGTCGATATCGCTGGGCTTGATGAGCAGGTTCGCGTAATCGCTCGCGGCGGGTGATGCGGCCGCGCTGGTCGGCGCGACCGAGGTCCCGGTCGGCGATGACTCCTGGTCCGAGCTACAACCAGCGATTCCCACGGACAGCACCACTGCGGCACCGAACACCACGGCCTTCGATTTCTTCATCGGCAGATGATGACAGAGGCGCAAATCTGCCGCAAACCCTCGGAACCGCTGAATGGGTCAGGCTTTCGCGATTCGGCTCGAATCCGCGGGCACACGGTCAGACAAGCAGTTTGCCGCCGTCGATGGTGATGATCTCGCCGGTGATCCAGGAGCTGGCGGGTTCGGCGAGGCGGGTGATCCAGGTGCTGATGTCCGCGGTCGTGCCGATGCGTCCGGTCGGCACCATCACGGCGTAGGTGGAGTACCAATCGTCGACGGCCTCGGGAGAAACACCTCCCACCCCGAGGATTGGGGTGTCGATCTGCCCTGGAGCGACACCGTTGACCCGAATTCCTTTGGGGCCGAGTTCGACGGCCCAGCTTCTGACGAGACTGTCCACGGCCGCTTTGCTCGCGGAGTACACCGACGAACCGGCTCCGGCCATCCGCGCCGAAATGCTTGATACCAGCACGATATTGCCGCCCTCACGCAGTTGCGGAAGCAGGCGGCCGGTGATGACCACACCCCAATGCCGTGTACATCAGCCAGTCCCGAACGCCTTTCCGGGGGCGCCTGCGAATATCGACCCGATCTTGGATTACGGTGCGGAGAGCGGAAGGAGGGTATGTGCACATGGACCTTCACGTCGGTGACATTCTCCAGATCTCCTGCCCCGCCACCCCCGCACGAATTGTCGAGAAATCACTGAGCTACCTCGTAGTCGAGTGGCCTTGGTGGACCGTCGATCCCCTGGCTCGCTCCGCGAGCTGGAACGGGTGTGTGGCAATCGCGATCGACCCCTCGTCGTACGACTGGTCCGACGAACTCTTCCGCGTCGAACCAGCTCCTGCGCAACTGAATCCGGGCGATATCTGTCGCATCGGCATTCCACCGACCATCGTTCGCATACTGTCCGTCGACACCTTCGACCCGCCACTGGAAACCGGCTACCTCCCTCGGCCTCGTCGGCTGATAACCGTGCTTCGCGCGAACCAGCGGGTTGCTGTCGAATCCGAAGACCAGGGCTATTCCCTGGACCCCGACGACGACATACCCATCACCTTCGAGCCCGCTCTGTCCCAAGACTGATCCGGTCGCGCGTCGAGCAGTTCGGTTCACGAGCAGTGCAATCCACATCGGCATCGTTGGACAGGACTCGAACCGCCACTGCCAGTTGATCTTCCACCGCACATGTCGTCGGTTCGGCCGACGACATGTGCGGACAGTTCCGTGGTGGGTGTGCCGGTGACATGGTGGAGAGACAGCATCGCAACGCGCAATACCGCCGCCAACGCGATCAAGTGAGTACGAGAGACTTCTCGCATGAGTCTTGCAGCACGTCTGGAGCAGCTCGGCCGCCCGCTGGTCGAGGAGCAGCTGGCGCATCCGACCGTGGCGGGGATCGCGAAAGGTGACCTCGCCGAGCCGGTGTTCCGCTCCTGGCTGGAGCAGGACTATCTGTTCCTGCTCGACTATGTCCGTGTCTTCTCCCGGCTTGCCTGGCAGGCGCCCGCCGCCCACCTCGGTGACCTGGTCGACCTCGCGCACGCCACTTTCCACGAGGAAATCTCGCTGCATCGCGGTCTGGCCGCGGAGTTCGGCGCCGACCTCGATGGCGCCACCAAGGGCGAGCAGTGCACGAAATACACTGCGTTCCTGCTGGATTCGGCCGCGAACTACGCTGACGGCCTGGCCGCCCTCTACCCGTGCATGTGGGGCTATTCGACGCTCGGCTCGATCCTCGCGCAGAATCCTCCCGCCGACCCGCGCTACCGGCGCTGGATCGACACCTACGCCGACCCCGGCTTCGCGGCCCTCACCGCCCGCTGCGCCCAGATGCTGGACGAAGCCGGCGGCGACAACGCGGAGGAGCTGTTCTTGACCGGCATGCGCCACGAACTCGCGTTCTGGGATGTGCCGGTCGGCCGCGGATGAAGTCGGCGGCGTGCTGGCCAGTCCGGTCCGCACGGTGGCTACGCGTTCGAAGAACGCAGGGTTGGCGCTGTGTAGTGCAGTCCATGGCGAGGGCTCGGGCGGCGGTCCGGTGATTTCGAGTTCTGCACCTAGCCGTATCGCCGAGTACGTACTGACCGTGCTGGTCAGGTGTGGGTGTGTGGTTCGTCCGCGTGCTGCATCACGGCGTCCCACCAGGGTTCGAGTTTGCTCGGTTCCGGCCAGCGCAATGGCACATCCTCATCGGCATCTCGTGTGATGGTGGGCGGCGGCGTACGCCGCTCAGCCGGTCGGCGGGCGAATCTGTCGTCGTGTTGTTCGGGCGGTGTTGCTGTCATGGCGCACCTTCGAATCGCTGCCCGACGTCCGGTCTCACCGAGGCGGGCTGGATTCTCAGCTCGCGGCGGCGGTAATTACGCCGAGGTCGACCGCGCCCGAGGAATGCCACGAAGGCCCAGGCGACGTTGCCGAAGGTCCGCGCCACCGCGAAAGCGGAGGCCGACCTGATCGATGGTAGGCGTTCAAGGTCAACGACAGGCTACGGTCGATCCGATGCCCGATGCCGCCCAGGTCAGCGGCCTACAGGCTCCGAGGTGAGGGTCGGCTCCCGGCCCGTGGCAAGAGTGTCCGCAATCCCCCACCCCGCGCCACGATCTCCTGGAGAATGGAGGCGCTTCATCCCATTGATCAGCTCTGCTGGATATGAGGAGGTAGCTCTATGACCACGGCACGCGACATCATGAAGCCCGGCGCTCGATGGATATCCCAGGACGAGACGGTCGCCAGAGCGGCGCGAGTGATGGCCGACCTCGATGTCGGATCGATCGTCATCGCCGACGAGAACGAGCGGATGGTCGGCATCATCACCGACCGCGACATCGTGGTGAAGTGCATCGCCCGGGGACACTCCCCCGATACCACCCAGGCACGCGATCTGTGCGAGGCCACGCCACGCTGGATCGCCGAGGACGCCGACGTCGATGATGTCCTCGATTCGATGGAAGTCCATCGAATCAAGCGTCTGCCGGTGATCGACGGCAACAAGCGGATGGTCGGGATGATCAGCGAGTCGGACCTGGCCAGGCATCTGGACGACGAATCCCTCGGTGACTTCGTCACGGCCATCTACGGAAGGCCTTGAGCCGCAAGCCGTACCGGTGTCGAATCGCAGTCCGCGCCAAGAGGGGTGGTGCGGACCGGCGGCGGTGCGCTCGCGGTAGGTGATTTCGCGCGAGCAGGTCGCCGAACCCTCCAAGCAACGGGCCTCGACACCAAGGGAGGTGTTCGGAGAACGATCGTTCTCCGAACACCTCGGTCCGGGTCGCCGTGGAGCCTCCCCCGGGAAGCGCTGCCAAAGAAACAGGGGGCGCTCAATCTCGTTTAGAACGAGCCTATTTCACATAGCTTCAGCCCCGTGAACACTCAGAACCGGGCGGCCCGGACCCCCGCTCCATTCATGAACGTCAAGAAGCTGCCCATCACAGGGCTCAGCGCCATCGCCGTAGCGGCCGCTTCAGCAGCCGCGCTCATTACCGGAGCAGCCCCAGCATCGGCCGACATCGTCTCCGTCCAGCTGTTCAGCCGCACCGGCAGCGGCGGGACCCAGGAGGCATACATCTCCGTGGGAGCGACGACCTCGACCCCGGTGACGATTGCGGTCAACGGAGTGACGCTGGGGGGCAGCCCATTCGCGCTGAAGCCAACCAACGGCGCCAACGGCGTCAATTACGTCGTCAACGTCGAAATCAACCTGGCTGCCGGCGACCAGCACATCGTCGCCTCGCAGAAGAATGCGGATGGCACGACCAGCCAGCAGTCCACCGACGTCAAGTCCAGCGGCACCACTGGAAGTTCCTCCTTCATCCCGAACCCGATCCAAACGATCCTGAACGGCTTTCAAACCGGTAGCACCGGCGGCCACACCGTGACGTTCGGGATGAACTAGGCGCGCGATCCTGGCCTTCGGATCCGCGCGCAGGTGCCACGTTCTCGACTACGCGGTCGAGTGCCAGATGCACTCAGCGGCTGACACCGGGGGCGCAGATGAACGGACCGGCTCGCAGCAGGTCGCAGACCACCAATTTGACTACGTTCCAGTACATGTCACTCGAGCCTTGGCTCACCGAGAACCCCACATCGCCGCCGAGGGCGCGTTCGAACGATCCGGTTTCGGCCACGACAGGCGAGACGGGCCCTCCGGCCGCGACGGGTCCTTCGACCGCGGGCTGCAGGTCCAGGGGCGCGGCGCCAGCGGTTCCGGCGGCTGCGGCGGTGATCAGGCATCCGGCCGCAGCGGCGAGAATGCGTTGGCGGGCAGCGGCTTTCATGGGCGCTCCTCATATTTCGTGATGTCGGTGCCACCCTACGCATGTCTGAAGCATCAGAGTTTCAAGTCTTCTGCCCCTACTTCTGTGGTCGGCACTACAGACCAGCGCACTGCCTCCACGCCGGCTGGAGCTACGTCGAGTCTCCCGGGGAACGTGGTGCGGACATCCGAACTGACCTTGCGATCGAGAAGCCCTCAGCGCCTGCGGTTTACGACCGTCGATTCAGTCAGGCTGTCGGGCCCGCGGCTTATGGTGGCGGCGGCGCCGCACGGGGCGGCCGACCGTGGGTGAAGGAGTGCGTGTCTTGCTGGACGTCGTAGTCAACGGGTTCTGGGGTCCGCGCGAGGAATCCGTGCCGGGCATCGCGGAACGCTGGTATGCCACGCTGCGCGGGCTCGAGGACATCGATGGCTCGACGTTCGAGCGATGGCACGAGGCCAGCACTGATCGCCCGTCCGATCCCGTACTGGAGCCCTCGGTCCCCGCGCTGGCGGATTACATCGAGCGCACGAATACCGGTCCCGACCTTGACGTCTTCGGGTATACGACATCGCTGTGGGCGCAGAACCCGGGTACCGCGAACGTGTCCATGGCGGTTCACGCGGGCAGTACCTCGCGCTACACGGTGAACTCCGTCGTACTCGCCTTCCGGTCACGCGAGATCGACGAGACCACGCGGGTGATCCGGCGCGCTCCGCGGATCCTGCGTCTGCTCGCGGAGCATTGGGAGATCGATGCCGGACAGGTCTACGACAGGCATCAGTACCGCGCCGTGGCCGAACGGTTCGACCTGGCCAACAGCGACCCCCGCTGCGGGCGTGCGGTCTTCCTCTCCGCTCGCCGAGCGGCCCTCGCACCCGCAGCGCTGCCTGCGAGCTACGTCCGCACCGCACACGATGGACTGGTCATCGACCTCACCGGGGACGGCACGCACTCCCCGGCCATCGAGACGATCCTCGAAGCGAACACCCGACTGCGCGCCGCCGGGGCCTTGGAAAAGCTCCCGATCCCGTTCGACCGCGCCACGTTCTGACACCCGCGCCCGCTCTCACCCCGCCGATGCTCGGGATGGGTCCACCCGCCCCGAGCATCGGCCTGACACTCAATTGCTCGGCGGGAACTGCCCCTTCGCCACCACCTTGCCACCCGAGAGGGTGAAGGTCACCACGCTGGGGCCGCCGGTCGGGCAGCACAGGGCGTCATCGGATTTCGCCCACTTGTACTGCACCGAGACGGTATTCGCGGTCTTTCCGATGACCTCGGTGTAGCCGTAGGGCTTGGACGTCGCGGTACCCAGGTAGGTGCCGTTGGTGAAGAACAGGACATGGGTGTACGGGTGAATATTGCCCGATTCCACCGTCATCCACGTCAGCACGCCATCGCAGCCCGCCGAGATCGGGTCTTCGCTCGCGTACGGATTGCCCCATGTGCCGTTCCCGGCCGGGGCGAGACTCTTGATCGCCGAATTGGCGAGCCCGGAATTGGGGTCGAAGCACATTCCGTGGCCACTGCCGTTGGGTGCCGAACTGGTGGTCACCGGGACGATCGTGGACTGCGGCGTGTCGGTCGCGACACTGGTGGCAGGTGCGGCCTGCGGCGAATTGGCTTCGCCCGCAGCTGGATTGCCACCCTGGCTGTCCGGGGCCTGGGCAGGCGGCGGAGCCGGCTGGTTGCCTTGCGCCGCTACGGTCGTCGCCTGGGATGCGGCCACTGTCGTGGTCGCTGTCGCCGCCGGGGTCGACGAGTTGCCGGAGCATCCGCTCGCGGCCGCCACCAGGGTGGTGGCGAACACGGCGAACAGCACAGATCTGGCCTTCATATTTCTCCTCGCATCGACACGTCATCCCCGACTTCCATCCAGATGGAAGGACAAACTGGTCATCGAGCCAGATCGGGGCGGCGTTATCGGAGCGCTTACGGGCGGGATGCCCCAAAAATTCGGGGCGCGAAGGCAATTCGACCAGCCCGTCAGCGTGGTGACAGCTCCCCGGCGATACCAGTGACACCGCCGTACAGGGCCGGCGTGGCCTGGGTGCTGTCCCGTCGCGCGGCCGCGGTGGCTGCGAGGAGGACGACACCAAACTGCGTCATCCTGATTCGATCCGCCGAGTCTCGGTAGTGCTGTTCGAGGAAGGCGTAGACCCCCGCGGCGATCGCGAATCCCTCTGAGATGAGAGCCACGATCAAGCCAGCTAGCTGTATCCCGCTCGCCTCGAACATAATGCCCAATGCCCCTAATCAGCTGGCGGATCGTGCCCGCGAACCCAGTCACCGTGTCTAACCACGCTCAATTCGGCAGTTGAGGACATTCTGTACCCGCACGAGGTTCGGGCCGCCGGCGCCCGCGCTGGCCGGTTCGGTCAGCGCGGTAGGCGGCATTACCGAGCGTCCGGGCTGCTACCTACGGGTTTCGGCCGTCGGCGGCCGCGGTGAGTCGGCTGGCCAGGGCGCGTACGGCGTCGTTGAGTGTGTCGGGGTGCTCGATGATGAACGGGCGGTTCAAGCCGGCGAGCACGGCGGGAATCCAGTCGAGTTGTTCGGCGCGGATTCGGATCCGGACCCATGGGTTGGTGTCAGCGGGTTGCGAGGCGATCTCATGCACGGTCGCGATCGTCGCGGGGAGCAGCGGGCGGACCTGGGTGAGTGTGCCCTGGACTCGGACCGATACCTCGTGCCGATAGGGCGCGTCGGCCAATGCGGACAGCAGATGAGCGGCCGGCTCGAATTCGGTGGGCGGAGCGAACGTTCCGGGCTGTGTGCTCACCGCGGTGATGCGGTCCAGCCGGAACTGGCGTAGTTCGTCGCTGTTGCTGTCCATCCCTGTCAGATACCACCGGCCGGAGTGGTCGACGAGCCCGTAGGGGTGCACGGTCCGTCGGCTGGACCGCCCGTTTCGGTCGGTGTACTCGATTGCGACCGGTCGGTGCTCGCGGGTGGCCTCGGCGAGCCGGAGCAGGACGGCGGTCTCGACAGCCACTTCCGGACGCGCGTCGGCGGTGAATTCGACGGTGTTGATCAGTGCGTCCAGCCGGGCCGTCAGACGTGGGGGGAGGACGCGGCGGAGTTTGGCCGTCGCGCTGTCGGCTGCGCGGGCAGCCGCTGTCGGCCGGTCGGCGCCGCGGCTGGTGAGGAGCCCGAGTAACACGGCCACCGCCTCGTCGTCGGTCAGCATCAGCGGTGGCATTCGGTATCCGGGAGCGAGCCGGTATCCCCCGTAGCGGCCCCGCACCGACCGGACCGGGATATCCAGGTCGGTGAGATGTGTGACGTATCGCCTGACGGTGCGTTCATCGACGCCGAGCCGTCCGGCGAGTTCGCCGACGGTATGAGTACCGCCGGTCTGCAACAGCTCGAGCAGGGCCAGCACTCGGGCGGTGGGGCGCGTCATCGGGAAATTCTCTCATCTATACCGGGCGGAAACTGTCCGGTATCGGCTCTACCGTGGCGTGCGGCGGTGGAACCTCCGCCTCATCCGACAGCAGGAGCACACAATGAAGCTCGTCTCGATCCGCCTGATCACTGACGACATCCAGCGGCTGGTCAGCTTCTATCAGCACGTGACCGGTGTCGAAGCGAACTGGGCTACACCGGATTTCGCCGAAATCGTCACACCCGCCGGCACCCTCGCGATCGGAAGCACCCGCACCGTGGCGCTGTTCGCCGCGGGCAGCGCGCACCCAGCCGACAATCACACGGCGATCATCGAATTCCTGGTCCCTGACGTCGATGCCGATTACCGGCGGTTGCGAGACACGGTCGAGGATTTCGTCAACGAGCCCACGACGATGCCGTGGGGGAACCGGTCGTTGCTGTTTCGCGATCCCGACGGCAACCTGATCAACCTCTTCACCCCGGTCACCGCGCAAGCCGCCGCGAAGTTCGCCGGTTGATATCCGCTCATCGGCATAAGTGGGCACTGAAACGGCCCGAGTTCACCTCGGGCCGTTGATCTTCGGGACGACCACGGCTGCTCGACGTGGTGCGCGCTATGCAGACATCCGGATCAGCGACGGCTGTCAACACACTTGTCAGCGTGTTACCTGCTACGAAATACCTTGCCCTGAATCGAAGAGTTGTTCGTTCCGCCGTATTCCTCATAGTAATAGTTCGCCGAAACCACCCGGTTACTGCCGGGCTCACACTTCGGATCACGCAGACGAGTAAACGCGGACCGGTTGCCTGTACCAGACTGATGCAGACGCAATTCGGTTGCCGGCGGACCCGAACTGAATGGCAGCTCGTCTCGGAAGGAAATCGCGGTCGGCGGGGTGGTTTCGACGCTGCCCATGCCGTCACGCAGAGTGACCAGGACCCCGAACCTGTTGTCCGGCGCAGCCTTCACCGGCAACCACTGTGTCCCGTCGCCCGTATAGATCGCCGCCTGTCCCTCGTCCATCCAGTCCGACACTTTCCTGCCGCAGTAGGCATCGGCGACGAGCCCAGCCAGGACACCGGACGGGGCGCCACTGCCCGCCATCAGGGGCGGAATCGTGACCCAGGCACTGACGAGAATGGCAATTACCAGCCCTGCTCCGCCTCGAATCGAAGCGACACGCGTCCGACCGGATCGGGTGCTGTACACATGCACGATCGCTGCCGTGAACGCTACGGCAACTGCGAAACACGCAGCACCGAAGCTCGTTTCGAGGCGTCCGGGTAGCTCTGGCTTGAGGTCGGACAAGTACAGCTCGGTTCCCACCCATTGAGCGAAAAAACTGGCAACAATTCCACCCGCGATGGTGCCGCCAGGAGCGAACGGGTATGGCAACAGCCCGAAAAGGCCAGTGACGAACAGCAGCGGGCTGATCACAAACAGGTACGGCCAATAGACCGTGGGGTTGGCGGCGAATCGGTCACCCGCTTCGAGATCTACTCCCGACCTCGAGAACAGTCCGAGCCCGATCGCCAGCCACGCTACAGCCAGGGCGCCGACAGCAATGACCTGCAATAGGTACGCGAGACGGTTCAAGCGATTCCACGATGTACCACGAGCAGACACGCGGCCACTATATCGGCCAGTTGTGCGCGATCCGGTGACAAAGTGTGGAGAAATCATGGTGACTCCGAAGTCGCGGAGCCCCAACCTGTTCGGAGGACATCGCGGGTACAAGCAGGATCGGCGGCAATTCAGATACGCCCAGCGCCGGCCAATAGCCTCACCAATGGCGCTCGCCCGATGTCGCAGGCGGCACAACGAAGGCAGGCCGTTCGGGTCGCAGCCGGTCTCGCCGCCCGCTAGGCAGCTGACAACGGCTCTAACCGTCCACCACCGGCATGGGCGGAAGTTCTGCGCCGCAACAGATTCCAGTCGCCAACGCCCCGCGTTGGCCGGTTCGATCAGCGGGGAATGCGGATTTCAGTGCATCAGTCGGCCGCTTGATCCGGTGCCCACCCCACCACCGCCGGACTGAGCAATCGGCGATCCTTCCGCTGGCGTCATTTACCGCACTGTGTTCTCGGGCGTCGAGACCGGCAGGTTGTTTTCAGGAACCGAGATCGAGCAGGCCGAGATCTTGACCACCGCGCAGAGAACAGTGGCGACAGTCCCGGCCGAACCCGAGGCCGAACCGGTCGACGGCGATTCGGCTGCGGCCAAACCCGTTCCGGCGGTGAGGACCGCGGCGGTGAGCACGACGAGGGCAAGGGTACGACGCATGAGTATTCCCCGATACTTGATGTGAAACAGTTGCGCTTCGCAATATACCGCCTCACGGGTGTACGCCACTCGGCATTCGGCAGTTGAGGACGTTCTGTACCGCACCAGGTTCCGGCTGCTGGGCGCACTGGCCGGTTCGGTCTGCGCGGTACGTACGTTCAGCCCGCGCCGGATCGGCACGGTCAGGACGGGTTGTTTGGTGGTCAGCCGCGCCGGCTTGGCCGCCGGTGTCGACCGCGGTGTCGATCCAGTCGGAGGTGGTGCGGCCATGGATGACGCGCCCATGGACGCGGTCCTCCCGCTCGAACAGGGATCTCACCACGCCGACCAGCGTCGCCGACACATCTGAAATGTCCGATCGACGGTCCGGCGCGCCGATGTGACACAGGGCTCGCCGATATGCGAATAGCGGCTTTGACTTTTAGCGAGTCTTTAACTAGGTTCCCTGTTGCACCTCGATAGGCGAGGCTCCTGCACGAACATAGGCCACTGATCTGACGACGTCGAGAGACGCCCAAGGTTAGGACAGATTTCTCCGGATCAAGGGGTAATCCAAAGTGGCTTTCCGATTCGGAACACGTCGTGCAGTGCCAAAACTCTGACGAGAGGGGTGTGCGTCCGCCCCGAGAGTTCCGGGCGACCTCCCCGCGTGCGTTGACGAATCGCGTTCTACCAGTGAGGAGGTCGGGTAGCAAGATGACACCCGATGATGACCCGGGATCTCCGGGCCGGCCCCTCCACCTCGGTCCGGGCCGCTAGCCAGCACACCAACACCGCGTCGATATCTCGACGCACATAATTCTCCGATATCACGATGCCGCCTACGCGGCACCGGATTATTCGCGTGCACATTTCACGAATGAATTCGGAGATTCGCATATATCCGACCCGTCGGCACCACCGTGCTCGACGGTATTCGATGCTGCCCGGAAACCGATGCGGGCAGCGGTATCCCGAGGGGAAACATCCCGATGAGAATTCGCTTGCTCGCATTCGCCACCGCGGCGCTGACCGCCGCCGGACTGGTCGCCCCGGCCGCCGCTTCGGCCACGGCACCCGGACCGGACGTCCGGCTCGCCGACGCTGTGAACGTTCAGGCCGTATCCGGCGACGCCCGGATCGTGGACCGATCGGTGGTGCTGCACACCGACCTCGGCACGTTCCGAACCACCACCGACCAGCTGCAGATCCTCGATCCGCAGGGCGTGGTCGTGGGGGCGATCCCGCTGACCCTCACGAAGCAGGACACGACGTACCCGATCGACGCCCGCATCGACGGCGACAGCGCCACCCTCACCCCGAACCCGGATCGGGCCCGACCGGTCAGCGCCGAGGAACGACGCATCGCCGCGGAGCTGCACGCCGTCGCGGAGGCACAAGCCGAAGACCCTGCGGCACAGCAGATTGCCGATCCCGACAGCTTCGAGGATCGGATGAATACCGTCTTCCAGAACGTCAACAACGAGCTCACCGTGGCCCTGGCGGTGGGCACGCTGCTGGGTGCCGTCATCGGCGCGCCGCTGGGCTGCGTCCTGCTGGGCGCGGGCCAGGGTCTCGCGGTCGGCGCATTGACGTTGGGCACGTTGGCGATTCCCGGCGCCATCACCGGCTGTCTGGAGGGCGCGGTGGCCGGGGCCGGGATCGGCGTCGTGGTTTTCAACCTGCTCGTCGGCGTACCGGCGGTGCTGGCCTCGGCCGTGCACGCCTTCAACGTCATGACCGCACCGCCCGCGGTCGCCGCCGAATCGACCAACTGAGTTGCGACGAAGCCCCTCGGAGCGAGGTGAACAGCAATGACTCTTGAATTGGCAATTCCGGACCGCCCCAAGACGACTCCCGAGATACCGCGGGCACGCGGCCGGCTCCGAGCGGTGGACTACCTGATCATCGGCGCGGGCGTGCTGCTGATCCTGCTGGTGCTGCGGCTGATTCGGGACATGTCGGTGCCCTGGACGCCGGATACCGGAACCGAGGCCGTATCGACCGATCCCGCGAATCTGCCCTATTACGCGGCCCGCACCACGCTGCGCATGTTCATCGGGCTGGCGGCGTCCATCCTCTTCACACTGATCGTCGGCCAGTGGGCGGCGCGCTCGCGGCGGGCCGAGAAGGTGCTCATCCCGGCCCTCGACGTGCTGCAGTCGGTACCGGTGCTGGCGCTGGTCTCGATCACGGTCACCGCGTTCGTGGGCCTGTTCCACGGCTCGTATCTGGGCGCGGAGGCGGCGTGCATCTTCGCCATCTTCACCGCGCAGGCCTGGAACATGACCTTCGCCTACTACCAGGCGCTGCGCAATATGCCCCGGGAGCTGGATGATTCGGCCCGCATGATGCGGCTCACCCGCTGGCAGCGGTTGTGGCAGCTGGAGGTGCCGACGGCGATGGTGCCGATGATCTGGAACGGCATGATGAGCTTCGGCGGCGCGTGGTTCATGCTCGCGGCCTCGGAGGTCATCACGGTATCCGGCCGGGACGAAGCGTTGCCCGGCATGGGTAGCTTCATCGCGGCGGCCACCTCAGAGGCCCAGGTCGGCAATCTCATCGTGGGTGCGCTGGTCATGGTGCTCACCATCGTCCTGGTGAACGTGGTGTTCTGGCGGCCGCTCACGGCGTGGTCGGAGCGATTCCGGGTGGAGCACACCGAAAGTGCGCAGGCCCCGAGGAGTCTGGTGCTCGACCTGCTGCGCCGCAGCACGGTGCCGGGCCGGCTGGCACGGGTGCTACGGCCGGTCGGTGAGCACGTCGATCGCCTCATGCGGGTCTTCGGGCGCAGCACCCGTTCCGCCTACGACGAGCGCGCGGGCAGCCGCATCGGCGATGTGCTCTTCTTCGGACTGCTCTTCGCCGCGCTCGCCTGGGGCACCTGGGCACTCGCCTCCTACTTCGAACGAACCGTGGGCCTGGCCGAATTCGGGCCGACCTCGCTGATGGGGCTGGCCAGCCTCGGCCGCGTGATCGTGCTGCTGGTGGTCTCCACCATCGTGTGGGTGCCGGTCGGCGTGTGGATCGGGATGAATCCGCGCGTCTGCCGGTTCGCTCAGCCGGTGGTGCAGGTGCTGGCCAGTTTCCCGGCCCAGTTCTTGTTCATCTTCGTCATCGCGGCGCTCACCTACACCGGCATCTCACTGAATGTCGGCGGCATCGTGCTGATGGCGCTGGGTGCGCAGTGGTACGTGCTGTTCAACGTGATCGCGGCGGCCGGGCAGATCCCGACGGACCTGCGCGAGGCCATGGACGATCTCGGCGTGCACGGCGTGCAGCGCTGGAAGTCGTTGATATTGCCCGCGATCGCGCCCGGCTACGTGGTCGGCGCGATCACCGCGTTCGGCGGCGCGTGGAACGCCACGCTGGTCGGCGAGGTCGTGGAGGCCGGGAACACGCGTATGGAGGCCTACGGCCTGGGCGCGTACATCACCAACGCCACCACCGACGACGTCTTCGCCAGGGTGCTGCTCGGCACCGTGGTGATGAGCGTGGTCACGGTGACGATCAACCGCCTGTTGTGGCGACGCCTGCAGCGCACCGCCGAACGACGATTCTCGCTGAGCTGAAACACTTTTCGAAAGGAGGACCCATCGTGTCCGCCCCCATCATCACCGTCGATCGTGTCACCAAGAACTTCACCAACCCCTCCGGCGAGCAGCTACCGGTGCTCTCGGATGTCTGCCTCGAGCTGCGCGAGGGCGAAATCGTCGCGCTGCTGGGCAAATCCGGCTCCGGAAAGTCCACGCTACTGCGGATCATCGCGGGCCTGATGCTCCCCTCCGCGGGGTCCGCGCGCATCCGGCAGACCGAGATCACCGAGCCGAATGCCGATACCGCCATGGTGTTCCAGACCTTCGCGTTGATGCCGTGGCTGACCGTGCGGCAGAACGTCGAACTCGGCCTTCGCGCCCAAGGTGTTTCGGCCTGGGAGCGCGCCGAGCGGGTAACCGACGCCATCGACATGATCGGCCTGGACGGCTTCGAGAACGCCTATCCCAAGGAGCTTTCCGGCGGCATGCGCCAACGAGTGGGATTCGCCCGCGCCCTGGTGGTGCAGCCGGAGGTGCTGCTCATGGATGAGCCGTTCTCAGCGCTGGACGTCTTGACCGCCGAGAACCTGCGCGGCGAACTCATGCGACTGTGGGCGGAGACCGCCTTCCCCACCAAAACCATGCTGCTGGTCACCCACAATATCGAGGAGGCCGTGCAGCTGGCCGACCGAATCCTGGTGCTGGACAACAATCCCGGGAGAATCAAGGGTGAGATCCAGGTGCGTCTCCCGCAGCCGCGAGACCCGCGCGGCGCGGGGTTCCAGGCGCTGGTGGACCAGGCCTATCGGATGCTCACCGACGCCACCTTCGATGGCAGCTGGCCGAGCATCACCCCCAGCCCCACCACCCGGCCGCTGCCCGATGCCGGGGTGGACGGAATCGGCGGCATGCTGGATTTTGTTGCCGCCCAGGGCGGGCGGGCCGACCTGCCAGATCTGGCGGGCGGGCTGCGCTTCGAGGTCGACGATCTGATGCCGCTGGTCGACGCCGCCACCATGCTGGGGCTGGCCACCACCGCCGACGGGGATATCGAGCTCACCCTCGACGGCACCCTGTTCACCGAGGCCGATATCGACAGTGCGAAGGCCATTTTCGCGCGGCTGGCACGAGCCAATGCGCCCCTGATCGCGGCGATCGACCACGCGCTGACCAGCGCGCGCAACCAGCGACTGCGCGACGGCTTCTTCCTCGACCTGCTGCGGCGGGGCTTCACCGAGGACGTCGCGCGGCGACAGCTGCGGATCGCCATCGACTGGGGCCGCTACGCTGAACTCTACGAGTACGACGCCGCCGAGCGGCTGCTGACGCGGCATCCGGACGAGGCCTGAGGCGTCAGCTGTTGCCGCGAGCCCGGGCGCGGCGCGTGCCCTCGCGCATGGCCTGCACCCGGGCCACCGGGGGATGGTGTGGACCTACCGGTGAATCGATCGCGACCAGGCGAAGGTCGCCACTCTCGACACTCAGTCCATTTGCCCGTTTCGGGTCGTATGATCAAAAATGGAATCGAGCACCCGAATATCACGGTGGAAATTCTTCACCGAAATCGGTTTTGTACCTGGTTACACGCTCCTTCACCGGCACCCCGAACCTGCGCTCACCCTGCTGCGCCCACTCGCGCAGAACACGGAGGATCCGCGCCATGGCCCGCTACCGGCCTCTGATCGCCCGCTATCCCGAAGCGTTCGCCCATCATGCCGCGACGCTGTTGCCCGACCTCGGAGGTGCCCGATGACGGTCGGCGCTGAACCGACCTTGCGGATCCCGACCATGGCCCAACTGCTCTCGGTACTGGCCGAGGCCGCCGAACTCGAACACGGGGTGATGTGCGGGTACCTGTACGCGGCGTTCGGGCTACGCACAGATCCGGCGGGGGGCCTGCCACCGCGGCAAGCCGAAGCGGTACGGCGCTGGCGCGATGAGCTGATCAGCATCGCTGTCGAGGAAATGGTTCACCTCGCGCTGGTGTCCAACCTGATGGTCGCGCTCGGAGCCCACCCCCACTTCGGGCGGCAGAACTTCCCCGTTCCACCGGGCTGTCACCCTGCCGACATTCGGCTGGCCCTGGCGGGATTCGACCTCGAGACGCTCGACCACCTGATCTTCCTGGAACGGCCCTTCGGCAGCACCGTCACCGACCCGCCGGCATTCGGCGGGGGGCCCGACTATCTCCGCGGCACGGCCGCCGGCAGGTTCTTCCCGGCCGGCCAGGACTATCCGACCATCGGCGACCTCTACCAAGCCATTGCACGATCACTGGCCGACCTGGCCTCCTCCCAGGGCGAGGACATCCTGTTCTGCGGGGGATCCGCGGCCCAGGTCGGCCCCGATGTCGTCGCCTTGCCCGGACTCATCTCGATCACGAACCTCGCCGAGGCGACCACGGCCATCGACACCATCATCACCCAAGGCGAAGGCGGACCGGCCAAGGAGGATCACAACCACTTCGCGCGGCTACAAGCCCTACGGACCGAATACCAGCAGATCCTCGCCGAGGACCCGGCATTCACTCCGTCATGGCCGGTCGCCACCAATCCGGTGATGCGCCGCCCGCCCGAACCCGCGGGCAAGATCTACATCGACGCGCCCGAGGCCGCCGCCGTCAACGACGCCGGAAACGCCGTCTACACCCTGATGCTGTGCTGCCTCAACCAGGCTTACGGCCGACCCGCCGACAGCGCCCCCGCCGACAGATTGGCGCTGATCGACACTGCGATCAGCATGATGGGCATCATCAGCACACTCGGAACGGCTCTGGCGCAACTGCCCGCCTCCACGACACACCCAGGAATCAACGCTGGACTCACCTTCGAGGCACCGCGCGCGCTGCGCCCACTGCTCAACGGTCCCTCCGAATGGCGCATCCTGACGTTTGCGCTACACCAGCTCGCCGACGGAATCTCCCAGCTACCAGCCGTCACCGACCCGGCCGCGATCGCAGCACGTCTACGTGCACAAGCCGAGCCCTTTGCTCGACGTGCCGGCTGAGAACCAGGAGTCATCCACCGTCCGCAGCCGCTGAATAGGGCATTCGAATTCGTTTGGCTTCCAAGGGTGTTGGGCGTATGGGGTCGCCGATGCGAGGACGGGGCGGGCGGCGCAGGCCCGCCCGGAACTCAGCAGTGCGGGGTGTCCACGATCTTGACCTGGGTAAACGGGGCGATGCCGGGTCCGGAGAGGCTGCCGTTCGGGCCGGCGCAGGAGATGTAGCCGGAGGAGTCCTTGATCAGGGCGGCGTCATCGTTTCTGGTGTTGACCACTCCCCAGGCGCCGCGGCTGTTCGAGCCGAGGTTCTGCCAGTAGCCCTTGTCCTGGAACATGGCGGTGGGCTGACGGTTGTCCCAGGTGGCCTTCGTCAGATAGAAGCAGACGTAGGGGTAGGGGCATCCGTCCCGGGAGTCGGCCGAGGCCTGCGGGGCGTTGGCGGCGGTGAACGCGCCCAGCATCGAAATCAATACTGCTGCGGCGGCGGCAAGTCTTCTCATCGCATTCCTAATCAAACCGAGCTGAGCAATCGATGCTCAGATTTCCGCAAACCGTATGTGCGACAGACCGATTCACTCGATAGCAAGAAGTTGCGGCTGGCGGCAAATCGCCGCATGGCAAGCACATCCGGTCGAGGAGCAGCACAGCGCGAGCGGACGGTGACGCATAGCATTCGGGATATGCGTGGTGGCGGCTGGTTTCGTGTCGTGGTGTGCTTGGCCGTGCTCGGGAGTACCAGTGGGTGTATCGGGGCGGTGGATCGGGCGGAATTCGAGAACGCGATTCGGGCGCGCGGGGGTGGGTTGGTGAGTGCGTTGCCGCAGGGGGCGGTCGCCGCGTTGGGGCAGCGGATCGGGGCGAGCGATCCGGAGGTGAACGTCATGCTGTTGACGGCGCCGAACTCGACTCGGTTCCGGATGGTGGTCAACGACCAGCCCGCACAGGTGACGAAGTTCTTCGACGGGGGCGACTTCACCGCGCGCGAACCGACTGTCCGGGTGCGGGTCCGGCCGCCCGGACAGTCTCGTGTGATGGATGACTACTCGTTCGCGCTCGGCGATCTGAGTGACCCACGGCCGGTGCGGGTTTCCTCCTTCGACGACCTGGACGGCCAGAACTTCAGGGTCAGCGAGGTGCCGGGGCTCGCGCGGATCGAAGACATCGTCGACACGGCACGAGCGCGCAGTGCGATCCCCGACGGGCAGGTCACCGCTGTTCTGGTGAGCCGCTTCGGGCGGGACATCCGCATGGTGGCCAATGTCGTGTCCGCGCGCTCGGAGGTGGTCGTCGAGTTCGACCGCGCCGGCGTGTTCCTCCGAGCCCAGCAGGTGTAGGCGATGGCCCGTGTGATTTCTGCTCTGTCGACCGGCCTCGTCGTCGGCGCTTTCAGCATCGTCGTGCCCGTCGCCATCTGGCCCGGCGAAGCGAAACTCACCGCTCCCCTGTTCTGTTCGGCCCCGGCCACCGAACCCATGGTCGTCTCCGACACCTTCCACGACTCCGACGGCACGTCCACCAACTACACCCTGTACTGCGTCGGCGACCACGGCATGCTCACCGATGAAGGCTTCGTCCTCCCCATGGCGGTGATGCTCACCGCCCACGTCCTGATCGTCGCGGCCTTGGTACTGCTCGCCGCCACGTTCCGCAGGAAGGCGGAGCCCGTGGCCGACCAGCCTGCCGGCCCGGAAGACGCCATCGAACTCTGACCCTTGTCCTGGCTCGGCATCAGGAGAACCTGCGGGCCTTGGTGGCGAGAGCGGCCCGGCCCCGAGGGGTGATGCGGTAGCGGCCCCGGGGGCGGCTGGGGGTGATGAGGCCCCGGGATTCGAGGTGGGACAGGGCGGTTCGGGTGCGGTGGCCGGTGAGGGTGGCCGACTGCTGGATCTGCGGGGCGGTGAGGGTGCGGTCCGGGTGCAGGGCGGTGAGGACCGCTATTTCGGCGGGATTCATGGGGTCACCTCGAGTCGTGGTTGCGGTGGCGGCCGGTGGGATGGCCGGGCGGGCACGGGATATCGAGGTGGCCGCCGCCGGTGAGCGACAAGCGGAGAGTGTCGGTGCGGGACTCACGCCACAGGCGGTAGGAGTCCACGGCGGTGCGGGCGGTGATCACGGTACAGAGGGCGATGCTCGCGAGCAGGGCCCATGCGTCCCAGGGCATTTCGGCCTACCTTTCGATGACATTTCGAAATTCGGTGTGGCGCGCCGAATCCCAGTAGACATCAGACAGGGGCAATTGGCACCATCTAAGAGCGCAATTCCACCGAGATTGTTGGACATCCAGATTGGCCTATTCCAGTACGGCGCTCCCCAGATAGCGAGGCTAACAAAATGGCTGGATCGACACTTCCGCGTAGGGCACTTGGGCGCACTCTGCGCAGCTTCCGGTTGCGTGCCAGTAAAGGACAATTCGTCGCGGGTAGGCACGTCGATATGTCGCCGCAGAGCATCAGCCGAATGGAAGATGGTCAGCGGGTCAAAATATCTACGTCTCAAATACGCGACTTACTCGAGTTCTACGGAATCGCGAATCCGAGCCAAGAACGCGATGACCTGCTCGCACTGTGGGAAGAGGTGAAGCAGCAGGATCTGGTGTCGAGGGCGCTGGGGACGTCCAAGGGGTGGTGGCGGTCGTACAGCGACCAATTCACACCGCACTTCGATCACTACCTGAACCTGGAGACGGCCGCCAATCACCTCACGACCCACCAACTCGTCATGGTCCACGGGCTACTGCAGACGCCCGAATACCGGCGCAGCCTGATCAAGGCGACACACCCGGACCTTTCGACTGTCGATGTCGAGCGCCGACTCGAGCTCGCCGCGAAGAGACAGGAACGCCTCAACGACAAGAACTTTCGACTGGAGGCCATCCTGTCGGAGGCAACGCTGAAGCATCAGCCCGGCGGACTCGCCGCCATGGTCGAGCAACTGCGGCACTTGGCCGAGATCGGCGCACGCGAGAACGTGTCCGTTCGGGTAGTGCCGTTCGGCGTCGGCGCGCATGCCGGTCTCGCGCTCCAGTCGTTCGGACTGCTCGAATTCCCGCCCTTCGCAAACCATCTCAAGGAACCGCCGGTGGTCTACGTCGAAGGCTCCGTCGGCGCGCTCTACTTGGACCAGGAGCAGGTGATCGTCCGCTTCCAGCAGGCGATCACAGATCTCCGGCGAGTAGCGTTGAGCGAAGACGACACCAGGGAGCTGCTGTCGGCCACCGCGAAGGAGTACGCGAAGTGATCAACAATCTGCGCGACGCCGAATGGTTCAAGTCCTCCAGGTCCGCCGACGCATCCGAGTGCGTCGAGGTCGCCTTCGCAGGCACAAACGCACACACCGTCGGGGTGCGGGATTCCAAGGATCCGGGTGGGCCGATGCTCGTGTTCTCCGGGGAGCAGTGGGATCGGTTCCTGGGCAGTGGAGTCTGGCGGCGTTAGACGCCGCGGTGGGCGCCGCGCTCGGTTACTGTGCGGGGGATGAGCATCGAGTTTCTGTTGACGACGCTTGTCATTGTGGCGACGCCGGGCACCGGGGTGCTGTTCACGCTGGCCGCGGGGTTGGCGCGGGGGGTGCGGGCCAGTGCGATCGCGGCATTCGGGTGCACGCTGGGGATCGTGCCGCATGTGGTGGCGGCCATCACCGGGCTGGCGGCGCTGCTCAATGCCAGTGCGGTGGCATTTCAGACGTTGAAGTACCTGGGCGTGGCTTATCTGCTCTACATGGCGTGGAATACGTTGCGGGACAAGGAAGTTCTCGCGATCTCGGAGGAGAGTTCGGAGGCCGCGCCCACCGCCGGGCGGGTGATCGTGTCCGCCGTTCTGCTCAATGTGCTGAATCCGAAGCTGACGATCTTCTTCTTCGCGTTCCTGCCGCAGTTCGTGCCGAACGGCTCCACCGGCGCCACCGTGCGCATGCTCGAACTGAGCGGGCTGTTCATGCTCGCGACCTTCGTGGTGTTCGCCGTGTACGGCGTCTTCGCGGCGGGGGTGCGCAGCCGCGTCATCTCCCGTCCGGCGGTCATGACGTGGATGCGTCGCATGTTCGGGGTCTCGTTCATCGCACTCGCGGGACGGCTGGCCGTGCAGAACCAATAGACGTGAGCTGCGCGGTCCCGAGGTGGAGGCAGATATCACCATCTGGAAATTTGCCCGGGTCGCTGGACATTTGCCATGGTGTAGGTAGTCCCCATCAGGGGCCCGGACGAGGGAGCCGTACCCGGCGTGCGACAAGACGGCCTTCGGAGGTAGTCATGTCTTGGCTGGTGTTGGTGGTGTCCGGGGTTCTCGAAGCCGTGTGGGCTACCGCGCTCGGGAAGTCGGAGGGATTCACCCGACTGGGACCCACCGCGGTGTTCGGAGTGGGGCTCGTCTCGAGTATGGCCGGGCTGGCCTATGCGATGCGCGGACTGCCCGTGGGGACCGCTTACGCGGCATGGGTGGGGATCGGGGCCGTATTGACGGTCGTGTACTCGATGGCCACCGGCGAGGCCGCTGTCAGCGCGATCAAGGTTCTGCTGCTCGGTGGGATCGTGGCGTGCGTGGTCGGGTTGAAGTTGGTCGGATAGACGGCTATTTGGCCGGGGTCAGTTTCACCGCGTCGGCGGGGACGGCGGGGACCGATTGGACCGTCTGGGTTTTGGCGGTGGGGTCGGGGAGTTGGAGTCGCCAGTCGTCGGAAACCCACACGACGGTCTGAGCGGACGCGGTGATGCTGGCGTCGGAGTACGTGGCGTAGACGGTGACGTCGGCGCGGTCGGGGGTGTAGGCGGTGAGTTTGTAGGCGGCGATGTGGGGGGCCACGGTCTGATCGGCGGGGGCGGTGATCGAGATCTGGGCTCTGGCCAGGACCCAGGAATCCTTGGCGGCGCCGGGAATCAGGGAGATCGCGGCCACCTGCGGCCAGACGCCGTCGGGGGCCAGGGACAGGCGAGTGCTGTGGTTGATGGCGGCCAAAGCCGCGCCCTGGGGGGTGTGGGTGTATCCGGCGGCGGTGGTGCCGAGTTTGCTGGGGCCGTCGTGGCCGCCGATCGGGAGCTGGACACCCTGGTAGTTTTCCCAGCGCACGTCGGCGGGCGGGCGGGACGGATCTGCCGCCGTGGTAGTCGATTTGGTGGCGGGTTCATCGCCTAGACCGCAGGCAGAGACGGTGACGGCAGTGGCCGCGACGAGTAGGGCCGCCACCGCGGCGGTGAAAGTTTGCGCGTGGTGTGCTGAATTGGCGCGCACGATGATTCCTCCCGTAGAACCCGAGAACGGTCGAGAAGCGTTGCGGGGACGCGAGTTCGGCGGCCGCGCGGTCGGGCTCACTCTATGACGCGGGTGGGCACGGTGGCGGGTCCAGCAGTGTTGATCGGTTCGGTTTAACAATTCGTCACTCCTGTCACGGAACCGGTTGCGGGGACCCACGATCCGGGTAACATCAGGGCCGCAACATGATCATCGCAGGTGGTGGGGTTGATGATGGATCATCGGGACCTGGTTCCGGTGGGCCGCCTGTGTCATCTGCCAGTGGTGCGTAATGCCCTGGCGTTCGGGGGAATCGGGTCGCGAGCCCGCTGCTGTCCGTTCGGGGAAGGGGAACTGGGGAGATGAAGACCACACGAACATCGATCCTGCTGTCAATGCTGCCGATCGCGCTGGTCGCGGGCCAAGGGGTCGCCGTCGCGGCGCCGGGGCAGCCGGGGCTCGCCGTGCCCGGAGACGGGCAGCCGGGATTGAGCACCCAGCCTCCGCCGCCCGCGGCGCCCAGCCCGGCGGATTACATCCCCGACCCGCCCATTCCGGCTCCGAACCGGCCGCGGCCCAAGCAGCAGACGACGCCCTCGCCGCAGCAGAACACGATCATTCAGCCGCAGGCCACGCAGCCGCAGGGCGGCGAGCCGGAGGTGACACCGCCTCAGGCGGAACAGCCCTCGGCCAATGCGCCAGAAGTGATGCCTACCGACCCGCACAAACTGCGTGTGGGAACGAATTCCGTCGTGCTGCCCGACTTCGTCGACACCAAGTCCCGAGACAAGGCTCAGTCCTATCTCGACATGGCGGAGTGGCAGATCGCCGCGTTCTACGACAGCTTGGGTTTCCCCCGCGACCAATCCGACCGCATGGCCGCTGGCAGCGTGTCGGGCAGTGTTGCTGGTGCTGGTGTCGGCATGGTCAGCACTGGGCTTTTCGTTGTCGGTGGATGCGCGGTCGGCGGAATCATCGGCGGCGTCGCCGGAGCAGCAATCGGCGGCATTCCCACGGGCGGCGTTGGTGCACCGGTCGGTGCTGGCATCGGCGGTTCGGTTGGATGCTTGGCCGGTTCACTGATCAGTGGATTCCCCGGCATGTTCGTCGGCGCAGCACTCGGAGCCGTCGCGGGCGGTGTCCTCGGTGGCCTGACCGGCGGCACACCGACCACGCCTCCGGCTGCCCCGGTGTCGCTCATCGATGCCGAGGCGCACGCACCCAGTGTGGACCAAGGGGTGCAACCGGTTTCGGCTGTCATCACGCTGCCTGGAGTACCCGCGCAGGTCGCGCAGGTGCTGGCGCCCGCGTTGCAGCAGCTCGGGGCGGCGATCGAGCAGGTTGCGCCCGTGGCGCAGGCGGCGGTGCCCGCGGTGCAGGAGGTCGGGGCCGCGATCGAGCAGCAGGTGGTTCCGGTCGCGCAGGCGGTGGCTCCGGTGATGGAGCAGCCGGTGGCGCAGGCCGCGCCGGTGGTGCAGCAGGTGGTGGCCGATGCGGGGCAGCAGGTCGTCGCGGCGGTGCCGCAGGCCGCGCCCGTGGTGGAGCAGGTGGTGGAAGGCGTGAACGCGCAAGTCGATTCGTTCCGGGCCGCCGTGGCGCAGATGCCCGCGATCACCCCGGAAGCCTTCATCGCCGCCCTGCAGCCCGCCCTGCCGGGCGCGTGACCGCAACGACACGGATGACGCCGTGACCGCAGACAACAACGCCGGCAGCGACTCCGCCCCCGGCCCCCTACCCGCCCAGCCCGAACCCCGCGCCGCCGATCCGGCCGCCGCGGCGCACCATCGCGAGTCCGTCCCGGACCGGACGGACGGCGATTTCCTGCGACTCGAACCCAGCGCACCCCTGTCGGCCGAAATCCCACCGGCCGCGGCCACGCAGGCGAGCAATCACGCATCCGCGCCTACGCGGCGGGTGCCCAAGCCTGGCGCGTCACGCCATCGACGCGAAGAGGCTCCGGGCGAGGATCTGGAGCCGGTGACCGAACCCGCGGTCCGCGGGGGTTCGGTAGCGAGTGAAGGGGTTCGGCGGCCGGTGATGCCGGAGATCGTGCCGGTCGGGGCCGCGCCGGAGGCGGCGACGCAGCCGGTGGAGGTGGCGGGGTGGGCCTCGTGGCTGACGGAAGGGGCCGCCGCGGAGCCGGTTTCGGCGGGGCGGGATTCCGGATGGGACGACGAGTGGCGAGCCGTGGAGGATCTACGGGCCGAGGATCCGATGGCGGCGCTGGTGGACGAGGCGCGGAGGCGGTCGGTGCAGACGCAGCGGCGGCTGCGGATCCGGGCTCGCGCCATCGCGATTGCCGGGGTCTCGCTGGCGCTCGTGGTCGTGGCGGGCGTGGCGTGGCTGATGTCGTCGGCCGGGGATTCGAATGAGCCGCAGGCCGTTCCGGGGAACAGTACGACGAGCACGCCCAGGGGCACGGCGGGGACCAGCACGGCGAGCGGGAATCAGCCGGGGCCGGCCGTGTGGTGCCGGGAGACGGATACGCCGCAGCGGGTGAGCGGCGCCGGGGCCGGGAACCTCAACAGCGGGCCCGGGGTGATCATGCGGCTCGAATACGCGTGGTACGTGTTGCGGGACGCGGCGGCGGTGCGGTCGGTGCTCAGCGCCGATGCCCGGGTCGCGCCGGAACAGGCCACGCGCGACGCGATCTCGGCGACGCCGGCCGGAACCCAGCACTGCGTGACCATCACCGAGGCCGACGCCGACCGGTGGAACGTCAACGTCGACGAGAAGCATCCCGACGGCACCCAGACCTCGTGGCAGCAGGTCATCACCACCGCCACCCGCGACGGGCGCACCACCATCACCTCGATCATCGCCGGAAGCCGGTGAGCCATGGTCGATATCGACGACCGGCTCCGGCCACCGGCCGGCCACGGCGGCGACGGGGAGTCGTACGAGAGTGACCTGATGCGGCCCGGCCCCGCCGGGTCACCCACCGACGCGGTGCCATTGCACGGCGGGCGGGGACGGCTCGTGCGGGCCGCGGTTCCCGCGGCGCTGGTGCTGGGCGGATCCGGGGCGTCGGGCGCCAGCACCACCGCGCTCGGATTGGCCGCCGCGGCCGCGGTGGACAGCGACGGCGACGTGTGGCCGGTCGTGGTGGACGCCACGCTCGGCGGCGGGGACGTGGCCTTGCGGGGCTGCGATACCGCCGCACCCGTGAGCTCACTCCAGAATTGGCTCGGCACCCGCGATCCGGGGACGGCCGCCAGTGTCGGGGCCTGCTCGGGGCAGACCTCCACCGGCGTGCGGGTGCTGACACGGACGCCGGACCCGTTGCCGCGCAGGGAATCCCTGACCTCGGTGGCCAGATATCTCGAAAACGCCGGGCTGCTGGGTGTTTTCGACGCGGGCGCGCCGGTCACCAGCCGGTTGGCCGCTCCCCTGCTGTCCGATCCCCGGGTCGGGCTGGTGATCACGGTGGCCGCGCGGCCCGACGCCATCAACCGACTGCAACCCGCACTGGCCTGGCTGGACGAGAACTTCAGCGAGTTCGTCGTCGGCGACGCCGTCATCGTGCTCACCGAACAGGTGCCCGGCGCCGCCGCCACCGTCATCGACCATGTGCGCACCCACCTGGGCTCCTGGGTGCGCGCCGTCGTCCAGATCCCCTTCGATCTGCACCTCGCCACCGGCGGCCCCATCTCCTGGCACCGGCTCGCCGCCGAAACCCGCGACGCCTACCTCACTTTGCTGGGAGCGCTGCGATGACCAGCACCCAGCTCCCGGGCGCCGCGACTTCCGGTCCGTCCGCCGCGTGGCAGCCACGCGGCGCGGGAGCCTGGCGCACCGGCACCGCCGACGACCCGAGCCCGGCGCAAGCCGCGGACCCCACAAGCGACCCGCCACGAGCGGACCCGGACGGTGCGGAGCACCTACCGTCCAGCGGTGTCGGTGAGCAATCACGCGGCCGGGACATGCTTTTCGAGGCCATCGACCAGAATCCGCCGACTTCCGCCGTGCCGCCCGTGGCGATGTGGCATCGGGCCGTACCGAATCGCCCGCCGCGTCCACCCCTGCTGTGGCTGGTCGGCGTGCACGGCGGGGCGGGGGTCAGCAGTCTCGCGGCCAGTCTGCGCTGGGCCGGGGATGCCGGACAGCGGTGGCCCGCGCGGATCGGGGCGGGCGCGGATATGGATTCGCCGCTGGTGGTGCTGGTCGGGCGGAGTCATCTGCGCGGGGTGAACGCGCTGCACCGCGCGCTGCTGGCGCATCAGGCGCGGGCGACGCCCGCCGGGAGCGCGGTCGTCGGCGTGCTGACGGTGGCGGATTCGGCTCGGCCGCTACCGGTTCCGGTCGCGCAACGGCGCGAGGAGATGGAAGGACTGGCCATCGAGCTGGGCGCCCGCACCTGGCGGCTCGGCTGGCTCGAGCAATGGCGGGCGCTGGAACCCTACGAGATGGCGGCCTGGGATCCCGCCGCCGGAGTCTCGCCGATGGAAGAAGGCGATCCCACCCGCACTCCCCCGCAACCGGTTCGGCTCCTGGCCGAGCAGATCCTCACCGCGGCACGCATAGCCGGGACCCGGATCACCGAACGCGCGCAACACGGCGCGGACCCAGTCGGCCCATAACCTGAACGAGGTGCGTCGTGCATCGACAACTGCTGTCCACCCGATGGTTCCGAAGCGCGGCGCTGCTCACCGCCGCCGTCTGCGTGGTGGGGACCGCGGCCGCCGGGCCCGGCGTGTTCGACCTCGCCGTGGCCCACGGCGGCCCGCCCGACACCACGGTGCCCATCGACAAATGCCCGGCCCTGTACGCGCTCGGCATCCAGGGCACCGGCGAATCCTCCCCCGACGCCGCCGTCACCACCGACACCGGAATGCTGTCGGAAGTGTTCCGGCCCATGATGGCCGACGCCGGGGACGAGCTCGTCGACCGCGCCTACGTGCCCTACGAGGCGTCCTTCGGCGGCGTCGTCGCCGTCTCCAAGACCACCTACAGCCAGTCGGTGACCGGCGGGCTGGAACGCCTGCGGTCCATGGCGAAACAGATCACCGACCGGTGCCCGAACACGCGGCTCGCCATCGCCGGATACTCGCAGGGCGCGCACGTGGCCTCGGTGTTCGCGCAGGAGGTCGGGGCGGGCAAGGGAACCGTGGCCGCGGAGAAGGTCGCGGCCGTCGCCCTGTTCGGCGACCCGAACCGCAATGCCAACGCGCCGCTGTTCCCTGGCAAACCGGATCAGAAGCTGCCCACCGCCGCACCCGGAACCGATGGGAAAACGGTTGCCGGGCTGGGTGATCCGCCCGCCACCAAGACCGCCTCCGGCGCGGGCATCGCACCCGATAGCGGCACGCTGGAGAACTTCGGTTCGCTGGTCGGGCGGGTCGCCGAATTCTGCACCGAAGGCGACCTGGCCTGCGACACCCCCGTCGGCGCGCCGCTGGTGCGGACCGTCGCCAATATCGCCGGGCAGGTGGAGCTTTCGGCCGGGGACCCGATCGGATCGCTGAAGTCGATCGCGGAGGCGCTGGCGTTCACCTCCATCAAGACCGCCACCTCCGTGGTGAACAAGGACGTGTCGGGGACCTCGCTCACCGATATGTCGTATCAGCCGCAGAAATCCATCTCGCAGCGCATCGCCGACGCCTCCAACCCCAATACCCAGGTCGACATCCCGGGCGCGTTCCAAGCGCTGCTCAAGGTCGGCACCATCGCCATCAACTCCATCGTGGCCGTGGTGAAAGACATTCTCACGCCGGGCAATATCGCCGAGATCGCCACCGCCGGGCTCGCCAATCCGATCGCCGGACTGGCCGTGTTCGGGGCCAAACTGGTCGGGGCCGCCGCCAACCTGGTGCCGCCCACCACCATCAGCAGGCTCACCACGCAGGCGTTCTCCGCGGTCACCCAGAACGTCACCGACAACAAGGATCTGCTCGACATCACCACATGGGTGCGGTACTGGGACACCGCGCAGAAGCACGACTACACCCACGCCCAGGGTGCGGGATTCGGGGCCAGCCCGACCGACTGGGTGGGGCGGTGGTTCGCGGCCGTCGCGCACGATCTGTCGGGGGCCGCGACGCCCGGGGCCACGCCGCGCGGCGGTAGCGACAAGCCCAGCGTGGGAATGGATTTCGCGGGCACCACCACCGCGACCACCACGGTCGCGCCGAGCGGGCAGTTCCCGCTCGGCGGGGCCACGACCACACCCTCGAACGGTGCGGCCACCACCTTGCCGAGCAGCATGCTCACCACGACGCCGAGCAGCGGGGCGCCGCTGATCCCCGATCTCATCCCGCAGGCGACGCCATGAGCACCACCGAATCAGGGTCGCGGACAACGGGTCCGGGCGCCGAACCACCCACCCCCGCGACCGAGGGCGCGTACACCGGCAGCTGGGCGGACTGGATCACCGGCGCGAGCGGGCCGCCGCCGCGCGACGAGTACGCGGGGTCGACGCGCGGCCACGACGTCTACAACGCGTACGACGACCCCGACGACGGATACGACGAGTTCTACGACGAGACCGGGGACTACGAGGCCGCGGAGTACGAGGCGCGGCACCGGGCCGAACACAGCACGACCGACAACCGATCGGCCCATGGACGATCCGATGCCTGGACAGCGGACGACGCCTCCCCTGCCGGGACCGGCGACGGACCCTCGCATGCGAGGGTCTCGGAGCCACAGACCTGGGAAAACGAGCCTGCCTCGCGGTACCGGGCGGCACACCCGGCCACGTCGGCACACGAGCCGACCTCGCACCCGGCGTCGTCAGCACACCAGCCGTCCTCACACCTGACACCGTCGTCTCGCGAGGCCGCCGCGCACCGCACCCGGACCGCACACGATTCCCCCCGCGCCCAGGCGGTGTACGACTCCTTGCAGGATCGCGCGTCCAGCGACTTCACCCCGCCCCGCCAGCGCGGATCCGCGGAATGGGGGTTCCCCGACGAACGCCGGCCGCTGAAGCGAGCGCCCCACCCGACCCGATCGGGGCCACGATTCCGGTTCCCCACCACCGGTGAACGCGGGTGGGCGGTGCCGGTGCTGGGCGCACTCGCCGCGATCGTGGTGACGGCGGCGATCGTCGTGCAGGTCGCCAAGGTCGGGCAAGGCGACGACCAGCGGGCGAAGGCCGCGGCCACCACGCCCGCGGCGGTCCCGGTCGCCAGCGCTCCCGCCACGACCGCCGCCTCCGACCAACCCGCGTCCGGACTGCCCGCCAACCTGTGCCCCAACGAGGCCAAGGGCGGCACCGTCCGCGGCAACGGACCGGGCAGTACGCGGTCCGGGCCGGAGGCGATCCTCGCACTCCAGAGCCGGTATTACGTCGACCGATCCGGCAAGGCCGTGCGCGAGATGTACGCCCCCGACGCGCCCGCGCCGTCCATCGAACAGATCCAGGCGGGCATCGACTCCATACCGGTCGGCACCACCTACTGCGTGCAGATCATGCCGGGGCCGTTCGACGGACAGCACATCATGGTCGTCACCGAGCAGCATCCCGACGCCACCAAACGCACCTGGGCCCCGCAGCTGGTCATGACCACGCAGTTCGGCGGGGCGACCCTCATCTCGGCGCTGATCCCGATGAACGAGGACACCCCGAAATAGCCGGTACGGCCCGGCACGGAAGGCGAGGTGGCACGCAGGGGTACTCAGGGTTTGCCAGGGCGTTTTGGAAATGGCGCGCGGGTGGGCTAATGTTCTCTCTCGCAGCCGGACGGGCGGAGACGCCGGAACGGAAGCGATGCGGATGTAGCGCAGCTGGTAGCGCATCACCTTGCCAAGGTGAGGGTCGCGAGTTCGAATCTCGTCATCCGCTCAACACGACAACGAAAGTTGTTCCAGCGCACTAGATCTGGCGCACATTCCCGGGCATGTCGGCGCGAATTCGCGGTACCTTTGCAGGGTGACCATGTTGCTCAGCGCCTTCCACGACACTGTGCTCTCCCAGTATGACCTCGTGTCTGCCCCACTCGCCCAGCTCGGAAACCCGACCCCGGAGACTCCCCCGGTCGCGGACAAACTCATGAAGCTGGTTCGCTACTTCACCTGGTTCGTGCTGCTGTCGGGCGTCATGGCCATCACCTACGCCGGCGGCCGGTTCGCCTGGGAGAAATGGTCGGGCAGCGGGCTCGCCTCGCCGAAGATGGTGGCCGGCGCGATGATCGGCGGCATTGTCGCCACCAGCGCGGGCACCATCATGAACGCCGTCCTCTGACCCTCCCGCGCGTACAGCGCCGACTGTCGGTGGCCCCGGCTACGCTCGTCGAACAGACTGGCGAACACGGGTAGGGGCCGCCTTGACGACGAGCGACACACGCACCGCGCGCACCTTGCTGCGCGACGACCCGGCAGACGGGGTCGACTTCGGGCTGGAGCACGTCCACGAAGTCCTGGCGGGTCTCGCCGCCGAGGTGGCGGCCGACCGGCCCCGCGATGCCGAACTCATCACCTGCCGACTCGGACTCGACGGCGAGAACCCCGAAACGCTGACACTGCTCGGTGCGCGCTTCGGGGTCTCCCGTGACCGGGCCCGCCAGCTCTACACCCGCGCGGTCGGCGCCATGCTGCGCCAGACCCTCGCCACCGGTCAGCCCGACCTGTCGGTATTCGCCCAGCGGTACCCCATCGGCCACGGCGACGAACGCCTCGTGCGCGCCCTGCTCGCCGAAACCTATGCCACCGACGGCGATATCGCCGCGCAGGACTGGGCGTACCTCAAACTCCGCCTCGCCGGACACGACCTCCAGGACGCGAAACGCCTGGCGGGCTTCGTCTTCCAGCGCATCGCGGGCTGGCAGCAGAAGGGGCGCTGGCATCTGCTGCCGGTGCCGGGGCAGGACGTGACCGGTGGAGCGCGGCGTGCGCCGGGCACCGCGGGCTCCGCCGCCGACCACCACGCGGCCGGCGGCGCGGGCGATCCGGCGACCACGGCGGCGACCGATCCCGCAGGCGATCCGGCATCGACACGACGAGCAACTCGCGCCGACGGGGCCGCCCAGGATGCGGCAGCCGATGCGGGAGACGATGTTTGGGCTCCGTGGCTGCGCCGCGTCGAATGGCCCGGTGGCGGGAGCCCGGAGCCGCTGCCCAGCCTCCCGGCGGGCCGCCTCGACTACGACGACGACAGTCGCGGCCACATGTTCTCCGAAAAGCTCGGCCGCGAAGTGACTTTCGACACCGCGTTGCAGGCCCGCCTGCTCCGGCTGCTCGACACCAGCCCGCGGGTCGAGACCTTCCGTGAGCTCCCCGTCGCCGTCACCTATGACCTCGACGGCAGCGAGCGCGTCCACTACCCCACGGCCGCAGCCACCTTCACCGACGGCCGCACCGTCCTCATCGACGTCTCCCCCCTCGCCCACACGGCCCTGTACCCCCAGCGCACCCGCGCCGCCGCCTCCCGCGCGGCCGCCTTCACCCGCGGCTGGGGCTGGCTCACCTGGACCGGCAGCCGCCACGGCCTCCCAGAACTGCTGTCCCGCAAGGTGGACACCCACCACGAGTCCACCCTGATGAGCCACCTCTCCCGAGGCCCCCTCACCTGGCCCGCCCTCGACACCTTCCGCGCCGAGAGCGGGCTCACCCTCCTGGACCTCGCCGCCCTGGTCCACCGTCACGACTGGCAGTGGCACCGAGGTCCTTTCCGCCTCACCCGCTGATCCGCCGGATCAGGGAGTGGGGGTCCCGAACCAGCGGGACAGGGCCGGCTCGAGGTCCTGTTGATTCGATCCCGCCCAGGCGATGTGGCCGTCGGGGCGCAGGAGAATGGCGGGGGCCGGGAATTGGTCGCCGATGTCGACCACGTGGTCGACCCGGTCGGACCAGCCGGCGATCGAGAGGGCGCCGGTTTGATCGAGGAGAAGACCTCGGGCCTGGTGCATGTGCTCGTAGAGGCGGCCGTTCTTCAAAGCCACGTCGCGTTGGCGGCGGCCGATCAGGTCGTCGGCGGAGCCCAGGTCGTAGCGGATATTGAGGGCGGTGACCTTTTCGATGAGGTAGCGGTGGACGTCCTCGAACTCCATGAGTTCGGTGAGGATGCGGCGGATGGCTTGCTGGCCGGGGTCGAGGGAGGTCAGTTCGCTGGAGGCGCGGGCGGTGGTGAGGACGTCGGCGGCCACGGGGCGGCGTTCGGATTCGTAGGTGTCGAGGAGATCGGCTGGGGCCCAGCCGGTTACGGCGGCGGCCAGTTTCCAGCCGAGGTTCACCGCATCCTGGACGCCCAGGTTCAAGCCCTGGCCGCCGTTCGGGGGGTGGATGTGGGCGGCGTCGCCCGCGAGGAAGACGCGGTCCACGCGGTAGCGGTCGGCGAGGCGGGTGGCATCGCCGAAACGGGACAGCCAGCGCGGGGAGTGCGCGCCGAAGTCGGTGCCCGCCAAGGCGCGAACCTGACGGGTGAGGTCCTCGAGGGTGGGCGGGGTGTCACTGTCCTCGGCGAGGCCGTCGGCGGGAGCGCCGAGGCGGTAGACGCCGTTGCCGAGCGGGACCGCGCCGAAGCGGCGGTGGGTCTTGTGGACCTCCATGACCGTGGCCATCACCTCGTCCTGCGGGGCGGTCAGTTCGACCTCGCCGAGCAGGGTTTCGAAGCGTGCCGGTTCGCCCGGGAAGTCGACGCCCACCAGTTTGCGGATGGTGGAGCGGCCGCCGTCGGTGCCGGCCAGGTAGCGCGAACGAAGGGTGGAACCGTCGGCCAGTTCGGCCGTCACGCCCGTCGCGTCCTGGGTCAGCCCGGTCACCAGCGCTCCGTAGCGGATCTCCGCGCCGAGCTCGACCGCCCACTCCGCCAGCAGGCGATCGGTGATCGGTTGCGGCAGGCCGAGGACGAACGGGAACGAGCTGTCCAACGTCACTGGCTTCGACGGCACGATCCCGGCGAAGAACGCGCTCGGGTCGTGCTGCTTGCCCAGCGCCACGAACCGATCCGCGACCCCGCGCTGATCGAGCACCTCCAGACTGCGCGCGTGCATCCCCATCGCCCGCACCACCTTGGTCGGCTCCGGATCGCGCTCCAGCACCACCACCCCGACCCCGTGCAACCGCAGCTCCGCGGCCAGCATCAACCCCGTCGGCCCGGCCCCGACAATGATCACATCGACCATGAACGCCCTCCTGATTTCCGCAGGTCATCGCCTTACGGTCGACGATTCTGCGGCATACCCGGGGCCTTGCCGCAAGCCCCCCACTGCGATATACGTTGAAGGGGGAGGGAAATTCGGACGCGCTCGGCTACTTCAGGACGAGTCCCGCCGCGATGAACGTCACGATCACCATGACCGCGAACCAGGTGATCAGCTGCCAATGCATGATCGCCGACTTCTGGGCCGCGACCGTCAGGCGCAAGGTGGCGTCCACGCGATTGTGGTCGGCGATGCGGCGACGGGTCTGGGCCAGGTCGTCGGCCTGCTGCTGAGCCGCGATCTCGGCGCGCTCCAGGCGATGGGTCAGGCGCAGCAGCTGTTTGGTCTTGTCGCGGGTGGCCTTGCGAGCCAGCGCCAGCGCGGTGCGCTGATTCGTGAGTTCCTGACGCTGGCGTGCGATGACCGCGGCCTGCGTGCGGGTGTGGCGCTCCCAGTCGGTCACTGTCGCCCATCCTCCCGTGTGTTCGTCACGGCAGCCGAACGCTATCTCGGCGGCCACCCAGCCCGTCACGAATTCGTCCAGTTCGCACGAGGTTTGGCGCGCCGACACTACACCGCCCGGACCGGCGCTCAGCAACCCGCCGGTCACCCGGTACTCGCGGCCCGCGGCGGCGAAATCGTCGAGACCCAGCGCGGGCAGCTGCGCGGTCCAGAACCCGGGCGGGCAGATCCAGAGGACTTCACCGCACCCGCTGGTCCGCAGCTCGGCCGTGATCAATCGGGCGCGCGTCAATTCCGGTGGCGCACTGGACACCTCGATGGCACAGGTGCGATCACCCTTGCGCCACAACACATCCACGGTGTGCGCGCCGACCATCGTACCCAGGCGCACCTCCTCGGCTCCGGCCGCGAGCAGCTGCCCGCGCAACCAGAACTCCAGCCGTCGTACATCCTGACGGCAGTCCGCACAGTCGGTTTCCCGACACCGCTCCCCCGTCGCATGACCCTTGCCCGCGGCACGACCCTTACCCGCCGCGGCCGGCGAATCCGTCACCGCCGCCGCGGGATTCACGCGCGAGACCGGTTCGGCCAGAGCCACCGACCGGTCGCGCGGATCATCCGCTCGCCTCATGCTCACAAGATCACCCCAGCCACCACACTCACCGCAGGGGCCGCTTCCGCCTCATCGGAAACCACCAGCCCTAGCTGTCACTTCCAGAGTGCCGCAGCGCATGCACTCACCGGCAGCAAAGCGACCAGATTCGTTACGCAACCGCGAGCCGCGTGTGATCAAGCGCGTCGCGGATCGTAATCGTCGACCGCGATGCCGAGACCGATCTTCGCACCCCGAACATGATCGTGACCAGCCACGCCCCGACCGGTCCGTCCGCGATGCCCCCGGTGATGTCCGGGATGCCCGCTCGCGCCCCCGCCGCTACTCTTTCGAAATGCTCCCGCCGCAGTCCCCGAACCCGCAGCTCAGCGCGCTACACCCGACCCTGAGGGCGGCACGCGCCGCCAACTCGGTGGCGTTCGCGCTGCAGGGGTTCTTCCTGGCCGTCATCCTCACCGAACTTCCGCAGCAGAAGGACAAATTCGGGCTCACCGACGGCCTGATCGTCGCATCGGTCGCGATGATCTCGCTGCTGGCCGGAGCCGGCAGCATCACCGCCGAGCGGATCGCGCTGCGCTGGTCGAGCCGGACCGCGCTGCGCATCGGGCTGGCGCTGGTCGCGGTGGCGGGTGTGGCCATCGCGGCCGCACCCAACAAGATCGCGCTCTTCGTGGCGCTGGCCGTGTACGGCATCGCGCTGGGCATCGTCGACGCCGGAACGAACATGCAGGCGGTGTTCATCCAGCACGGCTACGGCCGATTCGTCCTGGTGTCGTTCTACGCGGCCTGGAGTGCGGGATCGATCGCGGGCGCGCTGCTGGTGTCGGGGTTCGAGGCGCTGGACGTGCCGCTGTGGGCCTCGATCCTGACCGCCGCGGCCGTGGTGGCGGCCGGCTGCGTCGCGGCGGGCCCGCGACTGCTGGGCACCGACGAGGCCGAATCCGGTCCGGCCGAACACGTCCCGACCAGTTCGGTGCCGGTCCGCGTCTTCTGGATCTTCGGCGCGGTGATCGCACTCGCCTTCGCCATCGATCTGGCGGTCGGCAACTGGTCCGCGCTGTACCTGAAGGACGAACTGCTGTCCTCCTCCTGGGCCGCCGCGCTGGCGCTGGCCGCCTACCAGGGCGCCTCGCTGATCGGACGCCTCACCGGCGACCTGTGGGTGCGCCGCTTCGGCCCGCGCACCGTGGTGCGGGTGGCCGCCGCCGTCGGCTCGGTGGGCCTGGTGATCGTGGTCGCCGCGCCGGGACCGGCCGTGGCCATCCTCGGATTCCTGGTCGCCGGAATCGGATTGCCGGTGATCGCGCCGCTGTGCTTCAGCGAGGCCGGGCAACTCACCAGCGGGCGGGACCTGGACGCGCTCATCGCACGGCTCAACCTGTTCAATTACGCGGGCACGCTGGTCGGCGGCGCGGTGGTGGGCGTGGTCGCCGACGCCGCGAACATGCGGACCGGATTCACGATTCCGCTCGCCTTCGCGATCCTGCTGATCGGATTCGCGCGGGTCTTCCACCCGCGCGCCACCACGGCCCCCTCGACCACCGAACCCGCGGCGGAGCCTGCTTGACTGGAATCATGAGCGACGCCGTAGCAATCCGACCGGCGGTCGCGGACGATGCCGATGAGCTCGCCGCCGTGGCCGCCGCGACCTTCCCGCTGGCCTGCCCGCCCGGATCCACGCCGGAGGACATGGCGGCGTTCATCGCGCAGGTGCTGTCGGCGGACCGGTTCCGCGAATACCTCGGCGACGGCGAGCGGTCGGTCCTGAAGGCGGTCCTGCACGGGAAGATCGTCGGCTACGCGCTGCTCAACACGATGCCGCCCGCGGACCCGCACGTCGCCGCCGTCGTCACGCAGCGGCCGGTGACCGAGCTCAGCAAGATGTACGTGCTGCCCGGCCAGCACGGCAACGGAGTGTCCGCGGCCCTGATGCGCGCCGCCCTGGAGACGGCGCGCACCGGCGGCGACATCGCGGTGTGGCTGGGCGTGAACCAGGAGAACGCCCGCGCCCAGCGCTTCTACACCAAACACGGCTTCACCGTGGCGGGCACCAAGACCTTCACCGTCGGCAGCCAACTGCACCACGACTACGTCATGCTGCATCGGTTCTGACACCCGAGCCCAGCTCGAGGCGACGGCCCCGGAACCGCTGCCGCATGCGGCGGTCGTGGGTCACCAGGACCACCGCGCCCGTGTAGCCGTCCAGGGCCTGCTCCAGATCCTCGACCAGGCTCGGGGACAGGTGGTTGGTCGGCTCGTCGAGCAGGAGCAGATCCACCGGATCGGTGACCAGACGGGCCAATTCGACGCGGCGACGCTGACCGTAGGACAGCTCACCCAGCCGCAGGCCCAGGTCGGCCGGACGGAACAGGCCCAGCGCCAGTAGCTCGTCGGCATGCTCGTCCGGATAACCGGGGCGGCCGGATGTGAACGCCTCCAGCACCGTTCGATCCGCCGGACTCGCCGTGTCCTCCTGTCGCAGGTGCCCGACGCGGCCGCGGACCGTGACCACGCCCGAGTCGGCGGCCAGCTCCCCGGCCAGCAGCCGCAGCAGGGTGGTCTTGCCCGCGCCGTTCGGCCCGGTCACCAGCAGCCGATCGGCCGCACCGATCCCCAGCCCGTCCAGACGCAGACGACCTTGCACCACAACCGAACTCAACTCGGCGACGGGCGGCAGCGGCGCGTCGGGCGCACCCAGGGGGCCGAGGTCCGCGGTGAAGCGGAGCGGATCCGGGGGTGGGGCAATGGGATTCATGGTCAGGCGGGACACCCTTTCCTTGGCGTTGCGGATGCGGGATTGCGCGCCGTGGCCGCGGCTGCGGGTCCGGAAGGGGCCCGCGGCGAAGACCGCCAGCGGGAGCTTGCGCGGGATCGCGTCCAGGCGTGCGACATTCGAATCCGCGAGGCGGCGGTTGCGGGACAGTTCGGCCCGCCAGCGGTCGTGCTCCTGTTGCCGGCGGTGGCGTTCGGCGGCTTTGGCGGTGAGGTAGCCGGCGTAGCCGTTGCCGTGGCGGGTGACCGTGCCCGCGTCCACCTCGAGCACGATCCTGGTGATCCGCTCGAGGAAGACACGGTCGTGGGTCACCGCGACCACCGTGCCCGAATGCTCCCGCAGGTGACGCTCCAGCCATTCGACCGCGCTGTCGTCGAGATCGTTGGCGGGCTCGTCGAGCAGCAGCAGTTCCGGCGACGAGGCCAGGGTGGCCGCCAGCGCCAGACGACGCCGCTGACCGCCGGACAGCGTGCCCAGCAGGCGGTTTCGATCGAGGTCCGGCAGGCCGAGGCCGTGCAGGGCCGCGTCCACCCGGGCGTCGACGGTGTAGCCGCCGCGCGCCTCGAAGCGGGCCACCAGGTCGGTGTACGCGTCGAGCCGCTTGCCGAGCGGGCCCGGGGCGACGAGAGCGGCTTCGGCCGTGCGCATCCGGGACTCCAGGTCCCGGAAATCGCTGAGCGCCAGGTCGATCGCGTCGGCGACGGTGGCGGTGGGCGGCAGCTCCAGGGTTTGCGCCAGATAGCCGATACCGCCCGCCGCCTGTACGACGACGTCGCCGTTGTCGGGCAGGTCGCGACCGGCGATGAGCCGCAACAGAGTCGACTTCCCGGCCCCGTTGTCGCCGACGACGCCGACCTTCTCCCCGGGCCGGATGGACAGGCTCACCTCGTCGAGCACCACGCGATCGGCGTAGCGCTTGGTGACGCCGGACAGGGTCAGCTGGGATACCGCGGAGGGTTGGAGGGTAAGCACAGGGGTCTCCTGTTCTGGCTCGCACACGAGCCGGATCGTTGGGGAACCCACGCGAAAATCGGTCGCCGACAGGCGAATACCAGCCGCTGACCAGCGGATACGCGTGGGGAGGGAGTCGCGGCGGAGCAGATGCTCAACGCGGCGACGCGATCACAAGAAAAGGAAACCGAAACCCATGAGGACTCGAACGGTAGCGGGGACGCTGCGGGGTCGTCAACCACTTTGATGGGGATCACAGACGGCGAGCGCCGGGCGGGATCACCCGCCCGGCGTTCGACCGTGCTGCTCTCGTGTTGTGAAACGCCTTGTCAGGCCAGCAGTTTCGCCTTCAGCGCGGCGATGTCGCCGTCCGTCAGCTTCAGCCCGTCGCGCACGTAGCCGTCGAAGCTGCCGTAGCTCTCGGTCGCCTGGTCGAAGGCCGAGTCCAGCGCCGAGGCGGTCACGCCGTTGAGCATGTCGCCGTCCTTGGCGCCGCGGTAGTAGTTCGACAGCAGGTAGTCGTAGTAGACCGTGTCCTTGTCCACGCCCAGGAGGGTGAGCAGCACCGCCGAGGTCCAGCCGGTGCGATCCTTGCCGGCGGTGCAGTGGAACAGCACGCCGCCCGGGTTGTAGGCGATGTCGCGCAGCACGTTCGCGAAACCCTCGTTCGCGCCGGGCGCGGTGATGAAGGCGCGGTACAGATCGGTGCCCGCGGACAGGGTCGAGGCCATCACCTGCGGCGGGGCCTGGCCGATGATGTCGTCGTGGTGCTCGGTGGCCCCGGCGGGCACCTTGTCCTGACCCATCAACTGCTCGTAGCTCGTCCGCAGGTCGTGGATGGAGACCACGTTGTCGGCGGTGAGCTTGGCCAGATCGGCGTCGGTGGCCTTGCTCAGCTCGCCGGTGCGGAAGACCAGGCCGGTGCGCACGCCGTGGCCGTCGGCGGTGCGGTAGCCGCCCGCGTCGCGGGCATTGAGCACACCGGTCAGGCCGAGGGCCCGGCTGTCGGTGTTGACCAGCACGCTGCTAGTGGCGGCCGGCGGATCGGCCGCGAAGGCGGGCGCCACCGAACCGAGGCTCGCGGACAGGGCGATGGTGACCGCCGCGGCGGCCTGAACAGCACGTTTACGCAAGGTGGTACTCCCTTCCGGGGCCGAAAACCGTCTTCGACCCGGTTTTGGCTGACCACCGAAATTTATTACCCGCGCAAACTATGAAGGCCACCGGGGTGGACAAACGCCCGGGATCTCCCCTGGAAACCCCGGGCGGAACCGGATCAGGCGTGCGCCGGAGCCTCGAAACGCGACAGCGCCAGCAGACGCGAGATCGCGCGCAGGTACTTCTTGCGGTAGCCGCCGTCGAGCATCTCCTGGGTGAAGATCTCGTCCAGCTTCGCGCCCGACACCGTCACCGGGATGCCGGCGTCGTAGAGCCGGTCGGCCAGCACCACGATGCGCAGCGCCACGGCCTGATCGGTGACCGGGTGCACGCCCGAGATGTACACCGCCGACACGCCGTCGATCAGCGCGCCGTAGCGCGACGGGTGCAGGGTGCTCAGGTGCTTCAGCAGCTCGTCGTAGTCGTCGAGCGTGGAATCCGGTGTGGCCGCGGCCCGTTCGACCAGCAGCTCCTGCGAGGTCGGCTCCGGGGCGGGCGGCAGATCGCGGTGCCGGTAGTCGGGGCCGTCCACGCGGATCGGCTCGAACAGCGAACCCAGCTTCTTGATCTCGCGCAGGAAGTCCTGCGCCGCGAAACGACCCTCGCCCAGCTGACCCGGCAGCGTGTTGGAGGTCGCCACCACCGAGACGCCGCGCGCGGTCAGCTCGGTCAGCAGCCGCGAGACCAGCATGGTGTCGCCCGGATCGTCGAGCTCGAACTCGTCGATGCACAGCACGCTGTTGGCCGACAGGCGCTCCACCGCGTTGTTGAAGCCCAGCGCGCCAACCAGATTGGTGAGCTCACCGAAGGTGCCGAACGACTTCGGGTTCGGCACGCTGTGGAAGATCGAGGCCAGCAGGTGGGTCTTGCCGACACCGAAGCCGCCGTCGAGATACAGGCCGATGCCCTGCACCGGCTTCTTCTTGCCGAACAGGCTCTTCTTGTCCGCGGCCTTGCGCAGCTTGGTGACCTGATCTGCGAACAGTTCGGCCTTCAGCACCGCCGCGGCCTGCGACGGTTCCTTCGGATCCGGGATGTAGGAACCGAAGCTCACCTCGTCGAAGGTGGGCGGCGGAACCATCTGGGCCACGAGCTGGTCGGCCGGAACCTCCGGGTGGCTGTCGACGAGGCGTTTCTGCACTGCGTCAGCGTAGATCCGGCCCCGCGTGGGGCTTTACGCAGCATGTGCCGAATGCGATTCAGCTCACAGAACCCATCCGCGCCCCGAACCCGGATCGCCTCCCGCGCCCGACCCGGATCGCATCCGATGTCCAACGCGCCCGCACCCGAGGCTGAAACCGCGTGCCCGACCTGGCAGGCTGTAGCGCATGCGCTGGACTCGGGCCGCTCTGCTGGCGTCGACACTGACGGTATTGGTGACCACCGCCTGCGGGGCCGGGCCGTCCAACCGGCCCGCCGTCGCCGTGGAACACCCGCACCAGGCCGGAACCGCCCCCACCACCGCGCCCGCCGACGCCACCCCGCCCGGACCCGAGGTGCCCAAGGCGGAATTGCAGTGGAAGGACTGCACCACACCGACGTTCAACCTGCTCTCGCTCGGCACGCCGCCGCAGGGGCTGGTGCTCGAATGTGCCGAGTACACCGCGCAGATCGACATCGCGGGCAATGTGTCGGGCATATTCAAGAACGCGGTGATGCGCGCCCGCTACGACCGGACACCCAAGGACGTGGCGCCGCTGCTGCTGACCTCCGGCTCCGACCGGTCCTCCACCTCGACGCTGGCCGGACTCGCGGCCGGGTCCGCCAGCGCGCTGCTGGCCGCGCGACCCATCATCGCGGTGGACCGGCGCGGCATCGGCAGCTCGGTGCCGGTCAGCTGCATGACCGACCCGCAGCGCCGGGTGCTGGCCGACCAGGCCCAATTCACGCGCGGCACAACCGATCCCGTGGACGCCATGGCCACCGCCGGCCGCGAGGCCACCGTGGCCTGCCTGGACTTCCTGGCCCCGGGCCAGGGCCTCTACGACGCGCCGCACTCCGCCGACGACATCGAACAGCTGCGCAAGCAGTTGCAGGTGGACCACATCGCGCTGATGGGCACCGGCACCGGCGCGAACGTGGCGCTGAACTACGCGCGCAAGTACGGATCGCATCTGGGCCGCCTGATCCTCGACTCGCCCCAGGCCGTCGGACTCGACGCCAACGGGCGCGCCGAGCAGAAGGTGAAGGGGCAGGAGGCGGCACTCACCGCCTACGCGCAGCGTTGCGCGTCCCTGAACTGCTCGCTCGGCGCCGATCCGCGCGCGACGGTCGTCGACCTGGCCAACCGGGCCGCCGCCGGGCAGCTGCCCGATCTGTCCGCCTCCGTATTCGTGACCACGCTGAGCGGTTTCCTCGGCGACTCCCGCGCCCAGGGCAACCAGCAGATCACCGAATTCGCCGACGCCCTCACCGCCCTCGGCAAGGGCGACCGCGGCCCGATCACCCCGTTCGTGCTGCGCGCCACCGCCGCGATCGCCAGCGACGGCCAATTCGTCAATCGCTGCACCGACAATCACGAGCCCTCCACCCCCGGCAAGGCCAAGGAACTCGAAACCGCCTGGGCCACCCACTATCCGGTGTTCGGCAAGGTCGCGGCCATCGACCTGATGGCCTGCTCGGCCTGGCCCGCCGCCACCCCGATGGCGCTGCCCGACAAGCTCACGCTCCCGGTCCTGGTCCTCGGCGGCAGCGCCGACCCGGTCACCGGCCAGGACGGGCGGCCCACCGTCACCGGCGCCCTCGGCACCGCCGGAGCCCGCACCGCGACCGTGGTCTGGCAGGGCTGGGGCCACCCGACCTTCGCCCACTCCGGCTGCGCCCAGCAGTCCCTGGCCGACTATCTGAAGGAGGGCAAGCTCCCCGCTGACGGCACCGCCTGCCCCGCCTAGCGCGCGCATCGGCGTTTCGTATGCCAACGTGACAACTGATCTCGCAATGATCGGGGTAACTCCCCGGGTACGGCCAGAATCGGCTCGGCTCCCGACCGCCGGCACGGATGCGAGACGGCCGACGGCACCCAAGCCGCCCGCTGGAAATTCGGGGAGGCGGGGGAGTCGGCGCATGTGTGACGGGGCGTTTCGGTGTACCGTGCCCGAGTGTTCCTTCGCCAGCTCGAGCCCCGCACCGCTCGCACCACATCCGAAGTACTGAACTTCGCCCTGTGGCCGTTCGCGATACTCACGGTGCTGAACCGGGTGTTCATCAAGGCTGTCAACGGGTTCATCACCGACGACTTCCGTCCGGTGTACAACGCCTCGCTGGCGTTCCTCAACCATCACGCCATCTACGGCGAGAACTACGACACCACCGACCCCCACTACCTGTACCCGCCGAGCGGGACGCTGCTGATCTCGCCGCTGGCCATCCTGGACCCGGAGAAGTCGCGGTGGGGGTTCATCCTGGTCAACGCGATCGCCATCCTGCTGGCCTGGTATCTGCTGCTCAAGCTGTTCGACTACTCGCTGAAGTCGGTGGCCGCGCCCGCGCTGCTGCTGGGCATGTTCGCCTCCGAGACGGTCACGAACACGCTGGTGTTCACCAACATCAACGGCTGCCTGTTCCTGTCGATGATGGTGTTCATCCACCTGATCCTGAAGCGCAAGGACCTGTGGGCGGGCGTGGCGCTCGGCCTGGCGATCGCGGTCAAGGGGCCATTGCTGGCGCCACTGCTGCTGATCGCGCTGGCCCGCGGGCAGTGGAAGGTGTTCATCACCGCGCTCGGAATCCCCGTGGTGCTCAACCTGATCGCCTGGCCGCTGATCGTGGACTTCGACCAGTTCTGGTCGCACACGCTGCCCTACCTGACCGAGTCGCGCGACTACTTCAACAGCGCGATCGTCGGCAACGGCGCCTACTACGGCGTCGCAGACTGGCTCGTCTGGGTCATCCGGATCACCATGGCCACCATCGTGGCGCTCACCCTGTGGCTGCTGTACCGCTACTACCGCGAGGACGAGGTGTTCTTCGTGTGCACCTCGGCGGGCATCATGATCACCGCGACCCTGCTGCTCGGCTCGCTGGGCCAGATGTACTACTCGATGTACCTGTTCCCGCTGCTGATGACCGTGGTGCGCCCCAACTCGGTGATGCGCAACTGGCCCGCGTGGGCAGCGGTGTTCGGATTCATGACCTACGACAAGTGGCTCTCGGACCGCTGGCAGCACCCCGGCCGCGTGGTCGAGTACCTGCGCACCACCTTCGGCTGGAGCCTGCTGCTCATCGTCGCGTTCTGCGTCCTCGGTGACCGCTACCTGGCCGCCAAGCGCGAGGGCCGGCTGCGGGTCGGCAAGTCCCTGGACCCGGCCTGGATGCACCCCGAATGGGCAGCCACCGAACCGGAACCGGTCGTCGTGCCCCGGACCAAGGCGGGCGCGGCGTACTAGCGTGGAGCCATGAGTTCCGACGCCGAACCCACCCCGACCGCCCTGCCGGTCCCGCGCATCCAGCTCACCCCGCAGGAATGGCGCACCAAACTGACCCCTGACGAATACCGCGTCCTGCGCGAAGCGGGCACCGAGCGGGCGTTCACGGGCGAATACACCGACACCGAGACCGAGGGCGTCTACTCCTGCCGGGCCTGCGGGGCCGAATTGTTCCGCAGCGCCGAGAAATTCCATTCGCACTGCGGCTGGCCGTCGTTCTTCGACCCGGCCGAGTCGGACGCGGTGGTGCTGGTGGAGGACGACTCCCTGGGCATGCGACGCGTCGAGGTGCTGTGCGCCAACTGCCACAGTCACCTGGGGCACGTGTTCGAGGGCGAGGGTTACCCCACGCCCACGGACAAGCGCTACTGCATCAACTCCCTCTCACTGCGACTGCAGCCCACGGAGCACTCCACCAGCTGAGCTCACCGAGAGGTGGCGAGACCGCGCTCGGCCTTGGCCGCTTCCCGCGCCAGGATGCGGGATCGCTGTTCCTCGAATCGGATGACGTCCTTCTCGAGGTTCTCCATGTACAGGCCCAGTTCCTCACGGGCCTTCTCGCCGCGCGCGGTGAAGTCGTCGCGCTCGAAGATCTTCCAGATCTTCAGCACCGGCCACAGGACCTCGTCGAGGTGCTGCCGCAAATCGTAGATGCCGTGCTTGACCATGAGCACGCCGTTGCGACGCCAGTTCGGCATGCCGTGGCCCGGCATCGCGAAGTTCATCACCACCGAATTGATGCACTCGATGGCCTGGTCCGGCGCGAGGTCGATCGCGGCGCCGGCGACATTGCGGTAGAAGATCATGTGCAGGTTCTCGTCCGCCGCGATGCGGGCGAGCAGGCGGTCGCACACCGGGTCCTCGCACACACGGCCGGTGCTGCGGTGGCTGACGCGGGTGGCGAGCTCCTGGAAGGTGACATAGGCGACCTGGTCCATCACCCCGCCGAAACCCTCGGGCGCCTGCACGCCGCGGGTCATGTGCACCATGCGGTCGTGCTCGAGCGCCACCGGATCGACCGCGCGGGTGACGACCAGGTAGTCGCGCATGGCGATGCCGTGCCGGTTCTCCTCGGCCGTCCAGCGGCCCACCCAGGTGCCCCACGCGCCGTCCATCGAGAAGTTCTCGGCGATGGTGCGGTGGTAGGACGGCAGATTGTCCTCGGTGAGCAGATTGGTGATCATCGCGACCTTGGCGACCTCCGAGAGCCTGGATTGCCCGGGCTCCCAATCGGTTCCGCCCATCGCGGCGAAGTTGTAGCCCTCATCCCACGGAATGTAATCGTGCGGATTCCACTCCTTGGCGATGGCGAGGTGCCGATCGATATTCTGGCCGACGACCGGTTCCAATTCGGTCAGCAGCTCGAGTTGCGTCAATTCTTTCGCCATGCAAAGCCCTCCGATGTCGGTAGAGACAAACTTGCAGACCAATCGATCGCGCTCACAGTAGTCTGTCGGGCTCCGAGGCCGATCGCGGTATCGGCGAGTCCGGTCGCCATTCGTTTCCGGACGAGTCCGCTATATCCGAGTTGTACAGGTATATCGGATCTTTCCTGGCCCAGCGCTGCCGCGAATGAGTCCACCCATACAGGCTAACGACCGGCAACTGACAGATGTGGCTTCTCGAACCCGGCCAGTCGCGGGGAGATTGGGATACGGGGAGCACATGTTCGGGGGCGAAGGACAACCCGCGCCCGCAAACAAGCGCTACCGCGTCGACTCGACACGCGCGGGCCACACCCCTCGGGCAGCGCAGGCGGATCGGGTCACACGAACGCTATGGGGTAGAACGATGTCCCGCATGCCCCGAATTCTGCGGGCAGGCAGCGGGTTACCGGGCGGCAATGACCGCCGCGGCAACCCGCCGAAGACGTCAGGGCAGCGCGTTGATCAGCTGCTCGAGCTCCACACGCGGACCGGTGAAGAACGGAATCTCCTCGCGCACATGGCGGCGCGCCTCGGTGGCTCGCAGATCGCGCATCAGATCCACGATGCGGTGCAGCTCCGGGGCCTCGAAGGCGAGAATCCACTCGTAGTCGCCCAGCGCGAAGGACGCGACCGTGTTGGCGCGCACGTCCGGGTAGTCGCGGGCGGCCTTGCCGTGATCGGCGAGCATCTTGCGACGCTCCTCGTCGGGCAGCAGGTACCAGTCGTAGGAGCGCACGAACGGGTACACGCAGATGTAGTTGCCCGCCTCCTCGCCCGCCAGGAACGCGGGTATGTGGGACTTGTTGAACTCGGCCGGGCGGTGCAGGGCGGCCTGGCTCCACACCGGGTTCGAGATCTGGCCCAGCTCGGTGACGCGGCGGAAATCGGCGTACGCGGCCTGCAGATCCTCGATCTTCTCCGCGTGCCACCAGATCATGAAGTCGGCGTCGGCGCGCAGACCCGCGACGTCGTAGATGCCGCGCACCACGACACCGCGCTCCTCGAGCGACTCGAAGAAGGCCTTGGCCTCCTTGATCGCCGCCGCCCGGTTCTCACCGAGCTCGCCGGGCTCCACCTGGAACACCGAGAACATGAGGTAGCGGATGGTGTCGTTGAGGGCCTTGAAGTCGAGTCGCGCCATGGCCCCCATCGTGCCACTGCGCCCCCGACCGCCCGGAATCGGGCAGGACGGACAGCGGATTCAGCGGGCGGTGGCCACCCAGGAGGCGATGATGCGGCGCAGGCCGTCGTGGAAGACGGCGTCGCTGGTGAGCAACTCGGTGACCGTGTCCAGATGGGTTGCCATGATCGGGAATTCATCGGGATCCAGGGCGGCCAGGCGGCCCCGGGTGGCGAGCTGGGTGGGTTTGCGGTCGCGGAACTCGACCAGGCTCGCGCAGCCCAGCGTGTAGAGGTAGCACTCGCGGTAGGCGAAGAACGCCTGCTCCGGGGTCAGGCCGAGCGAGATGTTGTCGGCCAGTTGCGGTTCGGTGAGCCGGGCCAGGATGCGGCGGCCCACCCACGGGCGCGGGCCGCGCAGCATGACCAGGCCCGGGTAGGCGGTCAGCAGGTCGTACCAGGCCGAGAAACGGCGCTCGGTGGACGCCGACCAGTCGCCGGCGCCGGGCGGGACCTCGGGTAGGTCCAGGGCCAGGACGTCCGCCACGAGTTCGACCAGGCCGTTGAAATCGCCGCCGCCGCGGCGCACCACAGTGGTGTGCGAGACCCGCAGATGCGCGGCGATGGTGCGGAAACTCAGCTCGCTCGCGCCGCGGGATTCGATGATCTCCAACCCCGCGCGGGCGATCGCCTCGGGAGTCGCCTCGGCGAGCGACTGGGAGTTCCTGGGCATATATCCATCGTAAGTTACAGTGTAATCAGGGGGTCGATCGGCGGGGTTTCCCGCACGCCGTGCGCGCGGAACGACGCGCCCGACCGGAAATCTGACCAGATCGAACGAAAAGAGCGCACGTGCAGTTGACCCATGCCGACGTGACAGCCGCGGCCGAACGGATCGCCGGGCACACCCGGCCCGTCGTCCTCACCCGCGCCGACACCGAGACGGCGCCGGTGGCCGGGGATGTGTGGCTGGCGCTCGAGCACACGCAGTACACCGGCAGTTTCAAGGCGCGGGGGGCCGCGAATTTCGTGCTGGCGCACCAGGAACAGGGGCGGCTGCCGAAGGTCGGGATCACCCTGGCCTCCGGCGGGAACGCGGGCGCGGCGGGGGCGTGGGCGGCGCGACTGGCGGACTCCACCGCCACGGTCTTCCTGCCCGATGCCACCCCGGCCGTCAAACTGACCCGGCTCCAGAAGCTCGGCGCGCAGGTGCTGTGCGGCAACGGCGGCTACGCCGAGGCAGCCGCCGAATGCGAGCGGTTCGCCGCCGTCAGCGGGGCGTTGCGCTCCCACGCCTACGACGACCCGTACATCGCGGCGGGCGCGGGGACCCTGCTGGAGGAGATCGTCGCCCGGATACCGGACCTCGACACCGTGCTGGTCGCGGTCGGCGGGGGCGGGCTGCTCGCCGGAATCACGGTGTCCGCCAACCACCACGGCGTGCGGGTGGTCGCCGTCGAACCCGAGAACTGCCGCGCCTTCAATGCCGCCCTCGCCGCCGGGGCACCCGTCGACGTCGACATCGACTCCATCGCCGCGGATTCCCTGGGCGCGCGCCGCGTCACCCCCATGTCCCTCTCCGCCGCCGCCGAAGGCGATGTCCAGTCGGTCCTCGTCACCGACAAGCAGATCGCTTCCGCCCGCCAAACCCTGTGGGACACGCGGCGACTCGCCGTCGAACACGGTGCGGCAACCGCCCTCGCGGCCCTGCTCTCGGGCGCCTACGCCCCCTCCCCCGGTGAGCGCGTGGCAGTCATCGTGTGCGGCGCGAACACCGACCCGTCAGACCTCGTCGCGCGGTAATCGCGTCAGGTCAGGTGGGCGGCGATGCGGGCGGCCGCCTTGCTGCCGCTGGCGGCGCAGGCGGGGACGCCGACACCATCGAGGTACGCGCCCGCCAGGGCCAGGCCGTGGAGATCTGTTGTGGTGGAACGCAGGTCGAGGATGCGGGTGACGTGGCCGGGGGCGTACTGCGGGAGGCCGCCGGGCCAGCGTTGGACGACCGCGTGCAGGGGACGGATGTCGGCGCCGGTGACGGTGGTGAGGTCCTCGACGGCGGCGGTGGTGAGGCCGGCGTCGGACCAGGACTGGGTCGAGTCGTCACCGAAACGGCCGAAGGAGGCGCGGACCAGAGCCACGTCGCGGGTGGCGAGGTGCGGCCACTTGCGGCTGGAGAGGGTGAAGGCCTTGGCGCGCAGGGGTTCACCGGTGGCGACGAGGATGCCGGAGTTGTCGGGCAGGGCGGTGTCGACGGGGAGGGTGAGGGCGACCACGGCCGAGGAGGCGAGTTCGATGCCGGCGGCCAGGTCGGCGGCGTCGGGGGCCACCTCGCGCAGCAGGCGCGCGGTGACGGGGGCGGGGGTCGCGAGCACGACCGCGTCCACCTCGCCGATCGGGTCCAGCTGCCAGCCGGTCGCGGTGCGGGTGAGACGGGTTGCGGCGGTGCCGGTTTCGGACTTCACGTCGGCGGCGGCGCGCAGGGCGTCGAGCAGGACGCGGTAGCCGTCGCGGATGCCGCCGAACACCGGGGCCGTGCTCGGGGGCGGGAGGGCCGCGGAGACGGCCTGGGTCAGGCTGCTCGCGCCTCGATCCAGGGCCGCGGCCAGGGTCGGCAGCGCGGCGCGCACGCCGATCGAATTCGCCAGGCCCGCATAGACTCCGCCGAGCAGCGGGTCGACGCTGCGGCGCACCACCTGCTCACCGAAACGGTCACCGACCAGGTCACCCACCGAGACATCCGCACCCGACTTCCAGCGCAGCGGCCGCGCGGGCTCCGCCTCGACCTGGGCCAGGGTGTCCGCATCCACCAGTCCCGCAACCGATTCCGGTCCGGCGGGGATGCCCATCAGGGTGCGTTCGGGCAGGCGATGCCCGCGCCCCTCCGACCACACCAAAGGCCGCTTTCCAGCCGGGAACACGAGCTGATCCTCGATCCCCAATTCCCGCATCAATTCCGGGATCTCGGGCCGCCGTCCCACGAACGCCTCGGCCCCCAGATCCACCGGATCACCGTCGATGTCGACGGTCCGCAGAATTCCCCCGACACGGTCGCGCTCCTCGACGAGCACCAGCTCCGCCGACTCCCCCAGGGCCTGCCGCAGCCGGTACGCGGCCACCAGCCCGCTGATCCCGCCACCGACCACCGCGACCCGCATCGACCACTCCTCGTCCGCTCTTCACCGCCGCGAACGCACAGCCCGCGGCGCGCGACCCGCACCTCGACGTCGAGCCGCTCCGCAGCTCAACCTACTCCCGGCGTTCGGACGCGTCAGTAGCCGGTGTCCCGCTGACAGCAGCCGGTTCGCACGGGACCCAGGACACGGGAGGTGCCGGGAATCGAACCCGGCATCTCCCCGTCACCTGGAGGTTTGCGCGTCAGAGCGGGGTGGGGAGGCTGTGGATCAGGGCGACGGTGTCGGTGATGACCGACGGGTCGGTGTTGGGCAGGACGCCGTGGCCGAGGTTGAAGATGTGACCCTTCGCACCGAGGGTGATCGCCTCGTCGGCCTCACGGGCGATGCGGCGGACCTCGGCGTCGATGGCAGCCGGTCCGGAGAACAGGACGGCGGGATCCAGATTGCCCTGCAACGCTTTTCCGGGGCCGACGCGGCGGGCGGCCTCATTGAGCGGGATCCGCCAGTCGACGCCGACGACATCCGCGCCCGCTTCGCCCATGGCGCCCAGCAGTTCTCCGGTGCCGACACCGAAGTGGATGCGCGGCACGCCGGCGTCGGCGATCTCGGCGAAGACCCGTTCCGAGTGCGGCATAACGTATTCGCGGTACTGGGCCAGCGACAGCGCGCCCGCCCACGAGTCGAACAGCTGCACCGCGTCCACGCCCGCGGCGATCTGCGCGCGCAGGAACTCGATGGTGATGTCGGTGAGCACGCCCAGCAGCTGGTGCCAGGTCTCGGGGTCGGCGAGCATCATCGCCTTGGTGCGCTCGTGGTTCTTGCTGGGCCCGCCCTCGACCAGGTACGACGCCAAAGTGAACGGGGCACCGGCGAATCCGATGAGCGGGGTCTCGCCCAGGGCGTCGAGCAGCAGCTTCACGCCCGCGGTGACCGCGCCCACGTCCTCGGGGCGCAGCCGCGGCAGGGCGCGCACGTCGGCGACGGTGCGCACGGGGTTGGCCACGACCGGGCCGACACCGGCCACGATGTCGAGGTCGATGCCCGCGGCCTTGAGCGGAACCACGATGTCGGAGAACAGGATTGCCGCGTCGACGTCATGGCGGCGGACCGGCTGCATGGTGATCTCGCACACCAGTTCCGGGTCGAAACACGATTCCAGCATGCCGATTCCGGCACGCACCTCGCGGTACTCGGGAAGGGACCGACCGGCCTGTCGCATGAACCACACCGGACGCCGATGCGGCACGCCACCGGTGGCGGCGGCGAGGAACGGGGCATCGGTCAGCTGGCGGCGGGCGTGAGTAGTCATCGCCGCCCATCGTAAAGGGGCGCGGCGGCGCGCCTCGCACTGCTGGGTACCCGAGAGGTCTACGGTTGCGTCTCGTGACACCGCTCGACTTCCGCGACGGCGCTGCCCCGACCCCGGAGCCCGAAGAACCAGCCCGGTTCCGCGCCGCGGTCGAGGCCATGGGAACCGCATCAGTGCATCCCCGCATCGAACTCGCACCGATCCGCCCGCCCCAACGCCTGGCGCCGTACTCCTACGCCCTCGGGGCGGAAGTCACGCGCCCCGACAGCAATGTGGTGCCCGTCGACTCCGACGGGGACGCGTTCGGCCGCCTGATCCTGCTGCACGACCCGGCCGGGCAGGACGCCTGGCACGGCGTGTTCCGCTTGGTCGCGTACTGCCAGGCCGACATCGACTCCGCGCTCGCCGCGGACCCGCTGCTGCCCGAGGTGGCGTGGAGCTGGCTGGTCGACGCGCTCGACTCGCGCACCCCGTTCACCGCCCTGGGCGGCACGGTGACCGCCACCAGCTCGGTCCGCTACGGCGACATCGCCGGGCCGCCGCGCGCCCACCAGCTCGAGGTACGGGCCTCCTGGACCGTCACCGACACCAACCTGCGCCCCCACGTGGAGGCGTTCTGCGAGGTGCTGGCGTACGCGGCCGGGCTGCCGCCCGCCGGGGTCACCCGGCTGGACGTGCGCCGGGGCGAGGGCACCGAGTAAATTGCGGCCCCGGTCGCGCCCACCGATGGCCGAATTCCCGCCCGTCCGGGCGGGAAACCCCCTCTTGCCTGCGAGAACATCTGTACTGCAACGAAATCGACAGCCGGTGAGTACGATTCCCCATGGCCCGACGCAGTGTCACGGCCGGTCGTTTCACCGACGTGACGCGGCTCGCGCTTGCCCAACCCGTAGAGTTCAAGACCATGTCCGTACCAGATGAACCCGAAGCCACTGCCGCGGTACCGTTGCTCGCGCCAGTGGACGGTGTACCGCCGGTACTGGACTCTGCCTCCGAAGTGGCCGCGGCCGCCCGCCGCCTCGCCGCCGGCACCGGCCCGCTCGCGGTCGACGCCGAGCGCGCCTCCGGCTTCCGCTACTCCAATCGCGCCTACCTGATCCAGCTGCGCCGCGAGGGCGCCGGCAGCTTCCTCATCGACCCCATCCCGGTCGACGGCGACCTGGCCCCGCTCGCCGACGCCATCAACGGCCTGGAATGGGTGCTGCACTCCGCCGACCAGGACCTGCCCGGGCTCGCCGAGCTGGGGCTGTACCCGGCCGAACTGTTCGACACCGAGCTGGGCGGACGCCTGGCCGGATACGAGCGGGTCGGGCTGGCCGCCATGGTCGAGAAGCTGCTGGGCCGCGAACTGAAGAAGGGCCACGGCGCGGCCGACTGGTCCACCCGCCCGCTGCCCGACGACTGGCTGAACTACGCCGCCCTCGACGTCGAGCTACTCCTCGAACTGCGCGCCGCCGTCGCCGCCGACCTGTCCGACCAGGGCAAATCCGAGTGGGCCGCACAGGAATTCGAGCACGTCCGCACCGCCGAGCCCTCCGGCCCCAAGGCCGACCGCTGGCGGCGCACCTCCGGCATCCACACCCTGCGCCGCACCCGCCAGCTCGCCATCGTCCGCGAACTATGGACGACCCGCGACCGCCTGGCCCGCCTGCGCGATGTGGCCCCGGCCCGTATCCTCCCCGACTCGGCCATCGTCTCCGCCGCCACCAGCGAGCCAAAGACCATCGCCGCCCTGCGCGCCCTGCCGATCTTCGGCGGCCCCCGCCAGCGCCGCTACTCCCGCGAATGGCTCGGCGCCGTCGAACGGGCCCGCGCCCTCCCCGACACCGAGCTCCCCCCGCTCACCCAGCCCTTCGACGGCCCGCCCCCGGTCAACCGCTGGGAACGCCGCGACCCGGCCGCCGCCGCCCGCCTGCAGCGCGCCCGCGCCGCCATGACCGAACTCTCCACCGAGGTCGCGGTGCCCGTCGAGAACCTCCTCACCCCCGACCTGCTCCGCCGCATGTGCTGGGACGGCCTGCCCAAGTCGGTCACCAACGGCGGGGCGCCGACCCTCATCGAGGACTTCCTCTCCGCCGGCGGCGCCCGCCCCTGGCAGCGCGCGCTGACCGTGCCGCGCCTCAGCGAAGCCCTCTACCCGAAGGCGTAGCGGCAGCCTCGGCCGAGCCGATCGGCTGCCCCCGGGTCCGTGGCCCAAAGAAGTTGGGGCACATGGGTTTTCCGCTTCCTTCTCGTCACGCTGGGCGCGCGGGATAGATTCTGCCGACCCCCACACCCAGGGGACGCAGAAGGAGCTCACGAATGCCGAACACGAACCGGACCCTGCGACATATCGGCTGGGGCGCAACGACTTTGGTCATCGGCGCGGCGGTCACCGCGCTGACCGCGCCCAGCGCCGCAGCGGACGTCGGTCCGGTCGAGATCCTGGCCTGCCCCTCGAATCCGGCAGCGTCGACACCGTGCGTGGCGCCTGGGTCATATGTGGTGGGCCAGGCCTACACGATTTTCACGTCGTACGGGATCGATTACGGACTCGACGGGGGACAGCTCAACCCCTTCGTGGATACCTTCGACAACGGATCGTGCGTCGCGAGCGCCCCGGCGACCGACACCGACGGGATCCACAATTACACGCGGATCACGTGGGTTCCGACCACACCGGGAACTCACAAGATCCGCGCGATCAAGGGCTCCTCCTTCGCCGACGCCACCGTCACCGTCGTCGCCGCGCCGGCCGGGTCGATCAGCGTCACGCCGCCCGCGCAGGCTGCCTGCCACGGGGACGGCACGATCTCCGGCAGCGCCGCGCTCCCCAAGATCGTTCTCCCCAGCCTGGGCAGTTCGCAGCTGTTCCCGACCGGTAGCGCCAGCCGTCGGTGAGCCGGTCCCTCTGCTCGGCAGGGAGCCGAGGGACCCGGGCCGCCGCCCACCGATTCCCGGGGAGTTGTCAGTCCAGGAAGTTGGGTGGGCGGCGGTCGCGGCGGGCGCGGACGGCCTCGTCGAAGTTCTCGGTGGTGAGGCGGACGTAGAGCTGGGCCATGCCCTCGGTCTGCATGTGGGATTCGAAGCTGCCGGCTTCCAGGCCGCTCCACAGCAGGCGCTTGGTGAGTTCGCCGCCGCTGCGGCTCCAGCGCAGGATCTGGTCGGCGGTGTCGTAGGCGGCCTCGAGGAGTTTGTCGCCGGGGACCACGCGGGAGACGATGCCGATGCGCTCGGCCTCGGCCGCGTCGACGTCGCGACCGGTCAGCATGATCTCGAAGGCGCGGGTCGAACCGATAGCGCGCGGGAGCGTGTAGCTGATGCCGAGTTCGGCGGCGGTGAGGCCGTTGTTGATGCCCGCGGCGCGGAAGTACGCGTCCTCCGAGGCGATCCGGATGTCGGTGCCCATGGCCAGGCAGAAGCCGCCGCCGATGGCCGCGCCGTTGATGGCGCTGATCACCGGCTGGTGCATGCGCTTGATCGTGAGCATCACATTGTCGAGCAGTTCCATCGAGCGGCGGCCGATGGTGGTGCGCGTCAAGCCCTCTACACCCGGCACCCTGCCCACGTGCTGCAGATCCGCGCCCGAGCAGAAGCCGTGCCCGGCGCCGGTGAGGACGACCACGCGCACCTCGTTGTCGGCGGAGACCTCCTCGAGGGCCTCGCGCAGCGGCACCATGACATCGAACGCCATGGCGTTCATCCGCTCCGGCCGATTCAACGTGACCAGCGCGATCTGGGGACGCGGCTTCTCGACCAGCACAAACGACATCCGAACTCCTGACCAGAAAACTGTAACCTGTTACAGAATCTACGCGAGAAGTCCAGCTCCGCCTAGAAAAACGGACCCGCGATCCGAGGATCGCGGGTCCGTGAGCTGCGAGCCGGTCACCCGGCCGCGGTCCGCCTCGTCATTCGGCGGCGGGCAGCAGCGCCTCGGCGAGATCATCACCGGACGGCGTGAGGTCGCCGGACGCGACCGCACCGAGCCAGCCGTGCACCCGCTGCGCCACCTCACCGGGCACCAGGCCCAGATCCTGGTGGATCTTGCCGCGCGTGGAATGGTCCAGGAAGTGCTGCGGCACACCGAGATCGCGGGCGGGCACATCCACGCCCGCGCCGCGCAGCCGCGCGGACACCGTCGAACCGATGCCGCCGTGCAGGCCGCTGTCCTCGAGCGTGACCACCAGGCGGTGATTGCCGGCCAGCTTCACCAGCGTGTCCGAGACCGGCAACACCCAGCGCGGGTCGACCACGGTCACCGAAACGCCCTCGGCCGCCAGCAGATCCGCGACCTCCAGGGCGAGCCCGGCGAACGCGCCGACCGCCACCAGCAGCACATCCGCGTGCACCGAGTACGCGACGTCACCCGTCTCGGGCAGCCGCAGCACGTCGACGCCCTCGAAACGTTCGACCGCCTCGATCTCCTCGACGGCAACGCCCTTCGGGAAACGGATCGCGGTGGGGCCGTCGCTGATGTGCAGGGCCTCCCCCAGCTCCTCGCGCAGGCGCACCGCGTCACGCGGCGCCGCGACCCGGATGCCGGGCACGATGCCGAGTACCGACAGGTCCCACATGCCATTGTGCGAAGCGCCGTCGTCACCGGTGATCCCGGCGCGGTCGAGCACCAGCGTCACCGGGAGCTTGAGCAGCGCCACATCCATGAGCAGCTGGTCGAAGGCGCGGTTGAGGAAGGTGGAGTAGATGGCCACCACCGGGTGCAGACCACCCAGGGCCATACCGGCCGCGGAGGTCACGGCGTGCTGTTCGGCGATGCCGACGTCGAACATGCGGTCCGGGAAGCGGTTTCCGAACGGGGTCAAACCGGTCGGTCCGGGCATGGCGGCGGTGATCGCCACGATGTCGTCCCGCTGCTCGGCCTGCGCGATCAGCTCCGCGGAGAACACCGAGGTCCAGCTCGGCGCGGACGGGCCGCCCACCGGCACACCGGTCTCCGGATCGATCCGGTTGATGGCGTGCATCTGATCGGCCTCGTGATCCTCGGCCGGTTTGTACCCGCGGCCCTTCTGCGTCACCGCGTGCACGATGACCGGACCACCGAAGTCCTTGGCGCGACGCAGCGCCGCCTCCAACTGGACCTGATCGTGCCCGTCGACCGGACCCACGTACTTCACGCCGATATCGCTGAACAGCTCCTGCGGCGCGACCGCGTCCTTGATGCCGGTCTTGATGGCGTGCAGCATCGAGTACGCCGAATCCCCCACGCGCGGAATGCTCTGCACGATCCGCTTGGTGGCGTCGAGCGCGTGCTCGTAGGCGGGCTGGGTGCGCAGGCCCGCGAGCCGCTCGGCCAGACCGCCGATGGTCGGCGCGTAGGAACGGCCGTTGTCGTTGACCACCACGATGACCGAGCGGTCCTGCCCGGCGGCGATATTGTTCAACGCCTCCCAGCACATGCCGCCGGTGAGCGCGCCGTCACCGACCACCGCGACCACGTGCCGCTTCTGCCGGGTCAGCGCGAACGCCTTGGCCAGCCCGTCCGCGTAGGACAGTGAGGCCGACGCGTGCGAGGACTCCACCCAGTCGTGGGCGCTCTCGGCGCGGCACGGATAACCCGACAGCCCGCCTTCCTTGCGCAGCGTGTCGAACCCGTCCTTGCGGCCGGTGAGGATCTTGTGCACGTAGGCCTGATGCCCGGTGTCGAAGATGATCGGGTCGGCAGGCGAGTCGAAGACCCGGTGCAACGCGATGGTCAGCTCCACGACGCCGAGGTTCGGCCCGAGGTGCCCGCCGGTGACGGCGACCTTGCGCACCAGGAACTCGCGAATCTCCTCGGCCAGCTCCTGCAACTCCGGTACCGACAGCCGGCGCAGATCCTCGGGCATGTCGACCCGGGAAAGCACTCCCACGGCTATTGCTCCCTCCGGATGTCTCCTGTGTTTGCAACAGTCTACGGAGCCCTTTCCGGCCCCCGATGCCAGGAACGAAACACCACCTGCGACATCCGTAACAGATGTGAGGCTCAACACAGATTACGCCCGTTACGCTGGGCCTGTGGTCCCCTCCGCCGGCGTCGTGGCCCGCATCATCGACGAAGTGTACGAGCTCTGTCGCGCCGACACGTCGGGAACGCTTGCCGACTACATTCCCGAACTCGCCGCCGTGCAACCCGATTCGTTCGGCATCTGCCTGGCAACCGCGGACGGGCGTGTCTACGGCAGCGGAGATCTGGACGCCGCCTTCACGATTCAATCGATCTCCAAGCCCTTCACCTACGCGCTCGCGCTCGCCGACCAGGGGTTGGCCGAGGTGGCGCGGCGCATCGACGTGGAGCCGACCGGCGAGCCGTTCAACGAGATCAGCCTCGATCCGCAGACCCAGCGACCGCGTAATCCGATGATCAACGCCGGGGCCATCGCCGCGGCCGGACTCGTCAAGGGGACCGACGCCGCCGACCGGTTCGCCCGAATCCGGCGCAGTTACAGCCGATTCGCCGGGCGCGAACTCACCATGAACGAGGACGTCTACGCCTCCGAGGCGCGCACCGGGTACCGGAATCGCGCCATCGGGTATCTGCTGCGCGGGGCCGACATCATCGACGTCGATCCGGACGAAGCGGTCGACCGCTACTTCCGGCAGTGCTCGATCGACGTCACCTGCCGCGATCTGGCCGTCATGGCCGCCACCCTCGCCAACAACGGCGTCAATCCGCTCACCCGGGAACGCGCCCTGACCGGACCACTCGTCCAGCAGGTGCTCTCGGTCATGACCACCTGCGGCATGTACGACGCGGCCGGGGACTGGGTGACCACCGTCGGACTGCCCGCCAAAAGCGGTGTGGGCGGCGGCATCCTGGCGGTGCTGCCCGGACAGATCGGAATCGCGGTGTACTCACCGCGATTGGACGCGCACGGCAGCAGCGTGCGCGGGGTCAAGGCGTGCCGGGAACTGTCGACCCGGCTGGGCCTGCACTTCCTGCACGTGACCCGGGCCGCGCACACCGCCATCCGGACCGCGTACACGGTCGCCGACGCGCCCTCCCGGCTGCGCCGCGACCCCGACGAACTGGCGGTGCTGCACGAATTCGGCGACCACGCGCGCATCTTCGAACTGAACGGCGACCTGCTGTTCGCCGGAGCCGAATCCGCGGTGCGCGCCGTCGAGGACACGGCAGGCGAACTCGAGGTCCTGGTGCTGGATCTGAAGGAGGTCGGGGATGTCAGCCCGATCGCCGTCCGCATGATCGAGGACCTGCGCACCGAGCTGGCCGCCGCCGGTTGCCCTGTGGGACTGGTCGATCCGGACGCCAAACTCGGACGGCTCGCCTCCAGCCTGAACCCCGCCGACGTGAACGGGCGAGTGTTCATCGACCGCGACGCCGCCACCGAATGGTGCGAACAACTCGTCCTCGACAAGCACCGGCCCGCCGGGCAGCACTGCCCCGCCGCCCTTACCGTCGACGAGCATCCCGCGCTCGCCGACATGCCCGCCGACGACCGGGAGCGGCTGGCGAAGGAATTCGAGACCCGCACCGTCGCGCGCGGCGAACTCATCGTGCCGCGCGACAGCCCACGCTGCGGACTGTTCCTGATCCTCGACGGACGGGTCCGGTTCACCTTCACCGACCGCGACGACCGGCGGCACCGGCTGATCACCCTCACCCCGGGCATGTCGTTCGGCGAGACCTCCATGCTGGCGGACATGCGCTACGCCAACGACGTGTACGCCGAGACCACCGTCCGGCTGGCCGTGCTGCCGCCCGCCCGCTTCGACGAGCTCACCAGCCAGGCCCCGCAGATCAAACTCGCGCTCCTGGAACGGCTGGCGGCCGCCGCGTACGCCCAGGCCGACGCCGCCGTGCGGGCCGTCTCGGCGCACGACGGAGTCTGAGAACCGGCGCGCTCCGCCGACGACGCGATCGCCCCACGCGCCGAACCGGCGTGTGACCACACCGCCACCCCTGTCGCGTCCCGCGTACGTCGGCGGGCGTACGCGGGATTACGCCGACGCGTGCAGGCGCGCCGCCCGGAACGCGCCTACGCTGGCGGACAACGAAATTCCCTCCCTCCCATGAGGCGGATGTCATGACCGATTTCGATCCCGCGGTCTACGGACCGCCCACCGTGCGCGTCGGCACCGCGGAACGCGAGCAGGCCGCCGCGGCGCTGGGTGAGCATTTCGCGGCCGGCCGCCTCGACCTCGACGAATACGACGACCGGGTGGGACGCGCGTACGCCGCCAAGACCGCGGGCGAGCTGGCCGTACTGTTCGGCGACCTACCCCGGCCGCAACCTCCGGCTCCGCAGGTCCAGGCCGCACCGCCCGCTCCGCGCCGCGCGCTGCCGCTGGTGCCGGTCGGGGCGGGTGCGCTGGTGGCGCTCGCGTTGGTGTTCGCGATCGTCACCCATATCTTCCCGTTCTTCCTGTTCCCGGTGCTGTTCTTCGTGTTCGCGCGGGGCCGGCGCGGCTACGGCTATCACGGTCCGCGCTACCACCGCGGCTGACGGCTATGGTGGATCCGTGGGTGTATTCGGTGAACTGTTCCCCGGCAAGAAGCTCGAGGACGACGGCAGCGAGGACGGCGGCGGCCAGCTGCACCAGCCGCGCGTGAGCCTCGACCTGGACGCGGGAGTCATCCGGGTGTCCCCCGCGACCCCGCCCGCGCCGCCGGCCGACCCCGACGCGCCCGCCGAGCACGCCTGATACCCAGCCGCTAGGGTTGGCCCTGACAGGCGACGAGCCGGGGACGAGGGCGAAACACCGTGACGGACAACCATGATCAGTGGCGCAACCCCGACAGCCCGGTGACGCCCGCGCACGCCCCGCAGGACCCGAACCGCGTCTGGGGCGAGCAGCCGACCACGAATTACCCTGGGCACCAGCCGATAACACCGGACCCGACCATGGTCTACCCGGGCTACGACCCGACGGCCGTCCACCCCGGACAAACGCCCGTCCCGAATCACCCCGGCTACGAACCGACCGCCGTGTACCCCGGCCAGGCACCGGTGCCCAACCAGCCCGGCTACGAGCCCACGGCAGTGCACCCCGGCTACACACCGGTCCCGAATCATCCTGGGTACGAACCGACTGCGGTCTACCCCGGGCAAGCACCGGTCCCGAACCACCCCGGCTACGAGCCGACCGCGGTCTACCCCGGGCAAGCACCGGTCCCGAACCACCCCGGCTATGAACCGACCGCGGTCTACCCCGGCCAGGCACCGGTCCCGAACCCGTCCGGCTACGAGCCGACGGCGGTTTACACCGGGCAGCAGCCGATTCCGGGATACCCGGGGCAGGATCCGACGGCGATCTACCCCGGTCAGCCCGTCCCCGGCTACCCGTCCGGTGCGTACCCGGGTCAGGAGTCGGCACCGAATTATCTTGGCCAGCAGCCCGTTCCGGGGTACGGCCAACCGCAGCCCACGCCGGGCGGCGGAGGCAATCGGACCTGGATCGTGCTGGCCGCCCTCGTGGCCGTGATCGTGGTCGTCGGCGGCGGGATCGCGGCGTACGCGCTGACCCGGGACTCGTCGAGCTCCACCACCGCCGCGCCCAGCACCACCGCGGGCCCGGCTCCCACCAGCCGCTCCGGAGGACCGTCGACCGGGCCGTCCAAGTCCGGTGCGCCCAAGCCGGGCGCGGGGACGGTGGTCGTGCCGGCCTACGGCGTCAGCTACGACGTGCCGAGCGGCTGGACCGTGGGCGATCCGGCCGACACCGTGCCGCAGACCGGGATCGACGGCACGTTCACCGGCCACGGCAAGGCCACCGAGGGCAGCGGCTACTGCCCCGGCTCGGCGTACCGGTCGCTCGCCTATGTCACCCGCGCCGACGGCAGCGATCCGGCCGCGGCCGCGCTCAAGGTCGCGAAGATCTCCGCCCAGGGCGGCTACATGGACAAATCCGGCGGCGCCGCGGGCGCGCCCACCGCGGTGAAAACCACGAGCGGCATCGCCGGCCAGCAGGTGGAGACCTCCGGCAGCTGGAAGCCCGACGCGGCCGGCTGCACCACGACGACTTATTCGATCTACACCTTCGCCTTCACCGGCCCCAAGAACGCCCTGCTGGTGCTGGCCATCCTCGCCGACCGCGGCACCACCGGCGAGCTCGCCGCCGACCAGGCCAAGCAGATCATCGCCAGCGTCCGCACCTCCTGACCCCCGGTCCGGCGCATCCTCGACGCCCGCTGAATCTCGATCCATAGACTGGGGCGATGCCCCTCGTCGAGGTGACCCACAAGGCCGAACTGCCCGAGACGGTCCTGCGGGAGCTGGGCAAATGGCTGCCGCACCTGGTGTCCCAGGCGGTCGAATGCCCCGAGGAGCCCTACGACGGGGATTTGCAGCCCGGGGACGTGGAGATCCGTTTCCGGCCACTGGGCAAGTTCGACCGGTCCGGGCTGGACGTGGTCATCGAGATCCGGTCGAAGTACTTCGCGAGTCGTGCCGACAACCGGCAGGAACGCTGTGACCGGCTGCTGGCCGATATCGAGAAGTTCGTCGACGCCACGATCGGCGTCTATCTGACACTGCCCGTCGCCGCGTGGGCGCAGAGCGAGTAGCCGCTCACCGGGATCCTTTCCATCAGTATTTCAATCACTGATTGAAATACTGATTGAACCGTGTTTCACTGCTTGGCATGGTCGAGAAGGTGTCCGCGGGAACGCGGGAACGGCTGATCGCCGCGGCGGAGCAACTGCTGCTGACCGAGCCGTACGACGAGGTCTCGGTGCGGGCGGTGTGCGCGGCGGCCGGGGCCAATCCGGCGGCCGTGCACTACCACTTCGGATCCAAGGAGGCGCTGGTCGGCGCGCTCATCGAGGATCGGCTCGGGCCGCTGTGGGCCGAGGGCCTGTCCGGGGCGCGAGGCGGACGCGATTCGGTGCCCGCGGTGGTGGACGCCATCCTCGCGCCGTTCGTCACCCTGGCCGAAGATCCGCTGGGGCGCTTGCACTTACGGCTGCTGGCCCGCTTCGTCCTGGGACGGCATCTGACCACCTGGCGTGGGCCGTGGTTCCAGATGGATTCCTGGGCGCCGCTACTGCCGGAACTGTCCCGGGGCCAGGCCGCGCAGCGCTGGATGCTGGCCTTCGACCTGATCATCATGCGATTCGGCGCACCCGAGATCGAGGATCACGGCATGCCGGAATCGGCGCTCACGGCCCTGCGCACCTTCGTGGTGGCCGGACTCACCGCATCGGGAGAACAACCATGAACGACATCTTCGCACCGGCGAAACTCGGCCCGATCACCTTGCGCAACAGGGTGATCAAGGCCGCCACCTTCGAGGGCCGCACCCCCGAGGCGCTGGTCACCCCCGAACTCATCGACTTCCATCGCGAGGTCGCCGCGGGCGGGGTCGGCATGACCACGGTCGCCTACTGCGCGGTCGCGCCGGGCGGGCGCACCGACCGGCACCAGATCTGGATGCGGCCCGAAGCCGTTGCCGGACTGCGGGAATTGACCGACGCCGTGCACGCCGAGGGCGCGGCCGCCAGCGCCCAGATCGGGCACGCCGGACCGGTCGCCAACGCCGCCTCCAACCGGGTGCCCGCGCTCGCGCCGAGCCCGCTGTTCAGCCCGCTGAGCATGAAGGCCATGAAGGTGCCCGGCGACGCCGAGATCCGCGAACTCATCACAGCCCACGCGCAGGCCGCGCTGCTGGCCGAGCAAGCCGGATTCGACGCCGTCGAAATCCATTTCGGCCACAACTACCTGGTCAGCTCGTTCCTTAGCCCGCTGCTCAACCGGCGCGGCGACCGCTGGGGCGGGCCGCTGGTCAATCGGGCCCGGCTGGCCCGCGAAATCGCCTGCGCCGTCCGCGAAGCCGTCGGCGACCGGCTCGCGGTGACCGCCAAACTCAATATGGAGGACGGCCGCCGCGGCGGGCTCACTATCCCCGAGAGCGTGCAGGTGGCCGCCTGGCTCGAAGCCGACGGCGCGCTCGACGCGCTCGAACTGACCGCGGGCAGCTCACTGCTCAACCCGATGCTGCTGTTCCACGGCGACGCGCCGCGCAAGGAATTCGCCGAGGTCCTGCCCGGTCCGGCGCGGCTCGGTTTCAAGGTGGTCGGGCGCGCCTTCCTCAAGGAGTACCCGTATCAGGAGGCGTACCTGCTGGAGCGGGCCCGCCAGTTCCGCCGGGAACTGTCCCTGCCGCTGATCCTTCTGGGCGGCATCACCAATCTGGACACCATGAACCTGGCCCGCGCCGAGGGCTTCGAGTTCGTCGCCATGGGCCGGGCGCTGCTGCGCGAACCGGACCTGTTGCGGCGCATCCAATCCGAGGCGGGCACCCAGTCGGCCTGCGTGCACTGCAACAAGTGCATGCCCACCATCTACACCTCCACCCGCTGCGTGTTCCGGCCGGAGCGGACCATCATCGATTTCGACGGAAGGCAGCGAGCATGAGCGGACGGCTCGAGGGGCGGGTAGCCCTGATCAGTGGCGGCGCATCGGGAATGGGCGCCTCGCACGCGCGCGCGTTCGTGGCCGAGGGCGCCTCGGTGCTCATCGGCGACATCTCCGACGAGGCGGGGATGAAGCTGGGCGCCGAACTCGGTGACGCGGCGGCGTTCGTCCATCTCGACGTGACCAGCGCCGCGGACTGGCGGGTCGCGGTGGACGCGGCCGTCGAACGATTCGGCAAGCTGAACGTGCTGATCAACAACGCCGGCATCCTCGACTTCGGACCGCTCGGCGAATACACCGAAGAACAGTGGCAGCGTGCGCTTTCCATCAATCTGACGGGACCGTTCCTGGGCCTGACCGCCGCCCGGGACGCCCTGGTGGCGGCGCGGCCCGCGTCGGTGGTGAACATCTCCTCCGCCGCCGGAATCCAGGGCGTGCCGGGCGCGCACGCCTACACCGCCTCCAAGTTCGGGGTGCGCGGGCTGACCAAGTCCGCGGCGATCGAGCTTGCCCCGCACGGGGTTCGGGTGAACTCCGTGCACCCGGGCGGGATCCTGACCCCGATGATCGGGGTGCCCGAGGGCACCACCGCCGATCGCGCGGCCAATCCCCTGGCCCGGCTCGGCACGCCCCAGGAAGTCACCGACGTGGTCGTCTTCCTGGCCAGCCAGGAATCCAGCTACTGCAATGCCGCCGAATTCGTCGTCGACGGCGGCATGACGGCCGGCCGACCGGTCTGATCCACCGAGTGGCACATGCTGGATGTGCCACTCGGCGCATCGCTACTGCTGGTAGGTCGCCAGGAAGCGGCCGATGCGCTCGATGATCGCTTCGAGCTCATCGGCATGCGGCAGCGTCACGATCCGGAAGTGGTCGGGGCGCGGCCAATTGAAGCCGGTGCCCTGCACGATGTGGATCTTCTCGCGTAGCAGCAGATCCAGGACGAACTGCTCGTCGTCGTGGATCTTGTACATGTCGAGATCGATGCGCGGGAAGGCGTACAGCGCACCCTTGGGCTTCACGCACGAGATGCCCGGGATCGCGTTGAGCGCCTCCCACGCCCGGTCGCGCTGCTCGCGCAGCCGGCCGCCGGGCAGGGTCAGGTCGTAGATGCTCTGGTGTCCGCCGAGGGCGGCCTGGATCGCCTGCTGCGCGGGCACATTCGCGCACAGCCGCAGACCGGCCAGCATGGTCAGGCCCTCGAGGTAGTTCTCGGCGTGCTCGACCGGGCCCGAGACGACCAGCCAGCCGCCGCGGAAACCGGCGGCGCGGTAGGACTTCGAGAGTCCGGAGAAGGTCAGGCACAGCACATCCGGGGCCAGGGCGGCGGTGGCGGTGTGCTCGAGATCGTCGTAGAGGATCTTGTCGTAGATCTCGTCGGAGAACACCACCAGGTTGTGGCGGCGCGCCAGCTCCAGCATCTGCCGCACCACCTCGGGCGAGTACACGGCGCCGGTGGGGTTGTTCGGGTTGATGATGACCAGGGCGCGGGTGCGGTCGGTGATCTTGGACTCGATATCGGCCAGATCCGGCATCCAGTCGGCCTGCTCGTCACAGATGTAGTGCACGGGACGGCCGCCGTTGAGCGCGGTGGCGGCGGTCCAGAGCGGGAAATCCGGTGCGGGAACCAGGACTTCGTCGCCGTTCTCCAGCAGCGCGGTCATGGCCATCATGATCAGTTCGGAGACGCCGTTGCCGAGGAAGACCTGCTCGACGTCGATCTCGCTCAGACCCAGGGTCTGGTAGTACTGCACCACCGCGCGGCGTGCCGAGAGCAGGCCCTTGGACGAGGAGTAGCCGCTGGACTGCGGCAGGTTGCGGACCATGTCCTGGAGCAGTTCGGCGGGTGCTTCGAAGCCGAAGGGCAGTGGGTTACCCGTATTGAGCTTCACGACGTGATGCCCCTCAGCTTCCAGCCGTGCGGCATGCTCGGCGACCGGTCCACGGATCTCGTAGGACACGCCCGACAGCTTGCTCGACTGCTTCACCTGCATGAACGACCTCTTCTCGGTGTGGTTGCCGCACACTCTACTTGGAATTTCCAAGTTTGCACTTGGTATTTCCAAGTTGTTGGTTACAGTGGGATCGTGCCACGCCGAAGCTACGACCACTACTGCACCGTGAGCCGCGCCCTCGACATCGTCGGCGACCGGTGGAATCTACTGGTGGTCCGCGAACTCTGTTCGGGCCCGCGCCGCTACAGCGACCTGTTCGCCGACCTGCCCGGCATCAGCACCGACGTGCTGGCCGCCCGGCTCAAGGACCTCGAGCGTGACGGGATTCTCACCAAACGCCGCATCGGGCCGCGAGCGGGAACCGCGCTCTACGAACTCACCGACTCCGGTGCGGCGCTGCGGCCGGTCCTCGACACCCTCTCGGCCTGGGGCACCGCCCAGCTCGGGGAGCAGCGCGCCACCGACGCGGTCCGCGCCCACTGGTTCGCGTTCCCCCTCGGGCGGTCCGTCGCCGAACTCGTCCCCACGGGCACGGTCACGGTCCGTATCGGCGACACCGCCTTCCACTACGTGATCACCGAGACCGGCCTGACCCACCACGACGGACCGGCCGACGCGCCCGACCTGGACCTGCGGCTCGATCTGGCCGCGGCGAGCGAGATCGCCACGGGCGCACGCTCACTCGCCGACACCCTCGCCGAGGCCACGGGCAGCGGACATCCGGCCGCCTGACGCGGGCCGTCCGCGCGGCACGGGCGAGGGGTCACCCGGCGTCGGTAGCATCGGCTGGGTTGCGCCCGCATCGACCGAGGAGGACCGCGTGACCAGCGACAACGTCGGCACCATCACGATGATCGGATCCGGGAGCGCCAGTGCGACACCGGACATCATGCGGGTCGCCATTTCCGTGGACACCCGCGCCGACACCGTGGCCGCGGCCTACGCGCGCGCCGGGGAACGGGCCGACGCGGTGATCCAGTCGCTGCGCGGGGACGGGGTGCAGGGTCGCGACATCTCCACCAGCGGACTGACCGTGCGGGCGGACACCGTGTGGACCGACGGCAATCGGGAGAAACTGGTCGGGTACTCGGCGGGGACGTCGCTGACCGTGACTCTGCGCGATATCGCCGGGCCCGACGCGGAAGCGAAGTCCGGCCAGGACGGTGGGCCCGCCGCGATCATCGCCCACGCCGTCGCCGCCGGAGGTGACGATGTGCGGCTGGGCGGGCTGACGCTGACCGTGGCCGATGAGGAATCGCTGATGGTCCGCGCTCGCGACGAGGCCTGGGAGCACGCGGTCAGCAAGGCCGAACAGTACGTGTCGCGGGCGGGCCGCGCACTCGGTCCGGTCGTCGAGATCACCGAGAACATCTCGGGCCCGACCCCGGCCCCGCGCGTCGCCTTCGCGGCCGCCGCGAAAGCCGGAGGGGCCCCGGCCATGCCGGTGGAACTCGGTGAAAGCGAGATGTCCACCAGCATCCGCGTCACCTGGCAGCTCGCCTAGCTTCGATTCAGTGCTGGACTCGAGCCAGCAGCGCGGTGGCGTGGACGAGGGTCAGCTGAACGCGGAATCTGGTGGCGTCGGCCCTGGTCCGGTGCGGGAACGGGTCCTCGCCGGTCAGGCCGCGCAGGTCGTGCAGCAGGCGGGTGCCCTCGGTGATGGTGAGCCGGCCGGTGTCGACGAGGTGGCGGACATTACGGGTGCCGTCGAGGTCGCCGGTGCCCGTGGCGTAGGCCGTCACCTGGAGCAGGGCCGAGCGCAGGCGCTTCTCACACGCCGGAAAACGGCCGCGCCCATAGTGTTTGACGGCGGCGCGCAAGTGGTCGAGGGCGGTCTGCTGGCCGCGCACCTCCAACTCGGTCTCCAACAAGCCGACCCGGTCGGCGAGGCGCACCGGCAGCTCGCCGGTGGGTTTGAGGCGGCAGCGCACGGTTCCGTCGGGGCCGTCCCCCGTCACCCGGTCGATCTTCATGCGATACCCGTCGGCCAGCAGCGCCCGGCGCAGCTCCGGCATCCACGCCGGAAGACTCTTGCGCTGCAACGACTCCCCCTGCAGGAAGCGCGACACCGTCACCTCGACCAGATCCAGCAGCGCCCGATCCGCCTCTGCGTTCCCGCCCTGCGCCGCGACCCGCGCCCCGTACACCGGACTCACCAGCCGCCCCCAGTAGCTGTCGGCGTTCACCCACATCGGGACCCCGTACTCCGGCCGCTTGAGATCCACCCCCAGCAGCAGCGCCTCGAGCGAGTGGAACTTCGACTGATCCCCGTAGATCAGCTCCAGGACCGACGCCACCGTCGGGTCCGACAACGTACTCATGGGCAACATCTTGGCGCAGCCCCAGAATCCGCCACCCGCCAACCCACCTGCGCCACAACAAGATCAGGGAGCGGCCGGCGCGGGGATCCGGAGGGATCCCCGCGGTGACAGCTCCCTGATCTCGGGGGTCAGCGTTCGAAGGCGGCGATGCACTCGACGTGATGGGTGCCGGGGAAGGCGTCGAAGACGCGCAAGGCCACGGGGTGGTACCCGGCGGAACGGTAGAGGCCCACGTCGCGGGCGAAAGAGGCCGGGTCGCAGCCGATATGGACGATGCGACGCGGGGAATGCTCGCTCAGGGCGTTGATCACGTCCTTGCCCGCGCCCGCGCGCGGCGGATCCAGGACCACGACATCCGGTGCGGCGCCGGACTGTTCGTGAATCCAGCGCTCGACCCGTTCGGCGGTCAGATCCACCCACGGCATGTCCCGCAGCGCGGCCCGGCCTTCGGTGACCGCGGTGCGCGCGAACTCCACGCCGTGCACGAACCCGGTGACGCCGACCTGCCCGGCCAGTCGCGCCGCGAACACGCCGACACCGCAGTACAGATCCCACACCAGCGCGCCCGGCGCGGCATCGGCCCACTCGGCCACCACATCCGAATAGCACTGCGCCGCACCGTAATGCGGCTGCCAGAAGCCGGTCGCCGACAGCTCCCACCGGCGCTCGGCGACATACTGCACCGCCCGCCCGGTGCCATCCACGACCCGCTCGGTCCGGGCGCTGTGCGCCGCCGCCCGCCGCGCGGCGGTACTGCGCCGATCCCCGCCGCGCGCGGAACCCTCGGCGCGACCGCCCCGATCACGCCGCTCCCGCTGGCCGCCGCGTTCGTCCCCGGCGGGCGCGACCTCGACCAGATGCCGCATCCCGTCCCCGTCGACGGCCACCACAAGATCGGCCCCGGGCGTCCATGTCCGTTCGGCGATGCCATCCATGGCGCCCGCCATCGGCTGCGGGCATCGCAGATCCGTGATCACCTCGGTGCTCCGATAGCCGTGCACCCCGGCGCGGCCGTCGGCGTCCACGACCAGCCGCACCCGGCTGCGCCAGCCACCGGCATACGCGTCCGCCGACGGCGGCCCGACCAGCCGCCCGCCGCGTCCGGGCTCACCGGCCGGGCTGCCGATGAGGGCGCTCGCCACACGCGTGGCCACTCCCCCGATCCGGCCCGGCGCGACACCGGTGGACGCGGACGTGTCCGGGCGTCCCCCAGCGGGCGACTCGGATACCGGTCCTGAATGAGACTCTTCGGGCGCGGCAGGCTCGGGCACCTCGGAGGCACCCGCCGGCGGCTGCGATTCGGGGCGCGAACCCGCGAGCAGGGTCGCACCGAGACTCGTGGTCACGCCGCGGGTGCGTCCGGAACTGCCCGGCCGGGCGATCAGCCCGGTGCGGGAGTCCTGCGCCACCGCGCCGGTCGGCAGTCCCAGGGGCACCGGGATGGGTTCGACGACGAAGTCGGGCTCCCAGTCGGCGAGGCGACGCAGCTGGTCGGCGACGACCTGATGCTTGAGGGCGCGCTGGGCCTCCGGGGTGGCGAAGGTGAAGTCGCAGCAGCCCGCGCCGCCGGGGCCCGACACCGGGCAGGTGGCGGGCACGCGGTCGGGCGACGGGTCGAGGATGTCGATGGCGTCGGCACGGCAGAACGAGCCGCCACGATCCTCGGTGATCAGGGCCCGGACCAGCTCGCCCGGCAGGCCGTGACGGACGAACAGCACGCGGCCCTCGTGCCGGGCCACACAGAATCCGCCGTGGCCGGGCGGGCCGAGACGAACCTCGAAGACCTCGCCGTACCAATCGGGTCCGCTCACGACTCGTCCCCGAAACCACGACGCACCGAACCGGGCGCGTTGACCACGCGGCTGGGATGGGCCCGGCCCGCCGAGGAGGACAGCTGCCACGGGACGCTGGTCACCATGACGCCGGGCTCGAACAGCAGACGCCCCTTCAGGCGCAGCGCGCTCTGGTTGTGCAGCAGCTGCTCCCACCAGTGGCCGACCACGTATTCGGGGATGAACACGGTGACCACGTCGCGCGGTGAGGTCTTGCGCACGCGCTTCACGTAATCCATCACGGGCTTGGTGATCTCACGGTACGGCGATTCGATCACCTTGAGCGGCACCGCGATATCGCTGGACTCCCACGCGCGCACCAGCGCCCGGGTATCGGGTTCGTCGACGTTCACCGTGATGGCCTCGATGGTGTCGGGCCGGGTGGCGCGGGCGTAGGCCAGGGCGCGCCGAGTCGGCATGTGCAGCTTGGACACCAGCACGATGGAGTGGGTGCGGCTGGGCAGCACCGCGTCCCAATCGGCCTCGTCCAGCTCCCGCGACACGGAGTCGTAATGGCGGCGAATGAGTTTCATCAGGCCGAAGATCGCCGCCATGGTGATGATCGCGATCCACGCGCCCGCCACGAACTTGGTGACCAGCACGATGATCAGCACGGTCGCGGTCATGGTCAGGCCGATGGCGTTGATCACCCGCGACCGCTTCATCCGCATCCGCTGAGCGGGATCGGTCTCGGTGCGCAGCAGCCGGGTCCAGTGCCGCAGCATGCCGGTCTGGCTCAGCACGAACGACACGAACACACCGACGATGTAGAGCTGGATCAGGCGCGTCACCTCCGCGCCGAACAGCACCACGAACGCGATGGCCGCGCCCGCCAGGAACAGGATGCCGTTGCTGAACGCCAGCCGGTCACCGCGGGTGTGCAGCTGACGCGGCAGGAAACGGTCCTGCGCCAGAATCGAACCCAGCACCGGGAACCCGTTGAAGGCGGTATTGGCCGCCAGCACCAGGATGAGCGCGGTGACGATGGTGATGAAGTAGAACCCGGCCGGGAAGCCCGAGAACACCGCCCCCGCCAGCTGCGCCACCAGGGTCTTCTGCTCGTAGCCCGCGGGCGCTCCGATCAGGTCCGAGGTGTTGTGGGCGTAGACGATGCCGACCTTCTGGGTGAGCACGATCATGCCCATGAAGAGCGTGACCGCGATGCAGCCCAGTAGCAGCAGGGTGGTCGCGGCATTGCGCGACTTGGGTTTGCGGAAGGCGGGCACACCGTTGGAGATGGCCTCGACACCGGTCAGCGCCGCACAGCCGGAGGAGAAGGCGCGGGCGATGAGGAAGACGAACGCCAAGCCGAACAGATGCTCGTCCTCGGCTTTGAGCCCGAACCCGTACGACTCGGCGTGCACGGTCTGACCCAGGAAGATCCGGACGAAACCCCAGATCAGCATGACGAACATGCCGATCATGAAGGCATAGGTGGGAATCGCGAACGCCGTGCCGGATTCGCGCACACCACGCAGATTGATCGCGGTGAGGATCACAATCGCGGACACCGCGAACAGGACCTTGTGCGTCGAGACGAACGGCACCGCCGACCCGATATTGGACGCCGCCGAGGAGATCGACACCGCCACCGTGAGCACGTAGTCGACCAGCAGCGCGCTGCCGACCGTCAACCCCGCGGTGGGTCCCAGGTTCTTGGTGGCGACCTCGTAGTCGCCGCCACCGGAGGGATAGGCGTGCACGTTCTGCCGGTAGCTGGCAACCACGACCGCCATCACCAGCGCGACCGCCAGACCGATCCACGGTGCGTAGACGTAGGCGGACAGACCGGCCACCGACAGCACCAGGAAGATCTCCTCGGGTGCGTATGCCACCGAAGACAGCGCGTCCGAGGCGAAGACCGGGAGCGCGATCCGCTTGGGCAGCAGCGTATGACCGAGAGAATCGCTGCGGAATGGGCGGCCCACCAGCATGCGCTTGGCGGCCGTCGTCAACTTCGACACTCCTGGCAGCATAGGTCAGTCCGCGGGGGACCGTGTTCGCGGCGCGACGCGGGCGGCCCGCGGCCGTAGGGTGACCTCGGGCGCTGTGAGGTTTTTCCGGTTCCGGTTTGAACATGTTCCGGAGGGGGAAAGTGCCCGCAGTGAAACTCGAGCGGTACGGTTGCCACCCGGCCGATATTTCGATCAAGCAACCAGACCGCACACCACGGTTTTCGGGAATGGGGTTCGTACGGTGTACGTCGTGATCATGGGATGTGGGCGGGTCGGATCCTCGCTCGCCCGCGCCCTCGTCCGCATCGGCCACGAGGTCGCGGTGATCGATCAGAACTCGAGCGCCTTCCTGCGCCTGGGCCGCGACTTCCCGGGCCTCTGCATCACCGGCGTCGGCTTCGATCGAGATGTGCTGACCCGGGCCGGAATCGAACGCGCCGGCGCCTTCGCCGCCGTCTCCTCCGGCGACAACTCCAACATCATCTCCGCCCGCGTTGCCCGCGAGACCTTCGGCGTGGAGCGCGTGGTCGCCCGCATCTACGACGCCAAACGCGCCGCCGTCTACGAGCGCCTCGGCATCCCCACCATCGCCACCGTGCCCTGGACCACCGACCGGTTCCTGCGCAACCTGGTCGCCGACCAGTCCACCACCACCTGGCGCGACCCCACCGGCACCGTCGCCGTCACCGAACTCGACCTGCACGAGAACTGGTACGGGCGTTCGGTGAACGCGCTGGAGGAGGCCATCGGGGCGCGCGTCGCCTTCGTCATCCGCTTCGGACAGGGCGTGCTGCCCACGGGCAAATCCATGCTGCAGGCCGACGACCTGGTCTACATCGCCGCCACCTCCGGCAATGTCGGCGAGGCCGTAGCGCTGGCCGCCAATCCCCCTGCACCCGAGCACTGATCGTGAAGGAAGCCCGATGAAGGTAGCCATCGCCGGGGCCGGAGCCGTCGGCCGCTCCATCGCCCAGGAACTCCTACGCGGCGGGCACCAGGTCATGCTGCTGGAACGCCGCCTCGACCACATCGACCCCACCAGCGCGCCCACCGCCGTCTGGACCCACGCCGACGCCTGCGAGCTCGAGACGCTCGAGGAAGCCGGACTCGAGACCTACGACGTGGTCATCGCCGCCACCGGCGACGACAAGGTGAACCTGGTGTTCAGCCTGCTCGCCAAGACCGAATTCGGGGTGCAGCGGGTGGTGGCGCGGGTCAACGACCCGCGCAACGAGTGGCTGTTCGACTCCTCCTGGGGCGTCGACGTCGCGGTGTCCACGCCGCGGCTGCTGGCCTCGCTCGTCGAGGAGGCGGTCTCGGTCGGCGACCTGGTGCGACTGATGACACTGCGCCAGGGTCAGGCCAACCTGGTCGAGATCACCCTGCCCACCGATACCCCCTTGGCGGGCAAGGCCGTTCGCACCCTCACCCTGCCCCGCGACGCCGCTCTGGTCACCATCCTGCGCGGCGGGCGCGTCATCGTCCCGCAGGCCGACGATCCGCTGGAAGGCGAGGACGAACTGCTGTTCGTCACCTCCGTCGAGGCCGAGGACGAACTGCGCAAGACGCTCGGCGTCAACGGAGTCAACGGGCTCCGCGCCAACGGGCTCGGCTCGGCCGAAGCCACCGCCTGACCCGCAAACCCCCGAATACGGCGATGGGCCGGGCGCACCCCCTGCGCCCGGCCCATTCGCCGTCTTCATCCCCCGAACCCTCAGGACGCCTCCCGCAGTTCGGCACGCAGCCGGTTCAGCGCGCGGTGCTGCATGACCCGCACCACGCCCGGGCTGGTGCCGATGGCCTCGGCGGTCTCGGCCGCGGTCCAGCCCAGCACGATCCGCATGACCAGCACCTCGCGGTGGGTCGAGGACAGCACCTGCATGAGGTCGCGGGTGGCGCGACGGGTCTCCATCGCCAGCGCCCGCTCCTCCGGGCCCGCCTCGGTGTTCGGGGCGTCGGGGAACTCGGCGACCGGGTAGGCCGGGTGCAGCTGCGCCCGCCGGAACGCGTCGGCCACCTTGTTCGCCGAAATGCCGTAGACGAAGGCCAGGAAGGACTTGCCCTGGTCGCGGTAGCGCGGGATGGCCTGCACCGTCGCCAGGCAGATCTCCTGCGCCACATCGTCCGCGGTCACGTGCAGATGGCCAGCGCCGCTCATGCGAGCCGCGCAGTAGCGGCGCACCAGCGGGTAGACGATCTTGAGGATCTCGGAGACGGCGGCGCGGTCACCGGCGGCGGCCGGGCCGATCAGCTTCTCCAATTCCGCTGCGGCGCGCCGGGACTCCGACGTCGCCACACTGCCGGTCTTGCTGCCTCCCCGCCCCGCCGGGTGCCGGCGCGAGGCTGCAATCTGCACCGCGGTCCCGAGCCCCTCGCTCCGTTCCTGCGCTGCCACTGCCTTGCCGTCGGTACTCAACTCCGCGTTCCTTTCTCCGTAGCCTGTGAGAGCTTCTGAGAAAGATCGTGCTCGCCGGGGGGCCGCCGAAATAGGTACCCCAGGGGTGGGTTGGTCACCCCCTTCCGTCCCCCAACGGCCCCGAAGGTGTTGCGCGACGCGGATTTAGCGCGATAAGTGCCCGAAATGGACGATTGAGCTAGACGGCGGAGTCCGAGGTCCCGGCCGTTTTCGCCGTCGCAGAGGGCAGATGTCCGGCCTTGCGGACCGCCCAGAAGGTCACCAGCGCCGCCACCGCGGTCAACGGCCACCCCATACCGATACGCGCCACCGCCAGCAGACCGGTGCTGTTGGCCGCGTACAGGTGGTTCTGCACCAGGTACCGGGCCACGAACACCAGCGCCCACACCGCGGTCGCGATGTCGTAGAGCCGCATGGCGCGCTTGTCCGAACGCCACCCGGTGCCGTGCCCGTTCAGGGCGCCCCAGATCACGCCCGCCAGCGGCCAGCGCACCACCAGCGACAGCAGGAACGCCCCGCCGTACACCAGGCTCGCGTAGATGCCGAACAGGAAGAAGCCCTTCGCCTCACCCATCCGGTAGGCGATGAACGCGCACACGCCCACCCCCAGGAAACCGGAGATGGCGGGCTGGATCGGACCGCGACGCACCAAGCGCCACACCAGGATCGCCGCGGCCACGGCCAGCGACGCCCAGATCGCGGTGGTCAGGCCGCGCAGCGAATTCACCGGCACGAACACCAGCACCGGCAGCGAGGAGTAGATCAGGCCCGACAGGCCGCCCATCTGCTCGAGCAGGGTGGGCTCGGGGCCGTCCTCGGCGCCCTCGTGGTCCTGGTCGGCCGCGCGTTCGGCGTCGACCAGCGCCTGCATGTCGTCGTCCAGCAGCGCGTTGTCCAGCCGCCAGGGGGTCTCACCGGCCTCCGGTACCGCGTTGAGCTGGACCGTGGGCGGATCGAAGGCGGGCGCGCCATAGGGCTCGGCGGGGCCGCGGCCCTCGTCGCCGCTGCTGGTGGGGTTCGGCATGAGTGTCAGGAATTCCCGCGCAGTTCGTAGTAGGGGTTGTAGATGACCTTGCCGCCATCGCGTTCACCGACGCGGCCGCGAACCAGAATACGACGGCCCGGTTCGATTCCCGGGATACGACGCCTGCCGATGAACACCAGCGCCACACTGTCGGTGCCGTCGAAGAACTCGGCCGCCACTTCCGCCCCGCCGGCCTTGGGACAGGCCTCCACGCTGCGGAGCCGGCCGACCATGGTGACTTCCTCACCACGCCGGCATTCCGATGCCCGGGACGCGCCCGACGCCTCCGACGTCTCGGCGAGCTCCTCGGCATCCAAACGATCCAGGTCCTCCGTCAGTCGGCGGCCGAGCCGCCGGAAATAGCCTGACGGGGTGTCCTTCCCACCCGAGGATGGCATCTCGCACGCTCTCCTGTAGAGCTCGGACGGCGTGGGTCTCACGTCGTTCGTTCCTTCCACGTCGGCCGGCGGTTTGCCACCCGGCCGCTCGTGGCCGTACCTCCGCCACTGTAGATGGGACGGGCTGCACCCGCCACGCGCGCCCGTCCCCGCTACAGTCGGCCGGTGCCCGATCTTCCCCGTCCGGCGGTCGCCGTCGCCCTCCCAGGAACCGGCTCCGACGCCCACTTCGCCCGCCGCGCCTTCGGATCCGCCTGCGCCGCATTGGATCTGCCGTTCCTGGCGGTCGACCCGGACCCACGCGCCGTGATCGAGAGCTACCGGGCCGCGCTCGACGCCGCCGCCCGCTCCGGACCCGTCCTGGTCACCGGGATCTCACTGGGCGCGGCCGTCGCCGTGGACTGGGCGGCCGAGCACCCCGACGCGGTCTTCGGCGTCGTCGCCGCCCTGCCCGCCTGGACCGGCGCCGACACCACCGGCTGCCCCGCGGCCCTGTCCGCCGCCGCCACCGCCGCCCAGCTGCGCGCCGACGGCCTCGACGCCGTCATCGACCGGATGCGCGCGTCCAGCCCCGCCTGGCTGGCCGACGCTCTGACCCGCTCCTGGACCTCCCAGTGGCCGGAACTGCCGTCCGCGCTGGAGGAGGCGGCCGCCTACGCCTGGCCCGAACCCGCGCTGCTCAGCCGGGTCGGCGCGCCCGTCGAGATCATCGCCGCCGTCGACGATCCGGTGCACCCGCTGGCGGTGGCCGAGCAGTGGGCCGCGCACCTCCCCCACGCCACGCTGCACCGGATCACCCTCGACGAGTTGGGTTCGGACCCCTCGATTCTGGGTACCCGTGGCATCAATGCCCTCTTTCCTCGCCGCGTCACCACCCCCTGACCGAATTCCGGCCCACCGCAGCAGAACTCCGGCCCAGCCGACCACGATCGTCGGATCCGAGGCCCGGCTGTCCGCTGAGCGGACACCGATTCAGCCAATAGCGAAACGGGGCACCGCCCGTGTGGCGGTGCCCCGTTTCGTCGTGCGTCAGAGCCGAATCCGGGTCGGTGATCGCGACCCGGCCGGCTCGGTGAACGGCCTCTACCGCTCGGTCAGTTCAGGCCCAGCTGCTGCATGGCCGAGCCCTCCGCGCCGCGCCGCGGCTCGGTCGGGGCCTGCTCGGGCTGGAAGGCCGGGCCGCCCTGCATGGCGTCCATCTGGGCCTGCATGGCCTGCTGCTGCGCCGCCAGCTGCTGCTGGTGGGCGGCGGCCAACTGGTCGGCCAGCTCCTGGGGTAGGACCACGGGGAGGGGTTCGCGGACCGGTAGCGGCTCGTCGCCGCGGCGGACCACGGTCTCGCTCATGACCGCGCGAGCGGCCGCGACCAGCGGCGTGTTCTCATCCGCCGAGCCGGTCGGACCGGCGGCGACGAGGCGAACCATCCAGCGGTGACCGTCCACGCCGATGAACCGCAGATCCGCGCCCTGGGTGATGGCGTGGAGCTCCCGCCCCCACGGACCCTGCACCACCGACACCTGCGCGCCGTCCTTGCGCAGCGTCTCCGCCAGATCGGCTGCCACCGAACGCCATTGGCCCGCCGACTTGGGCGCGGCGTAGGCCGCGACCGTGATGCGGCCGTGCTGGGTGGCCAGGTGCACCGCCTGCGGGGTGCCGTCGGGGGTCATCTCGACCTGCAGCTGCCCGCCCGGCGGCACCGGCACGATGACCGAGCCCAGGTCCAGGCGCTGTTCGGCGATGGCCTCGAGCCGGTCGGCGACGTCCTCGTAGTCGTACGGGCCGATCTCGGGGCCGCGCGCGGGCGCCGGCTCGTCGTCGTATTCGTCTGCCGCGTCGGCGGTTTCGTCGTACTCGTCCTCGTACTCGTCGTACTCGGTGTACTCGTCGTCGTACTGCGGCGCGTCGTCTCTGTCGCCGCCCTTGCTCTTCTTGCGTCCGAACACCATCGTCATGCCTCCTTGCCGGTCGCCTGACCCGCCCCACCGGACTGCGCGAGGCTGGCATGCCCACCGCTGGATCCGTATCCTCCCGCGCCGCGCGCGGTGTCGTCGAGCTCGTCCACCTCGACGAAGTCCACCAATTCGACCTTCTGCACCAACAATTGTGCGACGCGATCACCCCGCCGGAGCTCGATCGCGGTGCGCGGATCATGGTTGATCAGGCACACCTTGATCTCGCCGCGGTAACCCGCGTCGACCGTGCCGGGGGTGTTGACGACCGACAGGCCCGCCTTGGCCGCCAGCCCGGAGCGCGGATGGATCAGCCCCACCGTGCCGATCGGTAGGGCCACCGCGATGCCGGTACCGACCAGCACCCGCTCCCCCGGTTCGATGATGACGTCCTCGGTGGTGCACAGGTCCACGCCCGCGTCGCCCTCGTGAGCACGCGTCGGTACGGGGATGCCGGGATCGAGCCGCAGCAGGGGAATAGGTGGAATACCGGTCACGTGCGCCGAGCCTACGCGTTCGACCGCTCAGCCATTGACCTAGTCTGAGGTCGTGTCCGACCAGCCCCCTCAGGTGAAACCTCAGCCGCAGACCAAGCCCCTCTACACCGAGCGCCTCTGGGTGCCGCTGTGGTGGTGGCCGGCCGCGCTCGTCGTGACCGGGCTGCTGGCAGCCGAAATCCACATGGGCGCACCGGGAGTGCGGGCCTGGCTGCCCTACGTGCTGTTGTTCCCCGTCGCGGCGTGGGTGCTGCTGTGGTTCTCGCGCCATCGCCTGGAAGTGGCCCCGGACGCGGATGGCGTGCCGGAACTGCGCACGGGCCGCGCGCATCTGCCCGCGACCTTCGTCAAGCGGGCGGCGCCGGTTCCGACCAGCGCGAAGAGTGCGGCGTTGGGCCGACAACTCGACCCCGCCGCCTTCGTCCAGCATCGGGCCTGGATCGGGCCCATGGTGTTGCTCGTCCTCGACGATCCCGAGGATCCGACGCCGTACTGGCTGGTCAGTACGCGTCATCCGGAACGGGTGATCGCAGCGCTCGGCCTGGAGAACGCGGCCGAATCGGCCTGATCCCCTTCGATCACATTTCCTGAGAAGTACTGCGCGATCCGGCCCGGCCCGCGCTCGGCGAACCGAGCGCGGGCTGGCCGGACACGCTCTGAGGGACCGAGCCTTAGGCGGCGCAGTCCATGCAGATCAGCTGACCGCCGGCCTCGCTGGCCAGACGGCTGCGGTGGTGCACCAGGAAGCAGCTCGAACACGTGAATTCGTCCGCCTGCTTCGGGATGACCCGGACCGAGAGCACTTCCTCGGAAAGGTCCGCGCCGGGAAGCTCGAACGACTCCGCGGTATCGGATTCGTCGATATCCACGACGGCGGACGCGGCTTCGTTGCGGCGAGCCTTCAGCTCCTCCAGCGAGTCCTCCGAAACGTCGTCGGATTCATTGCGCCGCGGTGCGTCATAGTCGGTTGCCATGTCGTCTTCCCCTCGTCCTCACTCCGTATATCCCGGACCGGCACCTGTCCGACAGCCTCCTGCCGGAGCCTGATCGGGCCGTGGTACCGCCCCGCCCGTGGTGTACGTCACGCGTACACCGGTCACAGATCCGGGCCGGATAGTTCCTCATCCGCACCGGATCGCGCTCGGTCAACGCAGGACATGCCCTTGTTGTTCCCGAAATCGAACCCCAGATTCACCTGGGTTGTACGATCGGGGCCGCCAGACAATAGCGGACCCCGGGACCAAAGTCGCAATCAAAACCCGCGCGAGTTGAAACTGAGGGGCAATCGTCACCGCCGAGGGAACTGTCCGAGATCTTCCGCACCGCCTCGAGACCTCCCCTCCACCTCCGCGACACCCCGCGCGCCACACCGGTGCCCGACTTGCCGCAGCCGTTCACGCGACATTCCCGACGCTTTCGTAGAGTGTGGGCGTGGTTTCACTGATCACCCAAGGTAAAGCGACCGATCCGAGCGGGCGGAACTTCATTCGCCGACGCTGGGAGCCCTGGGCCGCCATGGTCGGCGTCATCGCCCTGATCTGCGTCGTCGTGTGGTTCAAAGCGCTGACGACGAGCGAGAGTGACCAGGGCGCGATGGCCTGCAACTCCCCCAGCCCGGCTTCGAGCACCTCCGCGGCCAAGCCCGCGCCGCTCGGCGAACGGGTCGGCAACTCGCGGCTGCGCGATGTCCAGCCCGCCGCGCTCGCCGCCTCCAAGGTGCGGGTGTTCAACGCCAACGGACAGCGCGGCCAGGCCGCGCATGTGGCCTCCCAGCTGGGCGATCTCGGTTTCGCCAGCGCCCCGGACGTGCAGATCGGCAATGACCCGGTCTACGTGAACGGCGACCTGGAGTGCACCGGGCAGATCCGCTTCGGCGTGAAGGGCCGGCCCGCCGCGGCCGCGGTCCAGCTGGTGGTGCCGTGCGCCGAGCTGATCGAGGATCAGCGCCAGGACGAGACCGTGGACATGGTGCTGGGCTCGCTGTTCCGCGACATCCGGCCCAGTACCGACGCCGAAGAGGTGCTGCGGGCGCTGAAGAACCCGACGCCGGGCACCGCGCCCGCGGTGGACCCGAAACTGCTCGACGCCGCGCGCCACGCGAAGTGTTGAGAATCTCTTTCGCGACGGCGCGGCTCTGACCGTTCGCGCCCGTCCGCGAAACTCGTGCCGTCACAGTCGAATAGATGCCCCGGGGCCCGATGCCCCGGGACGAATCGATCGCCGCGACCTCCTGGGTCGCGGCGATCGGCCGTCCAGCCCGCTGTCAGGGAATCGGGATAGGGGTGGTGACATCGAACCGTTCGAACAGGCCGAACAGTTCGTCAGCGATGCCGGGCGCCGCCGCCGACACCAAATCGCCTGCCGCGCCCGGCGAGTCGAGCTCCGGCGGCAGGATCAGCCGCGCGCCCGCCTCGGTGGCGATCAGCGCGCCCGCGGCCCAGTCCCACAGGTTCAGGCCGTGCTCGAAGTAGGCGTCGGTGCGGCCCTCGGCCACCGCGCACAGGTCCAGGGCGGCCGAACCGAAGCGGCGGAGGTCGCGAATGTGCGGCAGCACCTTGCCGATCAGCTCACCCTGGCGGGTGCGGCGCTCGGTGGCGTAGGCGAACCCGGTGGCCACCAGTGCCATGGACGTGGCGTCGACCGGATTGGCGCGCAACGCAACCGGGTCGCCGCCGGGGGCGGTGCCGTCGGGGCTGGAGTCGGCGCGGTGCGCGCCCAGGCCCAGCCCGGCGCTGTAGGTGACGGCGTGCGCGACGTCGGCGACCGCGCCCGCGACCGGTCGGCCGCCGCGCACCGCGGCCACCGACACCGAGTAGGACGGGATGCCGTAGACGAAGTTGACGGTGCCGTCGATGGGGTCGACCACCCAGTGCACCAGGTCCGGGTCGTCGGCGATGGTGCCGCCGTCCTCCTCGCCGACGACCCGGTCGCCGGGGCGCAGGTCGGCGACCAGCTTGCGGACCAGCTGTTCGGTCTCGGTGTCGACGATGGTGACTGGGTCGGTGGGGGTGGACTTGGACTGCACGGCGTCGGTGGTGTGCGCGCCCGGCCCGAAGACCTGCGGGCGGCGCTCGCGCACGTGGGCGGCGGCGGTCTCGGCGAGATGCACCGCGACCCGGCGCAGTTCGGCTATGTCTGAAGTGTCGGTGTTCGTGGCGTCGGCGGGGGCGATGGAAGTGAAATTCGATTCCGGCACGAGCTCCATCGCAGCACAGATCCGGCATCGCGCGCATTAGGCTTGTCGTGCACGACACAAGGTGCAGGTCGAGGGAGAGAACGAGGTGTGGTCCATGTCCGATCCCGGACACGCGTTCGGCATCGATATCGGTGGCAGCGGTGTGAAGGGCGCCGAGGTCGATCTCGCGACCGGTGAGCTGCTCTACGAGCGGATCAAGATCGCGACGCCGCACCCGGCCACTCCGAACGCGGTCGCCGAGGCGGTGGCCAAGCTGGTCGCGCAGGCCGGCTGGGAGGGCCCGGTCGGCATCACCATGCCCAGCGTGGTGCTGCACGGCCAGGTGCGCACCGCCGCCAATATCGACAAGACCTGGGTCGGCATCGACGCCCGGCACCTGTTCTCGGTGGCGCTCGGCGGCCGCGGTGTGACGGTGCTCAACGACGCGGACGCCGCGGGCATGGCCGAGGACCGCTACGGAGCGGCAAAGGATCTCAGCGGTCTGGTCATGCTGCTCACCTTCGGCACCGGGATCGGTTCGGCGGTCATGTACAACGGTGTGCTCATGCCCAACAGCGAGCTCGGGCACATCGAGGTGGACGGCCGGGAGGCCGAGCATCGGGCGGCCGCGTCGGTCAAGGATCGGGTCGGCATGACCTACCCGGAGTGGGCGGTGGAGGTGTCCAAGGTGCTGGTCACCCTGGAGAACCTGTTCTGGCCGAACGTGTTCGTCGCCGGTGGCGGCATCAGCCGCGATTACCAGGAATGGATTCCGTTGCTCACCAACAGAACCCCCGTGGTGCCGGCCGCTCTACGCAATACCGCGGGCATCGTCGGAGCCGCCATGGCGGTGTCAGCCGGTATCGCACCGTAAGTAAGCTGGTTCGATCGTTACAATGGAACGCATGCCCGGCGGTGAGCCGGAAACCGACACCGGCACGAGAGCCGGCTTATCCCCCCGACAGAACCGCTCCGCCGGATGATCACTCTGGCGTGACGCCGCACGAGACCGTCACGAAAGGGCGTACGTGGTAGCCACGAATACCCAGGACACCGCCGATTCGGCAGCAGCCGCCGACTCAGCAGACACCACCGCAGCACCCGCGGTCAAGAAGGCCGCCGCCAAGAAGGCTCCGGCCAAGAAGGCCGCTGCGAAGAAGGTCGCGGCCAAGAAGACCGCGGCCAAGAAGGCCACGAAGGCGACCGCCAAGAAGACGGCCGCCAAGAAGGCGTCGCCGAAGAAGGCGGCCGAGCCCGGTGCCGAGGGTGGCGAGGGCGACGAGGCCATCGACGACGAGTCGTTGGAACTCGACGACCTGGGTGACATCGAGCTCGACGAGGACGAGCTCGAGGACGAGGAGATCGTCGACGAGGAGGACGGCGAGGAGGAGGGTGAGGCCGCCGCGCCCGCCGCTGCCGCCACCACCGCCGAGGCCGACGACTCCGAGGAAGCCGACGAGCCATCCGCCAAGGACAAGGCGTCGGGTGACTTCGTCTGGGACGAAGAGGAATCCGAGGCGCTGCGCCAGGCCCGCAAGGACGCCGAGCTCACCGCTTCCGCCGACTCGGTCCGCGCCTACCTGAAGCAGATCGGTAAGGTCGCGCTGCTCAACGCCGAGGAGGAGGTCGAGCTCGCCAAGCGCATCGAGGCCGGCCTCTACGCCACGGAGAAGCTGCGCGAGTTCGCCGACAAGGGCGAGAAGCTGCCCGTGCAGTCGCGCCGCGACCTGCAGTGGATCATGCGTGACGGCAACCGTGCCAAGAACCACCTGCTGGAGGCCAACCTCCGCCTCGTGGTCTCGCTGGCCAAGCGCTACACCGGCCGCGGCATGGCGTTCCTGGACCTCATCCAGGAAGGCAACCTGGGTCTGATCCGCGCGGTCGAGAAGTTCGACTACACCAAGGGCTACAAGTTCTCGACGTACGCCACCTGGTGGATCCGGCAGGCCATCACCCGCGCCATGGCCGACCAGGCCCGCACCATCCGCATCCCGGTGCACATGGTCGAGGTCATCAACAAGCTCGGCCGCATCCAGCGCGAACTCCTCCAAGACCTGGGCCGCGAGCCCACCCCGGAAGAGCTCGCCAAGGAAATGGACATCACGCCGGAGAAGGTGCTGGAAATCCAGCAGTACGCGCGTGAGCCGATCTCCCTGGACCAGACCATCGGCGACGAGGGCGACTCCCAGCTCGGTGACTTCATCGAAGACTCCGAAGCTGTCGTCGCCGTCGACGCGGTCTCCTTCACGCTCCTCCAGGACCAGCTCCAGTCGGTCCTCGAAACGCTCTCCGAGCGTGAAGCCGGCGTCGTCCGCCTCCGCTTCGGCCTGACCGACGGTCAGCCCCGAACCCTGGACGAAATCGGCCAGGTCTACGGCGTCACCCGCGAACGCATCCGCCAGATCGAGTCCAAGACCATGTCGAAGCTGCGCCACCCCAGCCGCTCGCAGGTCCTGCGCGACTATTTGGACTGAGCGTTAATCGAGATTGGGCCCCTGAGCTGCGGCTTCGGGGCCCAATTTCTATTTTCTGGACGAGCACAGAGCTCAGTCAAGATAGTGGAATGGCGATCGAACATACGATCGATCTCGCCATGCTGTTGCCCTCATGGGAGCTAGCACTGCGAGCCGAACGCAAATCCGACCACACGGTGAACTCGTACCTGTACGGCGTCCACCTCTACCTCGGCTGGTGCGCAGCCGAAGGCCACCCACCCGAACTCGACCGTCACCAGGTCAACGCCTTCGTCGCGAACCTACTCACGTCCGGCCTTGAACCGGCGACCGCCAGAGCGAGACAGCTTGCGCTTCGGCGCTTTTCGGTGTGGCTGGTCGAAGAAGACGAACTCGATTCCGATCCCCTCCTAGGCCTCAAGCCTCCCAAGCTCGACGAGAAGGTCAGCCCTGCCCTCACCGACGACCAAATCAAGGGACTGCTCAAAGCCTGCCAGGGCAAGGACTTCCGCGACCGCCGAGACGAAGCGATTATCCGGCTGCTGCTCGAAACCGCGATGCGCGCCGGCGAATGCGCCAACATCGACCTCACAGACATGGACATCCGCCACGGCCTGGTCACCGTCCAACGCGGCAAGGGCGGCAAAGGCGGCATCGTCCCTTTCGGCCTGCAGACCGGCCGCTCCTCAGACCGCTACATCCGCGCCCGCCGCACTCACCGCCTCGCCGACTCCCCGAAACTCTGGCTCGGCGAGCGCAGCAAGGGATTCAGCTACTGGGCGCTCTATGCCACGCTCACATACCGGGCCGAGCTAGCAGGCATCGAAGACTTCCATCCGCACGTCCTCAGACACACCGGCGCCTCCCGCTGGCTCGGCGCCGGGGGAACCGAAGGCGGCCTCATGGCAATCGCCGGATGGAGCACCCGAGACATGATCGACCGCTACACCAAATCGACAGCGGCCGCCCGCGCAGCCGAAGAAGCTCGCGGTTTGAATCTTGGAGACCTGTAACAGATTCCGACCGCTGGTGTGTAAAACCAGCGCGGCGGTGCGGCGAGGATCCGGCCTTCGACCTGCTGATACCTGGCAGAATGTCCATGCAGATCAGGGACTTCTGCTGTTCGTACCCGGAGTTACGGATGGACATGTGAAACTACGTCCGGACATGTGTCTGCCCCACGTTTGCCCCATGCCTAAGGACCTACTGCCCCACGTCCAGCTCGACGAACGATGCCTCACAGATCCCGCAGGTGATCGGGCCAGCGTCGTACGCACTGCGAGACAGGCGGATCTTCCGGCCGCAGTCGCATTCGGCGGTCAACCCGTTATTGCTGGACTTCCGCCCACCGCGCCGGTCTGGCTCGCGGCGGCGGTAGGCCACCAGCGCGAACGCAAGTTCGTCCAGCTCGCCGCGGAACGTCGTCGTCCCGGACGATAGCTGGCCGACCGCCATGGCGCCACACCTTCGGCCTCGGGGCGTACCGCCCGGTCGACCCGTTCGTCGGTGAACCGCGATCGGCCTTCAGCGGTCTTCTCGATCCTGGTGTAACGCAACATCTCTGGTTCACTCATAGCCTTGAACCTGCCGATGCAACCTGTCCGTTGCGATTCCCTCCGGGGAACAGCCCGGCCCTGGCACCGGAGATTGTTCAGTGGGTGTCGGCGCGGAATGCGCTGAGCAGCATGGTGGTGAGTTCGTCTAGGTAGGCCTGCGGTCTTGCGCTACCTAGGACATCGCGTACAGGCGGCGACGGTCGTCCGCGTGAATTTCAGCAGCAACCGGGACGTTATGACGTTATACCGAACCGACCACCGTCGCGGGGCTCTCGAATGACGCATTGATGGAACTCGGCGCCAGTACTTCATGGAGAATCATTGCGGCACAAGCCTGCACACCGCTTGGAGCGTCGAGATCACCGGGCTCGATGCGCAGAGCGCGGGTGTTGAGGGCCGATGAGTAGCGATAGATCTGTTCCCGCAGGCCGGCGGCCATCGGATCGAATACCTGGGACAGATCACCGCGTACGACGATGACGGCGGGGTTGAGCAGGTTGACCGCAGCGGCGACCACTTCGCCGATGCTCCGACCTGCTTCCCGCACGAGTCGCAGCGCGTCGGGATCTCCCCCGGCGGCCAAGCCGACCAACGCTGCCAAACCCGATACCGGGCGGCCGAGAGCGGCGAATTGCTCGAGTAGCGCCCAACCGCCGGCGACAGTTTCGAGACACTCGCGGTCACCGCAGCGACACTGACGACCGACGCCTCCCCCAACCTTGATATGCCCGATTTCACCCGCGGCACCCCAAGCCCCGCGCTGCAGGTTCCCCCCGGCGATGATTCCCAGCCCGATACCTGTGGACACCTTCAGCAACAGCAGGTCATCGACGTCGGGACGGCGGGCATGTTCGGCCAAGGCCAGCACATTCACGTCGCTGTCGACCCGCACCGGGACACCGAATCGGCCGCTGAACAGTTCGGTGACGGCGACGCCGCTCGGATTCGCCGGGCTGATGCTGCGCCCGGTCGCCGTGTCCACCGCGCTGGGCACGCCGACGCCGACTCCGTACCAGGGCACACCGGCCCGATCCGCGACGAGGAGGTCCAGTTGATCGGCGGCAGCGCCGAGCACGGTCGCCACATCGCCATCGGCGGGCACCGCGAATTCGGTCTCTGCCAGCACCGCACCGGCGAGATCGCACACCGCGACCTGCGTCCGGCTCGCGCCGATCGATGCGGCCAGTACCAAGCCCGCGTCCGGATTGAACCGCAGGCGGGTCGGCGGGCGACCGCCGGTCGATGCGCCTTCGGCACGCTCGGTCACCAACCCCCGAGCGAGGAGTTGCTCGACGCGGAGCGTGACCGCTGTCCGCGACAAACCGGTCAGCCGTGCGACATCCGAACGAGTCAGCGCGTCGTTCCCGCGGATCAGTGTCAGGACATCGCCCACCGAGACGCCGGGCGTGGCCATGGGGCGACCCGTCACCGTTCCTCCTCGCCGCTGAGCTGCTGATGCTCTGGGTGATCAGACTATCGGTCCAGCTCGAACAGTCGAACGCGTAGTTACGTACAAGTAATACCAAAGTCTGCTTGATAATGAACAGAAGTACCTCTAGCGTGCCGTGTGTTCGCTCACAACGCTCGACCCTAGGAGCCCGCCGTGCCTGCCCCCTTCGCCATCCCGCCGTGCGGCATCGTTGCCTTCGGCGGCGCCGGCGACCTCGCCCAACCTTCAGAAGCGCGCGGCCCGAACGGTTTCCGCGTGACCGTCGGCCACCTCGAACCCGGCCCGAACGCGGGGGCGACACTGTGACTCCGCATCCCGCCATCACCGCGATCACCGACCGCATCGCCGCCCGCAGTGGAGCATCGCGAGGTCTCTATCTCGACCGCATTCGGCGGGCCGCGCTCCCCGGACCCGCACGAATGTCCTTGGCATGCAGCAACTTCGCACACAGTGCGGCAGCGTGTTCGCCCGCGGACAAGCTCGCCCTGCAGACCCGCTCCAGACCGGCGATCGCCATCGTCTCCGCCTACAACGACCTACTGTCGGCGCACCAGCCCTACCAGGACTATCCCGAGCAGTTGCGACGCGCGGTCGCGAACGCGGGTGGTATCGCCCAGTTCGCCGGTGGTGTGCCGGCCATGTGCGACGGCATCACGCAGGGCCGGGCCGGAATGGATCTCTCCCTGTTCAGCAGGGATGTGATCGCGATGTCCACCGCGATCGCCTTGGCCCACGAAACAGCCGACGGCGTGCTGCTGCTCGGCGTGTGCGACAAGATCGTGCCGGGCCTGGTCATCGGCGCGCTGGCCTTCGGCCATCTGCCGGCCATCCTGGTGCCCGCCGGGCCTATGCCCTCGGGACTGTCGAATACCGACAAAAGCCGGGTCCGGCAGCTCGCGGCCGAAGGCAAGGCGAGCCCCGCCGAACTGCTGGCGGCGGAATCGGCGAGCTATCACGGTCCCGGAACGTGCACCTTCTACGGCACCGCGAACTCCAATCAGTTGCTGATGGAGGTGATGGGCCTGCACCTCCCGGGTAGTAGCTTCGTGCCGCCCGGCACGCCGCTCCGGCAGGCACTGACCGCGGCCGCGGGCCGCCGGATAGTCGAATCGACCGCGCTGCGCGGCGACGCGGTTCCGATCGGTGAGCTGATCGACGAGCGCGCGGTCGTCAACGGAGTCGTCGCGCTGCTGGCCACCGGAGGATCCACCAACCACACGATGCATCTGGTGGCGATTGCCGCTGCGGCCGGAATCGAGCTCCACTGGAGGGATTTCACCGAGTTGTCGAGCGTGGTGCCGACGTTGACCCGGATCTACCCGAATGGCACGGGCGACATCAACGCGTTTCACGCAGCGGGCGGCATGCCGTATCTCATTGGGGAACTACTCGACGCGGGCCTGCTGCACGACGACGTTGCGACCGTGGTCGGCCGGGGGCTCGGCGACCACTATCGACGCGTCCCCGTCCTCGACAACGGCGAACTCTCTTGGCGGCCAGGCCCCGGCGGATCCTCCGACGCCACCGTGCTGCGAGCGGCCGCAAACCCGTTCGCACCCAACGGTGGATTGCGCACCTTGTCGGGAGCGCTCGGAACCTCCGTGATCAAGGTGTCCGCCGTGCTGCCGGACCATCGCTTCGTGTGCGCTCCCGCACGGGTTTTCGACGATCAGGAGCAGTTCCTGGCCGCGTTCCGGTCGGGCGAGCTGAACCGCGACATGGTGGCGGTGGTGAGATTCCAGGGTCCGCGCGCGAACGGTATGCCCGAACTCCACAAACTCACGCCGGCCCTCGGTGCGCTGCAGGATCGTGGATTCGCCGTCGCGCTCGTCACGGACGGACGCATGTCGGGGGCCTCGGGCAAGGTCCCGGCCGCCGTACATCTCACCCCGGAGGCCGCGGCGGACGGACCGATCGCGCGCTTGGCCGACGGCGACGTCATCGTCCTCGATGCGGAGAACGGGATCCTGGACGTGCTGGTCGACCCCGTCGAGTTCGCCGCCCGCCCGGTCTCGCCGCCGCGACCCGCCGCGTTCGGCACGGGCCGAGAGCTGTTCGCTGTGTTCCGTGATGCTGTCGGTCCGGCGGACCGCGGCGCGACCGTCTTCGGAACCGCGGGATGAGGCCGATCCACGTCGAAAGTCCTTGCCTGGTAGCCGATATCGGCGGCACCAATGCCCGATTCGGCCTGGTCGCCGAAGGCGGCATCGAGCCCGGTGAGGTGCGGATCCTGCGCTGCGCCGACTATCCCGACCTGGCCGGCGCCGTCGAGGACTACCTGAGCAGGATCCCGAACCTCCCACGGCCGAACTCGGCGTGCGTGGCCATCGCAGGGCCGGTGCACGGCGACACAGTTCGTCCCACCAACGTGCCGTGGGAGGTCTCCGCGGCCGAGACCCGCCAACGTCTCGGGCTGGCACGACTCGAGCTGATCAACGACTTCAGCGCGCTCGCCCTCGCCGTTCCGCAACTGCCACACGATGGATTCGTCCGAATCGGCACCGGCGTCCGCCGATACGACGAGCCGACAGCCGTCATCGGCCCGGGCACGGGTCTCGGCGTTGCGGGGCTTGTCCGCTGGCAAGGCAATTGGATTCCGATCGCCGGGGAGGGCGGCCACACCGGGTTGCCGATCGGCACCGAACGCGAAGCCGAGGTCGCCCGCGTCCTACGCGCCGAGCACGAGGTAGCCTGCGCCGAAACGGTGTTGTCCGGCCCAGGGCTCGTCCGGCTGTGCCGCGCGTTATGCGCGCTGCACGGCGTCGATACGAGATTCACCAGCCCCGAACAGATTTGCGACGCCGCTCGAAGCCACCGCGATCCCCTCGCCCGCGAGGCACTGGACATATTCTTCGGCCTGCTCGGCGCCTTCGCGAGCGGGGTCGCACTGACGTTCGGCGCACGCGGCGGAGTGATCCTCGGCGGCGGCATTCTCCCGTGCATGGTGGATCTACTGGCGGCCAGCGATTTCCGTCACCGCTTCGTCGAAGCATGCCCGCTGCCGGGATATCTCGACGACGTGGCCACCGAGGTCATCGTCGCGCCCACCCCGGCTCTGCGTGGTGCCGCGTACCGAATCGCACAGCAGTCATCGCAACCGGAGACCACATGAATCCGCTCGCCCTCGCACCCGTCATTCCGGTTGTCGTGCTCGAGGACCCCGGCCATGCGGTGCCCGTCGCGCAGGCGCTGCTCGACGGCGGCATCCGCGTCATCGAGATCACCCTGCGTACACCGACCGCACTGTCCGCTATAGCCAGGGTCGCAGCCAACGTGCCCGGCATGACGGTCGCCGCGGGCACGGTCGTCACGCCACGGCAAGCCGTCGAAGCCGCCGCGGCGGGCGCGCAGTTCCTCGTCAGCCCTGGAGCGACTCCATCGCTGCTCGATGCCCTCGACGCCACTCGGCTGCCGTATCTTCCGGGCGTCGCCACGGTTTCGGAAGCCCTCACCGTCCTCGAGCGGGGCCTGACCCGGATGAAGTTCTTCCCAGCCGAATCATCCGGCGGCACAACCGCATTGCGCGCGCTGGCCGGACCGCTACCGCGGGCCCGGTTTTGCCCGACCGGAGGAATCACCGTCGCGACAGCGTCCCAGTACCTCTCCCTCCCCAATGTCGACTGTGTCGGCGGTTCGTGGCTGGTCCCCGATGCCGCAGTCCAAGATGGCGATTGGGCTCGGATCCGCGCCCTCGCCGCCGGTGCGGCCGCCCTCGCCAGTGACGAACTCCCGGATCCGTGAACAGGCGGACCGCCCGGAGTTCGCCTTCCTCGGCCGGAAGTGGTGCAGCACCCCGGACGCCGTGGTCAGATATATGTTTATGCACATAACAAGAGGTCCTGAACCCAGGATGGCACAATCATCTTGCTGCTGATACATATATGCGTTCATCCCTATCCAGGAGGAATTTGTGCGCACTCTCGCAGGCATCCTCGCCGCGTTCACGATCATGGGCTCGAGCACAGGGGCGGCCGATGCGGAACCCGCTGGCAGCACTCCGCTCGATACCCTCGAGGCCTGTCCCGCGACCGCCGTGGCCGACGCGCCCGTCCTTTTGGTTCACGGCACTCACGCCGATGTCGAAACCAGTCTCGGGCCGGTGCGGCGGGCATTGCTCGGCGACGGCCGCTGCGTGTACGGCCTCGACTACGATTCCGACGAGCCACTGCCGACCTCGGTGGACTACTTCACCGCCGCCGTCGAGCGAATCGTCACGCTCAATCACGTGCGTTCCATCGATGTGGTGGGCAAATCGCAGGGTGCCCTGATCGCCCGAGCCATCAGCCTGAAGTTCGCCGGATACGCCGCGAACCCGATCCGTACCGTCGTGGCGGTCAGCGGACCACAGCACGGGACGAGCGTCGCGGGAATCCGGCTGCCCTCCCTGCCCACGGGTTCCACTGTGCCGCGGGGACTTCCGTTCCTCTCCCCCGCGATGTTCGACATGGTGTCCGGTTCGCCATTCCTGACCGGACTCAACGACGGCCCACTGGTCGCACCGGGCGTCCGCTACGTCATGACCGCGACCGAATACGACCAGATCGTCACGCCGTACACCACCGCGTTCATCGACGCGCCCGAAGTCACCAATATCGTGGTCCAGGACGGCTGCCCGGAGGATCACACCGGGCACATGGCCGGCTCCACCGACCCCAGGACCGTCGATCTGGTCCTCCGGGCCCTCGATCCGGCACGCCATCCTTCCGTCCGCTGCATCGCCAATGACAACCGAAAGTAGTGCGACCGCCGCGCCGCGTGGTGGTCATTCCTCGGCGTGGCACTCGAAGTCGGCGAGAGTCACCTCGAGCCAGCCGATATAGGCGGCGGTCGAGGCCCGGCCCTGGTCATGGGCGGCGCGCAGAACCTGCCCGGCCCAGCGCGGATCGATGAGATCGATGGGAGCCAGGCTCTTCGTCAGCTCGTCGACCCGAGTCGGGGTGCGAACCTGATCGCGGCGATAGTCGAGTTCGGTGCGCAGGACCTCGATGGCAAGCTCGCGGCCGAGGGCTCCCGCCAGGAGGAAGCGCATCATGAAGTCGGGATCCATCGGCCGGGGCGCGGGCTCGTACGCGGAGTGAGCCCAGTCGAGCAGGGTCCGCGATCCGGCGCCGGTCAGCCGATAGACCTTGGCGTCCGGTTTGCCCTGACGGAGCTCGATATCGAATTCGACCAGCCCGCGCTCGACGAGTTTGCCCAACGTGCGATACACCTGGGGCAGCGTTACCCGGTACCCGACGAAGCGACCCGGCCCGTCCATCCACTTGCCCAGGTCGTAGCCGGACAATGGACGCAACGCCAAAAGGCCGAGGATCAGGGTGTCGAGCATGGGTTCACCCTAAATGCCGGCGTTCACGTTCCCCGCCCCATCCGGACGCCCACCATCCCCTCGACGTGATCGGCATTCGCCGCTAAGCTCACTGACTTAGCAGTCAGTCTGTCCGCCTTTGCGGCAACAAGCAGCGCATAGGAGTTTCATGTCCGAATCAGAGCCATTCGCAGGTCGTACTGCGGTAGTCACCGGCGCCGCAAGCGGAATCGGGGCGGCGCTCGCTTCCGAACTCGCCTCCCGCGGCATGGCGGTCGTCCTCGCCGACATCGATGAGGCCGGCGCCCAGCGCACCGCCGCCGAACTCCGTTCGCAGGGCGTGCGCGCCATCGGTGCAGGGGTCGACGTGTCCGATCCGGTGTCGGTGGCGGCGCTGGCGGAGGCCACCTACGCGGAGTTCGGGTCCGTGGAGCTGTTGTGCAACAACGCGGGAGTACTCCTGTTCGGCGCGGTCGCGGACTCCACGATCGGCGATTGGCGATGGCTGTCGTCGGTGAATGTGGAAGGCACGTTGAACTGTCTGCACGCCTTCCTTCCAGCGATGCGCCGCGCACAAGGGTGGCGGCACATCATGAACACGTCGTCCACGCACGCCTTCCTGCCAGATACGGGCCACACGGCCTTGTACAGCGCGACAAAACACGCCATTCTCGGTCTTTCCCTCGGACTCCGCGCCGAGCTGGCCGCCGATGGCATCGGCGTCACGACGCTCTGCCCAGGGCAGGCCGCTACCCGGATCATGGACTCCCAGCGCAGTCGGCCGGACTCCTTCGGCAAGCGCGCCGCCGAGCCCTTCGGAACCGGGGTCGTCCCGATGGCGATCGAGCCGCACGAGGTCGCTCGGGCCGCCGTCGCAGGCATCGCGCGCCAGGACGAGATCGTCTTCGCACTGCCCGGCCACAGCCAGGACCAATTCCGCTCCCAGGTCGAGCAGTTGTGGCGAATTGCCGACGATGCGCTGGCCAAGCACGCCGACCGGCTCCCCCGGACCGGAGAGTCGGCGGACGCGATCGGATGACCGGCAACCCGCCGGTGCGTCCCGCTCGTCGCCTCCGCGATCTGTTTGCCCGCCCGGTCGAACCGATCACCGTGAATATGAAAGAGAACAAGTTGATGTTTCCGAAAGCCAGCCGCATTCTCATCACCGCCGTGGCGGTTGTGACGACGCTCGGGGTCTCCGCCTGCAGCAAGGACGAGGCCGCGCCGGCCAAGGCCATGCCATCGAAATCCGCTGCGGCCCAGAGCAATAACCCGGCGCTGCCGGGCCCGACCGATCTGAACGTCCAGCTGCAGAAGCTCATCGATCCGAGCATCGCCAACGAGCAGAAGCTCGACCTGATTCAGGGCACTCAGGCCGATCCGGTCCTGCCGCAGCGCTTGGCCGATGCCTTCAAGCAGATGAACGTCACGATCATGGTCACCAAGGTGACCGATCTGGGCAATGGAACGCTGAACGCCGACGCCCAGGTGGCGATCAACGGCGGAGCGCCGAACCCGGTGGTGGTTCCGGTCGTGGCCGAAGACGGGAAATGGAAGGTCCAGAAAGAGTGGACCTGCACCACGCTGTCGCTGGTCAATCAGACTTCCCCGGCCTGCGGCTGATCGGACCGGCACGGGCAGCCGCCGAGGAGCGGGCGCGTTCTTCCAGCGCCCGGTCCGACGCGGCCTTTCGCAGTACCTCCCCCGTTGACAGGTGGTGAGGCAGAAATTGGATCATCGATCGTTGGAATGGGTCATGAGGGACGAGGTGTTCAACCCGTATCTCCCTAGCTGGGAATACATTCCGGACGCCGAGCCCCGGGTGTTCGGGGACCGGCTCTATGTGTACGGTTCGCACGACAGATTCGGCGGAACCGAGTACTGCCAGAATGATTACGTGGGATGGTCCGCACCACTGGCGAATCTGTCGCAATGGACATGCCACGGCGTGGTTTACCGCAAGACGCAGGATCCCGCCAATGAACGGGGACGACGTGCGCTGTGGGCGCCCGATGTCATACAGGGTGGCGATGGCCGCTACTACCTGTTCTATTGCCTGAGCAATCATCCTCGCGTGTCGATCGCGGTGAGTGATTGTCCCGCAGGGCCCTTCGAGTTCTTCACCCACCTGCGATCAGCCGACAGTGGCCTCCTCGGTGCGTCGAGGGGCGACGTCTTCCCGTTCGATCCCGCGGTCCTGGTCGACGACGATGGCAGAGTCTTCCTCTACATCGGTTTCGCACCTGTGGCGAGGAGACTACGACGTCCTGCCATGCTGCACGGCCTGCTTCAGGATGGCGCATATGTGTTCGAGCTGGAACCGGATATGCGCACCGTGAAGACAGGCCCTCGGCTCATCATCCCGAGAGCGGGGCATGGTGCGGGTTCGGGGTTCGAGGGCCACGAATTCTACGAAGCGGCATCGATCCGGAAGATCGACGACCGCTACTATTTCGTCTACTCGTCGATAAACGGTGACGAACTATGTTATGCCACCAGCGATTCCCCCGACGGCGGCTTCAGTTTCGAGGGCACGCTGGTCAGCAATGGCGACATCGGTTTCGAGGGCCGAACTCGCCGCGACGCGGTGAACTACACCGCGAACAACCACGGTGGCCTCGCGCAGATCGATGGGCGCTGGTATGTCTTCTATCATCGGCACACCAATCGGTGCCAGGTGAGCAGGCAGGGTTGCGCCGAGCTGATCGAGCGCGGATCCGACGGACGCTTCACGCAGGTGGAGATGTCCAGCGCAGGGCTGCACGGTGGTCCACTCCCCGGTTACGGGACCTATCGGTCACACATCGCCTGTGTCCTGCGGGGACGGGACGGCGCGAAGCCGACGCCGTTTCGCCGGAGTCGGTTCAGCGGCTGGTGGCGCGAGCCGTTCCTCACCCAGACGGGCGGCGATCGCGAAGGCGACGGCGATCAATTCATCGCCAATATGAGAGACGGCGCGGTTGCCGGCTTCAAGTACTTCGACATATCCGAGCCGACCACGCTGACGCTGGAAACTCGCGGATCGGGCCGAGGCATGGTCGAGGTCAGTGACTCACTCACCGGTCCTCCCATCGCGATTGTTCCGGTTGGCCCCGATGTGAGCTGCGCAGAGGCCCGCATCGGTGCGTTCAACCCCAGAATGGCTCTGTACTTCCGGTACCGGGGAAGGAATGCGGTCGACTTCCATTCCTTCACACTCACACCTGTGGGTCGGACCGCGATCGTTGATTCAGCGAGCGAGATGTGATCGTCCACCAGACCCGTTTCAGCGGCAACTCACATGAAGGGATCAATGCGATGCTCCGCCACCCCTCCCCGGAAGACAACTTCTCGTTCGGCCTGTGGACCGTGGGCTGGAACGGTGCCGACCCGTTCGGAGCCGCGACCCGTCCGACCCTCGCTCCGTGGGACTACGTCGACGGGCTGGCCCAGCTCGGCGCCTCGGCAATCAGCTTCCACGACAACGACATCTACCCATTCGGTGCCGATGAGGACGTGCAGCGGCGGCGGGTCAGCCGAGTGAAGGACGCGGCCGATCGTGCGGGCTTGCGAATCGAAATGGTCACCACCAACACTTTCACCCACCCGGTGTTCAAGGATGGTGGGCTGTGTGCCAATGACCGGGCGGTCCGTCGCTTCGCCTTGCGGAAGATCCTGAATGCGGTCGATCTGGCCGGAGAAGTCGATGCCGGCACCTTCGTCATGTGGGGCGGACGTGAGGGCAGTGAATACGACGGGTCCAAGGACGTCTACGCCGCGCTCGAACGGTACAAGGAAGGCATCGACACCGTCGCCGCGTACATCAAGGCGCAGGAGTATGACCTACGTATCGCGCTGGAGCCCAAGCCCAACGAACCGCGCGGAGACATTCTGCTGCCAACCGTCGGACATGCGCTCGCGCTGATCGCGGAGCTCGACCACGCCGAGATCGTGGGCGTCAATCCGGAGACCGGTCATGAGCAGATGGCGGGGCTCAACTACACCCACGCGATCGCGCAGGCGTTGTGGTCCGGCAAGTTGTTCCATATCGACCTCAATGGCCAGCGCGGCGCGAAATATGATCAGGACCTGGTCTTCGGCCACGGCGACCTGATGTCGGCATTCTTCACGGTGGACCTGCTCGAGAATGGTTTCCCGGGCTACCCGGACGGCCCTCGATACACCGGGGCCCGGCACTTCGACTACAAACCCTCGCGCACGGAACACCTGCCCGGCGTCTGGGAATCCGCGCGCGCGAACATGTCGACCTACTTGATGCTGGCCGACAAGGCCCGGGCATTCCGAGCCGACACGCGCGTACAGGAGGCCATGACCAGTGCGGGCGTCTTCGATCTCGCCCAGCCGACGCTGGGCGACGGCGAATCCGTCCTGGCGTTCGCGGCAGGGAATGATCCCTCTTTCAACCCCGATACAGCCGCCCTGCGCGACTATGGCTTCGTGCGCCTGCAGCAGCTCGCCGTCGAGCATTTGATCGGATGACGCGATGACATTGGTGGCCGGGGTCGATTCCTCGACCCAATCCTGCAAGATCGCCATCCACGACGCCGACAGCGGCAGGCTCGTCCGCTCCGGTTCCGCCTCGCATCCGACCGGAACCGAGATCGATCCCGAATACTGGTGGCAGGCACTGCGGTCGGCGATCCGCGACGCCGGCGGCCTCGACGATGTAGCCGCGATCTCGGTCGGCGGGCAACAGCACGGACTGATCTGCCTGGACGCCCGCGGCGCGGTCATCCGTCCGGCGCTGCTCTGGAACGACACCCGCTCCGCCGGAGCCGCACGCGACCTGGTTCACGAAATGGGCGGCGGCGATCACGCCACCGGTATTCGGCGCTGGACCGACGCGGTCGGGACCGCACCGGTGGCGTCGCTGACGATCACGAAACTGCGTTGGCTCGCGGACCACGAGCCCGCGGCGGCCGCCCGCATCGCCGCGATCGCGTTGCCGCACGATTGGCTCAGCTGGCGGTTGCGCGGTGCCCGGTCGCTCGACGACCTCGTCACCGATCGGAGCGAAGCGTCCGGAACCGGCTACTTCGATCCGGACTCGGGCGCCTACCGGTGCGACCTGCTGGCAATGGCTTTGCGGTGCAGCGAAGCTCACGCACGTGAGATCGTGTTGCCGAGGGTTTCCGACCCCGCGGCGCCAACGGGCACCTGCGACCCCGTCCTGGGCCGGCCGGAGATGGTGGTCGGTCCCGGGTGTGGCGATAACGCCGGCGCGGCGCTCGGCCTGGGGCTGCGTGCCGGCGAGGTGATGCTCTCGCTGGGCACCTCGGGCGTGATCGCCGCTCCCGCGGCCGCGCCGGTCCGCGACCCCGCCGGCACGGTAGCGGGCTTCGCCGACGCGACGGGCGGATTTCTTCCATTGGTCTGCACCCTCAATGCCACCAGGATCCTCGACACGACAGCCGCGATCCTCGGAGTCGATCTCGACGAGCTGTCGGCGCTCGCTCTCGCGGCTCCACCCGGCGCTGCGGGGTTGATTCAGGTGCCCTACCTGCAAGGCGAACGGACACCGAATCTTCCCGCCGCGACCGGCTGCCTGTACGGCATGACCGTCGAGTCGATGACCCGGGAGAACATCGCCCGGGCGGCGGTGGAGTCACTGTTGTGCCTGACCGCCGCTGCCGCCGAGCATGTTCGGCGCGGTTCCGTGCCGATCGATCGGATCACCCTGGTCGGTGGCGGCGCCCGTTCGGCAGCGGTGTGCGCGATAGCACCGGCGGTGTTCGGAGTTCCCGTCGATGTTCCGGCGATCGGCGAATACGTGGCCGCCGGTGCTGCCCGCCAAGCCGCCTGGGTGCTGTCGTCGGCTCCGCAGCCGCCCGCCTGGGCACCGGCCGAAGTCCGTACGTATATTGCGGATCCGTCCCCGGAGTTGCTCGCCCGCTATCAGGAAGCAGCCGCGCGATCACGCCTTTGAGGGCGATGCCGGCCGGTCGGATCGGCGCGCCGGCGATCAAATCCCGGTCAGCGCTGCTGATTTCGGTCTCGTTCAGCCCACCACCAGTGGGCCCAACTCACCGCTGGGGCAAGATGACGGCTTTCGACGAACGCCGGAAGGCACTCCGTACGGAGTGCCTTCCGGGCTCGACTGCGGGCTCAGGGCGAAGGTCTATTGGCCTCCGCCACTGGATGATCCGCTCGAACTGCCGGACCCCATCTGCGGCATGCGCAGCACGGCATCAGGCACGCCGGTACCGTTCGGATCCATGATCCCGCCCTGATTGGCATAGGGACTGTGCCCAGGTTCCGCCTGCAGAGTCGTGATGTATTTCCACACGCCATCGGCCACGGCCGCGCCACCGGCGACGAGTGTTCCGAGCACGCCGCCCGCGCCCGCGAAGGCACCGATGGCGGCCGGCGCGGTCGCCAGGCACGCGGGCCCGACCACGAGGCAGGAGCCCAGGCCGATGACGGCTCCGACCAGCGCGCCGAGCACCGCGCCCGCGATGGCGCCCAGCGGCACCTTCGACAGGTTGGCCGAGAGATCGTTGAGCGCGAGCTGCTCCTCCATCGGGGAGGCGACAGACTGCAGTCCGGTGTCAGGGGTGAGGGCCAGGGCACGCCCGCCCGCCATCACCTGATACCGGATCGAATGCTGCTGTCCGTCCAGTAGGTACGCCGTCGGCAGGGTCAGCACGGGCTGGCTGTCGGCGGTGCGGATCTCGATGGCCCGCCCGTCGGAAGTCGCGGTGAACAGCGCCTGGTCGAGCACTGCCACGACGGAGTCGCCGACGATTGTCGCGGCGAATGCGGGTCCGGCCGCCGGAGCCGGCGCGGGCTCGGCGTTCGCCGTGGAGGCGACCGCGGTCACCGCGCACACCGTGAGGGACGCGGCGGAAAGCGTTGCGCGAAGGTTCATATCGACAGTCCTTGTAGTTCCCTCATCAGTTCGCGGCCGCGGGTTCGGCCGGGATCCCCGGCTTGCCCTGCAGGTTCGGGGCGTAGATGCTCTGCCCCGGCGCCGCATTGAGGGTCGTCACGTACTGATAGAGGGCATAGGCGGTCGTGGGTCCACCGCCGATGACCAGTCCGGCCAGCCCGCCGACCCCGGCGACGAGACTCATGATCGGTAGCACCGCGACGACACAGCCCAGGCTCAGCACCACACACGACGCGCCCGCGAGCGCGAACCCGACGCCGGTGCCCAGCACCACGCCGATGGCGGTGCCGACGAGGCTGCCCACCGAAGTCCCGATGCTGACGGCATTGATGAGATCGTTCATGGCCAGCTGGTTTTCCAGCGGCGACGCAACGGGTTTGAGAGCGTTGCGGTCGACGTTGGCCAGTTCGGGGGTCAGCCGCAGAGTCCGGCCATCCTCGGAGATCTGCTGGCGCAACGGCAACCGCTGGTCGTTCAGGGAGTAGGCGAGCGGAAGCGCGTCCAGGACCGCACCGGCGGAATCGAGGATGGGCACCGTGTCTGCCTGCGGGGCGGCGAACGTGCCGTGGTCGAGGGTAACCACCACGGTCCCCTCCGAAAGCGTTGCTTGGTAGCTGACTCCTGCGGCGGCCGGTTCGGGAGCGGCGTTCGCGGTTGCGCCGGTGACGGCCACTCCGGCCACGGCACAGGCCGCGATCAGACCCGCGCGACGACTTTTCATGAAATACCTCAACTTGTGGTGATGCGCTGTCGTTCGAGCGACAGCGATGGGACCCGCACGATCGCGGGCGTCGCGGGCGGGGATCGATGCGATGGGCAACACGATTGCCTGGCACCGATCGGGGCGCCCGTGCCGCAGGAGCTTACCGACTGAGCAGTCAGTTGGCTACGAATCCGCCGAAATTCCCACCCTGGCCGACTGAACAATCAGTCGGCTACGATCCCGGCAGCCGCCCGCCGTGAGCGGGCCGACGACGAAAGAGGACAACATGCGTCGCAAGATCGGAATCGCCACGGTCGCCATGGGGCTCACCTTGCTGTCGATCACCTCCGCGGCGGCCGCGCCCGGAGCCGAAAACCACGACGGGTCGCTGCCGACCGGATTCCTGTGGGGCGTCGCGGGTTCCGGCTTCCAGTCCGAGGGCTACTCGCCCGACAGCAACTGGTCGCGCTACGCCGCGTCGGGCAGGACTCGCGATCCGGTCGGGACCTCGGTCGACTTCCTGCACCGCCATCGCGAGGACATCGAACGCGCCCGCGACCTCGGGGCGGGCGTCTTCCGGTTCGGCGTGGAGTGGGCGCGGTTGCAACCCGCACCGGGACAATACGATCCGGCGGCGTGGGCGTTCTACGACGACGTCGTGGCCACGGTCCGCGCCGCGGGCATGCGACCGATGATCACCCTGGACCACTGGGTCTATCCCGGTTGGGAATTCGATCGTGGTGGCTGGCGGCACGAGGACATGCTGACCGACTGGATGGCCAACGCCCGCCAGGTCGTCGACCGCTACGCCCACTTCGATCCGATCTGGATCACCTTCAACGAACCCTCGGCGTACGCGTTCCAGGAGTTGCAGGTCGGCGGACTCGGCCCGGCCGACATGGCCGGTGCGCTGGGGCAGTGGGTCCGAGCCCACAATGCCGTGTACGACTACATCCACTCGGTGCAGCCCGGCGCACAAGTTTCGTCCAATGTCGCGTACTTCCCCATCGGTGAAGCCGCCATCGACACGACATTCCTCGACCACGTCGCCGGCAAACTCGATTTCATCGGGCTCGATTACTACAACTCCATGGCGCCCAACGATCTCAGCTTCGCCAACACCTTCAATGAACCCTGGAAGGCGAACCCCGCGCCCGACGGCATCTACTACGCCTTGCGGCATTACGCCGAGCGCTACCCCGGCCGGCCGCTGTATGTCGTCGAGAACGGAATGCCCACCGACAACGGTGCGCCGCGACCGGATTACGACCGGTCCGACCACTTGAACGACGTCGTCTACTGGCTGCAGCGCGCGGTGCGCGACGGCATGAACGTCATCGGCTACAACTACTGGAGCCTCACCGACAACTACGAATGGGGCAGCTACGCACCACGTTTCGGCCTGTACACCGTCGACGTGCGCAACGATCCCAGCCTCACGCGGGTACCCACCAGCGCGATCGACACCTATCGGTCGATCATCGCCAACGACGGCGTCGCCACCGACTACCGGCCGGTGTACCCACTGACGTGGTGCTCGATGGTCGACGACCTCACCAGCTGCCTCCGCCCGATCCGATGATCGGGCCGTCGATCGCCCCACCACACAACCGAGGACCATCCATGATCATTCGTTTCGCGGCGGCGGCCGCCTGTGCGGTCACCCTCTGTGCGAGCGCACCCGCGTACGCCGAGGAGCTTCCGGGTGCGGGTTCCACAGTGCCGGACGCAGATCCGTTCTACGCGGCACCTCCGGACCTCGCCTCGTACCGCAACGGGCAACTCATCTCCCACCGCGAAGCCACCGTCGAGCTCGGCACGCCGGTCCGCGCCTGGCAATTGTCCTTCCGCACCAACGACTCCCACGATCGAGCCGAACTCGGCGTGACAACCGTTCTGGTCCCGACCGCGCCGTGGACCGGTGAGGGGGCGCGGCCGGTGGTCTCCGAACAGCTACCCGAGGACGCCACCGGCACCCGTTGCGCACCGTCGTACACGATCGTGAATCGAACCGTGGAATCGGCGGATCCGGTGCGGCAGATGCTCGCCAAGGGCTGGATCGTGGCGGTGCCCGACCACGAAGGGCCGAAGTCGGGCTTCTTGACCGGGCCGCGGACGGCGCACGCGATACTCGACGGAATCCGCGCCGCCGGCCGGTTCGAGCCCGCCGGCATCGGACCGGACGCGGTCTGGGCTCTCGACGGCTACTCCGGCGGCGCGGCCGCGACCGCGTGGGCCGCCCAGGTACAGCCGTCCTACGCACCGGAACTGTCCTTCGCCGGCGCCGCGATCGGCGGGGTCCCTACCGACTTGACCTCGTTGACCACCTATTTCGACGGAAGCGTCTTCTCCGGCTACAACTTCGGAATCCTTGTCGCATTCGACCGTGAATACCCCGAGGCCCGCCTCCGCGAACTGTTGAACGCCCCCGGCCGTGCCGCACTCACCGCGGCCGGCAACGCCTGCGTCAACGACTTGCTGGTCAACTTCGCGCTGCGGCGGCTGCGCGATCACAGCCAGGACATCGACCTGCTGCACGCTCCGCGGTTCGCGCAACTGCTGCGGGAGAACTCACCGGGCGCGACAGCACCGACGATGCCGATCTTCAACTATCACGCCACCACCGACGAGATCGTCCCCGTCCGCCAAGCGGATCAGCTCGTCGCGGCGTGGCGAGCCGGCGGCGCCGATGTCGTCGTAGTCCGCGACCCCATCGACGAGCACGGCATGGAGGCGTTGCACCGGGCCTCCGACGCCCAAGCGTTCCTGCTCGACCGGATCCGCACCCGCACGACAGCAGGCCGGAGCACAACCGGCAACTAGATGCCACGGGCCGCCCTGACCCAGGTTCGCGGGCCTCGTCCCCCCGAAGGGCTTGCTGTGCAAGCTCTCTCCGCCGAAGCCCGCGTTCCGGTCCGGATGATCTTGGTCGCCACCCCCGACGCCGGGCAGTATGACTGGACAGTAGGCTTGCTACAAGGAGCGGTTCAACGCAACAGGTTCAGCGGGTGAAAGGTCGAACACATGGCTCGAACACGCGACGCCGAGCAGTCCGGCGCGGCACGCCGCGGCCAGATCCTCGCGGCAGCGATGACACTGTTCGCCGAGAACGGTTATCGCGGTACGTCACTGGCGGCGGTCGCCGCTGCTGCGGGCATCACCCGGTCCGGGGTGCTGCATCATTTCTCCAGCAAGGAAGCGCTGCTGTCGGCCGTGCTGGCCGAACGCGATCAGCAGGCGTTCGATGCCGTGGAAGTCGACCGAGAATACGAAGGCCCGGCGGTGTTCCGCGCCCTCGACATAGTGGACGATCTGGCCGAGCGGAACCGGGCCGATCCCGAACTCACGCGCATGAGCCATCTGGCGCTCTTCGGCTCCGCCGACGCCCCGGATGTGGCGCACGAGTGGTCGAACGAGCGCATCCGTACCTACCGCGACAACCTCGCCGGCGTGATCGAGCAGAGCGCCGCCGCCGGTGAGATTCGCGACGACGTGGATGCCGAAGCCGCCGCGCTGCTCATGGTGGGCGCCCTCACCGGTCTGACCGAACTCTGGCTACGTGACGACTCGCTGGATATGGTCGCGGCGGTCCGGATGCTGACCGATCTCCTGCGTCGGGATCTGGCGCCGAAACAGGACTGACTACTTACCGTCCCGGCCCACCGGCCGATTCAGGTCGGCATCGCTCACCGGTCCCCCACCGGTGAGCCGTTCCCGGAGGAACTGCTGCGCTGTGGCCTGCCGCTGTCCCGCCTCCGCGGCGTGTTCGCCGTTCGCGTCGCGGATCGTGACGACGGTGGCGCCCCCGCGGCGCCAGGACGCGACCAGATCGTCGGCCTGCGCGACCGGCACCACTTCGTCGGAGTCGGATTGATAGTTGAGGATCGGCATCGTCGGCGCCATACCGCCGCCGAGCGAATTCCGTTGCAGCAGTTCCGTCAGCCGGGGGTCGTCGCGGTACCCGGCGGCGGTGGCCGCGGCCAGCCGCCAGAACGGGAAGCGAATCAGCAGTTCGATCACACACGCATCGGCGGCCGCGGCCGTGTCCGCTCGGCCCCGTTCGTTGAGCAGCTCGTCTATACGGGCCTCGGGGAATTCGCGCTGATAGGACACCAGCACCCCGACGAGGAACCCGGAGAACACTCCACCGTCGACATTGTTCATGACCGCGGGCAGACTCGCGGGCACCCCGCCCAGGGCGGCCCCCGCGAACGTGAGTTCAGGCGCGTAGACGGGCTGTAGCTCCGCGGCCCAGCCGGTAGCCGCGGCCCCGCCAGAGTAGCCGTCCAGCGCCCACCGGGTATCCGCGCCGAGCCCGGCTGGAACGAAGTCCCGAGCTGCCCGCACCCCATCCAAAATGGCGTGACCAGATTGCGGCCCGGTGAGGAAAGCGGACTTCGGACCTTCGAAATCAGGCACCGCCACCGCCCAGCCCTCGGACAGCATCGCGGCGATCTGGTCACCGGATTGCAGTGTGCCCGTCGCGATTCCATACGATGGCGCGCACCGCGTGCCAGTGGAATCCTCCGGAATCTGCTCGGATACAGCCGGCCGGGAGCCGGGACCCGTCCACGGGGCGGTCGGCACCAGCAGTGTGGTCACGCCCAGCTCCGGGTTTCCCTGCGAATCGTTGGTTCGATACGACACCTGCCAGGCTCGCACCGCGACCGGCAGCTTCGCGCTGACTTCCCGCCCGGCCACAACCTGACCGTCCGTCAGCGTGCCGATCTCGGGAGGCGAGGCATAGAACGGGTCGCGATCGGGCACGACGGAGACGGTGACGACCGGGGGCTCCTCCGCCGAAGCCGGCACCGCGACAGCCGCCGCGGCCATAGCCAATACGGCGGCCGCCGCATGACGAGAAATCATGAAATGCACTCTCTGGGTTGATGAGCGGATCGTCCTGGGACCTCCCCCAGCCCGCCGCCGTCCTGTCCATCGCCGGACCGCTGACGCGGCTCCAGGCGACCGGATTGATCGCCGCCGAGCATACCGACTGAATAGTCAGTCTGCTATACACTGCGGACCGAAACATCGGCACATTCCGTGCAGAAAGGACTCCGGCAATGCATCGACGCTATGAGGTACCGGGCGAATGATTCCGAAAATGCCCGTCGACTTCTTGTGGGGCGCGGCCACCTCACCGCATCAAACCGAGGGAAACAACATCGCCAGCGATTGGTGGGCGCTCGAGAACTCCGAACACCCGGTCGTTCCCGAGCGCAGTGGCGACGCCGTCGACAGTTTCCACCGTTACCCCGAGGACATGGCGCTACTCGCGGGCGCGGGCCTGAACGCCTATCGCTTCGGAGTCGAGTGGGCCCGCATCGAGCCCGAACGCGGGCAGGTCTCACAGGCGGCGCTCGCTCACTATCGCCGCATGATCGACACCGCACTGGACTTCGGCCTCACTCCGGTCGTCACGCTGCACCACTTCACCGGGCCACGCTGGTTCGCCGGCCTGGGCGGCTGGACCAACATGCATGCCGTAGGTCATTTCGCGCGGTTCGTGAACACCGTCATTCCGATCCTGGGCGACGTGCCCTGGCTGTGCACGATCAACGAGCCGAACATGGTCGCGACCATGGCGGGCGTACAACGAGAGGTTCCGGATCAGGAGGCTGTGCGGGCCTTCACTTCCGGCACCCTGCCCGACCCCGATCCGGAGGCCGCCCGCGTCCTGATCGAGGCCCATCACATCGCCACGGAGATCCTGAAGATCGAGACCGATGCCGCGGTCGGGTGGAGCATCGCACAGCAGGCCTTCGTGGCGGCCCCCGGCTGCGAGGACCAATGGGCCGAGGCGAATCGGATCTGGGAAGACCCCTATCTGGAGGCCGCGCGCGACGACGACTTCGTCGGCACCCAGGCCTATACCAGCCGGATGGTGGGAACGGATGGTCCGATCCCGGCCGGCGAGGACCCGGGCAACACCCTCACCGGCTGGGCTTACCGCCCCGACGCGCTGGGGATCGCCATCCGGCACGCCTGGCAGGTCACCCGCGGAACTCCGATCCTGGTCACCGAGAACGGCATCGCCACAGCCGATGACACCCGGCGGATCGCCTACACCACCGAGGCGCTCGATCACCTCGGGCGGGCCATGGCGGACGGCATCGATGTCCGCGGATACCTGCATTGGTCCGCGCTCGACAATTACGAATGGGGCCACTGGCGGCCGACATTCGGGCTGATCGGGGTGGATCGCACGACCTTCGCCCGCACACCCAAGCCCAGTCTGGCCTGGCTCGGCTCGGTGGCCCACGCCAATACCCTGCCCATCTCGAAACACCGGGAGAACTGACCGTGTTGATGATCTACCGGCTCGGCCGCCGCTACATGCTCCGGACCTCGATAGCCATGCGCGCCTCCCAATTCGCGGAACTGCCCGCACCGACCGGACGGGTGGTGTTCTTCGGCGACAGCATCACCGAGGGCGGTCTGTGGGACGAGTGGTTCCCGGAGGTTGCTCCGGTCAATCGCGGGATCGGCGGAAACACCGTCGACGACCTGCGCGCCCGCATCGACACCGCGATCAACGCGCCCTCGGCGATCTTCCTGCTCATCGGCACCAACGATCTCGGACTCGGACAATCACCCGCACAGGTCGCCGAGAACCTGCGCAGGCTGGTGGAGGAGATTCGCGACCGGGCGCCCCACGTGCCCCTGTACATACAGAGCGTCATGCCACGAAAGGCGAAGTTCGCGGCCCGGATTCGCGAATTGAATGCCGCCGCTTGGCAGACCGCCGCGCTCGCGGACGCGACGTACATCGACCTGTGGCCCACCCTCGCCGACTCGAACGGTGCGCTTCGGCCGGAATTCACCCGCGACGGGCTGCATTTGTCGGGTGCGGGCTACGCCGCCTGGATCGAGGTGCTGAAGCCCCACCTCGCCGCGCTGGGCGTCAAGCGTTGAACCGCTCCTGACGAACAACGACTGGCCGGAACGGAATCCGTTCCGGCCAGTCGATATTCTGGGAGAGGTCAACGCGCATGACCAGGGGGCAGCTAATCGGGCACGATCGACTCGAGGCTCGCCTGCTCGACGGTGCGAGGCACCAGCAATGCGAAGAGCAGCCCGACGGCGGCGATCGCCGCCGCGATCAGGAATCCGATCTGCAGACCCCGCTCGGTATAGACGATCGCTCCGTTGAGCATCCGCGCGATGTACGGAGGCAACTCGGCGACATATCCCCCGTTCATGACGCTGAACGCGACGATCGGCCCGATCGCCGGAATCACGGTCTGGGACAAGCTGACCAGCGCCGCGGCCGATCCCTGGACGCCGGGCGGCACCGCGGAGATCAGCAGATTGGGTGTCGCCGCGTAGGCCAAGCCGGTTCCGAGCCCGACCAAACCGGCGAACAGCAGTACCAGCTCGCTGCTGTCGTGCGAGTAGGCGGTAAGCGCCGCACCCAGCCCGGTCGACAGCATGCCCAGCGCGAGCAACCACCCGGGCCGCAGCAGACGACGACCGACCAGGACACCGACCGCGATACCGCCGACCACACTGAGCACCCCGATCGGTACCAGATACTCGGCGACGCCCTTCGGGGTCACGCCGAACCCGTAGCCGAGCCCCAGCATCGCCGGGGTCCGGATCAGCATCGGCAACACGATCGTGTACAAACCGGTTGCGGCATAGACACATCCAGCCGCGAGCGCCGTACACAGCACCGCGCGGCGACGCCACAGCCGAATATCGAGCAAGGCGTCCCTGGTCTTGGCCGCCGTGGCGAACCAACCGACCAACAGCGCGAGGCCGACACCGAAGCACGCCAGGGTGGCCGGCGTGGCCCAACCCCACGCCGGCCCCTGCGACGCCCCGATGAGCACGATGGCCAAGCCGCTGCCCACCAGGACCGCACCGCGCACGCCCACCCGAGCCGACAGCCGCACAGGCGATTCCCGGACCGCCAGCGCCACCGCCACCGCCGACCCGGCCGCGGCGACACACAGGAATCCGAAAACGGCCCGGTAGCCGTGATCGTCGAGAAGTCGCTCGGTCAGATAGGGCGCGGGAATCGCCGCCAGCCCGACCGCCGAGGTCACGATCGATACCCCGAGCGCAATAGACCTGGACGGGAAGATATCCCGGACCAGCGAGTAGCTCAGGAACCAGCACGGCACCAGCAGACCCAACAGCCAACACCCCGCCAGGAGCGTGCCGAAATTCGGCGCGACCGCGGACAGCAGCGCACCCGCGGCGGAGAGTGTGAGACAGCCCAAGAGGATCCGCCGTTTGCCGTACAGATCGGCCAGCTTCCCGGCCAGTGGCGCCGTGGCCACCCCGGCCAGGAGAAACGACGTCATGACCCACGCGGCTTTCGTGGTGTGGAAATGCGCCGAGATCGCGGGCTCGGTCATCGGCACCAAGGGATAGCTGAGGCCCATGGTTTCGACAACGGCGACGAGCGCGGCCAGCGAACCGACCAAGCGCCGGCTCATGCCGGATTCCGGCGGGCCCGGTGGTCCGACCAGCTCGGCCGGTTCAGTGGAATCGAAGGACGCGCAGGAAGACACGGCCGGTCCTTTCGGGGTTGAGATGGTTGTGGTGAAGCCGTTGCCCTGAAAGGGTTTTCGGGTGTCCGAGGAGAGGGATTCCGCGTGTCGCATCAACGAACGCTCTTGATCGGCAGTACCGCGAGCGCGCCGAGGGACGAGACCACGGCGGCGGTCAGATAGACCGCACCGTAACTGCCCGAGAGGTGCACGACACCGGCGGCGATGGCCGGGGCGAGGACGCTCGGCAAGGTGGTGGCGATATTGAGAATGCCGAGGTCCTTGGCGAAATCATCCTTGGCGGGCAAGACCTCGGAGACCAGCGCGATATCGACCGCGGTGAAGATGCCGAAGCCGATGGTCGTCACCGCGCCGGCGGCGAACAGTCCGGCCATCGTCGGGAGCATCAGCGGGATCAGCGTCGAGGCCGCGACGATCAGACCGCCCACCAGCACCAGGGGCTTGCGGCGGCCGATGCGATCGGAATACGGCCCCGCCACCGAGATCGCTACCAGGAATCCGGGGAGCCCGACCACACCGATCAGCGGCACGACCTTGGCAGCCTCGTCGGTACTGAGCCCGATATAGCCCTGGGCCAAATAGAGCTGATAGGTCAGCACCATGAAGTAGCCGCCGAAGATGAACAGACGCCCGAGAAACGCCCAGCCGAAGTCCGGGTGCTGACGGGGATCGACCCACAACGCGGTGAGGAAGTCCCGCACCGAGAATCCGTGCCTCGGGACGCCACGATTGTCCGCCTCAGGATTCACCGCGAGAAAGACCACGACGATCAAGATGATCAACCCGGTCGCGGTGTAGTAACCCAGCGGAATGCGATCGGCGAACAGCGAGGCGACGACCGGTCCGAGAATCGCCGAGGCGATCGACCCGAGGCCCGACAGCGTCGAGTACCGGCCGCGCAGCGGTACCGGAATCCGGTCGGGAAGGATCGCGGAGAGCGGGCCCGCCAGGGCATTGAAACCGAACTGGATGGTCATCGCGGCCACCATCAGGAGCGCGATGGTGGTCGACTGTCCCGCTGTGATCAGGCCGATCGAGCCGATCAGCGCGCCGAGCAGAATCCACGGGGAGCGGGCGCCCACCCTCGTGCGGGTTCGATCGGACAGCACACCGATCAGCGGCTGGGCGACCATCGCGGCCACTCCCCCGGCCGCCTGCACCAGGGCCAGATTGGTGACCTTGGCATCGGCATCGGCATCGATCGCTTGAACCTGCAGTGCCAGAAAGTATCCCGAGAATGCGAAACCCAATCCCCAACTCGCGCTGGCGAACGGGACCGACGCCAGCAAGCGTTTCACGGAGGAATCGGTGCGAACATCCTGTGGCGGCACAGTCATCGTGGAAGAAAGTTCCTTGTCCATGTCGATTCCCGACTAATCGCCGACCGCACACGGCGGGTCGGTCCGCAGGATCCCGACAACGGCCGCCCGTGCCACCTCCAACGGCCCTATCGCCGGCGGAAACACCCGCGCGCCGAGCTCCGCACCGATTTCTCCTGCCCCGGTGACGACGGCAGTCCGGCCATCGACAAGGTCTGATTCGGGCATTCGGGTCCTTCCTTGATGCGCGCGCTCCCCTTGCCGAAAGCGGGCAGACTGACTCATAAGTCGGTCAGCTTAGCGTGTTACCCCGCTCACGTCGAGAGCGTCTCGGCTCGGTCTGTGAGCAGGCCCATCGCGACCGGAATTCAGCTGAGCCGGGCGTTCTGGCTGTCGCCAGCCTTCAGCGTGGTGATGGTCGTGCTGGTGATGACCCTCGGCCGCTGGCCATCGCTTCCGAACATGGTGACCGCGCGACGGGCCGAATTTCACCCTCCTGCCTAGTTGAGAGTGCGTTCTCGAGTACTGCCGTCGATCCGGACGTCTCCGGTACGCTTATGCGCTGGATCGATGACGGGCCCCTGAGCTGCGGCCTTGGGGCCCAATTTCTATTGGGCACCGCCCAGGCTCGACGAGAAGGTCATCCCCGCCCTCACCGACGACCAGATCAAGACACTGCTGAAAGCCTGCCAGGGCAAGGACTTCCGCGACCGCCGAGACGGGGCCACCGTCCGCCTGATGCTCGAAACAGCCGCGCGCGCCGGAGAATGCGCCGAGATCGCGTCCGGGCAGGTCACCGCCGACAACGACGAGCGCCTCCACGCGAGCCTCGACAGCCTCGGGCTGCCTCGCGGCTACGCCGCCGCGGTGCGCGGGCACCGCGACACGTTGACTGTGCTGCGGACCTCGAATCGGCTGTGGACCTATCTCAGCCCCGCCGAACAGATCGGTCCCGGCGAGCACACTGCCCGTTACCGCGTCGGCGGCGACCAGCCCGTGATCGACAGCGAGGGCCGCAGCCGTACCTCGTTCGAGGACACCGCTATCGCGCTGCTCGACGGAGATCGAAGCCCCGCGCTTCATACAGCGGCGCTTGACTATGGGTTATCGATCACCGGTAGGGGTGGTGCGCGATCGAACGTGATCGCGCACCACCCGGGCCTCACCGATCCGGCGAGCCCACTCCGTGACACCGCCCGCATCACCAGTACCAGTAGACGGAAGCCCAAGAGCCACAAACGGATTCGAGACATTACCCGCACACGACCGGGGCTGGGAAATCAGGGTTTCACCGGATACGCGCGGACGCACCGGCTGATTACCGTGATCCGGAGAGCGGCCGGCGATCGGGAGGAAGTCCTGTTGACGAAGAAGTTTCCACGATCCGAGACGGCGACGGCCCGCAAGCGCGGCGGTCTACTGGTGCTCGCCGCCGCAGTGGTTCTGATCGGGACCGTGGCAGGAATCGGTATCGTCCGAACCGCTTCGGCAGGTTCGTCTGCCGCCACCGCACTGGATCGCTTCACCCATAAACAGTTGGCGTGGGGTGCGTGCGAGAGCGATCTCCTGGACCGGGTCGGCGCGCAGTGCGCGAACGTGACAGTGCCGCTGGACTATCGCGAGCCGCTGGGTCGCACGATCTCCGTGGCCATCTCCCGAGTCCGGGCGACCGATCCGAGCCACCGGCGCGGGATCATGCTGTCGAATCCGGGCGGGCCCGGGGCCTACGGGCTGGATCTGCCGGTGCGGCTCACCCGAGCGGCGCCGTCCTATCCGTGGGGGCGCTATGACCTGATCGGCATGGACCCGCGCGGGGTGGGCCGATCGACGCCGGTGCACTGCGGATGGCCGATCGGCGACTCGTTCCAGTCGGCGGGCGTGGATTCGGCCGGATTCGTCGAAGCCGCCGCTACCCAAGCAGATTTGGCGCAGCGGTGCCTCGCCACCGACAATGGCATGTTGCCACACATCACGACGCGCAACACCGCACGTGATATCGACCTCATCCGCACGCTGCTCGGCGAAGACCGGATCAACTATTTCGGGATGTCCTACGGCACCTATCTGGGAGCTGTCTACACCGAGATGTTCCCGGATCGCACCGACCGGATGGTGCTCGACAGCGCGGTCGATCCCGGGCGGTACGGCAGCGATGTGATGATCGCGGATCAGGGTGCCCCCTCGGAAGACGCGCTGGACGCGCTGGCCGACTGGACCGCCGCCCGCGCCGATCGGTACCGGCTCGGATCCACACGTGCGGAGGTTCGCGCGGTGGTCTCCGGCCTAATCGAACAGGCTGCGCGGCAACCGATCCGGATCGGCTCCTACGAGGTGGACGACCATTGGCTACCGTCGTTGCTGTTCGGTTATCTGCACGACTCCCGCCGGTTCGACGAGGCGGCGAACGCGCTGCGGCAGATCGTGGACGCCGCCGCCGGACAGCCGGCCGAGCCCAGTGCGGATTTGGAGCAGTCGCTGAGCGGGTTGTTGCACGCGCCAACCGAAGACGCCGTCGCCTCCATGGAGTCCTCGACGGCTGTGGTGTGCGGCGACGTGAACGCGCAGCGCGACCCCGGCTGGTACCAACGCAATGTCGAGGCCAGTCGCGCCGCCCAGCCGGTGTTCGGGCCACTGGTCAACAACATCTCCCCGTGCGCGTTCTGGCCCGCGCCCGTAGAACCGCGCGTCGAGGTACACAACGCGACGCCCGTGCTCATCGTGCAGGCCACCGGTGATCCGGTCGCGGCCTATCAGGAAGGCGTCGGTCTGCACCGAACCATGACCGCGTCACGACTGGTGACCCTGCAAGACGTCATCGTGCACGGAGCGTTCACCGTGCAGAGCAGCTGTATGAGTCAGGCCGTCGAAACCTACCTTCGCGACGGCGATCTGCCCGCCAGCGATCTCACCTGTCACGCGGACTGAAGCTGTTCGCTGCGGTCGGTAATGCCCGACCCGCGGGTGGCCAGGTCCCATCGCCGATCCGTCGCCAAGGCCGACTACGGGGTGACCATGGATCGCGCCTTCGCCGAGGTGATGTCGGAATGGTGGAGTGGCATTCGCCGACGTAAGGATTGGGGCGAGACCACGTCCGGCAAGGACGAACCCGACTGCCCGATACCACCGGGCGGCATCGAAAACTACCTGGAGGCACTGCCCGACGACACAGTGCTTGTTCGGGTCTGTTGCTACGGCTAGCAACGCCCTCTATGCCGTTCGGCCGCCAGGCAGCGTCGGCCGAACACACCAACATGCTGATCGCTGAGGCATCCAGAGGGGCTGCTGAGCTGCTGCTCGGCAGCCCTGTCTCATGTCCGCCACACGAAACAATTTGCCTGGGCCCGACTCGATCGCCGAGGCTGTCCCTGTCCAGGAGTGCTTGGGGTAGGGGGAATCATGAGCGACATGACCGGTCGCGCATCAAGCGGTGGCAGCGGGTTGTTCTGGTCTCGGCCGCGCGTGCTGAATGCGTTGTCGCTGATGACTTTTGCTGTCTTGGTGTTCGCGCAGTATCGGTGGTGGCATGACCACGGTCGTCCATTCTCGTGGGTATTGCTGCCCGCCACACCGCTGCTGGCGTTCGTGCCCTCGGGGATCATCGTGAAATCGCTGCGTAAGCGGTGGACCGCGGGGTGGGCCGAGGAGAACGGGTTCGTCTATCGCCGGGTGAGCGACTGGCCGGTGCCCGCCTGGGATTTCCCGCCGTTCACTATCGGCCGGGCACGACGGTTTCGGGTCCGCGACACGATGCAGGGCACGATCGGCGGCTATCCGGCGAGCTTCTTCCATCTGACCTGGCTGCACAACAACCGGATCAATGTCAGCACCCACTATCGAAACGTCTTCACCATCACGCTTCCCGCGGCTTTGCCGAGACTGACGGTCGGAGTGACGTTGGACGGCAGCATCGGCGATCGGGTGGAGTTCGAATCGGCGGACTTCAATGATCAGTTCTCGGTGCATTCCTCGAACCCGGCGTTCGCCCACGCGGTCCTGACGCCACGGACGATCGGCAAGCTGGTCGACCTCGCCGGGCAGCATGGCGGTGCGGTGACCCTGACCAAGCTCGAGATCGTCGGAGACCTTCTCGTCGGCATCACCACCCTCGGCAATCGGCCGCACGAGATCGGTGGCGTATTCGAGGCGATGCGTGTAATCGCCGACGGCATCCCACGATTCGTGTGGAACGACTACGGAACACCCGCGCAAAGGACCCACGCATGAGCCCCACTGTCATCGTCATCGCGGCTGCCGCCATCGCGCTGGTCGCGGTCCTGTGGTACTTCGCGGTGTACAACGATTTCGTTCGGCTGCGAAACCTGATCGCGGAATCCTGGAAGCAGGTCGATGTCGAATTGCAGCGGCGCCACGACCTGGTGCCGAATCTGGTGGCAACGGTCGAGCGCGCCGCCGCATTCGAGCGCGGGACCCTGGAGGCCGTGACAACAGCGCGCAACCATGCGCGCTCACTCGCCGGCGACCCGGGTCAAGTCGGCGCCGGCATCGACAGAGTCGCAACAGCCGAGAACACCCTGACCGCAGCCCTGTCGCAACTGTCGGCTCTCGCCGAGCAGTATCCCGACCTGGGAGCCCTCCAAAACTACGTGGCATTGCAGCGGGAACTGAGTGACGTCGAGGACCGAATCGCCGCCGCCAGGCGGCTCTACAACGCGAATGTCCGCGCCATGAACACGAAAGTCCAGTCCATCCCCGCCGCTATGGTGGCTTCACTGCGCCATGTCTCACCCGAGCAGTACTTCGAGATCAGCACGCCCGAAGCCCGAGCCGCGATCCCAGTGGACCGGCTGTTCAGGACCTAACCGATCCGATCGGCATCGGGCTGCGCGAAGCGGGAGATGGCGTGGGCGAGTGCCTCGCCCATGGCGGGGCTCCCGGTGTGGCCGGAGTCGTCGATGATGTGTAGGCGGGCGTCCGGCCAGACTTTCGCGAGTTCCCACGCTGTTTCGATCGGGGCGCTGAGGTCGAGGCGGCCGTGGATAAGTTCGCCGGGGATCCCGGCCAGTCGCCAGGCCTCGCGCAGCAGCACGCCTTCGTCGAGCCATGCCGCGTGCGCGAAGTAGTGCGTGCAGATCCGGACGAAGGCGAGCATGGCGTCGTCCGGCTTGGCGCTGTACTGCCCTGGGCTGCCCAGGGATTCGTGGTCGATCACCGCGTCCTCCCAGCGGCACCACTCGATCGCGGCGCGGCGGCGCAGCTCCGGGTCCGGGTCTTCCAGCAGCTCACGGTAGCCCTCGACCGGGTCACCGTCGCCGGGCACCACGGCCCGGAATCGCTCCCATTCGGCGGGCAGCAGCCGCGCGAGATCGCGGTACAGCCAGTCGATCTCGCGGCGCGTGGTGCTGGTGACGCCGATCAGCACGATCCCGGTGACCCGCTCCGGGTATCGCTCGGCATAGGCGAGGACGAGCGTCGAACCCCAGGACCCGCCGTAGAGCAGCCAACGGTCGATGCCGAGGTGGGTGCGCAGCCGCTCCATGTCCGAGATCAGATGTTCGGTGGTGTTCACCGCCATATCGGTGCTCGGGTCGGCCGCGCTCGGGGTGCTCCGTCCGCAACCGCGCTGATCGAACTGCACGATCCGAAAGATGTTCGGGTCGAACGATTTCCGCGGTCCCGGGCTGCTCCCACTGCCCGGCCCCCCGTGCACCACCAGCGCCGGCCGACCCGCCGGGTTCCCGCTGGCACACCAGTACACCCGGTTTCCATCGCCGACCTCGAGCAGTCCGTCGGCGTACGGGTCGATCGGAGGAAAAGACATCGGCACGGTTGCCGAGGCTAGCCGACGAACGGGCCGAGCTCGCGCTATCGCGGACCACGACTCACCACGCCGACGCTGTCATCGACCAGGTGCTACTTGCTGCCCGGGTAGCGTGGGCGCGTGGGAAGCACCGGGGCTATGAGGAATCTGGCGATTGCGGCTGCAGCGGCGATAGTTCTGTTGGCGGGGCAGGGCGGTGTGGCCGCTGCGGATCCCGGGAGCGCGGAGCGGCTGGTGGGGTTGCTGGCGGAGCGGCTCGCTACCGCGGATACCGTCGCGGCGATCAAATGGGAGGCCGCGGTTCGGGATGGAGGTGAGCCGGTAATCGATGATCCGGGGCGGGAGGCGGCGATTTATGACGCGATGGCTCAGGCGGGGGCGGAGCGGGGGCTGCCCGGGGGTTTGGTGCGGGCGGTCTTTCAGGGGCAGATCGAGGCCAACAAGATTGTGCAGCGCGGGTTGGTGACGGAGTGGCGGTATGGGCTGGCGGTGGCTGGGGCGCCGGGGACGGATCTCGCGGGTGTGCGGCCGGTGATCGATGGGCTGAATACCGCGATACTCGCCGAATTAGCGTCTGAACGAATGGAATTGGCTGCGGCAGATTGTCCAGCGCGGGTCGCGGCGGGAGTGGTCGCCGTCGCCGGGAGCAAGCGGCTCGACGCGTTGCATGCTGCGGCGTTGGTGCGGGCGTCGACGCCATTGTGCGACGGCTGATCGTCGGTTCCGGCCGGGGCGGTCACGCACCCGATCCGAGGGCCACGGCCGCTCTCGGCTACTTCACAGCTTCACCCGAGGTCGAGGCGGCGCGGGTCGCCATACGGTTCGGAATCGAACAGTGAGGACGACGAAAGAGGTGTGCGGTGGAACAGCATTCCGGCGGTGGCCACGAGCGGCATGAGCACGATCTCGGGCTGGCGCACGATATGCGGGTGATGAATCGGCGACGCGCGTTGTGGGCGGTCGGGGCTGCGGGTGTCGCGGCGGTGGCGGCCGGATGCTCGCGAAGCTCCGGGTCGGATGCGTCGGCGACGAGCGCCACCACGTCGGCGGCGAGCGGGTCCGGTACGGCGGCCGCCGCGCCGCAGGAGACCGCGGGGCCCTATCCGGGTGACGGATCGAACGGGCCGAATGTGCTGATCGAGTCGGGGGTGGTGCGTTCGGATATCACGACCAGTTTCGGATCGTATTCCGGTGTGGCCAAGGGTGTTCCGATGACGCTCACGCTGAATCTGAAGGACCTGACCAAGAGCGGGGCGGCCGGTACGGGCATGGCCGTGTACGTCTGGCACTGCGACCGCGACGGCAATTACTCGCTGTACAGCAGTGGAGTCACCGATCAGAACTATCTGCGCGGTGTGCAGGTGGCCGACGCGAACGGCACCGTCACCTTCACCTCGATCTTCCCCGCCTGTTACTCGGGCCGCTGGCCGCACATCCACTTCGAGGTCTACGACTCGCTGACCAGCGCGGTGGCGGGCGAAAACGCCCGTCTCACTTCACAGATCGCGCTTCCGCAGGATGTCTGTACCTCGGTCTACGCCTACGATGCCGGCTACTCGCGCAGTATCTCGAATATGAGCGGTGTATCGCTGTCGTCGGACAATGTCTTCGGTGACGGCTGGGACGCCGAACTCGCCACGGTGACAGGCACTCCCGCCGCCGGTTTGAAGGTCTCCCTCACGGTCGGCGTTGCCGCGAAGTCGCAGAATGTCCAGTCCGGCAGTGGTTCCGGGCAGCCGCCGGGCAATAACCCCGGACAGCAGGGCGGGCGGGGCCCCGGCGGTAACCCGCCGAATTCCGGTATGGGCGGTCCGCCGCCTCACCCCTGAACGCGGACAACCTCCAATAGTTCGACGACTCACCGCTATCGCGCACGCGGCGCGATAGCGGTGTCTGCGGTGGCCAATGCGTCGGCGATCGGGATACCCGCGCGTTCGGCGAACAACAGCCGCTCCCGAACCTCCCGCGGAGTACGCGGCCGGTATCCGGGACCGGTGCCGCAGCAACCGCCATAGAACGTCAAACCGGATTCCAGCACAGCGGCAAGTGCTCGCCACCCAGCGGTATCGCCCCTTCTGGGCACTTCGAGGTGCGGCCCCGCATCGATCAGCTCGCCGGCGCACCGCACACACCAACCCGGCCCCGCGCCGATCGAGCCCTTGTAGGAAGCCCGGCAGCGCAGGCACACACGATGTGTCCGGCTCGGGTAGATGCACATGCTGGCACCGTACGCAGCCGAACCCATCCCGGTCGAGCCATTTGCGACGAAGCGAACGACTCACTCCTTCGGTGGAGTTTCCTTGTCGCTGCGGGGAAAGAGGTGGTCGAAGCCGATCGCGAAGGAGTTGTCGGTGGGGTCGACCATGAGGTTGAAGGTGTGGCCCGGGGTGAGGCCTGAGTGGTTGCCGAGGGTGCACTCCGCGGTGAAAGGGGCGAAGGTCGGGCCGGTGATGCGGATCGTCAGGTCGGCCGTGTCCGGGTTTTCGCCACCGGGGTGAATCTCGTTGACGGAGAGTACTTCTCCGGTCCCGTGGACACCGATCGCTTGGAATCGGCGTTCCGCTCGGCGCCATTCGTACGCGCTGGCGAGCAGGAGCAGGCCGATCGGGAAGGTGAAGACGCCGACGCAGAGGCCGTCGGCGAATCCGTCACCGGTCAGGCCGAGGATCGGGCCGATCAGCGTCAGGACGACGCCTGTGGCGTAGGCGAATACGCCGGCGTAGGGGCCGATGAGTTCGACCTGTCTCGGTCCTTCGTTCTCGCTGCGCGCCATTTCAGCTGCAGCGTAGCCCGCGAGGCAGCGAGGCGGGTATGTCGTAGGGGTGCGTTTGGATTGTCGGGTGAGCGAGATGATGCGGCGGCTGCCCGAGATTCAGGTGCTTCGTGACCGTTGCCGGGCGATGGCGATGCTGGATGCGATCCTCAGCCCGGAATGGGAATCCCGGTACTGCTGCTCGAAGGGACTCCGCAGGCATATCAGCGATGGGCTGAGGACTACTACGAAACCGCCGTCAGTCTTTCGGAGGTGGAGCATGTTTATGCGCTGCGACCGCTGACGCCGGATATCGTGGCCCGACTCAACCCCGAGGTCGAACTGGCCGATCTCGACAGCGACATCGGCGACATCGGTTACCCGCGTTGAGCAGGTGACGCTCGCTGTCAGGGTGCACGGTTAGGGTGCCGCATATGGGATACGAGTTTCAGGTTGTCGTGGACTGTTCCGATCCGCATACACAGGCCGACTGGTGGGCCGAGGCGCTCGGCTGGGAGGTCGAGCCGCAGGACGAGGGGTTCATTCGGAGCATGGTCGAGCAGGGGCATGCGACCGAGGCGGACACGACCACTCATCGGGGAAAGCTCGTGTGGACGATCGGTGGAGCGATTCGGCATCCGGACCGGCCACGAGTGTTGTTTCAGCTTGTGCCCGAGGCGAAGACAGTGAAGAACCGGCTGCATCTGGATATTCGGGTCGGGGAGGAGAAGCGGGCGACGGAGGTCGACGGCTGATCGGGATGGGCGCGAAAGTGCTGCACGAGGGACGGCAGGGGCCGTTCACATGGGTGACGATGACCGACCCCGAGGGCAACGAATTCTGCGTGGCCTGAGCCGCGACTGGTTACCATCTAGAGCGATTCTTCCCGTGGCAGTTGATGTTTCAGGAGGTCGAGCGATGTTGGGTACGAGGTGCGCGGTGGTCGCGGTCGTGGGGGCCGCGATGACGCTGCTGGGGTCGGGCCCAGCGAGCGCCGCCCAAGAGGACGAGTTCATCACGCTGAATTCCGTGGTGACTTCGACGCCCAATGGGTTGAACGCCACCGGAACCTATATGTGCGACGGTGGAATCGGGTATCTCGATGTTTCCGCGCAGATGGGGACCAGCGGCAGTGGCACGATCCAGCTGGCCAGCTCCCCGCCGGGAATCACCCTGCAATGCTCGGGCCGGGTCGAGACCTGGTCCGCGACGCTGAAGCCGACCAATGGCCTGCCTGTGCTCGTGCCGTACACCGAGGGCACCGGCAAGGCCCAGCTGAACCGGAAGTACTGGAAGACCGATTCCGGTCAGGTGGCCCTGCACCTCTGACGACTCGTACCCATGGGTACCTGGCGCCATTCCTCGGGATCAGGCCATACGGTGCGAGGCGGCACGGCCCCGTGTCCCTGCTTGCCGTTGGTTATCCGAGTTCCGCTAGCCAGGGGTGGCCGGGGTGTACCCGTGACAGCCAGTCGGACAACCGCGATCGCCGGACACCTTCCATCGCGGGGAGTGCACGCAGGAAGTCCGCCTCGTCCTTGGCGCGACGGGCTTTCGCCTTGAACAGGAGAACGGCCTCTGGGATCACAAAGGGAATGCCGCCCGCGCTGCGGAGGATCAACTCGTCGTACGGCAAGGTGATCGACGGATCGCGGCGGCACACCCACTGCTCCCCGTCGTGCGGTTCGCGGAACACGTCGAGGCGGTAGCGGCCGGTCGCGGGTTCGCGGAGCCAGGTCTGATGGTGGTTGTCGACTTCCTCCGGATACGGCCAGACGTGGCCATCGCCTACGACGTCCCATTCGTAGCCGGGGAGAGCGGCCGCGATTTCGCCGAATCGGTCACGGGGAACGCCGATTTCGAGGTCGGAGTGCGTGCGACCCAGGCCGCCGACGAACAGGTCCAATGCCCACCCGGCCGCGACGTACCAGCAGGGTGGGGCACTCGACAGTCGCGAGGCGGCCTGGGTGGGGGTCCAGGCTTCCCAGAGCCGGTCGCATTCCGCGGCCGGCATCGGGCGTCCGGCCATCTCGACCGCCTCCTTCGGATCGGGTGAATCACCGTGTCATTCGGCGAATGCGCGGTGTTCGGTATGGCCGCCGAAGGCTTTTCGCATGGCGGACAACGACTTGTTGGCGTACGAAGCGCCGTCGCGGGATGCGAAGCGCGAGTATAGGGCGGTGGTGAGGACCGGGGCGGGGACGGCCAGGTCGATGGCGGTTCGGGCGGTCCAGCGGCCTTCGCCGGAGTCGGGGACGTGGCCGCTGAATTCGGTGAGGTCGGGGTCGGTGTGGAGGGCGGTGGCGGTGAGGTCGAGGAGCCAGGAGGTGATGACGCTGCCTCGGCGCCAGAGTTCCAGGAGGGCGGGGACGTCGAAGTCGTAGGTGGGGTCGACGCCGGAATGGGGTTCGGCTGTGCCGGTTCCGGCGGCGCGGAGGATGGACATGCCCTCGGCCAGGGCTGCCATCTGGCCGTATTCGATGCCGTTGTGGATCATCTTCGCGAAGTGGCCCGCGCCGGACGGGCCGCAGTGGAGGTAGCCCTGTTCGGCGGGGGCAGCGACACCGTCACGGCTGGGAGTGCGTGGAGCGGCGTCGATGCCGGGGGCCAGAGTGCGGAAGATCGGGTCGAGGCGTTCGACTGCTTCGGCAGGGCCGCCGATCATGAGGCAGAAGCCGCGGTCGAGGCCGGACGTGCCGCCGCTGGTGCCCACGTCGAGGTAGTGAATACCGTGCTCGGACAACGTCTGAGAGCGGGTGACGGCATCGCGGTAGAAGGAATTGCCGCCGTCGATGACGACATCGCCCGCGGTGAGCAGCGGCGTCAGTTCGTCGACGACCGTGCCGGTCAGGTCGGCGGGGACCATGATCCAGACCGCGCAGGGTTTCGGCAGGGCCGCCACCAGTTCCGGGAGGGAGGCGGCGGCGGGGATGCCGTCGGCGGTCAGGGTGGCGACGGCGGCCGGGTTGGGGTCGTAGACCGTGCAGGTGTGGCCCGCGCGGACCAGCCGGCGGGCCAGGCCGGCGCCCATCCGGCCCGCGCCGACCATTCCGATATGCATGAGGAGATCCTTCGAGGCGGAGATCGGTTGTGGCTCAGTCGAGTTCGCGCAGGCGCGGGAGGAGGTCGGTGGCGAACTGGGTGAGGAAGCGTTCCTGGTCGTGACCGGGGCCGTGGAAGACGAGGTGGTTGAGGCCCGCGTCGAGGTACGGCTTGATGCCGGCGATCGCCTCGTCCGGATCGGAGGCGACGATCCAGCGCTTGGCGACCTGCTCGATGGGGAGCTGGTCGGCGAGGGCTTCCATTTCGACGGCGGAGTCGACGCTGTGCTTCTGCTCGGGGGTCAGCGACAGCGGCGCCCAGAAACGCGTATTGGCCAGGGCCAGGTCGCGGTCGCGGTCGTAGGAGAGTTTGATCTCGATCATCTTGTCGATGGTCGAGGGGTCACGCTGGGCGGCGGCCGCGCCTTCGGCGACGGCGGGCATGAGCTTGTCGTTGTAGAGCTCCATGCCCTTGCCGGAGGTGCAGATGAAGCCGTCACCGGCGCGGCCCGCGTACTTGGCGACGACCGGGCCGCCCGCGGCGATGTACACGGGGACCGGCTGCTCGGGGCGGTCGTAGATATTGGCCTTCACGGTGGTGAAGTGCTCGCCCTCGAACGACACGTCGGATTCGGTCCAGAGCTTGCGCATCAGGGTGACGGCTTCGCGCAGGCGGGCGAAGCGTTCCTTGAATTCCGGCCATTCCCGGCCGGAGACGGCGATCTCGTTGAGCGCCTCACCGGTGCCGACACCCAGCATGACGCGACCGTTGGACAGCAGCGACATGGTCGCGAAAGCCTGGGCGATGACGGCCGGGTTGTAGCGGAACGTCGGGGTGAGGACGCTGGTGCCGATCTGGACGCGGCTGGTGCGCTCGGTGACGGCCGACATCCACGACAAGGCGAACGGCGCGTGCCCGCCATTGTGCCGCCAGGGCAGGAAGTGGTCGGACACGACCACGCTGTCGAGGCCCAATTCCTCGGCGCGCACTGCGTATTCGACGAGGTCACGGGGTCCGAACTGCTCGGCGGAGGCCTTGTAGCCGATCTTCAGGGTCATCGCTGTACCGCTTTCTCGGGGTGATCGGCCGCCTTGCGCAGGCGGCGGTAACGTTCGATGAGGGCATTGGTCGAACTGTCATGTGACAGTTCACAACCGGACTCGATATCGTCGAAAATCCGTGTCGCGAGGATCTTTCCGAGTTCGACGCCCCACTGGTCGAACGAGTTGATGTTCCAGATCCATCCCTGCGTGAACACCTTGTGCTCGTACAGGGCGACGAGCGCGCCCAGCGAGTACGGGGTCAGCTCATCCAGCAGGAGGGTGCTGCTCGGCCGGTTGCCGGGAAACGCGCGGTGCTCCCCCGAGTCGTCGCTGGTGCGTCCGAAGGCCAGCGCCTGCGACTGGGCGAACAGGTTCGCCATCAACAGGTCGTGATGCCCGGTGAGATCATGCGCGGCGGTGAGGACGCCGATGAAATCGCAAGGGACCGTGACGGTTCCCTGATGCAGCAGCTGGAAGAAGGCATGCTGGCCATTGGTGCCGGGTTCGCCCCAGACGATCGGCGCGGTGCCGACACCGACCGGATTCCCGTCACGATCGGCCGACTTGCCGTTGCTCTCCATCTCGAGCTGCTGCAGATACGCGGGCAGCCGCGCGAGCCGCTGATCGTAGGGCAGCACCGCGTGCGTCTGGGCGTCCCAGAAGTTGCGATACCAGATCCCGAGCAGCCCGAGCAGGACCGGCAGGTTGCGATCCGGTGGTGCGGTACGGAAGTGGACGTCCATCGAATGCGCGCCCGCGAGGAACGACCGGAACTGTTCGGCGCCGATCGCGATCATCACCGACAGGCCGATCGCCGAGCTCAGCGAGTAGCGGCCGCCGACCCAATCCCAGAACTCGAACATGTTGGCCGGATCGATGCCGAAGGACGATACCTCGGCAGCGTTCACCGACACCGCGACGAAATGCTGTGCCACAGCGGCAGGATCGTCGAGCGCGTCGATCAGCCACTCCCGGGCGGCCCGCGCATTGGCGAGGGTCTCGACGGTGGTGAACGTCTTCGACGCCACCACGAACAGCGTCGTCGCCGGGTCGAGATCGTGCAGCGTCCGGGTCAGATCATGCCCGTCCACATTGGAGACGAATCGCGATTCCAGTGTGCCCGTGCCGTATTCGCGCAACGCGAGGCACGCCATCGCCGGTCCGAGATCCGAGCCTCCGATCCCGATATTGACCACGGCCTGAATGGGCTCGCCCGTCGCCCCACGCCACTCCCCCGACCGAACGGCCTGCGCGAAACCCGCCATCCGCTCGAGGGTGCGCTGCACGGCGGGCACGACATCGACGCCGTCGACCTCCACCACCGAGTCCGCGGGCGCACGCAGCGCCGTGTGCAGCACCGCGCGCTGTTCGGTGACATTGATCGGCGCACCGGTGAACATCGCCTCGACGCCCGCGGCCAGACCACGTTCGGCGGCGAGTTCGACCAGCAGGTCGATGGTTTCACCGGTGACCAGATTCTTCGAATAGTCCAGCACGATCCCGTCGTGCTCGACGGTCATCGCCGGACCCCGATCGGGCGTCCGCCCGAACAGCTCCGAGATCCGCTCCCCCGCAAGCTCTTCGCGGTGCGCGGCCAGCCGCGCCCACGCCGGGAAGCCGGTCATCCCCGCACCGCGGCCCGGTCGGCCAGCGCCGATTCGACCCCGGCGATCAGCTCACGCCACGCCTGCTGGAACTTGGCGATGCCCTCCCGCTCCAGTTTGGCGGAGATGTCGTTCATGTCGATGCCGAGCGCGTCGAGCTCCCCGAACACCCGGTGCGCGTCGTCGTAGCGGCCGGTGACCTGATCGCCGGCCACCTTGCCGTGATCGATGACCGCCGCGAGAGTCGGCTCGGGCACGGTGTTCACGGTCCCGGGCGCGACCAGATCCACCACGTACCGGGTGTCCTCGTAGGCGGGATCCTTCACCCCGGTCGACGCCCACAACGGCCGTTGCGGCCGCGCGCCCGCCGCGGCCAGCGCCGCCCAGCGCTCGCCGCGCAGGGTCTGCTCGAACGCCTCGTAGGCGAGCACCGCGTTCGCGATGGCGGCGCGGCCACGCACCGCACTCGCCGCATCGCTGCCCAGCGCGTCGAGCCGGGCATCGACCTCGGAATCCACGCGCGAGATGAAGAACGAAGCGACAGAGGCGATCCGGGCGATGTTGTGCCCGTTCTCGCGCGCCAGCTCCAGCCCGGCCTGGAAGGCGTCGAGCACATCCCGATACCGCCCGAGCGAGAAGATGAGCGTCACGTTGACGCTGATCCCGCGCCCCAGGATGGCGGTGATCGCGGGCAGTCCGGCGGGCGTGGCCGGAACCTTGATCATCAGATTGGGCCGGTCGACCAGCCAGGACAGCAGGATCGCTTCGCTCACCGTGCGCTCGGTGTCGTGCGCCCAGGCCGGATCGACTTCGAGGGACACGTAGCCGTCGAGCCCGTCGGTCGCGGTGTGCACCGGCCGCAGCACGTCGCAGGCGGCCCGCACGTCCCAGCTGGTGAGGATGCGCGCGGCGTCCGCGGTGCCCATACCGAGTTGCGCGAATTCACGCAGCTGTGTGCGGTACTGCTCGGACCCGCGCAGGGCGGCCTCGAAGATCGCCGGGTTGGTGGTCACGCCGGTGATGCCTCGATCGACCCATTCGGCCAGTCCACCGGATTCGATCCGGCCGCGGCTCAGGTCGTCCAGCCAGAGGGAGACGCCTTCTCGGGCGAGGAGCTGCAACGGATCACTCATACGAATACCTCTGACACAGTCTGCGATTGCTCGTTTTCGAGCAGATGTTGCACGAAATCATGCAACCGAGGCCGATCGCTGTCAATGTTTCGCGCAGGATCGCGTACCATCCGAGACGGCGACGATGGCTCGACAACCCTTCAGGAGGTCCGTTGCTCTCCAGCACCCGCCGGCGTCGGATCCTCGACAGGCTGACCACCGACGGCTACGTCGAGGCGAAGGAATTCGCCCGCGAGCTCGGAGTGGACACCTCGACCATCCGCCGTGACCTGGAAGCACTCGAACGCGACGGCCAGATCCAGCGCACCCACGGCGGCGCGCGGCCCATCCCCGGCGTCACCTCGGATCTGCCGTATTCGGCGAAGAGAAACACACGGCTGCAGGAGAAGTCGGCCATCGCGCGGGTGGCCGCGGGCCTGGTCGCCGACGGCGACACGGTGATCCTCGACAGCGGCTCGACCACCTACGAGGTCGCGGTCGCGTTGAGCCGCCGCGAAAGTCTCACCGTCATCACCAACGACCTGCGCATCGCCGAGTACATCGCGGGCCTGCAACGCTTCCGGCTACTCGTCGCGGGCGGTGAACTGCTCGGCTCGGTCTACACCCTCGCCGGTGACCGCACGGTCGAATTCCTGCGCGATTACGCGGCGGACTGGGCGTTCCTCGGCGCGGACGCGGTGGACGTGGACGCCGGGATCACCAATACGAACACCCTCGAGGTCCCGGTCAAGCGGGCGATGATCGCCACCGCGCGCTCCACCGCCGTGGTCGTCGACAGTTCGAAGTTCGGCCACCGTGCCCTGGCGCGGGTCGCCGGGCTCGACGAGATCCACACCCTCATCACCGATCACGGCCTCGACGAGGAGGCCGCGAAACCCTATGGCGACCACCTGATTCGGGCCGACGTCACCAAACCGCCCCGACCCAAGCCCTGGCCGACCGTCGCGGCGGCGGCCTCCCTGGCCTCACGCGGCAATACCGCGCGTGAGTCAGGCGAGGCGGCGGAGTAGTTCGGCGCGCCGGTCGGCGGAGTCGGTGCCGTCGTCGACCAGCACGCGGTACCCGTGGTCGACGACCGCCTCGACCGTGACGCGCCGGTCGGTCACTTCGGCAGCGGACTGTAGAAGACCAGACCGTTGCCCTTGTTGTCGTAGACGACCGCGCGGCGTTCGTGCGCGTCGTTGTAGGGCGCGGTCACGATGCCGCCGCCACTGGCTTCGATCGCCTTCGCGGCGGCGTCCACGTCCGCGGTCTTGATGCCCACGACCACCTGCCCGTGGATCGGGTGGTCGACGGCGGTGGCCAGCGCCAGCGTGATGGGCCCGCCGTCGATCGCCGCGAAGTGCGCGCCGTCGCGGAACTTCAACGGCATGCCCAGGGTTTCGGTGTAGAAGCTGATCGACTCGTCCAGGTCATCGGTGGACAGGATGATCATCTTCACTTCGTGGTCGCTCACAACAGCCTCCTGATCGGTTCCGGCCGGGTGCGCACCCGGCACGGTCCCCCTCATGATGGCCGTTGCGCGCCACCGGGATCGGACAGCGACACGCGTGCGGGGGCGGCCGGTTCAGGCGGTGGCGGCACGCGCGGCGATGAGGGCCGCGAGTTCGGCGGGGCGTTCCTCGGGGATCCAATGGGTGGCGTCGAGGATCTCGTGGATGAAAGGAGCCGCCATGTAGTCGGGGGTGAGGGCGGCGGACTTGGTGGCGATGAACGGATCCCGCGTGCTGGAGACGTGCGTGGTGGGGGTGGTGATCTTCCGCGTCGTCTCACGCGGGTCGACGATGAGCATGGCGCGATACCAGTTGAGGGCGTACGGCAGCGCCCCGGCGGCGATGACATCGCGGGCGAGCCGGTCGAATTGGTCCTCGCCCATGCCGGACACGGCCAGCGCGCGCACCCGGCGCTCCGGATTGCCGGGCGCGTCGAGGGCCCGGAAGAGTCCGGTGATCACGGCCTCGGGCAGCCACGGCAGCTGGAACAGCACCATATAGAAGGTGCGGAAGAACTGGGTGCTGCTCACCATCGACCGCATGAACGCCATCGGATGCGCGACCGACACCGAGGTGAGCGTGCGCACCAGATGCGGATGGGTGGCGGCCGTGGACCAGGCCACCGTGGAACCCCAGTCGTGCCCGACCAGATGGACCGGCCCGGTACCGAGCGTCGTGATCAGCGCCGCGATGTCGGAGACCAGGGCGCTGACCCGGTAGGGGGAACGGCCGCGCGGCCGGGCGCGAGGCGAATAACCGCGCTGCGTCGGCGCGATGGTGCGATAGCCGCGCTCGTGCAGGTGTGGTGTCAGTCGCGCCCACTGGGCGGCGGTCTGTGGAAACCCGTGCAGCAACACGATCGGGATGCCGTCGAGCGGACCCTCGTCGACGACGTCGAAGGTGAGTCCGTCATTGGTGAATGTCGTGAGTCGCGTGGTCATGCGCCGCCCCCGGGCCGTGAACGAAGGGTTACCTGATCGGCACGCTACGCGACAGGATCCGGCGTCGCCGTGAAAGCCGTTCGCCGACAATGCTGCCGAATGATAACTACGCCACAGGATCGGCCCAGTCGTCATGCGCATGACACATGAATCGAACCGGTCGCACCAGCCAAAGTCCCACGGGGACATGACATTCCGGCTACCAGCAGGTTGCTGTTCAGTCGGAACCATCCCAGCCGGAATTAATTAAGATGAAACATTCCCTTTCAATTTCCCAAAGCGAATCATGCCCGGTAGTGTGCCCCCGTCGCGTCTGCGATTGCGAAACCCCTGTTCTGGCAATGGAGTTCGAGTGCTGGAAATTCACCACTTCAGCTATGGATGGATCACCCCCGTCCTGGCCTACATCATGTCTGTCACCGGATCGCTGCTCGGTCTGCGGTGTACGGCGCGTGCCCGGTCGGGGGACGGACGTGGCGGCTGGCTCATCTCGGCGGCGATCGCCATCGGCGGCACCGGCATCTGGGTCATGCACTTCATCGCGATGCTCGGCTTCACCATTCGCGGCGCCGTGATCCGCTACGACGTACCGCTCACTCTGCTCAGCGCCGTGATCTCGATCCTGGTCGTCTGGGCCGGGCTGTTCGTGGTGGCGCGCGAGCCGTTCGGCCGCTACTCGCTGTTCGCGGGCGGCGCGGTCACCGGCCTGGGCGTCGGCGCGATGCACTATTCGGGCATGTACGCCATGCACTCGGACGCCATGATCGGCTACGACGTCTGGATCGTCACCCTGTCCATGGTGATCGCGGTGGTCGCGGCGACCGTCGCGCTGTGGTTCACGGTGGTCATCACCGGCATCTGGGCGACCATCGGCGCGGCCCTGATCATGGGTGTCGCGGTGTGCGGCATGCACTACACCGGCATGGCGTCGATGAACGCGCACCACATGGACAACGCCCAGACCCCGCACGGCGCGGGCGCGATGGAGCTGCTCGCCCCGCTGATGATCAGCGTCAGCATGGTGACGCTGGTGCTGCTCATCCACGTCGGGCTCACCGAGGTGGACGAGCGGTCGATGATGCCCGGTCCCGCGCGGCCCATGCCGGAAAGCCGGCCCGCCCCGGAACACCGGCCCGGCTGGTCGTTGCAGGCCAACTCGCCCGCCGCCGCGCGCGGTTCGGGCCAGGACGAACCCGTCCCGCACGACTACCGGACGGCGGGACTGTATCCGCCCGCCGCCGATTATCAGGCGCCCGGCCGCCACGAGCTGGCCGTCCCCGGCGACTGGCATTCGGACCGCTACCGCGCGGGCTGAGCCGCCCGGCCGGGCAGGCTGAGAACCACCTGCCCGGCAGCCTGAGAATCACGGTTCGCGTTCGCTGAGAATCGGCATGCGGTGTTCGACTTTCGGGCGCATCCGCAGCAAACTGAGGGCCGTGGACCACCATCAGCTGGAGTTGATCTTCGCGGTCCTGTTCGCGACGATCCTCGCGCAGCCGCTCGGACGACGGCTGGGCCAGGCCCCGGCGGTCCTGATGACCGCCTTCGGCGTGGTGCTCGCGCTCATCCCGCAGGTCCCCAATATCCAGATCGATCCGAAACTGATTCTGCCGCTGGTCCTCCCGCCGCTGTTGTACGCGGCCGCGCGACGCACCTCGTGGCGGCAGTTCGCCGAGAACTGGGCGGCCATCAGCCTGCGCGCGGTGGTGCTGGTCATCGTCACCACCGTGGCCGTGGCCTGGGCCTTCCACCTCTGGTATCCGGCCGTCCCGATCGGGGCGGCGGTCGCGCTGGGCGCGCTGGTGGCGCCACCGGATCCGGTGGCGGTGTCGGCGCTGGCGGGCAAGCTCGGGCTGCCACGGCGACTGGTCGCGGTGCTGGAGGGCGAGGGCCTGTTCAATGACGTGACCGCGATCGTGCTGTACACGGTCGCGGTGCAGGCGGTGGTGTCGGGCAGCTTCTCGGCCTGGGGCGCGCTGCTCGACTTCGGGGTGTCGGCGCTGGTCGGGGCGGCGGTCGGGCTGCTGTTCGGCTGGGCCGGAAGCAAACTCATGCAACGGCTCGACGAGGCCCCGTGGCGGGTCGCGCTCGGACTGCTGCTGCCGTTCGCGGCCTACGGTTTCTCCGAATCGCGCGGCGGGTCGGCGGTGCTGGCGGTACTGGTGTGCTCGATGTACCTGACCGACGCCGCCACCGACTTCGGCGACAGCGACTACCGCCTGGTGGGCGACTCCTTCTGGGAGATCACCGAAATGCTGGTCACCGGGTTCGCGTTCGGATTGATCGGACTGGAACTGAGCACGGTGCTGCGCGACGCCGGACCGGACTGGCCGCGCTTCCTCGGCGGGGCCGCCGTGGTCATCGCGGTGGTGGTGGGGTTGCGGCTGATCTGGCTGCTGATCACCACCAAGCTCTTCCAATCCTGGTGGCGCGCCCACGATCGCGACGAGCCCTACAACTGGCGCGAGACCCTGGTCACCTGGTGGGCGGGCATGCGCGGGGTGGCGACCGTCGCGCTGGCGCTGGCCATCCCGTTCACCACCGACACCGGGAAGCCGTTCCCGGGACGCACCGAGATCCTGTTCACGGCGTTCGCGGTCGTGCTGTTCACGCTGCTGCTGCAAGGCCCGACGCTGCCCGCGGTGGTGCGCGCCACGGGTGTGCGGGCCGACACCGGCGCGGAACGCGTCATCGAACGCGAGCTCTGGACGCGGGTGCTGCAGGCCGAAATCGCACGGCTGGAAGAGATCTCGCAGACCGAGCAGCTCCCCGAGGAGGTCTACGACCGGTTGCGGGCAAGCTTCGAACGCCGCCTCGCCCACGCCGACCCCGAGGCCGCCGACAGCAATGCCCGCATGGCCACCGATCGCGCGATCGCCTTCACCGCGAAGATGCGGGCCATCACCAATGACGTGCTGGAAGCGGGACGCTCCGAAGCCCTGGCCGCCCGCCGCGAACCCGGCGTCCCGCCGGATGTGGTGGACCGGGTGATGCGCCGTCTGGACCTGCGCGGCGCCGCCAACTGAGCCGCTCCCCGCCTGATCATCCGTCCCGGCCCAGCGACACGAGGACCGCCACGAATTCGCGCGCGAACGACTTGCGGGTCAGCAGACGGGTGGTCCGCGCCCCGGTCACTTCGGCCCGCAACCCCAGCCGCCGGGCCAGCCGCCGCGTGCGCAACACGTGAAAATCACTGGTGACCACCGTGATTCGCGCCGTGCGCGGGTCGATGCCGAGCGAGTCCAATTCCTCGGCGGTGAACCGCAGATTCTCCTCGGTGTTCCGGGACCGATTCTCCGCGACGATGCCCGTCGCCGGAATCGTGTGCGCCACAAGGTAATCGGCCATCGCCATCGCCTCCGGCACGGTATCGCGGCCGCTCTGCCCGCCGGACACGACCACCAGGGGCCTGCGCCCCCGCTCGTCCCGGATCACCTCCAGCGCCCGATCCAACCGCCGGGCCAGCATCGGTGAGACCCGGTCGCCGCGCAGTCGGCAGCCGAGCACGACCACCACCTCCGCGCCCGGCCGGGGCGCCCGCCGGGCCCGGCCGAGGGTGTATCCGGTGAATCCGAGGAACGGCGTCACCACCGCGGCCCCGGCCCACAGCACGACGCCCCGCCACATCCGCACCAGGTCACACCTCCTGAGATCGACTCCAGCATCGAAGGCTCGCGCGCAGCAGCTCGATCGCATGCCCGCGCACCGCATCGACGGTAGTCGCCCGCCGCCGTCCCGCCATGGATGCGGGTCGCGGCGATGCACTGACGAGCCCCTGACCTCGGGTTAGCATGACGCAATGGCATTGGGCACCTATCAGCCGCCCTGGCTGCGGACCGTTGACCTGGGCGAGCGGTTCCGCACACTCGTCCAGTGGTGGGCGGAGCCGCATCGGGTGCGGCGCGGGGTCCAGGCCTATCGCGATCTGCTCGCGGTCACCCCGGCGTGTATCGCCTACGCGTTCACCTTGTTCATCACCTGGTGGACGCTGCGCGGGGCCAGCGACATCGTGGGCCGGCGGCTGATCTTCTCGGCCTCCACGAATCTGCGCAATATGCAGCGGGATCCGATCCAGGTGCTGGTGGCCTCGGCGTTCTGGACCGATGGCGGGTTCCCCTGGACCGATATCGTCATTCTGATCACCTTGATGGCGCTGGCCGAACGCTGGCTGGGGTCGCTGCGCTGGATCGTGGTGGTGGCCATCGGCCATGTCGGCGCGACCCTGATCACCGTGCTCGGCATCGCGCACAAGCTGGACAAGCAGCTGATCCCGACCCGGGTGGCGTTCGCCTCGGATGTCGGTCCCAGTTACGGCATCTCCGCGATGCTGGCGGTGCTGACCTTCCGGCTGCGGGGTCCGGCCCGCTGGGTGTGGGCGCTGGCCATGCTGGTCTGGTACGGCTTCGGGGTGTGGCACGGGCGCACGTTCACCGATTACGGCCATTTCTTCGCGCTGCTCATCGGTTTCGCGGTGGGCGCGGTCGCGGTGGCGCTCTCGCACCGGCTGATCACCGTCCGCGAGCGCAAGGCGGCGAAACGGAATCCGGCGCAACCCGCCGATGCGGCCGGAAGCAGCACGAATTCAGCTGGGGACCGGGTCGATCCGCCCACGGTTGCGCTGGACCAGCCGGATGGTGGGCTCGACCAGGCGGGCCACGATCGGGCCGAGCACGGCCATCATTAGCACGTAGGCCGAGGCCAGCGCCGCCAGTCGCGGATCGACCCCGCCGACCGAAACCGCCAGCCCGGCAATGACGATGGAGAACTCGCCGTGCGCCACCAGGGCCGCACCCGATCGCGCCCGTCCCATCCTCCGTATCCCCTGTCGTGAGGCCGCCCACCACCCGGTGGCCATCTTGGTCAGCGCGGTCACGACGACCAGCAATATCGCCCACCCCAGCACCGGTGGGATCGCGGTGGGATCGGTATTGAGCCCGAACGCCACGAAGAAGATGGCCGCGAACAGGTCTCGCAGCGGTTCGAGGAGTTTGGCCGCCTCCTGCGCGGTGGATCCGGAGATGGCGATGCCGAGCAGGAACGCCCCGACCGCCGCCGACACCTTCAGCGCCGAGGCCGCGCCCGCCACCAGCAGCGCCGCGCCGAGCAGCTTGAGCAGGAACACTTCCCGATCGTTGCTGTCCACGATGGCCGATACGTAGCGGCCGTAGCGCAGCGCCACGATGAGCACCACGGTGATCGCCACCAGCGCGATGGCCAGCGACCGCAGTCCGCTGACGAAGCTCAGCCCGGCCAGCATCATGGTGAGGATCGGCAGATAGACCGCCATGGCCAGATCCTCGAACACCAGGATGGACAACACCACCGGCGTCTCGCGGTTACCGAGCCGCCCGAGGTCGTTGAGCACCTTGGCCACGATGCCCGAGGACGAGATGTAGGTGACGCCGCCCATGGTGACCGCGCCGACCGCACCCCACCCGAGCATGAGCGCCACCAGCACGCCGGGCGTGGCATTGGCGACGATGTCGATCAGACCCGCGACCCAGGAGCGGCGCAGCCCGGTCACCAATTCGGCGGCGGTGTACTCCAATCCGAGCAGCAGGAGCAGCAGCACCACGCCGATCTCGCCGGCCATGTGACCGAATTCGGTCGCGGCCTTCATCTTCACGATGCCGCCCGAACCGAAGGCCAGGCCGCCCAGCAGATAGAGCGGGATCGGCGACATGCCGAAGCGAGCGGCCAGACGGCCCAGCATGCCGAGCGCGAACAAGATCGCGCCGAGTTCGAACAGGGCTAGGCCGGTCGAGTCCACCGGGCTCAGCCGTCGGCCAGGATGCGAGCGGCCGCGTCCAGCCCGTGCGGAGTTCCGACCACGACCAGGATGTCGCCGGAGTCGAGCACCTGATCCGGACCCGGCGACGGTTGCACCTGCCCCGCCCGCATGATCGCGACGATGGAGGCCTTGGTGCGGGTCCGCATGCCGGTCTCACCGAGCATGCGCCCGCGGTACGGCGAGCTGCCGCTGATGCTGAGCTGGCGGGTGGTGATCCCGGGCAGGTCGGAGTGCTCCTCACGGAGCTGCTGCACCAGCTGCGGCGCGCCGAGCAGATTGGCCAGCACCGCGGCCTCGTCGGGGGCCAGCGGCACCTGCGCGATGCAGGCGTCCGGGTCGTCGCGCTGGGAGACGATCAGGTCGATTCCGCCGTCCCGGTGCGCGACGACTCCGATCCGCCGGCCCGATCTGACTTCGAAGTCCTTGCGGACACCGATACCGGGCAGGGCAGTCACATCGACGTTCACGAGTCCAGATTAGGACAACGCGCGCGAATAGCGGGGAGCTGCGTCCGGGGCGTGATCAGTTCGCTTCCAGCGGGGCGAAGCCGCCGTCGGGTCCGGGCAGGAAATCGGTCACCGCGGTGACGGCCGTCAGCGGCAGCGGGCCGTACAGGTGGGGGAACAGCATGGAGTCCGGATCGGTGGGCACGCCCGGCTCCCATGCCACCGGCGAGCCGAGCGCGGCGGGATCCAGGTGCAGCAGGACCAGATCGGTGCGGCCGGCGAAGAGGCGATTGGCGGGCAGGTGCGCCTGGTACGGGGCGGACAGGTGGATGAATCCGGCCTCGGCCAGCGACGGCGCGCGGTATTCGCCTGCGGCGCGGGCGTTCTCCCACTCCTCGCGGGAGCAGATGTGCAGCAGGGTGGCCGGTGTCGTGTCCTGTTCGATTCCCACCCGTCCAATCTAGGCGAGGGCGGCTCAGTACGGCTGGGGCCGGACTCGACGATGACGCGTTCCACGCTATTGCAGCTTTGCCCATTTTTCGCCAGCCCGCCGAGCGCGATGCCGGCCGCGGCTCGATCCAGGTCGGCGTCGGACAGCACCACCGCCGCCGACTCACCGCCGAGATCCAGGCAGCACGGAAAGCGAATATGGGCCGCACCAGGCACCTTACCGGCTGGTAACGGCAGTGCGGACGCCCGGAGTTTGCGAGACTTCCCGAGTGACGGAAGAGTTGGCGCGGATTCGTTCCATCACCAGCACCGCGCTGCTGGCCGATTTCGCTGTGGGCCGCGGCATTCCGCTGGCCGACGTGCTGCACGGCAGCGGCATCCGCGAACCCGCCCTGCGCGACCCGTCGACCGAAATCACCATGGCGCAGGAGTACTCCGTCATGGCCAATGTCGTCGCCGCCACCGACGACGAACCCGGCATGGGGCTGCTCGCCGGACTGCTGTGCCATCCGCCGTCCATGGGTGTGCTCGGCTTCGCGCTGATGAGCAGCGCCAGCCTGCGGCACGCGATGGACATCGCCCTGCGCTACGCGGACCTGTCGTTCACCACCGCCCGCCACTCCCTCGACACCCGCGGCACCCAGGTCTGGATCCAGCGCGACGACAGCGCACTGCCCGCCGAGATCCGGCGCTTCGCCCTGGAACGGGATCTGGCGGCCATCGCCACCGTCCAGCAGGACCTGATTCCGATCCGCGTCCCCGCCGTCCGCGTCGAGCTCTACATCGGCGCCCACCCCATCTACGAGATGTTCGGCGCGGTCTTCGGCGTCGAGGACGTGCGCTTCTCGATGCCGCAGTCCCGCATGGAGTTCCGGGCCGCCACCCTGGAAACCTCACTCCCCCAGTCGAACCTGTCCACCGCCCGCTTCTACGAGCAGCAGTGCGCCGACCTGATGGAGTCCCGGCGCAGCCGCTGCGGCCTCAGCGGCCGGGTCCGCCAGCTGCTCATCCGCCACGGCGGCTCCGCCGACCAGACCCGCATCGCCGCCGACCTCGACGTCAGCGTCCGCACCCTGCGCCGCCGTCTCGCCGAGGAGGGCACCACCTTCCGCGAACTGAGCCTGGAGACCGTCGGCATCCTCGCCGAGGAGCTGCTCATCGCCGGCCTCACCGTCGAGCAGGCCGCCGACCGACTCGGCTACGCCAGCGTGTCCGCCTTCACCTCCGCCTTCCGCACCTGGAAGGGCCAGTCACCCGGCCACTTCGGCCGCGCCCACCGCGGCCGCCACGTGGTGCGGTCGTGACGCTGCCGCTCGCGGCGTGACGGTGCGATCGTGACGGTGCGGCGCGCCGCACGATGGTGCGGCATGGCAGTGGGCGCGGGCACGCGTGAAGGTCCGGATATGCGGGCGCGCGGTTACCGGAACTCCTTACCGACCCTGACCCGCGTCCGGTAACTTCCGGCGCGTCGATGCTGGTCAGCGGAGCGCGCGGGGCATCTGGTAGACCGGCAGGTACGACTTCGCTACCCGACCGTTCGAGGAACCATGAACCCCTCCACCATCATGTCCGCGCGCGACCTCGAGTTCCTGCTCTACGACTGGCTCGACGTGGAGTCCCTGACCACCCGGGACCGCTTCGCCGACCACTCCCGCGACACCTTCGACCAGGTGCTGCGTCTCTGTCAGGATCTGGCGGCCACCTACTTCGCTCCGCACAATCGCGAGAGCGATCTGCACGAGCCCACCTTCGACGGCGAGCGGGTGCACATCATCCCCGCGGTCGGCAAGGCGTTGCAGGCTTTCGCCGACGCCGGAATGATCGGCGCGGCAATGGATTACGAGGTCGGCGGGATGCAGCTGCCGCACTCGGTCTACACCGCGTGCATGTCGTGGTTCCACGCGGCCAATGTCGGCACCGCCGCGTACGCGTTGCTCACCACCGGCAATGCGAATCTGCTTGCCGCGCACGGCAGCCCGGAGCAGATCGACGCCTATGTGCGTCCGATGCTGGAGGGCCGCAGCTTCGGCACCATGGCCCTGTCGGAGCCGCAGGCCGGGTCCAGTCTGGCCGACATCACCACCCGGGCCGTGCCCGCGGCGGACGGCTCGTACCGGGTGTTCGGGCGCAAGATGTGGATCTCCGGCGGCGACCACGAGCTGTCGGAGAACATCGTGCACCTGGTGCTGGCCCGCACCCCGGGCGCGCCGGAGGGCACCCGCGGCATCTCGCTGTTCGTGGTGCCGAAGTTCCTGCCGGACGCCGACGGCAAACCGACCGTGCACAACGATGTCGTGCTGTCGGGCATCAATCACAAGATGGGCTGGCGCGGCACGGTGAACACCGCGCCGGTGTTCGGCGACGGCAACTTCACCCCGGGCGGCGAGCCGGGCGCGGTCGGCTACCTGGTGGGCAAGCCGAATCATGGACTGGCGCAGATGTTCACGATGATGAACGAGGCCCGCATCGGGGTCGGTCTGGCGTCCACGGCGCTCGGCTACACCGGCTACCTGAAGTCCCTCGACTACGCGCGCACCCGTCCGCAGGGCCGCCCGGTCAGCGCCCGCGGCGGCGGGCAGGTGCCGATCATCGAGCACCCGGACGTGCGGCGCATGCTGCTGGCGCAGAAGGCCTATGCCGAAGGCGCGCTGGCGTTGCAGCTCTACTGCGGCAAGCTGGTCGACGAGCACCGCACCGCGGCAACCGAATCCGGCCGCGACCGGGCGGGCACGCTGCTGCGGATCCTCACCCCGATCGCCAAGTCCTGGCCCAGCCAGTGGTGCCTGACCGCCAACGACCTGGCCATCCAGATCCACGGCGGCGCCGGCTACACCCGCGACTACGACGTGGAACAGCACTACCGCGACAATCGCCTCAACCCGATTCACGAAGGCACCCACGGCATTCAGAGCATGGACCTGCTCGGCAGGCAGGTCACCCTCGACAACGGCGCGGCCCTGACGACCCTGCTGGAGACGATGGCGGCCACCGCCTCGACGGCCCGCGGCACCGGCGACGCCGAGCTGGCCGGATTCGGCGACGCCCTGGAGGCCGCCATGGGCCGGCTGGCCGCCACCACGGCGGGCCTGTGGGGCACGGGCAACCCCGAAGCGGCGCTGACCAATTCGGCGGTCTATCTCGAGGCGTTCGGCCACGTGGTGCTGGCCTGGATCTGGCTGGAGCAGGCGGTGGCCGCCCATGCCCTGCCCGAGTCGGCCTTCGGCCACGGCAAGCGACTGGCCGCCCGGTACTTCTTCCGGTGGGAACTCCCCCGCACCGCACCGCAATTCGACCTGCTCGACTCCGGCGATCGCACCACCGTGGAACTCGACGAATCCTGGTTCTGAACACGCCGGGCGGCACGGCCGTTCGCGACGGGCGAACGATGCAGGAAGCGCATACCCCCTGAAGGTATCGAAGCCCCAGGTGAACGCGAGGTCGCGCCGGTCGCGGCCCGGTCTCCGATTCAGCCGCCTTGATTACGGTTTGCTGGCGCACAGGGCACGACAGCCAATCGGAGTGTGAGTGTCAGTGCGCCCGGGTAGTCTCCGGATAGACAACTCGATCAGCGTGTTCGAACGGGAGGTTCCTCCGTCCTGAAGGGCAGCCACCAGGACCTGTTCGCTTTCAGCGAAATCCCAGGTCGTGTTACTGAAAACACACGGGAAACTGCACGGGAACAAAGTCCTCTCGCCGAACGTCTGACAGAGTAGTCAACAAGCCACTGCTGGGAAGTAGCGGTAGCGAGGTTCGCGGAATGGTCCGCGGGCCCCCACACCAGGCGAACGGTGCGTGAACACCCAGAGCCAGGACGGAGGAGTCATGCCAGGAACCCTGACAAGCACCCCACTGACCGCGGTCGATCGTTGCGACCGCTGCGGGGCGGCTGCGCGCGTGCGCGCTACCTTGCCCGCAGGTGGAGAGTTGCTCTTCTGCCAGCATCACGCCAATGAGCACATGGACCGCCTTCGTGCGCTCGAGGCCGTGATCGACTCGGAGTCGGCACCGGCGCTGTAACAGCTCCTCCCAACTCACGACAATTCCATCTTCCCAACAGAAAACCCCGAAAGCGGGCGACCGGCAGGTCGCCCGCTTTCGCTATGCATGACCGCTATAAAAAGTGGTAGCGGTCACAAATGTGGCCGAAGACACGTGAAAAGTGCTGCGCGCAACGCGAGAAGCGTCATGTGCGCCCGGCGAGTCCGGCCGGGTACAACGGATGGGTGCCGCAGACCTCGCAAGCCACCTACCTGCAGGATCGTCATATGGTCGCGCTCTGGACGTGGACCGGCCACGGTCCCGGAAGCGCGCCGCGTGAACTGGGCGAGGTGCAGACCATCGCCCTGACCGTCCCGGGCCGCGACGGCATCGGCGTCGCCGACGTGGAATGCGCTCTGGTGGAACCGGAACGGTTATGCGCTCTGGCTATCGCCAATCCCGGCGAATCGATACACCGATTACGAGAGGCCCTCGACACGGGCATCGAGACCCGCCTCCTGCCCACGGCCGCGCACGCCGTGCCCAACGCCACGGGAACGGCCGTGGTGTCCGCGGCGCGGACGCTGCGAGCGCTGCGGGACACCGTCACGCTGAGTGCCGAGCTGCGCTCCGGACTGAAGGCCGAGCTGCGGCCGTATCAGGCACGCGGCATCACCTGGCTGCGTGAGACGACCGCCACACACGGCGGCGCGGTGCTGGCCGACGAGATGGGCCTCGGCAAGACCGTGCAGGCCATCGGCTACCTCCTCGGGAAGGCCGCGGACGGGCCACAACTCGTAGTGTGTCCAACATCACTCGTCGGCAACTGGGCGCATGAGATCGAGCGGTTCGCGCCCGGACTGCGGGCCGTGGCCTGGCGCGGCGGCGACGCCCCGGACGCGGACGCGGGCGCCATCGTGGTGACCGGCTACCCGACCCTGCGCGGGCACGGCGAGGCCCTGACCGGGCAGCGCTGGGCGAGCGTCGTTTTCGACGAGGCGCAGGTGCTCAAGAATCCGCGCACCCAGGTCGCCAAGGCGGCGCGGGCGATTCCCGCCGACGCGCGCATCGCGTTGACCGGCACGCCGGTGGAGAACCACCTCGACGAACTGTGGGCACTGCTGAACCTGGTCGTGCCCGGCGAGTTCACCCACAAGGCGCAATTCCGGCGACGGTTCGTGCGGCCCATCAGCGAAGGCTCGGCGAGTGCGGTGCTGCGCTTGCGCGACGCCCTCGAGCCGATCGTGTTGGGGCGCCGCAAGACCCAGGTCGCCGCGACCCTGCCGCCCAAGATCCACACCGACCTGGTGTGCGACCTGACCGCGGAACAGGAACGGATCTACGACCAGCTGCTGGAACGCGCCGAGGCCCAGGGCTTCGGCAGCGGCTCGCAACGGCACACCCGGGTACTGGCCGTGCTCACCGAACTCAAGCAGGTGTGCAACCACCCCGGGCTGATCACCGGCGACCTGAGCGAATTGGCCGGGCGCTCCGGCAAATTCGACGTCTGCTCCGACATCCTGGCCGGCAACCTCGACAACGACTCCCCCACACTGGTGTTCACCCAGTACCGCAAGACCGGTGAGCTGCTGGTCCGGCACTGCGCCGAGGAGTTCGGGATAGCGGTGCCGTTCTTCCACGGCGGACTCAACGCCGAACAGCGCGCCGAGCTCGTCTCCGGTTTCCAATCCCCGGACGGCCCACCGATCCTGGTGCTGAGCCTGCGCGCCGCGGGCACCGGCCTGACCCTCACCCGGGCCGCCGACGTCGTGCACTACGACCGCTGGTGGAATCCGGCCGTGGAGGCGCAGGCCTCCGATCGCGCGCACCGCATCGGGCAGACCCGCACCGTCACCGTCACCACCCTCACCTCGGGCACCACCATCGAGGAGCACATCGCCGGCATGCACGACCGCAAGTCCGCGCTCACCGACCTCACCGACGCGGCCGGGGTCGCCGAACTCGCCCGCCTCGACGACGAACGACTCCTGGAACTGCTGCACCGGAAGCGGGGGAACTGATATGGCCGACAACGAATTCGGATACACCGCCTGGGGCAAGGACTGGGTCCGGCTCGCGGAACCGTTGAACCTCACCAAACCCGAGCCGCTGCTCCCCCGCGCCCGCAGTATCGCCCGCAACAACGGCGTCCGCACCGAGATCGAGGGCACCGTGGTCCGCGCCCACATCCACCGCGGCTCCGAAGCCTCGGTGACGCACCTGGAACTGACCTCGTTCCCGCGCGCCACCATCGACGCCATCGCCGTTGTGGTCCCCGCCGACAGCCTCACCCTCGGCGACGACCTGCACGCCGCGGTCCTCGCCGCGGGCATCTCGGTCACCCCGATCCTCGCGGCCACCGACTGCTCCTGCCGCGCCCGCAACGCCCGCTGCCTGCACATGCTGGCCGCCTGCTACGCGGTCGTCCGGCTGATCGACGAAAACCCCTGGCTCGCCTTGGATCTCCAGGGCTACCGCCTCGACCCGCCCGCCGCCGACACCGAAGCCCCGGTGTCGATTCCCCGCTGGACACCCATCGACGCCCTCGACCCGGCGGTCTATTTCGGCTGATCGTTCGGCCGACCCGCCGTCCGGCCTACTCGGGGCGGCGGGCGCGGAAGCGGAAGTTGGTTGCCGCGCTGCGGACTTCGATGTCGGTGAAACCGACGCGGGAGAGGCGGGCCCGCATCGTGGCGGGCGGGACCGGGACGCAGGTATCGCCGAGATGGATGAGCCGGAAGGTGGGGCGGTCGATGCCGTCGCTGCCCGCGAAGACGCCGCCGGGGCGCAGGACCCGGAAGGCCTCGGCGAAGAGCTCGTCCTGGAGGGCGGGGGTGGGGACGTGGTGGAGCATGGTGAAGCTGACCACGGAGCTGAACTCGGTGTCGGGCAACGGCATCGCGGTGGCGTCGCCCTCGATGATCCGCATCTTGCCGGCCTTGCGGGTGCGCAGGCGGGCGGCCAGCGCCGGGTCGATCTCGAGGCCGGTGAGGGCGGGGACGCGGGTGCGCAGGGTGTCGACGTTCGCGCCGTAGCCGGGTCCGATCTCGAGGGCGTTGTCGCCGAGGTCCATGCCCCGCAACGCCCACGGGACGATCTGGTTCGCGCTGGCCCGCTCCCAGGTGCTCGAACGGCAGAGTAGCTGGTGAAAGTAGTTCATCCCCATAGCCATAACGCTAGGGCGAGGCGCACGTGGCCGCGAGAGACTACAGTGACAGATTATGTCGCCAAACGGCCAGACCCGGGTGCTGGCCCCGCCGTCGGGGCCGACCGCCATGGTGTTCGGCCTCGGCACGCTGCCCGCCGGGTACTGGTTCGACGAGCACGAGCACGAACAACACCAGATCGCCTGGGCCGCACAGGGAGTGCTGACCGTCGAGACCCCGGGCGGGCACTGGGTGCTGCCGCCGACGCGCGCCCTGTGGATCCCGGGCGGGACGGTCCACCGGACCGGCACCCTCGACGGCGCGATCATGCACGGAATCTTCCTGACCCCCGAGCGGTCGCCGGTGCACTACCCGGACCCGGTGATGCTGCGCGTGGATCGGCTCCTGCACGAACTGTTCCTGCACCTGACCGCGACCACCACCACCGACGCCCAGCGCGAACGCACCGAGGCGGTCGTCTTCGACCTGCTCGATCCGGTGGAGGTGATCCCGATCGGCGCGCGCACCCCCGAGGAGCCGCGCACCCGCCGCGTCGCCGAACTGCTGCGCGCCGACCCGGCCGACCAGCGCACCCTGGCCGAGCTGGCGGAGGCGGTCGCCACCAGTGCCCGCACGCTGGCCCGGGGCTTCCTCGCCGAGACCGGAATCACCTTCGGCCAGTGGCGAACCCAGCTCCGCCTCGCCGCCTCACTGCCGCTGCTGGCCTCGGGTCTGCCGGTCGCCCGGATCGCGGCCCGCGTCGGGTACTCCACCCCGAGCGCCTACGTCGCCGCCTTCCACCGCGAGGTCGGCGTCTCCCCCGCCCGATACTTCACCCGCTGACCGTCGAACCCGAACCTGTCGGCCCTCGCGGCTATCGTCGGGGCATGGCGAAGTCCACGTACACGTTCACCGCCGAGCTCTGGGAATGGGAAGCCCAGGCCGCGTGGCACTTCGTGAGCCTGCCCGAGGCCATCACCGACGAGATCGACGAACTCTACGGCCACACCGCGGCCGGATTCGGTTCGGTGAAGGTGAAAGTCACCGTCGGAACCAGCCGCTGGTCCACCTCGATCTTCCCCGACAGCAAGCGCGGCACCTACGTGCTGCCGATGAAGAAGGCCGTGCGCACCGCCGAAGGGCTGGCCGCCGGCGACCCCGTCGAGGTCGAGCTACAGATCGCCTAGGACCACGACACCGCTCGTGTCACCGGCCCCGGCTCACACCCGTCGCAGGGCGGCGATCCGCTGGGACAGCTGGTCGGCGGTCGCCAGTGCGGTCGGCGGGCCGCCGCATTCGCGGCGCAGGTCGCCGTGGATGACGCCGTGCGGTTTGCCGGTGCGGTGGTGGTGCATGGCGACCAGACTGTTGAGTTCGCGGCGCAATTCACCCAGGCGGTCGGCGGTGGCGGCGCGCTCGGCGGCCGCCTCCACGCCGGCCCCGGACGGGCGGGCCTCGGCGGCGGCGCTGCGGTCCTGGAGTTGGCGGGACTGGCGTTCGCGCAGCAGCGCGCGCATCTGGTCGGCGTCGAGCAGGCCCGGGATGCCGAGGTAGTCGGCCTCCTCGTCGCTGCCGGAGAAGGTGGCGGTGCCGAAGGAGTCGCCGTCGTAGATGACCTGGTCGAGTTCGGCGTCGGCGGCGAGGGCGATGAACTTCTTCTCCTCCTCGCCCGGCTCGTCCTTCTGCTTGTTGGCGTCGATGAGCAGTTCGTCCTCGAGACCGTCGGCCTCGCGGTGCGGTTTGCCGATGACGTGGTCGCGCTGCAGTTCCAGCTGCGCGGCCAGGTCCAGCAGCACCGGCACCGACGGCAGGAACACGCTCGCGGTCTCACCGGCCTTGCGGGCACGCACGAAACGGCCGATGGCCTGCGCGAAGTACAGCGGGGTGGAGGCGCTGGTGGCGTACACGCCGACCGCGAGCCGCGGCACGTCGACGCCCTCGGACACCATGCGCACCGCGACCATCCACGGGTCGGTGTTGTTGCTGAACTCGCCGATGCGGTCCGAGGAGTCCGGATCGTCGGACAACACGATGGTCGGTTTGGTGCCCGAGATGTGTTCCAGCAGTTCGGCGTAGTCGCGCGCCTTCTCCTGGTCGGTGGCGATCACCAGGCCGCCCGCGTCGGGCATGCCGGTGGCGCGCAGCTGCCGCAGCCGGGTGTCGGCCGCGGTGAGCACCTTCGACATCCAGTCACCGGCCGGGTCCAGAGCGGTGCGCCAGGCCCGCGCGGTCTGTTCCGCGTTCAACGGTTCGCCCAGTCGCGCCGAGTACTCCTCGCCCGCGCTGTCCCGCCAATGCGCCTCACCGGAGTAGGCGAGGAACACCACAGGTCTGACGACGCCGTCGGCGAGCGCCTCGGAGTAGCCGTAGGTGTGGTCGGCGCGCGACTTCTCGAACCCGGACTCGTCGGCCTCGTAGGTGATGAACGGGATCTTCGAGTCGTCGCTGCGGAACGGCGTACCGGTCAGGTGCAGGCGGCGGGTGGCGTCGCTGAACGCCTCCTCGACCGCCTCACCCCAGCTCTTGGCATCGCCCGCGTGATGGATCTCATCCATGATCACCAGCGTCTTGCGGTTCTCGGTGCGCACCCGGTGCTTGAACGGATGCGACGCGATCTGCGCGTAGGTGACGACCACACCGTGATAGTCCGACGAGGTGGAACCGGTCGAGTTGGAGAAGTTCGAATCCAGCTGGATCCCGGTGCGCGCGGCCGATGCCGCCCACTGGTGCTTGAGGTGCTCGGTGGGCGCGACCACCGTCACCTGGTCGACCGTGCGGTCGTTGAGCAGCTCGGCGGCCACCCGCAACGCGAAGGTCGTCTTACCCGCGCCGGGCGTCGCGACGGCGAGGAAGTCCCGTGGCTTGGCAGTCAGATACTTCGTCAGCGCCCTGCGTTGCCATGCACGTAGCGAACCGCCACCACCCGAAGTCACTCGGAAGAGATTAGCGAGTGCGACCGACTGCTTTCCAATCCGACACAGCCCCTTCGAGTGCCGCACGACACATTGCGGGTCCCATGCCATTCGAAGCCCTGGTAGGCGATGCTTAGGCCACGATGAACGCGCACGACGAATCTCCGCAACACGCCGACGCGTCCCCGCCCGGCACCCCCGTCGTGCTCGCCGACACCCGCTGGGGCCGCGTCCGGCAGCTCGTCACGCATGTGGCGGCCAAGGCGTGGAGTGACGCCATCTTCGCCAAATCGGCGGCGGCCGCCTTCTGGCAGACGCTGTCGCTGGCCCCGCTGCTGCTGGGTCTGCTCGGCAGTCTCGGCTATGTCGGGCACTGGTTCGGGCCGAACACCGTGAACATCGTGCAGTCCAAGATCGTGGCCTTCGCGCGGAAGGCGTTCAGTCCCAGCGTGGTCGACACCCTGGTCCAGCCGACCGTGAACGACGTGCTGCAACGCGGGCACGGCGGGGTGGTGTCGGTGGGCTTCGTGCTGTCGCTGTGGGCCGGATCCTCGGCCATGGCGACCTTCGTCGACGCGATCACCGCCGCGCACGGCCAGGCCACCGCGCGCCACCCGGTCTGGCAGCGGATCTTCGCGCTGCTGCTCTACGTCGGCTTCCTGATCGTGGCGGTGCTGATCCTGCCGCTGATCGCACTGGGCCCAACCCTCATGGGCCGGGTCCTCCCGCACGGCTGGCGCGAACCGGGCCTGCGCCTGATCGACGGCTTCTACTACCCGGCCACCGGTCTGCTGCTCATCGTCGGGCTGACCTTCCTCTACAAGACCGCGCTGCACCGCACCCTGCCGTGGCATCGCCTCTTCGGCGGGGCGCTGGTCGCGGGCGTCTTCTTCATGGCCGCCAGCGAGGGCCTGCGCCGCTACCTGGCCTGGATCACCCGCACCGGCATCTCCTACGGCGCGCTCGCCGCCCCGATCGCCTTCCTGCTGTTCACCTTCTTCCTGGGCTTCGCGATCATCCTCGGCGCGGAGTTCAATGCCAGCGTGGAGGAGCTCTGGCCCGCCCGCGCCACCCGCTGGGATCAGCTCCGCCACTGGTGGCAGTCGCGCAGACCGCCCGCGCCGGAATCGAGTGATCCGGAGCCCGGGCGATCACCTGAACCGGGCGGGTCACCCGGGCCGCAGCGCCGCGAACCAGTCCAATAGTTCGGGGCGGTCGACGGCTCCGTGTGCGACGACCTCGCCGGGATCGCGGCCCTGGAAGAGTTTCTTGAGCGGGACTTCGAGTTTCTTGCCGGTCCGCGTGTGCGGGATGCCCGGCGCGGCGATGATCTCGTCGGGTACGTGCCGCGCCGAGAGTTCGCTGCGGATGGCCGTATTCACCCGGTGGCGCACCTCGTCGGTCAACTCGGCGCCATCGGCGAGCACCACGAACAACGGCATCCAGTAACCGCCGCCGGGCTGCTCGACGCCGAGCACCAGCGCGTCGTCGATCTCGGGCAGGGCGCTCACGGCTCGGTAGATGTCCGCGCTACCCATGCGAATCCCGTTGCGGTTGAGGGTGGAGTCCGAACGGCCGTGCACGATCACGCTGCCGCGCTCGGTGCGGGTGATCCAGTCGCCGTGCCGCCACACACCGGGGTAGGCGTCGAAGTACGCCTCGCGGTATCGGGCGCCGTCGGGGTCGTTCCAGAATCGCAGCGGCATCGACGGCATGGGCGCGGTGATCACCAGCTCTCCCACCTCGCCTCTGGTGGGGCGGCCGTGTTCGTCCCAGGAGTCCAGCGCGACACCGAGATAGGGGGCGGACAGCTCCCCGGGCCAGACCGGCACCGTCCGCACGCCGCCGACGAAGGCCGACACCACGTCGGTGCCGCCGCTGATCGAGGACACCGACACGTGCTGACCCACGGCGTCGCGCACCCAGAGTGAGGACGATGGCGGCAGTGCCGCACCCGTGACGCCGACCGATCGCAGGGCTGACAGGTCATGGTCGCGGCCCGGCACCGCGCCGGCCTTCTCGCAGGCGAGCAGATATCCGGGGCTGGTGCCCACCACGGTCGCGCGGGTGCGGGCCGCCAACCGCCACAACTCGTCCGGCGCGGGGTGGGCGGGGCTGCCGTCGTAGCAGACGATGGTGGCCCCGACGAGCAATCCGGCGACCTGGTAGTTCCACATCATCCAGGACGGGCTGGTGTACCAGAAGAAGGTGTCCTCGGGCCCGATATCCGATTGCAGGGACAGCGATTTCAGGTGTTCGAGCAGCACGCCGCCGTGCCCGTGCACGATTCCCTTCGGTTTTCCGGTGGTGCCCGAGGAGTACAGGACCCACAGCGGATGGTCGAAATCCACTGCCACCGTGTCGATCCCGGACCCCGCGTACTCCATCGAGGCGGCGCTGTCCCAGGTGAGGGCGCCGTTCACCACGAGCCCGAGCCGGGAAATGGCCACGGTCGCCCGCAGCGTGGGCAATCCGGCGCGCAACGCCGCGATCTCGTCGCGCTTGTCGTGCGTTCTGCCCGCGTACCGGTAGCCGTCCGCGGTGATCAGCACGGTCGGCTCCAGCTGCCCGAGCCGGTCGAGCGCGGCCTGGGCCGAATAGTCCTGCCCGCAGACACTCCAGATCGCGCCGATGCTCGCGCTGGCGAGGAAGGCGATGACCGTCTCGGCGATATCGGGCAGGTACCCGGCCACCCGATCCCCGGGTCCGACACCCAGGGTGCGCAGCGACCGGGCGAGCGCGCCTGTGCGGGTGAGCAATTCCGGCCAGGACAGCTCAACCGGCGGGGCATCCTCACGCAGCGTCACGATGGCGGGCCGATCGGTGCGCGCTTGCCGCACAACCTGATCGACGTAATTGACCGTGGCGCCGGGGAACCAGCGGGCTCCCGGCATGGAGTCGTCGGCCAGCACCGCACCGGGCACGTCGCCGAGCTCGAACCAGTCCCACACCGCTCGCCAGAAGCCGGGCAGATCGTCGACCGACCACTGCCACAGCGCTTGGTAGTCGGGCAGGCGCACGCCGGTGCGTGTGGTGACGAACCGCGTGAACCGGGTGATCCGCGCGTCCTCGATGACGTCGAGGCCCGGTGTCCACTGCGGCTCGTGGCCGGCCGCCGGTGCGAAGATCCCTGTCATCGTGCGCTCCATCCACCGTCCATGGTGTACGAAGCTCCGGTCACCATGCCCGCCATATCGGAGGTGAGCCAGCCGACCAGCGAGGCGACCTCCTCCGGTTCGACGAGCCGTTTGATCGCGCTCTCGGTCAGCATGACGGTCCGCACCACCTCCTGCTCGGCGATCCCGTGCGCCTTGGCCTGGTCGGCGATCTGCTTGTCCACCAAGGGGGTCCGCACGTAGCCCGGATCGACGCAGTTGCTGGTGATCCCGAACGGCCCGCCCTCCAACGCCGTCACCTTCGACAGACCTTCGAGGGCGTGCTTGGCCGTCACATACGCGGATTTGAAGGCCGAGGCGCGCAGGCCGTGCACGGAGGAGACGTTGACGATCCGCCCGAACCGCTGCCGCTGCATGTGCGGCAGCGCGGCGCGGGTGAGCAGGAACGGCGCCTCCACCATGAGCGCGAGCATGGTCCGGAATCGTTCGGGCGGGAATTCGGTGATGGGAGCGACGGTTTGGACGCCGGCATTGTTGACCAGGATGTCGATATCCAGTTCCAGGTTCTCCAGGGCGGCGACGTCGGACAGGTCGACTTCCCATGCGGTGCCGCCGATCTCGGTGGCCACCGTCTTGGCGGCCACCCCGTCGATGTCGGCGACCCGCACCGCCGCGCCGCGCCGGGCCAGTTCCCGCGCGCACGCCGCGCCGATTCCGCTCCCGCCGCCGGTGACCAGCACCGTTCGCCCGTGCAGGTCACTCTCGCCGCGATCACCCGGGCTCATGCGCTCACCGTCTTCGAATCAGCCTGCGTCGCGGTCTCTTCCGCGTCGGCGCGGTCGACGGCCTCGAGGTCGAGGCCCTTCGTCTCCTTCGCGCACAGCACCGCGATCACGGTCACCGCGCACGCGGCGGCGAGGTACACGGCGATCGGCACCGCGGACTTGTAGACGTCCAGCAGCTTCACCGCGATGATCGGCGCGAGCGAACCGGCCACGATGGAGGTCACCTGATAGCCCAGGGACACACCGGAATACCGCATCCGGGTGGGGAACATCTCGGCCATGATCGCCGGCTGCGCCGCGTACATGAGGGCGTGGAACACCAACCCGATGATGACGGCGAGCAGGATCAGGGCATTGTGCTTGGAGTCCATCAGCGCGAATCCGAAGAAGCCCCAGGTCCCCGCCGCCAGCGCGCCGATGAGATAGATCGGCTTGCGCCCGTATCGATCGCTGAGCCGCCCCGCCAGCGGGATGACCACGAAATGCACGGCGTGCGCGGCCAGCAGCCACCACAGGATCACCTTGGTGTTCGCCCCGACGTGCACCTTGAGATAGGTGATCGAGAAGGTGACGACCAGGTAGTACATGATGTTCTCGCCGAAGCGCAGGCCCATCGCCGTGAACACACCGCGCGGGTACCGCTTCAGCACCTCGAACGGGCTGAACGAATCGGCCTTCTCCCGCTCGGCCTGCTGTTGCGCCGCAAGGAAAATGGGCGCGTCGGTGATCTTGCTGCGCACGTAGTAGCCGATCAGCACCACCACCGCCGAGAGCCAGAAGGCGACCCGCCAGCCCCAGGACAGGAACGCCGCGTCCGACAGCGACGAGGTCAGCACCAGCAGCACGACGGTGGCGGTCATGTTCCCGAGCGGTACCGCCGCCTGTGGCCACGACGCCCAGAACGCGCGCCCCCGGCTCGGGCTGTGCTCGGCCACGAGCAGCACCGCGCCGCCCCATTCGCCGCCGATGGCGAAGCCCTGGATGAACCGCAGTGTCACCAGCAGCACCGGAGCCAGGTAGCCGACCTGCGCGAAGGTGGGCAGGCAGCCCATCAAGAAGGTGGCCGCGCCGACCAGCACCAGGCTCAGCTGCAGCAGCTTCTTGCGACCGTGCCGATCGCCGAAGTGCCCGAACACGATTCCGCCGATCGGGCGCGCCGCGAAGCCGACCGCGTAGGTGATGAACACGGCGAGGATGGCATCCAGATCGCTGGTGCCCTTGGCGAAGAACACCTTGTTGAACACCAGCGTCGCCGCGGTGCCGTAGAGGAAGAACTCGTACCACTCCACGACGGTGCCGGCCATGGAGGCCGCCACCACCCTCCGGAGTGCGGCGGGACCGGTTCCCGCCTGCCGCACCGCTTCTCGGACGCTCATGCCTGATCTCCTTCACACACGGGCCGCGTTGTGACGCAGCCCACAGCACTGAAGGAGAGTATTCGTGCAGACCGAAGTCGCTGCAATGACCACTTTCGCAACCGATGTCTGCAAATATGCAGAAATGAGCGCGACCTCCGCCACCCCGAGCCCCGACGATCTGCTGGTGCTGCTCGCGGTCGGTCGCAGCGGTCGATACGTCTCCGCGGCCGACGAACTCGGCATCAACCACACCACGATCTCGCGCCGCATCGCCGCGCTCGAACGGGCGCTCGGCGGACGGGTCCTGGACCGCGGCTCGGGGGGATGGGAACTCACCGATCTGGGCCGTGCGGCCCTGCGGGCCGCCGAATCCGTCGAATCCGCGGTCAAATCCCTCACCGGTGCGCGCGGCGAGCGCGTGCTGGAAGGCGTGGTCCGCATGTCGGCGACCGACGGTTTCAGCGCCTACCTGGCCGCCCCGGCGATCGCGGACATCCAGCGTCTGCACCCTCGGATCAGCGTCGAGATCGTCACCGGCACCCGGCGCGCGTCCCCGCAGCGCTCGGGCCTGGATCTCGAGATCGTGGTCGGCGAACCCCGGCTCCGCCGCGCCGAGGCCCTGCGCCTCGGCGATTACGTCCTGGGCCTGTACGGGTCCCGGGCCTACCTGGCCGAGCACGGCGCTCCCGCCTCGGTCGCGGACCTGCCGGACCATCCCCTGATCTACTTCATCGACTCCATGCTCCAGGTCGACGACCTGGACCTGGCCTCCGGATTCGCCCCGGCCATGCGCGAATCCATCTCCTCCACCAATGTTTTCGTCCACGTGGAGGCGACCCGGGCCGCCGCGGGCCTGGGCCTGCTGCCGTGTTTCATGGCCGACCGCCACGCCGACCTGGTGCGCGTACTGCCCGACCAGGTCGGCGTCCGCCTCACCTACTGGCTGGTCTCGCGCGCCGAGACGCTGCGCCGCCCCGAGGTGGCCGCGGTGGTCGAGGCCCTGCGCGCCCGGGTGCACGCGGAGGCCGACGCCTTGCTCGGCACCTTCGGGACGCGGCCGAGCGCCTGATTCCGGCTACTTCATCAGGCGCAGCAGCCCGAGTTCCGGCTCGAGCGCGCCGTCCTGGCCCAGGGCGAGGAAATCCGCCTCCACCGCCGAGCGCTCCAGCACTCCTGCCCGCACGGCTCGGTAGCGGACGAAAGACCAGACGAAGACGTCGAGATTGTCGAAGCGGGTGCCGCCCTCGACCACCTCTTCCTCGTGAAACCACACGGCCACTTGACCATTGGTGAGCACCACGTACAGGTTGCCGCCGCCGTCGGCGCCGACAGAGTACACGTCGTCGTCGGTCAGCTCGGTGGCGTAGTCCGAATCGAGTATGCCGCAGTCGTTTCCGGCGAAGTCGAAGGCGTAGGACCAGTCGAAGATGTCGAGGAATTGCGGCATGCGCCCGGAGCGGACGCGGTCGTCGAAGGCGGCCAGGGCGGCCGCGTGCTCGTCGTCCAGACGTGCGAGGAACGGCTCGACCGGGCGGGATTCCTCCGGCACCGCAACGGTTTCCGCGTCCGGGAACCAGCGCGCCAGATCGTCGTCGAGATCGCGATCGATGTAGCCGACCAGGTCGGCAGGGGTGAGACTCACGCCGGGATTGTAGGCCCCGGCCGTCCGACACCATCCATCGAATGTCCGTAATGTCGGTTTCGTTCTGTATCTCGACCAATAGACGAGGACGATGTCGAATACCACTGGGAGACTCCGACAATGGGCGGCCGCGGCCGCCATAGGTTTCCTCGCGCTGACCGGGGCCACGATGCCCGCGGCGGCGGAGGAGACACCGGACTACGCACCGACAATGCTGATCCTGGACGCTTCAGGATCGATGGAACGGCCCGATCCGGCGGGCACCATGATGGACGCGGCCAAGGTGGCCGTGCATTCGTTCGTCGACTCCGCGCCCGCGCAGTCGCGGGTCGGGCTGGCCGTGTACGGCACCGGCACCGGAAACACCGAGGCGGACAAGGCCGCCGGCTGCCAGGACGTGCAGGTCCTGCACAAACCCCAGACCCTCGACCGGGCCGCGCTCGGCAGCGCCGTCGACGGTGTGCGGGCCCGCGGCTGGACGCCCATGGGCACCGCACTGCGTCAGGCCGCCGCGGCGCTGCCGGATTCGGGACCGCGTTCGATCGTGCTGGTCTCGGACGGCGACGACACCTGCTCCCCGCCCGACCCCTGCGAGGTAGCGGCCGAATTGAAGCAGCGCGGACTGGATCTGGTGCTGCACACCATCGGCTTCGCCGTGGACGGCAAGGCGCGAGCGCAGTTGACCTGCATGGCCCAGGCCACCGGCGGCACCTACACCGACGCCGCCGACGGCGCCGCGTTGCAGCGCACGCTGCCGCGCGTCACCGCCTCCGCCCTGCGCAACTACAAGGCCGTGGGCACGCCGATCACCGGCACCGGCAGCCACGACACCGCCCCGGTGGCGACGCCCGGGCTGTACCTCGACACCATCGGCCAGAAGGAGAAGCGCTACTGGGGCATCGACATCCCCGACGGCGCGACCGCGTATTTCAGTGGCACCGTGTCGTTTCCACGCGTCACCAATGTCGGCGTCGTCGAGGATATGAACGTCATCCGCATGCGCGCGTTCGGCGCGGACGGCAAGGACTGCAACCTCTTCGAGTTCCAGCAGACCACCAGTTCCAGTGACGGCGTGGCCATGACGGTGGCGAAGTCGTTCGAGCGGGCGACCCAGAAGCGCGAGAACCCCTCCGACACCTGCAAGGGCGGCGGCAAGTACTACTTCCAGCTGGAGTGGGACAGGGTGGCCACCGGTGTGCCGGAACGACTTCCGATCGAACTGATCTTCGCGATCGAACCGGGCGTGACCGATCCCGGGCCCGCGGCGGCCGCCAAGCCCACGACCTTCGTCGAGCAGAGCGGGCCGGGCACGCCGGTCTCGGGCGGCGCTTCGTTCACCGTCGCCGCCGACCTCCCGGGCGCCGGGCGCTACACCGATGTGGTGCGGCCGGGCGAATTCGTGTTCTACCGGGTGCATCTGGATTGGGGTCAGGCCCTGTCCTACCGGGTCAACTACGCCGGGAACGGGGTACGGGGATCGGACAACATCTCCAACATCCACACCGCGTTCTACAACCCGATCCGCGAGGAGATCGACTCGGACACCGGCGCCTACACCGGCAGTGACACGGTGCTGCCATCGAGCAAGGCGCTGGCGACCACGCCCGTCCGCTACACCAACCGCTCCGCCGACCGGTACGAGTCGCACGAGGAAGCGCTGGCGGGCTGGTACTACATCTCGGTCAAGGTCGGGTCGAACCACACCACCATGGGCTCGAACACCCCGGTTCCGGTGCAGGTGGATCTGACCGTCAGCGGCACCGAGGAGAGCGGCCCGCGCTACACGAGTACCGCCGACATCTTCGGCGAGCACTCCGGCCCGAGCGTGAGCCGCACGTCCCCGTCGGGCAAGACGCCCGGCGCACCGGTCGCGGCGGATTCGACCGAGTCGAAGTCGAATTCGACGCTGATTCTGATCGCCGCGGCGGTCGGGGCCACCGTCGTGGTCCTGGGCGGCGTGCTCATCGCGGTCCTCGTCGCCCGCGGGCGGCGCAGCAGGTAACCGCAGGTGACAGCCGGGGCCGCGGGTCGCACGTCATCGTGCGGACCGCGGCCCCTTCCCTTGTCTCCGGGAGCCGGGCGCGGGACGATTGCCCGATGAAGAACGACCGGCTGGACGAGCTGCTGGGGTTGCTCGACAACAACACCTGCATGCTCGAGGTCGTCCAGGACGAGCTGCTGGGTGAGGCCGACCCCGAACGGCTCGACGACGAGTAGCCGGAATCGGTGCGCGCCCGAGGCCTTCAGCCGCTCGCGGCTGCCAGAGCGTCCGGGGTGAACGCATAGCGCCGGAACCAGGCGGGCAGGCGGCGTTGCAGGGCGAGGTCGCCGTGCAGGTGGACCCCGGGATGGCCGAGGACGTCGGTCCACCGGCTTTCGCCGAGCCACCATCGGGTCAGGGTCTCGGTGGGCGCGGTCAGCCAGAGGTCGACCGGGGCGCCGGTATCGTCGCGGCAGAGGTTGACGCCGCGGCCGGACAGGTGCAGCCAGAAGCGGCGGTCGGCGGGTGGGCGATCGGAGAATTCCAGCGCGAGCACGACCGGTTGCGCGGGGAGCGCGTCGACATCGATGCGGCGCTGCATGTCCCAGGTCAGCGCGGCGGTGTCGAGGTCGTGTTCGGACAGGGCGACGGCGTCGGTGGTGACCGCCCACCGGGCCAGCTCCCGCACGACCGGTGCGAGCGCCGAGCCGGTCTCGGTCAGCCGGTAGTCGGCGTCGACGATGCCGGCGGCCCGCAGCGCCCGCAATCGCGCCGACAGCGTGGCCTTCGGGATGCGCGGCAAACCCCGGCGAATATCGCCGAACGAGGACGCGCCCATCAGCAGTTCGCGCACGACGAGCAGCGTCCATCGCTCGCCCAGCACCTCCAGGGCGCGCGCGACCGCGCAGAACTGACCGTAACCACTCATCCGGCCAGCGTAATCCCGGCCCGTAGCCGACCGTGGTTCAAAGATTGAACTGGATCGTACGAGCCCGTGGTCCGAGTATGGATCGCATGAGCGATCAGCTGGCTAACGCCCGGCAGCGAACCATCTTCGCTATCCCGTTCCACCCGCAATGGTCGGATATGGACCAGAACGGCCACATGCGCACCAATGCCTATCTGGCGGCTGCGGAGAACAGCCGGATGCAATACTTCACCGGATCCGGCTTCTCCGCGGCAGAATTCGCGCGCCGCGGCCTCGGACCGGTCATCCAGACCGACCAGCTGCACTACCGCGCCGAACTGCGCCTTCTCGACCCCGCCGAACTCACCCTGGAACTGGCCGGATTGGCGCCCGACGGCGCGCGCTTCGTGCTGCGCAATACCTTCACCCGCGCCGACGGCAGAGTCGCGGCCACGGTCACCTCGACCGGAGGCTGGCTCGACCTCACCCGCCGACGGCTCACCACCCCGCCCGAGGATTTGTTCCAGCTGCTGCGAGCGCTGGCCCGGACCGAGGACTTCGCCGACCTGACATCGCCGCTCGCCGAGCGCTGACAATTAGTTGCCAGCCCGATCCGGTTGAGCCAAAAGCCCTGCGCCCCTTACGTTCTCCTGACTCGCGCACGGATTGTCGTGCGCGGGAAGGGAAAGGAACTGTCATGAGGGCGAGACTTCTGCTGGCGGCAGCGGTGACGATCGGATCGACGGGTCTGTCGGTGTTCGCCGGCGCGCCCGCCGCGCAGGCCGGGCAGGCGTGCAACTGGTACCCGAGCGACGTGGGCCACGCCATCTACGGCGATTCGGTGATGGACGGCCCCTACAACACCTACAACCTGTACACCGGCAACTCCTCGAGCTGCGACCACACCGGGTACACCGTGGCCGAGGGCGCCGCGATCAAGGTGGTGTGCACCGAGAAGAACAACGCGGGCAACCTCTGGGTCTACATCAAGAACAGCGCGGGCCACAAGGGCTGGGTCTCGCGGTCCAATGTCGGCACGATCTGGCCCATCGTCTCCGACTGCTGAGTCCGGCGGTTCCGCCTCGCCGCGTCGCGGACGACACCGGCCGGGAAGCGTTTCACCAGTTCACGCCCCCGCGCCGGTCACCAGTCCCAGTGACCGAGATCACCTGGTCATAGACGGAATGTCTGGGTTACTGTCCAGTACGCAGGATGATCCACATCACACAACAGTAAGTGAAGCTATGAAACTGACGTATCTGTTGTGGGGGGCCGAACTGAAGACCAATCTGCACGACCGTGACCTGCGGCGAACCCTGGCCCGCTCCGGCGTCAGCGAACTGCAGATCAACATCCGCGACGAGTACGTCGCCGCAGCGGAACTCTGGTTCTGCACGTATGACACTCCCGTCGACGCCGTGGTGACCATGCGCGGTGTCGAGGACGCGGACTTCGTCACCTCGCTGCTGCGACCGCTCGCCGATCGCCTGGAGGGCTTCCTGGTCGACGAGTACACCCCGGTGGCCCCGCCTCGCACCGACAGCGGCACCCGTGCGGAAGCCTTGGCGCGCATCGCGATCCTGCGCATTCCCCCGGGCATGCCCCGCGACGAGTGGCTGCGGGCCTGGATCGTCGACCACACCCGGGTCTCGCTGGAGAATCAGGCCGCCGTCGGTTACATCCAGAATCCGGTCCTGGCCCCCATGACCGCCGGCGCCCGCGCCGACGCCATCGTCGAGGAACTCTTCCCCATGGAGGCCATGTCCGACCCGCACGCCTACTGGGGCAGCGGCGGCGACGCCGCCGAACTGGAACGCCGCCTCTCCAATATGCTCGACAGCACCTCCCGCTTCGGCGCCGACCGTGACATCGACGTCATCCCCACCAGCCGCTACGTCTACTCGCTGCGCTGAGCCCGATGGATACCATTGTGGGGTAATTGTTTCCAATGTCCCCTATGTCTGATATTTGCTGAGGCAGCGAAAACTGTTGCCACGGCGGCCCACTGACGAACCGTGATGTTCCGGGCCGTGTCGAATATCCGTAAGTCCTTTCCCGGGTGTTACGTTCGGGCGGATTTGCATATTCGATCGGCTTGGTGACATGTGGGTCATTCGGATAGGTTGCCGCGCTGATCCGACACGGTGGGATGGCGTAATGCTGCAGGTGAATCCGGCGCTCGACGAACCCCGGGTACGACCGCCCTCGTTCGGGGCGCTGCTGAGCAGATTGCGGCGGACTCGAAGAATCTCGCGGGAGCGGCTGGCATTCGGGATCGGGACCAGCGCCAGTTACATCGTGCATTTGGAGAAGGGGTACCGCACCCATCCCGGCATCGAGGTGGTCGAGGCGATCGTCAGATACCTGGACCGGCAGAGCCCGATCTCGTCGGCCGAGCAACGGCACCTGCTGGACCTCGCCGGACTCGGCCAGACCGCGTTCCCGACCGCCGAGGAGCTGACCGCGGCGGTCAGCCCGGAAATGCGGCAGGTGCTGGTTCTGCACGAACCCAATCCGGCCGCCTATCTGGATATCCGGGGCACCGTGCTGGCGTGCAACGAGAATTACCGGCGGGCGTTCCCCGGACTGGATATCGGCGTCAATCTGCTGCACTGGTATCTCACGGACGACAATTCCCGCCGGGTACTCCCGGACCTGGACGACGAGATCCGGTTCGCCGTTCAAGGATTGCGGGGACTGCTGTCCGACAACAGCGCCGCCGATGGGGCCCGCGAATTCCTCGCCGAACTCTCCCGTTTCGACATCGTCAGAGAACTGTGGGACGAAGCCCCCGCCAGCTACGGCAGACCGGAGCCGGGAATGCGCCTGCGCGACCCCGAGACCGGCCACGAGTACACCATCAACGCCCAGCTCTACGGTGTCACCGACGACCCGGCCTACCCGGGACGCATACAGTTCTTCCTCGGTATCCGCCCTACGAACGCCCCACCCGCCGAAAACCGGTCCGGCCCGACGCCCCCGGCCGACCGGATCAGCGACCCGCAGTGTGAACCGCTCGAGCATCTGCCCGGCCTCGCCTGACAGATCGGCCCGCCGCCCACGAGTGTCAGGCTGTACTCGCGCGAGGACTCCTGCTAGAAATCCATCGTGCTCAATGCATTTGCGCGTTCCCTGGCCGCACTGTCCGTCACCGCCGCCACGATCGTCACCCCCGCGACCGCGTTCGCCGCGCCGGTCGAACCGTCGGACTGCGCGCCCACCCTGTCCCCCGCCGAGATCGACGAGATCGTGCGGCTCTCCGATACCGCCGCCCTCGCCGGTGCCGACCAGCTCGCGCGGCTCGACGACGCGGTGGCCCGCGATCACGGCCTCACCGAGATCCTCGAACGCCACACCGACCGGCGCGGCACCTTCGCGACCGGTCTGGACACGGTGGAGCAACTCGCCGTGATGCCGCTCCAGCACACTCCGCGGGCGTTCGCCGATCCGGAATACGCCCATCGGGTCAGCTTCGATCTGCTGCGCCGGTTCCTCGACAATGTGCACGCGGAATTCAGCGGCGGCACTCCGGAACCGCACTGGCGCAACTATTTCGCCCTGGCCGCCGACTGCTCTGCCTCCCCCGCCCGCGTGGCGCTGGCCGGATACAACGCGCACCTGGTGGTCGACCTACCCCGGGCCGTGGCCGCGGCGGGCTCCACTCCGGCCGACGCCGGCGACTACTTCACGATCGTCGCGGGGATCGCGAGCATCGGCGATGTCATCACCGAGCGCACCGACCGGATCTACCGCGCGAAGCTGGGCCCGCTGTGGCGCTTCTACTTCCTCGGCGAGGGTCTCGACGCCGCGCTCGGTCAGGGGGCGGCGACCAAGCCGATGCTGGTGTTCGCCGACCTGGCGGCCAACACCACCATCTTCGCCAATGGTCTCGCGCTCGAGAATCCTTCGCTCGCACCGGCCGTGGAGACCGGGATCGAGCTGGAACACCGCACCGCGGAGTCCTCGTTCGACGTGCTGGCCCAATTCGACGCCATCTGACCGGCTCGCACTTTCCGGCCGGCTGTCACGAGGCTCCGGATGCCCGCAGCGCCTTCCGGTCGATCTTTCCGGTGGGATTGCGCGGGATCTCCGGCACGACGGCGATCTCGCGGGGCCGCTGGAACCGGGACACCCGGTCGTGCAGGAACGCTCGAAGCTCTTCCGGACTGATGTCCTGCCCCGGCGCCACGACCGCGTAGGCGACCAGCCGCTGCCCGTAGTCGCCATCCTCGATCCCGATCACCGCGGCGTCGCACACCGCCGGGTGGGTCGCGAGCACGTTCTCCACTTCCTGCGGATACACGTTCTCGCCACCCGAGACGATCATGTCGTCGGCCCGGCCCGCGATGAACAGCCGCCCGCCCGGGTCGAGATACCCGAGGTCGCCGGTGCTGATCAGACCGTCGGTCCGGGCCTTGTCGCCGCCACCGGAATACCCCGCGAAACCCAACGCGCTGCCGACGTAGATCTGCCCGACCGCCCACGCGGGCAACCGCGATCCGTCCACGCCGAGGATGCGCACGTCGGTGCCGCTGACCGGGCGGCCCACGGTGCCGAGCGCGACACGCAGATCGGCCGGTGTGGCCAAGGTGCCGATGCCGACTTCCGAAGAACCGTAACCGTTGTAGAGCACGTCGCCGAAGGTCGCGATGAACGCCGCGGCCACGGCCGGCGCCAGCGGCGCGCCCCCGGACAGCACCACACGCAGCGACGCCAGGTCGTGGTCGGCGCGCTTCTCGGCGGGCACGGCCATGATTCGTTGCAGCATCATGGGCACTCCGGCGAACATCTCGACCCGGTGGGCGGCGATCGTCGCCAGCGCGTTCTCGGCGTCGAATCGCCTGCGCAGCACCAGTTTTCCGCCCAGGGTGATCCCGAGCAGGGCGATGCCGAGGCCGAAGCCGTGGAACATGGGGATGCCGACGGCGATCACCGCGCCCGCGCGCAATCCGGTGCGATGGATCACGCTCGCGGCGGTGCCCGCGATCATCGACACTCCCGGTTCTCGCGGCACGCCCTTGGGGATGCCCGTCGTGCCGGAGGTCAGGATCACCAAGCGGCCCGACGCCTTTCGCGCGGGGGCCGCGAGGCCCATCCGCAGCCAGGCGTCGACGCTCGGGTCCATGGATCCGGCCGACCCGAAGCAGATCACCAGCGGTCCGGCGTAGCCCGCCGACCGCAGGACGGGCACGAACTCGGCATCGCAGAGCACCGCCGCCGGGTGATGGCGGTCGAGCGTGCGCCGCAGCGCCTCGGTGTGGAAGTCGGTATTGAGCAGCAGCGCGTCCGCGCCGGTGGCCAGCACCCCGAACAGCCCGGCGACGAAATACCGGCTGTTGCGGCACATCACCGCCACCCCGTCGCCGGTGCCGGCGCCGATCACGCGCTGTAGTCCGCCCGCCACGGCGTCGACGGTCGCCGACAGCTCCGCGTAGGTGACCGTGCCACGGTCGTCGACCACCGCGGTCCGATTCGGCCACCGGGCCGCGGACAGGGACGGCAGGACCGGGGGGTTCGTGCGGTGACCGGCCAGCGCGCAGCTCATGCGCACCGCCGCCCCGACCCCGACCGGGCGCAGCACCTGCGCCTCGGTCAGCGCCACACCCAGCGCTATCCCGTTGCGCGCCAGCTTGATCCGATTCATCGCTGTCCCCCGGCGCTCGCGGCCTCGGTGTCGCGGGTGGCCCGCGCCCACACCCGCATGAACGCGGCCATCGGGCCCGGCAGCGCGGTGGACATCACGTCGGCGGGCCATACCCACCAGGGGGCCAGGGCGCGCGGGCGACGCACGATGGCGCGGGCGACGATCTCGGCCGCCTCCTCCGGATACAGTCCGGGCAGCAACCGCATGATCGGGGTCGGCGCGCTCATCCGGGTGTACATCAAGGCCATGTAGGCGGTGGTGACGGTGAGGCCGTCGGCCCGCAATTCCGGTGTGACACTGCGCAACCAGACGTCGAAGGCCCCTTTGGACGCCTGGTAGGCGCCCCAGCGCGGGCCGGGCGCGATCCGCACGCCGACGGTGGAGATATTGATGATCTGGCCGCTGCCCGCCTCCCGCATGGGCGGCAGCAGGCCCAGCAGCAGCCGGATCGGGCCCAGATAGTTGATGCCCATGGTGCGTTCGAAGTCGTGGAAGCGGTCGTACTGCAGGTGCAACGACCGCCGCATCGACTTGCCCGCGTTGTTCACGATCACATCCAGGGCGCCGTGCCGCTCGGTAATGGTCTTGGCCAGCTCCCCTGCCGCGACCTCGTCGGTCAGGTCCGCCGGATAGGAGAAGGCACGCCCGCCCTTCGAATTCAACTCCGCGGCAAGGGCTTCCAACCGCTCCGCGGTCCTCGCCACCAGCAGCACCGTCGCGTCGGCGGCGGCCAGCTCGCGCGCCACCGCCTCGCCCAGCCCGAAGGACGCGCCCGTGACGAGCACGGTCTTGCCGGACACCGCCCGCCGCAACGCTTTCCGATCGGAGGACCGCGGCGGGTTGACCGCCCGGTCCAGCGTCATCCGGGCCGCGCGCACGACCGGGTTCTCACTGTTCGTCATCGCTCTTCCTTTTCCGCCTCGAGGGTCCCCGCCCCAGCGACCGCCTCGAGGGTCCGTAAACCGGCGATCTGTATCCGTGCGGCCAATCGCACGGTCTCGTCCCAGCCGCGGGCGTGCAGGTGGTGCCGCACACTGGTGAAGTTGTCGGCCAGACCGGTGATCACCGACCACAGCGTCGCCACCACGGTCCCGGTGTCGATCTGCGCGCCGAGGCCCGGAATCCGCATCCGCTCGACGGTTCGCAGAATCAGGTCGTAGGCGCGCGCTGCCGCGCGCACCAGCTGACCGCCCACCTCGTGATCGACGTCCACCTCCCCGGCCAGCACCGCCCAGATATTGAGTTCCTGCCCGTACACCCGGTACATCTCGGCGTATTCGGTGGCGATCGCCACGAACAGGTCCTCGGGGTCCGCGAGGCTCTCGCACAGCGGCTCGATCTTCGCGACGAATTCCCCGAGTCGTTCGGCGTACAGGGCCGCGTACAGCGCTTCCTTGGTCGCGAAGTACGTGTACACGGTGCCCGGACTGATGCCCGCTCCTTTGGCCACATCGCGCATCTGCAGCGCGGCGTAGCCCTGCTCGGTCAGCAACCGTCGTCCGGCGTCGAGGATGTCGCCCCGACGAGCCTCGCGGTCACCCCACTTCGTGGCCATCCACCCGCCATTCTGAACACGGTTCATATTGAACACGGTTCAGAATGCAGTAGGTGTAACCAGGTGTCAACACCTGGCTAGGAGAAGCGTTGTATCGGAACGGGAGTGCGTGCACCGAGGCAGCGCAGCGAGAGATTCGGCGAGTGCGGGAGGGGCGACGGGCCCTCAGCGCGATTTGCGAACCAGAGCCACCCGCCGACGACGGCGACGGGCCGGGGCCGGCTGCGCGGAGCGGCGGGGCTTGCGGCCGTGGCGCAGCAGGATCATGAGCAGATCCTCCGCCGCGCGATAGTGCGGGATGTCGACCCACAGCCGCCAGAGGACCTCCGGGTCCCCGGCCTCCAGCACGGTGACACGGACCGGGAGGACGTAGGCGGCGATGCCGATATCGGAGAGCGCGAAAAGCACTCGATAGACGTGGGACTCGTCGAGGTCGGCGAGGATTCCCCACCCTCGCGCGTCGAGTCCGTTGCTCAAACCCCGCGACGGGACCCAGTGCGGAGTCAGGCGCCCTACCGACCAGGGATCGGGGATCTCACGCGCCGCGGTCATGACGGCAGTCTATGCGCGTGAGCGAACCGGCGTCGCGGGTCGGCGTCGCGGCGCAGGTCGGGAGCACTATCGGGTGGCGTCGTGGCGGACCGCGGTGACGGCCTTGCGGGCGGCGACCTGGACCGGGTCCCAGACCGGGGAGAAGGGTGGCGCGTAGCCGAGGTCCAGGGCGACGATCTGGTCGACGGTGAGACGCGCGGTGAGGGCGACGGCGACGATGTCGATGCGTTTGCCCGCGCCCTCGCGGCCGACGATCTGTGCGCCGAGGAGGCGGCCGGTGCGGCGTTCGGCGAGCATCTTCACGGTCATGGGGGCTGCTCCCGGGTAATAGCCGGAGCGGCTGGTGGATTCGATGGTGACAGTGACGAATTGCAAGCCGGCGGCGAGGGCGTCGCTCTCGCGCAGACCCGTTCGGGCGACCTCCAGATCGCATACCTTGCTGACCGCGGTGCCCACCACGCCGGGGAAGGTGGCGTAGTCGCCGCCCACGCCGGAACCGATGATCTGGCCGTGCTTGTTGGCGTGGGTGCCCAGGGGGATGTGGCGTTCGGAGCCGGAGACGAGGTCGAGCACCTCCACGCAATCGCCTCCCGCCCAGATGTTCTCGTGCCCGCGCACCCGCATGGCGAGATCGGTGAGCAGGCCCCCGGACTCCCCCAGCGGGAGACCCGCCGCGCGGGCGACGCCGGTGGCGGGGCGGACACCGATGCCGAGAATCACGACGTCGGCGGGATATTCGGCGTCGGCGGTGGCGACGGCGGTGACGCGTCCCCGTTCGTCGGTCCGGACGGCGGTCATTTCGGTGTCACCGATGACGTCGATGCCCATGCCCTGCATCGATTTCCGGATCAGCGCGCCCATATCGGGATCGAGGGTGGACATCGGCTCGGCGCCCCGGTTGATCATGGTGACCTGGAATCCGCGATGGATCATCGCCTCCGCCATTTCCACCCCGATGTATCCCGCGCCCACCACCACCGCGCGCCGCCCCGGAATCGATTCGAGGGTGTCGATGAGCCGCTGACCGTCATCGAGGGTCTGCACACCGTGCACCCCGTCGGCGTCGATACCGGGCAGCTCGGGCCGGATCGGCGTCGCACCGGTGGCGATCACGAGCTTGTCGTAACCGATCCAGCCTTCCTGCCCCGCGTCGAGCGCACGGAACCGCACCCGCTGCCCGGCCACATCGATCTCCACCACCTCGGTCCGCAGCCGCAGATCGATATCCCGCGCCCGATGCTGCTCCGGCGTCCGCGCGACGAGCTCATCCGGCCCACCGACTTCCCCACCGACCCAATACGGAATCCCGCACGCCGAATACGAGGTGAAATGCCCCCGCTCGAAGACGACGATCTCCAACTCCCGCACGCTCTTCAGCCGGCGCGCCTGCGAAGCCGCCGCCATCCCCGCCGCGTCCCCACCGATGATCACCACGCGTTCGCTCATGACTGACACGGTACGAGGTCACGGCCCACGAAACCGGGACCAACCTGTTCCGCCGCGGGGCGCGGCCGTCGGAGGCCCGGCGCAGGACGCCCTCGCTGACGGTTCCGCGCCGCCGCGCTCCCCCATATCCACTCCGACGGCCACCGCTGCCACCGGCAGCGCACAACACGGCAATTCACTGGGCTTGACGCCGGTACCGATGAGCTGGTGCGGCAATGCCCCTTGGGCTGCCAGAGTCAATTGCCTTGGGCGGCAACAGCTTGCCGACGCGGCAGCTTAGGTGATGACCTGCCGCAAATCAATGGCGAGCCGAAATGCGATACGGCACAGAATTAGCCAAGCGTCCGGTTCTACCCTCAGGTAAGCTACTCGCCAGTATTCGATTCAGGTTACGGTCCAGCGTGGGCTCGATGGACGGTCCGACGGGGAGGTCGGGCGCAGCGAGGCAGGGTAGGTGCAGGTGTTGATCAGAGGGTTGAGATTGCCATTCGCCGTGCGGTGCGGCGTGATATCGGATGGCCGCACCGGGCTGAACTCGAATGTCGTTGCGCGCGAATCGATGCGGGGCATCACATCCTAGCAACGCGCGGGGCTCGATCCCGCACATCACTTCTCGGGGGGGACTCGAGCTACCGAGGAGACTCTATGTCTGGCATTGCCACTGCCGTGAATATCCCCGAGCGCAGCCTTTCCGGCTTGCCGCTCCTGGGAATTCGATCCCGGCTGCGTCGACCTCCGCCCGGTCAGGCAACCTCGAACAATCTCTAAAACTCTTGGTGTAGTAGACATTTCACACATGCGCGGTGCTGTTGCGCGCAGGTGCGTGCTCGTCGTGAGGAAGGATCTCGAGTAGTGACCCGATCAGATTTCCCCGTAGCTGTCGTTGGAATGGCGTGCCGGCTGCCGGGAGTTGCTGATCTCGACGACTTCTGGCGGCTACTCGGCGAGGGACGCGCCACCGTCGGCGCCGCCCCGGCGGCGCGCGCGAATCTCAGCGAACGCGCGAGTTTCCTGGATTCCGTGAGCGATTTCGACGCGGAGTTCTTCGGCATCGCCCCCCATGAGGCCCGATCGATCGATCCACAGCAATTGCTCGCGCTGGAGCTGAGCTGGGAAGCCCTCGAAGACGCGGGGCTGGCCGATGCGGCCCGCGAATCGCGCCGGGGCGGGGTATTTCTCGGTTGTACCAGCGGTGACTTCGCGGAACTCGTCAACGCCGCCGAAGGGCCCGGCATCACGCGCCACTCCCTGTGGGGCGCGACGCGCGGAATCATCGCCAACCGGGTTTCCAACTTTTTCGGTTTCACCGGCCCCAGCCTGTTGGTCGACAGCGCCCAGGCCTCCTCGCTGGTCGCGGTGCACCTGGCGTGCGAAAGCCTGCGGGCGGGTGAAACCGATATCGCATTGGCCGGTGGCGTCAATCTGATCCTCTCGCCGACCAGTGGTGAACGGATCGAACACTTCGGTGCGCAATCGGCACAGGGCCGGTGCTACACCTTCGACTCGCGCGCGGACGGATTCGTGCGCGGCGAAGGCGGTGGCGTGATCGTGCTGAAGCCGCTGGCACAGGCGATCGACGACGGCGACCGGATTCACGCCGTCATCCGTGGTAGCGCGGTCAATACCGGCAATGAACGGCGGGTGTTGAGTGCGCCGAGTCGCGAAGCGCAGGTCGCCGCGATTCGCTCCGCGCTCGAGGCGGCCGATGTGCCCACCGATTCCGTGCAGTACGTCGAATTGCACGGCACGGGAACACCGGCGGGCGACCCGGTCGAGGCCGCCGCACTCGGCGCGACATACGGCTCCGATCGCGAACCGAATTCGCCGCTGGCGGTGGGGTCGGTCAAGACGAATGTCGGCCATCTGGAGGGCGCCGCCGGAATCATCGGCCTCATCAAGACCGCGCTGTGTCTGCGCCACCGCGAACTCGTGGCCAGCCTCAATTTCGAGCGGCCCAATCCGGCTATTCCCCTGGATGATCTGCGCTTGCGTGTGGTCAGCGAACCGGAGCAGTGGGCTGCGACCGCCATTCGGCGGGCGGGCGTATCCGCATTCGGTATGGGCGGTTCGAACGTTCACTTGATCCTCGACGAGGCTCCGATCGCGGACATCGCGACAACTACCAGCAAGTCCGAAGACGCCGCCGAGGTGCCGATCGTGCTCTCCGCGCGCGATGAGGCCGGCCTCCGCGCGCAGGCGAGCCGGCTCCGTGACTGGCTGGTGCGCCACCCGGAACTCGCCCTCGCCGACGTGGCGTATTCTCTGCTCACCGCCCGCGCCCAGATGCCTTGGCGGGCAGACTTTTCCGTGTCGAGCCGCGAGCAGCTACTGCTCGGGCTGGGAACGCTCGCCGAGCACGGCGGCGGTTCGGACCGCACCGGACTGCCGATGGACTCGACGGCCGGGGCGACCGGTGTCCGGGTAGACCTGCCGCCGTACGCATTTCACCGCCGGGAGAACTCCACCGAGCTCGAATCCGTCGATTCGCCGCCGGTAGTGCCCGCCCCGACGGTCCTCGCGCACCAGCTGCGAGCGATGCCCGAATATCAGCACCGCGCCGCGGTTCTCGCCGTGGTCCGCGAGCAGGCCGCCGCGGTCCTCGGGTACGAATCGGCCGAGTCGATTCGCGGCGACCTGCCGTTCACCGATCTCGGGTTCGACTCGCTCAGTGGCGTGGAACTGCAGAAACGCCTGACCCGGGCGACGGGTGTGGAATTGCCGCCCTCGCTCATCTTCGATCACCCCACCGCCACCTCGGTGGCCGACCTACTGAGGTCACGCGCCACCGCGGCCGGTGAGCAGCGCGGCCGGGTCACGCGGCGAACCTCCTCGGACGAGCCGATCGCGATCGTCGGCATGGGTGCGCGGTTCCCCGGCGGTATCTCCTCCGCCGAGGAGCTGTGGGACCTGGTCGCGGCGGGACGAGACGCGATCGGTGACTTCCCCGCCGATCGCGGCTGGGATCTCGATCGTCTCTACGATCCCGACGCCGACAAGGCGGGCACCGTCTACACGCGACGAGGCGGCTTCCTTAGCGGTGCAGGTGATTTCGACCCCGGATTCTTCGGGATCAGCCCGCGCGAGGCACTGGCGATGGATCCGCAGCAGCGGGTGTTCCTCGAAACCGCGTGGGAAGCCCTCGAAGACGCCGGAATCGACCCGACCACACTGCGCGGCAGCGATACCGGTGTCTTCGTGGGAGCCTGCGCGTCAGGGTATTCCGGTCTCGTCACCGGCGAGCTGGAGGGCTTCCGGCTGACCGGCACCTCGCACAGCGTCATCTCGGGGCGGCTCGCCTACGTCCTCGGCCTGGAGGGGCCGGCGGTGACGGTGGACACCGCGTGCTCCTCCTCGCTGGTGGCGCTGCACTCGGCGTGCCAGGCATTGCGCAGGGGCGAGAGCTCTCTGGTTCTCGCCGGAGGCGTGACCATCGCCGCGACTCCCGACCTGTATGTCGATTTCTCCCGGCAGCGCGGGCTGTCGCGCGACGGCCGCTGCAAGGCTTTTTCTGCCGCTGCCGACGGTGTCGGCTGGTCCGAGGGATCGGGGGTGCTCGTTCTGGAGCGACTCTCCGATGCTCGCCGGCTCGGACACGACGTCCTGGCGGTGGTGCGTGGTAGCGCGGTCAACCAGGACGGCGCGAGCAATGGGCTCACCGCACCCAATGGGCCGTCGCAGCAACGCGTGATCGAACAGGCCCTCGCCGACGCCGGTATCTCGGCGGCCGATGTGGACGCCGTCGAGGCGCACGGCACCGGTACGAGACTGGGCGATCCGATCGAGGCACAGGCACTGATCGCCGTCTACGGACAGGCTCGCGGCGACCGGGAACCCCTGCGGATCGGTTCGCTCAAATCGAATATCGGCCATACCGTCGCCGCCGCCGGCGTCGCCGGTGTGATCAAGACCGTCCAATCGATGCGGCATGGACGACTGCCGCGCACCCTGCACGCGGAAACGCCTTCCCCGCATGTGGATTGGAATGCGGGTGCGGTACGGCTGCTGGCCGAGGCCGAACCGTGGGAACGCGGGGAGCGGCCGCGGCGGGCGGGGGTCTCGTCGTTCGGGATCAGCGGAACGAACGCGCATGTGATCCTCGAGGAAGCGCCCGTCGACGCGGCGACATCGGACACTCCGCGTGGCGGCTCGGATCTCCCGAACACGAGCGCGGTGCCGATGGTCCTCTCGGGCAAGAACGAGACGGCGCTGCGCGCACAGGCCGCCCGCCTGCGACTGTGGTTGTCGGAACGCCCGCAGCTGGATGTCGCCGAGGTCGCCGGTGCGCTGACTTCGACCCGGGCACAACTCGATTCGCGTGCTGTGGTGTTCGGACGCGACCGGGACGAGCTGCTCGAGCGATTGCAGGCCGTCGCCGATGCGGGCAGTGGCGCCGAGATCGTCACCGGAACCCTCGTCGCGGGCCAGACCGCGTTCCTGTTCACCGGACAGGGTGCCCAGCGAGTCGGCATGGGCGCCGACCTCTACAGCGCCTTCCCCGCCTTCGCGACCGCACTGGACGGGGTGTGCGCACACCTCGATCCGCTCCTCGGACGGTCGCTGCGTGAGGTGATGTTCACCGATGCCACCGGCGTGCTCGATCGCACCGAATGGACGCAACCCGCGCTCTTCGCCTTCGAAATCGCGCTGTACCGGCTGCTGGAATCGTTCGGAACGGCACCGGACGTCCTCGCGGGCCACTCCATCGGCGAACTGTCGGCCGCCCACGTGGCCGGAGTGCTGTCGCTGCCCGACGCCTGCGCACTCGTGGCGGCCCGAGGCCGGTTGATGGGCGAACTCCCCGAGGGCGGGGCGATGCTCGCCGTCGCCGTCGACGAGGCGCGAGCGAACGGCATCATCGCCGGACACGATGGCCGCCTCTCGCTCGCCGCGGTCAATGCCCCGGCCGCGACGGTGCTTTCCGGTGACTCCGACGCGATCGACGCCGTCGAACGAGACCTGGCCGCCGAGGGAATTCAGACCACCCGGCTGCGCGTCAGCCACGCTTTCCATTCGGCACGAATGGATCCGATGCTGGCGGGGTTCCGCACGATCGCGGAGCGCCTCACCTATCACCAGCCCCGGGTGCCCATCGTCTCCACCGTCGCCGGAGACCTGGCGGGCGAGACCATCGCCACCCCCGACTACTGGGTGCGGCAGGTGCGGGACGCCGTCCGCTTCGCACCCGCGATCGCCACGCTGCTCGCGAGCGGAGTGCGGCGATTCGTCGAAGTGGGACCGGATGCCATTCTCAGCGCGGCGACCAACCGGTACCTGGCGACCGATCCGGCCATCGAGTCGTCGACCTCGGTCGTGGCCACTTCGCGACGGTCGAATGATCAGGTACCGCAGCTGCTCTCCGCCCTGGCGCAGCTCCACGTCACCGGTGACCCCGTCGACTGGCGGCCCCTGCTGCCCGCCTCCGATCGACGAATCCCGTTGCCGACCTATGCATTCCAGCATCAGCGGTTCTGGCTGCGCCCAAGTATTTCCGCGGGCACGTCCGGTGATCACCCGATTCTGACCGGTGTCGTCGGGGTCGCGGGCACCGATGAATGGTTGTTCACGGGTCGACTGTCCATGCGCGAACACCCGTGGATCACCGACCATGCGGCGCACGGCGTGGTAGTCGTCCCGAGCGCGGTCCTGGTGGAATTCCTGCTCATCGCGGGCATGCGAATCGACTGCGATGTGCTCGACGAGCTCACGTTGCAGGTTCCGATCGTGCCCGCCGACGACGACGAGATCGAACTCCAGGTCGCTGTTCGGGCTCCCGAGTCCGGGCGTCGGCCTTTCGACTTCTACTTCCGGAAGTCCGCGGATGCTCCGTGGGTACTCAATGCGACCGGCGCACTCGCGCAAGAACATTCGATCGACTCGGAGGCATTGCGGTTGCTCGGCCAGGCGTGGCCGCCCGCCGATGCGGAAGCGATCGACGCGACGCGCATTCCGAGCCTGATGACTCAGGGCTCCGGGCTCGAATACGGCCCGGCGTTCGGCGGCGTCCAGGCCGTTTGGCGACAGCCGGACGCTGTCTTCTCCGAGGTCTCCCTGCGCACCGAGGCGGGTGACGCGGCCCGCGCTTTCGGTCTGCACCCCACGCTGCTGGATATGACGGTGCACGCCGGACTCGCCGAATTGCTGTGGCGCGGACTGGATCACGAACCGGGCTCGGGGAAACTGTTGTTCCGCTGGGGCGGTGCGCGATTCCATCGGCCGATGGCGGATCGATCGGCGCAGCTGACATCGCTTCGAGTCGCCGCCGTCGCGACGGGGCCGGAGACCATCTCCGTCGCCGCCGTCGATTCCGTTGGCCGGCCGATTGTTTCGGTGGATGCCGTCGTCATGCGCCCGTATGACGTGCGACGGTTCTTCGAAGGACTGTCCGAGAACACGGCCGATCTGTATCAGGTGCGCTGGGAGCGCGCGGGCGGCGAGGTCGTCGGCGACGCGGAGCGGATTCCGACCGCGGTGGCGTACCGTCCGGAGCTCCCGGGCGGCGAACCGGCCGATATCGGTTCGGCGACCCGACGGGCCGTGAACGAGACGCTCGCCCGGCTGAATTCGTGGCTGCTGGACGAACAGCAATCGGACGCGCGGCTGGTCGTCATCACCACCGGCGCAATAGGAGTCGCCGACGAGACCCCCGATCTCATCGCGGCCGCGGTGTGGGGTGTGGTGCGCACCGCGCAGTCGGAGAATCCGGATCGCTTCGTCCTCGTCGACGAGGACCCGGCGGCGCCGTTGGATGCCGAAGCGCTGGTCGCCGTGGTGCGTACGGGGCAACCGCAGGTCGCGATTCGCGGTTCCGAGGTGCTCGTACCACGATTGGTTCGCGCCGAGACCGCCCACGCCGAGGTCGACCCCACCCCGTTCGGAACCGGAACGGTGCTGATCACCGGCGGCACAGGCGGATTGGGCGCATTGTTCGCCCGGCATCTCGTGACCGAGTACGGCGTCCGGAACCTGGCGTTGACCTCCCGCAGAGGCCCCGACGCTCCCGGCGCGACGGCCCTGGTCGAAGAATTGGCAACCCTGGGCGCCCAGGCTCGGATCATCGCCTGCGACATAGCCGACCGTGAATCGGTACGACAGCTGGTGAGCGGTCTGGATTTGAGCGCGGTGGTACACGCCGCAGGCGTCCTCGACGACGGCACCATCGGCTCCCTGACCGCCGAGCAGGTCGACCGGGTCTTGGCGCCGAAGGTCGCCGGCGCGTGGAATCTGCACGAAGCGACCGAGAATATCGACCTCTCCGCATTCGTGCTGTTCTCCTCGGTCGCGGGAGTGATCGGTTCGGCCGGGCAGGGCAACTATGCGGCCGCGAACAGCTTCCTGGACGCGCTGGCCGAGCGGCGACGCGCCGCCGGCCTGGCCGCGACGTCCTTGGCCTGGGGACCCTGGGGCGAGGCGGGCGGAATGACGGGCGAGTTGGACCGGGTCGCCGTCGCCCGGTGGGATCGCCTCGGGCTCGGGCAAATCGAACGCGCCGAGGGACTGCGCCTGTTCGATGCCGCGCTCGCGCATCGTGCCGCACGCCTGGTTCCGCTGCGTTTCGATGCGACCGCACTGCGTCGCGGATCCGACGGTCGCGCGTTGCCGCCGGTCCTGCGCGGGTTCGTCCGGCGTCCCGCCGAGGTCGTGAAATCCGTTGGCGCGGTGGATACCTTGGCCGCGAGGCTGGCCGAGGCGGGTTCGGACCGCGGTGCCGCCCTGACCCTGGAGACGGTGCGCGCCCAGGTCGCAGCCGTCCTCGGACATGATTCCGGTGACTCGATCGATGCCGACATGCCGTTCCGGGAACTGGGCCTCGATTCGCTGGGCGGAGTGGAGCTGCGGAATCGGCTCGGTAAGGCCACCGGTCTGTCTCTGCCCTCGACCCTGGTCTTCGATTATCCGACGCCCGCGGCGGTGGCGAAGCTGGTCCAGTCGAGAGTCGCGCCGACGGCGACACCGGTGGCGAAGCCGGCGGCGTCGAGCCCCGCACGCACCGATGAGCCGATCGCGATCGTCGGCATGGCCTGCCGCTACCCGGGTGGTGTCGAATCCCCCGGCGCACTCTGGGATCTGGTGTTCGCGGGAACGGACGCGACCAGCGACTTCCCGTCCGACCGCGGCTGGGAGCTGGACCGGCTGATCGACCCGGACCCCGACAATCCGGGTACCACCTATTCGGGTCGCGGTGGATTCATCACCGGCGCAGCCGATTTCGACGCGGGCTTCTTCGGAATCGGTCCCCGTGAGGCGGTCGCGATGGATCCGCAGCAGCGGTTGCTGCTCGAAGTGTCCTGGGAGGCGCTCGAACACGCGGGAATCGACCCGACCTCATTGCGCGGCAGCGATACCGGCGTCTATTCGGGCGTGATGTACCAGGACTACGAGTCGCTGACCCGCAACGCGGGTCCGGAGGTCGAGGGTTACGCGCTCACCGGATCGCTGGGCAGCGTGGTCTCGGGGCGGATCGGCTACGCCCTGGGACTGGAAGGTCCCGCGCTGACGGTGGACACCGCGTGCTCGTCCTCGCTGGTGGCGCTGCATCTGGCGTGCCGTGCGCTGCGACAGGGGGAAAGTTCCCTGGCCCTGGTCGGCGGGGCCACGGTCATGGCCACGCCCGCGGTCTTCCTCGACTTCTCCCGCCAGCGCGGTCTCGCCTCGGACGGGCGCTGCAAATCGTTCTCCGCGGCCGCCGACGGCGTGGCGTGGTCGGAAGGTGCGGCCGTGCTGGTCGTCGAACGGCTCTCGGACGCACAGCGGCTCGGCCACACCGTGCTCGCGGTCGTCCGTGGCAGCGCGGTCAATCAGGACGGCGCCAGCAATGGTCTGACCGCGCCCAACGGACCGGCTCAGGAGCGGGTGATCGCCGAGGCGCTGGCCGACGCCGGTTTGACGGCGGCGGACGTGGACGCCGTCGAGGCGCACGGCACCGGCACCACCCTGGGCGACCCGATCGAGGCGCACGCGCTGATCGCCACCTATGGACAAGCTCGCGGCGACCGGGAACCCCTGCGGATCGGCTCGCTCAAATCCAATATCGGGCATGCCCAAGCAGCCGCGGGTGTCGGCGGAATCATCAAGATGGTTCAGGCCATGCACCATCGCGTGCTGCCGCGCACCCTGCACGCGGACGAGCTCTCACCGCATGTCGATTGGTCATCGGGGGCCGTGCGGGTGCTCACCGACGCCGAGCCGTGGCCCGGCGGTGACCGGCTGCGCCGCGCCGGCGTCTCGTCCTTCGGCATCAGCGGAACGAACGCGCACGTCATCCTCGAGGAGCCGCCCGTGACCGCGGCCGAACCCGCCCTCGCACCGGCGAATCCGAACGTCACCGCCCTGATGCTCTCGGGACGGTCGGAGGCGGCCCTGCGTGATCAGGCGGATCGGTTGCGGCAGTGGATGATCGAACGCCCCGAACTCGCCGCACGGGATGTCGCCTCGGCCCTGGTCGGCACCCGGGCGCGACTGGACTGGCGCGGCGGGGTCATCGGTCGCGACCGTGACGAACTGCTCGCCGGCCTGGCTGCCCTCGCCGACGGGCAGGCCACCACGACCGCCGTCGCGGGCACGGCGACACCGGGGCGAGTGGCGTTCCTGTTCACCGGACAGGGTGCGCAGCGCCGCGGCATGGGTGCCGGGCTCTACCGCGACTACCCGGCCTTCGCGAGCGCCCTCGACGAAGTGTGCGCCGAATTCGACGGCCGGCTCGGCGGATCGCTGCGCGCGGTGATGTTCGACGCGCCCGAAAGCGGGCTGAACCGAACGGAATTCACGCAGCCCGCGCTGTTCGCCTTCGAAGTGGCGCTGTTCCGGCTGCTGGAGTCCTTCGGCGTGATGCCGGACGTGGTCGCCGGACATTCCATCGGTGAGCTCGCCGCGGCGTATGTGGCGGGCGTGTGGTCGCTGCCGGACGCGTGCGCACTGGTGGCGGCACGCGGACGGTTGATGGGTGGCCTGCCCGAAGGCGGCGCCATGCTCGCGGTGGCCGTCTCCGAGGCGGACGCGGTAGCGGTGGTGGCCGACTATTCCGATCGCCTCTCGGTGGCGGCGGTCAACGGGCCTGCCGCCGTGGTGCTCTCGGGCGATGAGGACGCCGTCGCCGAGGTCGACCGGCTGTTCGAGCAGCGCGGTGTCCGGACGAGTCGGCTCCGGGTCAGCCACGCGTTCCATTCGGCGCGCATGGACCCGATGCTGGTCGAATTCCGCACTGTGGCTGAGGGATTGACCTATCGGCAGCCGCTGCTGCCGATCGTTTCGAACGTCACCGGCACCGAGGCGGGCGACGCCGTCCGCGACCCGGAGTACTGGGTGGCGCAGGTGCGTGGCTGTGTGCGTTTCGCGCCGGGAGTGGACACCCTGATCGAGATCGGTGTGCGGAAGTTCCTCGAGGTCGGCCCGGACGCGGTGCTCACCGCCATGACGTCGGCCTGTCTGGCGCAGCACCCCGAGGTGGAGTCGAAATCCGTGGCGGTGGCGGCATCGCGGCGGTCGATGGACGAGCCGACCGCGTTCGTCACCGCATTGGCGCGGGCGGACGCCGCCGGTATTCCCGTCGACTGGTCGCAGGCTCACGACCGGCCTGCTGTCCGTGTCGCCTTGCCCACCTATGCGTTCCAGCGTCAGCGTTATTGGGCCCGGCCCGTCGTGGCGAACGATGTCCGGCGTTCGGGACTCGAAGACGCCGGTCATCCGCTGCTCGGCGCGATCGTCCGGCTGCCGGGCTCGGAGCAGGTGGTGTTCACCGGCCGGCTGTCGCGAAGCGCGCAGCCCTGGCTCGAAGACCACGCGGTCGCGGGCACGGTGCTCTTGCCCGGCGCCGCCCTGGCGGAGCTCGCGCTCCATGCCGGTGCGGTCACCGGGCGGCCACGTCTGGCCGAACTGGTGATCGAGGCGCCGCTGCCGATTCCGGCGGATGCGGGGGTCCAGCTGCGCCTGGTGGTGGGCGAACCCGACGACTCGAACGGCGTGACGGCACAGTTCTATTCACGAGTCGAGAACGCCGGACCCGACGGCGACTCGCAGTGGACGCGCCACGCCTCCGCGACCCTCACCGACGACGCGTTCGCACCGTCGAACCCGGGCGGATCGCCCGATTGGCCGCCCGCGGACGCCGCGGCGATCGCCGTCGAAGACGGCTACGCGGCGCTGGCGGAACGCGGCTACCGATACGGGCCGGCCTTCCGAGGCGTGCGGTCGTTGTGGGCGCGTGCCGGTGAGGCGTTCGCCGAGATCGCACTGCCGGATTCGGTCCGCGACCAGGCCGGGGAGTTCGGGATCCACCCCGCCCTCCTGGACTCGGCGCTGCACGTGATCCTGCTGGGCGGGCTGCTTCCCGCGCCGCCGAATGGTTCGGTCGCCGTGCCGTTCTCCTGGGAACACGTCGGCCTGCGTGGCACCGGATCGAACGCCCTTCGGGTGCACGCGAGGGTTTCCGATTCCGGGGGCGAGCGCATCAGCTTGACCTTCACCGACCAGGCCGGCACGCCGGTGGGTGAGGTGGGGGCACTGACCCTGCGTGCCATCGCGGCGGGCTCGCTCACCGAATCCCGGCGCGACCGCCTCGGCTACCACGTCGATTGGCTGCCCCGGCCGCAACCGGACGGCGGCACAGTGGATGTCGTCTGGGCCGGCGCCGCATCGGACGGGGACTACGAGATCGCCACGATCGGCGAGCGCAGACATGTGGTCGCATCGATCGAACCGGCGACCACGACCGGATCCGTGCCGGAATCGGTGCGCCGGACGGTCATCGACGTCGCCGCGCGAGTGCGGCGACTGCTGGACGGTGATGATCCCGTCGTGGTGGTCACGCGCCGGGCGGTCGCGGCCGAGGCCGGCGAGCACATCGATCCGGCGAGCGCCGCCGTGTGGGGCCTGCTCCGCACCGCGCAGAGCGAGAACCCGGACCGGATCAGGCTCGTGGACATCGGCGGGGACGGCACCCTTCGCGCAGGCGTGGAGTCGGCGTCGGCGATCGCCGACGAATCCCAGCTGGCTGTGCGGGGTTCGGCGGTGTACGTCCCGCGAGTCACCCGCGACTCCGGCGCCCTGACCGCCCCCGCCGGTGCGGCCTTCGCGCTGACCCTCCGTGACCGGGGAACCCTGGCCATGGAGAACTTCGGACTCGACGAGACCGCGGGCGCGACAACCGTGCTCGAGCCGGGCCAGGTCCGGGTGAGTATGCGGGCGGTGGGCCTGAACTTCCGGGATGTGCTCATGGCGTTGGGCACCTACCCGGATCCGCTCGGCCGCATCGGCGGCGAGGGCGCGGGCGTCGTGCTGGAGGTCGGGGCCGACGTCACCGAATTCGCCGTCGGTGATCACGTTTTCGGTTTCACCCCCGGTATGGGTTCGGTTGTCGTGGTGGACCGGCGACTGCTCGCACCGATGCCGCGCGGCTGGTCGTTCGCACAGGCCGCCGCTGTTCCGATCGTGTACGCGACCGCCTACTACGGTCTGGTCGACCTCGCCGACGCCCGGTCCGGTGAGACGCTGCTGCTGCACGCGGCGACCGGCGGCGTCGGCATGGCGGCGGTGCAACTCGCCCGGCACCTGGGGCTGCGCGTCCTGGCCACGGCGAGCAAACCCAAGTGGAACGTACTGCGCGACATGGGTTTCGACGATGCGGATATCGCCGATTCCCGAACCCTGGAATTCGAACAGGAATTCCTGGAGCGCACCGGCGGCGCCGGCGTGGACATCGTGCTCGATTCGCTGGCAGGCGACTTCGTGGACGCCTCGCTGCGCCTACTCCCCCGCGGCGGCCGATTCGTCGAGATGGGGATGATCGACCGTCGCGACCCGGTCGAGATCGGCGCGACGCACCCCGGCGTGCGCTACGCCAGTTTCATGCTGATGGAGGCGGGACCCGAGCGGCTGCGGGAGATTCTGGCAGCCCTCGTGGCACTGTTCGATCGCGGTGAGCTGACGCCGTATCCGATCACCGCATGGGATCTGCGGCGCGCCCCTGACGCCTTCCGCCACCTCAGCCAGGCCCGGGGTGTCGGCAAGAACGTGCTCACCGTCCCGACACCGCCGCGCACCGACGGAACCGTGCTGATCACCGGCGGCACCGGCGGTTTGGGGGTGGTGGCCGCACGCCACCTCATCACCGGCCACGGTGCGCGCAGGCTCGTGCTCGCGAGCCGACGCGGCATGGAGACGCCGGGTGCGGCGGAAACGGTCGCCGAACTCACCGCACTCGGCGCGCACGTGGACGTCGTCGCGTGCGATGCGGCCGATCGGGCGGCGCTCGACCGGCTGCTCGCCGCGATCCCCGCCCAGCACCCGCTGACCATGGTCGTACACGCGGCAGGTGTGCTGGCCGACGGCCTGCTCGCCACCATGACCGACGAGCAGATCGCGCGGGTCCTGCGTCCCAAGGTCGACGCCGCCTGGAATCTGCACGAGGCCACCGCGGGCATGGACCTCTCGGCCTTCGTGCTCTACTCCTCGGTCGCGGGGGTGCTCGGTACGGCGGGCCAGGCCAACTACGCCGCCGCCAACACCTTCCTCGACGCACTGGCGCACCTGCGGCACGCCGAGGGACTCCCCGCGACCTCCATCGCATGGGGGCCATGGCAGCAGAGCAGCGGAATGACCGGCGATCTGACCGAAGCGGATCTGGCACGACTGCGACGGGAGGGCCTGCTCCCGCTGAATGCGGACGAGGGCATGGACCTTTTCGACGCGGCTACGACCACCGGCCGTCCCACCTCCGTGGCGGTTCGCATGGACCGCGACGCGCTCGGCGCGGGCGACCCGGCCGGTGTCCGCCCGATCATGCGGGCACTGTCCAGGCCGGCGGCCACCTCGGCGACAGCGCTGAAGCAGCGGGGGGCGGTCACCGAACCGGCGACGGCGGAGATCGCCGCCGATTCGGGACAGCTCGTCACCCGCCTGCTCGGTCGTTCGGCCGAGGAGCAGAAGCGGGTCCTGCTCGGTGTGATCGGCGTGCACGCCGCGGCCGTGCTCGGTCACACCGGCGCCGACACGTTGGAGCCGGATAAACCGTTCAGCGCGATCGGGTTCGACTCGCTCGGGGTGATGGAATTCCGCAACAGGTTGAAATCGGCTGCGGGAGTGCAGTTGTCGGCCACCGCGATGTTCGATCACCCGACTCCGGCGGCCCTGGCCGAGTTCCTCCGTCAGGAGTTGGTGCCCGCCGACGCGGCCGCGCGGGCGCTCGCCGCCGAGGTCGACTCGCTCACCAGAAGTTTCGCCGAGGCGGAACTGACCAGGTCGGAACGTTCCGACCTGGCCGAGAAGTTGTCCGCGCTACTACGCAAGCTCGAGGACGTGGCGGCCGATCGCGGCCCGCTGCACCCACCAGGGGTGAACGACGCCGGCGATCTCGAATCCGCCGACGACGACGAGCTTTTCGAATTCATCGACAGCCTCTGAGCTGATGGACCAGGAGATTCTCTGATGGCTGACGACGACGAACTGCGCCGGTACCTCAAGAAGACGGCCAAGGAGCTGTACGAGACCAAGCAGCAGCTGCGCACGCTCACCGATCGAATGCGGGAACCGATCGCCATTGTCGGGATGGCGTGCCGATACCCGGGCGGCGTGCGCTCTCCCGAGCAGCTGTGGCAACTGACCTCGGACGGCGTCGACGCCATCGGCGGCTATCCGACCGATCGAGGCTGGGACCTCGAGCGGCTGTTCGACACGGACCCCGACGCGGCGGGCACCATCTACACGCGCGACGGTGGATTCCTCGACGACATCGGTGATTTCGATGCCGCCTTCTTCGGCATCGGCCCCCGCGAGGCGGCGGCGATGGATCCGCAGCAGCGGCTCATGCTGGAGGCCGCCTGGGAGGCCCTCGAGGACGCGGGTATCGACCCGGTGTCGCTGCGGGGCAGCGACACCGGTGTCTTCGCCGGTGTCATCCATCAGCACTACGGCCCCCGCATCGGTTCCGCCACCATCGGCGCGGAGACCGAAGGCCATGCCTACCTGGGTGTTTCGAACAGCGTCCTGGCCGGACGGATCGCCTACACCTTCGGCTTCACCGGCCCGGCGATCGCGGTCGACACCGCGTGTTCGTCCTCACTGGTGGCCATACATCTGGCCTGTCAGGCCTTGCGTCAGGGCGATACGGACGTGGCGCTGGCCGGTGGCGTCACCGTGATGTCGGACCCGTCGCTCCTGATCGCTTTCGCCCGGCAGCGGGCATTGTCCAGCGACGCCCGGTGCAAGGCGTTCGCGGCCGCCGCCGATGGCACCGGCTTCTCCGAGGGACTCGGAATGCTGGTGCTGGAACGACTCTCGGACGCCCAGCGCGCGGGCCACACCGTGCTGGCGGTCATTCGGGGAAGCGCGGTCAATCAGGACGGTGCGAGCAACGGCCTCACCGCGCCGAACGGCCCGTCCCAGGAGCGGGTCATCGCCCAGGCACTGGGCAATGCCGGACTGGAGCCCGCCGACGTCGACGCGGTCGAGGCGCACGGAACGGGCACGATGCTCGGCGATCCGATCGAGGCGCAGGCGCTCGTCGGCGTGTACGGCGCGGGACGCCACGGTGAGCCGCTGCATCTGGGCTCGCTGAAATCCAATATCGGTCACACCTCGGCCGCCGCGGGTGTCGGCGGCGTGATCAAGATGGTGCAGGCCATGCGCCACGGTGTGCTGCCGCGAACCCTGCACGTGGATGAACCCACGCCCCACGTGGATTGGTCGGCCGGTACGGTTCGTCTGCTTCAGGACAGCCACCCGTGGCCACAGGGGGAGCGCGTACGCCGGGCGGGCGTGTCCTCCTTCGGGGCCAGCGGCACCAATGCGCACCTCATTCTCGAGGAAGCCCCTGCCCCGGCGGAGGCCGCGACCGCGGCGGATACCTCGCCGCGCGTCTCGGCCGACAGCGTCGCGCTCGTCGTCTCGGCCAAATCCGAAGCCGCTCTCCGTGCACAGGCGGATCGGCTGCGGCAGTGGCTGGCCGAGCGCCCCGACACGGATGTGCGCGAGGTGGCACATGCCCTGGCGAGCTCGCGGGCGCTGCTCGATTGGCGTGGCGCGGTCACCGGGCGCGACCGCGCCGAAGTGCTGAGCGGTTTGGCGGATCTGGCCGCGGACGGGCCGAACGCGATCGTGGCGAAGGCTGATTCCGGCGCCACCGCGTTCCTGTTCACCGGTCAGGGCGCGCAACGCGCCGGGATGGGCGCCGGGCTCTACAACGCGTACCCGGCGTTCGCCACCGCACTGGACGAGGTGTGCGCGGTACTGGATCGGCCGCTGGGACGGTCGTTGCGGGAGGTGATGTTCACCGACCCCGAAGGCCTGCTGGACCGCACCGAATGGACTCAGCCCGCGCTGTTCGCCTTCGAGGTGGCACTGTTCCGGCTGCTGGAATCCTTCGGTGTCACACCGGATGTGCTGGTCGGTCACTCGATCGGCGAGCTGGCGGCGGCACATGTCGCCGGAGTGCTGTCGCTGCCGCACGCCTGCGCGCTGGTGGCGGCCCGCGGCCGCCTGATGGGCGCATTGCCCGAGGGCGGCGCGATGCTCGCGGCGGCAATCGATGCGGCGCGCGCGTCCGAACTGATCGCGGCAGTGGCCGATCGAGTCTCGGTGGCCGCGGCGAACGGTCCCACCTCGACGGTCCTGTCCGGCGATACCGAGGCGATCGAGAGCCTGGAGCGCGAACTCACCACCGCGGGCATCCAGACCAAGCGGCTCCGGGTGAGCCATGCCTTCCATTCGGCGCGGATGGCGCCGATGCTCGAGAAGTTCCGCTCGGTCGCGCGGAAACTCGACTACCGCACGCCCAAGCTGCCGATCGTCTCTACGGTCACCGGAGAGTCGGCCGGTGATTCGGTGACCGATCCCGAGTACTGGGTGCAGCAGGTCCGCGCCACCGTTCGCTTCGCGCCCGCGGTCGACACCCTGCGCGCCGACGGGGTCCGCCGCTTCGTCGAAGTCGGCCCCGACGCGGTACTGACCGCCATGACCCGCGAATGTCTGGGCGAGAACACCGATCTCGCGGCTGCCCCGGCGACAGTGGCCCTGGCGCGCCGGTCGTCCGAGGAGGTCGGGCAGTTCGTGGCCGCCTTGGCGCAGCTGCAGGCGACGGGCGCGCGCGTCGACTGGCGCTCGACCTTCGCCGAGCGCGGTACGGCTCCTATCGCTTTGCCCAAGTACGCTTTTCAACGTCGCCGCTACTGGCTGAACCCCGACCACGGCGCGGCCGCGGACATGTCGGACCATCCGATCCTCACCGGCGTACTCGGATTGGCCGGTTCGGACGAGTGGCTCTTCACCGGCCGACTATCGGCGGCGACGCATCCGTGGATCGCCGACCACCTGTCGTACGGCGTGATGGTCCTGCCGAGCGCCACGTTGATCGAGTTCCTCCTCGTCGCCGGTGGCCGCATCGGTTGCGAGGCAGTCGAAGAACTCACCCTGCAAGCACCGATCGTGCCCTCCGACAGCGCTGAGATCGAACTCCAGGTACTGGTGCAGGCCCCCGATTCGACCGGGCATCGCGCGTTCGAATTCTATTTCCGTACATCGACTTCCGACGAATGGATCCACAACGCGACGGGTTCGCTCGCCACGTCCGTCGGGCGCGAACCGGAAGTGCTCTCCCGGCTGCGGGCGGAATCGTGGCCGCCAGCCGACGCACAACACCTCGACAGTGCCGCACTGCCCGCGCAGATCGCCGCGGACGCGGGACTCGAATACGGTCCGGCGTTCCTCGGGGTACAGCAGGTGTGGGAGCGTGACGACACCGTCTTCTCCGAGATCGCCCTGAACTCGGACCTCAGCACGGCCGCAACGCATTCGGGACGTCACACTCTGCATCCCGCGCTGCTCGATATGGTCATGCACGCCGCGTTCTCCCGGCTGATCTGGCGTGACGGGAACCCCGATCCGAACACCGGCAAACTGCTCTTCCGCTGGGGTGGGGCTCGGTTCCACCGTCCGGCGACCCAGGATGGTCGGCCCGCCGAGGTGTCCGCACTGCGGGTCATCGCGGTCGCTCAGGGGCCGGAAGCCGTGGCGGTCGCGGCCGTCGACCCGGATGGCAATCCCGTCGTCTCGGTCGATGCCGTGGTGATGCGGCCGTACGACGTCAAGGAATTCCGCAGTGCGCTGTCAGCCGACGCCGCCGCACTGTACGAGGTGCGCTGGGAGGAGGATCCGAACCCGCGCGATCTCAACGCCGCCGAGGAACTTCCCCAGGCCGTGGTCTTCCGTGCCGATTCGTCCACGGATGGAACGGTTTCCGGCGAACCGCAGGAGATACGGGCACGGGTTCACTCGACCCTGACGCACCTGCGCTCATGGCTCACCCAGCAACGACCGGCCGATTCCCGGCTGGTACTGGTGGCGTCGGGTGGGGCCGGAATTCCCGGGGAAACTCCTGATCCGGCAGCGGCCGCGGTGTGGGGGCTGCTGCGCAGCGCGCAGTCGGAGCATCCCGATCGATTCGTTCTGATCGACGAGGATCCCGCCGCGCCCGCGAACCCCGACCGGATCACCGCCGCGCTGGCTACGCGCGCACCACAGATCGCGCTGCGTGACGACCGCGTTCTGGTTCCCCGGCTCCGACCCGCCGCCGAAACGAGCGGTACCGCAACGGAACTTGCCGCCACCGCCGCGACCTTCGACGGAGCGACGGTACTGATCACCGGCGGCACCGGCGGCCTCGGCTCGCTGTTCGCCCGGCATCTGGTCGCCGAACACGGTGTGCGCGAACTGGTTCTGACCTCACGACGTGGTCCGGATGCGGCGGGAGCCGCCGAGTTGGTCGCGGAGTTGGCGCGGCTGGGGGCGCGAGCCCGGGTCGTCGCGTGCGATGTGGCCGATCGCGATGCGGTGCGCGAGCTGCTCGCCGACATCGGCGATACCCCGATCGCGGTGGTGCACACCGCCGGCGTGCTCGATGACGGAACCGTCGCGACACTGACCGACGCACAGGTCGACCGGGTACTCGCGCCGAAGGTCGACGGCGCTTGGCATCTGGACGAACTGACCCGGGGCAGAGATGTCCGCGCCTTCGTGGTGTTCTCCTCGATCGCGGCCGTCCTCGGCACCTCGGGCCAGGCGAACTACGCCGCCGCCAACGCCGCGCTGGACGCCCTGGCCCAGCGCCGACGCGACGCCGGTCTGGCGGCGACCTCGTTGGCGTGGGGTCCGTGGAACCAGTCCAGCGGGATGACCGGCGGACTGGATCGTGGCGCGCTGGCGCGCTGGGAACGGCTGGGGCTGAGCCCACTCGCCGACGCCGAGGGCGTGCGTCTCTTCGACGAGGCACTCGCGCACGGCTCGGCGCGACTGTCGCCGATCCGGTTCGATGCCGGTGCACTGCGCACCGCCGACGAGTCCGAGGTGCCCGAGGTCCTGCGCGGATTCCTCCCCCGCCGCGCGCGTGCCGCCACGCCGACCGCCGTCGCGGCGGCCGGGACGCTCGGCGCCCGCCTGGCCGAAATACCCGCGGCGCGGCGCGGCGACCTGGTGCTGGAGACAGTGCTGTCCGAAGCCGCGGCGGTCCTGGGTCACGACTCCGCGGCCGACATCCGGTCGGATCAGCGTTTCGACGAGATCGGCTTCGATTCGCTCGGCGGCGTGGAGTTCCGCAACCGGCTGAGCAAGGCCACCGGTCTGCAACTGCCGTCGACGCTGGTGTTCGATCATCCGACCCCGGCGGCGGTGGCGAAGCTGGTGCTGTCCCGCGTCGAGCCGACGGCGGGCGAACCCGTCAAGCAGGCGGCGCGCCGGGTTCGGGCCGCTGGAACATCGCAGGACGAGCCGATCGCCATCGTCGGCATGGCGTGCCGGTTCCCCGGTGGCGTCGAATCACCCGATGACCTCTGGGATCTCGTTGCTGCCGGGGTCGACGCGACCGGCGATTTCCCGACCGATCGGGGCTGGGATCTGGAGCGACTGTTCGACGCGGATCCGGACAAGCCCGGGACCGTCTACGCGCGGCGCGCCGGATTCCTCGACAAGGCGGGTGATTTCGATCCGGGATTCTTCGGGATCGGACCCCGGGAGGCGTCCGCGATGGACCCGCAGCAGCGCCTGCTCCTCGAAACGTCCTGGGAGGCGCTCGAGGACGCCGGCATCGACCCCGACTCCTTGCGGGGCACCGACACCGGCGTGTTCGTCGGCGCGGGCGCATCCGGTTACGTCGACCTGGTCGGCGGCGATCTGGAGGGCTATCGGCTCACCGGCACCACGAGCAGCGTGATGTCGGGGCGGGTGGCCTACGCGCTGGGGCTGGAGGGTCCGACGCTCACCGTGGACACCGCCTGCTCCTCCTCGCTGGTCTCGCTGCACCTGGCCGCTCAGGCGCTGCGCAATGGGGAGAGCTCCCTCGTGCTGGCGAGCGGCGTGACGGTCGCGGCCAGCCCGTATCTGTCCGTCGATTTCGCGCGACAGCGCGGACTGTCCCCGGACGGCCGGTGCAAGGCGTTCTCCGCGGCGGCCGACGGCGTCGCCTTCTCCGAGGGCGCCGGGGTGCTGGTGCTCGAGCGGCTCTCCGACGCGAAACGCCTGGGGCACAATGTCCTCGCCCTCGTGCGTGGCACGGCGATCAACTCCGACGGGGCGAGCAACGGCCTGACCGCGCCGAACGGTCCGTCCCAGGAACGCGTGATCACCGCGGCACTGGCGAATGCCGGCCTCTCGCCGTCGGATATCGACGCGGTCGAGGCGCACGGCACCGGCACCACACTGGGTGATCCGATCGAGGCGCAGGCGCTGATGGCGGTCTACGGTCGCGACCGCGCGCAACGCCCGCTGCGGATCGGTTCGCTCAAGTCGAATATCGGCCACACCGTCGCCGCCGCGGGTGTCGGCGGCGTCATCAAGATGGTGCAGGCGCTGCGGCACGAAACCCTGCCCAAGACACTGCATGTCGACGCACCGAGCCCGCACGTGGACTGGACCGCCGCGGACGTCGCGCTGCTGACCGAGGCGCACCCGTGGCCGGCCGGAGACCGGCCGCGTCGCGCGGGCGTGTCGTCGTTCGGTGTCAGCGGCACCAACGCCCACGCCATCCTCGAAGAGGCACCCCGTCCCGTCATCGCGGCGGAAGCCGATAGCCACCCGGTCGGTACGGTGCCCTGGCTGTTGTCGGCCAAGAACGACACCGCCCTTCGGGCGCAGGCCGCGAAACTCCAGCGGTGGCTGATCGAGCACCCCGACGCCGATCCGGCGCGCGTCGCGCACGCGCTCGCCACCACCCGCGCCCAGCACGAGGCGCGGGCGGCGGTCCTGGGCGCCGATCGCGACGAACTGCTCTCCCGGCTGGCGCAATTGGCCGCCGGACCCGCGACCGCCGGAGTGGTTTCCGGCACCGTAGGCGCCGGGAAGACCGCCTTCCTGTGCACCGGCCAGGGCGCGCAGCGGGTCGGGATGGGCGCGGGACTCGCCGCGGCCTTCCCCGTCTTCGCCGTCGCGCTCGACGAGGTGTGCGCGCGGTTCGATCCGCTGCTCGAATGTTCGCTGCGGCAAGCGATGTTCACCGGACACGCGGCGAATCTCGATCGCACCCGCTTCACCCAGCCCGCGCTGTTCGCGTTCGAGGTGGCGCTGTACCGGCTGCTGGAGTCCTTCGGCGTGACACCCGATGTCCTGGTGGGCCATTCGATCGGCGAGCTGACCGCGGCGTACCTGGCCGGCGTCTGGTCCCTGGAGGATGCCTGCGCGCTGGTCGCGGCCCGCGGCCGCCTGATGGAGGCACTGCCCGAGGGCGGTGCGATGCTCGCGGTCGCCGCACCCGAGGACGAAGTCGACGCCGCGATCGCCGAATACCGTGATCGGATCTCGATCGCGGCGGTGAACGCGCCTGCCGCCGTGGTCGTCTCCGGCGACGCCGCTACCGTCGACACCCTCGAGAAGGAGTTCGCCGAGCGGGGCCGCAGAACGAACCGGCTGCGGGTGTCACACGCCTTCCATTCGCACCTGATGGAGCCCATGCTGGGCGAGTTCGAGACCGTCGCTGCCGCGGCCACGTTCCATCCCCCGCAGATTCCCTTGGTATCCAATGTCTCCGGCGAGATCGCCGGTGACGAGATCCTGAAGCCGGATTATTGGGTGGCGCAGGTGCGCGCCGCGGTGCGTTACGCACCCGGCGTACAGACGCTGGTGGCCTCGGGCGTGCGCCGCTTCCTCGAAATCGGTCCGGACGCCGTACTGGCGGCCATGACCCGGCAGACCCTGCCCGCCGATATCGAGTCGCGTGCGGTGGTCGCGGCGGGCGCCCGCCGGGACCACGACGAGGTCGAGCAATTCGTGACGATGCTCGCCCAGGCACACACCGCGGGCGTGGCCGTCGACTGGACGCCGTTGTTCGGCGACCGCCCGACGCCACGTATCACCCTGCCCACCTACGCGTTCCAACACCAGCGCTATTGGCTCGAACCCGGTCTCGGGGACCGGCGGTCCGACGCCTCAGAGCACCCCCTGCTCACCGACGTGGTGCGGGTGGCCGATCGGGACGAGTGGATGTTCACGGGTCGATTCTCGCTGCGCACGCACCCGTGGATCACCGACCACACCACCTACGGTGTGGTGGTCGTCCCCAGCGCCGCGCTCATGGAGATGCTGCTGGTCGCCGGTCGGCGCATCGGCTGCGACGTCGTCGACGAACTCATCCTCGAGCGGCCGATCCTGCCGCCGGCGGACGGCGAGGTCGAACTCCAAGTGCTGGTGCGGGAACCGGATACCGCGGGACGCCGGTCCTTCACGTTCCACTACCGCCTCCCCGACGGCGAGTGGGCGCGAAACGCCAGCGGGGTACTGAGTGGTCGACAACTGATCGACCTCGGCCTGATGGAGATGCTGCGCAGTACGCCATGGCCGCCGGTCGGCGCCGAACCGGTGGACACCGAATGGATTCCGGGCCACGCGACACGGGTCGCCGGGCTGGCATACGGCCCATCGTTCCGCGGAATCGGCGCCGCCTGGCACAGCGATGACACGGCGTTCTCCGAGATCACCCTGAACCCGGAGGTGCCCGGCGACGGGTTCCAGCTGCATCCGGGCCTGTTCGACATGGTGATGCACGCCGGGCTCGTCAGCTTGATCTGGTCGGACCTCGACAGCAACCCGGCCGAGGGCAAACTCCTGTTCCGCTGGGGCGCCACGCAATTCCACACGACTTCCCCGGTCACCTCGATGCGGGTGATGGCCGTACGGCGCAACAGTGAGGCGATCGCCGTGGTGGCCGTGGACCAGGATGGCAACCCGGTGGTGTCCATCGACGAAGTCGTCATGCGTTCGTACGACGTCGACCAGTTCCGCGCCACGCTGTCGGGAGGAGGCGCGGGCCGGTACGGGTTACGTTGGGCGCCGGTCGAAATACCGGACGCACCCGCCCCGATCGGGAGCGCGGCCGTGCTCGGAACGGCGGTCGTCACCGGAATCGAGGAGCGGTATCCGGATCTGGCGGCGCTGGCCGCCACCCCGACCGTTCCGGACCTCGTGGTCTGGCCCGAATCCGCCGGACTACAGGGTGCTTCCCCGCAGTCCGCGCGGGCTCGCGTCCATGCCGCATGGGATCTGGTCCGGGGCTGGCTGACCGACGAACGGTTCGGACGGTCGCAGTTGGTTGTGGTGACCGAAGGCGCGGCGACCTTGCCCGATTCCGCACCGGATCCGGCGGCTGCCGCCGTCTCGGGGATGATCCGCAGCGCTCAGGCCGAATATCCGGATCGAATCGCGCTGCTCGACGTGGACCGATCCGTTGGTATGCAACAACTTTCGGCCGAGGTGATTCGAGCCGCTATCGCGGTCGGCGAGCCACAGGTGGCGGCGCGGGGCGACAGCGTCCTGGCGCCGCGGCTGGAGCCGGTGACAGCGGCTGCGGGTGAACCGATTTCCTTCGGCACCGGAACCGTTCTGATCACGGGCGGAACCGGTGGATTGGGTGCGCTGCTGGCCCGGCACCTGGTCACCGCGCACGGTGTCGATCGGCTGCTGCTGGTCTCGCGGCGCGGTGAACGTGCCGACGGCGCAACCGAACTCGCGGCGGAACTGTCCGGATACGGCGCGCACGTGCGCATAGCCGCCTGCGATGTCACCGACCGCGGTGCTCTGCGGGAACTGCTGGCGGACCTGCCGGACGAGCACCCGCTCACCGCCGTCGTGCACGCCGCCGGTGTGCTCGCGGACGGCACCTTCGACGGCCTCACGACCGACCGGATCGACCAGGTGTTCGCTCCGAAGGCCGAGGCGGCGTGGCACCTGCACGAGCTCACCCGGGAGATGAACCTGTCGGCGTTCGTCATGTTCTCCTCCATCGCGGGCATGATCGGTTCGGCCGGACAGGCGAATTACGTCGCCGCCAACGGCTTCCTGGACGCACTCGCGCTGCGCCGCCGTGCCGAAGGGCTGCCGGGGCTCGCGCTCGCCTGGGGTCCGTGGCGACAGGACCTCGGCATGACCGGCACCTTGGATCGCACCGCCATGAGCCGACTTGACCGACTGGGCCTGACGCCGCTGGACCACGAAGACGGCCTGCGGATGTTCGACGAATCGCTGACCACGGCCGAGCCCGTGCCGGCGCTGCTGCACCTCGACACCGACAAGCTGCGCGTCGAAGCACACACCGGGTCGGTTCCGGCGGTGCTGCGCGGATTCGTCCGAGCGGGCGGCCGGACGGCCACGCGGGTGAGTGACGGACCCTCGCTCGGAGAGCGACTGCACGGGGTGGCGGAGGCCAAGCGTCACGGCTTCGTCCTCGACCTGGTGCGCGAACACGCGGCCACGGTGCTGGGTTACGAGTCGCTCGACGACATCGGTTCCGATCGCGGCTTCGACGAACTGGGCTTCGATTCCCTCGGCGGCGTCGAGTTCCGCAACCGGCTGTCGAAGGTCGTGGGGCTGTCGCTGCCCTCGACCCTGGTGTTCGACTACCCCACCGCGCGAGATCTGGCGGGCTACCTGCTGGAGCAGGCCCTGGCGGAGACACCCGCGCCGGCGGCCGCACCCACGCCGGCGGCCGCGGCGATGGCGCCCGACGTCGCACAGCTCGAGGCCATGGTCGAGCGGATCATCGCCGACGGCGGCAACACCGACGAGACCATCGCGGCACTGCGGGGCATCGCCGACCGTCTGCACGCCCATCTGGGTGACGCGTGGCCCGACGGCGTCTACCAGGACCTCGAGGTCTACGACGACCTCGAGTCCCATTCCGACGATGAACTATTCACTCTGATCGACGAGGAGTTCGGCCCAGCATGACCAATCCGAGCAGCAGCAACGAGGAACGCCTCAGCCGGTATCTGCGGAAGGTCACCGGGGATCTCCGCACCGCCAACAAGCGAATCCAGCAGCTGGAGGAAAAGGCCGGGGAGCCACTCGCGATCGTCGGCATGAGCTGCCGGTACCCGGGTGGTGTCGACACTCCGGACCGGCTGTGGGAATTGGTCGCCGCCGGAACCGACGCGATCGGCCCGTTCCCCACCGACCGCGGCTGGGATCTCGAGCGGCTGTTCGACACCGACCCGGACGTGCCCGGGACCGTGTACGCCCGGGAGGGCGGATTCCTCGATGCGGCGGGCGATTTCGATGCCGGGTTCTTCGGTCTCGGACCCCGCACGGCGGAGGCGATGGATCCGCAGCAGCGGCTGTTCCTCGAAGCGTCCTGGGAGGCTTTGGAGAACGCCGGCATCGATCCGGTGTCGCTGCGGGACAGCGACACCGGCGTCTACGCGGGCGTGATCCACTTCGACTACGGCCGCCGCGTCGGCGCGCCCGGTCACAGCGCCGAATCCGAAGGCAATGCCCACCCGGGTGTTTCGGCCAGCATCCTGTCCGGGCGGGTGTCGTTCAGTCTCGGTTTCAAGGGTCCGGCGCTGTCGGTGGACACCGCGTGCTCGTCGTCGCTGGTCGCCCTGCATCTCGCCTGCCAGGCGCTGCGACAGGGCGAGACGTCGCTCGCCCTGGTCGGCGGTGTCACGGTGATGTCGGATCCCGCCCAGCTCATCAGCTTCGCCCGGCAGCGCGCGCTGTCCCCGGACGGCCGGTGCCGGGCGTTCGGGGCCGCGGCCAACGGGACCGGCTTCTCCGACGGTCTCGGCATGCTCGTGGTCGAACGGCTGTCGGACGCGCGCCGACTCGGCCACCCCGTCCTCGCGGTGGTGCGCGGCAGCGCGGTGAACCAGGACGGCACCAGCAGTCGGCTGACCGCGCCGAACGGCCCCTCGCAGGAGAAGGTGATCGCGCAGGCGCTCGCCAATGCCGGTCTGACGCCCGCCGATATCGACGCGGTCGAGGCGCACGGCACCGGCACCCAGCTCGGTGACCCGATCGAGGCGCGGGCGTTGATCGCCACCTACGGTCGCGATCGCGTCGGCGATCCGTTGCGGATCGGATCGCTCAAATCGAACATCGGACACACCTCCGCCGCGGCCGGCGTCGGTGGCGTGATCAAGATGGTGCAGGCGATGCGGCACGAAACACTGCCCGCGACACTGCATGTCGATACCCCGACCCCCCACGTGAACTGGTCCGGGGGAAACGTGCGGCTGCTGACCGAGGCCGAGCCGTGGGCAGCGGGCGAGCGGGTGCGGCGTGCCGGAGTGTCGTCCTTCGGCGCCAGCGGCACCAATGCCCACGTGATCCTGGAAGAGGCGCCCGCCCCGGTGGAGCGCACCGCCGATCCGGCCAACGAGGCCGGCGTGGGTGCCGCCGAGACCGCGGCGGTGGTCTCCGAGATCGCCGCGTTGCCGCTCTCCTCGAAGACCGAGGACGGTGTGCGCGCGCAGGCGGCCAAACTGCTCGAGTGGGTGCGCGAACGTCCCGACCTGACGGTCGGCGATATCGGCTGTTCGCTGGTCACCGGCCGCTCCCGAATGGAGTGGCGGGCCGCGGTGGTGGCAAGCGACCGGGAGACCATGCTCGCCGGACTGGCGGAGCTCGTGGAGCACGGATCGGCGGGCGATGTCGCCATCGGCCGAGCGGTGACGCGCAAGACCGCCTTCCTGTGCACCGGACAGGGCGCCCAGCGAGCCGGCATGGGTCGCGAACTGTACGAGGCGTTTCCGGTGTTCGCGGCCGCGCTGGACGAGATCTGCGCGCAGTTCGACCCGCTATTGGGCACGTCGTTGCGGCAGCTGATGTTCACCGGCCGAGCGGTCGGCGACGATCCCGAGGGTGCGGAGGCGCTGCATCGGACCGAGTTCACCCAGCCCGCGCTGTTCGCGTACGAGGTCGCGCTGTACCGGCTCCTCGAATCCTTCGGAGTGACGCCGGATGCGCTGATCGGGCATTCGATCGGCGAGCTGGCCGCCGCGTACCTCGCCGGTCTGTGGTCGCTGCCGGACGCGTGCCGCCTGGTCGCGGCGCGCGGCCGGCTCATGGGGCGGCTGCCCGCCGGGGGTGCGATGCTCGCGATCGCGGCGAGCGAGGGCGAGGTCTCCCCGCTGCTCGCCGACGAGGCGCGGCGGTTGGCCATCGCCGCCGTGAATTCGCCGGTAGCCGTGGTCGTCTCGGGCGACGAGGAGGCGGTGACGGCGCTGGCGGAGCGGTGCGCCGAGCGCGGCTGGCGGACCTCGCGGTTGCGGGTGTCGCATGCGTTCCATTCCCACCTGATGGATCCGATGCTGGCCGAATTCACTTCCGTCGCAGGGTCGTTGACCTATCGACGCCCGAGCATTCCGCTGGTATCGAACCTTTCCGGCCGGATCGCCGGTGATGAGGTGCTCGAGCCCGCCTACTGGGTCCGGCAGGTACGCGAGGCCGTTCGGTTCGCTCGCGGCGTGGACACCCTGGTGGCCGAGGGCGTGCGCCGATTCCTCGAGATCGGCCCTGATGCGGTGCTGACCGCGATGACCAGGCAGTGCCTGCCGGAGAATGTCGAAGCACAGGCGGCCGTGCTGGCCGGAGCCCGCCGCGGGCGGGCCGAGGTCGAGCAGTTCGTGACCTGCCTCGCGCAGGCACACGCCGTCGGCGCCGATGTCGCGTGGACGGCGCTGTTCACCGGACGCCCGGTCGCGCGAGTCCCGTTGCCCACCTACGCGTTCCAGCGTCGCCGCTATTGGATCGACCCGGTCGGCGGTAACGCCGGGGTCGAAGCCGCGGGTTTGGGTGCGGTCCAGCATCCGCTGCTGGGCGCGGTGCTGTCGGCACCGGAGTCGGGCGAGGTCTTGTTGACCGGGCGGCTGTCGCTCACGGCCCAGCCGTGGCTCGCCGATCATGTGATCGGCGGCGCGGCACTGTTGCCGGGAACCGGTTTCGCGGAGCTGGTCCTGCGGGCCGGAATCGAGGTCGGCTGCCCGGCGCTCGAGGAGCTGACCTTGCAGGCTCCGCTGCTGCTGCCCGCGGCGGGCGGCGTGCAGATCCAGGTCGTCGTCGGCGGGCACGAGCAGGGGCAACGGCCGGTTGCCGTCTACTCCCGTGCTGAACACGACCATGACGACGAGTGGGTGTTGCACGCGCGAGGCGCGCTGACCGTCGCCGACGGTGCGGCCGAACCTCCGATCGAGGCGTGGCCGCCGACCGCGGCGACCGAAATCGAGGTCGCCGCGGCGTATTCGAGCTTGTTCGCCCGTGGTTACGAGTACGGCCCAGCCTTTCAGGGTGTGCGGGCGCTGTGGCGGCGTGGCGATGAGGTGTTCGCCGAGATCGCCGCCGACACCGACACCGGGGTGCACGTCGAGGGTTTCGGCATCCATCCGGCGCTGCTGGACGCCGCCTTGCACGCCGGGTACCTGGCGGGTGCGCTCGAAGGCGATGCGGGACAGCCGGAGTCGCCGTTCAGGGTCCCGGCCGGGCAGGTCGCACTGCCGTTCGCATGGGACTCGGTGGAACTGCACGCCGCGGAAGCCGCCGTGCTGCGGGTGCGGCTGACCCCGGCCGGATCATCGGTGTCGGTGCGGGTGGCCGACGAATACGGGCAACCGGTCCTGTCGGGATCGGTTGCGGCACGGCCGATACCGCTCGAACAGCTCGTCGCGGCCGCGTCGGGTGGCGTGGCCGACCCGGTCCTGGAACTCGTATGGTCACCGGCCCATCCGACCCGGGTAGACGACACTGCCGAGCAGCCCGCGATCGAGGCCGAGGTTGGGCGCTGGGACAGGCTGGATGAGGCCACGCAGGTACCTCCGGTGGTGCTCGTCGAAGCCGGTGCCGGGTGGAACGACACCGACGGCACCGATGTAGTGACCGCCACCCATGACGAGATCGCGCGAATCCTGGCGGTATTGCAGGAATGGTCGGCCCAGGAACGGTTCGCGGCGAGCACGCTGCTGATCGCCACCCGCGGCGCGGTCGCCCTGCCCGATGAGGAGCCCACCGACCTCCCCGGTGCGGCGGTGTGGGGCTTGGTGCGTGCCGCCCAGGCCGAGGAACCGGGCCGAATCATCTTGGTGGACAACGACACCGCCATCGACGAGCACCTCGCGTCCGCCGTCGTGGCGGTGGGCGAACCGCAGGTGGTCGTGCGCGGCGGCATCACCCACACCGCTCGCCTGGTTCGACCCGCGGATGAACGCACGGACACCACCGACGAGGTGGCCGCGTTCGGCGCGGGGACCGTGTTGATCACCGGCGGCACCGGCGGTTTGGGCGCGGTGCTGGCCCGGCACGTGGTGGTCGAGCACGGCGTGCGGTCGTTGCTGCTGGCCAGCCGCAGCGGCCCGCGGGCCGAGGGAGCGGCAGCCCTGCGCGCCGAACTGGAGCAGCTGGGCGCCCAGGTGACCGTCGTGGCCTGTGACGTCGCGGACGCCGCGGCGGTAGCCGAACTGATCGACGAAGTACCGGCCCAGTGGCCCCTGACCGGTGTCATCCATGCCGCGGGTGTGCTCGACGACGGGACCATCGCGTCCTTGACTCCGCAGCGGATGAATGCGGTGCTGGCGCCGAAGGCCGACGCCGCCTGGTATCTGCACGAGGCCACCGCGGACTTGAATCTCGCTGCGTTCGTGCTGTTCTCGTCGGTATCGGGCACCCTCGGTGGCCCCGGGCAGGGCAATTACGCGGCCGCGAACACCTTCCTCGACGCGCTGGCGGCCCACCGCCGGGCCCGCGGGCTCGCCGGTCAATCCCTGGCGTGGGGCCCGTGGGCCCGGTCTCGCGGCATGACCGCGCACCTGCAGGAGTCCGACGTGGCGCGGATGAGCCGGGGCGGATTCACCGCGCTCACCGACGAGCAGGCGCTGAGCGGTTGGGCCGCGGCACTGCGACGGGGCGCGCCGCACACGGTGATCGCGACCATCGACACCGCCGCGCTCCGCGCTAGGGCCGACACCGGGCTGCTACCCGCCGTGCTGCGGGAACTGGCTCCGGCGGCCCGCCACCGCGCGGTGGTATCGTCGCCGGTTTCCGGTCTGCGGCAGCGACTTTCGGGACTGGAGATCGAGCGGCAGCGGCAGCTGGTCTTCGATACCGTGCGCACCCAGATCGCGGCCGTGCGCGGCAGCGACGGCGCGTCCGCGATCGAGCCCGGCCGCACGTTCCAGGACCTGGGTTTCGACTCCCTGAGCGCCGTCGAACTGCGTAATCGTCTCAAGTCCGCCACCGGACTGTCGCTACCCGCCGCCGTCATCTTCGACTACCCCACACCGCAGGCGCTCGCCGAGCACCTGGCCGACGAGTTGACCGGCACCGCGAAGGACGTCGCGGTCACCGCGAAAGTCGTTGCCGACGAGCCGATCGCGATCGTCGGCATGGCGTGCCGGTACCCGGGTGGCGTCACCTCGCCCGAAGACCTCTGGACCTTGGTCTTCGACGGCGTCGACGCGACCTCGCAGTTCCCGGGTAATCGTGGGTGGGACACCGAGCGGATCTACGATCCCACGGGCGAGCGGCCCAACACCACCTACACCCGTGCGGGTGGATTCCTGCACGCCGCGGGCGAATTCGATCCGGCGTTCTTCGGGATCAGCCCCAATGAGGCCGCGATGATGGATCCGCAGCAGTTCCTGCTGCTGGAGACCTCGTGGGAGGCCCTCGAACGGGCCGGCATCGATCCGGCCGTGCTGCGGGGCAGTGCCACCGGAGTGTTCGCGGGCATGATGTACCACGACTACCCGGCCAATGCGAACTCGGGATCCATTGCCTCCGGCCGAGTTTCGTACGTGCTCGGGCTGGAAGGGCCGTCGGTCACCGTGGACACGGCGTGTTCGTCGTCGCTGGTGGCCATGCACCTGGCCGGGCAGTCCCTGCGCTCGGGCGAGTCCGACCTGGCCTTGGCGGGCGGTGTGGCCGTGATGGCGACGCCGGAGGTCTTCGTGGAATTCAGTCGCCAGCGGGGGTTGGCCCCGGACGGGCGGAGCAAGTCGTTCGCCGACGCCGCCGACGGTGTGGCGTGGTCCGAGGGCGCCGGTGTGCTGGTGTTGGAGCGGTTGTCCGACGCCCGGCGCAACGGGCACGAAGTGCTCGCGGTGATCACCGGTTCGGCGGTGAATCAGGATGGTGCGTCGAATGGTCTGACGGCGCCGAACGGTCCCTCACAGCGGCGGGTGATCCGGCAGGCGCTCGCGAATGCGGGGATCGCGCCGAGCGACGTCGACGCGGTGGAGGCGCACGGCACCGGCACCACGCTGGGTGACCCGATCGAGGCTCAAGCGCTGCTGGACACCTACGGTCAGGAGCGCGCCGCGGACCGGCCGTTGTGGTTGGGGTCGTTGAAATCCAATATCGGGCATGCACAGGCCGCGGCCGGTGTGGGTGGCGTCATCAAGATGGTGATGGCGATGCGGCACGGGGTACTGCCGCGGACACTGCACGTGGATCGGCCGTCGAGCAAGGTGGATTGGTCCGCGGGGCGGGTCGAATTGCTGACCGAGCCGGTGGCGTGGCCGGACGTGGATCGGCCACGGCGCGCCGGGGTGTCGTCCTTCGGCATCAGCGGCACCAATGCGCACGTCGTCATCGAACAGGCGGCGGAACCGGCTAAGACCTCGGGCCGAGGCGAGGCCGTTCCGGTCGGCAAGGTGCTGCCGTGGGCGGTCTCGGCGCGCAGCGCTGCGGCGCTCGCCGGTCAGGCCCGACGGCTGGGCTCGGCTGTGGTCGAGCACGATCGGGATCCGGCGGACGTCGGTTTCTCGCTCGCCGCCACGCGCGGCGTCTTCGAGCATCGCGCTGTCGTCCTCGGGGACAACCGGAATGCGCTGCTGTCGGGAACACGGGCGCTCGCCGAGGGCGCGCAGTCCGCGGGTGTGGTGTCCGGTCGTGTGGTTCCGGGTTCGACCGGGCTGGTGTTCTCCGGTCAGGGTGCGCAGTGGGCCGGGATGGCGACCGAGTTGCGTCGAGCGCACCCGGTGTTCGCCGAGCATTTCGATGCGATCGTCGCCGAAATCGATCCGCTGCTGGGGCAGCCGGATTCGTTGCGTGCCGCGCTGGGGTCCGCGGACCTCGTCGATCGGACGGTGTACGCGCAGGCCGGGTTGTTCGCCTTCGAGGTCGCGCTCTACCGATTGCTCGAATCGTGGGGCGTGCGGCCCGATATGGTGGCGGGCCACTCGATCGGTGAGGTGGCCGCCGCGCATGTGTCGGGGGTGCTGTCGCTGACCGACGCGTGTGTGCTGGTGGCCGCGCGTGGCCGGTTGATGCAGGACCTGCCCGGCGGAGGCGCGATGGTCGCCGTCGGTGCGCCGCAGGCCGAGGTGGCGCCCCTGCTGACCGAAGGGGTCGCGGTCGCGGCGGTGAACGGACCGTCGTCGGTGGTGCTCTCCGGTATCGAGGACGAGGTCCTCGCCGTCGCCGCGACATGCGTCGAACGGGGCTGGCGCACACATCGTCTGCGGGTCTCGCACGCCTTCCACTCGGCGCTGATGGAGCCCATGCTGGCCGAATTCGCCTCGGCGATCAAGGGTTTGACCTTCGCCGAGCCGATGATTCCACTGGTGTCGACCGTGACCGGTGCGGTTGTCACCGGCGAGATGACCGATCCGCGGTACTGGGTGGGTCAGGTCCGCGACACGGTGCGGTTCGCCGATGCTGTTGCCGCGATGGTGGATTCGGGGGTGTCGAGGTTCGCCGAGATCGGTCCCGACGCCGTACTGACCCCGATGGTCGCGCAGATCGCGGCGGGCTCGGTGGCGCTGGTGCGGCGAGACCGTGCCGATTCGGCCACCGTGCTGACCGGAGTAGCGGCATTGTTCGTGTCCGGCGCCGAGGTGGACTGGGCCGGGTTCTACGCCGGTACCTCCGCGCAGCGAATCGACCTGCCCACCTATGCCTTCCAGTACGAGAGGTACTGGCTCGATGCGCGGAAACTGCTCGCGCAGTCGTGGATGGGCGCCGAGCTGGGCGGACTGACCGACGCCGGGCTGGACACGGTGGACCATCCGCTGCTGGGCGCTGTCGTGCCGCATCCGGATTCGGGTCAGGTGAGCTTCACCGGCCGATGGTCGCTGGACTCGGTGGAATGGCTGGCCGACCACAGCGTGCACGGCACGGTGCTGCTGCCGGGTACCGGATTCGTCGAGCTGGCCGCCCACGTCGGCGACCTGCTGGGCTGCGACGTGGTCGACGAACTCGTCCTGCACACCCCGCTGACCCTGCCGGCCGAGGGCAGCGTCGCGGTGCAGGTCGTGGTGGCCGACGCGGACGACGCCGGTCGGCGACGGCTGCGCGTGCATTCCCGGCAGGCGGCCGACGGTCCGTGGCTGCTGCACGCCGAGGGCGTCCTCGCCGTGGACACGGTATCTCATGACGTGGCCGCCGATGTCGACCTGGCCAGCTGGCCTCCGGTCGGCGCGCAGCCGCTGGACGTCGACGGCGCCTATGACGAGCTGCTCGCACTCGGCTACGGGTACGGTCCCTTCTTCCAGGGGCTGCGGGCGGCATGGCGACGCGGTGATGAACTGTTCGCCGAGGTCGCGCTGCCGGATCCGCAGGACGCCGATGGCTTCGGGATCCATCCCGCGCTGTTCGACGCGGCCCTGCACGCCGGGATCCTGCACGGCCGCAAGGCCGGTGAGGCGGTATTGCCGTTCGCCTGGAACCGGGTGGTTCTGCACTCGGCCGGTGCCGCCGTCGTGCGGGTACGCAGCGTTCCCGTGGGCGACGACTTCGCCATACAGATCGCCGATGAGCAGGGTCGACCCGTCGTGTCGGTGGGCGCGTTGGTATCTCGGCCGGTGCCGGTCGAGCGCCTGAGCGCGGACAGGGCATCTGATGCCTTGTTCACCGTGGAATGGGTCGCGGCGCCGTTGTCGTCGGACGGTGTCGAACCGGACAGCATCGCGATTCTCGGTGCCGACCGCGACCTCGCGGCCTTGATCACTGATCTGGACGAGACCACGGATCCGGTCGTTCCCGATCTCGTGCTGCTCGAATGCCCGCGCCACGACGGCTCGCCGACGGACGCGGCGCGGGAGGTGCTGCGAGGTGTGCTCGACACCGTGCAGCGGTGGGTAATCGAAACCCGCTTCGCCAGTTCACGTTTGGTGGTGATCACCGAACGAGCTGTGGCAGTCGACGATTCCGAGCGCGTCGGCCTGGACCAAGCGCCGGTATGGGGTCTGCTGCGTGCCGCGCAGGCCGAATATCCGGGTCGATTCCAGCTATTGGATGTGGAGCAGGGCGGCGGCGCTGTCACCGCGGACACCGTGGCGGCCCTGGCCGGGGAACCCGAGGCCGCGTTGCGCGGCTCGACCGTGCTCGTGCCGCGGTTGACCCGCCGGGCGCCGGGCACAAGTGTCGAGCCGATCCAGCCCGGCACGGTGCTGGTGACCGGTGGCACCGGCGGTCTCGGTGCGGTGATCGCCCGCCACCTGGTGACCGAATACGGCGTGCGCCAACTCCTTCTGACGTCCCGGCGCGGCCTGCAGGCTCCCGGTGCCGCCGCATTGCGTGACGAACTGGCCGAGCTCGGCGCCGAGGTCACCGTGGCGGCGTGCGACGTGTCGGAGCGGTCGGCGTTGACGGCTCTGCTGGCGGGTATCTCCGATGAGCATCCGTTGGTCGGCGTGGTGCACGCGGCGGGAATCGCCGATAACGGCGTGATCGCATCGATGTCGGCGGATCGCATCGACACCGTGTTCCGCCCCAAGGTGGATGCCGCCTGGCATCTGCACGAGCTCACACGGGACAAGTCGCTGTCGTTGTTCGTGCTGTTGTCCTCCGCGGGCGGGCTGGTGCTGGCCGCGGGGCAGGCGAATTACGCTGCGGCGAACGTCTTCCTGGACACCCTCGCCGCGCATCGGCACTCCCTGGGATTGCCCGCGACCGCTCTCGACTACGGCATGTGGGAGCGGTCGAGCGGACTCGGTGCGGAGCTGTCCGAGGATGACTTCGATCGGATGCGCAGGCAGGGCTTCCCCCCGCTGTCCGAGTCCGAGGGGCTGGCACTGTTCGACGCGGCGGTGGCCGCCGAGCGTCCGCAAGTCGTGGCGTTGCGGATCGATCCGGCGGCGCTTCGCACCCGGGGCGAGCAAATTCCGCCCCTGGTCCGGGGACTCGTCCCCACACCGGCGCGCCGGGTCGACCGGACCCCGGCGGGTCAGGCGCTCCTGCAACGGCTGGCGAGCCTCTCGGCAGCCGATCGCGACACTGCGCTGGTCGATTTCGTCCGCACCGTGGCGGCCGGGATCCTCGGCCACACCTCCCCCGAGGCCGTCGCACCGCAGCAGGCCTTCCAGCAGCTCGGGTTCGACTCGTTGAGCGCCATCGAGTTCCGCAACAAGCTCAATACCGCGACCGGACTGCAACTCCCGGCCACGCTGATCTTCGATTACCCGACCCCGCAGGCCGTCGCCGAATTCATCGGCGCACAACTCCTCGGCACCGTCGCTGTCGAGCAACGGGCGGTGCGCCAGGTTCGCGCCGACGACGAGCCGATCGCCGTGGTGGCGATGGCCTGCCGTTATCCGGGCGGGGTCGCGTCGCCGGAAGACCTGTGGCACCTGGTCCTCGAGGGCGGCGACACCACCGGGGACATGCCGGTGGATCGAGGCTGGGACCTCGAAGGCATCTACGATCCCGAACCTGGCAAGGCGGGCAAGACCTATACGCGCAGCGGTGGATTCCTCTACTCCGCAGCGGAATTCGATGCCGACTTCTTCGGGATCAGCCCGAACGAGGCCACGATGATGGACCCTCAGCAGCGGTTGCTGCTGGAGGTCTCCTGGGAGGCGTTCGAACGCGCCGGCCTGGATCCGGCGGCGCTGCGTGGCAGCTCGACCGGCGTGTTCACCGGTCTGATGTATCACGACTACGCCCAAGCCACCGGCACCGGCAGCGGTGCCGCGGGCAGTCTGGTCTCGGGCCGGGTGTCGTATGTGTTCGGCCTCGAGGGGCCGTCGGTCACCGTGGACACGGCGTGTTCGTCGTCGCTGGTGGCCCTGCACCTGGCCGGGCAGTCCCTGCGCTCGGGCGAGTGCGATCTGGCCCTGGCCGGTGGCGCCGCGGTCATGGGGACGCCGGATATGTTCCTCGAGTTCGGTCGCCAGCGCGGGTTGTCGCCGGATGGTCGGTGTAAGTCGTTCTCCGACGATGCCGACGGGGTGGGCTGGGCCGAAGGCGTCGGCGTCCTGGTGCTGGAGCGGTTGTCCGATGCTCGCCGCAACGGTCATGAAATCCTCGCGGTCATCGCCGGTTCGGCGGTGAACCAGGATGGCGCGTCGAATGGTCTGGCCGCGCCGAACGGTCCGTCGCAGCGGCGGGTGATCCGTCAAGCCCTGGCCAATGCCGGCCTCGCACCCGTCGACGTCGACGCGGTGGAGGCGCACGGCACCGGAACGACGCTGGGCGATCCGATCGAAGCCCAAGCGCTGCTGGCCACTTACGGACAGGAGCGCGCCACGGACCGTCCGCTGTGGTTGGGGTCGCTGAAGTCCAACATCGGCCACGCTCAGGCCGCGGCCGGTGTGGGCGGTGTGATCAAGATGGTGATGGCGATGCGGCACGGGCTGCTGCCGCGGACGCTGCACGCGGGTCACCCCAGCACCAAGGTCGACTGGACCGAGGGCCACGTGCGGTTGCTGACCGAGGCGGTCCCGTGGCCGGAGGTCGGTCGGGCGCGGCGCGCGGGTGTGTCGTCGTTCGGTATCAGCGGTACCAACGCGCACGTCATCATCGAACAGGCTCCGATGCCCGAACCCGTGGCGGAACAGTCCCCGGCTCGAGCGATTCCGGCGGGTGGACTGCTGCCGTGGGTGCTTTCGGCGCGCGGTGGCGCGGCACTGGCCGGCCAGGCGGCCCGACTGTCCGCGCAGGTGGATGTTCCGACATCGCCGGTGGCAGAGCATGATCCGATCGATGTCGGCTTCTCGCTGGCTTCGACGCGCAGCGTGTTCACCCATCGGGCCGTCGTACTGGCCGAGGGCCGTGCGGAGCTGACCACGGGCGTGCGCGCACTGGCCGCGGGCACCGACGCGCCCGGCGTGGTGTCGGGCCGCGCGGTGGCGGGCTCGACGGCGATGGTGTTCTCGGGGCAGGGCGCGCAGTGGGCCGGGATGGCGACCGACTTGCGCAAGGCGTATCCGGTGTTCGCCGGCCATTTCGACGCCATCGTGGACGAGCTGAATCCGATGCTGGCACAGCCGGTTTCGCTGGAGGCCGCGTTGACCTCCGAGGAGCTCGTCGACCGGACGGTGTTCGCGCAGGCGGGGTTGTTCGCGTTCGAGGTGGCCTTGTTCCGGCTGCTCGAATCCTGGGGTCTGCGTGCCGATGTGGTGGCCGGTCACTCCATCGGTGAGGTCGCCGCGGCACATGTGGCCGGAGTGCTGTCGCTGACCGACGCGTGCGTGCTGGTGGCCGCGCGAGGCCGGTTGATGCAGGCCCTGCCCGCCGGTGGGGCGATGGTCGCGATCGGTGCCGCCGAAAGCGATGTGCTGCCGTTGCTGTCGGGTGACGTGTCGGTGGCGGCGGTGAACGGTCCGTCGTCGGTGGTGATCGCCGGTGCCGCGGACGCGGTCGCGGCCGTTGCCGACGTGTGCGCCGAGAAGGGTTGGCGGACGAATCGTCTGCGGGTATCGCATGCGTTCCATTCGGCATTGATGGAACCGATGCTGGCCGAATTCGCCACGACGATCGAGAACTTGACGTTCGAGCAACCGAGTATCGCCTTGGTGTCGACGGTGACCGGTGCGCGGGTCGGCGACGACATGTGCGATCCGTCTTACTGGGTCGGTCAGGTTCGGGAGACGGTGCGGTTCGCGGATGCTGTTGCCGCGATGGCGGATTCGGGTGCGTCCAGGTTCGCCGAGATCGGGCCCGACTCGGTATTGACCCCGATGATCGTCCAAACCCTCGACGGCGAGCACCCGGCCGCCACGGTGGTGCCGCTGGCGCGCCGCGGCAAAGCCGACGCCGTGTCGGTGTCCAACGGTGCGGCCGGATTGTTCGTCTCCGGCGCCGACCTCGACTGGACCGCGTGGTACGACGGCACCGGAGCCCGGCGAATCCCCCTGCCCACCTATGCCTTCCAGCGTCACCGGTATTGGATGCCCGAGGGATCCACCGGTAGGGGCGATGCCCGATCGATGGGCCTCGCCACCACCGGACACCCGCTGGTTCCCACGGTGATCGCGCAACCGGACACCGGCGGTGTGATCCTGACCGGCCGCCTGTCGGTCCAGACGCATCCCTGGCTGGCCGATCACGGCGTGCTCGGCGCCGTGCTGTTCCCCGGAGCCGGTCTGGTCGAACTCGCCCTGCGGGCCGGCAGCCAGGTGGGCCTGTCGACGCTGGCGGACTTCGTCCTGCACGCGCCGCTGGTACTGCCGGAAGCGGGCGGGGTCGCGGTGCGCAGTGTCGTCGGCGCCGAGGACGAGACGGGCCATCGCACGGTGCGGATCTACTCCTGCCCCGAAGGCGAGAGCGACGCGGCATCGTCGTGGACGCTGCACGCCGAAGGCGCGCTCACCACCGGTGACGCGGCCGAGGCCGCCGACCTCACCGCGTGGCCGCCGATCGGAGCGCAGCCGCTGCCGGTCGGCGGTGTCTATGACGACCTCCGCGCCGGCGGGTACGAGTACGGGCTCTCCTTCCAGGGTTTGCGGGCGGCATGGCAGCGCGGCGGCGAAGTGTTCGCCGAGGTCACGCTGCCCGACCCACGGGACGCCGCGGAATACGGACTCCATCCCGCACTGCTCGACTCCGCCCTGCACGCCCTGCTCATCGGCGACTCGGGGCGCGCTGACGAGGCCGGGCCCGCGTTGCCGTTCGAATGGTCCGGTGTGACCGTGCACGCGACGGGAGCCGACGCCCTGCGCGTTCGCGCGACCCGCGTCGGCGACCGGACGGTGCGGGTGGATCTCACGGATCCGACCGGCGCTCCGGTGGCGACGGTGCGCCGACTCGCCGCGCGGCCGATCGACGCCGCGCAGCTCGCGGCGATGACATCCACGGTCGACAACGCGCTGTACCGGGTCGAATGGACACCGATGTCGGTGTCCGACAGCGAGGTACGCACCGTGTCCTGGGCGGATCTCGGTGACGAGGTTCCGGCCGCGGTCGTGCTGGATGCCCCGGCGGGCAATGATCCCGACGCCGTTCGCGCCGCGACTCACGCGGTGCTGCACGTGCTGCACACCTGGATCGCCGACCGCCGATCCAGCCGGGCGGCACTGGTGATTCGGACCAGCGGCGCGGTTTCGGTTGCCGGGGAGGACATTACGAATCTCGCCGGTGCCGCGGTGGCCGGCCTGGTTCGCTCCGCTCAGGCGGAGAGTTCGGGTCGAATCATCCTGGTGGACACCGATTCCGACGTCGCCGGGCCGTTGGGCGGGATCCTGGCCTCCGGGGAACCGCAGGTGGTCGTGCGCGGCGGGCGAGTCCACAGCGCGCGACTGGTCCGAGCGACGACCCCGGCGACGAGCAGGTCGGCCCCGAGCGACGCTTTCGGTCCGGACGAGACCGTGCTCATCACCGGCGCCAGTGGCTTCCTCGGCGGATTGTTCGCCCGGCACCTGGTGAACACCCGCGGTGTGCGGCACCTGCTGCTACTGAGCCGGCGTGGCGAGTCGGCGCCCGGCGCCGCCGAGCTGGCGGCCGAGCTACGCGGCGCTGGCGCCGACATCGACTTCGTCGCTTGCGATGTCGCCGATCGTGCCGCGCTCGCCGAGGTGCTGTCCGCCATCCCCGCGAGCCGTCCGCTCACCGGCGTCTTCCACACGGCCGGTGTTCTCGACGATGGCGCCGTCGCCTCGCTGACCCCGGATCGGATGGATACGGTGTTGCGGCCCAAGGTCGATGCGGCCCTGCACCTGCACGAGCTGACCGCCGAGCTGCCCCTGCAGGCGTTCGTGCTGTTCAGCTCGGCGGCCGGAGCGTTCGGCAGTCCGGGGCAGGGCAACTATGCCGCGGCCAACGCCTGCCTGGACGCGCTGGCGGCGCACCGCCGGGCATCCGGGCGCCGCGGGCAGTCCCTCGCGTGGGGGCTGTGGAGCGGCGACGGCGGCATGGGCGCCGAGCTCGGTGACGTCGACCGGCGTCGCATGGCCCGTACGGGGATGCTGCCGCTGTCGGCGGAGCAGGGGTTGGCGCTGTTCGACGCCGCCGCCGACATCGACACGGCGGCACCTGTTCTCGCCAGGCTGGACCGGGAGGGACTCCGCGGCGCGGGGTTCGCGACGGCCCTGCTGTCCGGGCTCGTCCCCGCTCGCCCGGTATCGGCCGCCCCGGCCGCACTGCGCGCCCGGCTGGCCGACACCCCTGCGGGCGAACGCCTCGGTGTGCTCGTCGACCTGGTTCGTGACCAGGTGGCCGCCGTGCTGGGGCATCGCAACGCGAAGGCCATCGCGGCCGACCGGGCCTTCAGCGAGCTGGGCTTCGATTCGATCACCGCCATCGAATTCCGCAACGCCCTCAAAACCGCTACCGGCCTGCCCTTGCCGGCGACGCTGGTCTTCGACTACCCGTCACCGGACGCGCTGGCCGAATACCTGGCCGAAGAGTTCACCGACAACCACCACCCCGACGCGTCGGCAGATGCGTCCGACGACGAGATTCGCACTGCGCTCCAGACGATTTCGCTGACTCGCCTCCGCGAAGCCGGACTGCTGGAGGCGCTCATGCGACTCGCTCAGCGGCCCGACAGCCCCGGCGAGACAGCAGCGCACAGCGCGGACGAGTCCATCGATGAACTCGATCTCGACGACTTGATCAATCTGGCTTACAACTCCGAGGACTGACAGCGATATGACGAATTTCGACGAACCGACCGCAAAGCTCGCCGATGCGCTACGGGCCTCACTGAAGGAAACCGATCGGCTGCGGGCCCGCAATCGTCAGCTCGACGCGGCCCTGCGCGAGCCGATCGCGATCGTGGGCATGGCCTGCCGATACCCCGGCGGCGTCGAGTCACCGGAAGACCTGTGGCGACTGGTCTCCGACGGCGTCGACGCCACCACCGACCTCCCCGCCAACCGCGGCTGGGATATCGAACGCATCTACGACCCCACCGGCGAACTGCCCGGCCGTTCCCATACCCGATCCGGCGGATTCCTGCACACCGCAGGCGATTTCGACCCCGCGTTCTTCGGCATCAGCCCGAACGAGGCGGCCACCATGGATCCGCAGCAGTTCCTCCTGCTCGAAACCTCCTGGGAGGCATTCGAACGCGCCGGAATCGACCCGGCGACCCTGCGCGGCAGCGCGACCGGCGTCTGGGTCGGCATGATGTACCACGACTACCCGGCCAACGCGAACGCCGGATCGCTGGCGTCGGGCCGGGTCTCCTACACCTTCGGACTCCAGGGACCGTCGGTCACCGTCGACACCGCATGTTCGTCCTCGCTGGTAGCCATGCATTCGGCCGCCGCCGCACTGCGCTCGGGCGAGTGCGAGCTGGCGCTGGCGGGCGGTGTGACCGTGATGGCGGGCCCGGACACGTTGGTGGAGTTCAGCCGCCAACGCGGACTGGCCATCGACGGCCGCTGCAAGTCCTTCTCCGACAGCGCCGACGGCGTCGGCTGGGCGGAGGGCGCCGGTGTGCTGGTGCTGGAACGACTGTCCGACGCACAGCGCAACGGCCACCGGATTCTCGCCGTGCTGGCCGGTTCGGCGGTGAACTCCGACGGCGCGTCCAATGGGCTGACCGCGCCCAACGGCCCCGCGCAGCGGCGCGTCATCGAGCAGGCGCTGACCAATGCCGGAATCTCCGCCGCCGACGTCGACGCGGTCGAAGGGCACGGCACCGGAACGACGTTGGGCGACCCGATCGAGGCGCAGGCGCTGCTGGCCACCTATGGCCGCGATCGCGGGCCGGAACGGCCGCTGTGGCTCGGGTCGCTGAAGTCGAACATCGGACACGCGCAGGCCGCCGCGGGCGTGGGCGGCGTGATCAAGATGGTGATGGCGATGCGGCACGGAACACTGCCGCGCACCCTGCACGTGGACCGGCCGTCGACCAAGGTCGACTGGTCCGCGGGCGAGGTGCGGCTGCTGACCGAACCGGTGCCGTGGCCGCTGCTCGATCGCCCACGCTGCGCGGGCGTGTCGTCATTCGGCATCAGCGGCACCAACGCACACGTCATCCTCGAACAGGCTCCTGCCCTCGAACAGACGCCCGCCGCCACGACGACCCCGGCCGAGCCCGTGGCGGCGGTCATGCCCTGGGTGCTGTCCGCCGCCAGTGCCCGTGCGCTCGGCGAACAGGCCGTTCGCTTGCGGTCGTATGTCCGCGAAAACGCCGTCGCAGCACACGATGTCGGATACTCCCTGGCCGCCACCCGGGCCACCCTCGGCCATCGAGCGGTGGTCCTCGGCGCCGATCGCGACGAACTGCTTTCGGGTATCGAGGCATTGGGGCGCGGAGACTCCGTACCCGGTGTGGTGTCGGGACGCGCGGCTTCGGGTTCGACGGGGTTCGTCTTCTCGGGTCAGGGTGCGCAGTGGGCCGGGATGGCCGAGCAACTGCGTACGCACCCGGTTTTCGCGGCAACGTTCGACAAGGTCGTCGCCGAGCTGAATCCGCTTCTCGACCAGCCGGTTTCGCTTGAGGAGGCGTTGACCGCGACGGATCTGATCAACCGGACGGTCTTCGCGCAAGCCGGACTGTTCGCCTTCGAGGTCGCACTGTATCGCCTGCTCGAGGCGTGGGGCCTCCGCCCCAACCTGGTGGCGGGCCACTCGATCGGCGAGATCGCCGCCGCGCACATCGCCGGAGTGCTGTCGCTCTCGGACGCCTGCACCTTGGTGGCCGCGCGTGGCCGGTTGATGCAAGCGCTCCCCGCGGGTGGCGCGATGGTCGCGGTAGGAGCGCCGGAATCCGCCGTGGCCGCACTGTTGACCGACGGCGTATCGATCGCGGCGGTGAACAGCCCCACCTCGGTGGTGGTCTCCGGCGTCGAGACCGAAGTCGACGCGCTGATCGAGGTGTTCACCGAGAAGTCGTGGCGGACAAGCCGTCTACGGGTGTCGCACGCTTTCCATTCCGGATTGATGGATCCGATGTCGGCGGAGTTCGCCACGGTGGTCGAGGGCTTGAGCTTCGCCCGGCCGACCATTCCGCTGGTATCGACCGTGACCGGCGCTCGGGTGACCGATGAGATGTCGGACCCCGCGTACTGGGTGCGTCAGGTCCGCGCCACGGTGCGGTTCGCCGACGCGGTGACCACGATGGCGGACGCGGGTGTGGTGCGCTTCGCGGAGATCGGGCCGGACGCGGTCCTCACGCCGATGGTGGCGGGCACCGTGGACGCCGAAGGCGCCGTCGCGGTCGCGGTGGCGCGCCGTGAGGAGGCCTCGCCCGCCACGGTGACGGTCGCGGTCGCCAAGTTGTTCGTGTCGGGCGCCGAGGTGGATTGGCCCGCGTTCCATCCCGGCGCGCAACCGATCGACCTGCCCACCTACGCGTTTCAACGCGAGCGGTTCTGGCTCGATGCGAAGCGGTATCTGTCGACGACGTGGCTGGCCGCCGAAGCCGATGCCGCGGGATTGGATCCCGTCTCGCATCCCCTGCTGGGAGCGGTTGTCCCGCAGCCCGATTCGGGTGGGGTGAGCTTCGTCGGCCGATGGTCGGTGGACACGATCGGATGGTTGGCCGATCACAGCGTGCTCGGTACGGCACTGCTACCGGGCACCGGTTTCATCGAGTTGGCCACCCATGTGGGCGGATTGCTCGGTCACGCGCGAGTGGACGAGCTGATCCTGCACGCGCCGTTGACACTGCCCGCCCGCGACGGAGTCTCGGTACAGGTGGTGGTCGGCGCGGCGAATGATTCCGGTCGACGGCGCATCACGATTCACTCGCGCCAGCCGGATGCCGTCGCGTGGACGTTGCACGCGGAGGGCGACCTCACCGCCGACGACGTCCGGCCCGATTTCGATCTCGCCGTCTGGCCGCCGCTCGACGCCGAGGCGATCGACATCGCCGACGCGTACACCGAGATGCTGGATGCCGGGTACGGATACGGCCCCTGTTTCCAGGGCATGCGGGCGATGTGGCGACGCGGCGAGCACGGCGCCGATGGTCACGAGCTGTTCGCCGAGGTGGCCCTGCCGGATCCGGAGGCCGCCGAAGGCTATGGCCTCCACCCCGCACTGTTCGACGCGGCGATGCACGCCCTCATCGTGGATCGAATGCGCGTCAACGGCAGCGACGCGCCCGCACTGCCGTTCAGCTGGCGTGGCGTCGCACTGCACGCGGCCGGATGCAGTGCCGCCCGGGTCCGAATCCGGGTGCACGACAACCGTTTCACGCTGTGGCTGGCCGACAGCACCGGCAGCCCGGTGTTGTCGGTCGACTCGCTCGACACCCGTCAGGTGTCCGCGGACCGACTGCGCGCCGACCGGGCGGCCGATGCCTTGTTCACGGTGGAGTGGATCGCCGCGACATCGGTCGCCGCCGGTTCGGCCGCCCCGGCCCGCACAGCGGTCATCGGCGCGCCGGGTTCGGCGGAGGTACCCGGCTACCCCGATCTCACGATGCTGATCGCCGAACTCGACGCAGCCGCCGAAGCTGTTGTCCCCGAGCTCGTATTGCTCCATTGCGCCGATACCGGCGACGCGTCGTCGCACGCCGCGCGCGAGGCATTGAACGGCGTGCTGGACACAGTTCAACAATGGCTGGGAGACCCTCGGTTCGCCGAGGCCCGCCTGGTGATCCTGACCAGCGACGCGGTAACCACCAGTGAGTACGAGCAGGTGCGCCCGGCGCAGGCGCCGGTCTGGGGTTTGGTGCGCGCGGCCCAGGCCGAACATCCGCACCGGTTCCAGCTCTTGGACCTCGATGGTGCCGCCGACCACGATCCGGCCGCTGTCGTCACCGCCGCCGCGGCCCTGGCGATGGAGCCGGAGGGCGCGCTGCGCGGCGCGAAAATCCTGGTGCCGCGCCTGGTTCCGCATCAGGTCACCGAAACGAACCGCGAGCCGGTCGAGCCGTTGGACACCGGCACCGTGCTGATCACCGGCGGCACCGGTGGGCTGGGTGCGCTGTTCGCCCGGCACCTGGTCACCGAATACGGTGCGCGGCGGCTGGTGCTGACGTCCCGGCGAGGGCCGCAAGCTCCCGGCGCCGACGCGTTGTGCGCCCAGTTGACCGAACTCGGTGCGCAGGTGACTGTCGCCGCCTGCGACGTCTCCGATCGAGACGCGTTGAAAGCACTGCTCGACGAGATCGGGTCCGAGCACCCGCTGACCGGTGTCGTGCACGCGGCAGGCGTCGCCGACAACGGCCTGATCGAATCGATGACGAGCGGCCGCATCGATGCCGTGTTCGCGCCCAAAGCCGACGCCGCGTGGCATCTGCACGAGCTCACGAGTGACCAGCCGCTGTCGCTGTTCGTCCTGGTGGCCTCCGCCGGTGGGTTGGTGCTGGCCGCCAGGCAGGCCAACTACGCGGCGGCCAACGTGTACCTCGACGCCCTCGCCACCTACCGCCGGGCGGCCGGGTGGACGGCCACGTCGATCGACTACAGCCTGTGGGAACGAAAGACCGGTCTGGGCACGGAACTGTCGGACGAGGATTTCGAACGGATGCGGCGACAGGGCTTTCCGGCGCTGTCCGAATCCGACGGACTGGCGCTGTTCGATGCCGCCGTGACCTCCGGCATCGCCCAGGTGGCCGCGCTACCTGTCGACCGGGCCGTGCTCCGCACGCGAGCCGAGCACGCACCGGCCCTGGTCCGCGGGCTGGTACCGATCTCGGCACAGCGCGAGAAGCCGTCACCGCTGCTGGATCTGGTCGGCCTGCCCTCCGCCGAGCGGCTTCCGCTGCTCGTGGAGTTCGTGCGCAAGCAGGCTGCCGCGACGCTCGGCTACGCGGATGTCGACCTCATCGAGGTCGACAATGTGTTCGGCGAAATGGGATTCGACTCGATCACCGCGGTCGAATTCCGCAACGCGCTGCGCGACGCTACCGGCGTGCAGTTGCCCGGCACCCTCGTCTTCGACTATCCGACGCCCCAGATTCTCGCCAAACAACTGGACGAGAAATTGGCCGAAGGCGCGGGCGCCCTCGCGAACGCTGTCAACGCGGCCGCCGAACGAGATCGCCAGGAGGGTGTCGCCGACGACTCGCTGTACGGAATGTTCCGCACCGCGGTGGGGCGGGAACAGTATTCGGTCGCCTTCCTGCTCCTGCACCTGGCTGCACAGATGCGTGACCAGTTCACCGCCAACGACGAGCTGAACGTCGAACCGGAGCTCATCCGATTGACCGACGGCGCCGCCACGCCGCGCATCATCTGCATCGCCCCGCCGATGGCGGCCGGCGGTGTGCGCCAATACGCCAGAATGGCAAGCAAACTGCGGACCGCCCGTGACGTGGTCGGCCTCGCACCGATGGGGTCCCACGCGGGCCAGCCGGTGCCCACCGACTACGCCGCGGCCACCAAGGCGTTGCTCCAGCCCATCCTCGACGCCGCCGAGGGCCTGCCGTTCATCCTGTTCGGGTACTCCTCCGGCGGGGTCCTGGCCTACAGCGTCGCCGAACGGCTGGAAGCTCTCGGCGGACCCGCGCCGACGGGAGTGGTGCTGGTGGACAGCTACCGGGTGGGCGAGGGCGAAGGCAGTGAGTGGATTCTCAAGCCGGTCGCCGAGAACATGGTGACCAACGAGGCCGCCTTCGATCGATTCGACCCCGCCCGGTTGACCGCCATGGGCCAGTACATTCAGGTGCTCCGCGGCATCGCGCCCGGGAAGATCACCGCGCCCACCCTGTTCCTCCAGTGCGCACAGCGGATTCCCGGAGTCCCCGAGGACTTCATGGCGTGGCAGGCCCAGCCGTGGGACGAGAGCCATCGCGTGGTCCAGGTGGATGCCAACCACTTCGCCATGCTGCACGAGGGCTCGGATCAGGTCGCCGCGGCGGTCGACGATTGGCTGGAAGGGCTGGAGTGAGATTCGGCCGGGAGGGCGATCGCCCTCCCGGCTGATCTATCCGATCATGCGCCGGTATAGGTGAGCCGAACCGCCGCACACCACGGAATCCGCTTGGTGCCGAACGGAATCCGAGGGCCGACGGGCGCGAAGGCGAGCGACCACAGCAGCGGAGGCAACCGGCGGAATCGGGCTGCCATACGGAACAATCCGACTACCTCGTCCGCGGTCCAACCCGCGTCGGCGAAGAATCGCAGCGGTTCGAGCGGCCCGAATTTCCAGGGTGAATTCTCGAGTAGCTTCTCGTTCGTTCGGTTGAACCGATCGACCACAGGCTTGTTGTTCACATCCATGATCCACCAGTTGATTTCGGGCCGCGCCAATGCCGCGGCCAATCCCGAGACCTCGCCTTCGGACAGGTAGTACACCAGTCCCTCGGTCAATACGAGCGCCTTCTTCGCACCCTCGAGCGCCTGATCCAGGAACTGGTCGCGCGCATTCGGGTCCGCGAGATCGACCGCGGCGCGAGTGAGAACACAGCGGGGGGTCTCACTTTCCAGCAGACGGTTCTTCTCGGCGATCAAATCCGGGAAATCGGCTTCGATCCAGCGGAGATCGGCGGGCAGCTCGAGACGATACGGCCGCGCATCCAGACCCGCCGCCATGTTGATGACCAGATCGCAGCCCTCGGCGAGGGTTTCGGTGATCAGATCATCGATGACTCTGGTTCTCGTGACCAAGTTCCAGCCGGCCAGCGCATTGCGTGGTTCATTCGCGACGATGGCCTTGCCGGTTTCGCCGGCGAGCCGCTCCGCGAGCGGGTCGTGAAAGAGCGCATCGGTACGGGCGGATTCGATCGCGCGATACGCGGCCACCCAGTGGGCGGTGTCCGAAACATTCGAAATGGGTCCAGCGGTTTCAGCCATAGTTGTAGTCTCGCACAACAATTCGCGGCGGGTACGACGGGAGAGCGGCGTCGACCGGCACCGCTACTTCGAGGATGCGCGGGCGCTCTGATCGCGAATCAGGTCGGCCACACCGTGCGCGTTGGCATCGATGTAGAAGTGGCCGCCCGGAAACGACGTCTGCGTGAAAGGCCCGGTGGTATGCGGCTGCCACTCTTTCAGGTCGGCATCGCTGGTGGCGGGATCGCTGTCGCCGACCAGCGCCACGAGCGGACACTCCACCGTGGCGCCCGGTGCGCACGCGTAGGTTTCGATCGCGCGGTAGTCACTTCTCGTGACCGACAGAATGATCGACCGAAAATCGGGATCCTCCAGCAGCGCCGCGGGAGTGCCACCGAAGTCCAACAGGTGCCGGATCAATTCCTGATCGCTGTACCGGTGCACAACGTGAGAACTCTTCCGCGCCGGTGAGATTCGACCCGATACGAACAATGCGGCCGGCCGCATCGCCTGGTCCTGTTCGAGACGACGGCAGGTCTCGAACGCCACCGCCGCACCCATGCTGTGACCGAACAGCGAGTAGCCCGCGGTCCGCGGAATCAGTTCGCGAATTTCGGGCAGCACGCCCTCGACAAGGTCGGCGACACTTCCGAGTAACGGTTCGCGCCGGCGATCCTGGCGCCCGGGGTATTGCACACCGAGCACACGGAATCGCGGTCCCAGCGTTCTGGCCAGCGGCCCGTAGGAAATAGCCGATCCACCGGCGTGGGGAAAGCAGATCAGAGTATGGGCGCCATCCTCCGATCCGGCGGACAAGCTACGCAACCAGCTGGCGTTTCCCATGGGACCTCTCGACGAATCGGTGAATGTCATTGCAGCAGAACGGGGACCGACTGATGACCGTTGGAGACGAAGCTGCCCAGCGGCCGGAGCTCGGCGGGGTCCACCGCCAATCGCATGGTCGGAAACCGCTCGAACAGGGCCGGGAGTGCGATCGCCGCCTCGAGCCGGGCCAAGGGCGCACCGAGACAATGGTGCGCGCCGTACCCGAAGGCGATGTGCTCCTTGTTCGCCCGGTGCACGTCGAAATCCCCCGCGGTGTCACCGTGAACTCCCGGGTCCCGGCTCGCGGCCCCGTAGGAGGCGAGGATTGCCTCGCCCGCGACGATCCGAACACCGGCGATCTCGATATCCTCGACCGCGTATCGCAGGGGCAGATGCGTGATCGGCGGCTGGTATCGCAGCGCTTCCTCGATCACCTCCGACCAGGGCACCCGGCCGGCGAGTACGTCGGCCCGCTGTTCCGGATTGGTCAGCAAAGCGACGATCGCCTGGTCGAGCAGGTTGACCGTGGTCTCGTGACCGGCATTGATCACTAGGATCAAGGTGTCGATCACTTCCTTCTGCGTCAGCCGGTCGGAGTCCTCGTCGACGGCCGAGATCAGCGCACTCGTAATGTCGTCGCCGGGGTGGCCGCGCCGGTAGAAGATCAGTTGCCCCATGAGCGAAACCATTTTGAGGACATTGGCCTTGGACTGCGCCGGCGTGAAGGAAGTGTCGAAGAACCCGTCGACGCACGCATTGATCTTGGCATCCAGATGCTTTGGTACGCCGAGCAATTCACCGATGACCTGGATCGGCACCGGGTACGCGTAGGTGGGCCGCAAGTCGACGACCTCACCCGTCGGAATGGCATCCAGCCGCTTCAGCAGTCCATCGACAATGGCTTCGATTCCCGGGCGCATCAGGGTGGTACGACGATTGGTGAACGCCGGGGCCACGAGCTTGCGGAGGCGGCGGTGCTGGGGGCCGTAAGCGGTGAACATGTTCTCCGCAATCACCCACGGGTGCAACGGCCACCGCTGATCGATCTCCCCGTTCTTGTAGGCCGTCCAGTGCTGGCGTGGATCCTTCGACACCCGGGGATCGGCTAGAAGTTCTTTCAGCACAGCCGCATCGGTGACCGCCCAGGCCGATACCCCACCGGGCAACCCCACCAACGAGACCGGTCCGCGCAGGCGAATCCGCTCGTTCTCAGCCTGAACATCGGCGCCCGTCGGATCCAGCACAATCGCTTCAGTATTCAAGGACCAACTCCTGAGCCGCGGGGCCGAACCCCGTACTGCCTCAATCTTGTTCCAGCGGAGGACATGCGGGGCCGACCCGCCTCACCGACACCACGTCGATGGGGGTCGTTGTCGCATTACAGCGAAACTTACCACCCAGTATCAAAGAGACTTCAGCCGAACGGGCATGTGTGAGTAACCGCGCAGAGTGGACAGCCGGCGGCGAGTCGGCTCGCCGTCGAGGCGGATGTCGGGGAAGCGTTCGAAGAGAGCGGGCAAGGCCTGCAGGATCTCCAGTCGCGTCAGGCTCGCGCCGATGCAACCGTGCATGCCGGTGCCGAAGGAGAGGTGTTCCTTGGCATTGGGCCGGGTGACGTCGAAGCGGTGCGGGTCAGGGAATTTGGCGGGATCGCGGTTGGCGCCCGCCAGCGAGACGACGAGTGACTTTCCCGGCACGAGGGGAACACCGCCGTCGAATTCCACCGGTTCCAGGACGCGACGGGCCGTCATCTGGACCGACGTGTCGAAGCGCAGCATTTCCTCGATCGCCAGCGGCCAGCGTTCGGGCTCGGCGCGCAGGAGATCGAGTTGATCGGGGTGGGACAACAGCAGCGGGACGGCATTGCCGAGCAGGTTCATGGTGGTCTCGAAACCCGCACCCATCAGCACGTTCGCGCTGGCCAGCAATTCGGTGGTGTTCAGGTCGCCGGTGGAGACCAGGAGACTGAAGATGTCGTCGCCCGGTTCACGGCGCAACTTCTCGATGTGGGCGGCCAGGTAGTCCCGCATCGCCCCGGTCGCGGCCATGGCGCGACGGTGGGCCTGCCAGGAAATTCCGACATCCAGCAGCGGAGCGACGTGGCTCCCCCAGCGCAGGAACAGCGGGCGATCGGCCGCCGGGAAGCCCATAATTTCCGCGATGACGGCGATTGGCACCTGCGCGGCGAAATCCGCCATCAGGTCCACGGATTCGTGCGCGGCCATCGCATCGAGCAGCTCCGCGGTGACCTCGCGGACCCGATCGCCCAGGCGGGCGACGGCGCGGGGCGTGAAGGCGGAGGCGACGGGTTTGCGCATCCGTCCGTGCTCCGGCGGGTCCTGCGCGAACATGGACGGCGGCTCGATCGGGTTGGGCGGCAGCACAACTCGTTCGGCGTAGCGGCGCAACGGGAACGGCACGGCCGGGTCGATCGGAAGGCGCACCCCGAATCGCCTGTCGCGCAGGATTTCCCGGCACAGCTCATATTCGAAGACCGCATAACCGGCGCGCGTGACCCGCACCCCGCCGTCGCCACGCAGCTGATCGATCAGCGAGTACGGGTCATCGTAGCCTTCGTCCCCACTCATCAGCCGCGCGAACGGATCTCCCATGCCGCGCAGCGCGAGAAACCCCAGCCGCGGCAACCCATGCTCCGCCGCCCACCTGACCGCGTACCTCGCGTTCATCAAAACCCCTGTGCCGTCACGAAAACCGCGAGCGCCAACGCCTCGCGATCTCAATATAGGCCGCCGGGGGCCTCCTGAACCCTGATTATCATCGCGTTCGCTGTGCGCAAGCCGCGGTGGGGTCATCGACCCGAGTTCTACCCCCTGGATGTGGCACTCCAGCACCTGGGGGCCACGCCGTTCTCGGTCTACAACACCTCCCTCCCCCGAGCAGATCAACTACGTGCTCTCCGACTCCGGGGCCGAGATCGTGGTCTGTGAACAGCAATTCGCGCAGATCCTGCACAAGGGCGCGGTCGGCACCGCGGCCAAATCCATCGTGTGCATCGACGGAAATCCGGAGGGCACCGTCGCGCTCGACGAGGTGCGAGTGCTGGGCAACCAGGTCACCACCGTCGCCGACCGCACCGAATTCGCCGCCGCGCTCACCGATGTGCGACCGACCATCATGGGCGCGGTACCGCAGGTATGGCAGAAGCTGAAGGCCGCCATCGACGCGAGGCCGGCCGAATCCACCGGTGCCAGAGGCATTCTCGCGCGCTGGGCGATCGAGGTCGGTCGCGCCGCCTCCGACGCCCGCCTCGACGGGCGCGCCGTGTCGCCGCTGACCGGTGCGGGCGAGCGGATCGCCGACCTGATGGTGCTGTCCAAGCTCCGGGCCGCCGTGGGACTCGACCAGGTGCGACTGGCCCTGTCCGGGGCCGCACCCATCTCCCCCGATGTGCTCCGCTTCTTCAACGGCGTCGGCATCCCGGTCTCCGACGCGTGGGGCATGTCCGAACTCGCGGGCATGGCCACCATGAGCCCACCCGGCCAGGTCCGCCTCGGCACCGCCGGAAAGATCGTGCCCGGCAGCGACATCCGCATCGACGACGACGGTGAGATCCTCGTCCGCGGGCCCATTGTCATGAAGGGCTACCTCAACAAGCCCGAGGCGACCGGCCAGGCCGTGGCCATCGGCGACAACCGCAAATACAGCGTCGCCCTGATCTCCCTCGACCCCGACGCGGCCGCCACCCACGCCGCCCGCACCGGCCTGACCCCCGACGCCGCCGCCCTGGCCGCCGACCCCGGCATCCACGACCTCGTCCGAGCCGCCGTCACCCAGGCCAACGCCAAGCTCTCCCGAGTCGAACAGATCAAAACCTTCGCCATCGTCCCCGACTACTGGCACCCCGGCACCGACGTCCTGACACCCACTATGAAACTGCGCCGCAAACCCATCAACACCGATACGCCGAGACCATCGAATCCCTCTACGAGCAACCATAGGGCTAACCTGAGTTGGTGGCAGGTGCAGAGCGGCCCCATGTGGTTCTCGCCAACTGGGATGCGGTGTACGACTACTACCGGGATCATCGGCCGAATCGGTGGGTGACCCGGGGAGCGTACGCGCTGTTGGCTCGGCGGTTCGTGCCGCGGGTGGCATATGCGCCCGGGGCTCGCGACTCGTTGCGCACGCTGATCCGCAAGGATCGCCGCCCGCTGCTGATCGTGATGAATCACCTGTCCGAACTGGACCCCTACACGGTGAGCGCCGCCGCCTCGCGCAGTGAACTGCGGCCGGTGATCGGCCGCACCCGCGTGCTGGGCAAGGACGAGCTCTTCACCACGAGCATGCGCAACAAGCTCGACATGATGGGCGGTATGCCGGTGTTCCGGGGTACCGATCACGGTTCGGACGCGGTCGGAGCGAGCAGCAACCGCCTGCTCGACACCTGCGCGGAACGCATGGCCCGCGGCGACAGCATCGCCCTCTTCCCGGAGGGCACCGTCAACAACTCCCCCGACCTGTCCCGCCTACTACCCCTCAACGCCGGCGTCGGCCAGATCGCCCACCGCGCCCGCCGACTCGGCGCGAACCCCGCCCTGGTCACGCTTGGCCTCAGCTACGGCCCGCACGCAAACCCCAGCAAAGACCAAGTACGTTCGGCCAGTTTCCATTTCGGACCGCCGGTCCGCACCCTGCCGGGTGAACCAGCCGAAATCACCACCCTGGTGCAACAAGAACTGCAGAACGCGGTAGACCACGCGTTCCAAGCATGGTGATCACGAATGAATCCTGACACGGCGGCCGGATCCCAGCGCCGCGGGGCGGCGCAGTTCACATTCGACCGCCGGTACGATCCGGTCGCGGGCGGCTGTGCTGCCGATCCAGCATCCACCCACCGATGGGGAAGGACTCGACCCCAGCGGACAGCACCCGAACCGGCTGAAAGTGGCACCCGAAGTGGCACACCGGGAGGCCTAGCCCAGCAGCTCCCAACCCGCTGACCAGAGGAAACGGTCAGTCTTTCTTCATCTGCTCGTAGACGCGCTTGCAGTCCGGGCAGACCGGTGAGCCGGGCTTGGCGGAACGGGTCACCGGGAAGACCTCGCCACACAGGGCCACGACGTGGGTGCCCATGACGGCGCTCTCGGCGATCTTGTTCTTCTTGACGTAGTGGAAGACCTTGGGGGTGTCGTTGTCGGTCGAGTTGTCGGTGGTCTCTTCCGGACGGACCAGGGTGTCTGTGCTCACGGCATCAATCATGCCAGGTCGGCCCTTCCGGGGGCGGGCGGCGTGTGCATCCGACGCGCTGTAGTGGAAGACTCGGGGTATGCAGCGTGACGGCGAATCCCAGGCCGACGGCAGTAGCGGCGCGGGTCGCCCGGACGTCGAGTTCCACCCCGCCGGTTCGATCCCGAAACCGCCCCCGCCCTCCCAGGGGTACTTCCCGGGTGAGGGGAAACAGCATCCTGCCCTGATCACCGAGGCGCAGACCTCGCTCGAACAGCAGCATCGGGACCGGGTGCGGCGGTACATCACCATCATGGCGTTCCGCATTCCCTGCCTGATCGGCGCGGCGGCCGCCTACGGGCTGTGGCACAGCTGGTGGGTATCGCTGCTGATCATCGGCGTCTCGGTGCCGCTGCCGTGGATCGCGGTCCTCATCGCCAACGACCGCCCGCCCCGCACCAGCGACGAACCGAGCCGCTGGGACGGGCGACGGAATCAGACCGCGCTGGAATCGGGAACGCACAAGTCCGTCGAAGGCTGGCCCAACTCGCAGGGCTCGCAGGGTTAGCTCCCCGCGATCGCCCCGGCCTTCCGGTCCACGGGGATCGCCGCGGACAACAGGGCCGCGAGACCGCACAGCGCGCCGGCGACGAACCAGGCCGTCGTATAGCTGCCCTGCACGTCCCGGATCACGCCCGCGCCGAAAGCGGCCAGCGCCGAACCGATCTGGTGTGAGGCGAACACCCAGCCGAACGCGACCGGACCGTCCTCGCCGAAGTGCTTACGGCACAGCGCGACCGTCGGCGGCACGGTGGCGATCCAGTCCAGGCCGTAGAAGATGATGAACGCCCACATGCTCGGCTGCACGTCCGGACCGAACAGCACCGGCAGGAACAGCAGCGAGACCCCGCGCAGCGTGTAGTAGGCGACCAGCAGATAGCGCGAGTCCAGGCGGTCGGTGAGCCAGCCCGAGGCGATGGTGCCCGCGACATCGAACGCGCCCACCACGGCCAGCAGCCCGGCGGCGGTGGTCGCGGGCATGCCGTGATCGTGGGCGGCGCTCACGAAATGCGTGCCGATCAGGCCGTTGGTCGACGCCCCGCAGATGGCGAAACCGCCCGCCAGCATCCAGAACACCGGCTTGCGGACGATGGCCGCCAGCACCGTGAGCGCCCGCGCCGCACCACCGGGAGCCGTGGTCCGCACCCCGACCGCGCTGCCCGGCTCGGCGCCGTAGGCGCGCACGCCGACATCGCTGGGGAAGTCGCGGATGAACAGCAGCACCAGCGGAACCACCGCCAAGGCCGCCACCGACACCACGGTCGACGGCGTGCGCCAGCCGTGATCGCGGGCCAAGCTCGCGATCAACGGCAGGAAGATCAGCTGCCCGGTCGCTCCCGCCGCGGTCAGCACACCGGTGACCAGGCCGCGCTGCTTCACGAACCAGCGGCCGGTGATGGTGGCCACGAACGGCATGGACATCGACCCGACCCCGACGCCCACCAGCAGGCCCCAGGTCACCATGAGCTGCCACGGCCGGGTCATGAACACCGTCAACCCCGCCCCGGCCGCGATCAGCACCAGCGCGCACGCCACCACCCGGCGGATGCCGAACCGGTCCATGAGCGCCGCCGCGAACGGCGAGATCAGTCCGTACAGCAGCACATTCACCGAGACCGCGGCCCCGATCGTGCCGTGCGACCAGCCGAATTCCTGATGCAGCGGATCCATGAGCACGCCGGGCACCGAGCGGAAGCCGGCCGCGCCCAGCAGCGCCACGAACCCGACCGCGGCGACGATCCACGCCGGATGCGGGCCCCGCCGTGCCCGCCCCCGCGGAGCTGCCAACGCACCGTCCAACGAGCCTGTGCCCGACGGCGATTCCACGTCGAGGCGGTCCCTGAGTTCACTCACCGATCGAGCGTGACCGAAATCCCCTACCGGCACGAGTGGCCTGAATGCCACAATGCGTCAAGATCAAGCCAACCGTGAGGGGAGACACCGTGCAGGCACCTCAGCTCGTCGCCGTCCTGGTCCTGGAACCCACCGTCGGCTTCGACATGACCATTCCGTCCATGGTGCTCGGCGCCGCCACCGGCGAGGACGGCGAACCGCTCTACGACGTGCGCATCTGCGGCCTCGGTGACGGCGGCATCACGGCGGTCGGCGGGTACACGGTCATCCCGGAGCACGGCCCGGAACTGCTCGCGCTCGCCGACACCGTGATCGTGCCCGGCACCCGCATCCCCGGGCCGCGCCAGGACGGCACGCTGCCGCCCGCGCTCGCCGACGCCCTCGCCACCATCCGCCCCGACGCGCGCATCGTGTCCATCTGCACGGGAGCGTTCGTACTGGGCGCGGCGGGACTGCTCGACGGCCACCGCGCCACCACGCACTGGCGCTTCGCCGACCAGTTCCGCGCCCTGTATCCGCGGGTCACCCTCGACGAGAACCAGTTGTTCGTGCAGGACGGAAACCTGTGGTCCTCCGCCGGACTGGCGGCCGGAATCGACCTGTGCCTGCACCTGATCCGCACCGACCACGGCACCGCCGCCGCCAATGGCGCGGCCCGCTACTGCGTGGTGCCGCCGTGGCGTGAAGGCGGCCAATCGCAGTTCATCGAACGACAGGTCCCCGAGGCGGGCAGCGACGGCACCGCGCCCACCCGCCGCTGGGCGCTGCACCACCTCGACGACGAACTGGACCTGAACGCCCTCGCCGCGCACGCGCATATGAGCGTGCGCACCTTCACCCGCCGCTTCAAGGCCGAGACCGGCATGGCTCCGGGCGCGTGGATCCTGCAGCAGCGCGTCCGCCACGCCCGGCATCTGCTCGAGACCACCGACCTGCCCGTCGACGAGGTGGCGCGCAACGCGGGCCTGGGCACCTCCGCCTCACTGCGCCATCACATGCGTTCCGAACTGGGCGTGCCGCCGTTGACCTACCGTAAGACCTTCCGCAAGCGCGAAACTCTGGAGACAGCATGACCATTCGCTGGGTATGGGCCTTTCTCGACCGGCCCGCCGCGGAATTCGACGACTGCGCCGAATTCTGGACCCGAGTCACCGCCACCACCCGGTCGGCGCCGCGCGGCGAACACGACGAATTCCTCACGCTGCTCCCGGATTCCGGCGCGCCCACGCTCAAGATGCAGTCCACCGGCGGACCCGGCCGCATCCACCTCGACCTCGACGTCGACAATGTCGTGGCCGCCACCGAACGCGCCGAACAGCTCGGCGCCACCCTCGACGGCGACTACATCCTCACCGAACGCATCGGCTACGCCGTGCTGCGCTCCCCCGCCGGAATGCCGTTCTGCTTCACTCCGTTCCGCGACGCCACCGGGCCGCTCACGCCCACCGTCACCGGGCCGTCCGGCGACCGCAGCCGGCTGGATCAGATCTGCCTCGACATCGGCGCGAGCGACTACGACACCGAATCCCGCTTCTGGACCGAGCTGACCGGGTGGGCCTGGAAACCCGCCAGCCTGCCCGAGTTCTCCCGCCTTTCGGCCCGTCCCGGCCTCCCCCTCGATCTCCTGTTGCAGCGTCTCGGCGAGGACCGCCCCACCTCCGCGCACCCCGATATCGCGTGCACCGATATCGAAGCCACCGCCGCCTGGCACGAGGAGCTCGGCGCGCGCCGCGTCGAGCAGGGCAAGCACTGGCTCGTCATGGCCGACCCGTCGGGCTCGGCCTACTGCCTGACCAGTCGCCAACCGGCATGAACGAGCCCGGCACCCCGGATCGGATCCGGGGTGCCGGGCTCGAGCTCGGGCAGGGTTCGGGAATCCCCGAGAGCCCTACCGAGAGTTGGTGTTATTTCCGCTCGGTCTGCGGCTGACGCCGCGCCTCACCGGAATTGGCCAGCGCCTCCAGATCTTCGAGGAACCTCTCGATGCTGTCGGCACGGGACTGCGGTGATCCGATCTGCTCGCGCACCTTCTCCTCGGTGAGCGCGAGCATGGCGGCCGCCAGATCCTGTTCCAGATCCCGGATCATCTGCCTGCGGTACTGCAGGATCTGATCGCGGCCCTGCTTGCGGACCCGTTCCACCTCGGCCGCCGCGGCCTCGCGCATCTGGAGAATGATGCGGTCGGCGTCGGCGCGGGCCTCCTCGCGCATGCGCTCGAGTTCGGCCTGGGCCTCGGCGACGGCATTGTCGTAGGCGGCTTTGGCGGTGGCCAGCCGATCGGCCGCCGCCTCGCTCTCCTCCAGTTGCCGGCGGATCTGGTCCTGAGCGTTGTTCATGATCTTCTTCACCGGTGGCACAACGTATTTCATGATGAACCACACGATGACGGCGAAGCCGAACAGCTGACTGAGGAAGACGGGCCAATCGAAGGTGATGTTGTAAATACCCTCGGCGAGATGGGTATCGGTGAGGATCATGCAGACCCCCGTCCTCTCTGCTGGCCCGCACTGGTCCGGGCACGATCGTTCCCGCCCAGGACCCGGCCGGCCAGGTCCTGAGCGAGTGGTTCGACGGCTTCGCGTAGTTCGGCGGCGACCTGGTCGGCCTCGGCGCGCAGGTGCGCCGTGGACTCGGCCACGATCTGGTCGGCCTCTTTCTGGGCCTCGCCGCGCATTCCCTCGAGGATTGCCCGCCCCTCGGCCCGGGCCTGGTTGCGGATGTCGGCCGCTTCCAGTCGGGCCTGCTCGAGGGCTGCCTCGTAGCGCGCTTCGGCTTCGGCGAAGGTTTCGCTGGCTTCCTTGGCGGTCGCCGTCGTGACCTCGACACGTGCCTCCCGCTCCGCCAGCACCTTTCGGATCGGCGGAACCACGAAGAACCAGATGACTGCCAGCACGATCAGGAAGATCAATAACTCGGCCACGAAGGTGCCGTTGGGAACCAGGAAGTTCCCCGCGGCCTCCACATCCGTTCTGGGAGACATGATGACGTCTACTTACCGGGAGTAGCGAATACGAACAGTGCCATGAACGCTAGATTGATGAAGTAGGCCGCTTCGACCAGACCAACGGTCAGGAAGAAGTTCACGCGCAAGCGGCCTTCCGCCTCCGGCTGCCGGGTGACGCCGTTGATCAACGCCGCGCCGGCCAGACCGTCACCGATGCCCGCACCGATGGCACCGCCCGCCAGAATGATGCCGCCGCCGATGAGGGCGCCTTGAACGATACTCGCGGTTGCTGGGTCTGCCATTGTTCACTTCCTTGTTTTGAAAAATAGCTGCACCCAAATGGGTGCAACGCCGAACAGCCGAAGCCGCTCAGTGGTTTTCACTCTCCAGCGACATCGACTGGCTGAAGTAGAGAATGGTCAGCAGGGCGAAGATGAATGCCTGAATCGCTCCGACGAACAGGTCGAAGAGTTTCCAGACGGCATTCGGTCCCCAGCTGATCCAGAACGGGAACAACGTGATCACCGAAACCATGACGCCGCCCGCGAACATGTTGCCGAAAAGTCGCAAGGACAGCGACAGCGGCTTGGCGATTTCCTCGACCACATTGATGAAAACCATGGGGCCCCAGCCGGTGTGGCCCTTCAGCAACTGTTTCGCGTGCCCGCCCGGCCCGCGCCGCCACGCGCCCGCGGCGTGATAGAGCAGGAAGACGAACAGCGCGAGCGCCAGCGTGAAGTTGAAGTCCGACGCCGGCGGCGCGATCAATTCGCCCGAACCGTACTGAACGGGCAAAACCGACAACCAGTTCGACAGCAGGATGAACGTGAACAGCGTGACCGCGAGCGGCAGCACGAACGGCGCGACCGTCATCCCGATGGCGGTCTCCACCTGGGAGCGCATCTGGACGGTGATGGTCTCGAAGAACAGCTGCACCCCGTTGGGCACGCCCGAGGTGATCTTCACCCGCAGGTAGAAGGCCAGCCCCAGCACGATCAGCGCGGCCACCGCGGTGGACACGATGGTGTCGACATTGAAGGTCATGCCCAGCAGGTGCGCCTGGGCGTGATCGCCGACGTGGATCTTGGCCTCCCCCGAGGATTCCTCGGCGGCCAGTATCGCGTAGATGCTCATGACTGCTGTCGAAGTCCTTTCACCTCGGGCAGAGCCGTATGGAGAACCAGAATCAGCTGAAAGACCGCCAGTCCGAAGAAGATTCCGACGCCGTAGGGACGGGTCAGGAATGCCACCAGAATCGACAGCCCGGTCAGGATGATCAATCGAGACGCCGAGGACAGCGCCAATTTCTGTTTGCTGGGAGTTTCCGCATCAGTGATGCGCACGATGGACATCCACGTGAGCCGGGCATTAACCCAGCCGAGCGTCAGACCGGTAGCCATGAAAACACCCAGCAACAATCGATCCAACGCACCTGTGACCATCAATGCCAGTACACCGAAAGCGATTGCAATTGCAGTCGCTCTCCGCATCCGGAGCCTGTTGAGGTCCAATACGACACCGCCTCGCCGTCATCCCACCTCGTAGTGGGGCCGTGCATGATCAATAGCATACACAGCCCAACCTCGTTGCGGGGCAGTATTTTTGATCTTCAAATTGTTGATCTTGAAATTCTGAAACGCTTTTCAGCGAACTTTCCGCCAATTAATTCGGACATCAGTGTTGCACAGCCTTTTCCGCTCCGATGCCGGTCAGCGACCGCACCTGCATCTCGGCGTACTTGCCGTCGTCGTGTTCCTTGGACAGCACGGTTCCCAGCCAGCCCAGAGCGAACGAAACCGGGATGGACACCAGACCCGGGTTGGCGAGCGGGAACCAGTGGAAGTCATGGGATTTGATCATGGCGGTGGGCGCTCCGGAGACCGCCGGGGAGAACACGATCAGCACGATGGTGACCGCCAGTCCGCCGTAGATGCTCCACAGCGCGCCGGCGGTATTGAAGCGCCGCCAGAACAGTGAATACAAAATGGTCGGTAGGTTTGCTGAGGCGGCCACCGCGAAGGCCAGCGCCACCAGGAACGCCACATTCTGATTCTTCGCCAGAATGCCGCCCACGATCGCCAGCGCGCCGATCACCACCGCGGTGATCCGCGCGACCCGCACCTCGCTGTTCCTACCCTCCCCCGTATCGCCGTCACCACGGCCGCGCTTGATCACATTGGCGTACACGTCGTGCGCGAACGACGCCGACGCGGTGATGGTCAGCCCCGCGACCACCGCCAGAATCGTCGCGAACGCCACGGCCGCAACGAATCCCAGCAGCACCGGCCCGCCCAGCTCCAATGCCAGCAGCGGCGCGGCGGCATTCTCCTTGCCCGGCGCCTTGGCGATCTTCTCCGGCCCCACCAGCGCGCCCGCACCGTAGCCGAGCACCAGGGTGAACAGATAGAAGACGCCGATCAGCCCGATCGCCCACACCACCGAGCGGCGCGCCTCCTTCGCCGTCGGCACCGTGTAGAACCGCATCAGCACGTGCGGCAGCCCGGCGGTGCCCAGCACCAGAGCCAGTGCGAGCGAGAGGAAGTCGAGCTTGCTGGTACCGGTCTTGCCGTACTTCGCGCCCGGCTCCAGCAGCTTCGCGCCGGTCTTGCCACCGTGGTTGACCGCGTCCTGCAACAGGCTGGAGAAGTTGAAGTCGTAGCGGCCCAGCACCCACACGGTCATGGCGGCGGCCGCGCCGATGAGCAGCACCGCCTTCACGATCTGCACCCAGGTGGTGCCCTTCATACCGCCGACGAGCACGTAGACGATCATGATCGCGCCGACCACGGCGATCACGAGATTCTGTCCCGCCGAACCGGATACACCCAGCAGCAGCGAGATCAGCACGCCCGCGCCCGCCATCTGCGCGAGCAGATAGAACAGACTCACCGCCAGCGTCGAGGTGGCCGCCGCGGCCCGCACCGGGCGCTGCCGCATCCGGAAGGCCAGCACGTCGCCGAGCGTGAATTTGCCCGTGTTGCGCAGCAACTCGGCCACCAGCAGCAACGCCACCAGCCAGGCCACCAGGAAGCCGATGGAATAGAGGAACCCGTCGTAGCCGTACAGCGCGATCGCCCCGGCGATGCCGAGGAAGCTGGCGGCCGACAGGTAGTCGCCGGAGATGGCGATGCCGTTCTGCGGGCCGGAGAAGGCGCGCCCCGCGGCGTAATAGTCAGCGGCCGTGCGGTTGTCGCGGCTGGCCCACACCACGATGCCCAGGGTGATGGCCACGAAGATCGCGAAGATGGTGATGTTGAGGCCGGGACGGCTGCCCTCGACGGCGGCGGCCAGATAGGTGGTCATCGGGTCGGCCCTTCCAGTTCGGCGCGGATCCCCTCGGCGATCGGGTCGAGGGTGCGGTCGGCGTAGCGGACGTAGAGGCCGGTGATGACGAAGGTCGAGACGAACTGCAGCAGGCCGAAGATCAGGCCGACGGTGATATTGCCGCCAACCTTGTGCGACATGAAGCCGTGCGCGTAGTCGGCGAGCAGCACGTAGAGCGCGTACCAGGCCAGGAACAGGGCGGTCATGGGGAAGACGAAGCGGCGGAAGCGACGCCGCAGGCTCTGGAACTCGGGGCTGTCGAAGACCTGTGGCCAGTCGGGATCCGGTCCGCCGGTCTGGGTTTCAGTTGTCAACTGCGATACCTCCTGGTGATGCCGGTCACAGTAGCAACGAAAGTGGTTGCAACAAGGGCGAATAACCGCAGGTGAGATCATGAATTCATCGGCAAGTGAGCCGGGATTCGGAAGGTTCCGCGGCCAGCAACCAACCGGTTTCCTTGGGTCCGAGCGACCCGATCCCCGGGCTCGGACGCCCGCAACCGGGCCCACTGCCGGATGCCCACAGGTAGCGGTGGCAGAGTTCCGGTCATGCCGACGAATCGCTCCGTCACCCCGCGCTTGACGACCACTTCGTCCCTGCTCGCCGACCTCGCGCCCGACCTACGCGCGGCGCTGACCCGCGTCCGCTACAACGCGGACACCCTGCTCGAGGCGCTGGGCGACACCGCCCACGCCGCCCTCGGCCGCGGCGAACCCGTCCCGGTCCGCCGGGCCGCCGCCGCCCTCGGCGAGCTCGGCACCCTGGTACGGCTGTTGCTGCTCGGCGATCCGGTCCCCGAACGCGAAGCGGCAGCGGCCCTTTCGCCCGTCGACCTGGACCACGCCGTCGCCGCCGGGCTGATCGAGCGCGACGGCGGCGAGATCCGCGCCGCCCTGGACCTGCGTCCCCTCGACCTCGGCCACGGCACCCGCTGGGTGCTGTCGGACCTCGACGACTCCATGCGGCGGCGGGCCCTCGACGCCGACCACGTGCTCGGCGTGGGCCAGGCCTCACTGTCACTGCTGCGCGCCACCCCGACCGCCGCCACCGGCACCGTCCTCGACCTCGGCACCGGCTGCGGCGTCCAGGCCGTGCACGCCGCCTCCTACGGCCGCCGCGTCACCGGCACCGACGTGAACAAGCGGGCCATCTGGCTGGCCGAGGCCACCGCCGCGCTCAACGACCTCGATATCGAGCTGCTGGAAGGCTCCTGGTTCGAGCCCGTCGCGGGCCGCCGCTTCGACCAGGTGGTCGCCAATCCCCCGTTCGTCGTGGGCCCCGCCCGCGTCGAGCACACCTACCGCGACTCCGGCCTCGCCCTCGACGGCGCCAGCGAACTCGTCATCTCCGGCATCCCGGAGCTGCTCAACCCCGGCGGCACCGCCGCACTGCTGGCGTCCTGGGTCCATCGGGAAGGCCAGGACTGGCGCGGCCGGGTCGCGAGCTGGCTGCCCGACGAGGGCATCGACGCCTGGATCGTGCAGCGCGATATCGCCGACCCCGCCCTCTATGTCGGGACCTGGCTGCGCGATGCCGGATTGGACCCGCGCGAGCCCGCCGCCCAGGCCCGCGCCGAACGCTGGCTCGACGCCTTCCGGGAATCCGAGGTGGAGGGCATCGGCTTCGGCTTCGTCTATCTCCGCGCCATCGACGGCCCCACCGAACTGCTCGCCGAGGACCTCACCCACGGCTTCGACGACCCGCTCGGGCCCGAGTCGCTGGCCTACTTCGAGCGCTCGGCCTGGCTGCGCGCCGCGGCCGCCGACCCGGACCTGATCCTCGACTCGCGCTACCGGGTCGATCCCGCCGCCGCGCTCGAGCGCGTCTATCTCCCCGGCGACGAGGGCTGGGCGCAGGCCGTGGCCCGGCTGCACCGCGGCGACGGGCCGCGCTGGCAGCACGAGGTCGACGACACCACGGCCGCGCTGCTGGCCGGGATGCGGCCCGACGGGCTCCCGCTGCGGGAACTGGTCGACCTGCTGGCCTTCGGCGAGACCGGCGACGCGGCGACCCCGGATTTCGAGACCGCCGCCATGACCGTGGTCGCCGGGCTGGTCCGGCACGGGCTCGTGCATCCGAACTGAACCCCTCGATCCACCCCGCGACGGCCGCCGGACTCCCCGGCGGCCGTCGGCGTTTCCGCAGGAAACCCGCACTGACCGGCGGTGAGGTCCGTCACGATCGAATGTCGCGCGGATACCGATCCGGTCGGGGCGGGGAATGCGCTCGAACCCCGTTTCGTTCTATCGCGTACTCGCTTCACGACGCCCCCGGCAAGGGCCGTTCACACGTATTCGATTGCGGCATCGCGAAGTTCGAGTCCGGCGGCGGCAACCACCCGGTCACCGAGGGCCCGTTCGCCGGCGGCCCGTGTTCCCGGCGATCCGCGCTTCTCAGGAACTTCTCAGCCGTGCACCGTAAAAACCGCAGCTCAGGTGCGGTTTACACCGGCTCCGGCGGGGAACTTTCCTGAAGTCGGGCCCGTTGTACGGAGCGAGACACCACCGACAGGAGGCAAGTCATGACAAGCCCCGCCACCACTGACGTGCGCACCAGCGAACAAGACCTCGATGCCGCAAGCCCCGCCGCCGACCTGGTACGCGTGTACCTGAACGGGATCGGCAAGACGGCGCTGCTCACGGCGGCCGACGAGGTCGAGCTGGCCAAGCGCATCGAGGCGGGCCTCTACGCTCAGCACCTGCTGGAGACGAGCAAGCGTCTGTCCGCCGCGAAGAAGAAGGATCTGGCGATCCTGGTTCGCGAGGGTCAGGCCGCCCGCCAGCACCTGCTGGAAGCCAACCTCCGCCTCGTGGTCTCGCTGGCCAAGCGCTACACCGGTCGTGGCATGCCGCTGCTGGACCTCATCCAGGAAGGCAACCTGGGTCTGATCCGCGCGATGGAGAAGTTCGACTACACCAAGGGCTTCAAGTTCTCGACCTACGCGACCTGGTGGATCCGGCAGGCCATCACCCGCGGCATGGCGGATCAGTCCCGCACCATCCGCCTCCCCGTCCACCTGGTCGAACAGGTGAACAAGCTGGCCCGCATCAAGCGTGAGCTGCACCAGCAGCTGGGCCGCGAGGCGACCGACGCGGAACTCTCGCGCGAATCCGGCATTCCGGTCGACAAGATCGCCGATCTGCTCGACCACAGCCGCGACCCGGTGTCGCTGGACATGCCGGTCGGCAATGACGAAGAGGCCCCGCTGGGCGACTTCATCGAGGACTCCGAGGCCACCTCCGCCGAGAGCGCGGTCATCGCCGGTCTGCTGCACCGCGACGTGCGCGTCGTGCTCGCCACCCTGGACGAGCGCGAACAGCAGGTCATCCGGCTGCGCTACGGCCTCGACGACGGCCAGCCGCGCACCCTCGACCAGATCGGCAAGCTCTTCGGGCTCTCCCGCGAGCGGGTCCGCCAGATCGAGCGTGAGGTCATGTCCAAGCTCCGCAAGGGCGAGCGCGCCGACCGCCTGCGCGCCTACGCCAGCTAGTCCCGCAGTTCCGACCTCGTGGAGCCGGTCCCCCTGCCCGGCTCCACACCGGTCATCGGGCCATCTCGAGGCGCTGGCCCGATTTCGCCGGCCGATTCGCTCCCCTGGACGTCCCCTCCGGGCGAGCCGAGTCGGCCGGCGTTTCCGTGTCCGGACCCCGTCGACACGCGGGGCTAGTGGGATTGCGGGGCACCGGCTCTCAGGGATGGGAATCTGTCGCCCGTGACCGATTCGCTGACGATGATTGCCATCGACACCCTGTCGCAGCAGGTGAACACCTATGCGAGCCAGGTCGCCGGTGAGCCGCTCCCGCCGGTGAGCTGGATGTGGGACTGCCGCGCGCGGCTGGACCCCACCGGCGCGGAGGCCGAGTTCTTCGGCACCGTCCACCCCGATCTGCCCGCCGCCGAATCGAATATCCAGTTGGTGACCTGGGCGCGGGCACTCGCCCTCACCGACTCCACCGAGATGCGCGACGCCGCCGCGGGCCGGCGCGTCTTCACCGGCAGCCTCGGCAACTCCCGCATCCGGCTGACCGCGTTCATCGAAATGCCGTGGACCACAAGCGAAACCCAGCCGTTGATCGCCCTGCGATGACCTAGCGCCGGGTCAGCGCCTGGCACGGCGTCGGGGCCGGGATGTCGCCGCGGAAGTAGGCGGTCGGCGCGACACCCATGAGCGAGCGGAAATCGGCGCTCAGGTGGGACTGGTCGTAGTAGCCCGAGGAGTGTGCCAGATCCGACCACGGGGTATTGCCGCCCGCCGCGATCACCTGACGCAGCCGGGTGATGCGTGCGTAGTGCTTGGGAGACACGCCGATTCCGGCGGTGAACAGGTTGCGGAGCTGGCGTTCGGAGACCGCCAGACCGGTCGCGAGCTCGCCGACCGGTGCGGTGGTGTCCATGGCGGTCACCGCCGAATTCAGGAGTCGGCGGTGGTCGCGGCGCACCGGATCCTCGGTGACCCGGTGCGGGAGTTCGGCTTCCAGGAAGGCCGTCACCTCGTCCGGGTCGAGCTCCAGCAGCACGTCGGCCAGCTCGGCCGCCGGGCCGGGCAGCGCCGACAGCAGGGTGACCCGATCGGTCAACTCGGCCGCCGGGACGCCGAGCAGCGGCTGGGCGGCGCCGGGGGCCAGCCGGATACGGGTGCAGCCCGCGGGCCGCTCCGGGTGGGCGTAGGTGGCGCGGGTGCGCGGGCCCAGCACCCAGGCGTCGCGGCGGCCGGATGCCTCACGGCGCAACACGATCGAGGTGGCGGCCAGCGGCAGGTGACTGAAGGCGACCGGTCCGGGATCGGTGGTCGGGATGTGGGCGATCTCGGCGATCCAGGGGCGCAGACCGGCGGACGGCGCGGTGCGGCGCTCGAGGTCCTCGGCGGACACGACGGAGGCCAGGGTTTGCGCGGTGGTCACCGAATCCACTCTAGGCAGCCTCGGCCGATCCGGCTGTGCCGGTTTTTCCTATCTCGCGGGCCGGGCCCGGCGGCAGGGTGATGGACATGATCGTTATCACCGGTGCCACGGGCACCATCGGCAGTGAAGTCGTCCGGTTGTTGGCCGAGCGGGACGTGAAAGTCCGTGCGGTGACCCGGAATCCGGAGCTGGCGCGGGTTCCGGCCGGAGTCGAGGTGGTGCGCGGCGAATACGCCGACACCGAATCCATGGCCGCGGCCTTCTCCGGCGCGGAGGCGGCGTTCCTGGTCGGGCTGCTCGGCCCGGACTATGTGGAACTGGATCGGGCGCTGGTCGCGGCGGCGCGCGCGGCCGGGGTGCGCCGCGTGGTGAAGCTGTCCGCGATCGGCACCGGAGATCCGGAGCTGGGGCGGGTCGGCACCTGGCACATGCCCGGCGAGCAGGCGGTGCGCGAGAGCGGGGTGGACTGGACCATCCTGCGGCCCAGCAGTTTCGCCTCCAACACCCGTAGCTGGGTCGCCCCGATCCAGGCCGGTCAGCCGGTCCCGAACATGACCGGCGCCGGCGCGCAGGGCGTGATCGATCCGCGCGATGTCGCGGCGGTGGCCGCCGAAGCCCTGCTGTCCGACGACCATGCGGGACGGATCTACACCCTCACCGGTCCCGCGGCACTGACCACCCATGACCAGGCCGCCGTGCTGGCGGCGGCGCTGAACCGTTCCATCGACGTCACCGACATCCCCCTGGATGTAGCTCGCGGGTTCATGCTCGAGTCGGGTATGTCCGAGGAGTACGCGGACGGTGCGCTGGCCGGTCAGGCGTTCGTCCGCGACGGCGGGAACGCGATCGTCACCGGCGATGTCGAGCAGGTCCTCGGCCGCGCGCCCCGCACCTACGCCGACTGGGTGCGCGACCACCGCACCGAGTTCGGAGCCTGAGCCGGGGTCAGGCGGCCGCCAGGACCGAACCGAGCCGGTCGTGCATGCCCTGCCAGCCGCCGCCCATGATGCTGCGGGCGCGCTGCATGACCGGATCCTCGGGGTCGAAGCCGCTGTGGCTGAACAGGACTCGGGTGCCGCGCCCCTCGGGACGCAGGGTCCAGCTGATGACCCAGCCCGTCTCCCGCTCGGCCTCGGCGTCGTTCCAGGTGAAGGTGAGCAGTTCCGGCTCGACGACCTCGAGCACCCGGCCGCGGATCTCGCCGGAGAAGTTCTGGCCGGGCATGGGCTGGGTGGTCATCTCGAAGACCGTGCCCACCACCGGCTCGAACCCGACGGGCCGCATCATCCACTGCCCCATGAGTTCCGGGGTGGTGAGCGCCCGCCACACCTTGGCGGGCGGGTGCGGATAGAACTGGTCGAGTTCGATCCTGGTGGTGTCGTCGGTCATCGTCGGTCCTTCTCGTCGGGCTGGTCGGGGTCGTCGGGCATGGCGTCCAGCACCGCGCCCAGGTCACGCAGCCGGGCCCGCCAGAACCGTTCGAACGGATCGAGCCAGGACTGCACGTCGTGCAGGGGGTCCGGTTCCACGCGGTAGAACCGTTGCCGCCCACGCTTGTCCTCGGCCACCAGGCCCGCGTCCCGCAGCACCTTCAGGTGCTCGGACACGCTGGGCCGGGCCATGTCGAAGCGCTCGGCGATCACCTGCACCGACTGCTCACCCTCGAGCAGCAGCTCGAGGATGTCGCGCCGGGTCGGATTGGCCAGCGCGCCGAACACACGATCGGCGTCTCCGGACTTCAAGCGGTAGGGCACCCGACCACAATAGGTAGGAAATTACCTACGCGTCAAACCCCGCACAACCCCGAGAAGGGCCACGATCACAACCCGAAGCTCCCAGTACCGATGCTTCCGGTGCCGTCGCAGCCGTAGGTACCGGGATCCGGGGTTGGCGTGCCGGGCGGTGCGGCGGCGACCGTGACGGTCTGCGAGGCGGACTGCGGCCCCTGGGTCACGGTGATCGTGTGGGAGCCCGCGGTGGTCGGGATCCAGGTGGTGTAGAAGCCGGTCATGAAGCCCTGGAACCCCGAGAAGAAGCAGGTTCCGTTGTCCCGCAAGGTCACCCGCTCCCACGGGAGATGAAAGAGCGTGGGTGAGACCTTCAGGTCGATCCACACCTTGGTTCCCACGACATAGCCACCCGCCGGGGCGGTGAGGGTGACGGCGACTTCCGACGCCGACGCGGTCGACGTCGCCAGCCCGCCCAGGGCACCGGTCGCCATCAAAACCACTGCGCCCCTGCCGATTCCGCGGGCGATCGCATTGCCTGCGCTCATGCGCTACTCCTGTTCGTGAACCCCGTGGACGAGGTTCACGAACAGTAGCGTTCGCAGAGTGTGGAATTCGGACATTCCACTCAACCGGGCTGCCCCAGGCTTCCGGGGCAGGGCCGCCGGGTCGGTTAGCCGGAGTTGCGCAGGGCGGTGGCGAGACCGTTCATGGTGAGCAGGATGCCGCGCTCGACCAGTTCGGAGGTGTCCCCCGCACGGCGTCGGCGCAGTAGCTCGACCTGGAGTTGGTTGAGCGGTTCCAGGTACGGGAAGCGGTTGTGGATGGACTCGGCCAGGGCCGGGTTGTCGGCGAGCAGTTCGTCGGCGCCGGTGATGGCGGCGTGCATGCGCGCGGTGCGGGTGAACTCGTCGCAGATCATGCGGAAGACGGTGTCGCGCAAGGCTTCGTCGGGCACCAGGTCGGCGTAGCGGGCGGCGATGTCCATGTCCGCCTTGGCCATCACCTGAGCCAGGTTGGACATGACCGTGTTGAAGAACGGCCAGCGGCGGTACAGGTCCGACAGGGTGGCCAGGCGCGCGGGGTCGTCGCCGATCCACTGCTCGAACGCGGTGCCGGTGCCGTACCAGCCGGGCAGCATGACCCGCGATTGGCTCCAGGCCATGACCCACGGGATGGCGCGCAGGTCGTAGACGGAGTCGGTGGGTTTGCGCGAGGCGGGGCGGCTGCCCAGGTTCAGGTCCGCGACCTCGGCCACCGGGGTGGAGGCCCGGAAGTACTCGACGAAGCCCGGGGTCTCGTGCACCAGTTTCGAGTACGCGATGCGCGCGGATTCGGCCAGCTCGTCGAGGATTTCGTAGGCGGGCTCGGCCTCCGCGCCCAGCCCCTCCACATCCAGCAGAGTGGATTCCAGGGTGCCCGCGACCAGCGCCTCCAGATTGCGGTACGCGGTGCCGGAATCGGCGTACTTGGTGGAGATGACCTCGCCCTGCTCGGTCAGCCGCAGCGCGCCGCGCACCGCCCCGGCCGGCTGGGCCAGGATGGCGTCGTAGCTGCGGCCGCCGCCGCGGCCGACGGTGCCGCCGCGACCGTGGAAGAGCCGCAACCGGATTCCGGTCTTGCGGGCCACGTCCACCAGGTTCTGCTCGGCGCGGTACAGCGCCCAGTTGGCGGCCAGGTACCCGCCGTCCTTGTTGGAGTCGGAGTACCCGAGCATGACCTCCTGCTGCATGCCGCGCGCGGCCACCAGGCGGTGATAGGCGGGCACTTCCAGTGCGGCCGAGAGGATGTCGGCGCCGTGGCGCAGGTCGTCGATCGTCTCGAACAGCGGCACCACCCCGACCGGGCTGGACGGCGCGGTGTCCGCGTCGCCCGGATCGAGAATGCCCGCTTCCTTCAGCAGCAGCGCGGCCTCGAGCATGTCGCTGACCGAGGTGCACATGCTGATGATGTAGTTGGGCACGGTGTCCGGGCCCAGATCGTCGAGCGCGGCCCTGGCGGCGCGCACCACCGCGAGCTCCTTGGCGGCCAGGTCGCTCAGCCGCGCGGCGGGCCCGACCAGCGGTCGGCGCGTGGTCAATTCGGCCGACAGCAGCGCCACCCGCTGGTCCTCGTCGAGCGAGGCGTAGTCGGGATGCACTCCGGCCCAGGCGAACAGCTCCGTCACCACCTGCTCGTGGGTCTCGGAGTTCTGGCGCATGTCCAGGCCCTGGAGGTGAAACCCGAAGGTCTCCACGGCCGATCGCACCGAGGCCAGCTGGTCGTCGGCCAGCAGTCCGTCCCCGGACGCCCGCATGGACGCGTCGACCACGCCCAGATCGGTCAGCAACTCCCCCGGCCCGTCATAGGGCAGCGCCCCGGCGTCGATGCCGTCCGCGGGGAGTTCACCCAGCGCCCGGATCGCGGTGGCGCTGAGCCGGGCCCGGATCGCGCGCACGGCCCGGCGATACGGCTCGTCGGCCCGCTGCGGCGACTCGTCGAAGCCGGCGTCGGCCAGCGCCGCCAGCTCCGGCGTCACCGGCACCAGCCGCGCCGACTGCGACAGCGTCTTCTCCAGCTCGACCAGCGCGCTCAGGTATCGCTCGAACGCGACCGTGCCCGCGCGGTGGGTGGCGCGGTGCACCACGTCGGCGGTCACATTGGGATTGCCGTCGCGGTCACCGCCGATCCATGAGCCCGGCCGCAGGATCGGCCGCGCCAGCAGGTCGTGCCCCGGCCAGCGGGACCGCAGCGCGGCCCGCACCTGGTCGTTGATGCGCGGGATGACGTCGAACAACGTGAGGTCGTAGTACCGCAGCCCTACGTCGATCTCGTCCTGGATCCGCAAGCGCGCCAACCGGATCAGCGCCGCCCGCCACAGCTGCAGCACCTGCCGGCGGATGTCGACCTCGAGTTCGGCGAACTCCGGCTCGTACCTGTTGTAGCGCTGCCGCTGCCGCATCAGGTCGGTGATCTTGCCCTGCACGTCGAAGATGGTGCGTCGCCGCGTCTCGGTCGGATGCGCGGTGATGACCGGCGACACCAGCGCGTCCGACAGCAGGTCGGCGACCACCGCGCCGTCCGGCCCGTAGGCGTCGAGCTTCTGGTAGGTGGCGGCCAGACTGGAGTCCTGCGGCGGCTCCCCGGCCGCGACGTGCACCGCGCGCCGGCGATCGCGCTGCAGGTCCTCGGCCAGATTGGCCAGCAGCAGGAAGTGACTGAAGGCGCGGATCACCGGGATGGCGGTACGGATGTCGACATCGCGCAGCATGTCCGCGACCGCGCTGCGCTCCACCTCCGAGCGGCGGATCCGGAACGCCTCCACCCGGACCCGTTCGATCAGGTCGAAGATCTCCGGGCCCTCGTGGTCGCGAATGGTGTCCCCGAGAATGCCTCCGAGGAACCGGATGTCGTCGCGCAACGGCGCGGTTGCCGTCTCGATCTGATTCGCCTGCACTACGTTCACCTCTCCGAGTTCGGCTACTGCTCAACCCATCCGGCGCGGCCCGATGTCGAACCGGTTGGGTTCCGGCCCGATTCGCACCCGCGCGTACAGCACCGCCGCGCCCTCCGGCGAGGCCAGCACCGGTTCGCACTGCAACTCTCGCACCTCCGGCAGGTCGTCGCAGAGCGCCGAGATCCGTTGCGCCAGTTCGGCCAGCGCGCCCTTGTCGACCGGCTTGCCGAGATCGCGCCCGCCGACGGTGCCCGACAGCAGCGGGGCCGCCCGGGGCGCGTCGATCAGCTCGGCCGACTCCGCCTCGGTCAGTGGCAGCGCCCGGTACACCCGGTCGCCGAGCAGGTCGATGATGGTGCCCGACAGGCCGAAACTGATGACCGAACCGAACGACGGGTCGTCCTGCACCCGGAAGGTGCAGCCCACGCCCTTGGTGGCCATGCGCTGAATGTGCACGGGGTTGCCGGAGATCTCCGCCAGATCGGTGAACGCCCGCCGCACGGCGTCGGGCCGCCACAGGTCCAGGCGCACACCGGTGAGATCGGGCCGGTTGCGCCAGATCTCGCCGGTGGCCTTGGCCGCCACCGGGAATCCCAGTTCGTCGGCGGCCGCCACGGCGGCGTCGGCGTCGCGGACCTCCCGGAACTCGACCACGTCGATCCCGTAGCAGCCCAGCAGTTCCGCGGCCTGCAGATCGGTGAGCCACGCGGTGGCGTCCTCGGACATCCACCGCGCCACCAGTTCCCGCGCCCGCGCGGTGTCGGCGCCGCCGGGCCTGGCGATCGGCGACAGCGGCCGGGTGCGCCACTCGGCGTAGCGCCGCGCCCGCCCCAGCGCGCGGGCGGCCCGCTCCGGATCGCCGTAGGAGGGAATGGAACCGCGTTCGAGGATGCCGCCCAGCCCGCGGGTGGCGAGCAGGTTCGGCATGCCCTGATCGGCGACGAAGGTCGTGAGCACCGGGGTCGCCGGATCCGATTGCGCGCCCGCGCGAATCGCCTCGGCGAAGGAGGCCACGGCGGCGGGCACCGGCGGCGAGTAGATGACGATCACCGCGTCCACCGCCGGATCGCTGGTCGCGGCGGCCACCGCGGTCAGGTAGTCCGCCGGACCGGCCTGCGGCCCGAGGTCGGTGGGCTCGTCCACGGTCAGGCCCTCACCGCGCGCCGCGTCGACGGCCAGCCAGCTCAGCGCGGCGCTGTTGCCGATCACCGCCAGCCGCGGCCCGGCGGGCAGCGGCTGATAGGCCAGCAGCATGGCGCAGTCGAACAGCTCGGTGATGGAATCGACCTGGATGATCCCGGCCTGCGCGAACAGGTTGCGCACCAGCGAGCGATCCAGATCCTGATCCCCGTCCACCCGCGCCGCGTTGCGGCCGCTGTTCACGGCCACAATGGGTTTGGTGTGCGCCACCCGGCGCGCGATACGGGAGAACTTGCGCGGATTGCCGAAGGTCTCCAGATACAGCAGCACCACATCGGTGTCCGGGTCGCTGTCCCAGTACTGCAGCAGGTCGTTGCCGGAGACGTCGGCGCGGTTGCCGGCGGAGACGAAGGTCGACAGCCCCAGCTGCCGGGCCGCGGCCTCGCCCAGAATGGCCGCGCCGAGTGGGCCCGACTGGCAGAAGAATCCGATCCGCCCACGCCCGGGCAACACCGGCGCGAGGGTGGCGTTCAACGCGATAGCCGGATCGGTGTTGGCGATGCCGAGCGCGCTCGGACCCACCACTCGCATGCCGTGCGCCCGCGCGGCGTCGACCAGATCGCGTTCGGCCTGATAGCCGTGCGGACCGGTCTCGGAGAATCCGGCGGTCAGCACCACCAGGCCCTTGACCCCCTTGGCCATACAGTCGTCGAGCACCGACCCGATCTCGGTGGCGGGCACCGCGATCACGGCCAGGTCGACCTCGTCGGGGATGTCGCGCACGGTCGGATACGCGCGCACGCCGCGCACCGCCGTGCGGTTCCGGTTCACCGGGAACACCGGTCCCTGATAGGCCCCCGAGAGCAGGTTGGCCAGCACCGCGCCACCCACCCGGCTGGTCGACGGGGTGGCCCCGATCACCGCGATGGACTTGGGCGACAACAGGTTCCCGACGCTGCGTGCCTCCGAGGCCCGCTCGCGCGAATCCCGCACCGACAGCAGCGCTTCGGTGGGGTCGATGGCGAATTCCAGGTGCAGCACCGACCCGTCGCGGCTGCGCTGCACCTGATAACCGGCGTCGCGGAACACCTGCACCATGGCGTTGTTCTCGGCGAGCACCTCGGCCACGAAGGTCTCGATGTCGTTCTCCGCGGCCGCGCCCGCCAGGTGTTCGAGCAGGATCGAGCCCAGCCCGCGGCCCTGATGCTCGTCGGCGACCACGAACGCCACCTCGGCCGCGCGCGGTCCCGGCCGGTCGGCCAGGTACTCGTAGCGGCCCACCGCGATGATCTCGTCGCCGAGTTCGGTCACCAGCCCGACGCGGTCGCGGTAGTCCACGTGCGTGGTCCGGTACAGGTCCTTGGGCGTCATCCGCGGGTACGGCCCGAAGTAGCGCAGGTAGCGGGTGCGGTCGGAGAGCGCGGTGTGGAAGCGCTCCAGCGCCTCGGCGTCGTCGGGGGTGATGGGCCGCAGCCCGACCACGCCGCCGTCGGAGGCGAGCACGTCGGCGAACCAATGTTCCGGCGGCGGAGGCGGATTCACCGGGGTGCCGGGGGTGTCCGGCGGCAGCGGCGGGGCCGGCGCCGGGGGCACGCTGCCGTTGCCGGAGACGGCGGCCGGGTCGGCGGAGTGGGACGGGTCAGTCACGGGGATCCTCCGGATCCAGGCCGAGCAGGCCGAAACTCGCCCGGCGTGTTGCCAATACGGATGTGTCGAGGGCCCGGCGGGCGCGGTCCACGCGCTCGTCGCCGGTGTCGCGGCCGCCGCCGGGGCCGTCCCAGCGCGCGAACGAGGTGTCGGCCCCGTCGCCCATGGTCTCGGGCACCGCCACCACGGGCGCGTATCGGCCGACCAGCTCCCGCCATTCGGGCGGGGTGGCGGTCGTGGGGTCGATGGTGCGATCCAGGGCGGTGGCCAGCAGGTGGGTCCAGGCCCGTGGCACCACCCGGATCAGGCCGTACCCGCCGCCGCCCACCGCCAGCCAGCGGCCCTCGGCGTACCGGTCGGCGAGCTCGCGCATGGCCAGGAAGGCCGCGCGTTGACCGTCGATGCTGAGTTCCAGATCGGCCAGGGGATCCTCGCGGTGGGTGTCGACACCGCACTGGCTGATCACGATCTGCGGCCGGAACGCCGCCAGCGCGCCCGGCACCACGGCGTGGAACCCGCGCAGCCACAGCGAATCCCGGGTGCCGGGCATGATCGGCAGGTTGATGGCGGTGCCCTCGGCCGCGCCCATGCCGGTCTCCTCCGGCCAGCCGGTATTGGGCCACAGGGTCGCCGGGTGCTGGTGGATGGACACCGTCAGCACCCTCGGGTCCCCGTAGAACACCCGCTGCACCCCGTCACCGTGGTGCACGTCCACATCGAGATAGGCGATGCGGTCGAAACCGTTGTCGAGCAACCACGAAATCGCCACCGCTACATCGTTGTACACACAGAACCCCGCTGCCGAGGCCGGCATGGCGTGATGCATACCACCACCGATGCTCACCGCCCGGCGGGTGTGCCCGGCCGCGATCGCCTGCGCGGCGGCCAGCGTGCCGCCCACGATCACCGACGCCGCCTCGTGCATGTGCGGGAACACCGGGTTGTCGGCGGAGCCGAGCCCGTAGGGCGGGGCGGTGGGGACCGAGCCCAGCGGTGGCCGCGCGTGCTTCACGGCCTCGATGTAGTCGTGGGTGTGGACGCGCAGCAGCTCCGATTCACCCGCGGCGTCCGGTGTGAGTTGCTCCACGCCGTCGAGCAGGCCCAGTCCCTCGGCCAGCGCCATGGTGAACTGCAGGCGCACCGGGCGCATGGGGTGTTCGGGGGTCCAGGTGTAGTCGAGGAATCGATCGGTCCATACGACCGTTCCATCCACTGCGAGGTTCGGTTCACCACCAGCTCGGCCAGGCATACCTGCCACGCTAATGCGTCGCGCCGGTTCGTAGGCTTGGCACACCGCGGTGCCCGCCGGGCTGTCGTACCGGGATGGCAGGCTGCCACCGAGCAAACCTGCTGGGAACACGCTGCCCGTCCTGGCTGTTGACCGTGCGTCCGCGAAATAAGCTGTCGCCCGGTGCAGCCGCCGTGCATGGGTAGAATTCGTGCCGACGAAGGGGTTTAACAGGTGAAGGATCTGGTCGACACCACGGAGATGTACCTCCGTACCATCTACGACCTCGAGGAGGAGGGCGTCACGCCGCTGCGTGCGCGCATCGCCGAACGCCTCGAGCAGAGCGGCCCGACGGTGAGCCAGACGGTCGCGCGGATGGAGCGCGACGGTCTGCTGAACGTCGCCGGTGATCGCCACCTCGAACTGACCGAGAAGGGCCGCGCCATGGCGGTCGCGGTGATGCGCAAGCACCGGCTGGCCGAGCGGCTGCTGGTCGACATCATCGGTCTCGAGTGGGAGAACGTGCACGCCGAGGCCTGCCGCTGGGAGCACGTGATGAGCGAGGAGGTCGAGCGCCGCCTGGTCGAGGTGCTCAACCACCCCACCACCTCCCCCTACGGCAATCCGATTCCGGGCCTGGACGAACTGGGCATCGATCCCGCCGCCGGGTCCGAGGAGAAGCTGGTCCGGCTCAGCGACCTGCCCGCCGGGCAGGCCCAGGCCGTGGTGGTGCGCCGGCTGTCCGAGCACATCCAGACCGACCCGGAGACCATCAACCAGCTCCGCCAGGCCGGTGTGGTGCCCGACGCCCGCGTCACCGTGGAGAACAAGCCGGGTGCCGTGGTCATCTCGGTGCCCGGTCACGAGGGATTCGAACTGTCCGACGAGATGGCGCATGCCGTCCAGGTGAAGTTGGTCTGATCCGTGAAGCTTCTGGTAACTGGCGGGGCCGGCTACGTGGGTGGCGTGTGCGCGCAGGTTCTGCTCGAGGACGGCCACGAGGTCGTGGTCGTCGATGATCTGTCCACCGGCAACGCCGACGGCGTCCCGGCCGGGGCCAAGTTCGTCGAGGGCGATATCGCCACCGTCGGCACCGAACTGATCGCGTCCGAATCCTTCGACGGGGTGCTGCATTTCGCGGCCCAGTCGCTGGTCGGCGAGTCGGTGGTGGCGCCGGAGAAGTACTGGCACGGCAATGTGGTCAAGACCCTGGCCCTGCTCGAGGCCATGCGGGCGGCGGGCACGCCGAAGCTGGTGTTCTCCTCCACCGCAGCGGTGTACGGCGAACCGGAGCAGGTGCCGATCGTCGAGGACGCCCCGAAGGCGCCGACGAACCCCTACGGCGCGTCGAAGCTGTCCATCGACTACGCGATCACCTCGTACGCGGCCGCGCACGGCCTGGCCGCGACCAGCCTGCGCTACTTCAACGTGGCCGGCGCCTACGCCGGGCTCGGCGAGAACCGTGTGGTGGAAACCCATCTCATCCCCCTCGTCCTGCAGACCGCGCTGGGTCATCGTGAGTCGATCTCGGTGTTCGGCACCGACTACCCGACGCCGGACGGCACCGCGGTGCGCGACTACATCCACATCCGCGATCTGGCGCAGGCGCATCTGAAGGCGCTCGAGCAGTCGCAGCCGGGTGCGCATCGGATCTTCAATCTGGGCAGCGGCACCGGTTTCTCGGTGCGCGAGGTCATCTCGGCCTGCGCGCGGGTGACCGGGCTGCCGATCAACGCGGTCGACGCCCCGCGCCGCGCGGGTGACCCGGCCGTGCTGATCGCCTCCAGCGCCAAGGCCGTCGCCGAACTCGGCTGGACGCCCGAGCACACCGATCTCGACGAGATCGTCTCCGACGCCTGGGAATTCCTGCGCTCTCTCGGCGACCGCGCGCACAGCGCCCGCTGAGCCCTTCCGGACCGGCCCGGGGTCCGCGGTGTGATCACCGCGGCTCCGGCCCGAGGCGCACGCCCAGATCGGCGGCGGTCTCGCGGCCGGAGTCCGTGAGCCGCCGCAAACGCTCCGGCGGCATGCCGGTCTGCAAGCCCAGTTCCAGCAGGGTCGCCATGCGGTGCTGCGGATCCGCGGTCAGCGCGGCGTCCAGCGCCACACCGGCCAAGGGGCCGTCACCCCGCGAGTACGCGCAATAGCCCAGCAGCGCTGCCGCTTCGGCGCGATCCGGATCGGGCAGCGCCCGGGTCAGCTGGGTCCACAGTGCTTCCGCGCCATCGGCGTGCGGGCCCGGCGCCAGCCCGAACATGATGTCGCGCAGCGCCGGATCCCGGAGCGCGACGGCCAGCTCCGCCAGCTCGACCGGGGTGAGCCGGATCCCGGCCTCGACCCGTTCGAGATAGCCCAGCACCCGGCACAATTCGAGCCGCAGTCGCACCCGCGGATCACCGGGCTGCGCCGGCCGGGCCGTGGCGGCTGCCGCGATCTCCAGGGCGGCGGCGGTCGCGTCCCGCGCCACGGGGTCGACCGCGAGCAGGTCGGTCAGCTCCCGGCGGGACCCGCGCAGCGGGCGGCCGTCGAGGACGTGGCGCAGGGTCACCATCGAGGTGGCCGGATCGTGCTGGAGCCCGCGCGACCACGGTCCCGACAGCGTCCACCAGGGCAGTTTCGGCCCGATGGCCTGGACCGCCCAGGCTCCGGCCAGCGGCACCGCGTCCGCGTCGAGCCGATGTTCCAGGGCGGCAACGAGATCACCGTGCTTGCGCGCCCGCACTCCCGCGTGCCGCCCGGTGGGTTCGGTCGCGCGGTCGTCGATCACGAGGGCCAGCGCCGCGACGGCCCGGTGCCGCACACAGATTCCCGCGACCCGCTCGACCAGCAGTCCGGACGCGGATCGGCCCCGATTGTCGAGGTCCATACGGGTCACCACCTCGACCGCCGCGGCCTCCGGCGACTCCGGGTCCGCCCTCAGCGCGGTCACCACCAGTGACCGCGCGGGCATGAAGCCGAGCATCGCGGGGACCGCGGCGATCAGGTCACCGGGTTCACGCAGCCGCGGCCCGCACTCCCCCGGATCCTCGAACGGCGGGTCGGCCGCGGTGTCCGGGCGATCGGACAGCACGGGTGCCGGCCGCGGCGCGGGCTCGGCGGGCGGAGCCGGTTCGACAGGCACAGTGGGCTCGACGGGCAGGGTGGGCTCGATGGACGGCGTGGGCTCGATGGGTGCGTTCATGCCGTCGAGCGTGCGCCCGGCCACCACCCGGCCCCGATCGGCGACCTCGGGTTTCGCTGGGGCTGTGGATGATTCATCGCCCCGATCGCGAGTCGTGGAGTACTCGGCGTGGTCAGGCAGCCGCAACGCGGACTGTGTCGGTGCCCGTTGTTATCGTGCGCCCGCTCGCACGGCCGCCGTGTCCGGGCGCCCCGCGCCGAGCCCTCGGGACGCGAACCTGAAATGCAATCATTTCATTTTCCCCGCCCGGCCGCGTTTCCGCTGCTAGTGTCCGCCTGGCACTGCCCCGCGGCAGCGCCGGAAGGAGACCGTGCGCAACGAAAGACGCCTAGGCGGGCCGGGACTCGGCCAGGATCGCCAGGTAGTGCGGATTGGACATGATCCCCAGGACATTGCCGAACGGGTCCACCACCGAGGCCGTCACGAAACCGGTGCCCTCGCCGCGCTCGATGATCGGCTCGTACACGGTCGCTCCCATGCCGAGCAGCCGCTCGAAGGTGGCGGCGACATCGTCGACGTGCCAGTTCACGATCTGACCGCCCGGGACGTCCGGGTGCGAGGGCGCGAACTTGCCCGCGATGATGCCCAGTTCGGCCTGGTAGTCACCGATGCGGAACTCGTAGTACCCGCCCGGCACGGCGAAGTACGGCTGCACGCCGAGCAGTTCGCTGTACCAGTCCTTGGCCGCCTCGAGATCGTCGGCGAAGTAGTTGACGGTGGCCATTCCACGCAGCATGGCGGTTCTCCTCGGTCGGTTCAGCGGGTTACCACACCATCATCGCGCGCAAAGTGCTCACCGAATGAGCACTTTTCCGGGCAGAATTCCGGGTATGCGCGCGGATCGATTGGTGGCGACCCTGCTGTTCATGCAGACCCGGAGCCGGGTGACCGCGGCCGAGGTGGCGGCCGAACTCGAGGTGTCGGTGGCGACCGCCCGCCGGGACCTGGAAGCCCTGTCCGCGGCCGGCGTCCCGATCTACCCGCAGCCCGGACGCGGCGGCGGCTGGGCGCTGGTCGGCGGCGCGCGCACGGACCTGAGCGGTCTCACCGGCCCCGAGGCCCAGGCGTTGTTCCTGCTGCTGGGCCCGGTGGCCACGGCGAGCCCCGCCACCAAGTCCGCGCTGCGGAAGCTGTTGCGCGCCTTGCCGCCCACCTTCCGCGACACCGCGCAGGCGGCGGCGGGCGCGATCGTGGTGGACCCGGCCCGCTGGGGCGAATCCGACGATCGGCCCCCGGCCCTGGTGGACGAGCTGCAGCGGGCGGTGGTGCGCCGCAGCCGGATCCGGCTGCGCTACGACCGCGCCGGGCAGCGGACCGAGCGGCTGGTCGATCCGTGGGGCCTGGTCGACAAGGACGGCATCTGGTACCTGGTCGCCGGAACCGAGCGCGGGCAACGGACCTTCCGCGTGGACCGGATCGCGAGTGCCGAGCCGACCGGCGAGATCGCCTCCCGGCCGGACGATTTCGACCTCTCGACGGCCTGGTCGGAGGTGGTCGAGGAGGTCGAACGGCAGCGCTCGTCGCTCGCGGCGACGGTGCTGATCACCGCCGAGCTGGCGCCGGTGCTGCGCAAACAGCAAGGGCGGCACTGCGTTCTGGACGGCCCCACCGGCGACGGGCGGGTCCGGGCCACGGTCACCGCGCCGACGGCGCTCATGATCGCCCAGCAGCTGGCGGGCTGGGGCGCGGCCGTGGAGGTGGTGGAGCCGGAATCGGTGCGCGCGGAGCTCGCACGCCTGGGCGCGGAACTGCTCGCCCGCTACCGTACCGGCCAGTAACCGCTTCCCTGTTATGCGATAATCGAATGATGTTGCAGCAGTGGCGATTTCGTGAACTTTCACAGTCCGCCACTGTTACAGTCCGCCCGGCGCGACCCCTTCAACGCGCCGAAAGGATTTTCCGTGAGTAAAGAGCTCTACCCAGATCTACGACGGCCCGCCGCCGGTGCGACGGCGGCCGTCGCGCTCGCCGTGGTGGCCGGTTCCATGCTGGCCGCCCCGGCCGGCGCCTCCATCGAGAACGTGCATGTCGCGGGCCTCACCAGCGACAAGCCGTGCAGTGTCGCCGACGGTTGCGTCATCCAGGCCTCGCTCGGCGGCGCCGACCAGCTGACCCCGGTCGACTTCCTGGTGAACGGCGCGGTCATCGGCACCCTCACCCCCGTCTCGTATGGCGCCGGCGCGGCCGCGAACCTGGCCTGGCACCCGACCAATGACGGCACCTACACCGTGGGTGTCCGCCAGGGGCTGAGCCAGACTCAGACCGTCTACATCGTCGGCAATGGCGGAACGTGCCCGCCGATCTCCTCGCTGATCCCGGGCTCGTCGGGTGGTTCGGCGGGCACCGGTTCGGGCGGCAGCGGTTCGGCGGGCAGCGGCTCGGCCACCGGCTCCGGCGACAGCGGCTCGGGCACCGGCTCGGGCGGCAGCGGTTCCAACTCGGGTTCGAACCAGCCGCTTCCCGCCTGCTGATGGGGTCCGGGAGCCGAGCAGGCAGGGTCGGCTCCCTTTCCCGCGGCTTCCCGGGCCCCGGGGACGCTCAGCCCTTGCGCACCTTGCGGACGGCCGCGGTGAACAGGGTGTCGAGCGCCTCGGTATCGGAGGTGGACCCGGAAGTCATGTACGTCACAGCGACCCGCACCTCGCCGACCTGGCCGATCAGCGTCTGCATGCTGCGGGTGAGACCGTCGCGGTTCTCCGGACCGCCCGGCCGATTCTCGGGTGCGACCGTGCGCCGCAGAGCGAGCGAGTCGTCGGCGATGACCGGTGGCGGCGGATCGAGCTGCGTGGTCACCACCGAGGTCACCCCGGTGTGCCCGACCTTCACGGTCCCGCACTGCCGCAACTGATCCCGCAGCGTCGACAGCGGCTTGCCCGGCCGGGTCAGCACCACCGTGAGCGTCGCCTGACCGTGGTCGTCGGTCCCGACCGACACGGCCGGACCGGTCTTCGGCGCGACCGGCGCGCACGTGCTCGGATCCACCTGCGCCCCCGGCAGATACCCCTCGAGGTCGTAAGCGGCCTGGGCCGCGGTCTCCGGCGACAGCACGACCGCGGTGTAGCGCGACGGGAACTTCGACGGATCGGGCAGCATCGCGGTGAGCGTCTGATCGGCGGTGGCGACCGGCGCCGAGTTGCGCACCGCGGTCGGATGCCCGGTGACCGTGGTCCCGCAGGCCGCCAGCACCGTGCCCAGCGTGACGATCCCCACCATCCGCGCGGTCCTGCGAGTGCTGCGTACGGGGGGTGCGGAGGGCTGGGTCACTCGGCCCACTATGCCGAAAATCGGCTGTTCACACCGAATGCCACGCCGCGCGCCGGGACAGCGGGAATGCGGGTCCGGGTTCGGCGTGTTGCACAGCGGGTGCGGGTGCTGCGCACCTGTCATGGGTATGAGGGACAATGGGGTTGGTCGCGAAAGTGGGCCACGCAGGAAGGAGTACGCGATGGACTACGAGTCGCGAATGTACGAGCTGGAATTCCCGGCTCCGCAGCTGTCCTCTCCCGACGGCTCGGGCCCGGTCCTGGTGCACGGCCTCGAGGGTTTCACCGACGCCGGACACGCGGTACGCCTGGCCACCTCGCATCTCAAGGACAGCCTCGAGCACGAGCTGGTCGCCTCGTTCGACATGGACGAGCTGCTCGACTACCGCTCGCGGCGTCCGCTCATGACCTTCAAGACCGATCACTTCTCCGACTACACCGAGCCGGAACTGACCCTGTGGGCCCTCAAGGACACCGCGGGCACGCCGTTCCTGCTGCTGGCCGGGCTGGAACCGGATCTGCGCTGGGAGCGGTTCGTCACCGCGGTGCGCCTGCTGGCCGAACAGCTGGGCGTGCGCCGGACCATCGGGCTGAGCGCGATCCCCATGGCCATCCCGCACACCCGCCCGCTCGGCGTCACCGCGCACGCCTCGGACTCCGACCTGGTCGGCGAGCATCAGCGCTGGCCCGGTGAGCTGCAGGTGCCCGGCAGCGCGTCCTCGCTGCTGGAGTTCCGGATGGCCCAGCACGGACACGAGTCGGTCGGATTCTCGGTGCATGTGCCGCACTACCTGACCCAGACCGCCTACCCGGAAGCCGCGCAGACGCTGCTGGAGAACGTGGCCGAGAACGCGGGCCTGGAACTGCCGCTGGCCGCGCTCACCGACGCCGCCGCGCGGGTGCGCGAACAGGTCAACGAGCAGATCGCGGGCAATTCGGAGGTGGAGACCGTGGTCGCCGCGCTCGAGCGGCAGTACGACAGCTTCGTCACCGCCCAGGAACGCCAGTCCAGCCTGCTGGCCAGTGAGAACGATCTGCCCACCGGCGACGAGCTGGGCGCGGAGTTCGAGCGCTTCCTGGCCGAGCAGGCCGGGTTCGCCGACGGCGACGGACCGGAGAACCCGCCGCTGCGGTAGTGGTCGTTGCGGGATCACCCGGCGCCGACCGGTAACGTCTGTCGGCGTGCAGCTGTCCGAATTGGTTCCCGACCGTGCCGTCTCCGACGTGGACCCGGACTGGTTGTACGAGACCTTCGCCGACTGGGCGGGCTCGGAGGGCCTGAATCTGTACCCGGCGCAGGAAGAGGCGCTGCTGGAACTGGTGACCGGGTCCAACGTCATCCTCAACACCCCGACCGGGTCGGGTAAGTCGCTGGTCGCGATCGGCGCGCACTTCGCCGCGCTCAACAAGGGCGAGCGCAGCTACTACACCGCGCCGATCAAGGCGCTGGTGAGCGAGAAGTTCTTCGCGCTGTGCGAGGTGTTCGGCGCCGACCGGGTCGGCATGGTGACCGGTGACGCGGCGGTGAACCCGGACGCGCCCATTATCTGCGCGACCGCGGAGATCCTGGCCAATCTGGCGCTGCGCGAAGGCGCGGCGGCCGATATCGGCCAGGTCATCATGGACGAGTTCCACTACTACGCCGATCCCGATCGCGGCTGGGCGTGGCAGGTGCCGCTGATCGAGCTGCCCAAGGCGCAGTTCCTGCTCATGTCGGCCACCCTGGGCGAGGTCGACTTCTTCGCCGAGGACCTGACCCGGCGCACCGGCCGCGAGACCGCCATCGTGTCCGGTTCGGAACGGCCGGTGCCGCTGAGCTTCTCGTACGTGCGCACCCCCATCACCGAGACGCTCGAGGATCTGGTGACCACCAGCCTCGCGCCGGTGTACGTCGTGCACTTCACCCAGGCCGCGGCCATGGAGCGGGCGCAGGCGCTGATGAGCGTGAACATGTCCTCGAAGGCGGAGAAGGACGCCATCGCCACGGCCATCGGCGAATTCCGTTTCGCCACCGGCTTCGGCAAGACGCTGTCGCGGTTCATCCGCCACGGCGTGGGCGTGCACCACGCGGGCATGCTGCCCAAGTACCGCCGCCTGGTCGAGAAGCTGGCGCAGGACGGGCTGCTGAAGGTGGTGTGCGGCACCGACACCCTCGGCGTCGGCATCAATGTCCCGATCCGCACGGTCATGCTGACCGGGCTCACCAAGTACGACGGCGTGCGCACCCGGCGGCTCAATGCCCGCGAGTTCCACCAGATCGCGGGCCGCGCCGGGCGCGCGGGCTACGACACCATGGGCACCGTGGTGGTGCAGGCCCCCGAGCACGAGGTGGAGAACGCGCGCCTGATCGCCAAGGCCGGCGACGACCCCAAGAAGCTCAAGAAGGTCCAGAAGAAGAAGCCGCCCGAGGGTTTCGTGTCCTGGTCGGAGGAGACCTTCGACCGGCTGGTGGCGGCCTCGCCCGAACCCATGGTGTCGCGGTTCAACGTGACCAACTCGATGCTGCTGAATGTGATTGCGCGCAAAGGCAATTGCTTCTACGCCATGCGGCACCTGCTGGAGGAGAACCACGAGCCGCGCGCGGCGCAGCGCAGGCACATCCTCAAGGCGATCCGGCTGTACCGGGCGCTGCGCGACGCGGGCGTGGTGCAGCAGCTCGACGAACCCGACGCCGACGGCCGGCACGCCCGGCTGATGGTGGATCTGCAGCGCGACTTCGCGCTCGATCAGCCGCTCTCGCCGTTCGCGCTGGCGGCGCTGGAACTGCTGGACAAGGAGTCGCCGACCTACACCCTCGACGTGATCTCGCTCATCGAGTCCACCCTCGAGGATCCGCGCCAGCTGCTGATGGCCCAGCAGCACAAGGCGCGCGGCGAGGCGGTCGCGGAGATGAAGGCCGATGGGATCGAATACGAGGAGCGCATGGAGCTCCTCGAAGAGGTCACCTGGCCCAAGCCGCTGGCCGCCGAACTCATCGAGCCCGCGTTCGAGACCTACAAGGCCGGGCATCCCTGGGTGTCGGAGTTCGAGCCCTCCCCCAAGGCCGTGGTGCGCGAGATGGTCGAGCGGTCCATGACCTTCGCCGAACTGGTGTCGGGCTACGAGCTGGCCCGCTCCGAGGGCGTGGTGCTGCGGTACCTGGCCGACGCCTACCGGGCGCTGCGGCGGACCGTGCCCGAACAGGCCCGCACCGAGGAACTCGACGACATCACCGAATGGCTGGGCGAGCTGATCCGGCAGGTCGACTCCAGCCTGCTCGACGAATGGGAGCAGCTCACCAATCCTGGCGCCGAGGGCGACGAGCAGCAGGTGGCGTTCGGGGCGGAGACGGTGCGCCCGATCTCGGCCAATGAGCGCGCCTTCCGGGTCCTGGTGCGCAATGCCATGTTCCGCCGGGTCGACCTGGCGGCGCTGCGACGCTGGGCGGCGCTCGAGGAGCTGGGCGACGACCTGGACTGGGAGGCCGAATTGGGCCCCTATTTCGACGAGTACGCCACCATCGGCACCGGGCCGAACGCCCGGGGCCCGAAACTGTTCCAGGTGGAACAGCGGCCCGGCTTCTGGCATGTGCGCCAGGTGCTCGACGACCCGGCCGGCGATCACGGATGGTCGCTGGACGCCGTCGTGGATCTCGCGGAATCGGACGCAGCGGGCGAAGTGGTCTTCGACGAGGTGTCGATCAGCGCGGGGTGAGTGCAACCCCCGTCACACCGGTTCGTTTTTCGAGGCCGAACGCTGCTATTCTCGCGCACTGTTGCCGTTTTCCGGCCGGCCCACCGAACCACGGAGAGTTCCCTTAGATTGACCGATCGAAACCTGCCCGAGTCACCCTGTCTGGTCGTCGACCTGAACCGGGTGCGCGCGAACTACCGCGCACTGCATGCCGCCCTACCCGCGGCGCGAATTCGCTTCGCCGTCAAGGCGAGTCCGCTACCGGAGATCATCCGGCTGCTGAATGACGAGGGCGCCGAGTTCGACGTCGCCAGCGTCGGCGAGATCGAACTCTGCCTCGCGCAGGGCGTCGATCCGGCCGTCATGTGCTACGGCAACCCGATCAAGAAGGCCTCGCAGATCGCCACCGCCTACGCGGCGGGTGTGCGGCGCTACGCCTTCGACACCGAGGACGACCTGGAACGCATCGCCGAGCATGCGCCGGGCTCGGAGGTCGAGTGCCGGTTCCTGTCGTCGGCGCCGCAGTCGCAGACGCCGTTCGGCACCAAGTTCGGCTGCGCGCCGGGCGAGGCCGCGCGGCTGCTGGTGCGGGCGCACGACCTCGGGCTGAAGGTGGTCGGTCCCTACTTCCACGTCGGCTCCCAGCAGCTGGATCCGAAGGCGTGGGGCATCGGCATCGAGCAGGCCGGAGCCATCGCGGAAGCGCTGGCCGTCAAGGACATTCCGGTCACTGCGGTGAATATCGGTGGGGGACTGCCGATTTCGTATGTCGATCCGGCTCCGGGGGTCTCGGAGCTGGGTGCGGCGATCGCCGATGCGGCGGCCCGCTATCTCCCGGAACACACCGCCCTGGTGGTGGAGCCCGGTCGCGCCCTCGTGGGCAACACCGGTGTGATCCACGCCGAAGTGGTGAATGTTCGCCGAGCGCCGGACGGGCGGCGCTGGATATACCTCGACATCGGCCGCTACAACGGCATGGCCGAAACCGAGAACGAGTACATCGCCTACCGATTCGAAACCGATCGGGACTCGGATCCGAAGGACGAGGCGGTAGTCGCTGGTCCTACGTGTGATGGCGACGATGTACTCTATCAACGCACGCGTGTCCTCCTTCCGACCACGTTGCGAGCCGGTGATCCCGTTCGGATCCTCGAGACCGGCGCCTATACGGCGAGCTATTCGTCGGTGTCCTTCAACGGTTTTCCGCCACTGACAGTCCATGTCACTGGCGCTGAGCGAGAGTGAGTTTTAGCCATGATCACGGCAGAATTCACCGGCTGGCATGTGCTGGCCGAGTTCGGTGGTGTCGACGCTGGCCTCTGCGACGACCTCGAACGACTCGAAACCGCGCTTCGAAAATCGTTGGTCGCCGCGGGGGTGACCATCTGCGATGTCGTGCGCAAGAAGTTCGAGCCGCAGGGTGTCACCATCCTGGCACTGCTCGCCGAGTCGCACGCCTCGATCCACACCTACCCTGAGTCCGGCGACATCTTCGTCGACGTATTCACTTGCGGCAGCATCGGTTCCGGCGCCACCAAGGCCGTCGAACTGCTGCAGCAGGAGCTGTCCCCGGGGTCGGTCAACATCGAGGTCATCCAGCGCGGCCACACCGCCCGCCGGATCCACGAGCCGGTCGGCGAGGGTCTGACCCGGGTGTGGAACACGACGGAAACCATCGTCGACACCAACACCCCGTACCAGCACATGGTCATCGCCAAGACCGAGCAGGGCATCTCCCTGTTCTCCGACGACGACCGCCAGTCCACCGAGTTCTCGCAGCTCACCTACCACGAGGCCATGCTGGTCCCGGGGTACGCGCTGGCCGCGAAGCTGGACAAGGTGCTGATCATCGGTTCCGGTGAGGGTGTCGCCTCGCAGATGTCGGTGGCCGCGGGCGCCTCGCTCGTCGACCACGTCGACATCGACCAGCTGGAGGTGGAGCTGTGCGCGAAGCACCTCCCCTACGGCTACTCCGAGGCCGACCTGGCCGAGGCGGTCGCGCAGACCGGCCCGATCAAGATGCACTACGCCGACGGCTGGGACTTCCTGGCCAAGGCCGAGGCCGCGGGCGTGCGCTACGACATGATCTGCATCGACCTGCCGGACGAGCGGGTCGAGGACGCGCAGCACAATCGCCTCTACGAGGACGACTTCCTCAACCGCTGTAAGGCGCTGCTGGCCGAGGGCGGCGTGCTCGCCGCGCAGGCCGGCTGTCAGACCATGTGGCGCAACGAGACCCTGAAGCGTTCGTGGACCCGGTTCCACAACCTGTTCGAGACCGTCGTTCCGTACGTCAGCGACGAGCACGAGTGGACGTTCATCTTCGGTACCCCGGCCGCCGTGGCGGACCCGGTCGCGAAGATGACCGAGACGCTGTCGACCCTGCCCTACAAGGCCGAGACCATCGACGAGCGGGCCCTGGTCCGCGGCGCGATCGAGCCGCACGCGCTGCGTGCGAGCGTGACCGTCTAGTCGATCAGCTCCGAACCGAAGCGCCCCGCACAGCCAGGCTGTGCGGGGCGCTTCGTTTTTCGTCGTTTCACACAACGGATTTCGTTGTCGCCGGGCCGATCGTCACGCGATCGCGGGGAGCGTGACCACCTGACCGGCGTAGGCCAGGCCCGCGCCGAAGCCCAGCAGCAGCGCGGTGTCGCCCGGCTTCGAGGCGCCCGAGCGCAGCAGCTGCTCCATCGCCATCGGGATCGACGCGGCGCTGGTATTGCCCGCCTCCGCGATATCCCGTGCGACGGCGATGTTCTCGGGCATGTGCAGCGCCCGCACCAGCGCGTCGGTGATCCGCCCGTTGGCCTGGTGCGGCACGAACGCGTCCAGATCCTCCACGTTCACGCCCGCCTGGTCCAGCGCGTCGCGGCAGGCCTTCTCCAAGAACGTGACGGCCCAGCGGAACACGGCCGCGCCGTTCATCCGGATGTAGGGCCGCTCGGTGGTACCGCCGGCGGCCTCCGCCGCGGCGACCTCGGCGAAGTAGGTCTTGAAGTCCTTGTCCTGCTTGATCGCGGCGGTCTGGCTGCCGTCCGAGCCCCAGGCCACCGGCCCGATGCCCTCGACGTCGGAGGCGCCCACCACAACCGCGCCGGCGCCGTCGGCGAAGATGAACGCGCAGGTGCGGTCGTCCTGGTCGAGCAGGTCCGAGAGCCGCTCCACGCCGATCACCAGCACGTGCCGGGCCTGACCGGCGCGCACCAGGTTGGCCCCGTTGGCGAGCGCGTAGCAGAAGCCCGCGCATCCGGCCGAGACGTCGAAGGCGGCGGTGTCGTGCATGCCGAGTTCGGTCGCGACCACGGCTCCGGCGGACGGTCCCAACACCATCTGCGAGGAGGTGGCCAGGATGACCGCGTCGATCTGCTCGGCGGTGACCCCGGCGGCGGCGAGCGCGTCGCGGGCGGCGGCGGCGCTCATGCCGACGATGGTCTCGTCGTCATCGGCCCAGTGGCGGGCCTCGATGCCGGAGCGGGTCCGGATCCATTCGTCGGAGGAGTTGATGCGGTCGACGATCTCGGCGTTGGGGACCACCCGGCGTGGCCGGTACACGCCCAGGCCGAGCAGGGCGGCGTGGGCTACCGGGGTGGCGGTGGCGATCTGGGCTGACATGCGCGGATTTCCTCTTTTCCCATATGAACCGATCGGTCCACATGGGTTAGGTTTAACATGGACCGATCGGTTCACACAAGGGCTGGAGGAAATTGCAATGACGGCGGGACCACGCGCCCGATTGATCGCGAGCACCATCACCACCGTCCAGGAACACGGCGTGCACGCGGCCGGTCTCAACGAACTCCTCAAACGCAGCAACGCCTCCAGAAACTCGCTCTACCAGCACTTCCCCTCCGGCAAGGGGGAACTGGTGGCCACCGCGGCCCGCATCGTGTCGCGCATGGTCTACTCCCACGTGAGCCGTATGTCCGACGCGCTGCCGGTCGCGCCCTCCCTCGACGCCTGGGTCGACGAGTTGCTCGGCTTCTGGCGCGGCCAGCTCGAGACCAGCGAGTTCCGCGCGGGATCGTTCATGATGGCCGCCGCCCTCGACGAACTGGACCCGACCCTGCAGTCGGCCGCGGGTCAGGCCTTCTCCGAATGGACCGCGCGGCTGGCCGACGGCCTGGTCGACGCGGGTATCGAACGCGCCACCGCCTGTTCCCTGTCCGGCTTCGCCCTCTCGGTCATCGAGGGCGCGATCGTGCAGAGCCGGGCCCTGAAATCCGCTCTCCCCTTCACCGACGCGGGCACCCAGCTCACCGTCCTGCTGCACCACCACCTACCCAACCGCCGCTGATCTTGACTTGGAGCGCACTCCAGGTCGTAGCGTTTCGGTCAGACGGCGAAACGCCGCGAATTCCATTCCAACCGAGGAGGATTCATCGCATGATCGCGACCAGGAAACTCGGCGAGCTGACCGTCGGCGCCCAGGGCCTCGGCTGCATGGGCATGAGCGGCGCCTACGGCGTCCAGGACAACGACGCCGAGTCCATCGCCACCATCCACCGGGCCCTGGACCTCGGCGTCACCCTGCTCGACACCTCGAACGTCTACGGCCCGGAGACCAACGAGCGACTGCTCGGCCGCGCCATCGCCGACCGTCGCGACCGGGTCGTGCTGGCCACCAAGTTCGGCATCGTCTGGGGTGAGCAGGGCACGCTCGGCGCGCGCGGCGACGCCGCGTATGTGAAGCAGTCCTGCGACGAGTCGCTCGCGCGGCTGGGCATCGACCACATCGACCTCTACTACCAGCATCGCGTGGACCCGAACGTGCCCATCGAGGAGACCTGGGGCGCGCTGTCGGAACTCGTGCAGGCCGGCAAGGTCCGCTACCTCGGCATCTCCGAGGCCGCCGCCGACACCATCCGCGCCGCCCACGCCGTCCACCCGGTGACCGCGCTGCAGAGCGAATGGTCGCTGTGGACCCGAGACATCGAGGCCGAGATCGTGCCCGCCTGCCGCGAGCTCGGAATCGGCATCGTGCCGTTCTCGCCGCTGGGTCGCGGCTTCCTCACCGGCGCGATCACCTCCACCGCCGACCTGCCCGCCGACGACATGCGCCGCCGCCTGCCCCGGTTCGCCGACGGCAATATCGACGCCAATCTCGCCATCGTCGCGGCCCTGCGCGAACTGGCCGACGAGAAGGGCGTCACCGCGGGGCAGTTGGCCCTGGCCTGGGTGCAGTCCCGCGGCGACGACGTGGTTCCGATCCCCGGCACCAAGCGCCGCACCTACCTCGAACAGAACGTGGCCGCCACCGAGATCGTGCTGTCGCCGGAGGATCTGGCCCGCATCGAGGCCGCCGCGCCGGCCGCATCGGTGGCCGGGGCACGCTATCCCGAAGCGCTCTCGCGCGTCACGAACCGCTAGTCCCCCCCGATCCCGGGCCTTGTCGAGGAGACTGACCGCATGAGGATTTCGGTTGCCGCAGACGAGGACACCGGGGTGGCCACGGCCGTGGTCGAGGAGCTGCGGACGCGCGGGCACGAGGTGACCGTGCACGGGGCCCTCGATCCGGACGAACGCGACGATTGGGCGTGGGCGTGCGAGGCGGCGGCGCGCGACGTCGCCGACGGCCGGACCGAGCAGGCCATCGTGTGCTGCTGGACCGGCACCGGCGCGTCCATCGCCGCCAACAAGGTCGCCGGGGTGCGGGCGGCGCTGTGCGTGGACGCGTATACCGCTGAGGGAGCACGGAAGTGGAACGACGCCAACGTGCTGGCGCTGAGTCTGCGCCTCACCTCACGCGCGCAGCTGAGCGAGATTCTCGACGCCTGGTTCGCCGGGGCTCCGAGTGAGGACCCCGGCGATCGGGCGAACATCGCCCATGTGGATCTGATCAGCTGATCAGTCCTGCGCGGCCAGATCCGCGTGCCGCGTACGCAATTCGCGTTTGAGGATCTTGCCGCTGGGGTTCTTGGGCAGCGCCTCGACGAAGGTCACGTACTTGGGGACCTTGTATCCGGCGAGGCGCTGTTTGCAGTGGGCGATGACGGCGTCGGCGTCCGGCGCGGTTCCGGTGCGCGCCACCACGATCGCGGCGACCGCCTCGATCCAGCGTGGATGCGGAATGCCGACCACGGCGGCCTCGGAGACGTCCGGGTGTTCGTAGAGGACTTCCTCGACCTCACGGCTGGCCACGTTCTCGCCGCCGGTCTTGATCATGTCCTTCTTGCGGTCGACCACGCTGAGGTAGCCGTCGGCGTCCAGTACGCCCAGGTCGCCGCTGTGGAACCAGCCGTTGCGGAAGGCTTCCGCGGTCTTGGCGGGATCGTTCCAGTAGCCGAGCATGGCCTGCGGCGACCGGTGCACGATCTCGCCGACGACACCGACGCCGACCGGATTGTCGTCGTCGTCGACCACCCGGGTCTCGACATTGAGCGCCGGGCGGCCCGCCGACCCGGGCTTGGTGAGCTGGTCCTCGGGTGCGAGAACCGTTGCCAGCGGCGAGAGTTCGGTCTGGCCGTAGAAGTTGGTGAGGCCGACGCCGGGTAGTCGTTCGGCCAGTTCGTGCAGCACCTCGACGGGCATGATGCTCGCGCCGTAGTAGCCCTTGCACAGGGACGACAGGTCGTAGCTGTCGAAGTCGGGGTGGCGCAGCAGCGAGACCCACACCGTGGGCGGGCAGAACAGTTTGGTGGCCCGCTCGGTTTCGATGGTGCGCAGCACCGTCGCGGGGTCGGGGCCGGGCAGCAGGATGCTGGTCGCGCCCAGCCACAGGTCGGGGGTGAGGAAGCAGTGCAGCTGGGCGCAGTGGTACAGCGGCAGCGCGTGCACCTCGATGTCGTCGGCGCTCATACGGCCGTCGACGACGACGCTGGTGTACTGCGCGATCAGCGCGCGGCTCGACAGCACCGCGCCCTTGGGGCGCGACTCGGTGCCGGAGGTGTACATGATCTGGATGGGGTCGTCGTCGGCGACGAACACCTCGGGGGCGGAGGTGTCGGAGTGGGATTCCCAGGCGCTCACGTCCTCCCATCCGGTCGTCGCGGGCAGATCACCCAGGGCGATCCGGCCGAGCAGCCGGATCCGGCTGTCACCCAGCTGTTTCACGGCGGCTTCGGCCTGTTCGGCGAGGCCGTCCTCGGCGACGAAACCAACCGCCCCGCTGTGTTCGAGGATGAACGCCACCTCGTCGGCGGTGAGCATGAAATTGATCGGCACCGAGATCGCGCCCAGCCGGGCCAGCGCGAAGTAGAGGAGCACGAACTCGCGGCAGTTGTGTGAGTAGATCGCGACCCGATCCCCCTGCCCCACACCGCGATCGGCCAGGCTGTGCGCGACCCGGTTCACGGACACGTCCAGATCGGCGTAACTCTCGCGCCGATCGCGCCACACCAACGCGGTCTTGTCCGGGACCCGGGCGGCGCTGCGCCGCAGCAGATCTCCGAGCGCCTGCGAGCGCGCGCCCGTCACGGTCCGATCAGTGCCCTGTGCATCCATGCGACCAACTTCTACCGCACGAGTGTGTCCCGCGTCATACAGTCTCGCTGAGCAGGACCAGATCCCGCCGCCACGCAGCACATTTCGACTCGTAATACGGTAGGTGCCCGGACTCGAAGTCCGCGGCCGACCAATCGGCCTCGGCGACCTCGGCGGTCCAGGTGTAGGTCCACGCGTACCCGACCCGCTCCCCCGCGTGCACCGGCACCGGGGTCAGGTCGTACTCGTCGTCCTCGAAGGCGTCGAGCACCCGCCAGTCCTCGGCGGTGAGCCCGGTGAGCATGAAGCCCTCGGTCACGGCGTCGGCCGCGGCGACCAGTCCCGGATACGCCCGGCCGGGCAGCGCGGCGGCCCGCCGTCCGAGCAGCCGCGCGGGTTCCATCCGCGGTACGCGGCCGATCAACGCGGTCAGCACGGCCTCGAACCGCAGGGTGCCGTAGACGAACAGTGGATCACTCGCGGCCGGAAGCCTCCGCGCCCACCGGTCGCTCATCGCCCGGCGATCCGCGCGAACAGCCCCGCGTCGTGGGAGTTGACGACGGTCACCGTGTCCCCGTGCAGCTTCCGCAGTTCCCGCAACCGCCGCTGGTTCAGCCGGTACGCGTCCCCCACGATGGACCCGGTCTCGTAGACCTTCCACCAGAACGGTGTGAACGGCTCCTCGGGGTGGATGCTGGATTCGGTGACGAACGAGTCACCGGCGTGCAGGAGCCATCCGTTGCCGTGATCGATCGCCACGCCGGCGTGACCGCGGGTGTGACCGAGCAGCGGCACCACCAGGATCTCCGGCGGCAGCCCGGGCAGGTCGCGCACCGCGGTGAAGCCGAACCAGTCCTCGCCGCCCTCGACCTCGTTCACCATCCACTTGGGTCCGTGCGCCCATTGCGCGGCCCGGTAGCGCAGCTTCTCGGACAGGGTCGGCGTCGCGGTGGCGGCCCGGAATTCGGGTCCGTGGATGTGCACGGTGGCTTCGGGGAAGTCCGAGAGTCCGCCGGAATGGTCCAGGTCGAGGTGGGTGAGGATGATGTGCCGGACGTCGCGCGGGTCGTAGCCCAGCGCCTGGATCTGGCGGATCGCGGTCTCGCCCTCGGACGGTTTCGCGCCCATCAGGAACCGGCTGGCACCCAGCATCTTTCCGGGCTGCCGCACGGTCTCGAGCCCGAACCCGGTGTCGACGAGCACGAGCGCGTCGCGAGTCTCGAGGAGCAGGCAGTGATCGATGACGCCGAATCCCATGGTGCCGCAGTTGAGGTGATGGACGCGCATGGCTCGAGCGTTTCAGACACCCCAGAGTGACGCAACCGCGCAGGTTGCCGGATTTGTCGCGGCACCCGGCGGGCGCGCGGGCTCAGCGTGGACGGCCCTCGCGGATGATCTCGGCGAGCAGCTCGTAGTCGTCGCCGCGCGCGGTGGAGGACCGGAACGCCAGCCCGACCGTGCGGCCCGGCGCGGGCGCGGCGAAGGTCGCCACGTCCAGGGTGCCGCGCGCGGTCTCGGCCGGGACCGCCATGGCCGGGATCAGGGTGACGCCGAGGTCGCCCGCGACGAACTGCACCACCGTGGCCAGCGACGCGGCGCGGGTGTCGCCGACCGCGCCGGGGTGCGCGTCGTGGGTGCGGCACAGGTCCATGGTCTGATCGCGCAGGCAGTGGCCCTCGTCGAGGAGCAGCAGCGGTAGCGCGTCGAGATCGGCCGGGGTCAGGTCGGAGCGACCGGCCAGCTCGTGGCCGCGCGGCACGACCAGCACGAACTCCTCGGTGTAGAGCGGTATCTCGACCAGGCCGGGCGCGTCGGCGGGCAGCGCCAGCATGGCCACGTCGAGCACGCCCGAGCGCAGGCCGTCGAGCAGCCGGGCGGTCTGGTCCTCGATGACGTGCGGCGCGAGCGCGGGCACCCGCCTGCGCAATTCGGGCAGCAGGGCGGGCAGCACGTAGGGGGCGACGGTCGGGATGATGCCCAGCCGCAGGGTGCCGCGCAGCCCCTCCCCGGCGGCCGACGCGACAAATCGGTCAGCGGCCTCGAGGGTCGCGATGGCTTGCGGCAGCAAACGTTTGCCGTCGGCGGTGACCAGCACACGACGCGTACTGCGTTCGATCAGCAACAGCCCCAGTCCGTTTTCCAGTGATGCCAACGCCTGGGATAACGTGGGCTGGCTCACGCCGAGCCGGGTCGCCGCGGTGCCGAAGTGCCGGTACTCCGCGACGGCCACGAACGCACGCAGCTGTGACAGGGTGGGCTGATAAGTTTGATCAGTCACGCCTATGAGTGTAGTGCGACCGATCACCTTTACCTCTCACCGCTGTTCGGCCAGGATCGTATACAGAAGTCTCGACACAATCGGCATGACTACAACGAGGAGCATTCATGGCACTGCTGACCATCGGCGATCAGTTCCCCGCGTACAACCTGAAGGCTGTCATCGGCGGTGATCTCTCGAAGGTGAACGCTCAGCAGCCCGACGACTACTTCACCCAGATCTCGAGCGACGACTACGCCGGCAAGTGGCGCATCGTCTTCTTCTGGCCCAAGGACTTCACCTTCGTGTGCCCGACCGAGATCGCCGCCTTCGGCAAGCTGAACGAGGAGTTCGCCGATCGCGACGCGCAGGTGCTGGGTGCCTCCGTCGACAACGAGTTCGTCCACTTCCAGTGGCGCGCGCAGCACGAGGAGCTCAAGGCCCTCCCGTTCCCGATGCTCAGCGACCTGAAGCGGGAACTGGCCACGGCCACCGGCGTGCTCAATGCCGACGGCGTCGCCGACCGCGCCACCTTCATCGTCGACCCGAACAACGAGATCCAGTTCGTGTCGGTCACCGCCGGTTCGGTGGGCCGCAATGTCGACGAGGTGCTGCGCGTGCTGGACGCCCTGCAGTCCGACGAGCTGTGCGCCTGCAACTGGAAGAAGGGCGACCCGACCATCCAGGCCGGCGAGCTCATGACCGCGTCGGTGTAAGAGCAAGGCTCGTAAGGAATTTCGTCGTGACCATCGATAACCTGAAGAACTCGCTGCCCGAGTACGCCAAGGACCTCAAGCTCAACCTGTCGTCCATGGCGCGCAGCACCGTGCTCAACGAGCAGCAGCTGTGGGGCACCCTGCTGGCCTCGGCCGCGGCCACCAAGTCCGCGACCACGCTGCGGGAGATCGCCGAGGAGGCGGCCGACGTGCTGTCGGCCGAGGCGTACAACGCCGCGCTGGGCGCCGCGTCGATCATGGGTATGAACAATGTGTTCTACCGCGGCAAGGCGTTCCTGGACGGCCGCTACGACGATCTGCGCGCGGGCCTGCGCATGCAGATCATCGGCACCCCGGGCGTGGACAAGGTCGATTTCGAGCTGTGGTCGTTCGCGGTCTCCTCGATCAACGGCTGTCAGCACTGCCTGGAGGCGCATGAGCACACGCTGCGTGAGGCGGGCGTGTCGCGCGAGGTGATCTTCGAGGCGCTGCGCGCGGCCGCGATCGTGGCGGGCGTGGGCCAGGCCGTGGCGTCGACCGAGGCGCTGGCCACGGCCGCCGTCTAGTCGATCACGGGCGCTGCCCGGGACGCGGATTCTCGGCGAGGGGCCGGACACCACGGGTGTCCGGCCCCTCGTCACATCCGCCTGCGTATTTGCCACTAGATTGCTGCAATCCAGCAACAATGCCCGGAACATCCGGATTGCCCACCTAGACTGCCCGGCATGCCTCCGCGCTCCCGGACCCCTGCCCGGCGTCGCCGGCGCAGACTCTTCGCCTCCTCCGTGCTCCTGATCGCGCTCTCCGCGGGTGGCCTGGCACTGTATCTGAATCGCCACGAGACCCCCGCCGCCGAACCGCCCCCGCCGCCCGAGCAGGCGGGCACCCCGATCCTCGACGCCGCCCGGGCCCGGGCCGGACTGGACCGTCTGCCCGTCGCGTGGAACCGCAACTGGGAGAACTACGACCGCAACGCCTTCGGCCCCGGCTGGTCGGGGCGCGGCGGCGAGCCGGCGCTCACCGGCGGGTGCACCGCGCGCGAACAGGTGATGAAGCGCGACCTCACCGAAGCCCGTGTGGGCGACAGTAATTCGTGCCTGGTGCTGTCGGGGACGCTCGACGATCCCTACACCGGGGAGCGAATTCCCTACGACCGCTTCGCATCCTCCGAGATCGAGATCGACCACGTGGTCGCGCTCGGCGACGCCTGGCGCTCGGGGGCCTCGCGGTGGAAGCCCGAGCAGCGCCAGACGTTCGCCAACGACGTCGGCAATCTGCTCGCGGTCCAGAAGCAGGCCAATCAGGAGAAGGGCTCCAAGTCGCCCGATCAGTGGCAGCCGCGGGAGGCGTACCGGTGCGAGTACGCGCGCCGCTGGGTGAGCGTCAAGGAGCGCTGGGGGTTGAGCGTGCAACCCACCGAGAAGAGCGCCCTGGTCGACATGCTCGATACCTGTGCACCTCCCGCGAATCGATAACTGTCGGTAAGCTCGCGTGACATGACCGTTCCGGAAAGTGATAGCGCCCAGATCGAGGTCCTGCGTGTGTTCACCGACGCGGCCGGTCGATTCGGCAGCCCGCTCGGGATCGTCCGCCGCTCCGCCGTGGAGCACATCGACCATCAGGCGCTCGCCGCCCGCGTGGGCCAGGCGCTGACCGCGGTGATCGACGACCCGGTCGATGGGCGGGCGGCGATGCGCATCTACACCCCCGCCGTCGAACTGTCCTTCGCCGGGCGGCCCAGCATCGGCGCGGCGTGGTGGCTCAACGAGCAGCGGACGCCGGTGAAGGTCATCGACGTCCCGGCCGGGCCCGTCGAGGTCACGCTCACCGACGGGCTGGCCTGGGCCCGCGCCCGCGCCGCCTGGTCGCCGTCGTTCGAATTCCACCAGTTCGAGGATCCGACACTGATCGCCACCCTCGACCCGGCCGACTTCCCCAGCGGCCAGCACTACTGCTGGGCCTGGACCGACGAACCGCGTGCCGCGGTCCGCGCCCGAATGTTCTCCCCCGGCTTGGGAATTCCCGAGGACGAGGCCACCGGCTCGGCGGCCATCGAGCTGACCGCGCTGCTCACCCGCGGCCTGCACATCACCCAGGGACAGGGCTCGCAACTCTTCACCGAATGGGACTCCGACGGCTGGGCCCGCATCGGCGGGCGTGTAGCCGCCGACCACCCCATCGTGATCTAGATTCACCTGCTTTCCGTGGGCCGAGCACTCGCGCGTTCGGTAGGGGAAATTCGGTTGCGCGGCTGTCGGTGGGCGGTGAGATGGTGGAGGGCGCGCCGTCGCCCCCGCGGCCACACCCCCACCGGAAGGACGATTCGTCGTGGATACCGCCCTCGTCACAGCCGCCCACGAGCGGCCGGAGCTGGCGGGGCGCCGGGAGTGGATCGGCCTCGGGGTGCTCACGCTGGCCTGCTTGGTCTACGCCATGGATCTCACCGTGCTGCATCTGGCGGTGCCGCAGATCAGTTCGACACTGCACCCGAGCAGCACCCAACTGCTCTGGATCATCGACGTCTACGGCTTCATGCTGGCCGGTCTGCTCATCACCATGGGCACGCTCGGCGACCGGATCGGGCGGCGACGTCTGCTCCTGGTCGGCGGCGCGTTGTTCGGCGTGGTGTCGGTGGTGGCGGCCTTCTCCCCCACCGCCGAGTTCCTGATCGTGTGCCGGGCGCTGCTCGGTGTCGCCGGTGCGACCATCGCGCCCTCGACACTGTCGTTGATCTTCAACATGTTCCGCGATCCCCGGCAGCGGTCACTGGCCGTGGGCACCTGGGTGAGCGCGTTCTCCGCGGGCGGCGTGGTCGGGCCGTTGCTGGGTGGCGTACTGCTGGAACGGTTCTGGTGGGGCTCGGTGTTCCTGCTGGCCGTCCCGGTGATGGCGCTGCTGCTGGTGCTCGGGCCCCGGGTGCTGCCCGAGTTCCGCGATCCCGAGGCCGGGCGGCTCGACTTGACCAGTGCCGCACTGAGTGTGGTCACCATGGTGTCGCTGGTGCTGGCCATGAAGACGATCGCGCAGGACGGCCTCGGGCCGGTGCCGCTGGTGGCCGTCGCGGTCGGGCTGATGGCGGGCGCGCTGTTCGTGCGGCGGCAGCTCACCCGGCCCGATCCCATGCTGGATCTGCGACTGTTCCGGCTCGGCGCGTTCCGGACGGCGCTGGGCATCAATGTGATCGCCATCTTCGTGGCGTTCGGCTACTTCCTGTTCGTGGCCCAGTACTTCCAGCTGGTGCTGGACATGACGCCGATGGCGGCGGGCATCGCCATGGCGCCGTCCAGTGTCGGGTTCATCATCGGCTCGCAGGCTGCCCCGCGCATCGTGCGCGTGGTGCGGCCCGCGTATCTGATCGGGGCCGGAATGGTGCTGGCCGCCATCGGTCTGGCCATGCTCACCCGGCTCACGGTGGACGGCGGGCCGGTCGCGGCGGTGGTCGCCTCGCTGCTCATCGCGCTGGGGCTGGCGCCGGTCTTCGGCATCACCACCGAACTGATCGTCGGCTCCGCGCCGCCCGAGCAGGCCGGAGCCGCCTCGGGCGTGTCCGAGACCGGCGCGGAACTCGGTGGCGCGCTGGGCATCTCGATTCTCGGCAGTATCAGCCTGGCCATCTACCGAGCCGATCTCGACGACTCGCTGCCGCACGGGCTGCCCGGCGCGGACGCGGTGCGCGAGACCCTCGGCGAGGCGGTCCAGGTGGCGGCGACGCTGCCCGACAGGGTCGGCGCGTCGGTGCTGGCGGCGGCCCGCACGGCCTTCATCCACGGGGTGCACATCACCGCGGGGGTGGCGGCGGTCGGCGCGCTGCTGGTGGCGGCGCTGGCCGTGGCCCGGCTACGCCACGTGCCCGCCGGAGAACTGTCCGGCGGGCACGATCACTGATCGGTCGCCGCTCAGCCGAGCGCGCTGGCGAACCGCGTGGCCATCTGCGCGACCTCGGCCTCGGTGATGACGAACGACGGCGAGATCTGCAGCGCGCCCTGACCGGCCGCGCGGGTCGAGACGCCGTGCGCGCGGAGGGTTTTCACCATGCCGAGCGCCTCGGCCGGGTCGGCGAGCTGGACCGCGGCGACCGCGCCCAGGCCGCTGCGCACCTCGGCGACGCGCGGGTGGTCGGCCAGCGGCGAGAAGTGCTCGTGCAGCAGCGCTTCCAGGTTCTTGCTGGCTTCCAGCAGGTTCTCGCGCTCGAAGATGTCGAGGTTGGCCATGGCCGCGGCGGCCGCGCCGGCGTGACCGCCGTAGGTGTAGCCGTGCCGCCACCACACGCCGCCGGAGAAGAACGGCTCGGCGATGCGGGGCGCGATGAAGACCGCGCCCATGGGGACATAGCCGGAGGTGAGGCCCTTGGCGGTGGTCATCAGATCCGGTTCCAGGCCGAAACGCGAGGAGGCGAACCAGGATCCGCCGATGCGGCCGAAGCCGGTGACGACCTCGTCGGCGACGAACAGGATGTCGTTGTCGCGGCAGATCTGGCGGACCTCGGCCAGGTAGCCCTCCGGCGGCAGGTAGACACCGCCCGCGCCGATGATGGGTTCGGCGAAGAAGGCCGCGATGCGCTCGGCGCCGAGCTCCTCGATGAGCGCGGTCAGCGCCTTGGCCTGATCCCATTCGATGGTGCGGGTGTCGGGCATGAAGACGCCGGTGTAGCCCTCGCCGTTGACCGGGATCCCGGCCAGCGAGGTGCCGCCGACGTGCATGCCGTGGTACGCCTTCTGCCGTCCCACCAGGATGGTCTTCTCGGGGCGGCCCATCTCCTGCCAGTAGCGGCGGGCCAGCTTGGCGGCGGTGTCGATGCCGTCGGAGCCGCCCGAGGTGAAGAAGATCTTGCTGCCCGGCACCGGGGCGAGCGCGGAGAGCCGCTCGGCCAGATCGCGGGTCACCGGCGAGACCAGGTCACCGAAGTTGGAGTAGTGCGCGACCTGGGTCAGCTGGGCGGCCACCGCGTCGGCGATCTCGCGGCGGCCGTGGCCGACATTGGCGAACCAGAGTCCGCCGGTGGCGTCGAGATACTCCGTGCCACCCTCGTCCCAGATGCGGGCGCCCTCGCCCCGCGCCACCACGAACGCCCCGTCCCGCTCGACCGCACCCATATCGGCGAAGCCATGCCACAGCGAACCCATCCAGAGCACCTCCATCACCCGATACCGGCCACCCCCAACCGGGCGAACCGACCTTTGCTCACTATCTAACCCCGAAGGACGGTGAACAGGTCGAACGGCCCCCGGCTGCGCCGGAACGGGCAGCGGGCTCAGCCGGCGGCGGCCGCCACGAGCATGTAGACGGTGCCGAGGTCCATCACCAGGTGCGGCACCACGGCCGGGGCTCCGGCCGTGCCGCCGGGGTGCGGGAACACTCCCGGCAAACGGCGGCGCAGGCCCGGCGTCAGCATGACGACGGCGTCGAGCGCGAACAGCGCGGCGAGCGCCAGCAGCGGAGCGGGCGCGGGTCCCCCGTGCCCGGGCCCGCCGTGCTCGTGCGCCCCGTGCCCGCTCATCGCGTACAGCATGGCCGCGGCCGCCAGCACGTGATACGCGAACGCCCCGGCGGTCCCCGCCCCGGCGTCTCCGATCCCGTTGCGCCACCGCAGGATCCGCTCACCCAGCACCAGCGTGTACACGACCACCATGGCCGTCAGCACCCCGCGCACCGCGTGCACGTCGACAGCGGTCGGGAACACCAGCATTCCCACCATGACCAGGCACATCATCAGATGCGCGGCATCGGATTCGCGATCCGCGCGCGGCCCGTCGCACCCGACCGGCCGCACCCGCGCCAGCCTGGCGACCACCAGGGCGGCGGCCACGCAGAAGGCGATCACCGCGCTCCACCGCACCAGCCCGTACTGCTCCACGAACAACCCCACGCCCCACCACCTCTCACCGCGGCGACCGGCTCCCCCTTCCATGCTGACATCCTCGGCGCTCACAGCCCGGAACTTGCGCTGCCGAATCCCCCGCCCCCGCACCGCCACTCGTGACCGATTGCCCGGCCGATTCACTCGCCCGGCTCCCCTGAAACGTTCGTATCGAGAGAATGAACAGAGGAGTCACTCCATGCGTCACAGCCGAGCCGACCGCCCGCGCCGAACCGACGATCCCGTCGACCCGATCGCCGATCTCCGCGCGAGCCTGAACCTGCTGCGCTATTCCGTCGAGCAGATGACCGAAGCCATGAAGGGCATCCTGCAGGAGATGCGCAGCTTCGACGCGCGTCTGAGCGCCCTCGAGGCCGGAGTCGCCGAGCGCTGACCGAACCACGCGGTCGCGGACATGGCAACGGCCCGGAGCCTTGCGGCTGCCGGGCCGTCTTCAAGCTTCGGGCCGCCGTGCACGTATCCGACGCCCCGCGCCGGCACTCTCGGAAATGTGCACTTCACGGTTCGCCCCACGACGCTCCGAACACCGGCCGGGTAACCCGAGGTGATCACGAAACCCATCCGGTCACACCGAGTGTCGCTGAGCCGAAGGAGGCGTACAGGACATATCGGGGCCGACGGCACGCCAGGTCGGCGGGTTGGCGCGCCAGGTCAGTCGACGCGCGGGCCCCGCCGGAGGCTCGCTAGCCTGACGACATGCGGATTGTGGTCGATGATCTGACCGGGCCCGAGGTGATCGGTTTGCTCGAGGCGCATGTGGCCGAGATGCTGGCGAACTCGCCGGAGGAGAGCATGCACGCGCTCGACGTGGCGGCGCTGCGCAAGCCCGAGATCACCTTCTGGACCGCGTGGGACGGGACCGAGCTGGCCGGGTGCGGGGCGATCAAGGAGCTGGACCCCACGCACGGGGAGATCAAGTCCATGCGCACCACGCCCGGGTATCGCGGGCGCGGGGTCGCGTCACAGTTGTTGCGGCACATCCTCGCCGAGGCCGGGGCGCGCGGGTACGCGCGGTTGAGCCTGGAGACCGGATCGTCGGAGTTCTATCGGCCCGCGGTGCGGCTGTACGAGCGCTACGGGTTCGAGCACTGCGGGCCGTTCGCGGACTACGCCGAGGATCCGCACAGCGTGTTCATGACCCGCGCGCTCTGAGTCCACGGGGTCAGCGGCGGGCGACCGCCCGGGGTACCACGCCGGTCACCGCGGCCACGATGACGCCGAGGATGGCGAAGACCACCGCCATCACCACCAGGCCGATGGTCAGGGAGCCGTAGCCCTGCTCGCGCGGGTCGATGAACGGATAGGGGTACCAGTCGGCGAAGGGGCCGCGGATCAGGACGTACGCGCCGTAGGCCAAGGGGAAGGCGAGCCAGCCCAGGATGAGTTTGACGGTCGGCTTGATACCGGGGGCGAGCACCAGCAACCAGTCCGCGATCAGCACGATGGGGATCAGCCGGTGCAGGATGTCGTTGATCCACTTCTCGGTCAGCTGGACGTCGATGTCCGACAGCAGCACGGCGTAGATGATGAGGGTGATCGTCAGATAGAGGGTGGCCGCGCCGCGCACCAGTTCCCAGCCGCGGCCCTCGGGGTCGCGCAGGCCGCCGACCAGCAGCACGATGACGCCGATGATGTTGGACTGGATGGTGAAGTAGCTGAAGAAGTTCAGGTACGAGTAGTTCGGATTATCCAGGTTCCGCAGCGGGATCCAGACCAGCGCGACGATGCCCACGATTGCGAAGACGATGCGCAGCGCCCGGATCCACAAGGGCGTACCACCTCTGACGACCATGGCCCAGATCGTCGCACGGGGAACCGCGCGAATGCGGACGATACGCCGATGCGGCACACTTCCGGCAAGCCCCCGGCCGGGCGATCCGAGACCGCGGCGACCGGTCCGGACCAACTCTTCGCTATCGTTGACAGTGCAATGACCAGGACCGCCGCCACCTCTCGCGAGCTTCGTTCCCGCCTGGCCGATCTCTCGATCCGCGACGAACATCGCTTGCGTCGCAGGCTCGACAAGGCCCGCGGCGGCGATCTCACCTCCCTCGAAGCCGAATTCGACGCCGCCCAGCGCCGGGTGGAATCCCGCCGGGCCGCCGTCCCGGCCATCGCCTACCCCGAACAGTTACCGGTCTCCGCGCGCCGCGACGACATCGCCGCGGCCATCGCCGCGCACCAGGTCGTGATCGTGGCCGGTGAGACCGGGTCCGGCAAGACCACCCAGCTGCCCAAGATCTGCCTGGAGCTCGGGCGCGGGATTCGCGGCACCATCGGCCACACCCAGCCGCGGCGACTGGCCGCGCGCACGGTCGCCGAGCGCATCGCCGAGGAACTGAACACCGAGCTCGGCGATGTGGTCGGCTACACGGTCCGGTTCACCGATCAGGCGTCGGATCGCACGCTGGTGAAGCTGATGACCGACGGCATCCTGCTCGCCGAGATCCAGCGCGACCGGCTGCTGCGCCGCTACGACACGATCATCATCGACGAGGCGCACGAGCGCAGCCTCAATATCGACTTCCTGCTCGGGTACCTCAAGCAGCTGCTGCCGCAGCGGCCGGATCTGAAGATCGTCATCACCTCGGCGACCATCGACCCCGAGTTGTTCGCGCGGCACTTCAGTGACGAGAACGGCACGCCCGCACCGATTGTCGAGGTCTCGGGCCGGTCGTATCCGGTGGAGGTCCGGTATCGGCCGCTGTCGCTGGAGGTTCCGGTCACCTCCGAGGATCCCGACGACGAGGACACCGCGATCGTCGACCGCGACCCCACCGACGCCATCGGCGACGCGGTGCGGGAACTGCAGGCCGAGGGCGACGGCGACATCCTGGTCTTCCTGTCCGGCGAACGCGAGATCCGCGACACCGCCGATTCGTTGCGCGACCTGCGCCTGCCGCGCACCGAGACCCTGCCGCTGTACGCGCGGCTCTCGGCGGCCGAGCAGCACAAGGTGTTCGAGGCGCACACCGGGCGGCGCGTGGTGCTGGCCACCAATGTGGCCGAGACCTCGCTGACGGTGCCGGGCATCCGGTACGTGATCGACCCTGGCACGGCGCGTATTTCGCGCTACTCCATGCGCACCAAGGTCCAGCGGCTGCCGATCGAGTCGATCTCGCAGGCCTCGGCACGACAGCGGTCGGGCCGCTGCGGCCGTGTCGCTGACGGCATCGCCATCCGCCTGTACTCCGAGGACGACTTCGAATCCCGGCCGCAGTTCACCGAACCGGAGATCCTGCGCACCAATCTGGCCGCCGTCATCCTGCAGATGACCGCGCTCGGACTCGGTGACATCGAGGGGTTCCCGTTCGTCGAACCGCCGGACGGCCGCGCCATCCGCGACGGCATCGCCCTGCTCGAGGAGCTCGGCGCGCTCGCCCGCGCCGAGGCCGACGCCTCCGCGCGGCGCGAGATCCCGGACGCCGGGCTCGTCCTCACCCCCATCGGCCGCGAGATGGCGCAGATCCCCGTCGATCCGCGCATGGCCCGCATGCTGGTGGAGGCCAATAGCGGCGGCTGCCTGGCCGAGGTCCTCATCATCGTGGCGGCCCTGTCGATCCAGGATGTCCGCGAACGGCCCGTCGAGCATCAGCAGGCCGCCGACACCAAGCACGCCCGCTTCACCATCGAGGGCTCGGACTTCCTGTCCTCCCTGCGGCTGTGGGACTACCTGCGCGAACAGCGCAATGCCCTGTCCTCCAACCAGTTCCGCCGCATGTGCCGCGACGAGTTCCTGCACTACCTGCGCATCCGCGAATGGCAGGACCTGCACGGCCAGCTCCGCACCATCACGCGTGGCCTGGGCTGGAACACCGAGGGCTCCGACACCCAATTCGACCGCACCGCAACCGGATCCGACGATGGTGGCGAGGCCACCCGTGGTCGCCGCGGACGCGGGTCCGGCGGCACACAGCGCGCCGATGGCGAGCGCGGTCGTGACGGTGGGCGCGGAGGGCGCGCGGGCGGCAGGACCGTGGGCGATTCGTCTGCCGCCGGCGACGCGGCTCGGGGCGCACGGTCCGGGCGCGGCGGCGGCTCCGGCAGCGGCGCATCCGGCTCCGGCGGGCGCGGCCTCGCGGAATCGCTGGCAGCCAAGGCCGGCCTCGCGGATGACTCGCTGCCCTGGGATGTGACGTCGATCCATCAGGCGCTGCTGGCGGGCATGCTGTCGCACATCGGGGTGCGGGAGGCCGAGAGCCGGGAGTTCCTCGGGGCCCGCAATGCCAAGTTCATGATCTTCCCCGGGTCGTCGCTGGCCAAGAAGCCGCCGCGGTGGGTGATGGCGGCCGAGCTGGTGGAGACCTCCCGGCTGTGGGGTCGGACGGCGGCGCGGATCGAACCCGAGTGGGCCGAGCGGCTGGCCGGGGATCTGGTGAAACGCACCTACTCGGAACCGCATTGGTCGGCCAAGCGGGGTGCGGCGGCCGCCTACGAGCGGGTCACGCTGTACGGGATTCCGCTGGTGACCCAGCGCCGGGTGGATTTCGGCCGCATCGATCCGGAGCTGTCGCGGGAACTGTTCATCCGGCACGCGCTGGTGCAGGGCGAGTGGCAGACCAAGCACGACTTCTTCGCGCGCAATCGCGAATTGCTCGAGGATGTCGCCGATCTGGAGCATCGGGCGCGGCGTCGCGACATCCTGGTCGACGACGAGGTGCTGTTCGAGTTCTACGACAAGCGCATTCCCTCGGACATCGTCTCGGTGCGGCATTTCGACAGCTGGTGGCGCAAGACCCAGCGCACCGACCCGAACCTGCTCGACTTCACCGCCTCCACGGTGGTGAACGAGGATGCGGCCCTGCTGGATCCGACTTCCTACCCCGACAGCTGGCGTCAGGGCGAGCTGACCTTCCCGGTCACCTATCAGTTCGAGCCGGGCCAGGCCGACGACGGTGTCACCGTGCACATTCCGATCGCCCAGCTGGCGCACGTGCGCTCGGTCGGCTTCGACTGGCTGGTGCCGGGTATGCGCGAGGAGCTGGCCGCGGCGTTCATCAAGACGCTGCCCAAACAGCTGCGCCGCACCGTGGTTCCGGCCCCGGACTTCGCCAAGGCCGCGTTGGACCGCCTCACCCCGCGCGCCGAACCGCTGCGCACCGGCCTGGCGCGGGAGTTGTCCCAGCTCGGCTCGGTGACCATCGCCGCCGCCATGCTGGACCCGGCGGGCCTGCCCGACCATCTGCGCATGACCTTCGCCGCCGTCGACCCCTCGGGCACGATCGTGGCCCGTAGCAAGAGTCTGGCCGAGCTGAAAACCCGTCTCGCCGAACAGGTCTCGAAGTCGGTCGCGCGCGCCAACAATGCCGCCGAGCGGGCCCCGGCCGCCGTGTGGACCTCCGAATCCCTGGGCACGCTGCCGTCCGCGGTCAAGCGGCAGGTCGGCGGGCAGACCATCACCGGCTATCCGGCCCTGGTCGCCGAGTCCGAGGGCGTGGCTGTGCGGGTGCTCAGCTCCCCCGCCGAGCAGGCCACCGCCATGCGCACCGGCACCCGCGCCCTGCTGCTGGGCGCGATCACCACCAGCACCCGCGCCGTCACCGCGGGCCTGCCGCCCACGGATCGGCTTGCGCTGAGCCAGAATCCGTACGGCACCCTCGATGCCCTGGTGGAGGACTGCCGCGCCTGCGCGGCCGACGAACTGATCGCCGCCCATGGCGGGCCGGTGCGCAGCCCCGAGCAGTTCCAGGCCCTGGTGGAGAAGGTCCGCCCGCGGTTCACCACGGCGGTGGCGAATATCGTTCGCTCGGTGGTTCCGGTGCTGGCCGAGGCGCATCGGGTGCGCGCCGCGCTCGCCGACTCGCGTGACCGCGACGCCACCGACGATGTGACCCACCAGCTCGACGATCTGATCTTCCCCGGCTTCATCTCCGAGTGGGGCAGCGCCCGATTGCGGGAACTGCCACGGTATCTGGAGGCCGCCCGGCTGCGGCTGGAGGCGCTGCCCGCCGCCGCCAACCGGGACCGCGCGGGCATGATCGAACTCGATCGCGTGCACGCGGCCTACGACCGGCTGGTCGCCAACCTCCCCGAGGGCCGTCGCGGCGGCCGCGACATCGTCGAGATCTGGTGGATGATCGAGGAACTCCGGGTCAGCCTGTTCGCCCAGCAGCTGGGCACCCCGTATCCGGTCTCGGCGAAGCGGATCGAGAAGGCGATCGACGCCGCACGCCGCCCACCGCAGAAGCGCTGACGAACACAGCTCGGAAGCGCGGTCGGATATAGATCGGTCCGGCTCCGAATTGCTCGGGGCCGGACCGTGAATCGGTGGGACGCGGGGCCGGTGCCCCGCGGGGACGATCGGCTATTCCGCGGCCGCCCCGACCGCGTGCTCGTCGCGGTGCTTGCGGAGATCGGCGATCTCGCGCTCGAAATCCTCGGCGGAGCTGAAGGATCGGTACACCGACGCGAAGCGCAGATAGGCGACCTCGTCCAGGTCGCGCAGCGGTCCGAGGATGGCCAGACCGACCTCGTGGCTGGGCACCTCGGGGGAACCCTTGGCCCGCACGGCATCCTCCACCTGCTGGGCGAGCAGGTTCAGGGCGTCGGAGTCGACCTCACGGCCCTGACAGGCGCGGCTGACGCCGCGGATCACTTTCTCGCGGCTGAACGGCTCGGTGACACCGCTGCGCTTGACCACCGACAGGATGGCGGTTTCGACGGTGGTGAACCTGCGCCCACATTCCGGACAGGCACGTCGCCTCCTGATGGCGGTGCCTTCCTCGGCCTCACGCGAGTCGACCACCCTCGAATCGGGATGGCGGCAGTACGGGCAATGCATCCGGGATCCTTCGTCGATGCCTGGGTTCCACAGCAACCTCGAGCAATCTCGAGGATACCGTGACGGACGCCGTCAGCGGCGTCCGCCCGGGTCGGCGTCGCCGAATCAGGCCGTCAACCGCCATTGCGAGGTCATGTCGGCCAGCAGGTCCGGCAGCCGCTGGACGAGCCGTCCCTGGACCAATTTGGCGGAGAACGGTTCGGCCAGAACCGGTCTCGCGACGGCCGGGTTCGCGCACAGCTCCAGGTAGCGGGGCAGCAGGTCGTTGGTGATGTAGTTCCACCGCGTGTCGCGGTCGGCCCAGTTGAAGTCGGGCAGCGGGGCCCGCAGCGACATGGTTCCCGACGTCAGGCTGGTGGGCGCGAACACGCCGGGAGCCCGCACGCCGGGGACGGCGGCCTTTCCGGCGATGGTGCTGACGTAGGTCAGCACCCGGCCCATGGCCCCGCGACCGTGCGAGGTGACATCCCACTGGTCGGCGATGATCTGGTTCTGTTCCCGGTCGGTCATGCGCAGCGCGGCGTCGGCGAGCCCTTCCTGGGTGCCACCGGCCAGTTCCCGCCAGGCCGTGATGGCGTTCTCGTCGAGCACCCCGGCCTGGTACATCTCCTCGACCCCGGCCGTGCCCGCGGCGGCGTACGCCTCGTGCATGGGCACCTGGTCGATGAAGATGTGCTTCTGCATGATCATCAGCCGGGTCTGATACCAGGCCAGGTCGTCGGCGGTGAGCCGCTCCCCCTCGGTGCCCAGCGTGCGAATGTCGGAGGGCAGGATGTCGAGCAGCGGCGCGGGTGTGCCCCGCAACAGGTCGGCGACCGCGTCGCCGAGCTGATGGATGCCCGGCACGCTGACGATCGCGGACACGTCGCCCATGTCGAAGAAGCCCGAGGCGAAGGAGCCGCCGGCCAATCCGGCCAGGCCGGTCCACCAGTAATCCGGGTGAGAGTTGTTCAGCCGCAGGTAGTTCACGTACACCTGGGTGAAGGTGGCGGTATTGGCCGCGACGCCGAGCCCGGGATCCCACCCGGCCAGGTCGATCTCGGCATTGCGGGTGGCGACCACCAGCCAGTACTGGTGCAGCAGCGTGGCGTAGTGCCGCGGCTGCACCCCCGCCGCCCGCGCGGCGTCGAGCGCGCCGCGCAGGGTGTCGGGGTCCAGGGGCAGGGCGGGATTCAAGCCGCCGCCCGCCGCGCCGTCCCCGTTCACCGATGGCAGGTCCAGATATTCGGCGTACCCGGCTTCGGCGTGCACCGCCGGGGCGGTCACCAACCCGATCATCAGGCAGGTGAGCACTCCGGCCACCCGGACCAACCCTCGAACTCTCGGCATTACGCCCCCTGTCGCTCGCGCGCCGCCGTGCGGTCGCGCGGATGTAGCCTCTGTCACATTCAGGGGGACGGTAGCAACACGTTTCAGTTTTCAATCTGCAATTTCGGCCACGTCATGGCCGGGGATCCCTATCCCGGAAACCGGCTACGACCGGGCAATCGGCCGAGCATCACCACTGCTACCGAACCGGGGGCTGCACCAGCTGCACCGTGGGCGGCGTGGTCTGCGAATCGAAGTCACCGGAGCGTAATTGCGCGAGACCGATCAGTCCGGCCACAGCGAGAGCGCTCACGAGCGCGGTGATCGCCAACGCGGCGAGACCATTCTGGGCCCGCTGCACCCGGTCCAGCGGATGCAATCCACGGGCGCGTCCCGCGGCGTGTCGCACGACGACATGATCGGTTCGAACACCCGCGCGAGGCATCGGCCGCACGCGCGCCCGACAGGGCCGGCGGTTCCGGACGAGGTGTGCCGAAGCCCCGGACGGGGTGACCGGGGACCGATCGGAACGCAGCTCCGACGGGAGGCTGTCGAATCCCAAATCGCTTTCCAGAGTGTCGATCTCGCTGACCATGGCGCGCATCGAAGTAACCTCCAGGGTAGGGCGGGCCGCAGAGTGCTGGACAACTGACTCGATCATGTGTTCGATGAACTGATGTTCGAATTTCTACCACGGCGGACCGGCAATGTCACTGATTTCCGCGACATGCGTCGAACAGATGTTTGATCACACGCGTCACACGGTCTACAGTCGAGTCACGAGTTGCCCGGACGTACGACACGGCGCGTGCGGGAACGAATTCCGGTGAGCGACAGCAGTGAACGGAGGACGGCGGCGGTGAGCGAACACGGCGGCGTGGACGGTGAGAACGGACCCCTTGGTCCCGAAGGTAACGGCCCCCTGTCCGAATCGTCCGGCGTCGGCGCCGATCTGACCGTGCGCCAGCGCCGGGTCCTGGAGGTCATCCGCAGCTCGGTGCACGACCGCGGCTACCCGCCCAGCATCCGAGAGATCGGCGATGCCGTCGGCCTCACCTCCACCTCCTCGGTGGCGCATCAACTCCGAGCCCTCGAGCGCAAGGGCTACCTGCGCCGCGACCCGAATCGTCCACGCGCCGTGGACGTCCGGGGCCTGGACGAGACGGCGGTGCGCGCCGCGGGCGGCGTGTCGCAACTTCGCGCGGTCAATGCGGAGGCGGAGTCCTCCGACGATCACCCGATCCCGACCTACGTCCCGGTGCTGGGCCGGATCGCCGCCGGTGGCCCGATCCTGGCCGAGCAGGCGGTGGAGGACGTCTTCCCGCTGCCGCGCGAACTGGTCGGCGAGGGTTCGCTGTTCCTGCTGAAAGTCGTCGGTCAGTCCATGATCGACGCGGCCATCTGCGACGGCGACTGGGTGGTCGTGCGCCAGCAGAACGTCGCCGACAACGGTGACATCGTGGCGGCCATGATCGACGGCGAGGCCACCGTGAAGACCTTCAAGCGCACCGGTTCCCAGGTGTGGCTGATGCCGCACAATCCCCTGTTCGAGCCGATCCCGGGCAATGACGCCCAGGTACTCGGCAAGGTCGTCACGGTCATCCGCAAGATCTGACCGTGCCGCACTGCCGTGACTCGGTGGCCGCCCCGCAGACCGGCCGCCGGGTCACGACAGTCGCTCACTCAGTGATTCACCACGCCGTTCCACACCGCGTGCGCGCCCGAATCCCCGGCCCGGAAGGTCTGCCAGGTGGCGGCCCCGCCGGCGGCCAGCGCGATCACCGCGATCACCACCACCAGCGCCTTGCCCACCGGCCGTTCCCGCCGGGACCGCAGCTGCACGAAGGCGAGCAGCGCGGCCGGAACCAGTAGTGGCGCAACGAAGTACGGCATCTGCTTCCCCAGCCGCGCGTGTTCATCGAGCAGCGGCGGCATTCCCAGCTGGCGCTGGAACCACTCCCCCGCGTCGACGGTGATCGGAGTCAGCACCGTCACCAGCACGGTCAGCACGACCACGAGCCAGATCAGCCGGGTGCGGGCCGCGGGCCACACCGCGCACAGGATCAACAGGCCCGCCGTCAGCGGGACCAGTATCACCACCGCGTGCACGAGGAGGACATGGGCGGGCAGCCCATTGATTGTCGACATAGAGCGGCTCTTTCGAACTCGGTGAATGCCCGGCGTACTCAGTACAACGTTCGCCGGGCCCGTCCGGTTCGATCGCGAGCCGCGCGGTCAGTCGGTTTCGACCGGCTCCACGATGCGAGTCAGCAGCTGGGTGGGCGCTTCGTCGGCCGGAGCCCCCGATTCCGCGGCCGCCGATTCGGCGGCGCGCGGCGCTGCGGCTTCCGGCTCCGGGCTGGGCGCGACGACCGGTTCGGGAGCCGCAATCACCTCGGTGACCTGCGGGATCGATAGATCCGGCACCGCGGCGGCGGCCACGTCGGGCGGGCCCGCGAGAGCGGCGGCGGGGGTCAGATCATGGACGGCCACCACGGCGGGGGCGTGCACGATCCGGCGCGTCGGCACATCCTCGGCCGGGCCGGCGTCGGCGGCGCCGGGCAGGCCCGCGCCCGCCACGAAGCCGAGCACCTCGTACTGCGTGCCGAGGGTCATGACGGCCGAGCTCTTGTCGTGCGCCATGTAACCCTGATTGGTACCCAGCACCCGGCGCAGGGATTCGAGCCAGCGGTGGTCGAGCACGCGGCAGTCGGCCCACGGGAAGTACTCGAGTCCGGTGCGGAGGTAGAAGCGGTCACCGATCCGGGCGCCGCGCAACAGCTCCAGCAGCCAGGCATCGATGAGATTGGGCTGGGCATTGCGGTAGATGCGCGAGCGCGGCGGGATCGAGCCGTTCGCGAATTCGCCGAAGTAGTTCAGCAACTCGCCCGGAAACTCATCCGGTTTCCCAAATCCGACAACATCCAAACCAAGAAGTTGCTCAGGAAGTTGGGCGGCAATCCTGCGCTCGTCATGCAGTTTGAACTTCCTATTGATGTTCTCAGTGCGCATTTGTCTCCGACTTCCCACTCCAACTTCACGAAACCCTAGCATGAACCCAACCGTTTCAAACTAGTTTGGTCGGCCGCCCAGAGTAGTGGTACGGCATGGTCCGCAACGAATCCGCTACCCGCAGTTGCGGCTATCTCGGCGCAACGAACAGGCCGCTCGGCCTCATTGGCGATAGCGGCCCGCAATGACGTCACCCTGGATGCGAAGGCCCGGATTGCCCGGCTCCCAGTAGTTTCCGTGTGACAGCACATCGAATGGCAAGGCCCGCAACACGGGCAGGCCGAGAGTGGCCCCGGAAGATGTGAAAACCGTTGCGCGGAATTCGCGATCGACCGGGTTTACACCGTGTACTAATTGACCGAACACGGGAACCGGGTCTGCGGGGTCGGCAGTGGCATAGACATGCCCGCTGTTGTGGCCCGCCGGAATACCCATCAGACGCAATTCTGAAACATTGTCAACTTCTATCCCAGGACTTCCCACCAGTACCACGTCATCGGCGGCCAGCGTGTTCGCTCCACTGGCGGCCGCACCGATCACGGTGCTCCCATAGCTGTGGCCGAGAACGGTCTGATGGGACGCGAGGCCCAGATGGCTTGCCCGCAGTCCGGATTCGAACCGATCCAGTGCGAGCGCGCCCGCGCCAGCCCGCCGATCCCCCAGCGCCCCGGCCAGATCCGGCGGTGCGTCATAGCCGTACCACGCGATGACCGACGTTCGGGCAGACGGATCGGACCGTTCGGCGGCGCCCAGCAGCGCTCGGACCCGCCGCACCCCGACCCCGATGGCGGTGAGCGGTGAGCCGGTCCCCGGCACGAAGGTCGCCACATTCGCGGCGGTGTCCGGATTGTTCAGCGCGATCGCGCCGTGCCCGGCGGTATCGAGCGCGAGCAGGAGGCGGCCGCCCGGCACCGGACCGAGCTGCCGCTCCAGCGCCTCGTATCCCGCGACCCTGGTGAGCGCCTCGGCACGCGCCGCCTCCCATGCCCGCAGCCGCGTCCAATCCCCGCTGCTGGTGGGCAGATTCCGACCGCGATACCAGTCGGGGTGCCGGTCAACCAACCGCCGGTCCCCCGCCACCGCGTCCGCGCGCAGTTTCCGCAGGACCACCCGGTTGTAGTGGTCGCGGACGAGCGCGGGCAGGCCGTCCCGACTCCCGATCAGCGGATCGGCCGCGAACAGCTCATCGCGATCCGCGGGGCCGAGCGACTTCCACAGCGCACCCAGCGCTTGCGGATCCTCCGGCAGCAGCGCGGTCCCGTCGAGGAACCCGCTGATCCGGGTACTCGGCCCACCGCCGCTCGGATCCGCCCGCAGTTCCGCCAGCGCCATGGCGGCCGTGGCGAGCCGGGTGCCGACCCGCTCGTCGATCTCCCCGGCGGTGTCGAGCAGCGGCACCAGCCTCGCCTGCAAGGCCAGCGCCTTCGCGTCGAACCCGGCCTGGAAGATGAAGTCCAGCGCCAGGTCTCCGATCTGGGAGTGTGGTCCGGTGACCGTGCCGTCCTCGGCGATCCGGCATCCGGTGTCGCGCGCCTCATCGCGGATGTGGCCGACCAGCGCGCACACCCGATCGAGTGCGCCGGCCTCGGCGAACGCGTCCGCGACCTCGATGAGCGCCGCGCCGATATGGTTCGCCGCCAGCTGGGACGCCAAGGCCCGCACCGCCGCGGCAGTCGCGGCCGCGCCCAGCCACCCGGCCATGGCCGTGTCGACCGCCCGCGCCACCCGTGTCTGCGCTGCCGAGAACGACGAATCGGCCTCCACCACAGCGGCACTCGCACGGTCGGCGGCTGTGGGATCCCACCCGCACACCTGGGACAGGCTCGCTCGCGCCACTGTCCCTCCTGCCCGTGACCGGATCCCCTACCGAACCTGCTTCATGGCAATGCGTGCCGGTCGAGGCTGGACGCCGACGGTCAGGAGGTGGCGTGCAGGTACCCGTCCAGCTCGGCCGATAGCGCCAGCTGGGTGGCCTCGTAGGTGGTGGCGCCCTGATCGGCCGTATCGGCGAAGGATCGGAGCCGATCCGCGGTGTGCCCGAGCGAGGCGAGCAGTGGCTCGCCGACAGTGACCGCGGCCGCGCCGATGGCCGAATTGGGCATGGCCTGCGAGACTTTCGCGATCAGATCCACCGGGTCGATATTCGTGACGGCGTCGGCCTCACCCCTGAGACCCGCCGCCATGATGCGCAGCGCCGTGATGTCGGCGCGCAGCATGTCCGCCATGTTTCCCCCTGTCGTCCGTGCACCACACCCTAGCGGCGGGCGACCGGGTGGGCTCGGTGAGAACGGCGCGCTGTGGACAGCGCGGTGGCTGTTCACAATTCGGCGCCGGGAGCTCACTTCTCGCGGCGGGCGGCCTCGCGCGCCAGGGCGCGGTCGCGCTGTTCCTCGAACCGCAGGACGTCGTTTCCGAGCCGCTCCACGTAGGCGGCCAGGTTGTCGCGGATCCGCTCGCCGCGGCCGGAGTAGTCGGTGCGATCGAAGATGTTCCAGTGGCGCAGCACCGGCATGACCACCTCGTCGAGGTGCTGGCGCAGGTCGTAGATCCCGTATTTGGCGATGAGGACGCTGTTGCGCCGGAACTCGGGCATGCCCGCGCCGGGCATCCGGAAGTTCTCGACGACCGCGGCGACGGCCGCCAGCGCGTCGTCGGGAACCAGGTCCAGGGCCGCCGCGCAGATGTTCCGGTAGAAGACCATGTGCAGGTTCTCGTCGGCGGCGATGCGCGTGAGCATGCGGTCGGCGCGGGGTTCGTGGCAGGCCTTGCCCGTATTGCGGTGCGAGACGCGAGTGGCCAGCTCCTGGAACGTCACGTACGCGACGCCGTGCAGGATGGTGTTGTCGCCGGTGCCGGTCGGGTCGTCGATGCCCTGGGAGAGGCAGATCATGCGGGCTTGTTCCAGTGCGACCGGATCGACGGCGCGCGTCACGATCAGATAGTCGCGGATCACGATGCCGTGGCGATTCTCTTCGGCGGTCCAGCGGTCGACCCAGGCGCCCCACGCGCGGTCGCGGGAGAAGGCGTGGGAGATCAGCCGATGATAGGAGGGCAGATTGTCCTCGGTGAGCAGGTTGGTGACCATGGCGGCGCGCGCGACCGGACTGAGCCGAGATTGATCTTGTTCCCAATCGATTCCGCCCATGGCGGCGAAATTGCGGCCCTCGTCCCACGGCACGTAATCGTGCGGATGCCATTCCTTGGCCAGCCCCAGATGCCGGTTCAGATTCGCTTCCGCCACGGGTTCGAGTTCGACCAGCAACTCCACCGGAGTCATCGAGCCGGCCCCGGGGGTCTCGGTGATCATGGATTTAGTCATGTCGTGTCCCTGTATTACGACTTGTCTCCCCATCCGTTCGTGAGCCTACTCGGGTATACGGCGTATCACCGGAGCGCGTTCACAAGACGACCGTTCCGTTGCCGATGGCGCACAGGACTATTCGGACAACCCTGGTCACGGCCCTCCGACCGCGTTAATGTTGACCCCCGCGTATGCGATTCACCGGGGAAATTACGTCTGCGATACCTGAGGAGAGGCGGATGGCGGCCGTTCCCGCAGCGGCGAGGAAGGCCCTGCCGACCGTCGTGTGCACCCTGCTGGTGGCGGCCGCGGCCGTCTGGCAGCGGGACGCGGTCCTGACCGGAGTGCACGCCCTCGCCGCGGCGGACCCGCGCTGGCTGCTGGTCGCCGCGCTCGCCACCCTCGCCCTGTGGCCCACCTCGGTTTCCATGTTGCGCGCGGCTCCATCCCGGCGCGGCCGACCACCGGGCAGTTGTTCGCCCTGCAGCTGGCGGTGCCCGCTATCGGGCTGGTGCCCGCGGCCTCACTGTTGCTGCGCTTGCGATTCCTGCGCCGGACCGGGCTCAGTCATACCGGGGCGATGGCGTCCATGGGGTTGATGGGATTCGCGGCGCTCATGGTCCGGGTGCCCCTGGTGGTGGTCGCGGTGCTGGCCGCGCCGAGTCTGATGAGTCGCAATGGCGCACAACCCCCTTGGCACGACCTCGGTGCGCGAATGTCGGGTACGTGGCATCACCTGGTGGGCGAGAATCCTTGGCGCACAGCGCTGATCATGATCGTCACGCTGATCGCGGCCGGCGTGGCGGCGGCCGTGGCGGGTCTGGTCCTGCATCGCCGAGTGGCCACACAGGGCGGTTGGCGGCGACTGCCCGCACGGCTGCGGCATGCCCGTTCGGATGCCGAGTTCGCGTGGAAGTCCGTGGCCACCACCGCTTTCCGGCCGCGCCGGGCCGCGGCGCTGTGGATCTGCGCGCTGGTGCAGCCGCTGCTCATGGTGGTGGCGTTGTGGGCGGTGTTGCACGCAGTCGGGGCGAATCTCAGTCTGCCCGACACCTTCGTGGTGGAACTGGTGACCGTGGCGCTGGCGCCGCTGCTGCCGTCCCCGAACGGCGTGGCCACCAAGGAGATCACCATCGCGGCCGGCCTCACCGCGGTCGCGGGACTGACCGCCGGGGTGGCGGTGGGCGCGGCCCTGGGGTTCCGGCTCCTCACCTTCTGGTGCCAGATCCCGCTGGGTCTCGCCTCCTTCGCCTATCTGAACCACCGCCGCGCCATCTGACGCGACGGGTCCGGGCTCAGTTGTTGGGCTTGCAGTCGATGGTCGCGTACTTGGCGATGCCGCCCCACTTGGTCTGCGCGACGCCCGCGGCCTGATGCTTGCCGCGCTTGGCGTCGACGGTGAGGGTGGGCAGGGTCTGGCCGTCCCAGGTCTGGGCATTGCAGGTCCAGGTCAGCGCGGCGGCCTGGGCGGTCGCGGCGTCGACGGCGGTGACGACCGGGGTCAGCGAGAGGACGGCCACCGGCAGGCCGACCAGATACTTCATGCGCACGTGGACTCCTTGTGCGATCGCGGGTGAGCTGGGCGAACAGCAGCCCAGATTCTCGCACGGCTCCGGCGAGCCCGCCCTGCGAACCGGACGGTCATGGTCGACGATGGGGGCACTTTCGACCCACGTCGGGCGTTGATCGACGTAAGGCCGGCCACGAAGAAGGAGTCCGCCATGTCTTTCCTAGGTTCACTGCTCGGGCTCGCCCTGACGCTGTTCATGCTGCTGCTGATCGCCCGCCTGATCATCGACTGGATCGGCGTCCTCGGCGACACCCCGCCCGCGCTGCGCAAGGCCCGCGATGTCGTGCACCGCCTGACCGAGCCGGTGATCGCCCCGGTCCGCCGGGTCCTCAAGCCGATTCGCCTCGGCGGCGTCCAGATCGACCTGGCCTTCACGGTCGTCTTCATCGCCGTGCTGGTGCTGCGCGCGATCGCTTTCAGCCTCTAGCAAGCCCCGGAACATCCTGCGTACCTCGACGATCGGATCGCACCATGACAAGCGCTGACCTGCTGGTGGACGCCTTCGGCCGGATCAAGGAGAACGTCCACGGCGCCGTCGCCGACCTCACCCAGGCCGAACTCGGCATCCAGCCCGACGGCGACGCCAACTCCATCGCCTGGCTGATCTGGCACCTCACCCGCGTCCAGGACGACCACATCGCCGACGTCGCCGCCACCGACCAACTCTGGACCGCCGGCGGCTGGTCGACCCGCTTCGCTCTCCCCTTCGACGACACCGCGACCGGCTACGCGCAGAACCCCACCGACGTCGCGGCCCTGGCCGACGTCCCCGCCGACCTCCTGCTCGCCTACTACGACGCCGTGCACGCCGCCACCATCGCCTACGTCTCCACCCTCACCGACGCCGATCTCCCCCGCATCGTCGACACCCGCTGGGATCCCCCGGTCACCCTCGGAGTCCGTCTCATCAGCGTCGTCGACGACGACATCCAGCACGCGGGCCAAGCCGCCTACGTAAGGGGAATGCTCCTGCGCCGCCGGTGAGCGGTCACCAATCCAGTTCTGCGGCACATTGTTTCGCGACGACGCCGACTCGATGGTGCGGGGCCGGCGGACTGGGGAGGACCAGGCAATTCGTGGGGGTCGATTCCGGGCCGGAGGGCGTGACGATCAGGACCAGGCGTACGTGACGCCGGTCAGCTTCTCGCTCAACTCCCAGAGCCGCCGCGCCTGGAAACGGCTGTAGGCGAGCGGATTCCGCAGCGTCCGGCGCGGATACCCGAACGTCTCGAACGCGGGCCCGCAGTAGGAGTTTCCGGCCAGCCCCGGCGTGGTGGCGGCATAGAGCTGCGGCAGCGCGCCCTTCGCGTCGGATTGGGCCAGCGAGAACAGCATTCGCTGCTGCACCGCCGCAAGGGCCGCCGCCGCACCCCTTTCCGGTGTGGACGTATACAGATTGGTCGCCGACAGACCCGGATGCGCAGCAACAGCGGTCAGATTCGCCCCCGCCGCCCCGGCCCGGCGGTGCAGTTCCGCGGTGAACAGCAGATTGGCGAGTTTCGATTGGCTGTAGGCCAGCCAGCGCACGTACACCCGCCGCCAGTTCGGATCCAGCCAGTTGATCATCCCGCCCCACGCCGCGATGGACGATACGGTCACCACCCGCGGTTCGGGGGCGCGCAGCAGCAGCGGCAGCAAGGATCCGGTCAGCGCGTAGTGGCCCAGGTGATTGGTGCCGAACTGGGCGTCGAATCCGTCGGCGGTGCGCTGGTCGCGCGGCAGGGCCATGACTCCCGCATTGTTGACCAGGATGTCGATCGGCGTGCCGCGGACATCGAGGTGGTCGGCGGCGCGGCGGATGGAGGCGAGGTCGGCCAGATCCAGTGGCAGCACTTCGGGTTTCGGTCCGGTGGCGGCGGCCCCGACCTGTTCCAGGGCGGCCGCGGCCTTGATCTCGTTGCGGCAGGCCAGCAGGACGTGCGCGCCCTTGCCGGCCAGGGCTTCGGCGGTGCGCAGGCCGAGTCCGCTGTTGGCGCCGGTGATCACGGCGGTGCGGCCGGTCTGGTCGGGGATGTCGTGAATGGTCCAGCGGCGGGCGATCACGGGCGGGCTGGTCACGGTGGGCCGGTGCGGGGCCTCGGTCATGCGATCGGTCTCCTTGCAGCGAATCTCCGTCTGAGACAATGTACCCGGAGCCGCCGGGCCGCGACAGTCGAGCGGGCGGCCGGAAATCCGTCCGAATCCGGTCGGTCGCATTTCGATCGGAGGCCCACGCAGGTTACTTACCGGTTCTGAGTGTCGGTGCCACACTCTGGCGATTCTCGGGTTAACCTCGCAGTCGCTCGCGAATTCTCTGCAGGACATGCCAATTGGCCGAAAAGGACACGCGAAAAGTGAATAGCCTCGCAGAATTCTCCACCCGGAATGGCGGATTCCGAAATGTCGTGGTCACCGCCGTGGAGATGACGACCTCGATCGCGCCCGACACCGAGGGCACCTGGCAGGGACTTTTGTCCGGAGCCAGTGGCATCAGCACCCTCGACGACCCGGAAATCACCAGGCTGAACCTGCCGGTAACCATCGGTGGCAAACTCGCGGCTGATCCGACCGGCGAACTCGATCGGGTCAAGAAGCGCCGCATGTGTTACGTGCAGCAGATGTCGTACGTGATGGGAAAACGCCTGTGGAACACGGCGGGCAACCCCGAAGTCGACAAGGACCGCCTGGGCGTGTGCATCGGCACCGGGCTCGGCGGCGCGGACACCATCGTGGACGCCAATGACGCCATGCGCGACCACGGCTACCGCAAGGTCTCGCCGTTCGCGGTGCCGATGTCCATGCCCAATGGCGTCTCCGGCGTGGTCGGCCTGGAGATCGGGGCGCGCGCGAGCCTGGTCACCCCGGTCTCGGCGTGCGCCTCCGGCAACGAGGCGCTGGTGCACGCCTGGCGTTCGATCGTGCTCGGCGAGGCCGACATGGTGGTGGCGGGCGGCGTGGAGGGCTACATCAATCCGGTGGCCATCGCCGGATTCTCGATGGCGCGCGCCCTGAGCACCCGGCTCGACGAACCCGAACGGGCCTCCCGCCCCTTCGATCGGGACCGCGACGGTTTCGTCTTCGGCGAAGCGGCCGCGCTGCTGCTGGTCGAATCCGAGGATCACGCGCGGGCGCGCGGCGCGAAGCCGTTGGCCCGCTTGCTGGGCGCCGGTCTCACCGCCGACGGCTATCACATGGTCGCCCCGGACCCCGAGGGCGCGGGCTGCGCGCGGGCCATGCGCCGGGCCATCGAATCCGCGGGCGTGCGGCCCGAGGAAGTGGATCACGTGAACGCGCACGCCACCGGAACCAGCATCGGGGATCTGTCCGAGGCCAAGGGGATCGCGTCCGCGGTGGGCACGCATCCGTCGGTGTACGCGCCCAAATCGGCGCTGGGGCATTCGGTGGGCGCGGTCGGCGCACTGGAGGCCATCATCTCGGTGCTCACGCTGCGTGATCAGGTGATTCCGCCGACGCTGAACCTGGAGAATCAGGATCCGGACGTGGAGTTGGATGTGGTGCACACACAGCCACGCAAGACCGGAGTCGAGTTCGCGCTGAACAATTCGTTCGGATTCGGCGGGCACAATGCGGCGGTGTTGTTCGGTCGTTACTGACCGGTACAGTCGGGCGCCACGGGCGTCCGGCGGGCCGTAGGTCAGCGGGTCGTGCGTTTCGTATTCAGCCACCCCGGTTTCCCCGGCGTGGCCGGGGAAATGGCAGTGTTTATGCCGGAACCCGGGGGACACCAAACATCTTGGGAGCCGCCGGAATACGATAGCCGCGCACGACCCGTTACCTACGAGGGAGATGAACGCATGGCCGACCAACCGCCCGCCGAACCACCCACCCAGAGCGCCCGGGTGATCCTCGCGGTGCTGGCGCTAGCCATTATCAGCGCACTCGTGGCGGCGGCCATGCTCGCCGGAGGCTGATCGTCTGAGACATCTGCCCGTATTGCCCGAGATCCCGGCCCATTTCGTGGGTCGGCGCAGTGTGGAGTCCGGCGCAGCGCGACGCTCAAGCCGTCGCGCTGTGCGGACGGATCCCCGCATCCGGGTCCAGCCCCGCCGATTCGTCGAAGCGGGCCAGCACCTTGTCGTGGTACATCGCGAACAGGTCCTCGAACAGCGCCAATTGGGCCGGTGAGGGTCCACCCTCGGTTTCCCAGACCGCGAGCAGGGCGCGCCACATCAGGACGTGCAGATCGGCGGCGACCGCGAAGTACGCGTCAACCGCTTCGGGCACCTCGAACAGCATCTCCCCCACGGAGTTCAGCACCGCGCGCTGCATGGTGTGGCCCAGGTCGGTGAGAATCGCGCGCACCAAGCCGAGTTCGATGTCGAGCAGGCGGGCACGGTCGGGTTCCGGGGCGCGGGCCTCGGTTTCGAGCGCGTCGACCCGGGCGGTCAGTTCCGCGGGCGCGATGCCGCGCTCGGCGGCGGTGTAGTCGAGCAGGGCGTCGAGCACGATGGCGCGTTCGGCGGCCACGATATTGCCGAACATCTCCGAGGCGACCTCGGGCGCGTGCAGGCTGAGCCGGAACAGCCGCCGGTACACGTCCACCCCGCCGGCGCGGCGCACGTCGCGCACGCTGAACCCGCGGCCGCGGTGGGCGTCGACGAAGCCGTAGGACTCCAACCGGCCCAGCACCAATTGCGCCGTGGCCCGGTTCATCTCGAATTCCTCGGCGACCTGGCGAACCGACGGCATCAGGTCTCCGGGTGCGTATTCCCCGGTCGCGACGCGGCGAGCAAGCTCGTCGGCGACATCGGCCACGACCGTCTGGGCACCCATCCCGTCACCTTTCGACAACTTTCGGATACGTCCCAGACAGTTTAAGCTCTGGTGTGCCAAACTGCACGTGCATGGGCTATTCCGCAGACCCTGACGCTGCCGTGCACTCGATGGCCCTGCCGCGCACACAATGGGGTGAGCAATGTCGATTCGGCGAATCCGGGAACGGACAGCGGGCGACCCCGGCGGCCCGCCGATCCGCGCTGCCGTCCGCAATGCCCGGATCGCCAGTCTCCCGGTCGCATTCGCGGGCCGCCAGGCCGCCGGCGTCGGCAAGCGTGCCCTGGGCCGTTCGGCCGCCGAGGTGGATTCCGAGATCCGGCTGCGCACCGCCCAGCACATCTTCGAGGTGCTCGGCGAATTGAAGGGCTGCGCAACCAAACTCGGCCAGCTGCTCTCGCTCTACGAACTCGCCCTGCCCGCCGAGATCGCCTCGCCCTACCGGACCGCGCTGACCCAGCTACAGGAATCGGTGCCCACCATGCTGCCCGCCACCGTGCACGAGGCGATGGTCGCGGGCCTGGGCGACCAGTGGCGTTCGCGGTTCACCGAATTCGACGACCGCCGCGCGGCGGCCGCCTCGATCGGACAGGTGCATCGCGCGGTGTGGAGCGACGGCCGCCCGGTGGCGGTGAAGGTCATGTATCCGGGCGCGCACGCCGCGGTGCTCGCCGATCTCGAACAGCTGCGCCGACTCTCGGTGCTGGCCACGGTGTTCGCGCCGGGCGCGGACGTGCCCGCGGTGACCGAGGCCATCTGCACCTGCGTGGCCGACGAACTCGACTACGTGGCCGAGGCCGAACATCAGCGCCGCTTCGCGCAGGCCTACGCGGGCGACCCGGACTTCGCCGTCCCGGACGTGATCGTCCAGCAGGGCGATGTGATCGTCACCGAATGGCTCACCGGCACACCGGTTTCGCGGATCATCGAGTCGGGCACGCCCGCCGAGCGCAGCCGGGCCGGCATGCTGATCATCAGATTCCTGCTCTCGGCGTGGACCCGCACCGGCCTGCTGTACTGCGATCCACACCCGGGCAATTTCCGGATCCTCCCGGACGGGCGGCTGGGCGTGGTGGATTTCGGGGCCTGCACGCCCTGGCCGCCCCCGGGGTTCGAGGAACTGGTCGGCGAGGTGATGGACGCCGCGTTCAACGGCGGCATCCCGGAACTGGACGCGGCGGTCCGCCGCCACGGCTTCGTCCGGCCCGGCCGCGACTACGACGTGGCCGCGCTCGCCGAGGGGCTGGACGCCGTCGGGGAGCCGCTCACCGTGCCCACCTTCCGCCTCACCACCGCCTGGCTGCGCGGCCACGTCCGCTCGGTGCTGGCGCCCCGGCTCTCGAACGTCCACCGCCAACTGGACATGCCCGCCTACTTCACCCCCTTCGCGCGCTGCTTCCTCACCGCGCTGGGCGTGGTGTGCCAGCTGGAGACCGAGGGCCCGATCCGCGCCGAATTCGCCCGCTGGTCACCGGAACTGGCCGCGGTGTTCGACCGCTACGACACCCGCCAGGCCGATCCTGCCGACCTGGCGGTGGTGCGCCACCTGCGGCCGGCGCCGAACGATCGGCGCGCCCGGATCGTCGGCTGAACCGAAAACCCGTAGGCGCGCAGCCGATCCCGATACCATCGACTGGGAGGTGCGCCGTGACGAAGGTGCTCTTGATCACCGGCGATGCCGCCGAAGACCTCGAAGTCATGTACCCCTACCAGCGGCTGCTGGAGGAGGGGTACGAGGTCGATATCGCGGCTCCCGCACGCAAACAACTCCAGTTCGTGGTCCACGATTTCACCGCGGGCTTCGACACCTATACCGAGAAGCTCGGCCGCACCTGGCCCGCCGACCTGGCGTTCGGCGAGGTCGATCCGGCCGAGTACGCCGCCCTGGTCGTGCCCGGCGGCCGCGCGCCGGAGTATCTACGCGGCGATCCGGACTGCCGTCGCATCGTCCAGCACTTCGCGCAGGCCGACAAACCGATCGCCGCCCTGTGCCACGGCCCGCTCATCCTCGCCGCGGCCGGGGTGCTGCGCGACCGCTCGTCGAGCGCCTACCCGGCGCTGGAACCGGATATCGCCGCCGCGGGCGGCCGCTGGGTCGACAGCCCGGATCACGTCGACGGCAATCTGGTCACCGGCCGCGCCTGGCCCGACCATCCGCAGTGGATGCGCGCGTTCCTGGAGGTCCTGCGCAAGGCGGCCCCATCGGTTCACTGAACCAGGGCATAGACCGAGTCTATGCATCCATCGGAATGTGGCCGCTACCGGCGGAAGTGCGGTCGGGCCAAGGTTGAGGCATGACCACAGTGACCTTCCGCCGAACCGTTCCCGCCGCGACCGCCGCCCGCGTGGGTACGGCGACCGCGGAACATTCCGGTGGCCGGGAGCCGCTGCGGTACCTGGCTCCGAACTGGTTCGCCGTGGTGATGGGGACCGGGATCATCGGGAACGCGGCGGCCACCCTGCCGACGCAGTTCCCCGGATTGCGGGGCGCCGCGACCGTCGCGTGGGCGTTGGCCTCGCTGATCCTGATCGTCCTGGCCGGGGCGTGGGTGCTGCACTGGCGGCGCTATCCCGAGGAGGCCCGCGGCCACGGGATGCACCCGGTGATGATGCAGTTCTACGGCGCCGCGCCCATGGCGTTGATGACCGTCGGCGCGGGCACCCTGCTGTTGGGCAAGGACGTCATCGGCTTGTCGGCCGCCGTGACCGTGGACTGGGTGTTGTGGTCGGCGGGAACGGTTCTCGGGCTGCTGACCGCGGCGAGCATCCCCTATCGGATGATCACCCGGCACCAATTCGATCCCGATTCGGCGTTCGGCGGCTGGCTCATGCCGGTGGTGCCGCCCATGGTGTCGGCGGCGCTGGGCGCGCTGCTGGTGCCGCACACTCCCGCCGGGCAGGCCCGGCTGACCATGTTCGTGGCGTGCCTGGCCATGTTCGGCCTGAGCCTGATCGCCTCGCTGGTCACCACCACCCTGATCTGGTCACGGCTGCTGCATCACGGGCTGCCGCCCGCCGGGATGGTCGCGACCGTGTGGCTGGTGCTGGGCCCGCTGGGCCAGTCGGTGACCGCCGCGAGCGCGCTGGCCGCGGTCGCCCCCGGCGTGGTGGATGAGCGCACCGCCGCCGGCATGGATGTCTTCACCGTGCTGTTCGGTGTTCCCACCTGGGGATTCGCCATGCTGTGGCTGGCCCTGGCGGTCGCGGTCACCTGGCACGCCCGCACCTCGATGCCGTTCAACCTGACCTGGTGGGGCTTCACCTTCCCGCTCGGCTGCTGTGTCACCGGCAGCACCGCCCTCTACGGCCACACCGGCGCGGATCTGTTCGCGGTCACCGCGGTGGCCCTGTACGCGCTGCTGGTCGCCGCCTGGCTGGTCGTGGCCGCGAAGACCGTCCGCGGGCTGGTGCTGGGCGAGCTGCTGCGGCCCGCCCACTAGGGCACGGTCCGGCCCGATCGTGCCCGATGCGGTCGAAAAGGCCGCGCTGTAACCCCGCCCGCTATGTACTGACAGACGTGGACACGCGTCGAGTTCTTCGATGGATGCGGGAAGCGGCGGTTCATGGTGCGACGGGTCGAATCCGAGCGCCGGACGCAGCCGGACGCGAGTTCCGGCGCGGGTCGGGAGTTGCGGCTGGTGTCCGGTGACAGCTACCCCGGCTGGGAAGCGGTGTACCGGGACAACGCCACCTGGGTGTACGCGTTGATGTTCGGCAAGGTCGGCAACCGGCCCGACGCCGAGGATCTGACCGCCGAGGTGTTCACCGCGGCATTGAAACCGCTGCGCATGACGGCCAGCGTCCCCGAGGTGCGGGCCTACCTGCGGGCCACCGCCCGCACCGTGCTGGCCGCGCACTGGAAGGCCCGCATGGGCCGGGAGATCACCACGATCGAGGGCGACATCGCCGACGATCCGCCGGAGGAGTTCCACGACTCTGGCGCCGAGGCGCGCGCGAAGGCGGTGTTGTCCGAACTCCCGGACCGCTACCGCCGGATCCTGGAACTGCGTTTCCTGCAAGGTCTCTCGATCCGGGAATCGGCGCAGACCCTCGGGGTGACGGTGGCGAATGCGAAGGTGTTGCAGCATCGGGCGGTGCGGATGGCGGCCCAGCTGAATGAGCGAGGTGTGCGGTGAGCGGGCGGGATGTGCGGCGGTTCGTCGACGAACTACTGGCGGGCAAGCGGTCCACGGGATTCACCCCCGACGAGGCCGAGGCCGAGGAGATGCGCGCGGCCATCGAATTGCGCGCCGCCCGGCTGGGCAGTGACGCGCCCAGCGAGGAGTTCCTGAGCGGCCTGCACCGGCGGCTTGCCGCCGAGATGACGGAGCCGGAGCCGGAATCGGCGTCGCCCACCGGGTATCGCCGCCGCAATCTGCTGATCGGCACCTCCGCCGCCGCGGCCGCCGCCACGGTCGGCGCGGTCGTGGATCGGACCCTGCTCGGGCACGGTCAGGAGGGTGCGCCGCCCGCCGCGCGGCAGACGCCGCTGTCGCCCAATTCCGGTGCGTGGCTGCCGATCGCGCGGTCCGCGGATCTGCCGGAGGGCGCGACAGTGGCCTTCGACGTGGGGACGGTGAACGGATTCGTGCGCCGCGACAAGGGGAATCCCGTCGCGGTCTCGGGCGTGTGCACGCATCAGGGCTGCAAACTGTGGCTGGACGCCCCGGCCGAACGGCTGCGCTGCCCCTGCCATTCGACGTCGTTCTCGATCGAGGGTCAGGTGGTCACCCATCAGCTGCCGGTGGCGCCCGCGCCGCTGCCGCTGGTCCAGGTGCGCGAGAACAACGGCACCATCGAGGTGTTCGCACCCACCGAGCCCGCCTGACGATCAATAGCGTTCGGGCACAACGGTTCCCGTGTAACCCGCTCCCCTATCCATGGATGACCGGTTCGCAGCAGCGAACGGACCCATCCCGGACGGAGGACCGGATTCATGAGACCCACCCGTAGCCCGCGACGCGTAGCCGTCGCCGTCGGGGTCGCCACGACGGCCCTGCTCACGGCGACCGCGTGCGGCTCCACCGGCGGCGGAGAAGCCGCGGATCCGGCCGCGCCCGGATTCACCTTCGTTTCCGGCACCGCCACGCCCGGCATGGTGCCGGACGGCGGGGGCCCGGCCATGCCCGGGATGACCTCGGCGGCGGGCACCTCCGCCGCCGGGGCGCCCGCGGTGCCGGCCGGGCCCGATGCCGTCGCCATCGACAATTTCGCGTTCGGTCCCGGCTCGCTGACCGTCACGGCCGGCACCACCGTGACCTGGACCAACAAGGACGAGGAGCCGCACACCGTCGTGGCGAACGACGGGAGCTTCCGGTCGCCGACGCTGGGGACGGGCGCGACCTACACGTTCACATTCCCCAAGCCGGGCACCTTCGCCTACGTCTGCTCGATCCATCCGTTCATGCACGCGACCGTGGTGGTGACGCCGTGAGCACCGATCTTCCCGCTGACGACTACGAGGCAGACTCCCGCGATCCGCAGCGGATGACCCGCCGCCAGCTCATGCGTCACAGCGCCTGGTTCGGCGCGGCGGTGGGCCTGGCGGTGGTGGGCGGCGAGGTGGTGTCGCACGTGGCCGGCAGCGCGCCGGCCGCCCCGGCCCGGCCCACGCTGCGGTTCGCACAGGTCAGCGACAGCCATATCGGGTTCACCGGGACCGCGAACACCAGTGTCACCGACACCTTCTCCGAGGCCGTCTCGCAGGTGAATTCGCTGGGCTATCAGCCCGATTTCGTGATCCACACCGGCGATCTGACCCACCTGGCCACGGCGGAGCAGTTCGATCAGGTCAAGCAGATGATGGGCGGGCTGTCGACGCCGCACGTGTTCACCGTTCCAGGAGAACATGATTCGAGTGATGACGGCGGCTCGCGATACCGGTCGGTCTTCGGTAATGGCACGCGCGGCGACGGCTGGTACAGCTTCGACATCGCGGGCGTGCACGTGATCGGATTGGTCAATACGCTCAACCTGAAGAACCTCGGCCATCTCGGGCAGGATCAGCTCGACTTCGTCCAGAAGGATGTGGCCGGGTTGTCCAGTGACACACCGATCATCGTGTTCAGCCACATCCCGCTGTTCGCCATGTACCCCCAATGGGGATGGGGCACAGACGATGCCACACAGGCGCTCAGCTACCTGAAACGGTTCTCATCGGTCACCTGCCTCAACGGCCATGTGCACCAGCTGTTCACGAAGACCGAGGGCAATGTCACCTTCTACAGCGGCACCACCACCGCCTATCCCCTGCCCAAGCCCGGCGACGGGCCCGCGCCCAAACCGGTGACCCTGCCCGCGGGCAAGCTGCACGAGGCGCTGGGAATTCGCGAGGTGACCTTCCAGAAGGGGCAACAGCAACTCGCTATCAAGGAACAGACGCTGAAATGACCACTGCCGACCGGCGTGTCGCTCGCGGGTCTCACATCGGTGTCATTTCTCAGGGATGACCTGGTGATGGAAGATCGAAAGCGGCGAGTAATCTACTACGCTGGGCAGTAACAAGATGCTGTGCAGCGATGCGGCGCACGGCGATTACAGGAGGGAAGCCATGCCACCCCGCCGTTTTCGGACGAACGCCGCAGCGAGCGTATTGGTCACGCTCACGCTGGTGCTTGCGGCCTGCTCGTCCAATCTCCCGAGCGGGAAGGTCGGTCCGCGCACGCCGGTCGAGCAGTCCATCGTGGTGTCGCCCGCGCCGGGCTCGGACAAGGTGGATCCGTCGGCGCCGGTGAAGGTGAGCACCACCGGGGGCGTGCTGACCGACGTCGTGCTCAGCAATGAGGACGGCAAGGTCATCGAGGGCACCTACACGCCGGACAAGACCGCGTGGAAGCCCAACGACCAGCTCGGCTACGGCCGCACCTACACGCTGAAGGCTTCCGGTGTCGATGTGACCGGTCCAACCGGGCCGGTCACCTCCACCTTCACCACCATCAACCCGAAGAACCAGACCAAGGTGTACCTGAACACCACGGGCGGGCAGGCCATCGTCGACGGCAACAGCTACGGCGTGGGCATGGTCATCGTCGCGCACTTCGACGAGGACATCCCGGACCGGGCGGCCGCGCAGAAGCGACTGGTCGTCACCACCGATCCGCCGGTGGAGGGCTCCTGGTACTGGCTGGACAACCGCAATGCGCACTGGCGGCCCAAGGAGTACTGGAAGACCGGCACCAAGGTGAACGTGGCGGCCAACCTGTACGGCGTGGAGGTCGGCAACGGGCTGTTCGGGCAGGAGGACGCGAAGTCGCGCTTCGTGATCGGGCCCTCGCACGTGTCCATCGCCGACGACAACACCAAACAGGTGCAGGTGTTCGAGAACGGTCAGCTGATCCGCACCATGCCCACCTCCATGGGCCGCGGCGGCTCCGAGACCGTGGCGGGCAAGACGTTCACGTTCTGGACCATGCCCGGCACCTACACGGTGATGGACAAGGCCAACCCGGTGATCATGGACTCCTCGTCCTACGGGCTGCCGATCAACTCGCGGCTCGGGTACAAGGAGACCATCGGCTGGGCGACCCGCATCAGCACCGACGGCATCTACCTGCATCAGCTCGACTCCACCGTGTGGGCGCAGGGCAATACCAACCTCTCGCACGGCTGCCTCAACCTCAATCTCGAGAACGCGCAGTGGTTCTTCAACTTCGCGCAGCCCGGGGATGTGGTCGAGGTGCGCAATACCGGCGGCGCGCAGCTCGAGGTGTGGCAGAACGGCGACTGGACGCTGCCGTGGGATCAGTGGCTGGCCGGTAGCGCCGGCTGACGCCGCTCGCGCGCGGCCAGTTGCCCGGTGCGCGCGAGATACCAGGCCGCGACACAGAATTCGGCGGCCACCGTGCCCCACACCAGCGTCCACACCGAGTGGGTGCGCAGGGTGAGCAGCAGGGCGGTGGCCGCCACCGCGGTCCCGATCACCGCGCCGATCATGATGCCGACGGTGTCCTGGCGGACCGGCAGGATCGCGGTGGTGACGAACGAGGTGGTGGCGGTCGCGACCAGGATGCACACCTCGACCCGCAGCATCGGCACCACCGCGCGGAACTCGTCGTCGTAGATGACCTGCACCGCGAGCGGCGCGGCGATCCAGATCCCCGCCACCGCGACGGCCGCCACGATCACGCAGGCGGCCAGGGCGCGCAGCTCGTGCCGCCAGAAGCCGGGATCGGTGCGCTCGCGCGCCATCCGGGGCAGCAGCGCCAGCCCGATCGGATCCAGCAGCGACTGGGTGGCGCGCACGAGTTTGTCACCCGCCGAATACAACCCGAGCGAGGCGGCGTCGAGCACCGACGAGTACACGGTGGCCGTCCCCTGCCCGTAACTGGTGACCAGCAGCCGTGAGGCGAGCACGGGCGCGCCCTTGCGCAGGATCATCACCACCTTGCTCGGCCGCCCCGGCTTCCCGAACCGCTTGTTCGCATCCCACCAGGTCAGCGCGACCGTGACGACGGACGACAGCAGCAGGCACACCAGCACCATCTCGGCGTGCGGCAGCCGCGGCAATACCCCGACCAGCAGCATGAGATACACCACCCGCCCGGCGATCTGATACGACATCGAGGCCCCGAATCTGGCCTGCCCCACCAGCAGCCAGTCCTCGGACATCGACAGGAACCCGCCCACGAACAATCCGAGCAGGATCATCCGCAGGTGCGCCCCGGCCTCGAAAGACAGTCCCGCCGCGAGGGCCACCCCGAGTGCGCCGAGCCCGGCCGCCCGCACCGCGAGGTAACTTCCCCGCAGTTCGTCGAGTCCGTCGTCCCCGAGCAGCGCGGCCATGAAGGTGTTGATCCCGAGATCCACGACCAGCGATCCGAGGAAGTACGCCGACATCCCGATGGCCAGCAGCCCGACGCCGCTCACCCCGAGCGTCCGCGCGGTCAGCGGCACCGTCACCGCGGTCACCAGGAACTGCCCGTACTTCCCGAGACTGACGAACCCGATGTCCCGCAGGACCGACAGCAGCCCGTCCTCGGCCACCTTCGCCCGCACGCGTCCGACCAACGCGCCACCCAGGTGTCGCCGATCCGCCATGGCGGTCCCTCTCTCCCCGACCGCGCACCCCGGGTCGACGACGAAATTCTCTCGCCGCACCACCCACCCCGCCACCCGATCCCGCCCGGTTGGGGGAAACCGTAACGCCCCGTTCAAATGAACCGCGCAGTCCCGCAACCGGACCCGCGACCGCCCCCAAATACCGGCCGCCTTCCCCGGGTGCCTGCACACTGGTCCTATGGAGATCACATCGGCCGTCGGAGCGATCCTCGGCGCGTTCGGATTGTCGGGCGCGGCGGGGCTCAATGCCTGGCTCCCCCTGCTGGTCGTGGGGGCCGCCGACCGCATGGGCTGGATCGACCTGGGCTCCTCCTACGGCTGGCTCTCCTCCACCCCCGCCTTGATCGTGATCGCCCTGCTGCTGGTCTTCGACCTCATCGGTGACAAGATCCCCGCCATCGACTCGGTCCTGCACGCCATCGGCACCCTCGTGGCCCCCGCCTCCGGCGCGATCCTCTTCACCGCCGAGACCAGCATCTCCTCCAACCTCCCGCCCGCCGTCGCCGCCATTCTCGGCGCGGTCACCGCCGGCAGCGTCCACGCGGGCCGCACCGTGGCGCGCCCCTTCGTCACGGGAACCACTGCGGGCGTGGGCAACCCGGTGGTCTCCACCGCCGAGGACGGCACCTCCCTGCTGCTGACCGTCCTGGCCCTGGCCGTCCCCGTCCTCGCCTTCGCCGCCATCCTGCTGCTGCTCATCTTCCTGGGCTGGTTGGCTTTCCGAGCCAGGCGCTGGCTCCGCGCCCGGCGCGCCCGCAGCGACCGCCAACCGGACCGACCACAGCCGTGACCCCCGCGTCGTTCAGCCGGGAATCGCGCGCCGGGCCCGTAGCGGAATCTGATCCCGAAACGCCTCGATGGCGGCCGCGACCTCGTACGGAGTCGCCGCGTCCTCGATCTCGTTGCGGTACAACACCCGTCCCGCGACCGCGTCCAGGTCGAACCCCCACACCATCGACATGAGCGGGTTGATGAACAACTCGTAGTCCCCGCTCCGGGTCCGCGGCACCGACCGGTGATCTCCGAACTCGCCGCGCGCCGCATCGGTGATCGACGCACACACGATGCTCTCCCGATCGGGCGTGTTCCCCTGCACGTACGTCACCGCCTCGAGCCACTCGTCCACGGCCCGAATCCCCGGCGTCAAAGCGAAAACCCCATGGTAGGCGCCCATTCGGGCCAGCGCCGCCACGTTCTCGAGGAAATGCGCGTGGCACAGCCCGTGATGCGCGTCCACCCCGAAACCGACACACGCCACGGTCTTCACCGGCACATCCAGGGCTTGCACCGCCAGCAGGCTGGTGATGTCCTCGACCGGCGTCCCCAGCCCGGCCTCGTCCCCGGTCATCAGCAGATCGGTTCCCCCATCGACCAAGACGACCCCGTCGACGCCCAATTCGTCTGCCAGCCAGCGATAGGCGGCCCGGACCGCCTTGGTCCCACCCTTCTTGATCATGTACACCCGGTCCCCATTCCCCCGCTCCGCCAACCAGGCGGCGAGGTGCTTCTCCGGGAAATAGGACTGCGGCCCATCGGAATCCGGGCGCGCTTCGAAAACACCCGGTCCGACCTCCACCGCCGAGGTGCGCTTCGCGGCGGTGAAGGTCAGATTCGCGAGGAATACCGTGCACCCTCGTTCGATCAGGGACAGCGCGATCGGTAACCCGCTGAGCACGTCGAAACCCCCACCGGCCCCGGCGATCAGAACCCGCTCGCAGTCCCGTAGACGATGCAGGACCGGAGTATCGAACAAGGTGGGTGCTGACACCGGGCCCAGTGTAGGCAGGCTTCGTGTCGGGAAGGGGGCTCAGCGGTGGTGGCGGACCGCGCGCAGGATGAGGTCGGCGACCACGTCGGGGCGGGAGACGCTGACGGCGTGGGAGGCGTCGACCTCGGTGGTGTCGGCCCCGGCGCGTTCGGCCATGAAACGCTGAGCCTCGACGGGGATGTTCTTGTCGGCGGTGGTGAGCAGGGCGAAGGCCGGGATGGTTCGCCAGGCGGCGGCCGCGGCCGGTTCCTCCAGGGCGGCGACGGCGACCGGGCGCTGGGTCACCGCCATGGTGGCGGCGGCGGGGACGTCGGCGGCGAACTGCTGGGGGAACTCTTCCCGGCGGATGTAGAGTTCGGTGGCTTCGCTGCCGTCGGCCCGGTGATAGGTCGCGGGGCGGGTGGTCGGGCCGAGGGTGGAGCCCGGGAACTTGCCGGTCAGTTCCAGTGCGCTCTCACCGATCTCGGGAATGAAGGCCGCCACGTAGACGAGCGCGGTGACCTGCGACTTCCCTTGGGCGGCAACGCTGATGACACTGCCGCCGTAGGAATGCCCGGCCAGCACCACCGGGCCGTCGACGCTGTCGACGACCGAGGCGATGTAGTCGGCGTCGGAGGTGAGTCCGCGCAGGGGGTTGGCGGCCGCGAGGACCGGGATGCCCTCGGCGGCAAGGGTATCGATGACGCCGTTCCAGCTGGAGGAATCGGCGAACGCCCCGTGCACCAGGACGACGGTCGGGGTTGTGGTCATTCGGTGTGCTCCTGAGCTCAGGTCGATGGTCAGGCCGGGTACAGCGCCGCGCGCAAGGTCGCGACGGCCTGGGCCACAGCGGCTTTCGCGGCGTGCGTGTCGTGCAGGGCGTTGACCATGACGAAGTCGTGGATGATGCCGCCGTAGCGAACCTGGGTGACGGGGACGCCGGCGGCGCGCAGGTTCGCGGCGTACGCCTCGCCCTCGTCGCGCAGCACGTCGGCCTCGGCGGTGATGACCAGGGCGGGCGGCAGTCCGGCGAGCTGGTCGGCGGTGGCGCGACGCGGCGAGACGTCGATGCGGGCGCGGTCCTCGGCGCTGGTCGTGTACTGGTTCCAGAACCACTTCATGCCGTCGAGGGTCAGGAAGTAGCCCTCGGCGAACTGCTGGTAGGAGCCGGTGTCGAAGTTGGCGTCGGTGACCGGGTAGAACAGCACCTGCTGGGCGAAGGTGACGTCGCCGCGTTCCTTGGCCATGAGGGTCAGCGCGATGGCCATATTGCCGCCGACCGAGTCGCCGGCGACGGCGATCCGGGTGGCGTCGAGACCCTTGCTCGCGCCATCGGTGGTGACCCACTGCGCGATTCGATACGACTGCTCGTTGGCGACCGGGTACTTCACGTCCGGCGAGCGATCGTATTCGGGGAACACGACGGCCGCCCGCGCGCCGACCGCGAGGTCGCGCACCAGCCGGTCGTGGGTGTGCGCGTCGCCGAAGACCCAGCCCGCGCCATGGGTGTAGACGATGACCGGCAGCGGCTCGGTCACGCCCTGCGGCTTGACGATGCGGGCGCGCACCGACCCGGTGGGACCGCCCTCGACGGTGATCCACTCCTCGTCGATCTCGGGCTTGAAGATGGGCGAATCCTGCACCGAGTCAACGGCTTTGCGGCCCTCCTCCGGGGGCAGCTGGTACAGGAACGGCGGCTGGGAGGTGGCGTCCACGAACTCCTGGGCGGCCGGTTCGAGCGAGAGGTGGTGCGGGTTTCCGGACATGATGATCCTTTCCGCGACGCCGGGAATGGGGGCAGGCGCCACTGCTAGTCATTTTCGTCCGGAAACACCTCGCGCCGCCCCGCCCTACCGGCCGCGAAATCCACGATTCAGGACACGGCCGCGACCGCCGATTCCTGGTCATCCGCCCAGCTAGCGGACCCGGTCGTCCGGAACCGCTGCTGGTAACTGCGCGGCGAAACGCCCAGGCGCGCAACGAAGGCCCGGCGCAGCGCCTCACCACTGCCGTAGCCCGCGATCATGGCCGCTTCGGTCACCGTGGACCCGGCGTGCAGCAGATCGCGGGCGACGCCGAAGCGGATGAAGGACACGTATTCGGCCGGGGAGCGTTCGAGTTCGGTCCGGAACAGCCGGGTCAGATGCCGGACACTGACCTGCGCGTGCGCGGCCAGGGTCTGCACGGTGTGCGGGAAGGCCGGATCCGCGCAGATCAGATCGACGACCCGGCGCACCAGCGGGCTGCGCGGCACCGGACCGGTCAGCGAGGCCGAGAACTGCGACTGTCCGCCCGCCCGCTGCATGTAGACCACGAGCAGTTGCGCCGTCCGCCGCGCCACATCCGCGCCGTGATCCTCCTCCACCAGCGCGAGCGCCAGATCCACGCCCGCGGCGACTCCGGCCGAGCTGTACAGGTTTCCGTCGCGCACGAAGATGGCGTCGGCGTCCACCTCGACCGCCGGGTATCGGCGGGCCAGGTCCGGTGCGAACTTCCAGTGCGTGGTCACCCGTCGCCCGTCCAGCAGGCCCAGTTCGGCCAGCACCGCGGTCCCGCTGCAGATCGACACCAGCCGCCGGGTGCGCACGGACAGATGCCGGGCCGCCGCCCGCAGTTCCGGCGTCACGAACACCGAGGCGGGCAGCTCACTGCCCGGAATCACCACGGTGTCGAAGGTTCCAGCCTCGGCCGCGGCCCCGTTCACCGCCACCTTCGCACCGATCGAGGTCTGCACCTCCCGCCCGTCCGGGGACAGTAAGACCACGTCGTAGCCGTGCACCGCCTGATTGGCCTCCATGAAGACCTCGGCGGGACCGGCGAAGTCGAGCATCTTCACACCATCGAAGACGAGGATCCCCACCCTGCGGCGGTTCGTATCGGAAGATTTGGCTGACATGTCCACTAGTATTCTGGAGGCCAGCCTCCAGAACAAGTCGAGTGTGCGAGATCGCAGATCGATATTGATACGGTGACCCCATGGGCAGACCACGGCAGTTCGACGAGCAGGCATTGCTCGCCGCCGCGGTGGAACTCTTCTGGGCGAAGGGTTTCGACACCACGTCGGTCGAAGACGTCTCGCGCGCGACCGGTATCGGCAACGGCAGCATCTATGCCGCCTACACCAGCAAGCGCGGGCTGTTCCTGGCCGCCTTCGAGCACTACTGCGAGCAGCGCGCCCACTTCGTGCGCGAGACCGTCGAGTCGGCTCCCGGCTCCGCGCGCGACGCCGTCCGCACCCTGTGCCGTGCGGTCATCGACGACTGCGCCGCCCACCCCGACCACCGCGGCTGCCTGATGATCAACAGCATCGCCCACCTCGCCACTCGCATTCCCGAGGTGGCCACCATCGCCACCCGCACCACCACGGCCATGGAAACCGCTGTGGCCGACCGGCTCCGCCCGGCCATGCCCCAGCCCGACGAGGCCCTGCTCTCAGCCCTCGGCGCCAGCGTCATCATGACCACCCAGGGCCTCATCCAGCTGAGCCGGATCGGCGTCCCCGCAGCCCGCCTCGGCGAAATCGCCGACGTGTCCTGCGAAATCCTCCCGCCGGACTGGGCCGACCTACCCCGGAGCTGAACGCTCCGGCGTGGGTGAACAAGCTGTTCGGCCGCTGAGCCGGTGACTCCGGCCGGTCCGGGCAGCGGCTCAGGACAGGTCGGAGAAGTGGACGGTGCGAGCGACGGCGGTGACGTGCAGGCCGTCCGAAGCGGGCGTGATCGACGTCAGGCGGGCGCCCAGGGGCAGCTTCTCCAGCGGGATGGTGAAGGTCAGGGATTCGCTGAGCGCCGCCAGGGACAGGGTGGGGCCACCCGCCGCCGCTTGGATGGACGTCGGGGTCACGACGATGCCGTTGTCGGCGAGAGCCACGGTGACGAAGACCGTTGCGGGAACCGGGATACCGGCCACGGTGAAGGTTCCGGCGACGCGGAGGCCCTCGGGGCTGTCGGAGATGGACTCGACGCCCGCCGGGGCGTAGCGCTGGACCGTGTCGTAGGGGACGCGGGCCGTGGCGGTGGCGGTCTCGGCGGTGAGGTTCTCGGTGCGCTTGTTGACGACGTCGCCCAGCGGCGCCGAGACATTGGTGAGCTTGACGTCCAGGTCGCGGACGGAGATGTCGGGGTCACTCCAGTCGCCGATCCGAATGCCGATGTCGGAGTAGGTCCCATCCACGGCCTGGGTGAGGAAGGGGAATCCGCCGATGGTGACCTTGGGCTGCTCGGGCAGCTTGTAGTCGGCGGCGATCTGGCGGGCGATCTCGTTCTGGGCCATGCCGACCGCGACGCGGTCGCCGACGATCAGCGCGATCGCCAGCACGACCAGCAGGATCAGCAGTCCGCGCATGTGTTCATCTGTTCAGCCATGCCACCCATCATGCTGGCGAATCCCGGTGACGAGGACGGGCACGCGGAACCCGGGCGCGAATCCCCACGAAATCGCCACAATGTAGGCATGAAATCCACCCGCATAGTGCTCGCCTCCCGCCCGGTCGGGATGCCCGAGCAGGAGAACTTCCGGACCGAGACCGTGGAGCTCGAGCCGCCGCGGCCGGGCGAGGCGCTGTTGCAGACGCTGTATCTGTCGCTGGACCCCTACATGCGCGGGCGGATGAGCGACGCGCCGTCCTACGCGCCGCCGGTCGAGGTCGGCGACACCATGTGCGGCGGCGCGGTGTCACGGGTGATCGAATCCACCGATCCGGCACTGCAACCCGGCGATATCGTGCTCGGCTGGGCCGGATGGCAGACCCATTCGGTGGAGAACGTGCAGGCCTTGCAGAAGCTGGATCCGGCCGCCGTGCCGCTCACCACCGCGCTCGGCGTGCTCGGCATGCCGGGTCTGACCGCCTACACCGGCCTGCTCACCATCGGCCGTCCGAAGCCGGGCGAGACGGTGGTGGTCGCGGCCGCCACCGGCCCGGTCGGCGCGACGGTCGGCCAGATCGCGAAGATCCAGGGCGCGCGGGCCGTCGGCATCGCGGGCGGTCCGGAGAAGGTGGCGCTGCTGCGGGACCGCTTCGGCTTCGACGCCGCGATCGACCATCGCGCACCCGATTTCGCCGAGCAGCTGGCCGCCGCCACCCCGGACGGCATCGACGTGTACTTCGAGAACGTCGGCGGCGCGGTGTTCGACGCGGTGCTGCCGCGGCTGAACACCTATGCCCGGGTTCCGTTGTGCGGCTTGGTCGCCAACTACAACGACACCGATCTGCCGCCCGGCCCGGACCGGCTGCCGCTGCTCACCTCGAACATCCTGCGCAAGAGCCTGACCGTGCGCGGCTTCATCGTGTCGGAGTTCTGGGATCAGATCGGCGCGTTCCAGCCGACCGCGGCGCAGTGGATCGCCGAGGGCAAGCTCACCTACCTCGAGGACATCGTCGACGGCCTGGAGAACGCGGTCGAGGCGTTCCAGGGTCTGCTCACCGGCAAGAACGTCGGCAAGCTGATCATCAAGGTCGCGGACTGACACCTAGCGCATGGCGCTGATGTAGGGCCGCAGCCCGAGCGCGATGTCCACGCACACCCCCAGCAGCACATCGCGTTCCACGGGGTCGAGCGGGTGTTTCAGCCACAGCCGGGTGCCCAGGATGGGTACCGGCAGCGGCTGGCCCGCTCGATCCCACCAGAACGACTCGTTGTAGAGGTCGTTCACCAGCCGCCCCACGGTCCAGCCGCCCGCGGTGCGCACCACGTCGAGCCGGCCGACTTCCACACCCATGCGGTCGAGTACGAGCAGCCGGAACAGTTCGGGTGTGCGGGGCTCGTCCGGGTCGGGCACGAAATGGAAAAGCGTTCCCGCCGTGGATCCGACGGCGGTGGAGGTGTCGGCGCGCTGGATCGAGCCGATGGAGGTGCCGTCACCGCGGCTGATGACGGTTGGCGCGGACTCCTTGGACTCCACCCACACCACCGATCCGTCGGCGTAGGTGATGCGATGCCTGCCGGTGCCGCCGTTCTTGAAGCCGAACAGGATGGCGGCCTTGGCCCCGAGCCCGTTGCCCGCGCCCTGCACCCCGGTGGCGAGCGCGTCCTCGGGCCCCACACTGAAGGTGATCTCCAGGGCGTTGTTCAGCTTGTGCACGACCCGGCCCTCGATCATGGTCGAGCGCTCCTGCGACGCCGGCATCGTTCGATCGTAGGCCGGTGGCACCAGCGTGAGGTGGTTTCGCGGCGGCACGCCGGGGGCGACGCGCGCCCCGCATTCACTTGCCGGCGGGGAAGCCCACCGTGGCGAGTGCGGTCGTCCAGTCGGTCGCGATGGCGACCTGCGCGTCGCTGAGGGCGACCTTGCCGTCGCAGATCAGCGTGTGCAGCTTGGACTCGACGCCGTCCTTGGGGTTGTTCGGGCCCGCCCCGTCCTTGTGCCCCGGGGACGGCGGCTCGACCCACAGGTTGCGCGCGTCATTGGGGTCGCCGCCGAGTTCGAAGGAGATGAGATGGTCGTACTCGCCGTCGCGGGGGTCGCCGTTGTAGCCGTAGGACTTGATGTTCTCGGTCTTCTCGCGGCCGGTGACATTGCTGTTGGGCCGAATCGAGGCGGTGTATCCCGACTTACAGATGGTGTCGGCCAGATTGGCCGCTGTCACTGTGGGATTCAGCGCGCCCGGCGTGCAGGCCGGGTCGGGCAGCGGCTCGCCCGCGGCGGTCTTGCGGTAGTGGCAGCTGCCGGGCGCGGGCTGCGCCTGCACGGTGTAGGTGCCCTGGGGTCCGGGCCCGACCGGGATCGCGGAATTGTTCTGTTTGGGCGCGGGCTGCGGAACCGCCTGGGCGGGCGCATTGGCCGGATGGGCGGCCTCCTTCGAGCATCCGATCGTCATGCTCAGGACCAGCAGGGCCATCGCAAGCCCCTTGTGCGCCTTCATAACATCCCCTGCTCGACCCGGACGGCAGCCTAATTGTGCGCTATCCCTTGGTGATCGGCCACTCGCCCACAACGACACACCGAGAGGAAACGCGGATCCCGCCGCCCGCCGAGCAATACATACCAACCAGTTATGCTGCACCAATGACAGCAGATCTGTCGCACTCTCCGGCGACAATCCAACCGGTCGACACCAATGGAATTCGGGGTCGCGCCATCGCGCTCGCCGGCCTGCTGCTGGGCATGGGCGCCCTGCACTTCCTCATGCCCAAGCCCTTCGACACCCTGATCCCGCCCCAGCTGCCGGGCGAACCCCGCACCTACACCCACGTTTCGGGCGCGGCCGAGCTCACCGCGGGCGCCCTGCTCGCGATCCCGCGCACCCGCGGCCTGGGCGCGCGGCTCGCCGCCCTGCTCTTCGTCGCGGTCTTCCCCGGCAACCTGTACATGGCCTACGACTGGCTGAGCAGCGACCGCGCCCTGCCGCTGAAAGCCGGTGCCCTGCTCCGCCTCCCGCTGCAGATTCCGCTGGTGCTCACCGCGCGACGGGTGTACCGCGCCGCGCGGTGATCGGCCTCAGTCGGTGGTCAGGAACTCGTCGAAGGACGGGTCCGGCAGTTTGAGCTGGGCGTGGATATCACCGCCCAACCCGAAATGCCCTATCGCGCCGCCGTAGTTCTGCTGATAGCTCTGCCAGAGCACAACCACGCTGATGATGCGGTTCGCCCCCGGCAGCGCCGGATCCGGAAACGGATTGGGCAGCACCGCCCGGTAGCTCGCGGTGCCGTGTTCGTCGGTGACGAACACATTGGGCACACCCAGCGGCCCGGGCCGGGTGGGCGCGTCCGGGTCCAAGTCCTTGGCGCGCAGGGACATCACCGTGTACAGCGAATCCGGGACGAGCCCGGTGAACTCGAACCGGAACTCCGCTTGCCGCGCATCGTCCAGGTCGACGGTCACGTCCAGGGCGCCGCGTGCCCGCAGCCAGTCCCCCAGTGTCACCGGGCCGGTCAGCTTGCGTCCGTCCTCGGGCCGGAAGTCCGGGATGGGCGTCTCGTGGAACGGGTAGCTCGGCCGCGTCACGCTCGCGGCCTCGGGGAGCTGATCGGGCGCGAAGACCACCGGATAGTTGTTGGCGGGCAGCGGAAGCGGCAGCGTGTGCAGGACCCCCGCCGCGTCTTCCTCCGGCAACTCGTCGGGCAGTTCCCGCACGATCGTGTACGCCGCCAGCTCGCCGAAGGCGGGCACGGGCGTGTCGGCCGCGACGATGGCCCGCCCCCAGCGCCGGGTGACGGTGCCGCCGGGCCCAGGGACGGTCAGGTATCCCACGACGATGAAATCGCCGTCGGCGTCGAGCACTTCGCTCGGCGGGTACAACGGCCCCTGGGTGGTCGGGGTGAGTTCGTAGCGCTTGGTCACCATACGGAGAGCACTTCCTGGTCGGAGAGAAGGCGGCCCGGGTCGTCGACGGACGCGCCGACCCGGTCGGACAGGTGGATCCAGCCGGTGCCGTGGACGGCGAGCACCGCGTCGTCACCGCGATAGCCGGGGTGCGCGACGGCCCGCAGGAACGGCAGGTCGCTGGCGTGATCGCCGTAGCCGTAACTGTGCTCCCGCGCGATCCCGTGTTCACGCAGGAACTCGGTGACTGCCGCGGCCTTGGCCCCGCCGATCATGGGCCGCCACACCTCGCCGGTGAGCACGCCGTGCTCGTCGGCGACGGGCACGGTGGTGATGACGTGGTCGGCTCCGACCGCCGCCGCTACCGGTTCCACGGCCGCGCCGAACGAGCCCGACAGCAGCACCGTGGCGTGCCCGGAATCGCGGTGTGCGCGCAGCCTTTCCACGGTGTCGGTGTAGTAGACGGTATCGCTCGCGGCGAATTCCGCGAACCAGCGCTGCCCGGCCGCGTCCAGTGCCGTGGCCTCGACGCCGCGATAGGCCCGGTAGTAGTGCCGATTCACCTCCTCCCGCGGTGTGCCCGCCGCGGCCCGTTGCTGGATCTCCCTGGTCAGTCGCGCGTATTCGCCGCCGTCGTCCCCGTTCTCGGCCAGCCAGAACCGCAGGAACGCGAACATGCTCTTGACGGTGATCAGCGTTTCGTCGACGTCGAAGAACGCCGCGCCCGCGCTCATGCCACCTCGTCGAGGTAGGCCGCGATCGCCTTGGCCGCCTTGTGCCGTTCGATCTGCGAGATGCGTTCGTTGGGCAGGGCGGCGTAGCCGATCCGGGTGGTGGCGACGGCGCGGCCGAGCTGACGCACCTCCACCTCGATGCTGAATTCCAGCTTCCCCGGATCATCGATGGACACCGGGGTCAGCGTCGCGTGCAGGGTGGCGGGCAGCGGGAACAGGAAGGACTTGAACTCCAATTCGATGCTGTTCCACACGATGTAGAAGTGCTGTTCGGGCCAGCGGCGGCCGTACTCCAGCTCGAACGCGCCGAGGAACAGCTGGCGCACCGCCTCCACGATCACGATCCCCTGCACATGCTCGCCGGTCTGATGGTCGAGCAGTAGTTCGTTGTCGCCGTGGATCCGCAAATCCGCCCGGAACACGGTCTCCGATTCCCGGACCAGCCCGGCCAGCAGCACATTCGAGTGCTGATACTTGTGCACCTGATGGCGCGGGGCCGGTTCGGCGACCGCCCCGGCCACCCGTAAGCCCGCCGGGGCGTGCACGATCGCCACATGCTCGACGTAGTCGAGATCGTGGCGGGTGACCCCCTGCCCGAGCCGTACGGTCAACGGCTCCTCCGCCGTCCGCCAGCGGCCCGCGCGCAGCGCGGCCACCAGACCGGACACGGTGAAGGCACGATCGTCCGCGGCGATCCCGCGGAACCGGTCGGCCACCAGCAACACCTCGCCGACGGTCGCCTCCGCCACGGTCGCGGACGCCGAATCGAGCTGAGCTACAGACATTTTCCCTCCGAGAACAAGACGCTTATGGCGACGCTCGCCGCCATCCGGTCGTCACCCGGAGCACCCCACCGCCCGGAGGGTTGCCGCCCAGCGAGCCGGGGCTTCGCGCTGGAACTCATGACCGTGAGCGAAACAGTATGGGGGGCAGATACTTTCGAGAATCATTTCAACCACGCCGATCGAAACCCGGCCGTGGCGGCAAGCGCGGCGCCGATCGCCGCGAGCGCCGCGACGGCCAGGGCGACCGCCGAATAGCCGTGCCGGGCCACGAGATTGGCCAGCTGCGGGCCCGCGCTCGCGCCGACGAACAGGGCGAAGGTGTACAGCGCGGTGGCCGCGCCGCGGGCCGCACCCGCGCGGGCCGTGATCGTCTGGACGGCGGCGGGGGCGGCCACCGCGATGGCGGCGACGAACACGAACAACCAGACCGCCACCCAGACCCCGCCGAGCGGCACCGCGGTCACAGCCACGGCGAGCGCGGCGGCTCCCAGCGCGGCGACCAGCCGGGTGGCCGGGGCGATGCCGCCGAGCCGTCCGGCCAGCAGTGGAATCGCCACCATGGCGGGAATCGCGCTGGCCCGCAGGGCGAGCAGCGCGCCATTGCCGGAGCCCACACCCTCGGGCGGGGCCAGCTGGATTCCGGTGTAGATGCCCACGAAGGAGCCGAGGATCGCCAGGCAGCTCAGATACAAGAGCAGGAGGCGGGATTGCCGCAGGAGATCCGCGAACGGCGCGAACACCGACCGCAGCGGCGTAACGCCGGTTCCTGGATCACCTTCGTCCGCAAGGGAATCCGCCGACCGGACCGGCGGTTGCAGCACCACCCACAGCACGACCGCCGAGACCGCGAACGCGATGGCCCCGGCCACGAAGATCGCGTGCCAGCCCAGCGCGTTCCCGATGAGCTGAGCCAGCACCTGCGCCACCACCCCCGCCCCGAGGAACGAGCTCGTCAGGCAGGTGAGCGCGAAGATCCTGCGCTCCGGCGCGATCCGCTCCGACAGATAGGCGAACGCCGCAGGGGCGAAGAACGACGCCGTGAGCCCCTGCAGGATTCGCGCCGACAGCCCGGCCACCAGACCCGATGCGGCCGCCACCAGCAGGGTGCTCACCACAGTGGCCGCCAGCCCGCCGACGATCACCGGCCGTCTCCCCCACCGGTCCGACAGCGGCCCGGTCACCAGGAAGCCCGCCCCGTAGGCCAGCCCGAAGGCCGTGGTCGTCCAGGTTGCCGCGGATTTGGAGGTATCCCAGTCCGCCGCCAGCCGATTCAGCACCGGCAGGACCACGTACAACTGCCCGACCACGAGGATCCCGACCGCGCACACCGCGCCCACGGTGCGCCCGACCGGCGCCCACGCCTCGGTCTCCGCGGGCGCGCTCATGACCACACGACCCGGACGCGGGCAGGGAGAAACAACGAGGTGGTCATCGAATTCCTTTCGTGGGCAACGGAGTCCACGTCTATCAATCCGAGACCACCGGGCACGACGGTTACGTGCGCGCTGATCCGAAGCCGCCGGACGGCTCAGGCCAGGATGAAACTCAACTGCGGTACGAAGTTGCCGCCCACGCGGATCCACGTGTAGCCGAGCCAGACGCCGGGGGTGACTTGGCGGATCTCGTCGTACACGAACGGGGTCGGGGACGGGGCGTAGTCGAGGATCCAGGTGGGCTCGCCGTCGACGACGGACGGCCCGGTATAGACAGTGGCGGGCCAGGCTTCCAGACCCGCGGGGGTCAGGCGGTTCTGCAGGTAGCCGCCGGTGGGACCGGTGTAGAAGTCCTTGCCGATCCAGACCAACGGTGGCCAGGGCTGCGTCTGGAGGGGGGCGGCGACCCAGCCGTCCTTCGCGCCGACCGGGACGTCACCGGGCGGGGCGTCCCGATAGATCGCGTCCAGCTGCTCGAGGGCACATCTGAACCGGAGTGAGTCCACAGTTGCTGATGTGTTGTCGGAGTACAGAACACAGCCGTTTCCACGGTCCGCGTCGGCGTGCGCGGAGACCGGGACAATCAGCGCCAGTACCCCGAATCCGACTGGGGCGAGGCTTCTTATGAGGACATTTCGGAAGATCTCACGGTATGCGCTCATGGCTGTCTCCACCGGTATGGTTTCGGACCCAGCGATGATCTTAGTTCGCTACAAAATAGCCGGTCAGCACCGTCGCCGAACCGAGATCAGATCGACGCGCACTTAACAGGAAATTGACAGGTTTCCGCTGGAAATGTCTCGAGCTTCGTGTCGATGTAATGGAGCATGAGCTCGATTCAGGCCCGCACCCCGCGCGCACGGTGGTCGTGGATCGCGACCGGAGGCCTCGTCGCCGTGGTCGCCTTGTCGGCGCTGGGCGCGCCCGCCGCCTTCGCGACCTCGCACGACCAGGCCGGGCCGGGCCGGACGCCGGAGGCCACCGCGCCCGCGGCGGTGGCCGTGCAGCATCCCATCTCGGTGACCGCCATCGCCCAGCAGATGCAGACCGCCATCCAGGCGGCCTCGCCGGGCACCACGGTCGGGATCGACGTGGTGGACACCACGACCGGGACGGCGATCGCCAGTCTCAATGCCGACCAGCAGTTCTACACCGCGTCGGTGGTCAAGCTCCTGATCGCGCTCGACACCCTGGGAAGCCAAGGCGCGCAGCCGGATCCGGATACCACCGCGAAAGTCACCCAGATGCTCTCGGCCAGTGACGACGACATCGCCGATCAGCTCTGGGAGATCGGCGGCAACGACGCAATCATCGATCGGATGGTCGCGGCGATCGGGCTGACCGCCACCACCGCGCCCGAGGACACCGCACAGTGGGGCGAAACCCTCACCACCCCACGCGATGTCGTGGCGATCTTCCACTACATCACCGCCACCGCCCCGGCCGCGACCCGCGATCTGATCCTGGGCGCGCTGCGCGACACCGCCCGGACCGCCGCCGACGGCACCGATCAGTTCTTCGGCATCCCCGACGCGCTCACCGGCAAGACCTGGGCGGTCAAACAGGGCTGGATGGACCTGAATTCGTCGACCACCCTCGACACCACGGGCCTGGTCGGCACGTCGCCGGATCAGCCCTACCGGTACGCGATCGTGGTGCTCTCGACCCAGCCGGCGGGCACCAGCTGGCCGGTGGCGGGCGCGGCGCTGACCGCCGGGGTGACGCTCCTCCACGCGGCGCTGAAGTAGGCCGAGCCCGTCACCTTCGACAACGCGGCCATCGGCCGGGCGCGCGGTACGCTCGCCGGGTTCATTCGATGTTGAAGGAGAGTTCGTGGGTAAGAAGAGCCGTCTCGCTTCGGGTTTCGCACTGGTTGCCGCCGCTGCCGCCACGATGGGCGCGACCGCCGGAGTAGCCGCCGCGGAGCGCGCGCTCACCGGACAGGAGCAGGTGTTCGTCACCTACCTGGAGGAGCACGGGGACGTGCTGGTCGATCTGGACCAGAAGCTCGCGGCCGTCGATCTGGGCAAGGCGTACTGCTCGGCGCTGGCCGCCGGGGTGCCCCGGGACCAGCTGTCGACGCGCCTGCCGGGTGGCGCAGGCGAGGACGCCGAGGCCGCGCTGGTGCTGGAGGCGGCCACGGCCCCGGGCAGCCTCTGCGGCTGACCCGTTGACGTGATGCCTGCGGGCGCAACCGGAAACGGTTGCGCCCGCAGTTTTCTTCGCGCCCACCCGTTCTAACTGATTGCGTAAGTTGTTAATTGCGTACCTTGCGGAATCCTTCAGCAATCCACATACCGCCGGGCCCGTACGGGCGTAGCGTCACCGCTCGCGAGAAACCGTCACGGCTAGGAGAGGAAAATCCATGGCGGACTTGGAAGTTGCCCTGAAGGACATGATGATGCTGGACGGCGCCATCGGCGCCGCCGTCGTCGACTACGGCAGCGGCATGCCCCTGGGCATGCTCGGCGGCTCGAAATCCCTGGATCTCGAGGTGGCGTCGGCCGGCAATACCGAAGTGGTGCGGGCCAAACTGCGCACCATCGAGCAACTCGGCCTCAATGAGGAGATCGAGGACCTGCTCATCACCCTGAACAACCAGTACCACCTGGTGCGCCCCCTGCGCGGCCGCCGATCCCGCGGCCTGTTCCTGTACGTGGCCATCGACCGCGCCCGCGGCAACCTGGCCCTGGCCCGGCACCGCCTGCGCGACATCGAGGAAAACCTCGAGGTCTGAGCCGAGGGCGCTGTCGCCTGCCGGGGACGGTGGCGTCAGCGCCGGGTCAGGCGCTCCATGGCGTCGTCGGGCATGCCGAAGGGGAGGTCGGTTTCGGTCTGCAAGGCCTCGGCGCGGGGCAGGTCGCGGGAATTGGCGTAGAGGGACTTGTAGATTCGGTTCGAGCCCGCGGAGTTGGCGGCGATCTGGGCGGCCAGGCGGGCGACGAATTCGTCGAGGCCGACATCGGAGACGCAGTGATTCACCAGGCCGATGTCGGCGGCCTCGACGCCGCTGATGCGGCGGGCGGTGAAGCTGAGTTCCTTGGCGCGGGCCATGCCGACACGCTCGGGGAGCCGGACCGACATGCCCCAGACCGGGGCCAGGCCCCACTGGCTGTGGGTGTCACCGAACTGCGCGGTGTCACCGGCGACGAGGAAGTCGCAGGCCAGGGCGAGCTCGAGGCCGCCGGTGAAGCAGTGGCCGCGGATCTTGCCGATCACCGGGACCGGGAACTCCTCGAGCATCGTGACGGTCTTGGCCTCGTCGTAGCGGGATTCCAGAGCGTCGCCCGCGGCGAGCGATTCCAGGTCGTGCCCGGCACAGAAGGAGCGGCCCGCGCCGGTGAGGACGATGCAGCGCACGTCCACGCCGGACAGCGCGTCCAGGTGGGCGCGCAGCTCCTCGAAACTGCCCGTGGTCAGGGCGTTCAGCTTCTCGGGCCGGTTCAGGGTGAGGGTGGCGACGCCGTCTTCGACCGTCTTGGTGACCAGCTCTGAACTCACGAGACACGCCTTTCCTCGGTGATCCGGCCCGCCGCCGGTCCCGTGTGGATCATGACAGATCCGAGTGCCCAAACAGGGCAAATGGACGCTTGGTGATTCGGAAGCCGGTCTCCGGATACCGCCGGATCCGCCCCGTGACGGCCCGGTCGTCGAGGACCACCCAGAACATGTCCTCGAAGGGCAACTCGTCGACGTATCGTTCCAGCGTGATACCCAGGCGCACACCGGAATCCGCGCACACGAACCGATTCCGCTCGTAGGGTTGGGCCGGATCCACCGACAGCCAACCGGCTCCGGCCTTGGCGACCGCCCACACCGCCAGCACCCATTCCGGCGAGCACGGCATGCCGACCGCGAGCACCGCGTCGGGCACGACCCGCAATTCGATGAGCAAGTGCGCCAGCTGATTCGAGCGCCGATCCAGCTCACGGTAGGTGGTCCGGTGGTCGCTCCGCGATCCCTGCATACGCCCGGCTCCTCCAGGATGCTCTGCCGACGCCCCGGAACATCACCAGCTACCGACCGTGGAGCCTGCGCTGACGAGGCGAAAGTCCAGCCATAAGACAAGGTCCGGACCATTTTGACAGAGCCTGCCAACGAGGGGGCAACATTAGAGCAACCCATCGCGTGTCGGCCGGTGGACCACTCGGGCCCACTCCGGATCGGAGGAGTCTCCCGTGCCGGGCGTCGCCGCCCGGCATCCGGCCCGGCCACCGCGGAAACCCCTGACGCGGAACGCATTCCGGTCGCTCTCCGCGGAGGCCGGCACCCGGGTCAGGTCAGCTTCAGGCTGCGGCCGATGATCTCCTTCATGATCTCGGTGGTGCCGCCGTAGATGGTCTGGATGCGGGCGTCCATGTAGGCCTTGGCGATCGGGTACTCGCGCATGTAGCCGTAGCCGCCGTGCAGCTGCAGGCAGCGGTTGATCAGGTCGAGCTGCTCCTCGGTGGACCACCACTTGGCCATGGCGGCCTCCTCGACGCTCAGCTTGCGATCGTTGAGCAGTTCGATGCAGCGGTCGACGAAGACCCGGACCGCGGTGGTCTTGGTGGCCAGCTCGGCGAGCACGAAACGGGTGTTCTGCAGTGCGCCAATCGGTTTGCCGAAAGCCTTGCGGTCGCGCACGTACTGGCAGGTCAGCTCCAGGCAGCCCTCCATGGCGGCGGCGGCCATGACGGCGATGGACAGCCGCTCCTGCGGGAGGTTCTGCATCAGGTGGATGAAGCCCTGACCCTCGGTGCCCAGCAGGTTCTTGCCGGGGACGCGGACGTCGGCGAAGGACAGCTCCGCGGTGTCCTGCGCCTTGAGGCCGATCTTGTCCAGATTGCGGCCGCGCTCGAAACCGGCCATGCCGCGCTCGACCACCAGCAGCGAGAAGCCCATGGCGCCCGCGGCCGGATCGGTCTGGGCGACCACGATCACGATGTCGGCATTGATGCCGTTGGTGATGAAAGTCTTGGAGCCATTGAGGATCCAGTCGTCGCCGTCCTTCACCGCGCGGGTCTTGATGCCCTGCAGGTCCGAACCCGTACCGGGCTCGGTCATCGCGATCGCGGTGATGATCTCGCCGGAACAGAAGCCGGGCAGCCAGCGCTGCTTCTGCTCCTCGTTCGCCAGCTCCAGCAGATACGGCGCGATGACGTCATTGTGCAGGCCGAAACCCAGGCCCGAGTACATGCCCTTGGTGACCTCCTCGGTCACGATGGCGTTGTAGCGGAAGTCGGCCTCGCCCCCGCCGCCGTACTGCTCCGGCACCGCCATGCCGAGGAACCCCTGCTTGCCGGCCTCGAGCCAGACCGAGCGATCGACGACGCCGTCGTGCTCCCACTGCTCGTGGTTCGGGGCCACATGCTGATCGAGAAACTTACGGAACGACTCCCGGAACAGCTCGTGTTCGGGTTCGAAAAGGGTGCGCTCCACGCCAACCTCCTACAGTGACCACATCGGCACCATCGCCTGTGTTCAATACCGTACTCGAAAGTCGAACGGAGGTTAACTTCACGGGCCGAGAAAGTAGTCCGAACTGCGACAGTCGCCATTGACGTCGCGGAACGGAGGTCCTGAACCCGGGTAAACCTACCGGGAAGTCAGAGAGCCTGGCGTCAGAGGCCGAAGCGGCCGAGGGTGCGTCCCAGCAGGCTGCGACCGCGGTCCCGGTCGCGTTCGCCGAGCAGGAAGTCGAGTTCGCCTTCGAGGGCCTTCTTCACCACGGCCTGCAGTTCGTTCGCCGCGGCGTCGGTGTCGGGGATGTCGCGCCAGGGGCTGGTGTCGATCGGGGTGCCCAGCGAGAAGTAGAAACGCTCCGGCTTGGGCACCAGGGTCGGACCCAGGCCGCGGATCAGCGGCGGGGTCAGGCTCGAGCGCAGACCCAAGCCCTCGACAGCCTTGCGCAGCGGGAACATGACCGGGTGATCGCCGTCGAAGACGATGTCGAACACGTCGTCACCGCCGACCATGGCGATCGGGACGATGGGCGCACCGGCCGCGATGGCCATCGCGGCGAAGCCGGTGCGGCCCTCCCACATCAGCTGATACTTCTGCCCCTTGCCGCGCATGGCCTCGCGGCCGCCGCCCGGGAACACCGCCACCGCTTCGCCCTGCTCGAGCAGCGTGGTGCAGTTGTGACGGTTGCCGCGCACGATTCCCCAGCGGTGCAACACATCTCGAAGCCCCGGCACATCGATGAGGAGGTTCTCGGCCAGTCCCCGCACCAGCCGATCGTGGCGCACCAGGATCTCGTGTGCGAGCAGCGGCGCGTCGGTGCCGCCCGCCAGACTGTGATTGCCGACGAGCAGCACCGGACCCTCGAGGGGGAAGTTCTCCATCCCGTAGAAGCGCGGGCTGAACCAGGCCCGCGAGGGCGCGATGATCGCGTCGATGATCCGGCGATCGGTATCGGTGAGATCGACGTGCAACGGCGCGCCGTCGGTCAGCCCCTTCGGCGTTCGTTCTTCGGACCCATGTTTATCGTGAGACAAGGCAACCCTCCCTGCGGAACCTTCGATAACTTCATGGTAACGAAAGTCCGCGCAGGTCACCGAATCAGGGCTAGAACAGGTTCCCCCGGCCGAATGAGACGAACTCGGCTTCGAGTTCCAATTTGCCGGAATCGGTCAGGCGTTCGTATTCGGGCTTCCCGCGGCCGAACCAGCGGAAGAGTAGCTCGCCGGTGTGCCAGCGCTGTTCCTGGAGTTCACGTTTGAGCACCTTGTTCGAGCCGGTGACCGGGAGGCTGCCGGAGACGCGCAGCAGGCGGGGCGCGCCCTTGGAGCCGAGATCGTCCTGGGCAGTGAGGAATTCGGCGAATTCGTCCGCGTCGAAGGCGTCCGGGTCCGCGACCTCGATGGCCGCCATCACCCGATCGCCCGAGCGCGGGTCGGGCACCCCGTAGACCGCGGCGGCGATGACCGCCGGGTGCCGACGGATGACCTGTTCGATGGACAGCGTCGAGGTGTTCTCGCCGTCGACGCGCAGCCAATCGCCTTTACGGCCGCCGAAATACAGGAATCCGGCTTCGTCGATATAGCCCAGGTCACCTGTCCAATACCAACCGTTCCGCAAACGTTCGGCATCCGCGACATCGTTTTTGTAATAGCCCTCGAATACGATCGCGCCCGCCTTGTCGACCATCTCGCCGACCGATTCGTCCGGATTCAATACGCGGCCGTATTCATCCAATACCGCGCGCGGACAATCCTCGAGAGTCTCCGGATTCACGACCGCCACACCCGGATGCGCCGGACGGCCCAGCGCGGCGGCCGGAGCCTCCGGATCCAGCGCCGCCAGGGCCGGGCCCTCGCTCGAGCCGTAACCCTCGAACAGCTCGGCCCCGAAACGGCGGCGGAACTCGGCCTGGTCGGCCACCGACGCCTCGGTGCCGAAACCGCGGACCAGGGTGGTGTCGGCGTCCTGCGGGGTGGCCGGAGTGGCGAGCAGGTAGCCCAGCGCCTTGCCCACGTAAGTGAAGAAGGTCACGCCGAAATACCGCACGTCGGAAAGGAATCCGGTCGCGGAGAACTTCGGGGTCAGGCACACCGTCGCGCCGTTCACCAACGCCGGAGCCCACAACGCCATGATCGCGTTGCCGTGGAACAGCGGCATGCAGCAGTAGTCCACGTCCTCGCGGATGTGCCCGAACTTGTCGCTGGCCGCGTATCCGAGGATGGCCAGGCGGCGCTGGGTGCACTTGACCGCCTTCGAGGTGCCGGTCGTGCCCGAGGTGAACAGCAACAGCAGCAGGGCCTCCGCACCGGCGTGGGCGACCGGCTCGGCCGCGTGCGCCGCCACCCGCTCGACATAGGCCGGGTCGTCCACCAGCAGGAACCGGTCCGGTTCCAGGCCCAGGTCCAGGGCGCCGAGCCGGGCCATGCCGGCGGCGTCGGTGACGATCAGCTGGCAGTCGACATAGCGGATGTCGACTTCCAGCTGAGCGTTGCCGCGTGTGGGATTGATGCCGACCACGGTCGCGCCCGCCAGCGCGGCCGCACCCAGCCAGAAGACGAAGTCGGGCACATTGTCCAGCAGCACACCGATGTGGAACGGCCCATCGCGCCGCAGGTCGCGAGCCAGTTCGGCGCGCGCCGCCGACTCCCGCACCACCGCGTCCCAGGTCCAGTCCCGCTCCCGGGTGCGCAGGCCGAGCCGCTCGTCACCGAGCCGGTCGAGCAGCAGGCTCGCGATGTCCGCGCGCCGCTCGACCGGGGCCTGCGCCGCCGGGGTTGCCACTGATAGGTCCGTCATGTCCGATTCGCCTTCCATCTGCCGAGTCTCGCCGTTGTCAGTTACCCGGGTACACGAGTTCGACGTATTCGCTGGGCAGTTCGTCGAACGACAGCTTGCGGATCTCCACCGGGCCCGAGTGGTAGGAGTCCTCGCCGATGATCAGGCCCGCCTCGTCCACCGGCCACAGCAGCAGCTGACGGAACGAGATCAGGTAGTCGGCCTCGGGGTCCTCGACCGGGATGCCGATCTGGGCGGCGTAGGCGCCCGGGTAGATCTGGCGCAGGTAGCCCTCGGTGACCACGCAGTCGTCGTCGACCAGCAGGCGGTCCAGCTCGAACTCCAGGATGTTGGACTTGCTCTCCACGAATGCCGAGTAGTAGGCGTGCACGACGTCCCAGCCCTTGGGCCCGACATCCTGGCCGTTCTGCCAGAAGTGATAGTCCGGCTCCGCCGTCAGGGTCTTCATCAGACCGTCCAGATCCGGCACGGCCTCGGCCTTCATGTGATCGATGACGATCGAGAGCACCTGACGGTGGCGCTCGTTGGTGGTGACAGCCAGCCGCTCCTCGAGCAGCTTCCAGGTCTTGGTGGGTTCCACGATGGCCATGCTGTGAATCTCCTTCTCCCGCAACGGCGGCGGTGCCGTGCCCATCGATCGTCGGACATCGACGTGACCCGGATCACCCGCCGCCCGTCGCGGGTATCACCGTCCGTGCCCGACGCTTGTCGGGTCAACCGCCGCCGGGGCCGACAACTGCGCGGACGAGAGCGCCATCCGGCGCACGAACAGCACCAGGGTGGCCGTGAACCGGTCCAGCGCATCGTCCACATCCCAGCCCATCACCGCCTCCACCTGCGCGATTCGCGCGGCCACCGTGGAGTGATGCAGATGCAGCTCGGTCGCGGTGCGCCGCAGCGTGCCGAAGACACAGAACGCTTCGAGCGTGTCGACCGCGAGCGCGCCCGCCTCGGTCGCGGCGAATTCATTGATCCGCGTCACATCGGCTGTCCCCAGCAGCCGCTGCACCGGCAGATCCGCGAGCAGCTCCAGCGCCCCCAACCGTTCGAACGCGATCACCCTGCGCCCGTGCCAGGTCGACGAGGCGAACCGCAAGGCCCGCCGCGCCTGCTCCCACGACGCGGCCGCCGCCAGCGCGGGCAACCGCTCCCCCACCCCGATCCAGGGCCCGGCCGCGCCCGCCTGGGAGGCCGGAAATGCGTGTACCACAGCGGCATTCAAGGTGTCCGACAGTCCGCGATCCACCATGGACGGACGCCCGGGTCCGGTCGCGGTCTGCCCGAGAGCAGCGGCGTGGTGACCGATCGCGCTGACCGCGCCACGACCGTCGGCTCCACCCAAGGCGGTCAGATCCTGAACGAGCACGGCCGTCGTCGCCCCGATCACCGCCTGCCGCAGGATCGGCACGTACTCGCCGATGATCCGCACGGCCTCCGCGGCCCCCGGCCCGGCCACCGCGAGCACGCGTGTGGCGCGCCCGGGATCCAGACCGAGCAGCCGCATGGCCCGCACCCGATCCTCCCGCCGCTCCTTCTCCGACAGCACAACTTCCAGCAGCGCCGGGTCATCCATCCGCAGCGGATCGGCCACCTGCCGCGCCGCCACCACGCGCAGACAATGCCGGAGGCGATCGAGCACCACGCCGTCCAACGGATGCGGCCGGGCCGACGTATCCGCGGGCCGCTGCTGCGGCGGACGCTCCAGCCAGACCGCAGGGTCCGAGCCGGATGCGTCAGCGGGGGCGGCCGTGGCAAGGAGCAGGCGGCCGGCGGCGTCGTAGCGGATCACGGTGCCGGAGGGCCAGCTCGCGCCGGCCGGGCATTCGGCCAGGAGCGCCGCGGCGCGAATCACGGTGTCGGCGTTGGCCGCGGATTCGTCGAAGGCGTCGAAATGGGTGATCAGCCGCAGCACCGCCGCCGGGTCCGAACCGAGCTCGGACAGCCGGAGCGGATTCGTGGGCGGCGCCGACTCGGTCACGCTGCTCCCTCCACACTGATGGGCATCCGACCAGACTGACGAGCGGCCGGGTCGACCGGAAGGGGAACGGGCGATTCGTCCAACTGGGTGGGACAGCCGGTTACGAGGCTCATCACACAGCCCCTCCGAATGCCACCAATCGAAGCTAGTGCTCGGTACGTTCTGCGCATGAGCACCACCGATGTCACGTCGGCCGGCTCGGAACGATGCTGCCGGTCCTGGTGTATCCCGCTGCTCGCGATCGTCTTGCTGATCACGCGGCGCGCCGTCGAGCCCGCGGTCAGCCTCGGATGAACAGCCGCAGGGAGGCCTCGACCACCCCGTCACGGGCGTGGTGGTCGGGGTCGGTGTCAGGACGCAGCCAGATCGAGGCGTGATTGAGAATGCCGTGCAGGCAGTGCAGGGCCACCGCGGGATCGGGGCAATCGAATGCGCCCGAATCCATGCCGCGGTCGATCACCTCGCGGAACATACGGTCGTGGCGGCGGCGCATGGTCTTGATGGCCTCGCTGTGCTCGGCGGGCCAGGGGGCGGGGAACGAGAACAGCTTGCCCACTTCGGGGTAGAGCACGGTCAGGATGTGCAGCTGTTCGGCGATCAGAATCCGCAGCTGCTCGGCCGGTGACCGGTCGGCCGCGGCGTCGAGCGCTTCGCGCAGGCGGGTCAGCACATCGGTGGTGAGCTTCTCCAGCGCGGCCGAGACCAGCGCGTCTTTGCTCGGAAAGTAGTGGTAGAGGGTGGCTTTGGCGATGTCGGTGCGTTCCGCGACGTCCTCGAAGCGCATTCCCTGGTAGCCGCTGCCGGACAGGATCTGCAGCGCGGTCGCGATCATCTCCGCCTTGCGGCGATCACGCCGGCGGGCCGCGCGCCCGGTGGGGGCGGCTTCCTCGTCCACGGTCGTACTCATCGTCCGATCATATCCGCCCCTAGGGTCCGTTAGTTCAACCACAAAGCTGGTTTACCGACTGGCAATATCAAAACTCGACCCGTAGGTTGAGAATCGTGATGGATACGACCTCACCCGAAACCGCCTACTTCCGGCGCGTCGGCGACCGCCGCTTCGTCCCCACTCACCACGCGGGCGGGGCCTGGTCCTCCGGCGAACAGCACTTCAGCCCGGTGGCCGGGCTGGTCGTGCACGAGATCCTGCGCGCCCGCACCGATCGCCCCGACCTGGTGATGAGCCGCGTCGGCTTCGACATCCTCGGCCGGATCGCGTTCGAGGAGTTCGAGATTCGCGTCGAGACCATCCGGCCGGGCCGCACCATCGAACTGGTGGAGGCCACGGTGGTCATCGGCGGCCGCGACACCATCAGCGCGCGGGCCTGGTTTCTCGGCGCGCAGGACACCGGCATCGTCGCGGGCGGCGAACCGGACCGGCTGCCTGCCCCCGATGCGCTCGCTCCGTGGTCCCTCACCCCCGTCTGGCCCGGCGGCTACATCGAATCGATCGAGGCCCGGCAGGTCGGCTTCCCCGAACCCGGCCGCGCCACCGCGTGGATCACCACCGCCGTGGACCTGGTCGAGGGCGAGGACGTCGATCCGCTGGCCTCCTACATCGCGCTTGTCGACACCGCGAACGGCATCGCCGTCCGGCAGGAACCCACGAAATGGATGTTCCCGAACGTCGACATGACCATCCACCTGTACCGGCAGCCCGAAACCCCGTGGGTCGGGATGGACACCTCTGTGGTGTTCGGCCACAGCGGCCAGGGCCTGACCACCACGGTCCTGCACGACCTGCGCGGCCCGGTCGGCTACGCCCAGCAGAGTCTCACCCTGCGACCGCAGCCGACCAGCTGATCCTCGCGCCTACGCGATGAAGTCGCGGATCAGCTTCACGAATTCCCGCGGCTGCTCGGCCATCACGACGTGTCCGGTGTCGACCTCCTCGTACACCGCGCCGGGGATGCCCGCGGCCAGCTCGCGGGCATTCTCCACCGGCAGGAAGGCGTCGTGCGCCGCGCCGATCACCAGGGCCGGGGCGTGAATACGCGGCAGCAGGTCGCGAATGTCCAGGCGCAGAGCCAGTTCGATCTGACGCCGCCGGTCGGCATTGGGACGGAAGGCGGCGGCCAGCTCCTCGACGGCGTCGTAGCCGATGGTCCGCAGGTGGGCGCGGCTGAACGCCAGCAGCATCGAGTACCGGGCGAACGTGTCGGCGTCGCCGAGGAGTTCACGCCAGACGGTCAGGGCGTTGCGCAGGTATTCGTCGCCGTGGCCCGCGAAGGTCGCGACCGGGACGACGGTGCGAACCAGGTCGGGATGCAAGGCGGCGAGGGCGGCCACCACCACGCCGCCGAGGGAATGCCCGACGACGTCGACCGGGCCCGCGTCGAGGTCCCGGACCACGGCGGCCAACTGCTCCACCAGTTCTTCGACGGTCAGGTCCGCGCCGTCGTCACGGGCTGTGTCGCTGCCCGAAAGGTTCGGCAGCACAACCGTGTTGGTTTCCGCGAACGCGTCCTTGACCCGATCCCACGACCGCGCACCCGCACCGGACCCGTGCACCAGCACCAGCGGCCGTCCGGCGCCCAGCACCTCGTACGGCACCTGCGCTGTGCCCACCGTGATTTCCTTCATGTCCAGCTCCTTTCGCTCGATGTCATCGACCCTGCCAAGGGCGTCGGGCGATGAGGAGCGGAGAGTTTCCCCTAGGAGCGGCTCTCCTAGGCACCGGAAGATGGATGACATGACCATGGATCGCGACAAACTGGCGGACTTCCTGCGCCGATCCCGCGAGCGGCTACAACCGGGGGACGCGGGCCTGGCCGCCGGGCCGCGCCGCCGGACCCCGGGCCTGCGGCGTGAGGAGCTGGCCCAATTGGCGGGCGTATCAGCCGATTACGTGATGCGGCTCGAACAGGCCCGCAGCTCCCAGCCCTCGACTCAGCTGCTCGCCGCCCTCGCCCAGGCCCTGCGATTGAGCGCCGACGAACGCGACCACCTGTACCTGCTGGCCGGGCATCGGCCGCCCGCCGGAGCCCTGGCCGGGAGCACCGTGCGACCCGCTCTGCGCTACCTGCTCGACCGCTTGGGCGACACCCCCGCCCAGTTGATCACCGACCTCGGCGACCTGCTCGCGCAGAATGCTCTGGCCGAGGCCCTGTTCGGCTGCGTCTGCAGCATCGCCGAGCCGGATCGCAATATCGTGTGGCGCTGGTTCACCGAACCCACGGTCCGTGCCGCGTATCCCGCCGCGGACCACGAGAACCTGAGCCGCCTGCGCGTCGCGGACCTGCGCGCCGCCGCCACCCGCCGCGGCTACGACCACACCGCGACCGCTCTCATCGAGCGCCTCGAAGCCGCGAGCCCCGAGTTCACCGCCCTCTGGCGACGCCACGAGGTGGCCGTCCGCCGCGAAAGCCATGTGCGCGTGCACCATCCGGCCATCGGCACCATCGAATTCGACTACGAACTACTGCACACACAGGCCGAGGACCAGCGCCTGCGGCTGTTCACCCCACCACCGGACTCCCCCGCGGCCGAGGCCCTCGAAATCCTGCGCGCGCTCGGCCCCGACACCGCCCACCGCTCACACCGGCCCGCCGCGCACGTCACGGCTTCGTCGGAATCTCCTCGCGAGAACGCACCTGATCGATATCGATGATCAGGATCTCCCGCTCGTCGTCGGTCAGCACCTTCAGGAATCCGGGCGGATTCTCCAGCACGTACCCCATGATCGTGCCCCCGCGAGTCTCGATGCGCTCCAACGGCGCCCACGGCACCCGCACGATCGCCGCCGTCACCAGTAGAGCCAGAATCGCCACCAAACCGGTGCGATGCATGACGAACAACGCGAACCGCCGCCCCTGCGCATCCCGATGCCCCTTGGCCTGCAACACGATCATGAGCGCCCCGACCACCCCCGCGATGATCAGCAGCCACCACAACCGGTAGGTGGCCAGCAGCACCACCGCGAACAGCAGCACGATGATCAGCATCACGAGGTTCCCGGCGGTCCGGAACGACGGCTTCCCCAGCCGCCATTGGTGACTCAGCGATGCGGGCACCAGCACCGCCAGCACCACACCCGTCACCGTCGGATCGGCCATCATCGTCCCGAACACCATCCGCGACGCGTCATCGAGCCCGATCGTGTCCGCCACCGACGCCGCCCGCACCCAGTCGTAATCCGCCACCGCGAACAACCGCAACACCACGAACAACACCGCGGCCCCGGTCAACGACAGCCCGGTAGCCCACGCCTCCCCGTACTCCGAGCCGCCCTCGCCCTCCGAATCCTGACGATCCGCCCGCCCGCTCACCCCATCGCTGCCGCCGGAAGCCATGCCGCGCAGCATAGCCACAGGTCAGAGCCTTCATACAGTGGCACGCCGGGGCAAGAGTCGGCGTGGCGATTCCACAATCGCCAAGGACGCCTGGCTAGCTTCTAGCCATGCCAGAAAATAGCGAGCCGACCTCCACACCGTCCTCGTCGCCGTCTGGGTCCGATGTCGACAGCAATGTGATCGCGGCGCGCGCGTTCGAGGCGGTCGTGTGGGGGATGCCGGCGGTCAATTTCGACCGGATGTTGGAGGCCGCGAAGGCGATCGGCAGTGGACCGAATCAGATCGTGTACTGGTCCGAGCTGGTGGACTGGCACAACCAGACCCTCACCCCGAATCCGAACGCCATCTACCTGATGCCGTTCTACGACACCTCCGACGGGCCCATCGTCCTCGACATCCCGCCCGCCGAGGGCGATTCGACGATCACCGGGTCCATCGACTCGGTCTGGCAGACTCCGCTCGCCGACGTCGGCCCGGCCGGTACCGACAAGGGCCAGGGTGGCCGCTATCTGATCCTGCCGCCGGGCTACAACGGCGAGGTCCCGGACGGGTTCATTCCGCTGTGTTCGGAAACCAAAGCCGGATTCGCGCTGCTGCGCTCGAACCTGAAGAGCGGCAACGATGCCGACATCGCCGCCGCCGTCGCCTACGGAAGACGGTGCGGCCTCTACCGCCTCGACGCCGCCGCGAACCCGCCGCCCACCACCTACGTGGACGCCTCCGGCAAGGACTTCGACGCCACCATCCCCTACAACCGCGACTACTTCACCGCCCTGAACCGGCAGGTACAGGCCGAGCCCTGGTTGGCCCGCGACATGGCCATGATCGACCAGGTCGCCAGCCTCGGCATCAAGAAGGGCTCACCGTTCCAACCGGATTCGGCCATCGGCAAGGTCTTCGACAGCGCTGCCGCCGACGCCCGCAAGTGGCTCGACGAGCTGTACGTGAAGGGCTTCACCCCCGCCTACTACGACAACGCCCACTGGGCCCTGCCCGTCGATCAAACCTTGATCAACGACCTGCAGAACGGCTACACCGACACCTCCAGCTACCCCGTCGACATCCGTGGTGTCACATACTCGTTCGCGTTCTTCTCCGCCAAGAGCCTCGGCAGCGGCCAGTTCTACCTGGTCGGCATCGAGGACAAGGACGGCCGGCCCCTCGACGGCGGCAAGAACTACCGCCTCACCGTCCCCGCCAACGCCCCCGTCTCCCTCTACTGGTCCGCGACCGCCTACAACCGCGATACCCATGCCCTGATCAAGAACGCCGACTGGCCCAGCCGCGCCTCCAACACCCCTGATCTGCAACCCAATTCCGACGGCTCCTTCGACCTCTACCTGGGCCCGACCGCCCCCGACTGCAAGAAGCCGAACTGGATCCCCACAAAATCCGGCGAGGGCTTCGAAATCGTCTTCCGCTTCTACGGCCCCCAGCCACCCCTGTTCGACAAGACCTGGAAACTCCCCGACATCCAGCCCTCCTGACCGCGAACGCGCCTCAGCGCTCCCAGACCCGGCTGTCGAGGAACGACCGCCACGCCGCGTCCGGGAACCACAGCTCAGGACCACCCGGATGCTTCGAGTCCCGCACTCCTACAGTCCCATCGCCGAGATAGACCTCGACGCATTCGTTCTGCTTGCCGGATCTGCTCGACTTGAACCACGTCGCCAGTGGCGGGTTGGTGCTCACGCCGTGTACTCCTTCGCCAGCTTCGACACCAGATCTCTGGTCGCTTCCTCCGCCAACGCTACCGCCTGCATGTCGGCGACCGCCGCCGAAAATCGGGCGACCAGATCGGGTCGATCGGTGTACAGCGACTCGCCTGCCGTTTCGGCATAGACGACCGGCGGGGCGGCAATCTTGTTCGGCAAAAGCAGTGGAAAGCGCAGCAAGGTAAAGGATCCGGTGGTCAGACCGGGATGGAAGCCGGACGCGAGCGGGATGATCCGAACCGACACGTTCGGTCGTTCACTGTCGGCGATGAGCTGAAACAGCTGGGCCGCCATGGCTTCCGGATCGCAGGGTCGATGGTGCAGGACCGCTTCGGAGAGCACCGCCGAGACCCGACACTGCTCCTCGTCGAGCTTCTGCCGTCTGCGGGTGCCGAGCAGTGTCAGGCCGAGTTCGATATCCACCGGAGTCACGTCGGGGTCGGTGCCCTTGATCATCGCGCGCCGGTAATCAGGGGCCTGGAGCAGACCGGGAACGACAACGAGCTGATGCGTCGTCAGATCGTCGGTCGCCGACTCCAACAGCAGGTACTTCTCGAAGTCTCGGGCGTATTGATCGCTGTAGCCCTGCCACCACCCTTTGCTCGCGCCTGCGGCTTTGGCGATCTTCTCCTGAGTCTTGATGTCGGCCCACAAGGCCAGCGCGTGCGCGACCTGCTCGGGCGCGGCCGCGTAATAGTCGAGCAGGACACGGATCTGCGGGGTCGAGACCTTGGACGGAAAACCGTCTTCCAAGCGCATGACCGTCGGAGGCGAGACATCGATCTGCTGCCCCGCCCTGGTCAGGCTGCGCGCACCGCGCAGTTGACGCATGAAGCCCCCGAAAGCCATTCGAACCGCGGTGACACCGGTCATTCGTTAGCCTCGCTATTCGACAATCGATCACCGTGAAACGTTTCATGTTGTAACACAGAGTAATTCGAGAAAGATTCGCCGTGAACGTTTCACGGAACTCGAATTTCGATGTCTACTTATTCCTGAGCGCTCACCTCGGAAAATCGGACACGACATCGGGAGTCGTAATGCCTTGGGATGCTTGGGTTTTGTCGGTGATGACCGCTTTGGGTGGGTTGTCGATCGCGTTCTGCGTGATCGAGGACGTCAGGAGTTCCCGCAATGCGGAACGCGGTCGGGTGGGGAGACATCGGGCGCAGCGGCGGCGGGTCAGGGGCTGAGCCGTGCGGGCGATCAGTCATGAGGTGCCGGATTATCCGGTGCAGAATCTCGAGGTGGCGCGGCGCGGGCTCGAGGCGCATCGCGACTGCGGTAAGGAGTGTGAGGCCAAGCGGTATTTCACGGCGTTGGTGCCGCATCTGGAGATGATCGCGCGGCGGCGGGCGGCTTCGGCGGGATGGAATCTGTGGGCACGGGAACCGTGAGGCGAAACGGGCCGGACAACGCACCGGCCGGAAGCCTGTGCAGGGCTTCCGGCCGGGGCGGGTCAGGGTCGGGTTGGGTTACGCGGCACCGAAGTTCGACTCGTCGGCATCGTGCTCGCCGTCGGTGGCGTCCAACTCGTCGATGTCGTCCAGCTCGTCGGTGAGGTCGTCCTCGAGGTCGAGCTCTTCGATGTCGGTGGCGGGGCCGCCCGCGTAGGCGAACTCCGCCAGCTGGCCGGCGAGGCTGTTGGGGACGCGGGCGCGGACCCGGGTGCCGGTTTCCTCGTGGTCGGTGCTGAGGATCTTGCCGTCCGCGTGGATGCGGGCGAGCAGGTCGCCGCGGGTGTAGGGCAGCAAAACGCTGACCTCGACATCCAGGCCGCCGAGGATCTGGCCGAGGCGGTCGCGGAGCTGGTCGATACCCTCGCCGGTGCGGGCCGAGACGAAGGCCGCGTCCGGGAGCCAGCCGCGCAGCTGGGTCAGTTCCAGGGGGTCCAGCGCGTCGATCTTGTTGACCACCAGGAACTCCGGCGGCGCGGGAGTCTTGGTTTCCCGCAGGACGTCGGTGATGACCTCGCGCACGGCCTTGATCTGCTGATCCGGCAGCGCGTCGGAGCCGTCGACCACATGCAGCAGCAGGTCCGCGCCGGTCACCTCTTCCAGGGTGGACCGGAACGCCTCGACCAGCTGGGTGGGCAGGTGGCGGACGAAGCCGACGGTGTCGGTGAACACGACCTCACGACCGTCCTCCAGCGCCGCGCGGCGGGTGGTCGGATCCAGGGTGGCGAACAGGGCGTCCTGCACCAGGATTCCGGCATCTGTCAACGCGTTCATCAGCGACGACTTGCCCGCGTTGGTGTAGCCGACGATCGCGACCTGCGGAATGCCGCTGGACGAGCGCTTGGCGCGCTTGGTGTCGCGGGCGGTCTTCATCTCGCGGATCTCGCGGCGCAGCTTCGCCATTCGCTCACGAATCCGGCGACGGTCGGTCTCGATCTTGGTCTCACCGGGACCACGCAGACCCACACCGCCATTGCTGCCCGCACGACCACCGGCCTGCCGGGACATGGACTCACCCCAACCGCGCAGACGCGGCAGCATGTATTCCATCTGGGCCAGCGACACCTGCGCCTTGCCCTCCCGCGAGGTGGCGTGCTGGGCGAAGATGTCCAGAATCAGCGCGGTGCGGTCGATGACCTTCACCTTGACGATCTTCTCCAGCGCGGTCAGCTGCGCGGGCGAGAGCTCACCGTCACAGACGACGGTGTCGGCGCCGTGCTCGAGCACCATGCCGCGCAGCTCGTCGGCCTTGCCCGAGCCGATGTAGGTGGACTTGTCCGGCTTGTCGCGGCGCTGGATCAGCGCGTCGAGCACCTCCGAACCCGCGGTCTCCGCGAGCGCGGCCAGCTCGGCCATGCTCGCGTCGGCCTGCGCGGCCGTGCCCTCGGTCCAGACACCGACCAGAACGACCCGCTCCAGTCGCAGCTGCCGGTACTCGACCTCGGTGACGTCCTCGAGCTCGGTGGACAGACCCGCGACGCGACGCAGCGCGGCGCGCTCCTCGAGCTGCTGCTCGCCGACGGTCGGCGCGGCCGACCAGCCATTGCGGCCGGTCTCGGGCGCGTCGTTGGTCTCCTCGTCGAGGTCCTCGGCGGGAGTGAACTCATACGTTTCTGGCTTACTCATACACCTCCATAGTCCCACGTCCCAACGAACGACCGCACTCGGTTATTTCGGGGCGACCACCATGCGACACCCGCGTCACCGCTCACGACCTGGTCACGAACCGCTCGCCTGCGCGCACGATCACATCGTCGAGCACCTCGCGGGACCGCAGCAGGTCCGCGATCGTCCGGTCGATGCGGTCGCGTTCGGAACGCAACTCGTCCACCAGCTCGGGGGTGGCGCGCTCGTTCGCACCGCCGTCGACGTCCCGCATGCACGGGAGGATCTCGAAGATCTTCTTGCTGTTGAGGCCGGCCGCGAACAGCTCCTGGATGTGGATCACCCGATCGACCGCGAGCTCCGGGTAATCGCGCTGCCCGCCGGGCGTGCGGTCGGCGACCAGCAGCCCCTGCTCCTCGTAGTAGCGCAGCGACCGATCGCTCACGCCGGTACGTTTTGCCAGCTCACCGATTCGCATGCGGCACTCCGGAATCCGAGGCTTGCACCTCACATTGATGTCAGGTTTTACCTTACCGGCATGACGAACACAGACCTCTTCACCACCGGCCGCGTCGGCGCACTCGACCTCCCCAACCGCCTCGTGATGGCCCCGATGACCCGCAATCGCGCGGCCGCCGACGGCACCCCGACCGAGCTCATGGCCGCCTACTACACCCAGCGCGCGACCGCCGGACTGATCATCGCCGAGGCCGCCACCCCGAACCAGGTCGGACTGACGTACCCGAATATCCCCGCCATCTACACCGATTCGCACATCGCGGGCTGGCGGCGGGTCACCGACTCGGTGCGGGCCGCGGGCGGGCGCATGGTGCTGCAACTCCAGCACGGCGGCCGCGTCGGACACCCGGACAACAGCGGGCTGACTCCCGTCGCGCCGTCCGCCATCGCGCTGCCCGACACCGTGCACACCCCCACCGGGCACCAGGACGCGGTCACCCCGCGCGAACTCACCGTCGCCGAAATCCAGGACACCGTCGCCGATTTCGTCACCGCCGCCCGCAATGCGATCGCGGCCGGATTCGAGGGCGTCGAAATCCACAGCGCCAACGGCTATCTGCTGCACCAGTTCCTGTCCGACAACACCAACCAGCGCACCGACGCCTACGGGGGTTCGATCGCCAACCGGATCCGCTTCACCGTCGAGGTGGTGGACGCGGTGATCGCGGCCATCGGAGCCGAGCGGGTCGGGGTGCGGATCGCGCCCGGGGTGAACGTGAACGGCATCGCCGAGACCGACACCGACGAGCTGTACCCGGCGCTCGTGTCCGCGCTCGCGCAGCGGCACCCCGCCTACCTGCACGTGGTCTTCGCCGACCCGGAAAGCGGCCTGTTCAACCGCATCCGGAGCCTGTGGCCGACCACCCTGATCGCGAACCCGAACCTCGGCTGGGGCGTCCCGCTACCCGCCGACGGCGGAGCCGCCGCGGCCGAGGCGCTCCTCGGCGCGGGTGCGGACCTGGTCTCGCTGGGTCGCTCGTTCCTGGCCAATCCGGACCTGGTGGAACGCCTGCGGATCGGCGCGCCGCTCAACACCGTCCGCGACGCGCACCTGATGTACGTCGGCGGCGCGACCGGCTACACCGACTACCCGGTGCTCGACACGGTCGCCGCGTGAGCGAAGGCTCAGGCGTCCTGCCACCACTTGGCCGCGATGCGGCCCGTCGCCACCAGTTCCGACGGGCCGCGCAGCCACGCCGAACCGTGCTCGATGCCGACGGTCACCACGCCGCCGGGAATGCGGACCTTCACATGCCCGGTGTCGGAGGCGAGGTCGAAGCCGTCGCGGGCCAGGGCGGCGGCCGCAGCCGCGACGGTTCCCGTGCCACAGGATCGGGTCTCGCCCACGCCGCGCTCGTACACGCGCATGTTCACACCCCGCTCGCCGTCGGAGCCGACATTCAACGGGGTGAGGATCTCGACGTTCACACCGTGCGGGAACAGCGTGTGATCGAAGCCGGGGGCCTGCTCGAGGTCGAGGTCGGCGAGCAGCGCCGGAGTCAGGTCCGGATCCACGCAGGCCAGGTGCGGATTGCCGACGTCGATGCCGATCCCGGTGAATTCCCGTCCACTCAGCGTCGCCGTCGAGGGACCGAGGTTCTTCACAATGCCCATGGCGACGGTCACTTCACCGTGCACAGGGTCGGCGTGGTGCACGACCACCGGCCGCGCGCCCGCCCGGGAGCCGACCACGAACTCGGAACGCTGCTCCAGCCCGGTCGCGACGAGGTAGTGCGCGAACACCCGCACCCCATTGCCGCACATCTCGGCGATGGACCCGTCCGCGTTGCGGTAGTCCATGAACCAGTCGTCCACGTCGACGCCCTCGGGCAGCGCGGCCAGCACGCCGGTCTCGATCAGCGCGCCCGCGCGGGCCACCCGCAGCACCCCGTCCGCGCCGAGCCCACGCTGCCGGTCGCACAGGGCGGCGATCCGGGATTCGGTGAGCTGCAGCCAGGCGTCCGGGTCCGGCAGCACCACGAAATCGTTCTGGGTGCCGTGGCCCTTGCTGAATTCGATATCGGCGGCGCTGCTCTCGCTCGTCATGGTCATTACGGTAGCGCCCGGCGCTGACGGGAGATTTCGTAGAGGGCCACCGCGGCCGCGGACGGCATGCCGAGCGTGCCGTCGGTGGGGATGCAGACCAGTTCGTCGCACACCTGCCGCCAGCCCGGGGCCAGGGCCTCGGTCTCGTCGCCGAGCACCAGCACCGTGCCGCCGTCGAACTTCGCGTCGTCGAGGGCCAGGCCGCCGCGATCGTCACTGCCGACGATCCGCGTCGAGATGCCACGCGCCCGCTGCCGGTCCCGGAACGCCGCCACCTGCGCCGGACCCGAGGTGCGCAACACGGGCACCTCGAACAGGGCGCCGTCGGAGGCGCGCACGCTCTGCGGGTCGTATTGGTCGGCGCCGGAACCGGTCACGATCACCCCGCCCGCCCTGAACGCCGCCGCCGATCGGATCAACGCGCCCAACCGGATCGCCGACGCGGGCCGGTCCACGACCACCAAGGTCGCCGGATCCTCCGCGGTGCCCGGCGCGAAGTCCTCGAGCTCGGGCCGACGCGTCACCGCGACCGCCACCAGTTCCGGCACCGGCTCGCTCGGTTCGGCCAGTTCGGCCATCACCTCCGGCACCAGGCCGATGCTGGGCACGCCACTGGAATCCAGCACCCGCCGCACCCACGGCGACGGTTCCGGATCGCCCAGCCGGTAGACCAGAGTCTCCAGCGGCCAACGGCATTCGAGGGCGCGGCTGATGGGCCGCATGCCCTGCACCAGGAATCGGGAATCCCGGGTGCGTGCGGCGCGGGTGGTCAGGTAGGCCTGCCACACCCCGACCGCGGCGGTGCGTGTGTTCGCGCGACGCGTCACTGTGGTTGTTCCTGTTCGTCCCTCAACGGTGCGGCTCGAGGAGGGCCAGCGCGGTCTCCGCCAAGGCGGGATCCGCGCCGTCCACCCATCGCACCCGCTGATCTCGGCGGAACCACGACCGCTGTCGCCGGACATAGCGCCGGGTGCCGATGAAGGTGCGCTCCTGAGCTTCGTTCAGGTCGTATTCGTTGTCCAGGAAATCGAGGACTTGGGCGTAACCGATGGCGCGGCGGGCGGTTTGGCCGTGGCGCAGACCGTGCGCGAGCAAGCCCTCGACCTCGTCGAGCAGACCGGATTCGAACATCTTCGCGGTGCGCAGTTCGATGCGGGCATCCAGTTCGGCGGTCTCGCGATCGACACCGATAATGGCCGTGCCCCAACGGGGTTCACCGATCTGGGGCGCCGAGGCGGCGAACGGCTGCCCGGTCAGCTCCACCACCTCGAGCGCGCGCACCATGCGGCGGCCGTCGGTCGGCAGGATCGTCTGCGCGGCCACCGGATCGGCCTGTTTCAGCGCCTCGTGCACGGCGACCGTGCCGCGGTCGGCCAGCACCGTCTCCCATTTGGCGCGGATCTCCGGATCGGTGGCCGGAAAGTCCCAATCGTCCAGCAGCGCTTGCACGTACATCATGGAGCCGCCCACGATGACCGGGGTGCGGCCGCGCGCCATGATCGCCTCCACGTCCGCCCGGGCCGCCGCCTGATACGAGGCGACGGTGGCGGTTTCGGTGATGTCGAGGACGTCGAGCTGGTGGTGTGGGATGCCGCGGCGTTCGGCGACCGGGAGTTTCGCGGTGCCGATGTCCATGCCGCGGTAGAGCTGCATGGCGTCGATATTGACGATCTCACCGTCCAGGCGTTCCGCCAGATCCAGGGCCAGATCGGACTTTCCGGTGGCGGTGGGGCCGACGACCGCGATGGGGCGGGTCACGCGGTGACCCCGCTGCCGGAGGAGAGGGTCGGGCGCCACACGCTGACGTGGTAGGCGACGCCGAACGGGGCTGCGGCGTAGCGGGTTTCGACCCGCGGATCGGCGGGGTCGGCGGCGAACAGTCCGGCCAGCGCCTGGTAGGCGGGCCGGCCCTCCACCTCGATCTCGGCGCACAGGGTGGTGTCGAGGGCGGCGAGGGCCTGGCGATCGCCCGCGCTCAGGGCGCGATCGATGTCGGCCTGCACGCCCTCCGCGCGCTCGTCCAGGTATCGGGGAGCCTTCAGGGAGAGGGTGGCCGCGCCGTCGGCAACCACCAGGACACCGACCGGTTCGGATTCTGTGTCGAGTTCCGCGCGCAGCGCCCGGCCGAAGGCCGAACACTCCTCCGCGGTGGCATCGGCCGAGATCAGACGGCATTCCGCGACGGTGTCGGGCGCTACCTGCTCGCGTAGCCAGCCCGCGATCAGCGCGGGCAGCGGTAACAGGACATCCGCGACACGCTCGGCAACCCGGCCTGACAAACCGACCCGCACGTCCACGCCGTAGCCCCGGAAGGTGCCGACCGCGTCAGCTCCGATCACCCGGCCCGAATCGCCAGCGCCCGAGCCCTCCCCCGGCTCCGCCACGCCGACGACGACCCATCGCGACACGCGGGCGGCCAAGTCCTCACCCGCGGCCAACACCGCAGCTCGCAGCTCCGCGACAGCCCCCTCGACGGCAGACCCGGCCGCACCCTCCAGTTCGGGAACCAGCACAGGCGGCGAGGGGACCAGTGACGCAACACAGAACACGCCGTCAACCGTAGCGCTACCGCACCTCACCAGCCCCACCCCCGCCGATCGCCGCGCCGCCGAAGCGGCCTCAAAGACAGCATTTCGCATCTCAGCCTGGTTGAATGGGATGAGCTAGACCGATGAGCTAGGGCGTAACCAGGCAGCCGTGACGCGCGGCAGGGACGAGGAGCTATGACCGACAACAACGGAAACGAGAAGGCTACCCACCCGGAGTCGACCCCGACGCCCCAGCCCGGCGCCGCCGTGCCTGCCCCGAGCGAGAGCGCCAAGCCATCACCGGCGGCCGCCGCCGCACCCCGCCCGGGGGGCCCGCGCCGCAAACCCGAAACTCCCAAACCGCACGCCATGCCCGGCCCGGCCGCCGCGCATCCGCACCCGGTCGTGGTGCCCAGCGTCAGCGACCCCAGCCAGTGGGGACGCGTCGACGACGACGGCACCGCCTGGGTCAAGACCGCCGACGGCGAGCGGGTGATCGGCTCCTGGCAGGCCGGTGACGCCGCCGAGGGTCTGGCCCACTTCGGCCGCCGCTATGACGATCTGGCCACCGAGGTGGCGCTGCTGGAGGCCCGCCTGGCCGCCGGCACCGACGCCCGCAAGACCAAGACCGCCGCCACCGCGCTTGCCGAAACGTTGCCGACGGCCGCGGTGATCGGTGATCTGGACGGTCTGACCACCCGGCTGCAGGCGATCATCGAACACTCCGACGAGGCGGCCGCGCACGCCAAGGAGGAGAAGGACCGCACCCGGCACGAGCAAACCGAGCGCAAAGAGGCCTTGGCAGCCGAGGCCGAGCAGATCGCCAACGACTCCACCCAGTGGAAGGTCGCCGGCGACCGGCTCCGCGAGATCCTCGACGAGTGGAAGACCATTCGCGGCGTGGACCGCAAGGTCGACGACGCGCTGTGGCGCCGCTTCTCCAAGGCCCGCGAGGCGTTCAACCGCCGCCGCGGGGCGCACTTCGCCGATCTGGATCGCGAACGAGCCGCCGCCAAGGGCCGCAAGGAAGAGCTCTGCGTCCGCGCCGAGGAACTGTCCGGCTCGACCGACTGGTCCGGCACCGCCGCCATCTTCCGTGAGCTGCTGACGGAGTGGAAGGCCGCCGGTCGCGCTCCCCGCGAGGCCGACGAGCAGCTGTGGCGTCGCTTCAAGGCCGCCCAGGACGTGTTCTTCGCCGCCCGCAACTCCGCGGCCAGCGAACGCGACCACGAGTTCGAGCAGAACGCCTCCCTCAAGGAGGAACTGCTGAAGGCCTACGAGCACATCAACCCCGAGACCGGGCTCGATGCCGCTCGCAACGCCCTGCGCGAACTCCAGGAGAAGTGGGACGCCATCGGCAAGGTGCCCCGCGAGCGCATGCACGACCTGGAATCGCGACTGCGCGCCATCGAGAAGAAGGTCCGCGAGGCCGCCGACGCCCAGTGGCGCCGCACCGACCCCGAGGCCATGGCCCGCGCCGCCCAGTTCCGCGAGCGCGTCGCCCAGTTCGAGGAGCAGGCCGCCAAGGCCCAGGCCGCGGGCAAGACCCGCGACGCGGAGAAGGCCCTGGAGCAGGCCAAGCAGTGGCGCGAATGGGCCGATGCCGCCGAGGGCGCGGTCAGCCAGCGCTGAGAACGCCGATCGCCTGGATCCCCTTGCGGCCCAGGCGATCGGCTCATGTCCTGCCGAAGAAGGTCCGGCGGCAATCCGATCAGGTTGCGGCCGGGCCTTTTACGCGCCGCCGCCACCCGATCGACCTCCCCGCAGGCACGACCGCGGCGGTCTACGCCACCCGGTGACCGCAGCGCTCGACGGAACGCCGAGATCGCACGAAAAAGGCCCGGTCACAACCGATCAGGTTGCCTCCGGGCCTTCGTGGAGTTCCTGCCGCGACTCAGTCCTCGTCGCCGAAGAGGCGGCGGCGCTGCTGGTCCTCGGCCTTGGCGGCGGCCAGGCGGCGCTGCTCCTCGGCGGCGAGCTGGACCGAGGTGCGGGCCCAGACCACGCGGACCCAGTGGAAGGTCAGCACGATGATGGCGAGCGTGGCCACGATGAGGCCGACGCCCGGGCCCGCGCCGTGATAGTTGCCGAGGCCGGGGGTCTGGCGATGCCAGATGGACAGCACGCCGAAGACGCTGCCGACGGCGGAACCCGCGACGGCGATCCAGGCCAGCATCCAGCGGCGGGTGATGAGCGCGAGCACCGAGAAGCCGATGCCGAAGATCACCACGAACCAGACGAACACCCGCGACGGCAGGCCGATGTGGTCGGCCTGGGCGACGGTGTCGTAGAGCAGCACGTCGAAGCCGCGGGTCTTGCCCGCGTGCGGCAGCACCAGCGAGGCCAGCAGCACGAACACCGAACCGGCGACCACCATGGCCCGCATGCCCGGGTCGATCTCGCCGGCGATCTTGCGTTCGACAGCCTCGAGGTCCGCGCGGAACTGCTCGAAGTCCTGACTGTGGTCGGCCGCCTTCATGCTCTCCTCGTTCGCGTCGGGCGCCTGCTGCGACGCCGTATCCGATTGTGCTGCTTCGTCTTCCGGCTGCTCCGGCCGGTCACGAGGCTCGTCGGAGCCGGTGGGCTGCTGCTCGGTCATACCGCTGCGATCCTCGCTCACGCCTGGGTCGTCGAGTCCCGCACCGCGCTCGGGCGCGGCACCGGAGTGGTCGGCGGCGTGTCGGGCGGAATCCCGCGATGGCGATCCACCGCACGTCCCCCGCGATCCTGCCCTATGACGCTGCGTAGTTGACAGCCGACCCACGGTTCGCGGCGCCCGGGCGGGCCCGGGCTCGCGCGCGGGCGGCGTCCGCTAGTCGCCGCAGGCGGAACCGCAGCCCGCGGCGGCGGTCTCGACCACCACGGGCGCGCCGATGCTGGGCAGGCCCAGGCCGACGCCGATGGGCGCGGTCTTGGGGGTGATGCCCTGCTCGTGGGCGTCGCCCGCGCGGGTGCGGCGGTGGCTCAGCACCTCGCCGTCGGCGATCAGGTAGTGCGGGGCCGCGCCGGTGACGTCGATGGTGATGATGTCGCCGGGCCGGATCTCGCTGCCCGGAGCCGGGTTCACGGTGGGGCGGAAGTGGACCAGGCGGCCGTCGCGGGCGCGCCCGGACATGCGGGCGGTCCTGTTGTTCTTCTTGCCCGCGCCCTCGGCGACCAGCAGCTCGACGGTCGAACCGACCAGCGCCTGATTGCCTTCCAGCGAGATCTGCTCCTGCAGCTCGATCAGCCGGTCGTAGCGTTCCTGCACGACCTCCTTGGGCAGCTGGTCGGGCATGGTCGCGGCCGGGGTGCCCGGGCGGATCGAGTACTGGAAGGTGAACGCGCTGGTGAACCGCGCCTGCCGCACCACGTCCAGGGTGGCCTGGAAGTCCTCCTCGGTCTCGCCGGGGAAGCCGACGATGATGTCGGTGGTGATGGCGGCGTGCGGCATGGCGGCGCGCACCTTCTCGATGATGCCGAGGAACTTGGCGCTGCGGTAGGAGCGGCGCATGGCCTTGAGCACGCGGTCCGAGCCGGACTGTAGCGGCATGTGCAGCTGCGGGCAGACATTCGGGGTCGCGGCCATGGCCTCGATCACGTCGTCGGTGAACTCGGCCGGGTGCGGGGAGGTGAAGCGGATCCGCTCGAGGCCCTCGATGGTGCCGGCGGCGCGCAGCAGCTTCGCGAAAGCGCCACGGTCGCGCGGCTCCTCGGGGTCGGCGAAGGAGACGCCGTAGGAGTTCACGTTCTGACCCAGCAGCGTCACCTCGAGCACGCCCTGCTCGACGAGCGCCTGCACCTCGGCGAGCACGTCGCCGGGCCGCCGGTCGACCTCCTTGCCGCGCAGCGCCGGAACGATGCAGAACGTGCAGGTGTTGTTGCAGCCCACCGAGATCGACACCCAGCCCGCGTACGCGGACTCGCGCTTGGCGGGCAGCGTGGACGGGAACGCCTCGAGCGATTCGATGATCTCGACCTGCGCCTGCTCGTTGTGGCGGGCCCGCTCCAGCAGCACCGGCAGCGAGCCGATGTTGTGGGTGCCGAACACCACATCCACCCAGGGCGCCTTCTTGACCACGGTGTCGCGGTCCTTCTGCGCCAGGCAGCCGCCGACCGCGATCTGCATGCCCTCGCGTTCGGCCTTGATCGGCGCGAGGTGGCCGAGGGTGCCGTACAGCTTGTTGTCGGCGTTCTCGCGCACCGCGCAGGTATTGAATACGACCAGGTCAGCGGTATCGCCGGCCACGGCCTTGACGTAGCCGGCGTCCTCGAGCAGACCCGAGAGCCGCTCGGAGTCGTGCACGTTCATCTGGCAGCCGTAGGTGCGGACCTCGTAGGTCCGGGCCGGGGAATTCACTCAACCAGGGTAATAGCTGCCCCGCGCGGGCCATAAACGCCATCGGTCGACGGCCGCCGATGGTCGCGGAGTTGTCGCTGAATCAACGCCCGACCGGCCGGACTGGTCTCGGCGGCGTCAATCGCTGGTTACGCGCGGGTGTCGAGTCTCGGCACAGCCCGGGCCGGACCGGCAAAGACGAGCATTTCGGGCGCAAGGTGGTTAGGGTCACTGGTCATGACCGACGTGGCCGATTCCATCAGCACTCCCGCGCCGATGATCTCGATGCGGAATGTGGACAAGCACTTCGGCTCGCTGCACGTCTTGCGTGACATCAATCTCGAAGTGCCCAAGGGGCAGGTCGTGATCGTGGTGGGACCCTCGGGCTCCGGCAAGTCGACGTTGTGCCGAACCATCAACCGGCTCGAGACCATCGATTCCGGTGAGATCGCCGTCGACGGGGTGAAACTGCCCGAGGAAGGCAAGGCCCTCGCCAAGCTGCGCGCCGACGTGGGCATGGTGTTCCAGCAGTTCAACCTGTTCGCGCACAAGACAATTCTCGACAATGTGATGCTGGCGCCGGTGAAGGTGCGCCGCACCGACAAGGCCAAGGCGCGAGCCCGGGCGCTGGAGCTGCTCGACCGGGTCGGCATCGCCAATCAGGCCGACAAGTATCCGGCGCAGCTGTCCGGCGGACAGCAGCAGCGCGTGGCCATCGCCCGCGCGCTGGCCATGAGCCCGAAGGTGATGCTGTTCGACGAGCCCACCTCCGCACTCGACCCGGAAATGGTGTCCGAGGTGCTCGAGGTCATGGTCGGGCTGGCCCGCGACGGCATGACCATGCTGGTCGTCACGCACGAGATGGGCTTCGCGCGCCGCGCCGGCAATCGGGTGCTGTTCATGGCCGACGGGCAGATCGTCGAGGACACCGAGCCCGAATCCTTCTTCACCGCACCGAAATCGGATCGCGCCAGGGACTTCCTCGGCAAGATCCTCTCCCACTGACTCCACAAGAGAACAGGACGTTCGATGAGGATCAACCCCACGCTCAGGATCGCCGCCGGAGTGGCTGCCCTGGCCCTCGCCGTCACCGCGTGCGGCGGCGGCAGCAACAAGACCGCCAGCCAGCACGCCGCCGACGGCAAGCTCACCATCGGCATCAAGTACGACCAGCCGGGCCTGGGCCTGCACAACAAGGACGGCAGCTTCAGCGGCTTCGACGTCGACGTCGCCACCTACGTGGCCGACAAGCTGGGCGTGAAGGCGGAGAACATCACCTTCAAGGAGTCGCCGTCGGCGCAGCGCGAGACGCTGATCGAGAACGGGCAGGTCGATTTCATCGTCGCCACCTACTCGATCACCGACAAGCGCAAGGAGAAGGTCGATTTCGCGGGCCCGTACTTCCAGACCGGGCAGTCGCTGCTGGTGCGGTCGGACAACACCGACATCACCGGGCCGGACTCGCTGAACGGCAACAAGAAGCTGTGCTCGGTGAAGGGTTCCACCCCGGCGCAGAACATCAAGGACAAGTACGTCGCCGCCCATGAGGTGCAGCTGATCACGTACGACACCTACTCGCTGTGCGTGGAGGCGCTCAAGTCCGGCGCGGTCGACGCGGTCACCACCGACGACATCATCCTGCGCGGTTACGCGGCGCAGTCGCCGGGCGCGCTCAAGGTGGTCGGCAACACCTTCACCGTCGAGAAGTACGGCATCGGCGTGAAGAAGGGCGACACCGAATCGCGCGGCAAGATCAATGACGCCATCGACGCCATGATCGCCTCCGGAGCGTGGAAGGCCGCGCTGGAGAAGGAGTTCGGCGCCACCGGATTCCAGGTTCCGGAGCCGCCCAAGGTCGACCGGTACTGATTCGCGGACTCGTGCCGGGTGATTTCCTGCTGCTGAAATCACCTGGCACGCTTCGTTTTCCGATCGGAGGAATGGGGCAGTCGTGTTCGACTTGATCTCCAACTATCACACCAAGCTGCTCGACGCGTTCTGGGTGACCATCAAACTGACGCTGTACTCGGGGTTCTGGGCGCTGATTCTCGGCACCCTCGTCGCGGGTATGCGGGTGTCGCCGATTCCGATCGCGCGCTGGATCGGCACGTTGTACGTCAACATCATCCGGAACACGCCGCTCACGCTGATCATCGTGTTCTGCTCCATCGGCCTGTACTCCACGCTCGGGCTGCGGCTCGCGGCGGAGGGTCCGAACAGTATCTCCGAGAACAACTTCCGGTTCGCGATCGTCGGATTGAGCGTCTACACGGCGGCTTTCGTCTGCGAGTCGCTGCGGGCGGGCATCAACACGGTGCCGTTCGGGCAGTCGGAGGCGGGCCGTTCGCTGGGGTTCACCTTCGGGCAGAACCTGCGCATGGTGGTGCTGCCACAGGCCTTCCGGGCGGTCATCGCGCCGCTGGGCAGCGTGCTCATCGCCCTGACCAAGAACTCGACCATCGCCTCGGCCATCGGTGTCGGCGAGGCGGCGCTGCTCATGGCGGAGATGAACGAGAACGAGGCGGCCGTGCTCAATATCGGCGCCATCTTCGCGCTCGGGTTCGTGATCCTGACCCTGCCGACCGGCCTGTTCTTCGGCTGGCTGGCCAAACGATACGAGGTGGCGCGATGACCGCGGCGTCCGTGCTCTACGACGCGCCCGGCCCCCGCGCCCGGGTGCGCTACCGGATCTATACGGTCATCGCGATCGCCGCCGTCGCCGCGGTGTTGTGGTTCGTCTACCGCGGGCTCGCCGACAAGGGTCAGTTCACCGAAGCCAAGTGGAAGCCGTTCACCGAGAGCCAGGTGTGGAGCACCTACCTGCTGCCGGGTCTGCGCGGCACGCTCGAGGCGGCGGCGCTGTCCATCGTGCTGGCGCTGGTGCTGGGCATGCTGTTCGGCATTCTGCGCATGTCGGATCATCGGGCGATCCGCTGGTTCGCGGCCGTGGTGGTGGAGGTCTCGCGGGCGATTCCCGTGCTGGTCCTGATGATCTTCCTCTACTACCTGTTCGCCAAGCAGAACGCCTTCCCCTCCGATCAGCTGGCGCTGGCGGCGGTAGTGACGGCGCTGACGGTCTACAACGGGTCGGTCATCGCCGAGATCGTGCGCTCGGGCATCCGCGCGCTGCCCAAGGGGCAGACCGAGGCGGCCGTGGCGCTGGGCATGCGCAAGACCCAGGTGATGGTGTCGATCCTGCTCCCGCAGGCGATCACCGCCATGATGCCGGCGCTGATCTCGCAGATGGTGGTGGCGCTCAAGGACTCCGCGCTCGGCTACCAGATCACCTACCTCGAGATCGTGCGCTCGGGCACCCAACTCGGTGCCGCCCAGCAGAACCCGATCCCGTCGCTGATCGTGATCGCCATCATCATGATCGTGCTCAACTACACGCTGACCGTGCTGGCCACTCGCGTCGAGAAGTGGCTGCGCACCCGCAAACGCGGCTCCCGAGCCGTGGTCGCGGCGGGCACCATCACCGCCCCGCCCGGCATGGACGCCATGGTGTCCGACGTTTCCCTGCAGAAACCGCCGAACTGACCGGTGCGGCTTGCCCGACCGCCGGACAAGCCGCTCCCCCAGCTCGCATACTGAATTTCATGACCGAAGACGACAGCGCTCGAAGAGAATTCGTCTTCGGGCTCTTTCTGGCCACGGTGCTCGCCCCGCTCCTCGCGGGGCTCACCACCTTCGCCGCCATCCTCGGCGCCCACCTCACCCGCGCGGCCGCACACCGGCTCCGCGCCGCCCGCCGAGAGAAACCTCCGGAGCCCGAGTTCCCGCACCTCGCCGCCCAGCGCCCGTTCCGCCACACCGGACACCGGCACGCGCGCCGCGCACTCTCCACCCGCCGCCCGGGTGGGGTCCTGCACTGACCTGCTGACCTAACTACGCGCGCTGGCGGAGTGAGCACTCGGCGATTGTGATCAGTCGCCCGAGAGATCGGCCTCGGCCAGTTCGGCTTTCACCACCGCGTAGGCCGTCGATGCGCTGAAGCCGCGCCGGGCCAGGAGGCCGACCAGGCGTTGGGTGGCCTTGGCGTGGTCCAGGTTTCGGGGCAGGGTGCGAATTTTCGAACGCACCAATTCGGCGGCACGGGCTTGCTCGTCATCCTCGGCCGAGTCGGTAGGGGGCGGGGACGAGAGCTTCGAACGGCGAGGCGAGGACTCTGTTCCAGATGACCGGTCGGTCCGATCGGGAGCATCGGTGCCGAAGTTGGCGGCGTTCAACTCCGTGGTCACGACCTTGTAGGCGGTGGCGGAGGCGTAGCCGCGACGGGCCAGGAGGCCGACCAGGCGGCGGGTGGCTGTTTCGCGGTCGAGGGTTGGGGAGAGCGTGCGGAGCTTGGTGCGGATCAGTTCGGTTGCGGATTCGGTGTCGTCAGAGGGGGATTCGCGGCGGGGGTGAGTGGAATTCGAGTCGCCGGTCGGCGTGGACGCGGCGGCGCGGCGAGAGGTGGGTTGGGGCGGGAGTTCGGTGGCCACCACGTCGAAGGCGGTGCCCGGGTTGTAGCCTTTGCGGGCCAGCATGGCGACCAGGCGACGGACAGCCTTGTCACGGTCGAGTTCCGGGGAGAGATTCGCGGCTTTGCGGCGGACCAGGTCCGACGCACGAGTCCGCTCGGCGGCGGGGGTGATCGCCTCCAGGGCCGGTTCCGCGTGTTCGGGTGCGATTCCCTTGCGCCGCAACTCCTCGGCGAGGACCTTCTTGCCCTTGCCCGAGTAGGTGTGGCGCGAATGCACCCACTGCTGGGCGAACGCCGCGTCATCGATCAGCCCGACCTCGGTCAGCCGATCGAGCACCCGCTTCACCAGCTCGGCATTGAAACCCTTGTCCGCCAGCCGATCAGCCAACTCGAACCGGCTCCGAGCCCGATCGGTCAGCAGCCGCAGACACACATCCTTCGCCTGCGCTTCCGTGCCGCCGCCCGCCGGAGCACCCGGTCCGGCAGTCTCCTCACCGGCCCCGCTTCGTCGCCTACGACGGCCGCCCCGACCGCGACGACTGCCGTCATCGTCGGAGTCGGCACCATCTACCCCAGCCCGTTCCGCATCTCTGCCATCCCGTTCCCCATACTCCCCGTGCCGACGACCACCACGCCGCCCGCGTCGACCAGCCCGGCCGGAAGTCTCATCGTCATCGGGATACGGCTCGCCCGCAACCGAACTCTCGCAATCACCTGGATACGACCCCGCTGCACCTGAATTCTCGCTATCGGCCGGATATGCCCCCGCCGAAACCGAGTTCCGTCCGGCCCGACGTGCAGTGCGACGGCTACTCCCCTGGTCAGCATCGTCATGCTCGGTACCGTCCGGATCCGCCGAGGCCGCAGCCTCAGCACGGCGGCCTCGACGACGCCGATCCGAATCCGCCGCAGCCTGCGCCGCGTTCGCAGCGGCAATGGCGGTGGCCTCGGCCAAGGCCGCCCGCGCCGCAGCCAGCTTGTGGCCCGGAGCCCAGGTGACCGAATTCGACTCTCCCCCACCGACAGCGGTGCGCGCGATCGGCGACAGCGGGGTCGCCGAGGTGGCCGTCTCCCCGGAGACAGGGGCGGCAGGCTCGTTGAGGGATCCGGGCTCGGTCGCCCGAGTCGGCGGGGTCTCGTGGGCCGGCGGGTGCGGGGTGGCCGCGTCGGATGCGTCTGTGGTGCGCCAGGTGGAGGAGTGGCCCTCCGCTGGATTGTGTTCGGCGGGAGGGCGGTAGGAGTCGGCTCGGCCGGAGGGGCCGTAGTTCCAGCCGCCGCCGGAGGCGTAGGGGTCGGCGGAGTCGCGGCCGAAGAGGTCGTGGCTCGGCTCGGACGAGCGAGGGGCGGAAGGGCGGGATCCGCGGCGCGCGGACTTGGCGTCGCGGGATTCCAGTTGGCGGCGGAGGCGTTCCACCGCGTCGAGCTGGGGGGTGGGCCCCGGCGGGGTGCGCCGGGGCCCTTCGGAATCCCGCGAGGTCATGTCAGAAGTCGGCGGCGGTTTCCTCGGCGGTGACGTCCGCGCCGATGCCGAGCTTCTCCTTGATCTTCTTCTCGATCTCGTCGCGGACGTCGGTGTTCTCGAGCAGGAACTTGCGGGCGTTCTCCTTGCCCTGGCCGAGCTGGTCGCCCTCGTAGGTGTACCAGGAGCCGGACTTGCGGATGAAGCCCTGCTCGACACCCATGTCGATGATCGAGCCCTCCTTGGAGATGCCGACACCGTAGAGGATGTCGAACTCGGCCTGCTTGAACGGCGGCGAGACCTTGTTCTTGACGACCTTCACGCGGGTGCGGTTACCGACCGCGTCCGAGCCGTCCTTCAACGTCTCGATGCGGCGCACGTCCAGGCGGACCGAGGCGTAGAACTTCAGCGCCTTACCACCGGTGGTGGTCTCCGGCGAGCCGAACATGACGCCGATCTTCTCGCGCAGCTGGTTGATGAAGATGGCGGTGGTGCCCGAATTGTTCAGGGCGCCGGTCATCTTGCGCAGCGCCTGGCTCATCAGGCGGGCCTGCAGACCGACGTGGCTGTCACCCATCTCGCCCTCGATCTCGGCGCGCGGCACCAGGGCGGCGACGGAGTCGATGACGATGATGTCGATGGCGCCGGAACGCACCAGCATGTCGGCGATCTCGAGCGCCTGCTCACCGGTGTCGGGCTGGGAGACCAGCAGCGCGTCGGTGTCGACACCCAGCTTGCGGGCGTAGTCGGGATCGAGCGCGTGCTCGGCGTCGATGAACGCCGCGACACCGCCGTTGGCCTGCGCGTTGGCGACCGCGTGCAGCGCGACGGTGGTCTTACCCGAGGATTCCGGGCCGTAGACCTCGACGATGCGGCCGCGCGGCAGGCCGCCGATGCCGAGAGCGACGTCCAGCGCGATGGATCCGGTGGGAATCACCGCGATCGGCTGGCGCGCCTCTTCTCCCAGGCGCATGACCGCGCCCTTACCGAAACCCTTCTCGATCTGCGCCAACGCCAGTTCGAGGGCCTTGTCACGATCGAAAGCCGGAGGTGCCATCGTCTGTCCCCTTCTCAACGGGTGAGTCTCATACTGTGGTTGGCGCCCACGTTAGAGGGAGGCACCGACAACTTCCGACGACGAGCTTAGACGAACAGGTGTTCGATGCAAGCGACGCGCTGAACGACACGCGAAACACCTGGTAGCAACCGATCGGCAAGCCGACCGGGCTCAGGGCACGACCCCCACCTTCCGGTCATCCAACAACGTCGTCGACTGCTTGAACATCCGCAACGCCGACAGCACCTGAACATCGTTGATCCCCGGCAGCACCCCCAGTGACTCGGTGACGTACCGGTACAGATGCGCGGTGTCGTGACACACCACCGCGGCCACCAGGTTCACGGTCCCCGTCGTCGCCGCGACGAAGGCGACCTCCGGGTGCGTGGCGACGGCCCGGCCCACCGCCTCCAGATCCCCGGGCCGCACCCGCATCCACAGCATGGCCCGCGACACGTAACCCATTCGCTCCAAGGCGAAGTCGAGATCGAAGTACAGCACCCCGGATTCGATGAGCTCGCTCATGCGCCGCGCCACCCGGCTCGAACTCCACCCGGTGGCGGTGGCGATCTGCGCGTAGGAGGCCCGCCCGTCACGCCCCAGGATGGCCAGCATCGCCTCGTCCTCCCGCGACAGCTGGACCGATTTCTCCGGCCCCCGCGGCTCCCACATGGGCGGCCGCGGCCCCAGTTCACGCAGCTGCCCGGCCGTGAGCAGCCCGCTGTAGCGCGGCCACTCCTCGGCGAACGGGAACTGCCGCATCACCTCGTGCACGGTCAGCTCGAGCACCTGCGTGGCGCGCGGGATCATCCGCAACAGCAGCTCGTCCTGCCGCTCCACCGATCGCGGCCGGCACACGCAGGTGACCTCGAATCCGGTGGCCAGCAAGGAAACCCAGCTCACATCCGGTTGCCGGGCGAGCGCCTCGGCCAGCGCGACCGCCCGATTCGGCGGGGTCCGCATGCGCAGGATCCACCGGGTGCGCCCGAGCGGCACCGTATTCACCTGCCCGGCGACGTGGAGCATGCCGCGCCGCCGCAGCGACCGGTAGCGGCGGGCGACGGTCTGTTCGGATACGCCGAGGATCGCGCCGAGCCGGGCGAACGGGATGCGCGCGTCGGTGACCAGGCCGTGGATGATCTGCTTGTCGAGCGTATCCAGAACGGCGGATTCGTCCGCTTGTTCAGCATCCATGGGAGGAATCTTTCGCCAGAGCCGGTACGGCTAGGGGAAACCGGCCTTCATGGTCAGTCTAGGTGACGAAATCGCTCGTTCTCCTGGAGGTTCCCATGCGGAAATGGCTCCCCCTCGTCGCGGCCTGCCTGGGCACGCTGATGCTTCTCATCGACGTCACGATCGTGAATGTCGCCCTGCCCGACATCGCCGTCGATCTCGGCACCGGCCTGTCCGGATTGCAGTGGGTCGTCGACGGTTACGCTCTCGCCCTGGCCGCGCTGTTGCTGGTCCTGGGCTCGCTCGCCGACCGGGTCGGCGCGAAACCCACCTATCTGGTGGGCCTGGTCCTGTTCGCGGCCGCCTCGCTGGCCTGCGGTGTCGCGCAGTCCGCGGAGGTGCTGGTGGCCGCGCGCGCCACGCAGGGCATCGGCGGCGCGGCCATGCTGGCGACGACGCTGTCCCTGTTGCACGCCACCTACACCGGCAAGGAGCGCGGTGTGGCGTTCGGCGCGTGGGGCGCGGTGGCGGGCGCGTCCGCGGGCATCGGCGTGGTGCTCGGCGGTGTGCTGACCGATCTGCTGTCGTGGCGGTGGATCTTCTTCGTGAACCTGCCCATCGCGGCGATCACGATTCCCTTGACCGCCATCGCTTTCGGCCCGTCGCCGCGCCGCGCCGATCGTGGTGTGGACCTGCCGGGTATGGCGGCGTTCGCGCTGGCGGCGACCGCGGTGACCTACGGCATCATTCGCGGCGGTGAACACGGCTGGACCGATGCCCGCGCGGTGACCGCCCTGATCGCCGGTGCGGCAGCTCTGCTGGCGTTCCTGGCCGTCGAATCCCGCAGCGCCGCACCGATGCTGCCGCTGACCCTGCTGCGTCACACCGGCTTGGTCGCGACCTTGATCGCCGCTCTCGGCATGAGTTTCGCCGCCTTCGCGGCCAGCCCGCTGATCTCGCTGTGGCTCCAGCAGCAACTGCACCTGACTCCGCTGCGGGCCGGGCTGTCGCTGCTGCCGATGTCGGTGAGCGCCTTCCTGACGTCGGGCGTGTTCGGCCGGCAGCTGCACGACCTGTCGCCGAGGTGGTCGATCGGGGGCGGCCTGCTCACGATCGGCGTGGGCAGCGGGCTGCTGACCCTGATCGACGCCGGATCGTCCTGGACCGCCGCGGTTCCCGGGCTGCTGGTGATCGGCGCCGGCGTCGGCGTGATGGCCCCGCCGCTGGTGGCCGTGGGCATGGCCGCCGTCCCGCCGCAGCAGAGCGGGACGGCGGCCGGGGCGGTGAACACCGCGCGGCAGCTGGGCCTGGCGCTCGGGGTCGCGGTGCTGGGCACCGTGTTCCGCGGCGCCGCCGGTGACGGCCGTCCGACGCTGCCGCACTTCGTGACGGGTCTGGATTCGGCGGTCGCGGTGGCGAGTGCCGTCGGAATCGTGTGTGGCGTCGCGGTTTTCGCGCTCTTCCGCACCCACGAACGCGATACCGAACCGGCTCCCGCTCCCGCGCTGGTCTGACCGTTAGCGCACAGGGAGGAGGGCGTCGTCCTCCTCCTCGGTGCGCGGGCCGAAGATGCGGCGCTCGGACTCGGCGATCGGCACATCGTTGATGCTGGCCTCGCGGCGCGACATGCGGCCGTCGGGCGCGAACTCCCAGAGTTCGTTGCCGTAGCTGCGATGCCACCGACCCTCGTCGTCGTGCCATTCGTACTGGAAACGGACGGCGATGCGGTTCTCGGTGAAGGTCCACAGGTCCTTGCGCAGGGCGTAGCCGTTCTCGGTGGACCATTTGCGCTTCAGGAAGTCGACGATCTCGGCGTGGCCGGTGAGGAATTCGTCGCGATTGCGCCAGACGGAATCCTCGGTGTACGCCTGCGCGACCTTCTCGGGATCGCGGGTGTTCCAGGCGTTTTCGGCGGCGCGAACCTTCTGCTTCGCGGATTCCAGGTCGAAGGGCGGCAGTGGAGGACGCATGGCGGCGGGCCTTTCGGGTTGACGGGGATCGCGGGTCAGGGGTTGACCGGCGACAGCTCGGGGTCGGTCCAGCGCAGGGGCGTGGCGCCCGAGATCTCGACGACCTCGGTGACGGTGAAATCGATGGCGCATTGCGCGCCGGGCGTGAAAACCGCCTCGTCCCAGGTGATCTCGGCGGTTCCGGTGAGTTGCAGGGTGGCCCCGGTCCCCCAGTCGGGCACGAGCAGGCCGCAGCGCGGATCGGCGGCGATATTGCCGAGGGTCATGAACATGGAGTTGCCACGGTAGTCGGGCCAGCGCAGGCGGGTCGGGGAAAGCACCTGCAGGAAGCCGGGATTGCCGCCGCGATGGGAGGCGTCGGCGTGCCCGTCGGCGTCGGCGGATGCGACGAAGAAGGTGTCGGCGCATGAGACGAGTTCCCGCTGAGCGGCATCCAACTCCGTGCCGCGGCGCACCTCCGGCGTCGCGCCCGCGATCCATTCCTCGACCCCTCGACGGGAAATGTACTTCGGGCAGTTCGAATACACCTGTTCGGTGTCGATGCGCAGTCCGGTCGCGGTGGGCGCGACCACCCCGTTGACCCGCATGCGACGGCGCGTCTGCGGCTGCAAGGCGATCATCCCGACATGCCGTGTGCCGCGCAGCGATTCGGCCAGCGGGTCACCAGCCACCGGTGTCGCCTCGACCTCGATGACGCGCTCGCCGGTGGCGTGGACGAACCCGGGCGACCCCGCCAGCTGGCCCGCCCACATATGGCCCGCGTCATCGGCGGCGGCCAGGACGATCATCGGCTGTTCGGCCAGGAATTGCGCGGCGGCGGCCGGAATGTCGGGCCGGATCATCCGGCCGACCCGCTGCGCGATGTCGGCCTGGCCCAGCCGCCGCTGCACCGCCAGTTCCCCGGGGTGATAGGCGACCCCGCCGGGCAGGTCCCGGACCCGTATGTCGTTCATGTCCGTCTCCCTTCGGGGGCTCGGTTCGGTAGCGAGGCGCCGCAGCGGCACCCCATGCGAATCCCGCGGTGGCAGTCCGATATTCCGGCTCAGAAGAACCCGCAGGTCGGGGCGCTGCCCGAGGGAGCGGGAGCGTGCTCGGCGCCCGAGGGCGCGTACACCTCGAGGCGGATGCCGTCCGGGTCGATGAAGAAGATGCCGCCGGAGGCCGCGCCCTCGCCGTGGGCGACGACGCCGTCGTGCGCGAACGCGACGTCCAGGTCCTTCAGCGCGGTCTCCACCGCACGGACCTGGTCGATGGTGTCGACCTGGAACGAGAGGTGGTGCAGGCCGGGAGTTTTCGCCGAGAACTCGCCGTCGCTCTGCTGCCACAGCGTGACCTGCAGCTGCCCGTCGCGCCCGAGGAAGGCGAAGCGCTGCGCGCCCTCCCCGCCCGCGCCGAGCTGTTCGAAGCCGAGTGCGCGCCGATAGAAGGACACCGAGCGGTCGAGGTCGGTGACATTGAGGCCGATGTGCCCGGTGGCGAGGACGGGTGCGGTCATGATGAATCCCTTCGGAATGATCTAACCCATGTTCTTTGTTTGACAGGTTAGAAACTAGTCGCGTGGGTCGCCCACCGTCAACCCCTATAGTTGATTTGTCTGGTTAGAAGGGAGTGGATGATCCGATGACGACATGGAGCCGGTTACCCTCAGACGTGCCCGAACCACGCCCCCACCTCGGTGAACCGCCCGCGTTGGACCTGCTCAACACGCGCTGGATAGCGCAGACGGGCCCGCAGGATCTGCTCACCGATGTGGCCGGCGCCCGGCAGTGGCTGGCCGACAACGATCTCGACATGCCCGCCGACGAGGACACGCTCAATGCCCTGATAGCCGCCCGCGACGCGATCCTGCGCGTGGTCAAGGCCGACTCCGCGGATGATCCGCACATCGCCGACGACCTCAATGCGGTGCTCGCGCACGGCCGCATCCGCCGCGCCCTGACCGCAGCGGGCCCGGCCGACGTCCCCGAGGTCGCCGACCCGGCCTGGCTACCCGCCTGGCTCGCCGCCGACAACCTGCTACACCTGCTGGCGAGCTCCCCCGAACGCATCAAGCAGTGTGCGCACCCGCACTGTGTCCTGTGGTTCCTGGACACCTCCAAGAACGGCACCCGCCGCTGGCATTCCATGGCGGCGTGCGGCAATCGCGCCAAGGCGACGCGGCACTACGCGAAGAAGACCCAGTCGGAGCAGTCCGCCGGGTAACCCGAATTCACCAGCGCGACTTCGGTACATCGAATTCCGCGCACAGCGCCCGCCACACGTCGCGGGGATCGATCCCCGCCTCGATGGCCTGCGCGCCGGTCCGCCCCATGGACGGCAGCACGTGATCGGCCAGCAGCGCGTCGGCGCGCGCCGTGCCGAACTCGGTATGCATCAACTCCTGAAACTCCGTCAGCCGCACGGCCGCGAGCCTACGCCACCGACCGAATCCGGCCGGTGGCATACCGGTCCGACCGGATCGCCCGACTCGTACACGACCGGTTGGTCCGGAACTCGCGCCGCTGGTCCGACACTCTCCGAGCAGGCGGCGTCAGCGCACAACGGCGTGACAGATCTCGACCGGGTCGACGGTGTCCGCGATGCCGGCGGCGGCCGACTCCGCGGCGGTCTTGTAGGCGGGATCGTCCAGGATGCGTTTCACCGCGTCCCGCAGGGCCTCGGGGGTGAGCGGCCGCACGAACAGGGAACTGCCTTGGCGGGCCGCGCGATTGGCGAGCTCCCACTGGTCGCCGCCACCGGGAACGGTGACGATCGGGACGCCTGACAACAGGGTCTTGGCGAGCAGACCGTGTCCGCCACCGCCGATCACGACCGAGGCGTGCCGCAGCAGTTCGTCCTGACGACCCAAACCGGCTGTGGCCCAGGACGGGAGGTCGGTGGGCGGGGTGTCGAGGGTGGAGATGGCGACACGAACGCCCGCGCCCTCGAACGCCGCCAATGCGGCCTCCGCCAGACCGACCTGGCCGGTCTGAGCGGTCGAGGGGGCGACCATGACCAGCGGTTCGTCGCCGGGCGGCAGGTCGAGGATGTGAGAGGTGGGCTCCCACAGCAGGGGCCCGACCAGGTGGGCGTTCTCCGGCCAGTCCGGCCGCGGCACCTCCAGGGCGGGCAGCGTGGCGATCAGCCGGGCATCGGGCCCCGGATCCTCCGCGGGCAGGCCGATACTGGCCCGCGCCTGCTCACGCTGCACTTCTCCGCGTCGCACGGCGCGCGAGCTCAGCCCGCGCAGCACCGAGTCCCGGGCCCGACCGCGCAGCCCCTCTCCCGCCGCGAGGCCACTCCCGATGGGCGGCAACCCCTTCGACTGCAGGTACAGCGGATGCGGCGACAGTTCCACCCACGGCAGCCGCAACCGCTCCGCGGCCATCCCACCGCCGGCGGTGAGCACGTCCGACACCACGAGTTCGGGCAGCATGGCGCTCAGATCCGGCAGGATCTCGGTCGAGATATGCGCGGCCCGTTGATGAATCCGCGCCCCGGCGTCATTGTCGTCGTCCTCGGCCCGCGGCGCGAGGCCCTTGAGCCGTCGCACCCCGATCCCGGCGTCGCGGGCGGCGTCGAACCAGCGCGGGCTGGTGAACAGCACCGGCTCGTCCCCGGCCGCCAGCAATCGTTCACACAACGCAATCGCCGGAAACGCATGCCCCGGATCAGGCCCGGCCACCACCGCTACTCGCACGCAGCCAGGGTGCCACACCCGCCCGACAGTTCCGGAACCTCACCCGCATTCCGACCTCGCGCCGCCGGGCGGACGGCGGCATCCCAGCTCAGCCCGCGAAGCGGTACAGCTCGAAGCTGAGGGCTCGGGCGGCGGGGAAGCCCTCCTTGGGGCCGGTGGTCATCTCGATGACGGCGCGGGCCTGGGCTTCGACGGGTTCGGGGCTGAGGACCTCTAGGTAGCGGCGGTGGGCGGTGAGGGATTCGACGGCGGCCTCGACGGTGTCGGTGACGTCGAGGCCGTGGCTACCGTCGCCGACGCCGTAGACGGCGGCCCAGCGCGGGGACCAGGCGGGCAGGTCAGCGATGTCGGGGTGGATCCACTCGTTGCCCGCGTCGGAGACGGCGTCGAGGGCGGCGCGGCCGACGGCGCGGTGGTCGGCGGAGTTGACGTAGCCGCGCGCCCAGGTGTCGCCGTAGTTGAACAGGAGCACCATTTCGGGGCGGTGGCGGCGGATGGCGGCGGCCAGGTCGCGCCGCAGGGCGAGGGATTCCTCGATGCGGCCGTCCGGGTAGCCGAGGAATTCGACCGAGCTGACGCCGACGATCTTGGCCGAGGCCCGCTCCTCGTCCTCGCGCAGCGGCCCCGCCTCGGCGGGCGACAGCCCCGCGATACCGGCCTCACCACTGCTGACCAGCACGTAGCGAATGTCCTTACCCTGCCCGGTCCATCGTGCGACCGCGGCGGCGGCCCCGTACTCGATGTCGTCGGGATGCGCCACGATGACGATCCCCCGCTGCCAGTCCTCGGGAAGCTGCTCCATGCCTGTATTCAACTCCGGCCGCACCGGCCCGCGCCACCAGGGCACGAACTTCGCACCCCGGACCCGTATCGCGTCGCCCGCGCCGAGCCGGCAGCGGCGGATCACAGCATGCTGAGCACGCCCTCGAACGCCGCCTCGGCCGCTCCCAGCAGTTTGAGATCCGGTCCCAGACAAGACTTCTCGATCCGCACCCCGCCGAATGCCCGGCTCACCATGCTGCGCCGGTGCACCTCCTCGCGGACCCGCGCGATCGCTCCGTCGGGCAGCGCGGTGAACAGGTCGCCCAGCACCACCAGTTCGGGTCCGAGAATGTTCACGACATTGACCAGCCCGAGCGTCAGCCAGTCCAGGTACTCGTCGAGCTGGGATTCCCAATTCCCGCCCAGCGCACGCAGTTCGGCCACGATCGCGCCGCGCGGACCGTGCTCGGGCATGCCGAGGGCCCGGCACAGCGCCGCCTCCCCCACCTCACCCTCCCAGCAGCCCTCGTTGCCGCAGTAGCACTTTCGCCCGCCGGGTCGCACCGTCATGTGCCCGATCTCGCCCATGTACCCGGCCTGCCCGCGCAGCAGCGCGCCCTGGGCGATGAGCCCGCCGCCCACCCCGACATCGGCGGACACGAACACCGCGTCGGCGGCGGTGCGCCCCGCACCCCTGACATGCTCTGCGAGAGCGCCGAATTCGGCGTCGTTGCCGACCGTGACCGGCACATCCAGCACCGCCCGCAGCCGCTGCCCGAGCGCCACCTCGCCCCAGCGCAGATTCGCGGCATGGTGCACCAGCCCGTCGGCGCGCCGCACCACCCCGGGCACGCACACCCCGGCCGCGACCGGCCGCAGCCCCAGATCCTCGGCCAGGATCGCCGAGGACTCCGCGACGTGGGTGATCACCTCGTCCGGTTCCCGTTGCCTCCCACGCAGATTCCAGCTGTTGCGGCCCATGATCTGCCCGCCGAACCCGACCAGCGCGATCCCCACGTGCTCGACCTGCACGTCCACCGCCAGCACCACCGCCGCCTCGGGTTGCGGCAGCACCAGCAGCGACGGCCGTCCGGCCCCACGGGCCAGCCGCGGCACCTTCTCCTCCACCACGCCGTCCTCGGCGAGCCCGTCCACGAGCATCTTGATGGTGGATCGGTTGAGCCCGAGTTCGGCCGCGAGGGTCGCGCGGGTGGCGGGGCCTCCGGTGTGTAGCAGCCGCAGGAGGGTCGACCGGTTGAACCGGCGCACCTCGTCCGGACGGGCGACGGTCATGAACTCGGATATACCATCGCGCGGCTCACCGACCGGACATCGCCACGCGGCGTCTCGACAGCGCGTCGACGGAGGCGGCCAGCAGCAGCACCAGCCCGGTCACGATGGACACCACCGCCGCCGGTTGCCGCAGCAGGCCCAGCCCGTTCGACACCACCGCCAGCACCGCGCCGCCGATCACCGCGTCGGCGACCCGCCCGCGCCCCCCGAACAGCGACGTCCCGCCGATCACGGCCGCGCCGACCGCGAACAGCAGCGTATTGAGCCCGCCCGCTTGCGGATCCACCGAACCGACCTTCGAGGAGTAGACGATCGCCCCGACCGCCGCGCACGCGGAACTGATCACGAAGACGCTGGCCCGCAACTGGGTGACATTGATGCCCGCGCGCCGCGCCGCCTCGACATTGCCGCCGACCGCGTAGATGTGACGGCCGTAGGTGGTCCGCGTCAGCACGTAGGTTCCGGCGACCAGCAGCACCAGCACGATCGGAACCACGTACGGCACACCGGAAATGACGATCAGCGAGCTCGGCGACCGGTTGACGGTGAGCAGCGCCGTCACGACGACCGCGAAGATCACCAGCGCCGAAACCTTCACCACCACCAGCGCCGTCGGCCGCGTCACCAGCCCCCGCCGCCGGCGCAGCACGTGCCCGCCGAGCGTGACCACGGCGTACCCGCCCGCCGCCACCACGCACAGCGCCCAGCTGCCCACCGTCGACAGATTCCCGTTGGCCACCGCGTCGAGCACGTGCGAGGAACTGATCCCCAGCACCCCACCCTCCCCGATGAGCTGCAGGATCACGCCCTGCCACGCCAGGAACAGCGCCAGCGTCACCACGAACGACGGCATCCCGATCTTGGCGATCAGGAACCCGGTGATGGACCCGATGGCCGCGCCCACGCATACCGCGAGCAGCATCTCCACCCACGGATTCGCGGACAGGCCCAGGACCGTCAGCAGAATCCCGAGCAGCGAGAACGCCACCCCCGGCCAGATCCGCAGCAGCCCCGCCAGGATCGCGGCCAGCGCCAGCATGGCGTTGAACACGAAGAACACCGTCGACCCCATGCCGGTCAACAGGTTCCCGTTCTCCACGTAGTGCATGGCCAGCACCGCGCCCGCCACCCCGGAGGCCGTGCCCGCCGACAGATCGATCTCGCCGATCAGCAGCACGAACACGATCCCGATGGCGATGATGGTCTGCCCCGCGCCCTGCGCCAGCAGGTTGGCGATGTTGTTGAGCGAGAAGAACACATCCGAGAGGGCCGAGAAGAACACGATCAACGCCACGAGGCCGAGAATCGCGGGCAGCGAACCGATCTCGCCGCCGCGCAGCCGAGCCATATAGTCGCTCAAAGCTTCTCGCACCGACAGTGTCGTGGTGTCGATTCCGAAGTCGGTGACGGCGGTCCCGGATTCGGCCGTCGCTTCGGGAACATTGGTCATAGCGGTGGATTCCTCGCTCACATCGCCACCGCTTCCGGACGCGCCAACCCGAGATCCCCCGAGCGCCCGGCGGTGATCAACTCCACCACCTGCCCGGTGGTGACGTCGGCGGTCCGCACCTGCGCGGCCATCCGCCCCAGGTACAGCACTGCGATCCGATCCGCGACCTCGAAGACGTCGGCCAGGTTGTGGCTGATCAACATCACCCCGAGACCTTGTTCGGCCAGCCGCCGCACCAGATCCAGCACCTGCCGTGTCTGCGCGACGCCGAGCGCCGCGGTGGGTTCGTCGAGCAGCACCAGATTGCTGTTCCACAGCACGGCTTTGGCGATCGCCACGGTCTGGCGTTGCCCGCCGGAAAGTGCCGCGACCGGGGTGCGCACCGATTTCACGGTGCGCACCCCCAACGAGGCCAGGGTGCGCCGCGCCGCCTCCTCCATGCTCGCCTCGTCCAGCAGCCACGGCTTGCCGCGCTCCCGGCCGAGGAACATATTGGCCACGATGTCGAGATTGTCGGCCAGGGCCAGGTCCTGGTAGACGACCTCGATGCCGAGCGCCGCCGCGTCCTTGGCGCCACGCAGGTGAACGGGTTCGCCCCGGAATCGCACCTCGCCCGAATCGGCGGCGTGGATTCCGGCGACACATTTCACCAGCGTGGATTTGCCCGCGCCATTGTCACCGACGAGTGCGGTGACCTCGCCCGCCGGCACGGTGAGGTCCACGTCGTGCAGCACGTGCACCGGTCCGAAACTCTTGTTCAGGCCGGTGATCCGGAGCAGCGGCTCATTCATGCCGAATCCTCAGGCGATGCCGAGCGCGGAGCAGGCGGACTTGACGTCACCGGAGCAGACGTCACCGGCCTTCACGAAGCCGGAGTCCACCACCTGCTTGACCTCGGTCTTGGTGATCGGTTGCGGTTGCAGCAGTACGGATTTCACGTCCCGCTTGCCCTTCGGGTCCTGGCTCACGGCCTGTGCCAGCGCGTCCGCGGCCGCCTTGTCACCCTTGGCCAGGGCGACGGCGAGTTTGGCCGCGTTCTCCGCCTCCTCCTTGATGGGCTTGAACACGGTCATGTACTGGTCCCCGCGCAGCACCGCCTTGAGCCCGTCGACGGTGGCGTCTTGACCGGTCACCGGCACCTTGCCATTGAGGCCGTTCTTCTTCAGCACCGTGATCACCGCCCCCGCCAGGCCGTCGTTGGCGGCGACCACGCCGTCGACCTTGCCGCCATTGCCGGTGAGGATCTGCTCGAAGGTGGTGCCGCCCTTCTGGTTGTTCCAGTCGTCGATGGGCTGGCTGCGCACCAGTTTCAGCGCGCCCGAATCGTAGAGCGGCTGCAACGCCTTCTGCTGGCCCTGGTGGAAGAGAGTGGCGTTGTTGTCGGTCGGCGCGCCCTCGATCTCCACGACCTGCGCGCCCGGCTTGTCCCTGAGTGCGGTCGCCAAGCCCTGGCCCTGCAGCTCACCGACCTTCACATTGTCGAAGGACACGTAGTAGTCGGAGGATCCGCCGAGGTTGAGGCGGTCGTAGTCGATGGTCGGGATGCCCGCCTTCTTGGCCTTGGCCGCGACGGCGCTGCCGACCTCACTGTTGATGGCGGCGATCACCAGGACCTTGACGCCTTTGGAGATCATGCCGTCGGCGAGGGTGGTGAACTTCTGGACGTCGCCCTGCGCGTTCTGGACGTCGGCGTCGAATCCGGCCTGGTTCAAGGCATTTCGCAGCAGGGGCTTGTCGAAGGATTCCCAGCGGGCCGAAGTGGCCGTCTCGGGGAGGATGACACCGACCGTCCCGTTTCCCCCGCCACCGGCGGGAGCGTTGGACGTGGCGGTGTCGGTACTGGAATTGGATCCGCAGGCGGTGAGGGTGAGCAAGCCGGACAGAGCCAGCGCGGCGGCGGCGTAACCCCGTCGACGTCCGGACTTCTTCGGCGGGAGCGCGCTTTTCGTCCTCATCAGGGTGACCTTTCAGCAGCGGTCACTGGGTTGCGACCGCACACACGGCATATGTTGTGGGCAACAACATATGCCGTGCGCGGTCACGGAGGGGACGATTCGCCAAAACTGGCGAGGCCGATCAGGGCAGTAGAATGACCTTTCCACCGGCGTGGCCGTCCATCACGAAGGTATGCGCCGCAGCCACTTCCGCCAGCGGGAACGTCTTCGCGATGGCCAGATCCAGCTTGCCCGCCGACAGCAGCGGCAGCAGTTCACGCCAGGCATTGCCGCGGATCTCGGTGCCCGGATCGGCGCCGGGGCCCTGGCCGAGCACCTTGAAACCGTCGGTGGCCGCGCGGCCGAAGGCCACGATGCTCGCGATCCGGCCGCGGTCGGCGACCAGTTCGAGAGAGACGTCCACCGCCTCGTCGGTGCCGGCCGTGTCGATGGCGGCGTCGATTCCTTTGGGGGCCAAGGCCTTCACCCGATCGGCCAGACCGGGACCGTAGGCGACGGGTTCGACGCCGTACGCCCGCAGCCGCTCGTGACGACTCGGCGAGGCGGTGCCGATCACCCGGGCGCCGCGCGCGACCGCCAGCTGGGCGGCCAGAGCGCCGACGCTGCCCGCCGCGCCGTGCACGAGCACGGTGTCACCGGGGCCGACGGCGGTGGCGGCGAGTAGATGCACCGCGGTGCCGCCGACACTGAGCACGCCCGCGGCCTGCTTCCAGTCCACGTCGGCGGGCTTGGGCACGACGCGGGAGGCGTTCGCGGTGACCGCGGTGGCGTATCCGCCGCCCACCGTCGCGATGACCTCGTCACCGACCTCGATCGGCCCGGCCGGGCCCACCGCGTCGGGGCCGATGGCGGTGACCACGCCGGCCACCTCGAGCCCCAGCCGGATCGGCAGCTTGCTCGGATCGGTGCCGAACGCACCGCTGTAGAGCTTGTAGTCGAAGGGATTCACCCCGGCGGCACGCACCGCGATGGTGACGTCGCCAGGCCCCGGGTCGGGCACATCGACGTCGATGAGCGACAAGACTTCCGGTCCACCGTAAGCGGTGGCAACGACAGCAGTAGCCATACGGCGATCATACGGAGAACGGACCGCCCGCCCGGGTCTCCCCGGGTAGACGGTCCGTCGTGGGCCGTACGGTCAGAACTTGCTCAGCGGCGACTTGTCCTTCGACCCCGACACCGCCTTGTACAGCAGGTACAGGCCGAAGATGACCGCGCTCACCATCAGGATGGGGAACAGGCTCTTGATCAGCGCGCCGAGAATCATGAAAGCGATCCAGACGAGGACGACGACGCCGAGAATCTTCCAGAACATTCCTTGCCTCCTAGTTTCCGAACCGCCGTCCGCGCGATCCGACACCATCCATACTGCGTCGGCCGGGCCAGAAAATCACCAGGTCAGCCGCGATATCCGGGACAGAATCAGGGTTCACCCCGAGGTCGTGCGACTGTCCAGGAGCGGTCGATCCGGCGTGCCGGACCCCGCCCTACCTGCGGTGCTGCCGGCCGAGGCCGCCGCGGGCGTCGCTGCCCCCGGCAATCGCGCGCACGCGCGCCCGAAGCGCGACCCCGGGGTCCACAGATGCGGGAATGGGACGCGCCGCCGCGACATCGATGCGGGCGGCAGTGCGGGCATTGACGAGAGAGCCCCAGACCACACGGAGTTCTCGTCTCGGACGCGGGCAGTTCTCAGGGACGCGTTCGGAAACGCTGGTCGGCCAGTTCGGTGAGCGCCTGAGCCCACCCGTCGAGCCGATCGGCGGCATCGCGCAGCCCGACCATGGCCCAGCCGAGATCATCGGCCACCGCGGCGCTTTCGGGCACGGCCAGCACCCGGGCGGCCGCCTCGACCATGCCCTCGAATTCGACCACGCCACCGTCGAGACGGACCGACACGGCCCGAACATGCTCACCCAGAGGCGAATTCGACCCCAGCGCACCGGCGGCCTGCTCCATGGCGACCACATCCTGCGCGAGAGCGTGCAGAGCGGCCGCACCCGACGCGGCGGTCTCGAGCGTGTCGTCGAGATCATCCGCCGGTAGTCGCCCGGACCGCGCGATCTGCGCGTGCAACCCGTGCAATGCCCGCTCCGCCCGCACCAACCGCGCGATCGAAGCCCGCGCCGCCGACCGGATCGGCGGCAACTTCCGCGGCACGAACGCCGCCTGCGGCAAGGGCTCCCGCCGCATGTCCAGATACCGCCGCGCCGTCACCGCGGTCCCGGTCACCAGCGCGACCGCGCCGCCGCCGACCACGACCACCGCCCACGCGGGCGCCGAGATCAACACCAGCCCAACGGTTCCGGCCGTCGTCAACCCGGAGGCTGTCCCGAGCCGGAAACTCCGCCGCCGAGCCCGTCGCCGCTTCCGCAGCTCCCGCTCCCGCGGATCGGCCCACTTCCGCACGGCCACCAACGCCTGCTCCCCCACACCCCGCAAGGTGTCCGGCAGCCGCTGCGCCAACTCCTCGGGCTCGAACCCGGTGGGCGCCAACACCTCCCGCACCGCTTCGGTGGCCCGCTCCCGCCGTGCCCGCTTCTTCGCACGCCGACCGGACGCTCGAACCTCGGGACCGGCCGACTGGTTGCGCGGGGCAGCGGCATCGATTGGCGCGCCGAATTGTCCAGTGGCTCCGGCCGGTACCGCGCCCGATGGCCGCGGTTCCGAGTTCGAGGGGGCAGGCTGCACGTCGCGTCCGATCGGACGCTTGCGGCTGCGCCACCCTGTCGATGCGGCCGTCGGCGGGACCTGCGGCACGGCGTGAGGCGCCGACCGGGGCGCGTGGGGCGGGGCTGTCGTCGACTGCATGGGATCGGATTGCGCAGGCGCGGTGGCGGCTCGGGCAGTGGAGTGGTCATCGAAGGGCGCGCCTGCTGAGGCAGCGGCCTGACCGACGGGGTTTGGTTCCGGCGCCTGGAAACCGGTTGGAGAGGGTGCAGAAGCCGTTCCGGGCCCGGAGGTTTCGGGTTGCGCGGGTGGCTGGGAGTTTGCGGGCGCACCGAACGGAGAGGGGAAGCCCGGGATGGGATCGGGGGTTTTCGTCCGGGGTCGACGGAGAAAACGGGCAGGGGAGGTCGCGGGACTCTGGTCGGCCCGCGATCTCCCCATCGTGTACTACTTTCCGCGCAGCAGTTACTGCTGGGCGGCCTGGCCCTTGTTGAACGGCTGCGCCGCCGGCTGGGCGGGCTGGCCCTGCGGGATCTGCTGCTGGGCGCCGCCCGACGGCAGGGCGTCGCCGCGCATGGAGGCGCGGATCTGCTCGAGGCGGCTGTGGCCGGCCATCTGGATCGAGGCCTGCTGGACCTCCATCATGCGGCCCTGGACCGAGTTCTGGGCCAGCTCGGCCGAACCCAGGGCGTTGGCGTAGCGGCGCTCGATCTTCTCGCGCACCGCGTCCAGGCTCGGGGTGGTGCCGGGGGCCGACAGGGTGGAGTCCATCTGCTGCAGCGAGGCCGAGACCTGCTCCTGCATCTTGGCCTGCTCCAGCTGGGACAGCAGCTTGGTGCGCTCGGCGACCTTCTGCTGCAGCAGCATGGCGTTCTGCTCGACGGCCTTCTTGGCCTGGGCGGCGGCCTGCAGCGACTGGTCGTGCAGCACCTTCAGGTCTTCGACCGACTGCTCGGCCGTCACCAGCTGCGCGGCGAAAGCCTCTGCGGCATTGGTGTACTGGATCGCCTTCTCGGTGTCGCCCGCGCCGGTGGCCTGGTCGGCGAGCATAACCGCCTGGCGCGCATTGGCATTGAGCTTCTCGACCTCGTCCAGCTGACGATTGAGCTTCATCTCCAGCTGGCGCTGGTTGCCGATCACCGACGCGGCCTGCTGCGACAGGGCCTGATGCTGGCGCTGGGCTTCCTCGATGGCCTGCTGGATCTGAACCTTCGGATCCGCATGCTCTTCGATCTTCGAGTCGAAGAGGGCCATCAGGTACTTCCAGGCCTTCACGAACGGATTAGCCATCGATTGATCCCGCCTCCATATGACGTGCCGCGCCCCGTAGCGCGACAGTAGTGCGCGACCGTCGCGCACCCCTGTTGTCCCATATCTCCACTGTGCAACGGTCGTTCCAGAGATTTCGGCAACAGCACGACCTCTCCGGGACGAAGCCTACAGAGAATTTATCCCTTTCGGCCCCTCAGTACAGCGATCACTTGGCGGCGACCAGCACCAGACGATCCGACTTGGGGGCCGGAATCACGATGCGGGGGCCGAAAGTTCCGTCCGCGGCCATCGCCACGTCACCATCGCCACCCCGGACGGGCACCTTCGCGGCGGCCTTGTCGGCGTCGGCCATGGTGGAGCTCACATCGAACAGCACCTGCGCCAGCGGGACGTCCAGGGCCTGGCAGATGGCGGCGAGCAGCTCGCTCGACGCCTCCTTGCGACCCCGTTCGACCTCGGACAGGTACCCCAGGCTCACTCGCGCGGAGGTCGAGACCTCACGCAACGTCCGGCTCTGGGCGACCCGAGCGCGCCGCAGGCTTTCCCCGATGGCTTCTCGCAGCAGCGTCATCTCGTTCTCCTCACACTCGTCTCGCCGGACCCAGCGTTTGACTGGACAACGTCCGGCGTCGGCCGCGCGTTCCCGGTGTCGTCACTCGCCCCGAACCAAGCGGACGAGCTCGGTGACCGCGGCGCGTACCGCGCCCACCCTGATCGTCCACCGGTCTCCCGGCAACTTCAACCGAAGCACCTCGGTGGACTCCGGACCCGCTATACCAACAAATACCGTGCCAACCGGTCGGCCGTCCTGTGGTTCGGGTCCAGCGACTCCGGTGAGTCCGATTCCCCAGTCCGCTCCGCACCGCTCACGTGCGCCGACGGCGAGCTGCTCGGCGGTGCTCGCGGACACCGGACCATCCGAGGTCAGCGTGTCGGCACTCACGCCGGCGAGCGACGCTTTGAGGTCGGTGGCGTAGACGATCAGCCCACCCCGTAACACCGCGCTCGCGCCCGGAATTCCCGCGATGGTCGCGCTGAGCAGTCCGGCGGTCAGCGATTCCGCGGTGGCCACGGTCTGCTCGGCCGCGATCAGGGCGGCCACCAGATCGGCGGCGGGCGCGGAGGTGACCAGCGGGTCGGGCGGGATGGGACCGGCGGTCGCTACGCGCGACAGCAGGCCGTCGATGTCCGGCCGGACCTCACGCGGCACGACTGCCGCCCGGCGACCCGAACCACAGCCGGGCCGCTTGCACGACGTAATCGAGACCGGTGACCACCGTCAGCAGCACGGCCAGGTACATCAGGTCCATTCCGGCCGTGGCGAAGGAGCCCGACAGCGGCAGCAGCAGCACGCCGATGGCGACCGACTGGACCAGCGTCTTGAGCTTGCCGCCGCGGCCCGCGGGAATCACCCCGCGCCGGACCACGGCCAGCCGCAGCAGGGTGACGCCCAGTTCGCGGGCCACGATCACCAGCGTGATCCACCAGGGCAGATCGTGCAGCATGGACAGCCCGATCAGCGCGGCCCCGATCAGCGCCTTGTCCGCGATCGGATCGGCCAGCTTGCCGAAGTCGGTGACCAGACCGTATTTGCGGGCCAGTTGCCCGTCGATGCGATCGGTGATGGCGGCGACGCCGAACGCGGCCGCCGCGACCCAGCGCCACTGCGGGTCGTGTCCGCCGCGGGCGAACAACGCCATCAGGAACAGCGGCACGATGAGAATGCGCAGGATCGTGAGCACATTGGCGATGTTCAGCAGCGGCACCGGCTTCGGCTCGACCAGCGTCTCCGCCCGGTGCGCGGCCAGGGCGTCCGGCCGGTCGGTCTGCGGACGAGCGGCGGGCGCGAAGCCCGGACTCACCGCGGGACGGGGGTCGGCCCAGCGCCCCTCGATCTCGTCACGCTGCACCGTCACCAGCGCCCCCACCGGCCGCGGGACCGGCCACGGTTTCCGGACCAGGCCGGGATGCGGGAGAGCTGGATGTGCGACACACCGACAAGCCTATCGGTACGCGGGCCGACTACTGTGCACCCCATGACAACACGGGCACCAGACAGCGGTTCGATCGGCGGGCAGGCGGCGGGAGCGCCGGTCGTCCGCCGAGCGCGAACCTCTGACGTGCCCGAGATCAAACACCTCATCGACATCTACGCCGGCCGCATCCTGCTCGAGAAGAACCTGGTCACTCTCTACGAGGCGGTGCAGGAGTTCTGGGTCGCCGAACGCGACGGGGTGATCCTCGGCTGCGGGGCGCTGCACGTGCTGTGGGCCGACCTCGGCGAGGTGCGCACGGTCGCGGTGCTCCCCGACATCAAGGGCACCGGCGCGGGGCGGCTGATCGTGGAGCAGCTCATCGCGGTCGCGCGGGAGCTGGAATTGCGGCGGCTGTTCGTGCTCACCTTCGAGGTGGAGTTCTTCGCCCGGCACGGGTTCGCGGAGATCGAGGGCACGCCGGTGACGGCGGAGGTGTACGCCGAGATGTGCCGGTCCTACGACACCGGTGTCGCCGAATTCCTGGACCTGTCCTACGTCAAGCCGAACACGCTCGGGAATACCCGAATGCTGTTGACGCTCTGACTCTTCCGTATCCGTCACCGACTTCGATCAGGAGCGTGCCCATGGCCGTCTTCGCCGTCCACTACGTCTACTCCGAGGCCACCGTCCCGGCCCGCGACATCCACCGGCCCGAGCACCGGGCCTGGCTGAACGCACTCGTCGACGAGGGCACCGTGCTCACCAGCGGGCCCTACGCGGACGGGTCCGGGGCGCTCATCCTGGTCTCGGCCGAGGATCTGGCCGCGGTCACCAAGCTGTTCGAGGACGACCCGTTCAATCGGGAGGGCCTGCTCGAGGACAAGCGGATCACCGAATGGTTGCCGACCATGGGCGCGTTCGTTCCCTGAACCACGCACTGCGCCAGATGATCACGGCACTGGTCGCGATCATCAGCAGCGGATAGCAGCCCGCGTAGGTCGGCACGGTGAGGTACGCCCACCACACCGACCGGTCTGCGCGGGGCAGCATGAACAGGCCGATGCCGATCGGGTGCGGGGAGCCCTCCATGGGCGGACGGTCGGAAAAGGTCCACCACCAGCTGAATCCGATGAGGACGACGGCCGCGGGGGCCAGCATCGCCCAGCGGACGGTGGCGGTGCGCGCGTAATGCCAGGTCAGAATCGCCAACGGCATGAACCACACCCAGTGGTGTCCCCAGGAGAACGGGGAGACGCAGGCGGCGGTCATACCTGTCACCGTGACGGCAAGTAGCTCACGGTTCGCGCGGTGGGCCAGGACGGCGGCGAGCAGGCCGAGGACCGCGACCGGCAGCACCACGAGCACCCAGAGCCAGGCTGGGGGCTCGAACACCGTCGCGCCGAACGGGCTCGACGTGAAGCGCTCGATGCCGAAGAAGCGCAGCAGCTGCGCGAGAAAGCCGTTCAGGGACTGGTTGGCCGGGGAATCGACCGCGCCGACACGCTCGGGGGCGGCGATCTGGCGACTCCAGTAGGACCAGGCCTCGTGCGGCCGTAGAAGGAAGCCGATCGCGACGGTCGCGGCGAACGCCCCCGACGCGACGCCCAGGGCCCGCCATTGACGGGTGCAGGCGAGGTAGACCATGAAGAAGATCGGCGTCAGTTTGATCCCGGCCGCGAGCCCGACGCCCGCGCCGCGCAGCGATGCCGCGCGCGGTCTCGTGAGGTCCCAGACGACCAGCAATGCCAGGAAGATGTTGATCTGGCCCAGCCAGATGGTCGTGCGCACCGGTTCCAGCACCGTGCACACCACCGCGAGCGGGAGCGCGAACATCCACGTGCGCAGCTTGTTCCGGTATCCCACGGCGATCAGGCAGCGCCCGGCGAGGGCGATGAGAGCCGCGAGGGTGGCCGTCCACCAGAGGGCTTTGACCGTGACGAGGGAGAACAGCGTGAGCGGCACGAAGGCCAGGGCCGCGAACGGGGTGTAGGTGAACTCCATGCCGAACACCACCGGACCGTCGTAGAGGCCCGATCGCGCGCGGATCACCGCACCGCCGGCCTGATAGACGTCCAGATCGACGCCATTGTCGAACAGTCCGTAGTAGGGATCATCGATCGGCAGTGCGTATATGTGCCACACGATCGCGGCCGCCGCGAGCAGCAAGCCGATGATCAGCATCCGGTCGGTCACTTCGGGCTCGGCGCGCGGGTTCCGCACCCTGGCGACAAACTCTTTAGCCCCCGCAACCATTAATCCACAATAACCCGACAATCAGGACACCGGGTGCAATCACTTGCGACACAACAGGTTTCACATCACCCCGGATGCACATGACCGACCGAGCCCCGGACCGGTCTGCGTCGGTTCGGGGCCCGCTCGGGGGTAATCGCCCATGGTGATCGCTCAGCATGTTTGACAAAACAGGACAGTACCGGCCGCGACACGCCCCGAAACGGACGTGTGAGCCGCGACACACGCCCTGGCCAGTGGTCCCACGCGGTTGTGGGTGTTGCCGGTCGGCTCAACTCCACACGAGGCGCGTACACCTGAGCCCGAATATAGTGGGCCACTGCCTATTTCGCGGCACGACAAAGACAATTACATTCCGATCGAGCGAATCATCTTGCGCCGGAGCCGAACCGGAGCCACGCCGGATTCGAAGCGCTCCCGCTATTGCTTCCGCGCCCAGCGGGCGAACTGGAATCCATCGGTATCGAAGATGATGTGCTGGCAGTCCATCCGCAGCTGAGCCGGACGCTCGGTATGGGTGATGCGGCGGGCATCGCCGCAGACCACGGTGGGTGCGGTGGTGACGCAGAGTTCGTCGAGCACGTCGTCGGCCGCCAGCTGGCCCGCCAGGCTCGGGCCGCCCTCGCACAGGATGCGGCGCATGCCCAGGCCGACGAGGGTGTCCATGATGGCGGGGGTCTCGACGCGATCCGGGCCCAGCTCGACGACCTGTGCGCCCGCGGCGGCCAGATCGCGCTTGGCGGCGGCCGGCGCGGCGGCGGTGGTCAGGATGATCGGCGGGACGATCGTATCGGTGAGCAGCCGCGAGCCCGGGTCGATGTCGGCGCGGCCGGTGACCACCGCGAGCGGCGGAATCGGTTCCAGGCCCAGCGTTTTGCGGCGCTGCTGCCCGGATTCCGAGATCCGGATGCCCCGGTAGTCCTCGATCCGGATGGTGGCGGCCCCGACCAGGACGACATCGGCGAGGCTGCGCAGCAGTTTCAGAATGCGCTGATCCAGGGGGCTGGTCAGGCCGCTGGAGGAGCCGTCGGTGCTGATCGCGCCGTCCACGGAAGCCACGAAGTTCGCGCGGACCTGCGGCTCGGTGGTGTCCGGGTAGGCGTAGAGGTCGGCGAGGTCGTCGTCGGTGAGGCCGGTGGCGCCGACGATGTCGGGGATCCCTGCCGCCGAGGTTCCGCTGGTTGTCATCGGACGCCCTTTCCTTCTCGATCCACGGTGAGCCCTGCTCGATCCGTGCCGAGCAGAGCCAGGAACAGCCGGGTGGCGACCGATTCGTACGGTTCGGTCATCGGGTCGCCGTAGGCGGTCGCGCCGGGCATGGCCGCGGCCCGCCGTCGCGCGGCGGTGGCCAGTGCGCCCATGATGCCCGCCGAACGCTGGATCGCCGACTTCTTCGCCCAGGCGAGTCCCCGCGCCGCGTCGGGCAGCAGGGCCTCGCAGGCCAGGCGCAGGCACAGCTTGTCGGCCGGTTCTCCGTCGTGTTCACCGAAAAGCGCTGTCGGGGCGAAGGTCTCGGCGACCTCCCACATGCGGACGGTCTGGAAGACGTGCACGAACCGGTCGGCGTACTCCCCCATGATCCGCGGATAGAAGTCCGGCACCAGGCGCGCGTGGACGAAGTTGTTCGCCGATTCCTTGCGGATGGTGCGGTCGAGTTCCTCGACGGCCTCGGGCGAGCCGATCGGATGCCGCAGTTGCTTGCCGCCCGCGACGATCGCGTCGGCGCCGCTGCCGGTGAGGATCGGGCCGACCGCGCCGAGGCGGTCCAGGGCGGGCAGCGCGGCGAGCAGCGGGACGGCGTAGGTGACCTCCCACAGCTCCGGCACGCCGAGGCGGTCGATCGCGTGCGCGGCCAGGTCGACGACGGCGGGCTCGTCGATCTCGACGACCTCGTGGGTGAGGCCGAGCGCCCGCGCCGCGGCTTCCGCGTTCTCCCGGTCCGTACCGCCCTCGGAGACAATGGTGATCGCGTGCGGGCGCGCACCGGCCGCGACGGCGGCGGCCGCGACCAGGATCGAGTCGACTCCGCCCGACAGCAGCACCACCGGATCGGCGGTCGCGGCGTCGAGCACGGCCCGCAGCCGATCCCGCAACTCCTGCCCGATCAGTTCGGCCGCCACCACGGGGTCGGCGACCTGCCGCAATCCCGGATCGGGTGCGGCGATATCGCGCAGGTCGGCGACGAACTGCATGGTCTCGCCGGTCTGGTCGGCGCGGACCCGCTCGTTGCGAGCAGTCGTCATGGGTTCGATACTCCTTCGCCGCGGATCACGCAGTCGAACCTACAACACCCGGCCTTTCGGAAATTCCAGCCGTGACGGGGCAAATCGGGCACGCCGGACGGGTTTCGGCCTCGAATAGGAAGCGTGGCGGCCCGTGATCATGTCCGGGCCGCCGGCGTTTCGAATTCACCCGTGCGCAGCGTGAATCCGTCCGCGCACCTCCCCGAAAGGATGAGCAGCGTCATGTCCGCCCGCGCCGTTCTCGTGATCGTGATTCACCTGATTCTCGCCGCAGTCATGGCCACCCCCGCCTCCGCCGAGCCACTACGCCCGGGCCGGTATCGCATCTTCCTGGAGGCGCAACCGGCCTACACGCTGCGCCCGGCGGTGACGGCCCCCACCGGCGCGAAGGCGATCGTCGACGACGGCGCGGACGTGAATCGCTGGGAGACGGTGCTGATCACCTACAAGCCCGCGGGTCCGCTGTACCAGCTGCTCAATTCCTCGACCCGGTTGTGTCTGCAACCGGTCAAGCTCGATCCGGTCACCTACTCCGTGGGCCAGGCCGTGTGCGGGGTCGCCGACACGGGCCTGTGGTACGTGAGCGAGACCGCAGGCAATCATCGCGTCAGCCTGGCGTCCGACCCCAGTCTGACCCTTTACGGCGATACCGCGTCGGCGGTGCCGATCGCGCTGCTCGGTCACGTCAGCGACGAGCCGCGTGCCCGCTGGGTATTCAAGCGGCTCTAGCCGCGATCGCCCTTGGTTTCGGGCGCGTCGCCGGATCCGATGCGGCGTGGTTTGGCGATGGGCCGCATGCCGGTGGCCGGGGCATCCTCACCGGCTCGGCGCCGGCGCGCCGCGTTGAAGTCGATGACACTGCCGTCGCCACGGCCCGCCTCGGGGGCGGGCGCGGGGTGCTGGGCGCGGCCCGGATCGATCGGCAGCCAGCCCGTCTCACCCTGCAGTTCCGCGCGCGTCACCGGCCGGGTAGGCGCGGGATCGTAGGCGGAGCCGCCCGCCGGATTCCAGGGCATGGACGGCGGGCCGGGGGCCGGATCGGTGGTGCGCCGCGGGCGACGCGGCAGGCGGGTCAGATTCGAATCGTCCTTTTCGGGCGTGGCAGCCTCGCCTGCCCGCATGGCTTCCAGCTTCGCGCGCAGCCGTTCCACGGCATCGAACCGGTTCGCGCCGGGCCCCGGCAGGGATCCCCGCCCCGGCACTTCCTGGTCCGACATCGAACTATCCTCCGACGGGTGCCACGACACCCGCCGGCGCCCCGTGCTGATCTTTGATCGTCTTTATCACGTCACTCACGTCTGCATTCTCCCATTCGTGATAAATCAACGATAGCTGGGCGGATGGCGAGGTGAGGAAGCCCGCCCGGCCAGTTCGATACTTTCGATCAGCGGCGCACCACCCGCCGAGTCAGCGCAGTCCCGCGAAGAGATCGGTTTCCTGGCCGGCCTCCACCGTGAGCTTGGAGGTACGGCGCACGAAACTCTCGGTCCCGAAGAACGACTGCTGCATCTCCGCGGGCAATCGCAGCAACGGCACGCTGTCGGCCTGGCTGGCATGTGCTTCGAGCGCTTTGATCTTCCGTGAGACATACGGCGCGACATCCACGATCGTAGTGATCTCATCGATGGGCGTGCCGAAGTCCGCCGGCGGATCGAAATCGATCATCCCCTGCGCCCGCATGACCTTGAACCGCTCGAGCGAGGGCTCCCGCGGAATCGCGGTGTAGTACAGCTTGTCCGGGATCCCGGTCGAAGCTACCGCCGTCACGGTGATCCGATTGGCCTGAATGTGATCGGGATGCCCGTAATTCCCGTTCTCGTCGTACGTCACCACCACCTGTGGCCGGTACTGCCGCATCAGGTCCGCCAGTCGCGCCGCCGCCTGATCGACCGGCGTATTCCAGAACGCCTCCGGATGCTGGTTCCCATCCCACCCGACCATCCCGGAGTCCCGATACCCCAACAACTCGACATGCTCGATCCCCAGCAGCGCCACCGACTCTCGAAGCTCCGAAAGCCGCTGCACCCGAACAGCATCCGGATCGTGCCCCGCCTCGCCCGGCTTGATTCCCCCGGGCGCATCCCCCTGCTCCCCATTGGTGCAGGTCACCAGCACCGTCCGGATCCCCTCGGCGGCATAGTGCGCGAGCACCCCACCCGTCCCGATGACCTCATCGTCGGGATGGGCGTGCACGGCCATGATCGTCAGCTGCTCGGTCATGAGTCCTCGTCTGTATCCGCACGGCGCTTCCGTGCTCATCCTCGAATGAACACCACGGCCTGTCCCCGGATTCCGACCGGCACGGAATCGTTCATCCTGCCGCCGGCACGACAGCGGTCCGGCCCGGGCATCTCGACTCGGAGCCGGCCCATGGAATCAGACTGGCCGGCATGTGATTCCGGTCATGATTCAGAATGAGTCTTGACCTGTCCGAATCGAGATGATTCGATCTGAATCATCATGGACCGACAGAATCAGCCGACACGGGGCGCGACCGAGGGCGCGGCGACAGCCGCGAATTCGGTTGTGCGCCAGTCGCATCCGCGCCAGCAATTGGGCGCGGAGCTACGTCGGTTGCGGGACCTGGCCGGGATCTCCGGGCGGGAGCTGGCGAAGCGGGTCGGGATCAGCCAGTCGACGTTGTCGCGGATCGAGGCGGGGACCGTGGTTCCGCCGCTACCGCAGGTGCTCGGCTGGGCCGAAGCGGTTGGGGCGGAGGAGGATTCTCGGCAGTCGCTGCGTTCGCTCACCGAGGCGGCGCACACGCCCGAGGTGGAGGAGTGGGCGGGCGCGCTCGCGAACCGCCCGCATCTGCAGGACGACGTGCAGGCCTTCGAGCGGGACGCGCAGGTGGTGCGGAACTTCCAGCCCGCGCTGGTGCCGGGCCTGCTGCAGACCGCGGACTACGCGCGCCGAGTGTTCGACACCTTCGACCCGCCCTACGCGCCCGAGGCGGCGGCGGCCGCGCTGGCCGCGCGCCTGGATCGGCAGCAGGTGTTGTACGACCCCGCGAAGCGGTTCGAATTCCTGATCACCGAAGCGGCCCTGCGTTTTCGGCCGGGACCGCATCGGGTACTGCTGGCCCAGCTGGACCGGATCACCTCGATCGAAACCCTCGATACGGTCACGATCGGGGTGATTCCGCAGGATATCGAGGCGAGCACCACGATTCCGCACGGCTTCGTCATCTACGAGAACGAGGACCATGCGGTCGCTTCCGCGGAGCCGATCCCGGGCAGCATGGTCACTCGCGGACCCGAACTCGTCGACGCCCATCGCCGCCGCTGGGACGCGCTGGCTCGAATGGCCTTGTTCGACAACGATGCCCGCGAATTCCTCGCGGCAATTCGCGATGAAATCCACCGCATCGCAACCCAATGACCATTTTCCAGCGGCCGTCGAGGGGTCGGCCGCACGTGGGGGTGGTGGTGGGGGGGGGGGGGGGGGGGGGAGCACCCCCAAAAAAAAACAAAAACAAAAAAAAAAAGAAAACACCAC
>NZ_JBSGDW010000005.1:0-253010 GCF_053602575.1 Nocardia sp. NPDC004340
GCCTACTTCAAGGTGCCCGCCCGCTGGCTGGTCACCGCGGATCCGCTGCCGCGCAACGCCACCGGCAAGGTGCTGCGCCGCGACCTCACTCTGGGGAAGTGAATTCCTGTGTACGACACCATCATCAAGAACGGCCGCTGGTTCGACGGAACCGGCGCGCCGTCGGCCATCCGCAATCTCGGCATCCGTGACGGCCGGGTGGCGACGGTCTCGGCCGCGCCGCTGGACGAAACCGACTGCGGGCGCGTGATCGACGCGACCGGCCGCTGGGTCATGCCCGGCATGATCGACATCCACACCCACTACGACGTGGAGGTGCTGCTCGACCCGACGCTGTCGGAGTCGCTGCGGCACGGCGTCACCACCCTGCTGCTGGGCTCGTGCTCGCTGTCCACCGTGCACGTCGGCGGTTCGGACGCGGGCGACCTGTTCGGCCGGGTGGAGGCGATTCCGCGCAAGCACGTGGTGGAGGCGGTCGACGCGCTCAAGACCTGGAACAGCGCGCACAGCTATGTGGCGGCGCTGGAGTCGCTGCCGCTGGGCCCGAATGTGGCCGCGTTCATCGGTCATTCGGACATCCGGGCGGCGCAGCTGGGTCTGACCCGCGCCACCGACCCGAAGGTGAAGCCGACCGAGAACGAGCTGACGGCCATGGAGCACAAGCTGACCGAGGCCCTGGACGCGGGCTTCGTCGGCATGTCCTCGCAGCAGCTGCTGTTCGACAAGCTCGACGGCGAGGTGTGCCGTTCGCGCACCCTGCCCTCGACCTACGCCACCGCCAAGGAGCGGCGTCGCCTGAATCGCATTCTGCGCGATCGCAAGCGGGCGTTGCAGGGCGGTCCGGACGTGGCCAAGCCGCAGAGCCTGATCGGCATGGCGGCCAGCAGCCTCGGCTTCTTCCGCCCGCACCTGAAGGTGAGCCTGCTGTCGGCGGCCGACATCAAGGCCATTCCCGGTGTGGTGAAGGTCTTCCCGCTGCTCGGCAAGATCATCAACAAGCTGGGCGGCGACTTCCGCTGGCAGCACCTGCCGGTGCCGTTCGAGGTGTACTCCGACGGTATCGACCTGCCGGTGTTCGAGGAATTCGGTTCCGGCGCCGCGGCTCTGCACCTGTCCAACCAGATCGAGGAACGCCGCGCGCTGCTGGCCGACGAGGAATACCGGCGCTGGTTCCGCAAGGACTACGACAAGAAGTGGGGCCCGCGAGTCTGGCACCGCGACTTCTTCGACGCCGAGATCACCGAATGCCCCGATGAGAGCGTGATCGGCAAGACCTTCGGTCAGGTCGGCGTGGATCGCGGCGGCGTGCACCCGGTGGACGCCTTCCTGGATCTGGTGGTGGAGTACGGGCCCAAGGTGCGCTGGCGCACCACCATCTCCAACCACCGGCCCGAGGTGCTGAACGTGCTGGCCGCGGATCCCAGTGTGCAGCTGGGCTTCTCGGACGCGGGCGCGCACCTGCGGAACATGGCGTTCTACAACTTCGGGCTGCGGCTGCTGGAGCGGGTGCAGCGGGCGCAGCGGGCGGGCAACCCGTTCATGACGGTCGAGCACGCCGTGCACCGGGTCACCGGTGAGCTGGCCGACTGGTACGACCTCGACGCCGGGCATCTGCGCGAGGGCGACCGGGCCGATGTGCTGATCATCGATCCCGAGCGGCTCGACGACAGCCTCACCGCCTACGCCGAGAACCCGGTTCCGGAGTACGACAACCTGTCGCGCATGGTCAACCGCAATGACGAGACCGTCACCGCGGTGCTGGTCAACGGCGAGTTCGTGTTCGGGCTCGGCGAGAAGGCCGAGACGCTCGGCACGGAACGGACCGGCGAATTCCTGAAGGCGGGTGCCCGATGAACGCACGCAGATTCGAGGGCCGCACCGCGGTCGTCACCGGCGCCGCCTCCGGCATCGGTTCGGCCATCGCGGCCGCCGTGATCGCCGAGGGCGGGAATGTCGTCGGCCTCGACATCGACGCGGCCGGACTGGAGAAGCGGGCGGCCGAACTCGGTGACGCCTTCGTCCCGGCGGTCACCGATGTCACCGACGAGGCCCAGGTGGAGGCGGGAATCGGAGTCGCCGCATCGCGGTTCGGCGGTCTGCACGCCGCCTTCAACTGCGCGGGCGCGTCCCGCATCGGGGCGGTCACCGACCTCACCGAGGCGGATTGGGACTTCACCATCGACCTCATCCAGAAGAGCGTCTTCCTGTGCACCAAACACGAAGCGCGCCTGATGAAGTCGACCGGTGGCGGCTCGATCGTCAATATCTCGTCCCTGGACGCCCGGGTCCCCATGCCCGGCGGCAGCCCGTACTCCACGGGTAAGGCGGGCGTGGTCATGTTCTCCAAGAACGCGGCCCTGGAACTGGCGCAGCACCGCATCCGGGTGAACGCCGTGCTGCCCGGCCTGGTGGACACCCCGCTGGTCGCGGCGGTCATGGGGTACGAGCCCGCCAAACAGATGTTCCTGGACCGCATTCCGATGGGCGCGCCCGCGACCGCGGAACAGATCGCGGGCCCGTGCCTGTTCCTCGCCTCCGACGAGGCCTCCTATGTCACGGGCATCGACATGGTGGTGGACGGCGGCTGGGAGCTGAGCAATTTCCCCAACCTCGCGAAGCTCGCGGGCTGAGCGGCACGCGATGGACACCGATGAGGTCATCGCCGGAATCGACCTCACCGGTCGCGTAGCCCTGGTCACGGGAACCACGGGTGGTCTCGGAGCCGAGACCGCCCGTGCCCTCGCGGCCGCCGGCGCCACGGTCCTGCTCGCCGCTCGTGACACCGTCGCGGCGGGCACGGTCGCGGCCGGTATCCGTGAGCGGTTTCCCGGTGCGACAGTCGATGTCGTGGGGCTGGACCTGAGCGATCTCGGCAGCGTTCGCGCGGCCGTGCGGGCCGTGGCCGAGCGCGCGCCCGCGCTGCACCTCCTGATCAACAACGCCGGGGTGATGTACACGCCGTTCGGCCGCACCGCCGACGGCTTCGAATCGCAGTTCGGCACCAACCATCTCGGCCACTTCGCCCTCACCACCGGCCTGCTGCCCGCACTGTCGGCGGGTGCGGACCGGTCCGGTGCCGCGAGCCGCGTCGTCACCGTGTCCTCGGCGGCGCATCACGCGTACCCGGCCGACCTCGACGACCCGAACTTCGAGCGCCGCGAGTACGACAAGTTCGCGAGCTACGGGCAATCCAAGTCCGCGAACATCCTGATGACGGTGGAACTGGCGGCCCGAGGCGCGGAGCGGGGCATCCACGCCTACGCCGTGCACCCGGGCGTGTGCGCCACCGACCTGTCCCGGCACATGTCCCGCGAGGACTTCGCCGAGATGCGCAAACTCACCTCCCGCAATCCCTCGGCCGTGACCGCCCTGAAGACGATCCCGGAAGCGGCCGCGACCTCGGTCCTGGCGGCGACCGCCCCCGACCTGACCGCGCACTCGGGCGGCTACCTCGCGGATTGCGCTGTCGCCCAGGCCAGTCCGCACGCCACCGACCCGGCCACCGCCGCGGCTCTGTGGGGGCTCTCCGAACGCCTCATCGCCCCGTCGTCGTAGGTCGGTCGACACCGGTCCCGGCCCCGCGTGGTTCGACCGCGCGGGCCGCGTTCCGGACCTGTTGCGGCGTCCGGCCGTACCAGCGCCGCACCGCCCGGGTCAGCGCGGACTGTTCGCGCAGCCCGATCAGGGTGGTGATGCGGCTCATCGGCAGATCGGTCTCGCACAGCAGCCCGTGCGCGATATCGCGGCGGGCCGCGTCGAGCAGGGCCGTGAAAGTCGTTCCCTCGGCGGCCAATGCGCGTTGCAGGGTGCGCTCGTGCACGGTGAGCATGCGGGCCACGGTGTCGATGTCGGCCCGGGATTCGAGCAGGGCGCGATCGATGGCCGCCCGGACCCGCGCGGCCGTGGTCCGGTCGGGGCCGGGGTAGTTGCGGTCCAGGAACTCCATGGCGACTTTCAGTGCCCGGCCCAGGGATTCGGCGGGAACCAGGGCGTCGCCGTCGGCGATGGCCTCGGGGGTGATCCCGAATCGCCGGAGCAGGGCCGCGCCGTCGCCGCCCAGTTCGTCGATGAGTTCGCGGTATCCGCGCAGGCTCGCCGCGCGCGCCATGATCGCCATCGGCCGGTCGCCCTCCCGCCGGTTCTTCGTCTGCGCGGGGGATCGTAACCTGGCCCGCCGACTGTCTGGGACGGAATGGCCGAATGTGCTTGTCGCACAGGGGTAAAACGATGTCGCCCTGGGGCGAGTCGTTATTACCAGCCAGTAGCAACAATCTGTCCCAACAACGGTGCGAGAGGTGGGACTCAATGCTGAAGGTGCGATGGCGAACCCGGAGATCGGCCGGGAAAGTACTGGTGATCATGGCCGCGGTGGTGGCGGGAACCCAGTTCCTCGCCCCGATGGCCGTGTCGGACACCGCATTCACCGGAATCGACGGCGGCCCGTACGCGGCGGACTGGACCGCCGCGGTGGACGGACCGCAGCCGCACAACGGGATCGTCCCCGATCTCGCCGTGCCGATCACCATGTCCGACGGCGTCGTGCTCAAGGCCGACATCATTCATCCCGCCGACAACGGCCGTGTCCCGGACGGTCGCCGGCCGGTGATCCTCCAGATGCAGGGATACGGCAAGCTGCCGCTGCTGATCGGCGAGGCGGTGCTCAGCGCCGCCGACGGCCTCGGCATCAAACAGCCGCTGGAGGCGTGGGCCGCGTCGCTGAATCTGCCGGGCGTCGGGGTGGACGGCCTGTTCGACATGACCCGGCAGCTGGATTCCGGGGCGCTGGAGGCGGCCGCGCAGGACTGGGCGCTCGCCGAGGCGGGATACACCCTGGTGCAGGTCGACACCCGGGGCACCGGCACCTCCGAGGGCGCCTGGCAGGTCTTCGGCGACCGGGAGAAGCAGGATGTCGCCGAGGTGGTGGACTGGATCACCCGCCAGTCCTGGAGCGACGGAACCGTTGGGGCCATGGGGATCTCGTTCACCGCGATCACCGCGTTGGAGGCCACCGACCGGATGCCGCCGGGCCTGAAGGCCGTGTTCGCCTACGAGGGCAGCGCCGACATCTTCACCGATATCGCGGGCCCGGGCGCCGCGGTGGGCGTCGGCTTCCTGGTGCCGTGGCTGCTGGGGGTCAACGCGCTCAAGATGATTCCGGACGTGACCGCGCTGCTGGTCGGAAAGTTCGATCCCGCACAGCAATCCCGCTGGCTGCGCGACCGCCTCGCCGATCCGCTGACCCTGGTCGACATGGTCGTCAACGGCTACACCGCCCTGACCCCCGACCAGCTGACCGCGCGGACCCGTGAACTGGTGGACCCGAATTCGGGCTTCCGGCGGGGCCTGAAGACCGACATCACCCACATCCGGGTCCCGACCTTCATGGTGGGCGCGTGGTTCGACATCTTCGGCACCACGCCCACCGACACCTTCGCCGCCATCCCGCTGCCGCCCGAGCAGAAGAAACTGATCATGGGCGACGGCTACCACCTGGGTTCCGGCGTCGGCGGTTTCGGCCATCCGGGGATGCCGCCGCGCCTGGATGTGTTGCAGCGGGCCTGGTTCGACCACTGGCTGCGCGGAATCGACAATGGCGTGGACAGATTCACGCCGCTGATCGTGAAGCAGCAGGGCGGCGGCTGGACCGACGCGCCGGAGTTCCCGCGCGCGGACGCCGTCTACCGCCGGATGTATCTGAACGACATCCCGTCCGGCACCGGTCCCGGCTCCCGCTACGACGGCGGCCTGTCCGCCGACCCCGGGCAGCCGGCCGTGCGCGATCTGACGGTCACCCCGGCCCTGTCGAGCCTGTGCGGCCGCGACGCCGCCCGCATCACCGCGGGCCTGACCGCGATTCTCGACCTGTGCACCAACGATTCCCGTGTCTGGGAGAACGACGGCCTGTCCTTCACCAGTAGCCCGGTGTCCGCCCCGACCACGGTGTCGGGCCCGATTAACGTCCACCTGAACGTGGTCGAGGACGCCGCCGACGGGTACTGGGTCGCGACCGTCAACGATGTTGCCCCCGACGGTGTCTCGCACGAGATCGCGACCGGCCAGTTGGTTGCCTCCATGCGTCAGATCGACGAGGACGCCAGCCTCCGCTCCGCCAACGGCGACTACACCGAACCCCACTACTACCTGGACCTGGCTCGGCGGCAGCAGACCGTCCCCGGCGTCCCGGTCACCCTCGATATCGCCCTGACCCCGATCGAGGCCGTCCTGCGGCCCGGCCACCGCCTCCGGATCGACGTCTACGCGAGCAATTTCCCCAAGGCCCTCCCGCCGATGATCTTCCTGGCCGATTCCGGTCTGAAGCCCGAACATCTGCGGCTGGATCCCGACGCCCCCAGCTGGGTGAACCTCCCGTCGACGGTCGCGATCCCGGACTAGTTCCGCGGCGCGCCGAGGGGTCCGGGGCTCGCTGGGGGGTAGCCCCGGACCACTGGGTGGGATAGTTTCGGGTGCCGACCGACTGGAACCGGTGGTTGCGGGTACGGTTTGCCTGATCAGGGCGGACCGGATCCGATGCCCCCAGCAGTCGGGGCCAGTTTTCCGAATCCGGGCGGGTAGGGGTGGCTGGTTTTGTACACTCCCCGCTGAAGTGAACATCTATCACTTCAGTTTTGAGCTCCGATTCGAGGTACTGATGAAGTCTGCTACACCAGGGGTGTTCGCCGTTCGTGCCGCCGCGGCAGTGCTCGGCGGGGCGTTGTTGTTCGCGGGGGTCACAGGGTGCGGCAGCGACAAGTCCTCAGAGGGCTCACCGACCGGTGGTGCGGTGGTGTCGTCGGCGGTGAAGGCCACGGGCGCCCCCGCGCCCACCACCACGGCCGCCGCTCCCGCGCCCGCCGAGTCTCCCGCGCCGGAGCCCGCGGCCACCGAACCGGCCGCCCCGCAGCCCGTCGCGCCGGAAGCCCCCGCGCCGCAGCCCGTCGCCCCGCAACCGGTGGCGCCCAAGCCCGCTCCGCAGGTCGAGCAGCCCGCGAAGCCCGCCCCGCCCACCCTGGACGCACCGGGCTTCGAACCCCGCGCCGGATACTGAGAGAGCTGGACTAGTCAGTTGCTGGGCAAGAATGGACGGTGGCTGTGTGCTGCCGTCGTCGCGGTGGCGGCCTCGGTCTCCGCGATGAGTACCGCCCCCGCCGGCGCCGATCCGGGCGCCGGGGGCAGAGAGCTTGTGACCCTGGGCGATTCGTTCTCGGCGAACGCCTGGGACTTCATGGACGCGGACAACTCCTGCAATCGGCACGGGCGCACCGCCTGGCCGGTGCAGCTGGCCGAGCTGATGGGCGTGCACGGCACCGACCGGGTGTCGGACCCGTCCTGCCCCGGTTCGTCGATCGACAGCGGCCCGGGCTGGACCATGGCCCAGCAGGCGCAGAAGGCCGACAAGGAAGGCGCGTTCGGTCCCAGGACCAAGCTGGTGACGCTGCAGTTCAGCCTCAACGACAAGTGGGGCAAGAACGACCAGACGCTGTGGGGGTCGCTGCAGAAGTGCGTGTTCAACCTTCCGCTCGGCTGTGACCCCGAGGCCGTCGACGAGAACCGTTTCCCCGACTACAACGGGGTCTCCGGCGCGCTGATGGCCAAGCGCATGAGCAATGCCGTCACCTACATCAAGTACTACGCGCCGAACGCGAAGATCGTCCTGGTCGGTTACCCGGAGCTGTTCACGCCGGGCACCGGCACGGTCTGCCTGAGCATCGGCGGCGTCGCGCCCTTCATCCAGTCGCGTGGTCGCGCGGTGGTCGAGTACTTCGACCGGATCGACAAGGCGGAGCGAGAAGCCGCCCAACTACTCGGGATCGAGTTCCTCGATGCCCGCGGGCTCACCACCGGTCATGGGCTCTGCTCGTCGCAGCCGTGGCTGAACGGTGTGTTCGACCCCCGGACAGATCTCGACGGTCTGTTCTTCCATCCGTCCACCCAGGGTGACACCGTCGTCGCCCGCGCCATCTACGACCGCTACGGTCACTGACCGTGTGCACAGCCGGTTATCGACGGTTTGTCCGTCGGTAGCTACTCGTCGAGTCTGCTGGTTGCGCAGGGGTTTTGCAGTTTGCCGAACCCCTGTCGCGGCTCTCGCAGCCTCTTGTACACTCCGCGCAAAAGTGAAAAATCCGCAGTTCAATTTGCGATACGAGGGTTCCAACATGAACATCCGCATCACCGGCAAGTCGACCGCTCGCGCCACCGTGGCCGCCATCGGTTCCGTCCTGCTCATCGGTGGACTCGCTGCGTGTGGCAGCGACAAGGCCACCGACTCGCCCGCCACGACCACCTCCGTGGTCGCCCCGGCGAGCAGCTCGGCCGCTCCCGCGAGCAGCGCGGCCCCCGCGCCCGCCGCCCCGCCGGCCACCACCGAGGCCCCCAAGGCCGAGGCCCCCGCCCCGGCGCCCGCGCCGCAGGTCGAGGCACCCGCGCCGCAGCAGGTCGCGCCGCAGCCGGTCGCGCCCAAGCCCGCGCCGCAGGTCGAAGCGCCCGCCAAGCAGGCGCCGCCGACGCTGGACGCCCCCGGCTTCGAGCCTCGCGCAGGGTACTGACGCACCAGCGCAGGTTCTGAAAGACGGAGATAAGTGCACGTGTCGGGAAACAACGGACGGTGGCTGTGTGCCGCGGTGATGGCAGTCGCCGCGACCATGGCGGGAACTTCGGGGGCACAGGCGGATTCGACTCCGCAAGGTAGAGAACTGGTCATTCTGGGTGACTCGTTCACCGCGAACGGGTGGGACCCGCTGGGGCAGGACAAGACCTGTCAGCACGGCGCCACCGCCTGGCCGGCGCAGCTGCAGGACCGCTTGGGCCTGCGCGGCGACGGACAGGTGTGGAACCAGTCCTGCCCGGGCGCGTCGATCGACACCGGGAACGGCTACATCCTGAAGGTCCAGGCGAGCAACGCCGACAAGGCGGGCGCGTTCGGTCCGAAGACGAAGCTGGTCACCCTGCAGTTCGGTCTCAACGATGTGTGGGGCGACTCCACGAAGTCGCCGTGGGACTCGATGCAGGCCTGCTTCTACGACCCCGCGGGCGGCTGTGGGGCCGACGCGGTGGCCGACGGCCGGATGGCCGACCCGAAGAACGTGACCGGCGCCGAGTACGCCGCACGGATCAGCAAGGTCGTCGCCTACGTCCGGTATTACGCCCCGAACGCGCGCATCGTGATCGTCGGGTATCCGGAGTTGTTCACGCCCGGCCAGGACGCGATCTGCTTCGATATCGCCGGTCTCGAGATCGGCCAGCCCAAGGGCCGCACGGTCGTCGACTACCTCGATCGATTCGATCAGGCGCAGCGGGAAGCCGCGGCCCTGTTGAAGATCGAGTACCTCGACAGCCGGGCGCTCACCCGCGGGCACGGGCTGTGCACACCCGACCAGTGGGTCAACGGCGTGTTCGACCCGAAAGTCAATGTCGCCGGTCTGCCGTTCCATCCGGCTCCGCAGGGCGACGCCGTGATTGCCAACGCCCTGCAGGAGAGGTACGCCCGATGACCCGACCACCCGAAGTCGTGCCCGGCACGCGGGAGGATCCCACCGCGCTCGCGGTGGAGTCCTTCTCCACTCAACTGATCCAACCGGCGCCCGCGGCCCGCCCTGTCGAAACCGCCGCGCCCGCCGTCGAATCCGTCATCGAACGCGCCGCCCGGGTCCGCCCGCCGCTGCCGTCGCTGACCGGCGCGCGCTGGTGGGCGGCGTTCGCGGTGTTCGTGCTGCACGCACTGGTGTTCCTGCCGGTGTACCCGTTCCAGAAGTCGGAGATGTTCCGGAACATCCACGCGTGGATTCCGATGCAGCTCGGCGCGGCGGGTGTGACCTTCTTCTTCGTGCTGTCGGGCTTCATCATCTACTGGTCGTTCCGGCCGGGCATGGCGAAGGGCGCGTTCTATCGCCGTCGCGTGCTGAAGATCTACCCGTCCCATCTGCTGGCGGCCGCGGCGTTCATCGTGGTGGCGAGCGTGCCGCTGCACCGCGCGGTGGTGTGGGTGCCGAACCTGCTGCTGGTGCACACCTACGTGCCCAAGTGGACCACGGTCGGCGGCCTGAACGTGCCGTCCTGGTCGCTGGCCGCGGAAATGCTGTTCTACCTGAGCTTCCCGCTGGTGCTGCCGCTGATCATGAAGATCCCCACGCGCCGGCTGGTGCTGGCGGCGGCGGTCCTGCTGCTGGGCATCGCCGCCCTGCACACCTCGTACTTCCTGTTTTTCGACGGCCCCAAGGGCATCGCGAACGCGTTCGCGCCGCGACTGGTCCCGGGCACCACGTCGCCGTACTACGAGCTGCACGCCTCCCCGGCGTGGTTCCAGCAGGCGAACATCCCGGTGTCGCTGTCGTATTGGCTGAGCTACACCTTCCCGCTGTCCCGCCTGCCGGAGTTCTTCCTCGGCGTGCTGGCCGCGCGCATGGTGCTGGAAGGCAAGTGGCGCAACACCAACCTGCTGTGGCCGATGGTCGCGCTGACCATCTCGTACGCGTTGACCTGGGTCGTGCCGGTGAACTACAAGATGTCGGTCCTGATGCTGGCCCCGATGACCGCGGTGGTCGCCACCATGGCGAACCGTGACCTGCACGGCATCGGCAAGGTCAATTCCCATCCGCGCATGGTGTGGCTGGGCAATATCTCCTTCGCCTTCTATCTGATCCAGTTCCCGGTCATGGTGCTGATCACCCGATACCTGATCGGCGGCAAGGAGTTCGGCGTCGTCGGCTGGGCGGGCTTCGCGATGCTGAGCCTGGTGGTGTCGACGGTGATCGCGGCGGCGCTCTACCACTGGGTGGACCTGCCGATCATGAACAACTGGGCCCGCTCCAAGAAGAAGAAGCCCGTTAAGTAAACGGTGTTCACCGCCCGGCCATGACAGGTCGGGCGGCTGGACATCTGAAGCGTGTTCCATTCGGGTCGTATTTGTAACGACCCGTAAGGAATACCTATGCGCCACAATGGCGTTCGACAACACCTCGGCAAGGTCCTCGCCCTCTCGGCGGCGGCCGCACTGTCCGTCCTGAGCGGCTCGGCCGTCACCCCCACCGTGGCGCAGGCCGCGGTCACCAGCCCGAACCTGATCGTGGACGGCGATGCCGAAGCGGTGGCGCAGTGCTCACCACGCGGGCTCGACGGCATGACGCTGCCGGGCTGGAACGCCGGCAAGGGCGAGCCGAACGCGGTGTGCTACGGCCAATCCGGCTGGCCCGGACCGTCCTCGACCGGCCCGTCGGACCGCGGCGCGAAGTTCTTCACCGGCGGCGGTACCGGCAGCTCCGAGATGGATCAGTGGATCGACATCTCCGGCGCCGCCGCGGCCATCGACCAGGGTGGCGTGAGCTTCGACCTCAATGGCTGGCTGGGCGGCTACGGCGCGCAGATGGACAAGGCCGGCCTGACCGTGTCCTTCCTCGACGGGTCGCGTTCCAAGATCGGTTCGGCCGACGCCGGGAGCGTGAGCAGCATCGACCGCGGCCTCAAAACCGAACTGCTGCAGCGCGATGTGAAGGGCACGCTGCCCAAGGGCACCCGCTCGGTGCGGGTCGCGGTGGACTTCACCTGGACCAACGGCGACACCACCGACGGCTACGCCGACAATCTGTCGTTTACCATCGGCGCCGCCCTGCCCGCGCCGTCGCTGAGCCAGTCCACCACCACGGTGCCGGGCTACGACCACGTCTTCATGGTTTACCTGGAGAACCAGGACTACGACGGCATCACCGGCATCATCGGAAACTCTCAGGCCCCCTACATCAATGGCCTGCGGCCGCAGGGCTCGACGTTGAGCCAGTCCTTCGCGACCACGCATCCGAGCGATCCGAACTACGTCGCCCTGGCGGCGGGCGGACTGTACGGGCTGGTCGACAACAGCGTGACCACCACGACTCTGAACGCGCGCCATATCGGTAACAGCGTCGACGCCGCGGGCAAGACCTGGAAGGGGTACGCCGAGGACGCCAACGGCAACTGCGATCAGACCCAGCATGGCGAGTACTACCAGGACGACCTGCCGTTCCTGTACTTCCAGAACATGAAATCGGATCCGGCCTACTGCGCCGCGCACCTGCAGCCGCTCACGCAGATGAAGACCGACCTGCAATCCGCCGCCACCACACCGAATTTCGTGTGGTTCGCGGCCAACGAATGCCACAACATGGAGGGCTGCGGCGTCGCCTCGGGCGACCAGTGGCTGAGTGCCACATTGCCGGCGATCCTGAACTCGCCGGCGTGGAAGACACAGCGTTCCCTGCTGATCGTGACCTTCGACGAGGGCACGGTCAAGGCGTTCGGCCCGATGTACCCGAACCGCGTTCCGACCATCGTGCTCGGGTCGCAGAACACGGTGAAGGCCGGGTACACCAGCTCCCAGCGCACCGACCAGTACGGTCTGCTCCGCACCATCGACACCGCTCTGGGTCTGCAACCGCTCACCAATAACGACCGCTACGCGGGCACGGTGAACGACATCTATTCCGGCCACTGACATCTGGCCCCGGGCGCGGCGTGTCCATTGCGACGCGCCGCGTCCTGGGTGGATGGCGGAGGTCCGGGATCCTGTCGGCGGCCACCGCTAATCTGCGAGGATGGTGAAACCGGAATCGGCACTGCGCCGCCTGATGCGCGACACGGGGAAGTTGCTGCAGCCGTACGGTTTCGAGGGGGCCGACCCCACCTGGACGCGGGTGCTGCCCGAGGGCGTGGCCACCATCGCCCGCACCCGCACCTTCCGCACCTTCACCGGCGGACAGCAGGTGCTGCGCTTCGGCCTGGGCGCGTGGGCGACCCCGGCGGCCTGGCAGGAATTCCGCGTGTGGCGCACCGAGCGCTACGGACTGCGCCCCCTCGCGCCCGAGGCGGCGTCCGGCCCCGGCCTGCTCCCCGGCGAGGGTCTGCCCGCCGAGCCCGACGAGCTGTGGTCGGTGCGGCTGGATCGCTACCAGCCGGGCCATGTCCAGGCCGAGGACATCGAGGCCATCCGCGCCGAGCTGCCCCGCCGCGTACACGCCCACGGCCGTCGCGCCCTGCGCCTCCTCGAGCCCGGCGCCTACCTGGAAGAGCTACTGGCCCAGCCGGATCCGGGGCCGGCGACCTGGGAGGCGATCGTAGTGCTGGGCGCGGATCAGAGCCCGGACGAGCGCGTCGACGACGCCCTGGACCGCCTGCGGTCCGCCGCCCGGGAGCAGTCCGTGCACAGCGCTCAGGAGGTCCTCGACTTCATCGCCTCGCGCACCATGTCGAGCCGGTCGGCGTAGAAGAACACCCGCCCGCAACCGAGACAGACCAGCGCGCGCAGGTCCGACAGCGACCGCCCGCCCCCACGCGGCACCAGACGCATCTCCATACTGCAGCCCACCGCTACCCGGTGTCCCCCGCAGTCGGGGCAGGGCGTTTTGGGTGGCGTGACCCGCTCGGGCTCGGTCTTTTTCGAGAACACCCGGCTATTGTTGCCCGTTCGACTTCTGGTATTCGCGCCAGGCCTTCTGGGTGTCGGTGAGTTTCGGCTTCGGCGTGCGATTGCGGAAGAAATTGACCACCATCACGACCGGCAGGATGAAGGCCTGGAAGAAGATCAGGTAGGAGTCGCCGTCGAAGAGGAACGCGAGGTAGAAGGCGTAGCCGAGATAGACCAGCCCGAAGACGGCGTCGATGGTGCGCGCGGTGTTGCTCTGCCCCTCACGGACGGAGGCGAGCACCAGCATGATCACCCCGCTGAGCGCGAGCAGGCCGACATACCAATTGAACATGGATTCCCCCGAAGACAATTCAGGCCCGACCAGTCGGTTGGGCCGGGCCGAACGATAACACCGCGAGAAACCGGGCGCCATCGACTATTCGATGAACGCCCGGTTTCCTGATGTGCGAAATCCGCCTCAGCGGCGCGGAATGGCCGGGGTCTCCCAGGCTTTCGCGTAGCGCTTCTTGTCCGCGGACTTGTCGGGCTTGCTGCGGTAGACCACGTACGGCCGCACCAGGTAACCGACCGGCGCGGAGAACATGTGCACCAGGCGGGTGTAGGGCCAGAAGGCGATGAGCGCCAGCACGACCAGCCCGTGCAGCTGGAAGGTCCAGGGCGTGCCGACCATCAGCTCCGGCTCCGGGTGCAGGGTGAACAGGCTGCGGAACCACGGCGACACGGTCTCGCGGTAGTTGTAGGTGCCCCACAGCAGATTGCTGCCCCAGGTGTTGAGCAGGCCGGTGACCAGCGCCGCGGTCAGCAGGACGTACATGACCTTGTCGTTGACCGAGGTGGCCTGCCGGACGGCGGAGACGGTGAGCCGGCGGTATGCCAGGATGGCGACGCCGATGATGACCGCCAGTCCCGCAACCGATCCCGCGGACACGGCGACCAGGTGGTACGCCTCCTCGGACACGCCGATGGCATCGGTCCAGGACTCCGGGATGAGCACACCCATCACGTGTCCGCCGATCACCCCGAGCATGCCGAAGTGGAACAGCGGGCTGCCCAGCTTCAGCAGCCGCGACTCGTGGATCTGCGAAGACCGTGTGGTCCAGCCGAATTGGTCGGTGCGGTAGCGGTACAGGTGGCCCAGCACGAACGAGGTGAAGGCGATGTAGGGGAGCATCAGCCAGAGCGCGGAGCTCATCGGCGGGCCTCCGTTCCGGAGAAGGCGAGCGGGTCCATGGCGAAGGGGTCGAGGCCGACCTCTTCCTCCGGCGGGCCCTGGGCGGCGAGTTCGGCGATGCGCCGGCGGTCGGCGGTGGTGACCGGTGGCAGGGTCGCCACCACCGACGCCAGCACCCCGGCGTAGGGAGATCCGCTGTCGGAAAGCGACAACCGCAGCAGTTCCAGGACCGGGACGTGTTCGCCCAGCAGCCGTTCGCCGCCGATCGGGTCGACGGTGGCGGCGAATTCGAGCAGCACGGGCAGGTGGTCGGGCAGTTCCTCGTCGCCGAGTTCGACCCCGGCGTGCCGGTAGGCGTGCTTGAACCGCAGCAGCGCCATCCCGCGTTTACGGGTGTCCCCGTAGGCGTAGAAGGTCAGGTGCAGGCTGGCCCGGCGGCGCATGTCGAAGGTCTCGACGTACTCCTGGGCCAGGGCGATCGGGTCGCCGGTGCGCAGATGGGTGAGGAACCCGGCCAGCAGCGGGCGCACCGAGTCCGGCAGTTCCGCGGCGGCGGCGTCGAGTTCGTCGAGCAGCGAGAGAGTCTGCGCGTTCGGGTAGTCCAGCAGCAGCGCGCTCAGCCGCCACACCAGCCGCCGGTCCCGGTCGCTCAGGGCGACGGCGGGCTCGGGGCGGCGGCGCAGTTTCAGCAGGCTCATCGCGACGCCTCGGTGGATTCCGGTGCGGCGCCACCGGTTTCGGAGTTGGCGTCGAGCTCGTCGATCAGCGCGCGGGTGCGCGGGTGCGGGTAGTCCAGCGACAGCGCGTCCCGCCGCCACACCTCACGCCGATCGTTGTCGCTCGCGGTGACGGCGGGTACGGAACGCCGCCGCAGTCTGAGCAGGTTCATCGCGCCGCTCCCGTCGGTTCGGGTTCGATCGATTCGGTGTCGACGGCCGCCGGCTCCGGTGCGGGGGTGTGGTGCCCATTTCCATTGGCTCCATTGCCATTACCAGCGGCGCCGTTGCCGTTGGCGGACGTGGGCACCAGCCCGCTGGTGCTCTTGCCGTCCCAGTTGAGCAGGTTGATCCGGTTGGACTTCTGCTCGGGTGCGGCGGCACCGTTGGTATCGGTGAGGTGGAACTTGTCGGCCATGTAGTCGAAGGCCGTCATGCCCGGGCCGCCGTCGGTGTCCAGGGAGCAGCCGGTGGCGAGCGAATCCAGTTCGTGCGCTTTGGAAGTCGCGCCGGAGGGGATCACGTAGCGGTGCTCGTACTTGGCGATGGCGAGCAGCCGGTACATGGCCTCGATCTCCTCGGGCTCCAGGCCGACCGCGTCCGGGATGGACAGGTCGGGCTCCTGGCCGAGGTTGATCGAGCGCATGAACGACCGCATGCCCGCCAGCCGCTGCAACGAGGCGCGCACCGGGCCGATCTCACCGGCGGTGAACAGTTCGGCCAGGTACTCCAACGGAATTCGCAGCGCGTCGATCGCTCCGAACAGGTTGTTGTGGTTCTCGCCGTCGTGCCCGGTCTGGGTGAGGGTGTCGACCACCGGCGACAGCGGCGGCACGTACCAGACCATCGGCATGGTGCGGTATTCCGGATGCAGCGGCAGCGCGATCTGGTAGTCGACGATCAGCTTGTAGACCGGCGAATCCTGTGCGGCGGCAATCCATTCCGGGGAGATTCCGGCCCGTTCGGCCTCGGCGATGACGCGCGGGTCGTGCGGGTTGAGGAAGACGCCCAGCTGTGACGGGTACAGGTCCTGGTCGTTCTCGACCGAGGCGGCCTCGAGCACCTTGTCGGCGTCGTAGAGCATGACGCCGATGTAGCGCAGCCGGCCGACACAGGTCTCCGAGCACACGGTCGGGATGCCGACTTCCACACGCGGGTAGCAGAAAGTACATTTCTCCGCTTTGCCCGTCTTGTGGTTGAAGTAGATCTTCTTGTACGGGCACGCGTTCACGCACTGCCGCCAGCCGCGGCACTTGTCCTGATCCACGAGCACGATGCCGTCCTCGGCGCGCTTGTAGATCGCGCCGGAGGGGCAGGACGCCGCGCAGGACGGGTTGAGGCAGTGCTCGCAGATGCGCGGCAGGTAGAACATGAAGGTCTCTTCGAACTCCAGTTTCACCTGCTCGGACAGCTTGGCCAGCAACGGGTCCTTGCCGACCTGCTCGGGACCCGAACCCAGCGAGTCGTCCCAGTTCGCGCCCCAGGTGACCTTGGTGTCCTCACCGGTGATCAGCGACTTGGGCTTGGCCACCGGGGTGGTGTCCATCTGCGGGGCGGACAGCAGGTTCTCGTAGTCGTAGCTCCACGGGTCGTAGTAGTCCGACACGGTGGGCAGGTCCGGGTTGGCGAAGATATTGAGCAGCCGCTTCATTCGGGATCCGGACTTCAGCGTCAGGCGGCCCTTCTTGTCGAGGGTCCACCCGCCCTTCCACTTCTCCTGGTCCTCGTAACGCCGCGGATAACCCTGTCCCGGACGGGTTTCCACATTGTTGAACCAGACGTATTCGGTGCCCGAGCGGTTGGTCCACGCCTGCTTGCAGGTGACGCTGCAGGTGTGGCAGCCGATGCACTTGTCCAGGTTCATGACCATGGCGAGCTGAGCCATGACGCGCATATCAGTACTCCACTTCCTGCGAGCGCTTACGAATCGTGGTGACCTCGTCGCGCTGATTTCCGGTGGGGCCGTGGTAGTTCAGCGCGAACGACTGCTGCGCGTAGCCGCCGATGAGATGCGAGGGCTTGATCATGATCCGGGTCAGCGCGTTGTGGATGCCACCGCGCTTGCCCTTGCCGACCTTGGTGTTCTCGCCGCCCTCGATGCGGGGGACGTTCACCGCGCGGTCCTGGGCGTGGTACATGAACACGGTGCCCTCGGGCATGCGGTGCGAGACGATGGCGCGCGCCACCACGATGCCGTTGCGGTTGATCGCCTCGATCCAGTCGTTGTCGGCGACGCCGATCTTCTTGGCGTCCACGTCCGACATCCAGATCGCCTGCCCGCCACGCGAAAGCGTGAGCATGTGCAGATTGTCCTGATACGCGGAGTGGATGGACCACTTGGAGTGCGGCGTCAAATACCGAACGGTCACCCCGTTGCCATCGACGTTGCCGATGCCGGGTTCGGCGAACAACGCGCTCATGTCCAGCGGCGGCCGGTAGATCGGCAGCTGCTCGCCGAGCTCCATCATCCAGTCGTGGTCGAGGTAGAAGTGCTGGCGGCCGGTGAGGGTGTGCCAGGGCTTGGACCGCTCGACATTGATGGTGAAGGGGGAGTAGCGGCGTCCGCCGGTCTCGCTCCCGGACCATTCCGGTGAGGTGATCACCGGAACGGGCCGGGCCTGCGTGTCGGCGAAGGTGATTCGCTTACCCTCGTGCTCGGCAGCCAGATCGGCCAGCTCGGTTCCGGTGCGCTCTTCGAGCGCATGGAACCCTTCCACCGCGAGCCGGCCGTTCGTGGTGCCGGACAGTGCCAGGATCGCCTCGGCCGCGTGGGTGTCCTTGGCCAGAGACGGACGGCCCTGCGCGACACCGGAAACCACCGTGCCGTTCACGCCGCGCAGGTAATCTACCTCGGCATCGGGAATTGTGGTGACACCCTTCGTGGTGAGTCCCAGAGTTTCCACGAGCGGTCCGAGCGCGGCCATCTTCTCCGCGACCTTCGGGTAGTCGCGTTCGACGACAACGAGTTTCGGCATGGTGACACCCGGAACGGGTTCGCATTCACCGTATTTCCAGTCCAGTACCCGGCCACCGGCCTGCGCCATGGCGTCAGCGGTGTCGTGCTGCAACGGCATCGCGACCAGGTCCTTGCGCACGCCGAGATGCTTCTCGGCCAGCCAGGAGAACCCGCGGGCGATGCGGTGGAAGGCCTCGAAATCGGTCTTCGCCTCCCACGGCGGGGAGATCGCCGGGGTGAAGGCGTGCACGAAGGGGTGCATGTCGGTGGAGGACAGGTCGTGCTTCTCGTACCAGGTGGCGGCCGGGAACACGATGTCGGAGAACAGGGTCGTGGACGTCATGCGGAAGTCCATCGACATCAACAGGTCCAGTTTCCCGGTGGCGGCCTCGTCGCGCCATTCCAGTTCCTGCGGGCGAATGCCGGTGGCCTCGGTGGTCTGCAGGTTGGAATCGGCGCCGAGCAGATGCTTGTGGAAGTACTCGTTGCCCTTACCGGACGAGCCGAGCAGGTTGGCGCGCCACACGGTGAGGACACGCGGGAAGTTCTCCGGCGCGTCGGGATCCTCGCAAGCGAAGCGCAGATCGCCGGACTTGAGGCCGTCGACCACGTAGTCGGCGGGCGCTTTGCCCGCCTCGTCCGCCTCGTCGACCAGATCCAGCGGATTGCGGTTCAGCGTCGGGTAGGACGGCATCCAGCCCAAACGCGAAGCGAGCGCGATATTGTCGGCCGCGGTCCGCCCGGCGAACGCGCCCTTGCTCAGCGGCGAGGCGAAGGATTCGCTGGTGAACGGGTCGTAGCGCCACTGGTTGTTGGCCAGGTACCAGAACACGGTGCCCTGCATCTGGCGCGGCGGCCGCTGCCAGTCGGAGGCGAAAGCCAGTGTGGCCCAGCCGGTCACGGGTCGGCACTTCTCCTGGCCCACGTAATGCGCCCAGCCGCCGCCGTTCACGCCCTGGCAGCCGGTGAGCAGCGTCAGGGTGAAGAAGGAGCGGTAGATCTGGTCGCTGTGGAACCAGTGGTTGGTTCCCGCGCCCATGAGGATCATGGACCGGCCCCGGGAACGCTCGGCATTGTCGGCGAATTCGCGCCCGAGGCGTTCGGCCTGTTGGGCGGGGACGCCGGTGATCGACTCCTGCCAGGCGGGAGTGTAGGGCTGAGTCGCGTCGTCGTAGCCGGTCGGCCAATTGCCGGGCAGGCCGGACCGTCCGACGCCGTACTGCGCCAGCAGGAGATCGAACACCGTCGTCACCCGTCGCCCCGCGATGACGGTGGTCGGCACGCCGCGGGTGAGGACAGCCGCATCGCTGCCCGCGGAGAGCCCGTCGAAGCGCGGGAACTGCACGGCCGCAACATCATCGGTGCGGCCGTACAGGGTCAGCAGGGGATCGATGTCCCCCAGATCCAGATTCCACCGGCCCTTGCCCGCTTCGTTGAAGCGGTGGCCGAGGGAGCCGTTGGGCACCCGGGGAGCGCCGTCCGCGTCCAGCAGGACCGTCTGGTGCTCCACGCCCTCGCCGGTGTGGCCGAGATCGGCGGCGGTGAGGAACTTGCCGGGGGTGAAGGTGTGGCCGCTGTAGTCACCGTCGGTGTCCCAGCCGCCGTCGTGCTCGTCCAGCGCCACCAGGTACGGCAGGTCGGTGAAGCGCTTGACGTAGTCGTCGAAGTAGGGAGTCTGCTTGTCCAGGAAGAACTCTCGCAGCACCACGTGACCCATGGCCATGGCCAGGGCGGCGTCGGTGCCGGGACGGGCGGGCACCCACTCGTCGGCGAACTTGGTGTTGTCGGCGTAGTCGGGGGAGACCACCACGACCTTCTGGCCGCGGTAGCGGGCCTCGGTCATGTAGTGCGCGTCCGGGGTCCGGGTGACCGGGACGTTGGAGCCCCACATGATCAGGTATCCGGCGTCGAACCAGTCCGCGGACTCCGGCACGTCGGTCTGGTCGCCGAAGACCTGCGGGGAGGCGACGGGCAGGTCGGCGTACCAGTCGTAGAACGACAGCATGGAGCCGCCGATGAGCGAGATGAACCGCGCGCCCACCGCATGCGACACCATCGACATGGCGGGAATGGGGGAGAAGCCCGCGACCCGGTCCGGGCCGTACTTCTTGATGGTGTGCACGTGCGCGGCCGCGGCGATCTCGGCGGCCTCCCACCACTCGGCGCGGACGAAACCGCCCTTGCCGCGCGCGGACTTGTAGGACTTGGCCTTGTCGGCGTCCTCGACGATGGACTCCCATGCCAGCACGGGATCCTTCAGCCGCTCCTTGGCCGCGCGGTACAGCTCGAGCAGCACGCCGCGCACGTACGGGTAGCGGATGCGCGCGGGGGAGTAGGTGTACCAGGAGAACGACGCGCCACGCGGGCAGCCGCGCGGTTCGTACTCCGGCTTGTCCGCGCCCACACTCGGGTAGTCGGTCTGCTGCGACTCCCAGGTGATGACCCCGTCCTTGACGTAGATCTTCCACGAGCAGGAGCCGGTGCAGTTCACACCGTGCGTGGAGCGCACCACCTTGTCGTGTGACCAGCGGTCCCGATAGAACTCGTCGGCCTCACGGCCACCGGTCTTGTGCAGGGTGCGCAAGTCACCGGACACCTCGCCGCGGTTGAAGTACTTCCCCAGTCGAAGCAGCGCATCGGCGGACGAGTGTCCGTTCTGCGTGATGGTCATAACGCCCCCTTCGAGCTGGAAAACCGGGCTGCTGGCTCGACTGTAGGGACGTCCGGGGAGGCATCAAAACGGTTTGCTCACAATGCTCGAAAGGAGTTTGTGAGCTGTGAGATCGCCGCAATGTTCCGGTCACTGAGGGGTAGCGGCCGAGGTCACACCCTCCGCTCGCGACCTGGGAAAACCCTTCCGCGCCCGGTGAAACGTGTTCCCGTGAGGGTGTTTCGGACCAGTGGCGGTGAAGCTTCCGAAACGGTTGGTTCTCGCTTACTTAATATTTGTTAACACACCTTCGAATAGCTGGATGATCGCTGTTGGGGGCTCGCGGGAAAGAACTCGGCAAGGGTCCTGGAAATGCCGTGACGTCGTGCCTACTCCGCGATCAATTCGGCTTCGGCATCCAGCGCGCGTTGCGCGTCCTCCGGAACACGCACGGCTCCAGGGCGATACGTGACGGCGCGCAGCTCGCCGCTGTAGCGGAACACACCCCGGCGCTCCCGGAGGTCCCACGCCACCGGTCCCCGGGCGTCCAGCCCGACCGAGATGCCGGTCCACGGCGACATGCCCGCCAACTGCACCTGGTCGGGCAATTCGCCGGCGCGCACCCCGTCGATGCCCAGCGTGAAATCCCACCGCAGGTGCGGCCGGACCGTCGCCGACAGGGTGAGGAGCCGACTGCCTTCGGCGATCTCGCCCGCGTCTAGGGTGGCGTACCGCCCGTAGGCGTTGTAACCGAAGATCAGTCGACCGTTCTCGACATAGAGCAGGTAACCGCCGAGTGGGTCACCGTGTGCGACCAGGACGCCCTCGTCCCCGGCCCGATAACCGGAGAGTTCGACGGTGATGGTGAAGTCGCGATAGGCGATGAGCCGCTGGGAGCGGTATCGCTCCAGCGTGGGCGTGCCCGGGAGGATCCGGACCGGATCGCCGAGCCGCGCCTCCTCGGGCCGCCGCAGCGCCAGATCCTGGCGGGTGAGCAACGGGAAAACCGTGTTGTGCCAAGCGGCTTCGTCCCACGCGGCGGCGAGCTCGGCCACCTTGTCGGGCAGCCGCTCGGACAGGTCGTGCAGCTCGGTCGGGTCGGCGCGGACGTCGAAGAGCTGCCAGCGCGGGTCGTCGATATCGCGGCCGGGCTCGTGCAGGGCGAGCAGCTTCCAGCCGTCGCGGTAGAAGCCGCGATGGCCGGTCATCTCCGAGTACTGCTCGACATGCAGGGAGACCGCGGACGGATCGTGCAGCACCCGTGCCGCGGAGATGCCGTCGAAGTCCTTGGCGGGCAGGCCGTTACGAACACTCGGCCGCTCCAGGCCGATCAGGTCGAGCAGCGTGGGAGCCAGATCGGTGATGTAGACGTACTCCTGGCGTACCCCGCTGTCGTCGCCGGTCCGCGGCAGCCCCTGCGGCCAGGACAGCACGAACGGCACCCGGACCCCGCCCGCGAAGGTCTGGCCCTTGTAGAACCGGAACGGCGTGTTCGAGGCCTGTCCCCAGCCGCGCGGATAGTGCACGCCGAGCTTGGCGGTGCCGATGAGTTCGTCGTCGTGCGGGACGTCGCGCTCCCACTCCGGCTCGTCGACCTGGGCGAACTGCGCGAAGTAGGTGCGGGTGCCCTCCGGTCCGCCCTCCGCGGTGCCGCCGTTGTCGGAGGTGAACACGATGATGGTGTTGTCCAGCTCGCCGAGCTGTTCCAGGGTGTCCACGATCCGGCCCAGGCTCTGGTCGATGCTGTCGACCATGCCCGCGTACACCTCCATGTACCGCTCGAACCGCGACCGCTGCTCGTCGGTCAGCGCCTCCCATTCCTGGGCCTCGTAACCCGGCTCGGTATTGCGCGGCTTCTGCTCGGTCCCGGGCGGAAACAAGCCCTGCGCGAGCTGCGCGGCGAATCGGCTCTGCCGCAGTCGATCCCAGCCCTCGCGGTAGCGGCCCCGATATTTGGCCTGATCCTCCGGTTTGGCCTGCAGCGGACCGTGCATGGCGGTGTGCGCGAAGTACAGGAAGAACGGCTTGGTGGCGTCGTGCGCGCGCAGTTCCTTGATGTAGCCGACCGCGCGATCGGTGTAGTCGTCGGTGAGGTAGTAGTCCTCGGGATACTCCTCGATATTCACCGGCGAGCTGTCCGAGATGAGCTGATTCGGGTAGTAGAAGGAGTTCAGGCCCTCCAGGGAGCCGTAATACCGGTCGAATCCGCGTCGCGTCGGCCAGGAATCGCGTCGCGCGGCCGGGTGCAGCGTGGCGTCGCGCACCAGATGCCATTTCCCGACCGCGTAGGTCGCATATCCGTTGGCGCGCAGGATTTCCGGCAGCGTCAGCACATCGTCGGCCAGTTCCAGCCGCAACCCGGGATATCCGGGATCGGCATTGGCGACGAAACCGAAACCGGCGCGGTGGGAATTGATTCCGGTCAGCAGCGCCGCGCGCGACGGCGAGCACAGTGGCGTGGTGTGGAAGTTGGTGAGCCGCAAACCATTCGCGGCCAGCCGATCGAGAACCGGGGTGTCGATCTCCGACCCGAACGGGCCGATATCGCTGAATCCCATATCGTCGACCAGCACCACCACGACATTCGGCGCACCGGCGGGCGCGACCGGCGGATACTGCCATTCCGGTGTGGAATCGGCGGTGGTGCGGCCGATCTCACCGGAGAAGCTCTCATAACCACGGGCATGGGCGGGGACTGACATGCTCCCCAGCAAAGGCCGCCCGCCGGTGTGACGGCCAGGGTTTCACTCTGGCTGCGTGCAACCGGTGATCCGTCATGCATTCGCGGTTAGCGTCGCCGCACACAATCCAGCGATCGGTCCACACTCGAGGATTTCCAGATGAATTCGTCCCCCGGCGCCCTGCACCGCCGTACCTTCCTGCGCGGCTCGGCCGTCGCCGCCCTGGCGATCTTCGGCGGCGGGGCGCTGGCCGCCTGCACCTCGGCGGTGAGCCGGCAGAAGGGCGGCGACGACAATGCGCGACCCGTGCGCGGCGGGACCCTGAAGTACGGCGTGCTGGTCGATCTCGTGCCCGCCAACCTGCTCACCAATACCGGCACCACGCCGTACGTGGTCGGCCTGGTCTTCGAGACCCTGGTGCGGTACCCGCACGACAAGCTCGAACCGCAGCCGCTGCTGGCCAAGAGCTGGACCGTCGCGCCCGACGGCAAATCCATCACCCTGGAACTGCGCGACGACGTGACATTCCACAGCGGCCGCCCCTTCACCTCCAAGGATGTGGAGTTCTCGCTGCGCACCTACGCCGACCCGAAATGGTCGGGCCAGCTCAAGAGCACCGCCGCCGCGGTGACCGGCATCGACGCCAGCGCCCCGCACCGGGTCACGCTCACCCTGGCACACCCGCTGAGCAATCTGTTCGACCTGCTCGACACCGTGCCCATCCTCGACAGCGAATCGATCGACCAGCTGGGCACCGGCGAGAAGATCGTCGGCACCGGGCCGTTCCGATTCGTTCAGCGAATCCCCAACCAGCAGTTGGTGTTCGAGAAGAACGCGAACTACTGGGTGCCGGACCGCCCCTACCTGGACCGGGTCGAGCTCACCATCATCTCCGACAACCAGGCGCAGCTGAACGCCCTCAAGACCGGGCAGATCCACCTCGCCGACGGCGTCACCTACCGCGACAACGAGAACCTGGCCAAGACCGACGGCTACCGCGTCTACACCTACGAGGGCGCCGAGATCGAGATCTACGTCGGCGCGAACGTCGCCGACCCGGTGCTGTCGGACGTGCGGCTGCGGCAGGCCATCGCCTTCGCCGTCGACCGGGAGCGCATCATCGCGGAGGTGTTCCGCGGCGCGGGCTACGCCGCGAACCTGCCGTGGCCCAAGAACTCGCCGGCCTTCGACGCCGCCCGCAACACCCGCTACTCGCGAGATGTGGCCAAGGCCAAGCAGATTCTGGCCCAGCTGCCCAAGCCGCCGAAGATCCCGCTCACCTACAACACGGCGGTGTCCGCGTACGAGGCCGCCGCGCAGATCGTCCAGGCCAACCTGGCCGAGATCGGCATCGAGGTGGAACTCGCGCCCACCGACAACGCCACCTTCGTCAAACAGCTGATCGGCGCGCAGTTCCCGGGCCTGTGGATCACCGACCACTCCTGGGCGCAGTTCGTGCCCTCCACACTGACCGTCAGCGCCTACCCGTTCAATGCCCGGAAGAACGCCTCCCACTTCGAATCGCCCGCCTACGTGGCGGCCGCCGACGCGGCCTGGCAGCTGCCGCAGAGCACCGGCCCGGACGCGGTCCGCGCCTACCAGGCGTTGAGCGATCAGCTGCTCGACAGCCTGTTCCTCATCGAGATCGGCGTCCGGTACGCGCAGGGCTCGGCGACCCGGAAGCTGCACGGCTTCAACTGGACCAAGCGCCGCGAACTCGCGTTGACCGAGGCGTTCCTGGCATGACCGCCTACCTGCTGCGCCGGGTCCCCTCCGCGCTGGCGGTGCTGTTCGGGGCCTCGGTGCTGATCTTCCTGCTGTTGCGGCTGGTGCCCGGCGACCCGGCGACCATCCTCGCCGGAGCCGACGCCACGCCGGAAACCGTCGCGGCCATCCGGCATCAGCTCGGACTGGACCGCTCCATCCCCGCCCAGTACCTGTCGTGGCTGCGCGGCGTGGTGACCGGCGACCTGGGCCGGTCGTACCTCATCGGCGGCCAGATCTCCGACCTCATCGGGCGGGGGTTGTCCAACACGCTCATCCTCGCGGGCGCGGCGCTCCTGCTCGCGGTCGTCGTGAGCCTGGCGGTGTCGGTCGCGTCGGTGCTGTGGGACCGCCGCTGGATCCATGCGATCGTGGCCGCCGCCAATACCGTCACCGTCGCCGTCCCGGTCTTCGTGACCGGCGTGCTGCTGGTGCTGGTCTTCGCCGTGACCATCCCCGTCCTGCCCTCGGGCGGCCTGCCGCCGGACGGCTTCCTCGCCCGGCCCGACATCGCCGTGCAGTACCTGCTGCTGCCCGCGGTGTGCCTGGCCCTGCCGGTGTCGGCGGCGCTGACCCGCTTCCTCACCGAGGCGCTGCGCACCGAACTCGCCAAGCCGTACGTCCTCACCGCCCGCGCCCTCGGCGTCCCACGTCGCCGCATCGTCACCCACGACGCCCTGCGCAACGCCCTGCCCGCCATGCTCACCACCCTCGGCATCCAGACCGGCAATCTCCTCGGTGGCGCGGTCCTGGTCGAGGCCGCCTTCGCGTGGCCCGGCATCGGCCGCCTCATCGAAGAGGGCATCAACCGCCGCGACTACCCGGTGGTGCAAGCCCTGCTGCTGTTCTCGGTCGCGGTGTTCGTGGGCCTCCAACTGCTCACCGACATCGCCCACGCGTACCTCGATCCCCGCATCCGCATCGGAGGCCGCGCATGAGCGAGTCCGCCGCAGCCCTCGACACGCTGCCCGCCGACCACACCGCCCAGCCGGCCGCGGAAGATCCGGTGCGTCGATCGGATCCGGGTCGCTCGCCGTGGCGCGCGCTCACCCGCGGTCAGGGTCTGGCCGGAGTGCTGCTCATCGCCGTCATCGTGGTCACGGCGCTGGCCGCCGGGCTGCTGACGACATACGGGCCGCTGGAGCAGATCCCGGGGGCCAATCTGCTCGGGCCGAGCGGGGAGCACTGGCTGGGAACCGATCACCTCAATCGGGATGTGTTCACCCGCCTGCTCTACGGCATCCGCGTCGACCTGTTGATCGCCTTCCTCGCGGTTCCGGCGGGCGCGGCCCTCGGCTCGGTCATCGGGCTGTCCGCCACGGTGAATCCGGTCGCGGATGTGCTGGCGCAGCGCGTGTTCGACCTGATCCTGGCGTTCCCGGCGCTCATCTTCGCGATCGCGCTGACCGCGGTCACCGGGCCGGGCGCGCACGCGGTCGCCATCGTGATCATCGCCGCCGAGGTCCCCATCTTCGGCCGGCAGATCCGCACCGCCGTGCTGGCCGTGCGCGAACAGCCCTTCGTCGAGGCCGCCACCGTGATCGGCGCGAGCACCGCCTGGACCCTGCGCAAACACGTGCTGCCCAATGTGATCGAACCGCTCGGGGTCCAGCTGGCGCTCTCTCTGTCGCTGGCCGTGTTCGTGGACAGCGCCATGAGTTTCATCGGCATCGGGGTGCGGCCGCCGAACCCGTCGCTGGGGTCCCTCATCGCCGAGTCCACCCGCAATCTGGACGCCAATCCCGCCATGGCGGTCGGGCCGCTGCTGGTGGTGTCGGCGCTGACGCTCGGATTCCTGTTGATCGCCCAGGCTCTGGGCCGCGCCCGGAGGGTGATATGACCGCCGAGACCTTGCTCGACATTCGTGACCTGGCAGTACGTTTCGGTGCGCGGGAGGTCGTGCGCGGCGTGGACGTCCAGGTGGCGCGCGGGGAGACCGTGGCGCTGGTGGGTGAATCCGGCTCCGGCAAATCGCTCACCGCGCGCGCCGTGCTCGGGCTGCTCCCCGCCGGCGCCACCGCCACCGGCTCGGTCCGGCTGGACGGGACCGAGATCGTCGGCGCCACCGAGGACGAGCTGCGGCCCCTGCGGGGCACCCGGGCCGCGATGGTGTTCCAGGAACCGCAGACCGCCCTGAACCCGGTGCGGCGCATCGGAAGCCAGATCGCCGAGGCTCTGCGCGCCCACCGGCCGATCGGCAAGGCGCAGGCCCGCGCCCGCGCCATCGAACTGCTCGGACTCGTCGACATCCCCGAGCCGGAGACGCGGGTCGACTGGTATCCGCACCAGCTCTCCGGCGGGCAGAAGCAGCGGGTCGTGATCGCGCTGGCCCTGTCCGGCGAACCGGACCTGCTCATCGCCGACGAGCCCACCACCGCGCTCGACGTCACCGTGCAGGCCGAGATCCTGCGCCTGTTGCGGGACCTGCAGCGGCGCAACGACACCGCGATCCTGTTCATCACCCACAACCTGGGCGTGGTGGCCGCCATCGCCGATCGGGTGGTGGTCATGCGGGCCGGGGAGGTGGTCGAAACACGGTCGGTCCGTGAGCTTTTCGCGAGCCCGCGGGCGCAGTACACACGGGAACTGCTGGCCGCCGTCCCGGTGCTGCCGCAGGACAGCGCGCCCCCGGCGCCCCCGGTGGCCGTGGTGACCGCGGAGCCCGAGCCGCAGACGCCCGCCGCGGCCGACCCCGAACCGGTACTGCGCGTCCGCGATCTCTCGGTCGTCTACCGCCGCCACGGCAAGCAGTTCCAGGCCCTGCGGGGCGTGTCGTTGACGCTGGCCCCGCGCGAGGTGATCGGCCTGGTCGGGGAATCCGGTTCGGGCAAGAGCACTCTCGGCCGCACCGCGCTCGGCCTGGTGCCCGCGACGGCGGGAGAGGTGGTGTTACAGGGAGTCCCGCTCACCGGGCTACCGGGCCGCGAACTGCGCGGGCTGCGCAAGAACGTCGCCCTCGTGCATCAGGACGTGACCGCCTCACTGGATCCGCGGCGGTCGGTGGAGGACGCGATCGGGGAGCCGCTGCGGGTGCACCGGGCGGCGTCGGGCGCGCTGCTCCGCGCCAAGGTCGGCGAACTGCTCGAATCGGTACGGCTGCCGCGTGAGTACGCGACACGCCGTCCCGGGGAACTGTCCGGGGGGCAACGCCAGCGTGTCGCGCTGGCCCGCGCCCTGGCCCTGGCCCCACGCCTGCTGGTGGCCGACGAACCCACCAGCGCCCTGGACGTCTCGGTGCAGGCGCGGGTGCTGGACCTGTTCGCGGACCTGCGCGCCGAGTACGGATTCGCCTGCTTGTTCATCAGTCACGACCTGGCCGTCGTGCATCAGGTGGCCGACCGGGTGGTGGTCCTGCGAGAAGGGCGTATCGTCGAATCGGGCCCGGTCGACGCCGTGTTCGGCAGTCCGCGCGAGGAGTACACGCGCCGCCTGCTCGACGCGGTGCCCGCCCCGGATCCGGTGCGTTCACGGGAAGCGAAAAACTCTTCCGCGGAACCGCCCTTGGCTTTGGGGGCTTGACGGTAGTTTGGAGATCGGACTCCCCGCCGTCCATCACCGATCCCGTGTCACGTATACCAACAGGATTATTCGGTGATACTGATTGGATTTGCGGCGCTGAGAGGTTCATATACCGATCTGTGTAAGTATCCGTCCTGAAGCGGATCTCGGTGGTGCCTCTATGGGGAGGCGAGGTGGGCCACCGGGATTCCGAGAAGGAGGGAACCAGTGGGCGCGAGAGCGGTATGCGGACAGGATTTTCGGGAACTCGAAGCACCCACGTTCGGAAACCTGCTGCGGCGGCTGCGTGACAATCGCGGTGTTTCCCGCGAACGGCTGGCATTCAACGCCGGCGTAAGCGCCAGCTACATAACGCATCTGGAGAAGGGCGACCGCGGAAACCCCACTCGCGAAGTGGTGACCGCGCTCACCCGCTATCTGGACCGGCTGGTCCCGCTCTCCAGCGAGGACCGTCGCCAGCTCGACGATCTGTCCGGCCTGGGATCGGACCAGGCTCCGTCCGCGGCGGAACTGCGCGCGGTCATCACCCCGGAGATGGTCCGCACTCTCGATCTGCACAGCCCGAATATGGCCGCGCTGCTCGACATCCGGTCCAACCTGCTGGCGTGCAATGCCGCCTGGCGCGACGCGTTCCCCGGACTGCTCCCGCACAGCAATATGCTGCGCTGGTTCTTCGGTCATGAGCTGGCCGCGAAAGTGATGGTCAACTGGGAGTCGGACGCCCGGCTGATCGCGGGCTGGATGCGCGCATTGATCGGCCGCTCCGGAAATACCGAGGGATTCACCGATCTGATCCGGGATCTCGGGGAATTCCCGAAATTCCGGCAGGCGTGGTCCGACGGCGGCGTCGAGTTCGCACCCCACGTCTTCACCCTGCACATGCGCAACCCGATCACCGGTGTGCGCCGCCGGATTCTCGCGCAGACCGGCCGCATCGACGGCGCGGCCTACCCGGGCCAGCTGTTGACCGTTCTCGGTCTCCCCGGCTGAGCCCGGTGGAATGGGGGACGCCGCTCTCAGCCTCGCAGCGGAATGAACTCGGCCAGGGCGCCGTCCTCGGCGTCGGCGGGAACGATCACCAGGCCGTCACGGTCCAGCAGATCGGCCAGATGGGCCGTGTGCAGCCGCAGATCGCCCTGGAAGCCGCCATCGGGCAGCGCCCGCGCCGGGACGATGCGGGCCACCGGAGCGGTCAGCTCGGCCGCGTTGGCCAGCGGGCCCAGCACCCGCCGCGCCGGTGTCGCACCGGTCATGCCCTCCACGATGGCGCCGATCAGCGCCAGCAGGGTGGAGATGGCCGCGAAGGGGTTGCCTGGCAGTCCCAGAACGACTGTGCCGGAAGGCAGTTGGGCAGCCACCGTGGAGCCGCCCGGCCGCAGCCGCAGCCGGCGCAACAGCACGGTGGACTCGGTGCGGTCCAGCGCGGAGCGCAGCTGGTCGGCCGCGCCGCCGCCGGTCGCGCCGACGATGACGAGCAGATCGCAGTCGGCCGCGGCCGCCAGCACCTCGTCGAAGGCGTTCGCGGTGTCGCGCAGGTGAACCCGGTCGATCGTGGTGACGCCGTACCAGGCCAGGATGTCGGGCAGCACCGGGCCGATGGCATCGCGGGTCTGGCCGGTGTGCAGCGGGCCGTCCCCGCGAATCTCGTCACCGGTCATCACGATTCGCGCCCGCACCGGGCCGCGGATCGACGCCGCGGCGACCTCGGCGCTGGCGGCCACCGAGATGAGGGCGGCGGTGACCGGGGTGCCCGCGGGCGCGACTTCCGCGCCGGGCAGCCAGTATTCGCCGCGGCGGCGCACGTCCTCGCGGATCGGCGTGTCCGGCAGCCGGTACAGGGTGCCGTCCTCGCCGATGTGCACGAACTCGTCGCGCACCACCGAACTGGTCCCGTCGGGCACGTGCGCGCCCGTCGCGATGCGGACCGCTTCGCCGTCCAGCAGGCCCACCGGCCGCTCACCGCCCGCGAACCCGATATCGCGGCGCAGCTGCCACGGCCCGTCGCCGCTGACGGCGTACCCGTCCATGGCCGACACGTCGAAACGCGGCAACGCGTCGGCGGCCAGCAGCGGGGCGGCCAGGGTCGCGCCGCGCGCCGAGCGCAGGGTGGCGCGGCGCGCCGACAGCGGGGAGATGCTCCCGCGCAGCACATCCCGCGCCTCGTCGAGCCACAGCGGCTCGGCCGTCCGGACCGCGCCGGTGCGCGCCCGGCGCACATCCTCGGGGGTGTCGCAGTCCTCGACGCCGGGCAGCGCGACCATGGCGGTGTCCACCGGCACCAGCGCCTTCATCGGCCGATTCACCAGGGAGTCCAGGGAATTCAGCGCCGCCTCCAAGGCGGCGCGGCGCCACACGCCGACCAGGTACTGCGGGCGGCCCGAGGCGTCGGCGGCGAATACCGCGTCGCTCCCGGATTCCCTTGCGTGGGACAGCAGTTCGCTCACCGCGGCCGCGGTGAGGAAGGGCATGTCGGCGGCCAGCACCACGATCAGCCCGGCGGGGAACTCACACCCGGCCAGTGCGCCCAGACCTGCGGCGATGGCGGCGACGGGGCCCGCCCCGGCCGGTATCTCCTGTGCCTGAAGGACTTCCGGCGGCAGTTCGGGCCGGTGCGGTCCGACCACCACCGTGCGCGCGCAGCCCGCGACCGCGGTGAGCGCCGCGTCGAGCATGGATTGCCCGCCCACGACCAGCGCGGGTTTGTCCACTCCGCCCATCCGGCTGGCCTTTCCTCCGGCCAGCACGATGGCGTCGACGGGTGTCACGATCCCGTTCCTGGGTGGGGGAGTGTCAGGGCCTCACTGCGCATGGTTGAAGATCGTAGTGGCACGCTGTTCAGGGGTCGCCGGGCACGCCGGAAACCTGCGCTTGCTAAGCAATTGCCGATAGTCGTTACGTTATGAGATGTGGCACGACACATAGTAGAAATGGTCTTGTTTTAACCTTCGGAACAATCGCATATGGCAGTATCCGAGTCGAGAACTGGCGGAGTATGCGGCGTTCGTCACAGTTCGCACCAGGCGTCACACCGGGTCCCACTGTCCGGAACCAGGAGGACTCAGAGCGATGAAGGTTGGTTTGCTGAGTGTTTGTGGAGAGGGAACGGCGTGGTGCTGGGCGTGAAACCGGATAGGGACTCGGACGATCTGAAGCCGCCGACTTTCGGATTGCTGCTGCGCCGCCTGCGTGATGCGCGGGGCGTGTCACGCGAAAGGCTCGCGTTCAACGCCGGTGTGAGCGCCAGCTACATCAGTCATTTGGAGAAGGGCGATCGCGGCCACCCCACCCGCGAAGTGGTGGATGCGCTGCTGCGATATCTGGACCGAATAACCCCGCTGTCCGCCGTCGAGCGCCGCCATCTGCTCGATCTGGCCGGACTCGGGGTGAGCGAATTCCCGTCCGTGGAGCAACTGCGCGCGGAAATCACCGACGACATGCGCCGCGCGCTCGATCTGCACGAGCCGAATCTGGCCGCCTACGTCGATACGCGCTGGAATGTGCTGGCGTGCAACGAAAGCTACGCGCGCGCATTCCCGGGGCTGGAGCGCGACACCAATATTCTGCGCTGGTTCCTGGGCAACGACGCGGCGCGCGAGGTGATGGTCGAGTGGGAGGAAGAGGTCCGGCTCACCGTGCACTGGTTGCGCGGGCTGATCGCGAGCTCTGGAGATACCGCCTGGTCGGTTGAATTCCTCGCAGAACTCGGACGTTTCGGACTTTTCCGGGAAATGTGGGACGAGGGCATCGCCGCCTACGGACGGCCCCGCGCCACCATGCGCCTGCGCGAGCGGCAGACCGCCCGGCGCTTCGATATCGCGGTCCAGCTGTTCAGCGTCTTCAACGCCGCCTACCCCAGCCAGATCCAGATCTTCCTCGGCATCCCGAGCTGGCACGAGGCCGGGATTTCCCCCGATGGGACCGCCTTCGACGAGGGCACCGGCCGGCCGTGACCGCCATGGGCACGGCCCGCGGGGCTCCTGCGCCGGCGACCGGCTACTGCGCGGCCTGAACCCCGCGCTCGGCCCGATTCTCGATCTGACCCCGCTTGGCGGGCCACGGCGCCGACAGCGCCCGCGCCAGCCGGCTCTCGCGCCGGGCGATGGACTGCTCGACCAGCCGAATCAGCAGGGGCGCAACGACTTCCGGATGGGTCCAGGCCGCACCGTGCCCCGCGCCGGGAATGGTCACCACGCCGTCGGCTCCGGACAGCCCGGCGGTGAGCGCCTCGGACTTCTGGGACGTGCTGTTGCCGTCGTGGCTCCCGCGCACCACGAGGGCGGGCGCGGTGATCTCCGATAGTCGGTGCAGCACCGAACGCCGCTCCATCAGGCAGCGGGCGGCGGGCATGATGGCCTGGCGGTCGGAGCTGTACCAGCGGCTGGTCCAGGCCCGCCACTGCCGCGGATCGGTGCCGCCGATGAGCTGCGGGGCCAATTCGGCCACCAGCGGGGCCATCGGCTCCTCTCCGGTCCAGCGTTCGAAGAATTCGCGGTAGTAGGCCAATTCGGCCGGCGTGCACGCGGTCGCCTCGGTATCGATCAGGGCGAGCCCCTGAACGCGTTCGGGCGCGAGCAATGCCATGCGCAATGCGGAGTAGCCGCCCTGACTCATTCCGCCGATGACCGCGCGCTCGATTCCGAGATCATCGAGCACCGCCAATCCGTCGGCCGCGAGATCCCAATAGCTGAACGGTTCGCCATCGGGTGTCTGTGTCCGTCCGTGGCAACGCGCGTCGACCGTTACGAGATTGATACCGGCGGCTGCCAGGGATTCGCGCATCGGCTCGAACATCGACTCGTCCATGAAGAAACCGTGGGCGAGCAGAAGCGTGGGGCCGCTGACCTGGCTGATGTTGTAATGCACTGTTGCTGAACCTGATCGCACATAAGGCATGGTCAGACCATAAACGGCGGAACACGCCACTCCCTATATGTTTGCCCGCGTGGTGCCAGGCACCCTGCGGTGCGGTTCCCGGCGGGTACCCACACTGGCCAGTGTCAGTACTGCTAGGGGTTTGCCCCAGATTGCCCCAAAACTGGACAACAAGATCACGGGCACATTTAAATCAGCGCATGGCGCTTTTGGGACAAGCGCAATTTCAAGGGAGGAAACAAATGTTCGACGTCACCACGGCCCGGCGGAACGACTTCCGGATCGACCGCGGCGCGGGATTGCGGGAGTCGCTCGAAGGCCTGTTGCTCCATGACGGGGTCGGCCTCGATGCCCGTATGCGCCACGCGATCGCCGCGGTCGTTCACCTCGCGGTGGACGCCCCGTTGGGCGTTCCGGAAGACGCCGAGGAATTCCTGGGCCGGCTGGATGCCTCGTGGTTGTTCGCCGCGTGGAATGACAGCGATCAGGAACTCTCTCTTCTGAATACCCTCGCGGGCGGCGAGGTTCCGGCATTGAGCTGGTGCGAACTCATGTTCACCACCGCGCTCGCGCCGTGGTCGGGCGCTCCGGCGGCCGTGCACGCCCGTCGCATCTTCGTCAATGGTGAGCAGGCGCGGTTGGCTGCGGTCAGTGGTGACTGCGGCATGGGTCGGTAAAAACCATACCGTGCGTTTTTCTTTCTGAAACTTGTATTGAAGGGATGAGGATAGTGAAGCTGCTTTTCACCAATTTCGACGCCATGTTCGAATCTCTCGCCCGCCGTGACGGAGCCGACTCCGAATCCTGGCACCAGCAGGCCCTGTGCACCCAGACCGACCCCGAGGCCTTTTTCCCCGACAAGGGCGGCTCCACCCGCGAGGCGAAGCGCATTTGCTCCTCGTGCGACGTGCGCAAGGAATGCCTCGACTACGCGCTCTCCCATGATCAGCGTTTCGGCATCTGGGGCGGACTCTCGCCGCGCGAACGCCGCCGCTTCGAGCGCGGCGCGGCCTGATGGCCGTTCCGGCCCGGCAATTTCGTCGATCCGGCCGGAGTTTTTCGAAGATTTTCGTTAGTAAGGGACAGAATTCCTCCGTGGCTCGGGGCCGGTAGCCGGTTCATTCCTCGAACCGGAACCGGGCCCGCCGCAGGTCCACGCGATCCCCGGCCAGCGGGCAGCCCTCGGCGGCCAGCTGGGCCAACTGCCGATGCGCCAAATGTGGTGCGGGCGTACCGTTTGCGCGCAGCACCCGATGCCAGGGCAGATCCGCGGCGTCGGTGCGCATGATCCAGCCCACCGTGCGCGGTGTGGACAAGCCCGCCGCGGCCGCGATATCGCCGTAGGTGGCGACCCGGCCGGGCGGAATCGCCGCCACCAATTCCCGCACTCGCTCGATTTCGGCTTCGCTGGTGGGCATTTCACGCCTTCCGTGAGATCAGAGCAGTGTGCGGATCAGCTCCGCGGTTCGTGCGGGGCGCGCCTGCGACACCATGTGGTCGCAGTCGAACTCGTGGACGGTGAGCCGATCACCCAGATGCGCGGACAACGCCGCCCGGAAGTCCGGGGACACCAGCGGCGGATCCACCTTCATCGCCTGCACCATGACCGTCGGCAGCTCCCGCGGCGGCAGCACGAAGTCGCGCGCGATCTCACCCCAGTAGGCGATGATCGCGGGCAGCGTCATCCGCCAGCCCACCCGGCCGTGCGCGGTCGGCACCAGATGCTCGGCCAGCTCGGCGTCCAGCACCGCGGGGTCGACCTCGCCCCACGCGGTCTCCAGCTTGTCGAAACGGGCCTGCTCGACACTCTCGTAATCCGGCGACGCCAGCATGGACGTCGCGATGCTCAGCATGCGCTCGGCGTCGAGACCGATGGCCGGATCCAGCAGCACCAGACCGCGCACCAGATCCGGGCGGCGGTGCGCCAGATGCACCGCGACGGCCGCGCCGAACGAATGCCCGAGCGCCACCACCGGTTCGCCGGTGCCGAGTTCCGGCAGCGCGGCGAGATCATCCACGATCGCCTCGAAATCCCACGGCGGCACGCCGGGCGACCTCCCGTGCCCGCGCAGATCCGGTGCGATGATCCGGACGTCGGGGAGATGTTCGTCGGCCAGGGCCTGCCAGCGCTTGCCATGGCCCGTCAACCCGTGCAATGCCAGCACGACCGGACCGGTCGGGGGACCGAAACGATGAGTATGAAGCTCCACCACACGCCCATTCTGCTGCCTGCCCGCGCCGCGGGAAATCGCGGACCACGCTCGCCCCGGTCGATCATGAACGCCTCATGGAATGTGACAGGCAGCACGGACAACTCATGGCAAACGAAAACTGTCGGGCCGGTCTGTTGAAATAGCCGACGTGATGCGATCGGATAGCTCGGTGCAATTGGTGCGCCGAGCCGAGGCGGAGACACTCCCCCGGGAGTGGGACCCCGCCCTCCGGCCGCTCTTCCATGAGCTCGGCGCCGACCCCGGCTGGCGACCCTGGCACGTGCTCGGCGGGCCCGGCACCGGGAAGACCACACTGCTGGCCGAGGTGGCCGCCGCCCGCATCCTGGCCGGGGCCGCGCCGGAATCGGTGCTGGTCCTCACCTACACCAAGCGGGCCGCCACCGCCGTGCGCGCGGCCATCACCGCCCGCGTCGCCGCGGCCGCCGCCGATCCGGCCGGGTTCGATTCCGCCGCGTTCGATCCGGACGTGGCCGGCGTGCCCGGCGCGACCCGGGGGCCGTTGGTGCGGACCGTCCACTCCTACGCCTTCGGCCTGCTGCGCACCTTCGCGGCCGCTCACGGCAATCCACCGCCGCGCCTGCTCACCGGGTCCGAGCAGGACATCGTGATCCGCGAACTGCTGCGCGGCGACCTCGCCGACGGCGCCGCCGGATGGCCCGAACGCCTGCATCCGGCGCTCACCGCCGCGGGGTTCGCTGAACAATTGCGGGACCTCATGTTGCGGGCCACCGAACGCGGTCTGGGACCCGAGGATCTGATCGAACTCGGACGCGAACATCGGCACCCGGAATGGGTCGCCGCCGGTTATTTCGCCGAACGCTACGAGCAGATCATGATGCTGCGCTGGTCGGTCGGCATGGACGTGCCCGAGGCCAGCGCGCCCGCCCTCGATGCCGCCGAACTCGTCACCGCCGCCCTCGACGCCTTCCACACCGACCCGGAACTCCTTGCCGCCGAACGGGATCGGCTGCACTGTGTCCTCGTCGACGACGCCCAGCACCTCGATCCCCATGCCGCTCAACTGATCCGTCGGCTGGGTTCGGGCAATGCCGCCACCCTCATCGCCGCCGATCCCGATCAGGCCGTCTACGCCTTCCGTGGCGCCGACCCCCGCTTCGCCGCCGACCCCGGCGCCCCCGCGGACCGCCGCATCGTCCTCCGCCGGAACCATCGCTCGGCCACCGCTGTCCAGGAAGTAGCCGACCGCATCGCGTCCCGCCTCCCCGGCTCCGCGACCCATCGCACCCCGCCGGGTTCCGGGAACGCTGCGCCCGAATTGTCCGAAACGTACTGGGGTGCGCCGCAACTCGAGGGCGAGGTGCGGGTGCAGGTGCTCACCACACCCGCCAAGGAAGCGGCGCTGATCGCCGACCATCTGCGTCGCGCGCACCTCACCCACGGCGTGCCCTGGTCTCGCATGGCCGTGATCGTCCGCTCGGTACCGCTGTCGCTGGCCCCGCTGCGCCGGGCGCTGCTGGCCGCCGGGGTGCCGGTGCGGCAGCCGCCCGCCGACGTCCCGCTCGCCCGGCGGCGCGGCGCGGCCTGGATGTTGTTGGCGCTGCGCGCGATCACCGCCGGTGACCCGACCGCGGTCCGCCACCCGCGGCCCATCGCGTTCACCGCGGACGACGCGCTCGACCTGCTGGCCGGACCCCTGGGCGGAGCCGACCAGATCAGCCTGCGCCGACTGCGGCGCGGCATCCGGCGCACGGTGATGGAGCTCGGCTATCCGCAGCGTGACGACGCGGACGACGCGGTCATCGCGCCGGGCGACGCGGTGGAACCTGTTGTGGTGGAGTCCGATTCGAGCTTCGACGGAGACGCCGATCGTTTCGCCGACCTGGACCGCTCGTCGGCGGAGATCCTCCGGGATCTGCTGGTGGGCACCGGGAACCGCGTCGTGCTCGAGAAGCTCACCACCGTGGAGGCCGCACCCCTGCGGCGCGTGCTGAAGGCGCTGGGCCGGGCACGGAAGCTGCGCCGCGAAGGAGCCGGGCTCGAAGACGTGATGTGGGGCGTGTGGACCGCCTCCACCCTGGAACGGCGCTGGGTGGGCCAGTCCGAGCGCGGCGGCGCGGGCGGCATGCAGGCCGATCGCGATCTCGACGCGGTGGTCGGGCTGTTCGAGGCCGCCGCGGCCTACGTGGACCGGCTGCCGCGCGCCACCGTCGAGGGCTTCGTGGAATACCTGGAGCAGCAGGTGATCCCGCAGGACAACGCGCCGATCACCGACCCGGGCGAGGCGGTGACCATCTGCAGCGCGCACGCGGCCACGGGCCAGGAATGGGACACCGTGGCGGTCGCCGCCGTCCAGGAGGGGATCTGGCCCGACCTGCGGCTGCGCGGCACCCTGCTGGGCGTCGAGGAACTGGTGGACCTGCTCGCGGGCGTGGGCGGCTCGGGGGAGAAGGTGAGCCGGTCCGCGCCGCTGCTGGCCGAGGAGCGGCGGCTGCTGCTGGTCGCGTGCAGCCGGGCCCGGCGGTCGCTGCTGGTCACGGCGGTCGAATCGGTCACGGGCGACCAGGATCTGGTGCCGTCACGCTTCCTCGGCGAGCTGGACGCCGACGCCGCCGACGGGCGACCGGGCAAGATTCCACCGGCCGTAGACCCGGGCCGCGCCCTGGCCGTGCACGCCCTGATCGCGGAATTGCGCACCGCCGCTTGCGATCCCGAGTCGGCTCCGGAACGCCGCGCCCGCGCCGCCCGGCAGCTGGCACGGCTGGCCCAGGCGGGCGTGCGGGGCGCGCACCCCGACGACTGGTACGGCACCGCCGAACTCTCCTCGGTGAATCCTTTGTGGGACAGCGAATCCGGGATGATCTCCCTGTCCCCGTCCACGGTCGACCAGCTCGAGACGTGCCCGCTGCGCTGGGCGCTGGAACGCCACGGCGGCAGCGACGCCGAGAACCCGCACGCCCTCAAGGGCAATCTGGTGCACACCCTGGTGCAGGCGCTGGCCGGGCAGGTCAGCGAAATCCAGGTGAAGCAGGCCCTGGTGAAGGCGTGGAAGAAGGTCGACCCGACCGCCCGCGACGGCGAGAACTGGCATTCCCGGGCGGAATTGCGCCGCACCGAGACCATGGTCGACACCTTCCTGGCCTGGCTGCGCAATACCCGCGACGAACTCACCGCTATCGGGGTCGAGGTCCCGGTGGACTGCGTGCTGCCCGCCCGCGGCCCCGGCGAGGTGCCGGTGCGGATCACCGGCCGGGTGGACCGGGTGGAGCGAGATGCCTTGGGCCGCTTCGTGATCGTGGACGTCAAGACCGGTAAGACGCCCATCTCCAAACAGGCCGCCGAGGAGCACGCGCAGCTGGCCACCTACCAGGTCGCCGCCGCGGAGGGCGCGCTCGGCGAGGGTGAACCCGGCGGCGCGCGCCTGGTCTACGTCGCCAAACCCAGTGCCAAGGAAGGCGCCACCCAGCGCACCCAGCCGCCGCTGGACGCCGCGGGCGTCGACAGCTGGCGCGATATCGTGCACCACGCCGCCGACGCCTCGAAAGGCCCCAGCTACCTGGCCATGCGCAATGACGGCTGCCGCCACTGCAAGGTGGCGGGCAGCTGCCCCGTGCAGGACCGCGGCCGCCAGGTGACCGACGAGTGACCACCGCATCGAACGGCGATCCCGTGGCAGGCGACGGCCGGGCCGCCGGAGGCCGCGTCACCCCGCGCCAACTGGCCGACGCGCTCGGCCTGCCGCCGCCCACCGACGAACAGGCCGCCGTCATCGCCGCCCCGCCCGGACCCACCCTGGTGGTGGCGGGCGCGGGCGCCGGCAAGACCGAGACCATGGCCGCCCGCGTGGTGTGGATGGTGGCCAACGGCCTGGTCGAACCCGATCAGGTGCTGGGCCTGACCTTCACCCGCAAAGCCGCCCAGCAGCTCACCACCCGCATCCGCACCCGCCTGGCCCGGCTCGCGGGCGCGCCCGTCGTGCGCGACCTCGACCCCGCCGGGCACCTGCGCGCCCAGCTCGCCGCCGCCGAACCGGAAATCAGCACCTACCACTCCTACGCGGGTCGACTGCTCACCGAATACGGCCTGCTGCTGCCGGTGGAACCCACCGCCACCCTGCTCACCCAGACCCAGCTGTGGCAGCTCGCCTACCGCGTGGTCTCCACCTGGGACGGTGACCTGGACACCGACCGCAGCCCCGTCGGCGTCACCGAAGCCGTCCTCGCCCTGACCGGGCAGCTGGCCGAGCACCTCGTCCATCCCCGCGAATTGGCCACGGCCCACCTGGAATTGGAGCGCCTGGTCCACACCCTCCCCGCCGGACCGCGCCAGAAGGGCGGACCCAAACGCGCCCTCACCGACATCGTCGAAGCCCAGCAGGAGCGAGTCGCCCTGCTCCCGCTGGTGGATCGCCTCGCCGAGGAACTCCGCCGCCGCGGGGCCCTCGACTTCGGGGCCCAGATGTCGCTGTCCGCCCGCCTCGCCGCCACCCACCCGGAAGTCGGTGTGGCGGAACGGGACCGCTTCCGCCTCGTGCTGCTCGACGAGTATCAGGACACCGGGCATTCCCAGCGCATCCTGCTCTCGGCGCTGTTCGGAGCGACCGCCGATGCACCGGCTGTGACTTCGGAATCAGGTGCACCGCAGCACGATTCGAGAAGTGGTATCGAACGCGATGCCGGAGCGGGTCGTGAGCCGGCGCGACCGGCGACCGGGGTGGATGATCCCCGCGCCCAGTCCGAACCGGCCGAGCCGAGTGTGGTCAGGCCGCATCGTCAGCGGCTGGCGGTGACCGCCGTGGGTGATCCCATGCAGTCCATCTACGGTTGGCGTGGCGCGTCGGCCGCCAATCTGCCGCGATTCACCACCGACTTCCCCAGTGCGCCAGGGGTTCCCGCGCCCGTGCTGCCGCTGCTCACCAGCTGGCGCAATCCGCCCGAAGCGCTGGATCTGGCCAACCTGGTGTCGGACCCGCTGCGCGAGCGGGCCGCGCGCGGCGGGGGAGTGACGGTCGACGCGCTGCGGCCCCGGCCCGACGCCACCGACGGCCTGGTGGCGCTCGCGCTGGCGGAAACCATTGCGATGGAACGGGAATGGGTGTCCGAACGGATCGCCGCCGAATGGGCCGAGGCCGCCGAGGCCGAGAACCCGCCGCCGACCTCCGCGGTGCTGGTGCGGCGCAATGCCGATGCCGCGCCGCTCGCCGAGGCGCTGCGGGAGCGCGGGCTGCCGGTGGAGATCGTCGGCCTGGGCGGGCTGCTGCACACGCCGGAGGTCGCCGATATCGTCGCCACCCTGCGCCTGATCGCCGACCCGGCCGCCGGCAGCGCCGCGGTGCGCATCCTCACCGGCGCGCGCTGGCGCATCGGCGTCTCCGATATCGCAGCCCTGTCCCGCCGCGCGCGCGAGCTGTCCATCCGCCGGCCGGCCGGGCAGACCGACGCCATCACCGACACCGCCACCCTGGACGAGGCGCTGCGCGAGGTCGCCCCCGAACCCGCCGAGAAGGCGGGCCTCGGCGACGCCATCGCGGATCCCGGTGAGGCGGAACAGTATTCGCCGCAGGGTTTCGCCCGCATCGTGGCGCTGGGCCGCGAGCTGGGCGCGCTGCGCGAACGCTCCGGGCAGCCGCTGGCCGAACTGGTCGCCGATGTCGAGCGCACCATCGGCGTCGGCGTGGAGACCCAGGCCCGCCGCACCCACGCCGCCGCCGGACGCGAACACCTCGACGCCTTCGCGGAGGTGGTGGCCGGTTATACCGCCGACCACCGGTCCTCCCTGACCGGGCTGCTCGACTTCCTCGCCGCCGCCGAGGAGGTCGAGAACGGTTTGGAGCCGGGCGAAGTCGAGGTCGCCCACGACCGGGTCCAGGTCCTCACCGTGCACGCCGCCAAGGGCCTGGAATGGGAGGTGGTCGCGGTCCCGCACGTGGTGGACGGCACCTTCCCCTCCGGCACCAGCACCGCCACCTGGATGGGCGCGCTCGCCGAACTCCCCACCTCGCTGCGCGGCGACCGCGCCCAGGAGGACGCCACCGACGGCGTGCCCGTCCTGGACCTGGCCGACCTCTACGACCGCGCCGACCTCGAACGCGCCCTCGACGAACACAAGAAGGCCCTCGCCGCCCGCCGCCTCGACGAGGAACGCCGCCTGTTCTACGTGGCCCTCACCCGCACCGAACGCGCCCTGTTCGTCTCCGCCCACCACTGGGCCGAGACCGGCTCGAAACCCAAGGGCCCCTCCGGTTTCCTGCTCGAACTGAAGAACGAGACCGAGACGCCGGGCTCGTCGCTGTCCGGCGGCGTGCAGATCGACCGCTGGGACGACCCGCCGCTGCCCGGCACCCCCAACCCCTTCACCGACAACCCGCAGACCGCGACCTGGCCCCGCGACCCGCTCGGCGCCCGCCGCGAATTCGTGGAGGAGGGCGCGGCCCTGGTCAAGGCCGCCCTCGACGTACTGCGCGACGAATCCCGGCCCGAACAGATCGAACTCGACTTCGGTCCCGGATTCGGCGACCCGGCAAGCGATCCCGAGACCACCGACGGCGCGCCGGACGACTCCGCGGACGAGGACCCCGAGGGCTGGGCCGAGGACGTCGACGCCCTCATCGCCGAGCACCGCGCCGCCGAACAAGCCACCCGCGAGATCGAACTCCCCGGCCAGCTCGCCGCCACCGCCCTGGTCGACCTGCGCGCCGATCCCGCGAAACTCGCTGCGCGCCTGCGCCGTCCGCTGCCCTACCCGCCCAGCCCCTACACCCGCCGCGGCACCGCCTTCCATGCCTGGCTGCAACGCTGGTTCGCGGGCGCCCGCCTGCTCGGCTTCGAAACCCTGCCCGGCGCGGCCGACACCGGCGACACCGACGCCGACCTGATGCGCCTCCAGGAAGCCTTCCTCGCCTCCCCGTGGGCCGACCGCAATGCCGTGGAAGTCGAGATCTCCTTCGAGACCACCATCGCCGGCACCGTGATCCGCGGCCGTATGGACGCCGTCTTCCGCCGGCCCGACGGGGCCTGGGTGATCGTGGACTGGAAGACCGGCGCGGAACCCCGGCGCGGCGAAGAGGATTCGGTCGCCGTGCAGCTGGCCGTCTACCGGCTGGCCTGGGCCCGGCTGGAAGCCGCGCGCAGCGGCCGCCCCGAAGCCGAGGTGCTGGCCGAGACCTTCGCCGCCTTCCACTACGTCCGCTCCGGCCGCACCATCGCGCCAGCGCACCTGCCCGGCCCGGCCGAACTCGCCGCCATCATCACCACCGCGGCTCCCCGCCGCGCGCCGCAAGCACCGCCCCTGCCGGACGAACCCCCGCTGCCGGACGAACCGGACTACGACGACCCCGGGCCCACCGAACCCGTCGAGGTCGAATTGCTGCGCCCCCGGCCCACTTCGACGCGCCCCGGAACTCCGGAACGCCCCGAGCCCGCGGCGCGCCCGGGAGTCTCCGCGGTCGAGGACGCCGCCGCGCCGCCGCCGGGCTCAGAAGCGCCACTCGGCTCGGATGCGCCGCCGGATATCGAGCCGCCCGCCGACCCGGACACCGGTTCCCGGTCCGGCACACTCCGGGATCCCCTGCCCGACTTCGACTTCCCGCAGTCCGACTTCGATCTCCCACCGGATTTCGAGCCGCCACCGGACCCGGAGTACCTGCCGCCGGACCTCCAGGGATGAGTCCCAGGTCGCGGCTCGAGTTCGCGACGCGCCCCGCTGGGAACCGCCGGGCCCTGGTTCGCCCGGTACGCTCCGGACCTGTGCCGCTGCCAGAAGTGCCAGAAATGAACGGTGATTCGCGTGTTGGGTGATTCTTCGCGCGGACTGGCCGGGCTCACCGATCGGCCCGACTTCGCGCTCGTCGGTGTGCTGCGGATCCCGTCCGCGCAGTCCAGCCCCTGGTATTCGCTGCTGCGGCGGCTCGGCCTGGCGGTGCTGCTGCTGGTCGGGGCCACCCTGGTCGTGTACGTCGGCCGCGACGGCTACAACGACAACGCCCGCGAGCACATGGGTCTGCTGGATTGCGCGTACTACGCGACCGTCTCCCTGTCGACCACCGGCTACGGCGACATCACCCCTGTCACCCCGACCGCGCGGCTGATCAATATTCTCGTGGTCACGCCACTGCGGATCCTGTTCCTCATCGTATTGGTCGGCACCACCCTGTCCGTGCTCACCGAACGATCCCGGCAGGCGTTCAAGATTCAGCGATGGAGGCGCACCGTGCGTAATCACACCGTGGTAGTCGGCTACGGCACCAAGGGCCGCACGGCCGTGGACGCCATGCTCGCCGACGGCGAGCAGCCCAGCAATATCGTCGTCGTCGACACCGACCCGCAGGTCCTCGAATTCGCCGCCAACGCCGGACTGGTGACCGTGCAGGGCTCGGCCACCAAGTCGGATGTGTTGCGGCTGGCCGGGGTTCAGCACGCGTCGGCCGTCGTGGTCGCCGCCAACCGCGACGACACCGCGGTGCTGGTCACCCTCTCCGCCCGCGAGATCAACCCCAAGGCAAGGATTTCCGCCGCCGTTCGCGAGGCCGAGAACACCCACGTGCTGCGCCAGTCCGGCGCGGACTCGGTGGTGGTGTCCTCCGAGACCGCAGGCCGGCTGCTCGGCATCGCCACCACCAAGCCCACCGTGGTCGACATGATCGAGGACCTGCTCACCCCCGACGCCGGTTTCGCCATCGCCGAACGCGACGTGGAGACCGAGGAGATCGGCGGCTCCCCGCGCCACCTGCGCGACATCGTGCTCGGCGTGGTCCGCGACGGCAACCTCATCCGGGTCGGCGATCCCGAGACCGACGCCCTCGAGGCGCACGACAAGCTGCTGTATCTGCGGCGCGTCCACGCCTGAGCGGGGCGCCCGTCTAGTCTCGGGGTGTGTCAGCTTTTGAGCTCAATGCCGTTCCGGTGCTGTCGCGGACCTCGCTCGACCGCGCCGAACACCTCCGCTCCGACGAACAGGCGCTGAAAGAGGGCTGGCCCCAGGCCAAACTCCTCCGGATGAACAAGCGCGGCCAGGTCCGCGTCGACAACGGCGGCGTGGTGCTCGAGGCCGCGCTCACCCTCGCCCCCGAACGCGCCCCCGAGGCCGTCTTCCTCGGCGTCGACGGCGACATCCACCTGTGGGCGGTGCGCGACAACACCATCGAGGGCGAACTGGCCGATCTGCGCGCCTTCGGCGCCACCCTCGACCTCGACGACTTCGGCACCGGCCTGCTGGCCACCGCCATCGCGGTCCTGAACTGGCACGACAAGGCCGCCTTCAGCCCGGTCGACGGCAGCCCCACGACGCCCGCCAACGGCGGCTGGTCCCGGATCAGCGAAGCCGGGCACGAGGACTTCCCGCGCACCGACCCGGCCGTCATCTGCCTCATCCATGACGGCGGCGACCGCGTCCTGCTGGCCCGTCAGCACACCTGGCCGCAGGGTCTGTTCTCACTGCTGGCCGGATTCGTGGAGGCGGGGGAGTCGCTGGAACGCTGCGTCGAACGCGAGATCAAGGAGGAGGTCGGCGTCGACGTCCGCGAGATCCGCTACCTGGGCAGCCAGCCCTGGCCGTTCCCGCGCTCGCTCATGCTCGGCTTCGCCGCAGTCGGCGACCCGGACCAGCCCCTGGCCTTCAGCGACGGCGAGATCGCCGAGGCGTACTGGTTCACCAGGGCCGAGGTGCGCGACGCGCTCGCCGCGGGCGCCTGGGGATCGCCCACCGGAGCCACCGGCGGCGAGGCGAAACTGCTACTGCCGGGCTCGATCTCGATCGCCCGGACCATCGTCGAATCCTGGGCCGCCGAGAACTGAGGTCGCACAACAGGAAGCCGCACACCTACGGGTGTGCGGCTTCTTCGATATCCAAGGGGCTCAGCCGATGGCGGCGAGGGCTTCCTTGACCTGATTCAGGCTCGGGTTGGTGGCGGTCGAGCCGTCGCGGTACTTGATCGTCGGCACAACGTGATTGCCGTTGTTGACGCTGCCGACGAACTCGGCGGCCTCGGGGTGGTCCTCGATGTCGATCACCTCGTAGGTGATCCCGGCCTCGTCGAGTTGGGTCTTGAGGCGACGGCAGTAGCCGCACCAGGTCGTCGAGTACATGGTCAGATCGGTAGCAGTCACGGTCGATGCAACATACTCACCGCCGATCGTGTTCCTGCCGCGGGGTCGATTGTGAGCGGATCGACGGCGGCTCGGAACCGATCGAGGACCGGGGGTTGACGGATAAGTAGTAAGCGCGCATACTAATTTCATGACGTTCATCGCCGAAGCCTCCGCCACCTCGACCGCCGCTCCCGCCGCCTTCTTCACCAAGTGGGCCGACATGGCCACCTGGCCGGAGTGGAACCAGGACACCGAATGGGTCACCCTCGACGGCCCGTTCGTCCAGGGCGCGACCGGCGTCCTCAAGCCCAAGGGCGGGCCCAAGACCAAGTTCGTGATCACCAAGCTCACCGACACCGAGTTCATCGACACGTCCAAGCTGCTCGGCGCGCGGCTGATCTTCGCCCACGAGGTCGCCACCATCGCCGGCGCCACCACCGTCACCGTCCGCGTCACCATGGAGGGCCCGCTGCGCGCGCTGTGGATCAAGATCATGGGTGGCGGCCTGCGCGAATCCCTGCAACGCGATGTCGACGCGCTGGTCGCGGCCGCCGAGGCGGTGCTGGTATGAGCGCCCGGTACTGGCTCGCCGTCGTCTCCCGCGACCACGTCCGCCGCGGCGTCGAACTCGGCTTCGCGCAAGCCAATCACGGCAAACGCGCCGCCGTGGAACGCATGCAGGCCGGAGACGGACTCGTCTACTACTCGCCCCGCACCTGCATGCGCGAGGGCGAACCGATCAAGGCCTTCACCGCCCTCGGCACCATCGCCGAGGGCCCGGCCTGGCAGGTCGAAGAACAGGGCGGCTGCTTCCGCCCGTGGCGGCGCGCGGTCGACTACGACCGCGCCGCCCGCCAGACCCCCATCGACACGCTGCGCGGCGAACTGGACCTGACCAGCGTCCCCAACTGGGGCATCGTGCTGCGACGCGGCCTGATCGAACTCACCGCCCACGATTTCGCCGTCATCTCCCGCGCTATGGTCGGCCGGTGATGGCGAATGACGGACTGCACACCGAATTCGAGCACGCCGACGAAAGCCCCGGCCTCTTGCTCTGGCAGGTGACCAACCGCTGGCAGGCCGCCCAGCGCGCCGCCCTGGCCCCTTTCGACCTCACCCACGTCCAGTTCGTCCTGCTCGCCTCCCTGACCTGGCTCACCGGCAGGTCGGGCGGCGACCCGGTCACCCAGCGCGACGTCGCCGACCAGGCCGCCACCGACCCCATGATGACCTCCCAGGTCCTGCGCACCCTGGAACAGAAGGGCCTGCTCGAACGCCACGAGCACCCCACCGACAAACGCGCCCGCTCGCTGCGCCCCACCGAATCCGGTGCCGCCCTGGTCAATCGGGCCATCGGCGCGGTCGAAGCCTGCGACCACGACTTCTTCGACCCCCTCGGCGATCAGACCCCCCGCTTCGCCGCCGCCCTCCGCCGCCTCCGCGACCGCGACTGACCTCCGCGACCGGCGACCGAACCGCTGGGGCGGACCGCGCTCCGGCCGGGCCGATTCGGGCCGCCACGCCGATGGCCGCCCGCCGTGTCGGAGGGCGCTGTCATGATGGAGCGCGTGACTGCCGTGACCACCCAGGCCCAGCTCCGGCTCGACGACCTCGATGCCGAGCAGGCGGCGGCCGTGCGCGCGCCCCGGGGACCGGTCTGCGTGCTGGCGGGCGCGGGCACCGGTAAGACGCGCACCATCACCCATCGCATCGCGCACCTGGTGTCGGCCGGACACGTCCGGGCCGATCAGGTGCTGTCGGTGACCTTCACCGCCCGCGCGGCGGGGGAGCTGCGCAACCGCTTGCGGGTGCTGGGTCTGAGCGGCGAGGCCGGGCAGGTGCAGGCGCGCACCTTCCACGCCGCGGCGCTGCGGCAGCTCAAGTACTTCTGGCCGCAGGTGGTCGGCGACGTGCCGTGGCGGCTGATCGACGGCAAGTTCCCCATCGTGGCCCAGGCCGCCGGCCGTGCGGGCCTGCCCACCGACACCGACAGCCTGCGCGACCTGATCAGCGAGATCGAATGGGCCAAAGGCTCGCTCATCGCGCCCGAGGACTACGCGGGCGAGGCGGCCCGCCGCCACCGCGACGTGCCCTACGAGGCCAAGAAGGTCTCCGCGGTCTACACCTATTACGAGGCGCTGAAGAACACTCCCGACGGCCTGCTGCTCGACTTCGACGATCTGCTGCTGCACACCGCCGCCGCGCTCGAGGACTACTCCGCGGTGGCCGAGGAGTTCCGCGGCCGCTACCGGTGTTTCGTGGTGGACGAGTACCAGGACGTCACCCCGCTGCAGCAGCGGGTGCTCGACGCCTGGCTCGGCGATCGCGACGACCTGACCGTGGTCGGCGACGCCAACCAGACCATCTACTCGTTCACCGGCGCGAGTCCGACCTTCCTGCTGGACTTCTCACGCCGCTTCCCCGAGGCCACCGTCGTCCGCCTGGAACGCGACTACCGTTCCACGCCGCAGGTGGTGTCACTGGCCAACCGGGTGATCGGCGCGGCCCGCGGCCGGATCGCGGGCACCCGATTGCAGCTCATCGGCCAGCGTCCCGACGGTCCGGAGCCGGCCTTCGCCGAATACGACGACGAACCCGCCGAGGCCGCCGCCGTGGCCAAGGCGGTCGCCAAACTGCTGAACACCGGCGTGCCCGCCGCGGAGATCGCCATCCTCTACCGCATCAACGCCCAGTCGGAGGTCTACGAGCAGGCCCTCACCGAGGCTGGCATCCCGTATCAGGTGCGCGGCGGCGAGGGCTTCTTCCAGCGGCCGGAGGTGCGGCAGGCGGTGTCCGCGCTGCGCACCGCCGCCAATCGCGACGACCTGCCCGATGCGCGCGGCCCGAAACTGGTGACCCTGGTGCGCGCGGCGCTGGCCGGGGTCGGGCTCACCAAGGAGGAGCCGGTCGGCGTCCAGGCCCGGGAGCGCTGGGCCTCGCTGGTGGCGCTGGTCGCCCTCACCGAGGAATTGGCCGCGGCCGAACCCGAACTCGATCTGTCCGGCCTGCTGCGCGAGCTGGCCGCCCGCGCCGAGGCCCGGCATCCACCGACCGTGCAGGGCGTCACGCTGGCCTCGCTGCACGCGGCCAAGGGCCTGGAATGGGACGCCGTCTTCCTGGTCGGCCTGGCCGACGGCACCCTGCCCATCCAGCACGTGCTCGGCCCGGACGCGACCGTGTCCGACGAGGCCGCGCTGGAGGAGGAACGCCGCCTGCTCTACGTCGGCGTCACCCGGGCGCGCGAGCACCTCCAATTGTCCTGGGCGCTGGCCCGTTCCGCGGGCGGGCGCAAGGTGCGCCGGCGCTCCCGATTCCTGATCGGCCTGGTCCCCGACGATTCCCCGGCCTCGCGCATCGCCACCCACACCACCGGGCGGCCCAGCGGTCCCAAGCGGGTCCACCCGACCTGCCGCATCTGCGGCCGCCCGCTGCTCAACACTCAGGCCACCATGCTCGGCCGCTGCTCGCGCTGCCCGGCCGACGTGGATCCCGAGCTGCTCGAGGCGCTCAGGGAGTGGCGCAAGGAGAAGGCCGAAGAGCTCTCGCTGCCGCATTTCGTGGTCTTCAGTGACACCACGCTGACCGCGATCGCCGAGCAGCGTCCGGCCGACGATCGGGCCCTGGTGGCCATCCCCGGCATCGGCGCCAAGAAGTTGCAGACCTACGGTGCGGACGTGCTCGCCGTTGTGAGGTCGAAAACCGCAGGTCAAAAATAGGTTGTGCGTATCTGTATGGATACCTAATGTGGTTCAGGTGCACAGGGGAAGACCCCGCGCGCACCAAGCACTGATCGCAAACGAGTGAAGGAGGGAGGCAGACCAATGAACAGCAACGCAGGCATCGCGACGACCGGCATCACCGCCGGCCGCGTCAGCATGGCGTCAGTCATGTCCGTTGCGCCCGTCTCCCTGGGGATCCTCGCTTCGCAGGGGATTCGTATGTCCGGCGTGAGTGGCGATCTTGGTCTTCAGGTCTTTGCAAGCAAAGCCCAAGCGGATCAGCAGATCGTGATCAAGCAGGACAAGCCCGAGGGCAATTGGTACCCGGCAACCGCAGTCGTTGACACCGTCACCGGCTCGGCCGTCGAAACCGTCACAGGCGCAACCGGATCCGAGCGACCGGTGCATCTGCTGGCAGCCCGCCCCAACACCACCGACCCAGCGTCCGTGAACAGGAGTCGACACCGAAGTCGACTCAGGTAGGGATTCACCTCCCAGACCTCCTGGCCACGGATCGCGACAGACGCGAAACCGTGGCCATAGTTTTATCGGCCTCCAGCCACCGGCACCGGTCTCGCGAAACCTACGAACGACCGATGCACGAGCTGAAGGAGAACGACGTGTCCACCACGGTCATCCGTGAACGAGTGACATGCCGCAACACCGTGGCCAACACGACCGCCCGCACCCGCCGGGCCGTCACCATCAATGTCCCCTGCCGCGCCGGCAACCCCGACCTGTGGTTCGCCGAGGCTCCGGCCCAGCTGGAAGAGGCCAAGGCGCTGTGCGCCAGCTGCCCGATCCGTCAGGGCTGCCTGTCGGCCGCCCTGGATCGTGCCGAGCCGTGGGGTGTCTGGGGCGGTGAGATCTTCGACCAGGGTGTCGTGATCGCCCGCAAGCGCCCGCGTGGCCGCCCGCGCAAGGTCACGGTGGCATGACCGCCCCGGCTTCCGGGGGAATTGAACGCATACGACCCGCTTACCTCGAGGTAGGCGGGTCGTTTTGCGTGTGGGGGCAGTACTACGAGGCGGCGCGGCGGGTTTCGGCGTAGCCGGGGACCCAGTCGTTCATCAGCTTCATGAACGGGACTTCGGCGTCGAGCTGGGCGCAGATGCCGACCGAACCGCCCAGGACCCGGAAGATCATCACGTGTTCGGCCGGAAGTTGCAGGGAGCGGGCCGTTTTCATCATCTCGGCATTGGAGATGTCGGTGGCCTTGCCCGCGACGCGCTGCATCCAGCGGCGGGTGAAGTGGAAGGTCTCGGTCTTGATCGGGTCGGTGAAGGGGCGGAGATAGTCCTGAATCTCCTGGATGCTCACCGTCTTCCCGGGAATGACCCAGCCATGGTCGTGCAGCAGCGCCACCAGCTCGTCGAAACGCTCCTCGACCTCCAGCGCCACCAGTTCACCCAGGACCTTGGGGAAGCCGTTGGGCAGCGGCGCGCACGCGCCGTAGTCGATGACCGCGAGCCGCCCGTCCTCGAGCACCATGAAGTTGCCCGGATGCGGATCGGCGTGCAGCAGGCCCGCGATGGCCGGTGAGCTGAAATGGAATTCGCCCATCAGCGCCGCCACCCGATTGCGCAGCTCGACCGTTCCTTCCGGATCGGCCATGCCCTGCTGGATGATTCGCGAGACCGGGGTGGCATTGTCGAGCCACTCGGTGACGATCACCTTCGGCGCGCTGGCCACCACCTTCGGCACCAGGAAGCGCGGGTGCCCGTGGAACGCCTTGGCGAACTGGCGCTGGTGCCCGCCCTCGATCCGGTAGTCCAGCTCCTCCTCGGTGCGCTCGCTGATCTCGGCGAGGATCGGCTTGATCTCCGCGCCGGGGATCAGCGCGCCCATCATGCCGGCCATCCGATTGAGTGTCTTGAGATCGGCGCGCAGCGCCTCGTCGGCGCCCGGGTACTGCACCTTCACCGCGACGGTCCGGCCGTCGGACCAGACCGCTTTGTGCACCTGGCCGATGCTGGCCGAGGCGGTGGGCTGGTCGTCGAATTCCCGGAATCGTTGCCGCCAACCGGTTCCCAGCTGCTGGTCGAGCTGCCGATGCACGGCCGCGACCGGCATGGGCGGCGCGGCGGCCTGCAGCTTGGTGAGCGCCTCGCGGTAGTGCTCGCCGAACTCCTCGGGGACGGCGGCCTCCATCACCGACAGCGCCTGTCCGAACTTCATGGCCCCGCCCTTGAGCTCCCCGAGCACGGCGAACAGCTGTTCGGCGGCCTTCTGATTGAGCTCGGCGTTGATCTCCTGCTTGTCTCCCCCGGCAAGTTTGCGGCCGAATCCGACGGCCGCCCGCCCTGCGATGCCGAGCGGAATCTTGGCCAGCTTGGCATTGCGGGAAGAGCGCTTGCTCACAATCTCTGACACGTTCCCATCATGCCGATGTCCCAGACGGTCCGCCATGTGATTCGGGTGTTCTGCCGGGTGACGAGGGGGAGTGGTTTCCATCACACCACCGCCTCCGCGCCGCAACCGCAGTCGGGATGCGGCGTCCAGGTCCGCCGATCCAGCCGCGCGGTATCCGGATCCCACTCCAGGGTGGCGTTCAAACTCGCCGGTGGCCGCTCCGCGCGGCCGCGTGCCACGGTCTCGATCTCGCGCAGCGCCAGCGCCGCGGTGAGCACGGCCACGGCCGGGGAAGCGCACCCGACCCGGCCCAGTAGCTGTGCGGCCAGTTGCGGCCACGCCGGTTCGGCCGCCGTGCGGTACAGGTCCGCACAACGCAGGCAAGCGGTTTCGCCCGGCAGCACCAGCGGGCCGACGATCCCGGCCCCGTCGCGGATCCGCACCAGCAGGTGCGGGACGCGCGCCCGCACGAGGTCGGCGACCAGCGCCGGATCGGGCACCAAGGTGTCGGACAGCACCAGCAGATCCGGCCGCTCCGGCCATGGCTCCCCACTGCTCGGCGCATCCGCCCGCCCATGAGAGTGCTTGGCCCGCAGCCCGATCCGCTGCAACCCATCGAGCAGCGCGTCCGCCAACGGCCCGCGCCCGTGCACCCGCACCGTCCGCAGCCGACTTCGCGGTTCCGCCGCCGCCAGCAGCCCGGCATCCGTGAGTTCCCCCACCAGCGTCCGCACGTCTTCGACCTCGAACCCCAATTCCCGCGCCTGCCAGAGGATCTCCGCCTCGGTCCGCGACCCGTCCAGCAGCCGCACCAACGCGGGCCCCGATTCCACAGGACCGGGCGGTCGAACGATGACCGCACGCTCCGAACTCCACCCCAACTGCACCGCGCCATCCGGCCGCACCAGCACCGCGATTCGCGGATGCAACATCGGTCCGCGGGTAAAGGTGGTCGCCCCGCGCGTCGCGGTTCGGGCGAGGGCTGCTGTTGGTGGGGATGTCACTGCCGTCATAGCGTCAGTCTGCGCGTCCCCGGAAATGCGGAAACCCGCGAAAACGCTTGTTGATCAGCGCTTTCGCGGGTTATCCACAACTCTTACTTCGTGTCTTCCCCGTCCGAGGTTCCGGTCTCGGCGTCGCCGCCCCGGGCCTCCTTCTCGGCCCGTTCGCGCGCCTCGGTCTCGGCCAGCTGCGCCAGCGGGTCGTCGAACACCGTCGAGCCGCCGCCCAGCACCGAGTCGATGAAGCCCGCCGGGGAGTCCAGGTCCGAGGAGTCGGGCAGCAGGTCCGGGTGGGCCCAGACGCCGTCGCGCTTCTCGAGGCCGGTGTCGTCGGTCAGTCGCCGCCACAGCGCGGCGGCCTCGCGCACCTTGCGCGGCCGCAGTTCCAGTCCGACCAGGGTCGCGAAGGTCTGCTCGGCCGGGCCGCCGGTGGCGCGGCGGCGGCGCAGCGTCTCGGCCAGCGCGCCCGCGCCGGGCAGCCGGTCGCCCACGGCGTCGCTGACCACGGTCTCCACCCAGCCCTCGATCAGGGCGAGCAGGGTTTCCAGCCGTTCCAGCGCGGCCTTCTGCTCCGGGGTGGTCTGCGGTTCGAAGGTCCCCTGGGACAGCAGCTCTTCCAGCTTGGACGGATCCTGCGCGAGGGTCATCGGATCCAGGCCCGCCGCGGCCTGCTCGATGGCCGAGAAGTCCATCTTGATGCCGCGCGCGTAGTCCTCGACCGCGCCCAGCACCTGCTGGCGCAGCCACGGCACGTGCGCGAACAGCCGCTGGTGGGCGGCCTCGCGGGCGGCCAGGTAGACCAGGATCTCGCTCTCGGGCTGCTCGAGCCCGGCGCTGAATTCGGAGATGGCGGTGGGCAGCAGCGCGGCGGTGCCGGCCGGACCCAGCGGCAGCCCGATGTCGGTGGAGGTCAGCACCTCCTTGGCGAGCTGGCCCAGGGCCTGGCCCAGCTGCGAACCGAAGGCGAGCCCGCCCATCTGGCCCAGCATGCCCATCATCGGCCCGGCGAATTCGCGGGCCTCGGCCGGCAGCGTCGCGGTCCACATGCCCGAAACCTGTTCGGCCACCGGGTCGCAGAGCCGCTTCCAGGTGGGCAGCGTCTCCTCGATCCAGTCGTTGGCGGTCCAGGCGACGGTCTTGCTCGCGCCGGCCGGGAAGGTGGTGGCCGCGTCGAGCCACAGTTCCGCCAGGTGCGAGGCGTCGGTGACGGCCTGCTGCGCGCCCGCGGAGACCGGCGTGACGCTCGCGCCCAGCTGCTGGCGGGCCAGCCGCTTGGCGATGTCGTAATTGACCGGTCCGGCCTGGGCCGCGCCCGGCTGTCCCATGCTGGAGAACATGGCGCCGAGCTGCGAGAGCATCTGGCCGAGTTGCGAGGGATCGAATCCGCCACCGCCCGGGCCGCCCATGGCGAATCCGAACGGGTTGTTCGCATCAGAACCGCTGGACTCGTCGCCGGGCTTGCGCTCCGGGTCGTCGTCGCGATTCGAGAATCCGAACGGGAAATCACTCATACCCACTACGGTACTGGAGCCGCAGATCACACGAACCGCCGAGCGGAGCGCGGCAATGGCCTCGATGACCAGTACCCTTGGCCGCGTGAACCGTCGGATATTCACCCTGCTCGCCGCTCTGATCCCGATTCTGGCGCTGGGTATCGTTGGCAGTGTCGTCACGGTGCCGTTCGTGGCGCTCGGACCAGGGCCGACCTTCAATACGCTGGGCGAATTCGACGGCAAACAGGTGGTCGACGTGCAGGGCGCGGAGCTGAAATCCGCTTCCGGCAATCTCAATATGACGACCGTGTCCGTTCGCGATCAGCTGAATATCTTCGACGCGTTCCGGCTGTGGATCGGCGGCGAACATGGATTGGTGCCGCGCGCCGAGGTGTATCCGCCGGGGCAGACACGTGACGATGTAGACAAATCCAATCAGCAGCAGTTCAAGGATTCCGAGGACTCCGCCGAATTGGCGGCGCTCAACTATCTGAAGCTGCCGACCGCGGTCCAGCTCGCGAATGTCTCCGACGACGGCCCCGCCAAGGATGTGCTGCGCAAGGGCGACGAACTGGTGACGGTGGACGGCAAGCACATCGTCACCGCGAAAGACGTTGTCGCCGCGGTCTCCTCGGTCAAGCCCGGCACCGCCATCGGCGTGGTCTTCCGCCGCGACGGCGTCGAGCAGTCCGCCGAGATCACCCTGGCCCCGCGCCCGGACGACTCCGGCAAGGGCTACCTGGGCATCACGCCCGACGAGATCTCCAAGGGTCCGATCAAGGTTGCGTTCAATCTGGGCGAGATCGGCGGCCCTTCGGCGGGACTCATGTTCACCCTCGCCCTGATCGACAAGCTCACCCCCGGCGACCTGTCCGGCGGCAAGTTCGTGGCGGGCACCGGCACCATCGATCCGGACGGCAAGGTCGGACCGATCGGCGGCATCCAGTACAAGATGATCGCCGCGCGTGAGAAGGGCGCCGAGACCTTCCTGGTCCCGGCCGCCAACTGCAACGAGGCCGCGCAGCGCACGCCCGAGGGCCTGCGCCTGGTGAAGGTCGAGAACCTGTCCGGCGCGGTCCAGGCCCTCGACGACATCAATGCGGGCAAGGACGCGCCGACCTGCGGCTGACCCTCGCCCGGCGCGGGGTCAGAACTCGTCGGGATCGTTCTCGAGGGTGTGCAGCAGCGCCTCGACCAGATTCGGGGCGAGGTTCGGCGCCGTGCGCAGGTCGAGGTCGCCGAACGGGTCCTCTTCCTCCTCGCTGGGCCGCACCTGCAGCAGCGACAGCGAGGTACCGTCGCGCAGCACGCCGACGAACAGCCGGGCGTCGCGGCGTTCGGCGTGGGTGAGCGCCGCCTGGCGACCGGCCTGGTCGGCGGCGTCCCGGTCGGCGAGCAGCGGCGCGATGGCCTCGTCGAGCGACTGCTCGGCGGTCGGCGGCAGCACCACGATCTGCTGCACCAGCACGCAGCCCTCGACCGAGGCCGGCCAGCTGGTGGTGCCCAGGAATTCGTCGAGCGCCATGGCGTCGGCCTCGCCCGCGATGTCCTCCGGGAACGGCTCCTGCGCAATGGGGGTCAGCGCGTCCTTCTCGTCGAGCTGATCCAGCAGCGCGGGCTCGGCGGCGACCAGGTCCGCGGTCGGGACCAGCGCGAACATCTGCGGCGGCCGGTCCCAGCCCTCACCGTCGACATACTCCGCGACTTCCCGAATGCACCGGTACAGGGCCGACGCCGCCCACTGCTCTGGATTCACCCGGTCATCCTCGCATCTCGTGAATACCTGTCCGACGCGGCAGGTGTTGGGCCGCGCGGCGGGCGTTTTACGTAGAGTGGGGCGCGAACGGTCCCCTGGGACCAGCTCGCATCATCGGACTGCGACGTTCGGCGCCGGTTTCCCGGTTCGGACGTCGCCGGACCCTGGGAGAGTGGCATCGTGGGCATGCGCCCCCCGACCGGCTTACCTTCGCTGTCGCGACGCAGCCGCATTCTGCTCGTCACGGCCCTGGTGCTGGCCGCCCTGTTACTGGTCGGGCCCCGGCTGACCGACGCCTATACCAACTGGTTGTGGTTCGGGGAGGTGGGGTTCCGCAACGTCTACCACACCGTGCTGCTCACCCGGGTGCTGCTGTTCCTGGTGGTCGCGGTGGTCGTGGCGGCGATCATCTGGCTGGCGCTGCTGCTGGCCTACCGCACCCGGCCGGTGTTCGTGCCGGTGAGCGGTCCCGGCGATCCGATCGCCCGCTACCGCACCACGGTGATGAGCCGGCTGCGCCTGTTCGGCCTGGGCATCCCGGTGCTCATCGGCGTGCTGTCGGGTCTGGTGGCGCAGTCGAACTGGGTGACGGTGCAGCTGTTCCTGCACGGCGGCTCGTTCGGCGTGCAGGACCCGCAGTTCCATCTCGACGTCGGCTTCTACGCCTTCGACCTGCCGTTCTACCGCATGGTGCTGAACTGGCTGTTCGTGGCGGTGGTGATCGCGTTCTTCGCGAACCTGGTGGCGCACTACGTCTTCGGCGGGCTGCGGCTGTCGGGGCGGGAGGGCACGCTGAGCAACTCCGCGCGGGTGCAGCTGGCGATCCTGGCCGGGATCTTCGTGGCGCTCAAGGCCGTCGCCTACTGGTTCGACCGGTACGCCCTGCTGTCGAGCACCCGCAAGGAGCCGACCTTCACCGGCGGTTCCTACACCGACATCAACGCGGTGCTGCCCGCCAAGCTGATCCTGCTGTCGATCGCGGTCATCTGCGCCATCGCCTTCTTCGCCGGAGTCGTGCTGCGCGACTTGCGCATTCCGGCCATGGCGGCGGCGCTGTTGGTGCTGTCCTCGGTGCTGGTGGGCGCGGTGTGGCCGCTGCTGGTGGAGCAGTTCTCGGTGCGCCCGAACGCGGCCACCAAGGAGCGCGCCTACATCGAGCGCAATATCGACGCCACCCGCTCGGCCTACGGGCTCACCCCGGACAAGGTCGAGTACGTCAACTACAAGGGCGTCGCGACCAATGACCAGGTCAGCTCGCCCGCCGACCAGCAGACCATCAAGAACATCCGCCTGCTGGACCCGAACCTGCTGACCCAGACGTTCATTCAGCGCAACCAGCAGTTGCAGAACTTCTACGGCTTCCCCGACCCGCTCGACATCGACCGCTACACCGTCAACGGTGAACTGGGCGACTACGTGGTGGCGGCGCGCGAGCTCCAGCCGCAGAACCTGTCGGAGAACCAGACCAACTGGCTCAACAAGCACACCGTGTACACGCACGGCAACGGCTTCGTGGCCTCGCCCGCCAACAAGGTGAACGCGGCCCCGCCCAAGGAATCCCAGCAGGCCGGGCAGAGCGCGGGCAGCAGTGATTCCAACGGCGGCTACGGCTATCCGGTGTTCACCGTCGGCGACATGTCCACGGTCAGCGACCTGATCACCAAGAAGGCCGGGCTCAAGGAGGCCATTCCGGTCGACCAGCCGCGCATCTACTACGGCGAGCTGATCGCCAAGAGCGACGCCGACTACGCCATCGTCGGCGCCAACGGCCAGTCCCCGCGCGAATACGACACTCCCACCGACCAGTTCACCTACGCCGGCGCCGGCGGTGTGAAGATCGGCAACTGGTTCAACCGGGTGGCCTTCGCGGCCAAGTACGCCGAGCGCAACATCCTGTTCTCGGGCGCCATCGGCTCCGATTCGAAGATCATCTTCAATCGCAGTCCGCGGGAGCGCGTCACCAAGGTCGCGCCGTGGCTGACCGCCGACGGCAATGCCTACCCGGCCGTGGTGAAGGGCCGCATCGTCTGGATCGTGGACGCGTACACCAGCCTCGACAACTACCCGTACGCGCAGAAGACCCCGCTCGACGGCGCGGTCGAGGACAGCATCGACCAGGCCACGGGGCGTCTACTACCCCGCAAGGAAGTCTCCTACATCCGCAACTCGGTCAAGGCGACCGTGGATGCCTACGACGGCACCGTCAACCTCTACGAGGTGGACAAGAAGGACCCGGTCCTGCAGGCGTGGATGGGAGTGTTCCCGAACTCGGTGAAGCCGGAGAGCGAGATCTCCGACGAACTGCGTTCGCACTTCCGCTATCCCGAGGACCTGTTCAAGGTGCAGCGCGAGATGCTCGCGAAGTACCACGTGGACGATCCGGTGGAGTTCTTCAACGGCAACGCCTTCTGGTCGGTCCCCAACGACCCGACCCAGGAGGGTGCGGCCAGCAGCGCTCACCAGCCGCCGTACTACGTACTGCTCGGCGATCCGAAAACCGGTAAGCCGCAGTTCAATCTGACCAGCGCCATCGTGGGCTACAAGCGGAACTACATGTCCGCCTACCTGCAGGCGAATTCGGATCCGGCGAACTACGGCAAGCTGACCGTGCTCCGATTGCCCGCGGATTCACAGACCTCGGGCCCGGGCCAGACGCAGACGTCCATGACGACGGCCGATCAAGTGTCGAGGGACCGGAACCTGTTGACGGGCGGCAATGTCAACAAGATCAAGTACGGCAATCTGCTGACCCTGCCGGTCGGTGACGGCGGCATCCTCTACGTCGAGCCCTGGTATCTGGAACGCAATACCGGCGGTCCGAACGCGCCGTCCTTCCCGCAGCTGGTGAAGGTGCTGGCGAGCTACCGCGACAAGGTCGGCTACGGCGCGACGGTCAAGGAAGCCCTCGATCAGATCCTGCCCGCCGCGGGCAATGCCGCGACCGATCAACCGGGACAAGCGGTTACACCGCCCACCCAGGGCGCGACGCCGCCGGCCAACCCGCCCCCGCCGACCGGATCCACCGGTAAGGACGCGGCGGTGAAGCAACTCGACGACGCGCTGCGGCAGGTGCAGGACGCGCAGAAGTCGGGCGATCTGGGCGCGCTGGGCAAGGCGCTCGAGCAGTTGCAGACCGCGGTGAACAACTACCAGAAGGCCGGCGGCTGATCCGTTGACGTGAGAGGCGCTGTCATCCATTGGATGACAGCGCCTTTCGCATTTCCAGGCTCGGAAATTACTGTCGCACAATAAGAATTATTGCCTCGAAATAGCGAAAGGTGCCGCGTCGCCATTGACGCAGCACCTTTCCATATCTTCCGGAAAAGGAAGGAGATTCGGGCTACTTGCCCCAGGTCTCGATGAGGCCGGCGTTCGAGGCGAGGATCTGGTTGTACTGATCCTGCATGCCCAGCTGCTCGGCGACGGTGTTGGCGACGCCCTTGGCCTGGTCGATCATGGCCTGGCGGTCGGTGGGGGCCGCGGGGGCGACGGGCGCGGGGGCCGCGGGCTCCTGGGTGGGCTCGGGCTCGGAGATGCCCGTGCGCAGGTACTGGCCGCAGACCGGCCAGGCGCCGACGCCCTGGGAGGCGAGCACGTTCTCGGCCACCCGGATCTGCTCGGCCTTGCTGGCGTTGGAGGCATTGCCGGCACCGCCGTTGGCGGCCCAGGTGCTCTGCGAGAACTGCAGACCGCCGTAGTAGCCGTTGCCGGTGTTGATGCCCCAGTTGCCGCCGCTCTCACACTGGGCGACGCCGTCCCAGTCGTGGGCCGGGGCGGCGGAGGCGGTCGCGGTGAAGCCGAACGGGACGGCAACAAGTGCGCCGGTGACGGCGGCGAGGCCGAGGGCGCGAGTGTTGATCTTCCGGTTCTGTTTCATGTGTTATTCCCTCCCTGTGCCGACCGGCCCGGCGCGGATGCTCCGCCGTGTCCCTGTCCCCAGGAGTCGGGGTGCTCGACCGCGGGACAGGGTTTCCGGAGTGCAGCGGTTCGAGTCGGAGCCCATCGCAGGTTTGTTCCGGGCCGCGACTGACGATAACGAGGAAATCTCGGCAGATCACGTCTTGATAACTTCAGAATTGCATGAAGCGAATGACTGAAAAATCGGCGTTGATGCAGGTTGGCTATGCTGTAAATGCTTAACCCGAGCGGTCTGTTATCTCACCGTGATGTGACTCGAATCACCGACAATTTGTGACACCGGTCACGTTTCTGGCGCATGCCAGCGGCCGAACGCGTGCGCGAGGCTCTCAAATGGAGGATTTTCACTCCAATTGCTCCACTTGATGGGCAACCGTCCGGTCTGATTCGCCACGCACCCCTCGCTCGGTACGCCCGCACCCCCGCAAAATCCCGCCTGACCACCCGATTTGGTGCATCTGCTAGCCCGTGTGTAATGTTGTGTTCACCGACGCGGGGTGGAGCAGCTCGGTAGCTCGCTGGGCTCATAACCCAGAGGTCGCAGGTTCAAATCCTGTCCCCGCTACTACGAGAAAGGCCCGGAACCATCAGGTTCCGGGCCTTTCTCGCGTCTACGGGACGAGTGGGCGCTAACTGTTCGCCAGGATCACGTACTGGGCGGCAGCACGCCGGCGCACGTCCTGCTCGTCATTACTCCAGACAAAAGCGACATGTCTGCCGAACGTCACGCCGCACTGGAACCGGAGGTTGGCGTCGCCGGCCCAGATCGCGTCCTTGGTCTCGAAGCAGCGTGCCGTGCCCAGCTTGGCGGGGGAGTCGATGTCGCGCTTGATGTACTCGGTTCGGTCGGACTTGATGGTCGCGGTGAGGAACGTCTGCGCGGCGTCCTCGTCGCGGGCGCGCAGCACATTGCTGTCATCGGTGGTCGCGCAGCGATCGATCCCGGCCTTCTCCGACAGCCGGTCCCGATGCGGCTGTGCGTTCTCGCACAGCGACGCCGCGCGGGGGCCGATGCTGCCGTACGTGGGGGAGATCAGCTGCTGGTCATTGGTGACGAAGGCCCGGTGCAGCATCTGATCCGGATCGCGGGTCTGCATGGTCAGCGAGGCGTCGACGACCATGCGCACGGTGTCCAGCAGCGGGGACTGGGCGGTGAACACCTGACCGACTCGCTGGGCGAGGGCGTCGGCGTCGACTCGCGTCATGTCCAGCGCCGCGATGATCGAGGTGACGAAGGTGCGGTACGACCAGGTCGCGCCGATGGTCGGGGAGGTCGGCCGATAGTGCGCGTGCGCCTGGGCGAATCCGGGGATCGGGATCCGGACATTGTCGGGGCTGGCGGCGAAGTCGATCGCCTCCATGTCCGTGGCCGCGCGGGCGGCGGCGTCCGGGTTCGGATAGGACATGGTCAGGATCAGCAGCATGTTGCCCTCCGGCTTGCTGCTCCACTCGGTGAATCGCTTGGTGAGACCGACCACCCCGTAGGCGCTGATCATCCCGTACTTCTCCATCACGGGCTGGGTGAGCGGCGTGCTGGTCCCGGCGATCATGGTCGCGGCCCCGGCCGGACTCGTCTGCGCGGTCCCGTAGCGGTGATCGAGGGAGGTGTCGATCTGGAAGGGGTCGGGCATGCCCTCGGCGATCGCGCTCGCGGCGAGGGCCCGGCCCTCCTCCACGGTGGGCGAGCCGGTGAACTTTCGTGGCGTGGTCGAGTAGTGGCCGACGTCGAGCGCGGTGAGGTCGAGTTCCGAGCCGCCCGATCGGCGCAGCACCTGCCAGGTGACCAGACCGGCGATGAGCGCGGCCACGAGGACGACGATGCCGACGAGCAACGGCTTCCGGCGGGAACGAGGCGGTGGCGCGGTCTGTTGCGGGGGCGCGACTTGCATCGGACCTGGCTGCGGCGCACCGAAGTACGGCATCGGTATCGACCCGATGGTGGTCACGACCGGCGTGCGCTCCTGTGTCACCGCGGCTTTGGCGGCCGCAGCCAGCATGCCCGCGGTCGGGAACCGGTCGGCCGGATCCTTCGCCATGCCGCGCGCGACCACCTGGTCGAGCGCCTGCGGAACCCCGGGCCGGATCATCGAGGCCGCGGGTGGGGGTGCGTAGAGATGGGCGTGCATCAGCTGCGGGGCCGTCTTGGCCTGGAAGGGTTTCAGCCCGGTGAGGCATTCGTGCAGGACGCAGGCGAGCGCGTAGGTGTCCGCGGCCGGCGTGGTCTGGCTGTCGGCGAACCGTTCCGGGGCCATATAGGAGAAGGAGCCGATCGCCGCCCCGATCGTGGTCATCCGTTCGGAGGTCATCGTATTGGCGATGCCGAAGTCGACGAGGTACACGAAGTCGTCGTCCGCGACCAGGATGTTGTCGGGTTTCACGTCGCGGTGCACGAGGTTGTCCCGATGCGCGGCGTCGAGGGCGGAGGCCACCTGCGCGATGATCGCGACGGCGCGGGCGGGCGGCAGGAAACCGTTGTCCGCGATGAGCTCTCGCAGGCTCATGCCCTCGACGAGGCGCATGTCCAGGAACAGCTTTCCGTCGATCTCCCCGTAGTCGTGGATCGGGATGACGTGGGCTTCCTTGAGCCGGGCCGCGACGTGCGCCTCCCGCTCGAATCGTTGCCGGAACCGCGGATCGTCCGCGAGTCGTTCGGTCAGCACCTTCAGTGCGACGGTTCGTCCCTTGACGGTGTCGAAGGCCTCGTAGACCTCACCCATGCCGCCGCGTCCGATCATCCGGTCGAGCCGGTAGCGGCCGAACATCGTTCCGGCGCGCCATGATTCATCGGGCACGAGAATCCCTCCCCGGTCGGCGACGGCCGCGGAGCGTGCGCGGCGGCGTCTCGGGGAAATTGTCCTACCGGCGGGGGAGAGGGGCAGGGTATTCGGGCGATTCGGCCGCCGGTCGATCAGGCCTGCTGCCGGCGAGCCTCGAGCGCGTCGAGGATCAGGTCCAGGCCGTAGGCGAATTCGCCGGTGTGGTCGTAGCCTGCCCCGAGGGCGTGGTCGACGATCATCTCCCGCAGGTAGGGCAGTTGATCGGGAGGCAGGTGTTCGAGGATCCCGCTTGCCACGTCCTCGACGTCGGCGGGTGTCGTTATCGGCAGGTTCGCCTCTTGGAGAACGTATCCGCCGGTATAGCTGTCGATGAGCGATACCGCGTGCGCGGCCAGCGGTAGCGGGAAGCCCGCTTCGCGGAGTACGCCGAGTACCGCGTCGTGGCTGCGGAGCGTGGCCGGTCCCGGGTTGCGCCGGGAGTCCACGAGTCCGAGCGCCCAGCTGTGCCGCGAGAGGACCGCTCGAGCTGATCGGGCACGCACGCGAATCGCGTCACGCCAGTCGCCGCCTCCGGCCGCGGGGAGCTCGATCGCCGCGAACACCGTGTCGACCACGCCGTCCAGGAGACCGTCCTTGTTCGGCACATGGTGGTACAGCGACATTGCCTCCACACCCAGTTCCTGCGCCACCCGTCGCATCGTGATCGCTTCCACGCCACCGCGATCCGCGACGCGGATGGCGGCCTCCAGCACGCGTTCCCTGCTCAGTGGTTGCGATGGTCGCGACACGGCGGCTCCCTGGACGAGGTGTTGACAGGCTTACGATCGTAAGTCAACCTTACATGCGTAAGGGTGACTTACACCTGTAAGGCGCCGACGTCATGCGCACTACCGTCAGAAGGAGATGCACCATGCCGATGCCGAGATGGTGGGGGCACGTGAACAAGCGGGTGTTCAACCCGCGCGCGATCGCAAGCGGGAAGTGGCCCGTGCTGACCCACGTCGGCCGCGTCTCCGGCGCGACGTACCGCACCCCGATGGACGCCTACCCGATCGACGGCGGCTACCTGTTCGTCCCCGTGTACGGATCCCGCTCGGATTGGGTGCGCAATGTCCTGGCGGCCGGCAGAGCCGGCCTCCGGATCGACGGGACGGACATGGAACTCACCGCGCCGCGCTTGGTCGGAGCGGGCGAGGCCATCCCGGCCTTCCTCGAAAAGGGAGCGCGCCCACCGAAATTGCTCCGCATCACCGAGTTCCTCCGCATGAACCTGGTCACGGACTGATCGTCCGCGCCACGTCGAGGCGACGCCTGGGCGCTACCGGCTCACAGCGCTTCCGCGATCAGGGTCGCGAACGCCTGTCCGCCACGGGCATTGGGATGGAACGGCGCGGCCGGGGACGCGGGCAGCAGCGGCTCGATCCAGCGGTCCTGCGGGGCGGCGCACGAGTCGTGTCCGAGGCTGGCTCGACGCAGATCGACGAAGGTCGCGTTGTGTGCGGCGGCCTGTTCGGCGATGCGGTCGCCGAGACGGTCGATGGTGGTCTGCAGGTAGTCGGCGTCGCGGGCCGTGATCGGGGCCGCGAGGTCCGGGCATCCGCCGGGGCGCAGGTACTGGCCGTAGCTGGTGATCATGACGCGCGCGCGGGGTGCGCGGCGCGCGATCTCGTCGAGGGTGGCGCCGATGGTCGAGGCGGCGGCGTCCACTTTGTCCGCCAGTTGGTCGACGCCGCCGCCGGTGAATCGGTCCACGCAGGCGCGGGCGGCGTTGTCCGGCGCCGGGTTCAAGCAGCCGATCAGGTCCTGGAACAGTCCGGCGTCGTTCGCTCCGATGGTGAGGGTGACCAGGTCGGTGCTCGCGCTCAGTGCGTCGTACTGCGGTGTCGCGCCGCGGCCCCATCCGGGACCGGCTTTATCGAAGTCCTGGGCTTTGGCTCCGGAGCAGGTCACGTTCCGGAAGTTCCGGATGCCCAGGGTGGCGGCCAGTCGTGCCGGATACCCGTTGTCGACCGACCGCAGGCAGCTCGCCGAGTCGCCGCCCTGGGCCGGTACCAGGGGCCCGGCCGCGAACGAGTCGCCCAGGGCGACGTACTCCTCATAACTCTGCGGGCTCGCGTCAGCCGCTGCCGGCGTGGTGAGCATCGTCGCGAAGGCCGCCGCGGCGGCGAGGCCGGTCAGTGCGGAACGCATATGTCCTCATCTCGATCGAGGCTGAAATCTGTGCGAGTGTACAGATTATTCGAATCTGTGCGTTTGTACAGGATTTTTGGGTGATTCGCTGCGCCGCTGGAGGTTTCGGGGAGCTACTCGGCTTCCGGCCCGACGCGTCGCCGCAGCAGCCGGTCGGCCGCGTCGCGTTCGGGCCCGGCGAGATGCGACAGCGTCAGCGCGCGCAATGCCTGGTGCAGGGAATCGGCTTCCACCGCCCGGGTGCGCGGGCGGCCGAGGCGATGCAGCAGGAAACCGTCGATCATGGCCACGATCTGTCCGGCCGCCTCCTCGGGATCGACGGCCCCGCAGGCGCGCAGCACCCGCGCGGCCAGTGCTTCGAACTGTTCGAGCGCCTCGGTGACCGGACCCTCCAGTGCGGGTCGCCGCCCGGCGTCCAGGTACAGCTGGAACTGGGCGATCACCGCGGTGCGGGAGCGGGCGGCGGTGACGGCGATGAGCCGCAGCAGTTCGTCGAGGGTGGGGCGTTCGGCGAGGGCCTTCTCGAACATCGGCCCGAATTCGGCGATGCGGTCGCGGACCTGCAGTGCGAGGGCCTCGTCGATCAGGTCCTGGACGGAGGCGAAGAAGTACCCGGTCGTCGCGCCCGGTAGTTCGGCGCGGGCGGCCACCTTTCGATGGGTCACGGCCGCGGGGCCTTGCTCGGCGATCAACTCCAGTGCCGCGCGGACCAGTGCCTCGCGCCGCAGTCGGCTGCGTTCCTGTCGGGGCTGTTCGCGCGCGGGACCGCCCATGCCTCCCAAACCCTGTTCGGCGCACAGGCATCCGGCATCCTGTGCGAGTGCCCAGATTCTAGTGGCCGAGCCGCGGATGGCGAATTCAGCCGGTACGAATGTGGGACCGGCAATGGCCCGTGCCGCCCTGAATCAGGGTGCTGACCCGGCGAAATGGTTTCACAACCAAAACCTGTGGATCCATCCGAAATCAGCGTTTCACACGGAGAAGACATCGCCATACAGTTCTGCCGATGAGTCGGCCGCACCCGGTTCGACATTCCAATCAACCGCATTGCGTCCGAAGGAATTCAATGACACACCGAGCAGCTCGGCACGGTATCGCCGTCGGCACCGCGACCGCCGCGGCGGCCTTGACCCTGCTGAGCACCGGCGTGGCGCACGCCGCACCCGACTCCGTCACGTGGACCGACCGCGTCGCGAGCGTCACCCGCACCGTCAGTGACGCCAGCCCGAAGGCCGGCGACACCATCACAGTCACCACCAAGTTCGAGCGCAGCACCGGTCCCGATCTGCAGCTCAACTGGGTCAAGGACTTTCACGACGCGTGCCTGACCTACGTCAGCGACTCGGCCAAGGTCGATGACGGTACCGGTGTGAAGGGTGTCGAGCCGTATCTCGAGATCAGGCCCGGCTTCATCGCGGGAGATTTCATGGCCACCAGCTATCGCATATTCGTCAAGGCCGCCGGCCCCGTCACCTTCACCGTCCAGTACACGGTCGGCGCGAGCTGCACCCGCGGCACGCCCCTCTCGAGCGGCACGTCCTATCTGGGTTCGCTCGGCAAGGGCGATTACAACAGCTACGGCCCGTTCATCACTGTCGCCAAGGACGGCGACGGGGGTGGCGGCGTCTCCACCGGCAGCCTCGGTTCGCTGCTCGGGACCGGTTCCAGCAAGTAGCACGCGGTTAGACCTTCGGATGAGGAACTCGAATGACGTTGACTGAATACCGTTTTCAGCGGCGGCCGAGGTGGGAGGCGCTGTCGGCGTTCACCCTGGTCTCCGCGATGCTGCTGGCCTTGGGGATGTATTTCGCGCCTACCAGCGAAGCTTGGCCATGCCTTTTCAGCGGATCTGCCGGGTGTGGAGGCTCAGGCTCAGGGGGATCGGATCTGAAAGGCCCGCTCAGTACCCGTGGGCGCTATATCGTCGACGCGAACGGGAACCGGGTCAAGCTGCAATCCGGTAACTGGCACGGCTCCAGTGGAACCTGGAACGGCAGCGGCGACGACGAGGATCCGGCCAACAACTCGGGTGGTGAGGTCGGGCATCGAGCGCCGCTCGGCCTGGAGCGTGTCTCGATGGACAAGCTGGTCAAGGACTTCAAAGCGCTGGGGCTGAACAGCATCCGGCTGCCGTTCTCGAACGAGATGATCTCCGACGACCGGCCGGTGCGGGGCCTGACCGCCAATCCCTCGCTCAACGGCCTCAAGCCGCTCGAGGTGTACGACCGGGCGGTGCGGGCGTTGACCGATGCCGGGCTCGGCGTCATCCTCAACAACCACACCACCACCACGAAGTGGTGCTGCTCGAACGACGGCAACGAATTCTGGAATTCGGGCCAGAGCACCGGCAAATGGGTGGACGACTGGGCGTTCATGGCCGCCCGGTACAAGGGCAACCCGGGCGTCATCGGCGCGGACCTGCGCAACGAGATCCGGCGGACCACTTGGAACGACCCCAACGTGGGTTGGGGCGACGACCAGGACTGGGAAGCGGCCTCCCGCCTGGCCGGTGATCGAATCCTGACCACCGCCAACCCGAATCTGCTCATCATGATCGAGGGCCTGAACTGGCAGGGCATTCCCTCCGACCTGTTCCCGCACCAACGCCCCATGCTGAAGCCGCAGGTCTGGCTGAGCTCAACGCTCACCCGCTCGCACAAGGTCGTGTACAGCGCACACTTCTACGGCTACATCGGCCCGAACCACACCGGTGCGACCGGTGCCGGTGAAACCCACGACACGCGCTTCCGGGAAATGTCCCGCGATGACCTGTTCCGCTCGATGGACGAGCTGGCCGGGTACGTGGCCACCACCCCCGACAAGCACTTCACCGCACCGGTGTGGGTCAGTGAATTCGGTGTCGGAACCCAGGCCACCGACCAGGACAAAGCCTGGTTCGCGAACATGGTCGACTACTTGATCAGCCGCGACCTGGACTGGGCCTACTGGCCGATGGTCGGGTACCAGACCCCGGATCAAGGCGACAACTGGGGATTGCTGCGTTACGCCGCCGACGGCAACCTGAGCAGCGTCACCTCCAACGGCGGTGACTGGCGCGGAGGGTACTTCCGTCGACTGGTGGGCGAGAAGGGCAAGTCCGGGCAGGTCGCGCCCGTGCGTACGTGGTCGATGCTCTACGGCACCAACGCGGACCACAATGCGTCTCTGCGGGCGGGCAACGATTGGGATTCCGGCGCAACGAAAATGGTGTGCCCCGATGACCAGCGCCTGATCGGGATCAGCGCGACGGGCAGGCGAGGCCTGTGCACGGACTCGAACGAGGGCGACCTGTGGAGGCCCGGCACGCTCGCGAACAAGGTGAACGAGGAGCGGGTGGACACCGACTGGGCCAACGGCTTCACCAAGTACCAGTGCCAGAACGGGCAGTTCATGATCGGCTACAGCCTGAACGGTGAGGGCATGTCCGCCATCCTGTGCGCCCCCGGCCGCATCCCCCTCGCCGGCGCGGGTCGCACCGTGTGGGACGACAAGGGTGACAACCGCCCGGCCTCCGGCGAAGGCGGCGACTACGCTGCCAACCACTACAAGGGTCAGTGCAACTCCGACGAGTACGCCGCGGGCATCGGCTTCTCCTGGGCCAACCTCCGCCACGGCCACCCGGACGCCCTCTACTGCCGCAAGCTCGAGTAGGCGCGCTTCCTGAGCAATTCGAGCCGCACCCGGTCACCGGGTGCGGCTCGATCTGTGTCCGGGCGAGGCCGCCGTGTCCGATGCCGGGACTTGTCGAACCCAATGGGTTCAGGTCCCACCGGGCACGCCTGGATCGTTGCCGGATGGGCCGAGCCCGTCGCTGTCGACCGGATCCGGAACGCCTGCTGTCTCGAATTCGCCTGGCACTGCGAGATATTCAGCCGTAGAGCTGGACGAAGCGTTCCAGGGACCGTTCGACGTCTCCGCGCAGGGCGCGCGCGACCGCCGAGCCGATGGGCCCGAACAGAGGTGCTCCGCCCAGTTCGAAGTTCGCGGTGACCTGCGAACCGGTCGAACTCGGTGCGACGCGCAGTTCGATGCCGAACTTGGTGCCGCCGATTCCGGAACCGTTGAGGATCAGGCGGTTCGGGGGTTCGGCCGTCTTGACCGTCCAGGTGACCCGGTTACGGAACCCCTTGACGGTGGCGACGCCGATCAGTCGGGTGCCGGGGGTGAGTTCGTCGGGGACCGGTCCGCGCCAGCCCTCGTGCAGGGTCAGCCACTTGTCCAGTTCGGGCAGGTCGGAGGCGTGCGTCCAGGCCTGGTCGGGTGGGATCGGGACGTCTACGGAAACCTTGAGCTTGGCCACGGATGCGATGGTATCCGTTACACGACGTAGCACTGAATGTGCGGGGTCGGGTCGGCGGTTCCTCAGCAAGCCCACAGGCAATTCGGGAGCGGAGCAGGGGTTTCGCCCGTTGAATGGGTAGTGCTGGTCGACAGCACCCCGTGAGGCCGAGTCCCAGGAGGTCGGGTCGTGCACACAGAAGCCATCGAGGTGGGAGACGTCGAGGTCGATGCGGGGCCGCTGCTCGTCCGGGTGTCGGGGGCGGGGGTGAGCCGGTTGGGGCGGCGGACCGTCAATGCGGACGCCTTCGCCACGTACACCGATATGCGAAGTGGGCGTAGCGCTTTCGTGGTGGCCGACGGGGTCGGCGATCATCTGGCGGCGGCCCGGGCGGCTCGGCTGGCGGCCTCGATCGCGGCGAAGGTGGCGGTCGCCGAGGGCGCCCATGCCGCAATCCTGGCGGCGCAGCAGGGTTTGGTGGACGAGCTACCCGAGTCGGCCGCCGACTGTGTGTTGGTGGTCGCGGTGCTGCCGAGTCAGGGGCAGCCGGACGGGCCGTGCGATATCGCGTGGGTCGGCGACTGCCGGGCCTACCGCTGGAACGGCCGTGTTCTGCATCGTATGACCACCGATCACACGGTGGCCGAGTACTTCAGGGCGCGCGGGCACGATCCGCTGCCCGGCATGCGGCATCTGGTGACCACGTCGGTGCGCACGGTGCGGCCCGGCGATATCGGCCGCGCGTCCACCGGGTCGAGCGCGGGCCGGCTGCTGTTGTGCAGTGACGGGGTGGGCAAGCAGCTCGGTATGCCGATCATCAAATCGATCCTGGCGCAGGGGTCCTCGGCGGGTCAGGTCGCGGAGGGGCTGGTGGGCGCGGCGCTCGGGCGGGGCGGCACCGATAACACGACGGCGCTGGTGGTGGACGCGATTCGCTGACTCGGCAGGACAATTTCCCCGAATCCACCCATACTGGTCGAGCGACCAACTAGCTTGGGCTCGAACGTTTCACTGGGCAGCATCGGGGTTTCGCCGTGGCAGACAGATCGACATCCATTCGCGCACGCATCGGCGAGCTGCTCCGGACGCGCCGGGCCTCGGGTCCGCTTCGGGTCCTGGTGGTGCTGTTCCTGGTGGTGCCGACACTCATCTCGGCGGTCTACATGTGGATCATGTGGGACCCGGAGCTGTATCTGAAGCGGATCCCGGTGGCGGTCGCCAGCGACGATGTCGGCGGCGTCTCCGACGGCAAGGCCCAGAACATGGGTACCGAGATTCTCGACACCCTGGTGTCCGGCGGCGAGCTGCAGTTCCATCGGGTGAGCAGCGCCGAAGCCGTGCAGGGCCTGCGCGAGAGTCGCTACGCGTTCTCCGTCGTCATCCCCGCGGATTTCACCCGCAGTGTGCTCAGCGTGACCGATCCGGTGCCGCAGCGCGCCCGAATCGCGGTCTGGTACAACGACTTCAACGGCACTCTCGGCCCCGCCGTCGCCAATAGCGTGATCGCCGACGCCCAGAACCAGATCGCCGCCACCATCGGCCGCGGCTACGCCTCGCAGATCCTGGTCGGCGTCAATAGTCTCGGCGCGGGCATCGGCGACGCCTCGAAGGGCGCGACCCAGCTGGCGCAGGGCACCGCCCAGCTGGCCGACGGCTCCGGGCAACTCTCGACCGGCCTGGACGAGGCCGCCACCGGCGCCACTCAACTCGTCGCGGGCACCCGCGAACTCCACACCGGCACCGTGCAACTCGCCGACGGCGCCCACGAACTGGTCTCGGGCACCGATCAACTCGGCACCGGGGCGACCCAGATCCGCGACGGCGTCGACCAGATCATCACGCCTCTGCTCGACGCCATCGAACCCGCCGGAAAGCTCGCGACCCAACTGAACCCGTTGCTCGACGAGCTGAGCAAGAACCCCGATCCGTCCCTGGCCGACGCCGCCACCCAGCTGAAGGGCCTGATCGGCCAGGCCAGCCCCGGCGACCCCGATTCCCTGGCCGGCCAGCTCACCCAATTGCGTGACGGCACCAAGGAACTGGCCCGCCAGCTCACCGACCCCAAGGCCGAATACCGCGCCGGTGTCCTGGCCCTGGCCGACGGCTCCACCCAACTCCGCGACGGCACGGTCCAACTCGGCACGGGCGCCACCGAACTCTCCACCGGCCTCCGCCAACTCGCCGACGGCGGCCACGAGCTCCGCTCCGGCGTCACCCAATTGGACGACGGCGCAACCCAACTCGACACCGGCCTCCGCGACGGCGCCACCGCCGCACCCCACATCAAAGACCCCACCGCCTCCGCCGATGTGATCGCCCAGCCCGTCACCATGGACATCCGCAACCAGGAGCCGAGCCAGGTGGTCCGCGGCGGCGACCGCAGCCACAAGGAAATCTCCCGAGGCGCCGCCCCCGCCTTGATCGTCATGGGCACCTTCCTCGCCGCCATCATCCTCTGGATGCTGTTGCGCCCCTTGCAAGGCCGCACTCCCGGCGGTACCTCCTGGCGCCGCTCGGCCACCCCTCCCTTCCGCGGCGCAGCCGTCGGCGCCACCGCGGTCATCGCAGTTGCCGCCCTCACCGCGATCTACGGCCACTCGACAGGTTGGTCCCCCGACAACTGGCTCGCCATGTCCGCAGTCCTGGTCCTCGTAGGTGCGGTAGCCGCCACCACAACCCAACTCTTCGTCATCCTCTTCGGCCGAGTGACCGGCTCCATAGCCGCCTTCGCCTTCTACATGTTCCAGATCTTCACCTTCGGCGGCGTATTCCCCGCCGGCACAACACCCCCCGCCTTCCGCCCCTTCCAAGACATCGCCCCCATGACCTTCGCCCGCCGAGCCATCATCCGAGCCGACATCTCCCTCTACGACACCATGTTCTGGACCTCCATCGCGGTCCTCCTGGTGATGCTCGCCCTATCCCTGGCCCTGATGCTCACCGCCCGCCGTTACTCCACCGCCCCCGCCCGTTCGAATTCCCCCTCCACCCCAGACCTCGCCCCCACCCCCGCCGCCGCCGAAGCCTGAAAACCACCCCTGACCAGCCGATTAGGTGCATCCCCACCCCTCTGTGTAATGTTGTCTTCACCGACGCGGGGTGGAGCAGCTCGGTAGCTCGCTGGGCTCATAACCCAGAGGTCGCAGGTTCAAATCCTGTCCCCGCTACTAAGAGGCGGCTCCGGAACCAATGGTTCCGGAGCCGCTTTGTTTTCGTATACGGGCCCCGCGATGTCGGGGCCGTTGTCGCAGACCGCCCTGCTGGGAACCGCCAGCTCCGATTGGTCGGGTTCGGCTGGTCGCGATCCACTGTCGAGTATGAAATGGCTTGTTGGCCAAGGTAATTGCGTGCTGCAGAGGGTGAAGCTGCTTGCTACATTGAGGCTTGGAGGGGTGGGGGGAAGGAATGAACCTTGAATTCGGATTATTGGTGGGACGAGGAATCGCCGGCTGAGTCCGAGACCGTTGCGGAGCGGAGAGACCACTGGCGTGACTACCTGCAGCGTCGGCAGGGGAGTTTCGGCTTGGCTTTCAACGTGCGAGACAGCGGGGGCGACTTCGGTTGGAAGACGCTCGCCCAGGCCGCCGGTGATCTGCAACTCGTGCGATTCTCTTCTGGCCCAGTGCATTACCGTCGAACCGCCCACGATGCCAAGCGCGATGGCGACGATGGCTATCGCCTGATGGTGCCGCTGCAGGGAGAGTTCAAGCTCGCGCAGGGCGACCAAGCCGAGATCTTCGGACCGGGAAAGGTCGCGTTCATTCGCTGGGACCAGCCCGTGGTCATGCGGCAGGATGAACCGCTGGAATCGCTGATCATGACCGTACCAAGGCATTTGGTCAATCGCGGCCTGGCCGATCCCGCCCCCCTCGCGCTGGATGTGAGCCGCCCACTGGTCCCGATGCTGGTGAACCAGATCGAACAGCTCCACGCCTACCACGGGGCGTGGAACGCGCACGACTTCCGTATCGCATATCGCAGTACGCTTTCGCTGCTCGACGGGCTGCTCGACCGCACTCAGGCGCTCCCGGGGGACCGATACACGTTGGTGGCCGCGCAAGCCCGGGAAACAATGGAAGCCCTCGCCGACGACCGCAGACTGACGCCGGATGTCGTTGCTCGGAAGTGTGGAGTCTCCAGGAGGACGCTGCACACCGCCCTGACGAAATCGGACCGTGTCACACCGGCCGCGCTGCTACGAGAGATTCGCCTCGACCGAGCGCGCAAACGACTGTCGCACCCCGGGACCATCGATATGGGCCAGATCGCCGAGGCGGCGGGCTATTCGTCGGTTCGCCGGTTCAGCTCAGCCTTTCAGCGTCAGTTCGAGCAGACCCCGCGGCAGATGCGCGAACAACTGCTCGGATAGCCGTCGCGTGCGACCGGGTTCGAGCGATCGGATCAGCGGACCCGTCTTGCCGAAATGGGCCACAAACATGCCAGAAATGTCTCGAGTATCGCGGTTAGCGTGATCCCTGCCCCAAGGAGGCGGTACCGACAGGTTCTACCGGCCGATGCGGTCTGTGAAAGGCACTTGTGAGCGAAAGTTCATCACTCTCGACGGCGGCGGGGGGCAACGGCGCCCCCCGCATCGCCCGCTACACAGAGTCATTCGCGGCCGACCCACACCGCCACTATCGGGCCAGCAGTGCCGGGGCCGCCCACCAGCGCTACCGGTCGCCGATCACGGCTGCTCTCAGTGGCGTCGATCTGCATCGGGTGCACGAGATCGTCGAGCGTCGGGCCGGGCCGCTTGAGCAACACCCGACACGCGCGCGTGTATTGACTTGTCTCGCACGGGATCCGGCTCGGGAGGGCGCGAAGGGGGCATCCTCCCGGGCCTGGTCCCCTATGAGAGGGGTTCGATGCGTCATCGAACCCCTCTCGGTGGTTATTGCACAGTTTCCGCCGGTTCTGGGGTGGGGACGGCACGTCGGGCGCCGGCTACCAGTGGGCCGGTTGTGACTGCGATGGTGAGGTTGCGTCGATCCAGCCACAGCACGGTCAGTCCGACCATTACGAGCCGAATTCCGAAGCCGGCCAGTCGGTGAGGCCGTACCCGAGGGGCCGTTCAGGTCGTCGCATCACTATGAAGGCTGTTGCCGATGTCGCCATGGGGACCCTGGGCTGAGATACGACTGCGCCCCGGTGCCATCGATTGTGTCGGTGACATCCGGGGCGCGGAAGGGGTAGATCAGCCGAGGTCCGGGTGGCCGACCCACTCGACGATCGTCCAGCCCTTCTGCGGGCTGCCCTTGAGGACGACGTGGCCGCCGTTGCGCATCGGATCGGTGCCGAGCTTGCTCTTGTCGGCGTTGCTGGCGTTCAGCATGGACCAGAACATGATGGTGCCGCCGTGCGAGAAGATCACCGGGTTGAGGCAGTTGCGGCGCTGCACATCGAGCAGTGCCTGATCGACGCGGGCGTCGAACTCGTTGCCGTCGATGGAGCCCGGAATCCGTGCGTTCAGGTCACCGGAGAGCCACTTGAGTGGCGCCTGCAGGTAGCCGGACATCGCCTGGGCCTCGGGAGTGCCCTCGTAGTCGCCGGCCTCGATCTCCCGGACACCGGGCTGAATGTTGAGGCTCAGGTTGTGCTTTGCGACGGTCGGTGCCGCGGTCTGCTCGGTACGCACCATGTTGGACGCGAAGGCGCAGTCGTACTTCTTGTCGGCCAGCTGGAGGGCCAAGTTGTCTGCCTGTGTCCGGCCGCGTGCGGTCAGGTCGGGTCCGGGCACCTTGGTGTCGATCAGGCCGGAGACGTTACCGGCGGATTCGGCGTGGCGCACCAGGGTGATGACCATTTCGCCGGCGCTGCTGCCCGAGCTGCTGCCGGAGTTTCCGAAGTCGATATCGGCGGACGCGATGCCGGTGGTAGCGGTTGTGGCCGCGACCGCGGTCGCCATCACCGCAATAAACGATCGAAGAGATCGGATTCGCATGGGTGGGAATGCCTTTCATTGTGGCGAACGCCACTTCAGGTATGCCGAAGTGGCGTGTCGCGTCTCACAGAAGCAGCAATTTGTCCGAATCGACTACGAGGCATCCCATTCATCGGGATCCTTCGCACACCGGACCTGCTCCGACCCGACGAGAGGTCGTGCGGGTCCCCACTACCAGCGAAGCGGCCCGGAACCAACTGGTTCCGGGCCGCTTCGTGTTGTCGGCCATCGCTCCGGGAGGGGGCACATGCGCCGCGCCCGTCCGCCTCCGAACGACCCAACCTCAGCTGACGAGGGTCATGAACTCCTCGAGGCTGATCTTCTGGTCGCCGTTCAGGTCCGCTTTCGCCAGGATGGACAATGCGGCGTTTCTGGCGGCCTCGGAAGAGAAGCCGTAGGCCTCGACCGCTTGCGTGTACTCCTCGAGGGTGATGTAGCCGTCACTGTTGACGTCGACCTTCTCGAAGACGGCCTTGGCCTCTGCCACGGTGAACCCACCCATGACGCACTCCTTCGTTCTCTTCCCAACACCGAACCAGCCCAAGGAGTATCGCACTCGGCCGACCAATACTGATCCGCGCAGCGGTATCGGCTGAATCCTTCTGCGGGTTGGGCGCCTCTTGTGGATGTCCTGAAATGGCGGAAGGAGAACGGCAATGACGTCCAACCGGAGCCTTGCGAGCGCATCGCTGACCGGCCAGCTGCTTCGCGGTGCGATCGGATTCGGCAGCCTTATGGGGGCTTTGGTGGCGACACCCTTCGTTGGGCCGGTGGGTCTGTTGCTCGCCGCGGTCGGTGTGATCGCCTTGCGTGGTTGTCCGGCGTGCTGGGCCGCCGGGCTCATGGCAACGATGTCGGGCGGGCGTCGACCGCCTGAATGAGCAACCTGACGGAGGGGTTCGATTTGTCCTCGAACCCCTCTCGCAGTGGCTATTACACGGTTTTCGCCGGTTCCGGGGCGGGGACGGCACGTCGGGCGCCGGCTACCAGCAGGCCGGTGGCGATCGCCATGATCGGCCATGGTGTGAGCGGAATGACAAGCGCGCCGAACGCGGTCCATGCACCGAGCGTCCAGGCGAAGAACGGTGGTGGGGTGAGGTCGCGGCGATCCAGCCACAGCACGGTCAGCCCGACCATTACGAGCGGAATTCCGAAGCTGTCCAACGACAGCCATAGTGCGCTGTTCGCGGGGCTCATCGCCGAGAGGTCGTCGTGCCACAGCGCGCCGCTGAACCAGTCGTCGGCATAGCGTGCGGCACGCATCAGGGTCAGGGCCAGGATGGTATGTGCGGCTCCGAAGAGAACTATGAGCCGACCCGCCCACGCAATCACCGGACCACCTCGGTTCGGTGCGAGGGCATGGCGGAAGCCGCGTGCGCGGGGTGGGGGAGTCGATCGGACATGGCACCGTCCTCTGCTGTTATACGGTTGCGTATAATCAGAGATTAGAGCCGTTATACGGTTCCGTACAACATCGAGGTGAGGTGAATCACGGCATGGGTGCTTTGCGCACGCCGCGCGAGAAATGGATCGACGCGGGGCTGGGGGCGCTGGAGGCCGGCGGCGTCGATGCCGTGCGCATCGAGGCGCTCGCCAAGGCGCTCGGAGTGACCAAGGGCGGGTTCTACGGCTACTTCGCCGATCGCGATGCGCTGCTGACGGCGATGCTCGAAACCTGGGAGCGGGAGGCCGTCGACGATGTCCTCGAGGAGGTCGAGCGAGCAGGTGGCAATGCGCTCGACAAGGCTCGGCTGGCGGGTCGGCTCACGTTCTCCAGCGACCGGTTGCTCCCCGTCGACCTGGCCATTCGCGATTGGGCCCGCCGCGACGCCGGTGTGGCCGAACGTCTACGCCGAGTGGACAACCGGCGTATGGACCTGCTTCGAGACGCGATCGGCACTGTCTGCTCGGACCCCGACGAGGTCGAGGCTCGCAGCCTGCTCGCCTTCTGCGGGGCCATCGGCAGCCATTTCCTCGCCGCCGACCACCCCGGCCGCACCCGCGAAGAGGTCATCGCTCGCGCCAGCGATCTGATCCTGAACCGCCCGAGTCCGACGGAGGGTCTGTGAGATGACGACCGACAGCATGCCGGACGGCAAAAGCGTTGAGGTGCACGGGATCTTCCAGAAGATCGCCGACTACTACGATCGGATGAACTTCATCATGACCCTCGGTCGTCATCGCCGGTGGTGTCGTGAGGTCGCCGAGCGCGCGGCGCCACCCGCGGGCGGGGACCTGCTGGATCTCGCGACCGGTACCGGCGTGATCGCGCTGGAGGCGGCTCGTATCCATCCCACCGTCACCGTAACCGGTGCCGATTTCTCCGAGCGGATGCTGGCGCACGCCAGGACCAAGCCGGGGGCCGACGTCATCCGGTGGCGGCAGGCCGATGCCGCCCGCCTGCCCTTCGGCGACGAGTCGTTCGACGCCATCACCGAGGGCTACCTGTTGCGCAATGTCGAAGACCTCGAAGCGGTACTGCGCGAACAACATCGGGTGCTCCGGCCCGGCGGCCGCCTCGTCATCCTCGAAACCTGCCCGCCCAGCGGACCGGTGAAGCCGGTCGTGGAGTGGGGGATGCGCACGATCGTCCCGCTGCTCGGGCACTTGGTATCCGGTGACCGATCATCCTACACCTATCTCGAATCCAGCACGCGCGATTTCGAATCACCACAGCAGGTCGCTGACCTGTTGCGCCGAACGGGTTTTCGCGACATCGGCTGGCGCAAGAAGTTCTTCGGGACGAACGTCATCCTCTGGGCCGCCAAGGCGCGTTGAACAGCTCCCGCGCCACTCGGGTCAGCTGGCGAAGGTGACCGTCCAGTGCTGGTGGTTGTCCTTGTAGATGACGGAGACGCCGACTCGGGTGAGGTTCTTGTCGAGGATGATGGCGCCGGCGGCGATGGCCAAGGCGGCGGCTGCGGGGCGAAGGTTCATTGGTGTGTGAGCGGAGTGGCCCAACGGTCGCGCCGCTCACCAACGAGATCCCAATCAGGCGCTGATCGCCTGGTGGAGCCGGTTTCACTTGGTCAGGCGACCGTGTTGGACCAGTGCCCAGGCGAGAGCGGTGAGGGCCCCGGTATTGGCCAGGGCGCGGACGATGTTCCAGGTCAGCCAGGGGGTTTCGAAGTCCTTGCGCAGGGCGGCGTAGTCGGCGAGGCCGGGCGCGGCGTCGGTGGCGGTGGCCAGGTTGTTGTTCAACGGGACGTTGAAGCCAGAGGTGATGATCAGGCTCAGCAGGTTGAGCGCGGCGGCGACGGCGACCCAGATCAGCACCGAGCGCAGGTCCGCGCGTAGATAGAACACCCCGGCCAGCACCGAGAAGCCCAGCGAGCCGAGGAAGCTGAGCATGAACACCGGGTTCACGATCACCACATTGATCTTGTTCATCACCTCGACGTACGTCTTGTCGTCGAACTTGCCCAGCCCGATCATCACCGAGCAGGCGTAGGCGTAGAACACGCCCGCCAGCAGCCCGGTCGTCACTGTCGCGGCGATCAGTGAGATGACCCCGAACGTCGGGGGCGCGTGCGGCGGATCGAGGACTTCGTCGGCGAGTAATGTGCTGTGCTGCATGTCGTTTCACTCCAGTTCGGATTCGAGTTCGACTCAGCGTCGGTCGATCCGGGTATTCGATCAACGGTGATTCGCGCATGGCCGGATTAGCCCGCGTGATTGATAGCGATTCGGCATGGCGGAAATTGCCAACCAACTGAAACGCCGATGTGTCTGAAAACCCTGCGAAATCGCCGCCGAGCGGCCAGAATTAGCTATGACTGTGCTGCGGATCTGTCCTTCGCGGCGCGGGAACGGGACCCCTTCGGCGGCAGAGGAATCGGAACGATGAGCAGGCTGGCGACCTCGTGCGCGGCGATCTTGGTCACCGCGGCCGTCACGGTCGGGACCCCGGGTATCGGCATGGCGCGGGCGGATACGCCCGCCACGGAGCCGTGCACCCGCTACACCGCGATTCTCGCGCCGGGCACCTGGGAGACCCACCCCGACGCCGATCCGACCGTCCCCGTCGGCCTGCTCCGGCCGATCGGCGACGGCCTGCAACGGCAGTTCGGATCCGATATCACCGTCCTCTACGCCCCCTATGCCGCAAGCGCTTTCGACCAGGGCCTGACCTACGCCCAGTCGCTGGGCACCCTCGAAGCCCGACTGCGCGAGATGGTGAGCGGCCTGTGCGCGAAGACGCGCGTCATGCTCGCCGGGTACAGCCAGGGCGCGGACGGCGTCGGTGATTTCGCCACCGAGATCGGCAATGGCGAGGGCCCGATCACTCCCGACCGGGTGGTGGGCGTCGGCCTGGTGGCGGATCCGCACCGCGACCCGAGAACCGCTCTCCCGCTGGGGACTCCGCAGCCGGGCCACGGCATCGCCGGCATCCGGACCCAGGATTTCGGCGCGCTGACCGACCGCGTGCGCACCATGTGCGCCGACGGCGACCTGTACTGCTCGCTCAATGCCGTGGCGTCCCCGTTCCTTTCGGCGCTCGGCCAGGTGGTGGTCGGTAACCCCGATGCCATCGCGTCCGTGATCCCGCCGGGCACCGATCCCGGCCCGATCTTCGCGCAGGCGATCAAGGTGGGCGCGGGCTGGTCCGCGACCGCGTCGAACATCCCCGCCATCCTCGCCAAGCTCACGGGTCTGCAGGGCCTGATCGAGGCGGGCAACATCCCCGCCGCGCATCAGATCGCGAGTGACCTGAATGCCGCCCTGACCCCGCTCGTCCAGGCCGCCGCCGGAGTGGACCTGCCGCTGGTCGCCTCGGTGATCCGGGCGGCGGGCGGTGTCGACCCCACCGGTTGGACCGCCGCGGCGAGTGTCCTGGCCGACGCGCTGACCCAGATCGACATCGTGCGGATCGCCGCCAATGTGGGCCGCGTGGAGGAGAGCCTGTTCCGCGCCGCCGATGCCCTCGCCCGCGACAACGCGCTGGCCGCCGCGGCGGAACTGGTGAACCTCACCCCGGCGGGTCTGGATCTCGCGGGTTCGGTGGTCGGCCCCTTCACCTCCGCCATCCGCAGTGACCTGCGCGCGTCCGCTCGCACCCTGATCAGCCTGGGCGATCCGGACAGCGTCAACAACCTGCTGGAGATGACGCGTCAGGGCGTCGACCTGGCCAACTTCTACGCCTCCAAGGCCCACGTCGACTACGGCGACGACACCGATCTGCTGCTGGATTTCCTGGGCTCCCAGGCGGTTTCGTAACTCAGTCCAGAGTCTCGGTCCGAGGCTGCAATCCGGCCGCCCACTTCTCCTCGATCCGGCCGTACCGCCAGGTGAGCAGGGCGGCGGCCCAGGTGACGACGAAGAGTCCGACGATCAGGAATCCGATGAGGTTCAGGTCGAGCCCGCTGATGGTGTCCCACGGCCCGCCGGTCCAGCCGAACTCCTCGGCCAGCAGACCGAGCAGTTCGATCGTGCCGATGATGAGCGCGACCGCGATCGACAGCGACGTGATGGTCAGGTTGTAGTAGATCTTGCGCACCGGATTCGCGAACGCCCACCCGTAGGCGAAGTTCATGAACGTCCCGTCGATGGTGTCGAGCAGGCTCATTCCGGCCGCGAACAGCACCGGCAGGCACAGGATGGCGTACCAGGGCAGTCCCGCCGCCGCGCTGGTCCCGGCCAGCACCAGCAGCGCGACCTCGGTGGCGGTGTCGAAGCCGAGCCCGAACAGCAGCCCGATCGGGTACATCTGCCAAGGCTTGGTCACCGATTTCATGATCGGCCCGAGCAGCCGATTCACCAGACCGCGTTGCGCCAGCTGGGCTTCCAGCTCGGCCTCGTCGAAGTCCCCGCTCCGCATCCGCCGGAACACCCGCAGAATGCCGACCAGCACAACGATGTTCAGCAGCGCGATGACGTAGAGGAAGGTTCCCGACACCGTGGTGCCGATCAGCCCGGTGTAGCGGTGCAGCGACGAGGAGTCGTCCTCCACCGGTCCCGCGATCGCCTTGACCCCGAGCGACAGCAGTAGCGCCAGCCCGAACACCACCGACGAATGCCCCAGCGAGAAGAAGAATCCCACCGACAGCGGCCGCTTCCCCTCGCCCATGAGCTTGCGCGTGGTGTTGTCGATGGCCGCGATGTGGTCGGCGTCGAACGCGTGCCGCAATCCCAACGTGTACGCGGTCAGCCCGACCCCGATACCGAGCGTCCGGTCTCCGACGCTCAGCTGCTGCGGCGCGACCAGCACCACCAGCGTCACCCATCCCACGATGTGCAGCGCCACGATGATCCCGGCCATCGCCCCGAGCCGCACCCATTCCTGCCGAGTCACCCGCATCGATCCACGCACCTCTCCACGACCACCCATGGTGCCCGATGGTGTGGAAAGTTCCCCGACCGGCGTGATCGACCACCCGCACCACGATCTGATCGCGCATAGATTCGATCAGTCCGGGCCCGCGCGGGGTGGGCCCGGACACAAAACAACTGCGCTACTTCAGTTTCGCGTGCATGAGGTAGACGTTGTAGCTGTTCCACGTGGAGATCGTGAAATACAGGTCCTTGGCGGTGGACCAGGGGTGGATGAACCCGCCGTAGGCGGTCGGGTAGTCCTCGGTATTGATCAGCGCGACCGGTTCGGTCCACGCGCCCTGGGGATCGGCGGCGGTGCGCAGCACGATCTGCCCGCGCACGGTGTCGAGGTACACCATCCGCCAGAGGTTGGACTCGGCGTCGAACTGGACCGACAGCTCACTGGCCGTGCCGGAGATCAGGGGCGTGGCGAGCAGTTCGTTGGCGCCGTCGGCGGCAATCCAAGCGTCCTTGACCCAGTACTGGTACGCGGACTTGTTGAGCACCTGATCCGTGGGCACCCGGGCGAGCCCGATGGTGCCGAGCCGGCCGTTGGGAGTGCCGAACATGTAGACGTAGTCGCCGCACGGCACCATCGTCGCGACCTGGAAGCGCCCGGCGCCGAACAGGTTGTCCCAGCGCGCCCATTGGGATTTGGTCCAGGTGCGGCCGTGGTCGTCGGACCAGGCGATGCCGCCGAGGTTGGTCCACCACATGCCGGGGATCTTGGACCAGCGATTGACCGACATGTAGGTCAGGTACTGGCGATCGCCGACCGCGAAGCCGGAGGTGGGGATGGTGGTGGTCTCGAAGTTCTTGACCTTGCGGCTGTCCAGGATCTCGGTGGCGTGGCAGCGGGTGTTCTGCACGAAGTCGTCGAGGACCAGACCCTGCGACAGATCGCGGGTGCTGCTGTAGGCGATCACATTGCTGCGCCAGTCCTGCGTGTCGGTGCCCGCGCCGCCGGGCTTCCAGCCCTTGCCGAAGGTGTCGCCGAAGACGACCGCGACCTGGCCGGGCTTGCTCTCCCACATCAGCCCGAGGTCGGTGCCGTCGACCGACCAGCGGGTGTCGGTGCGGTTGACCGACCCGCGCCCGGTCACCTGATTGACCAGTTCCACCGAATCCACCTGCGGCGCGGCCACCGCGGCGGCCGCGGGTGCGGGCTCCGACGGCTGGACGGCCGGGGTGGGCGCGGGCTGCGGTTCGGGCGGTTCACCGCCGGGCACCACGATCGGGATGGGTTCGGGGTCGGGGGCGATCTCGATCTGCGGCAGCGACGCGCTGCCGCCGCCCGGCGGGGCCGGGGTCGGGGCCACGGTGTCGCGGACGTCCGGGCACGGGCTGGCGCACGGGTCCGTGGGCAGCGCGACGTCCACCCGGGTGGTGTCCGGCTTCTGCGCGTACTGGCTGACCGTCACGATCTGCGGCACCGGGATGGGCACCTTGATGGTCTGCGGCGGCTGCGAGGTCGATCCGCTCGGGTCGGCCTGCCGGTTGACCGGGTCGAATCCCGTTTCTCCACAGCTGTTCACGGGAGCGGGCGCCCACGGTCGCGGCGCGGCGGCGGCGGGGGTCGCGGGCAGCAGCATCGCGCCCAGCGTGACGACGGCCGACAGCGACACCGCCGCAGGGGCCGACAGCGACAGCGCCGCAGGGATTTCAGCAGGGTTCGAGCGACGGCGGGATCGAATTCCCATGGGGTAGGCGGCTCCTCGTTCGCGATCGACCCGACCACCTTAGACCGATCTTGTCGCGGGGTGAACCACCGTGAACCGGTCGCGAGATCCGTCGCGTGTGAGGTGGTCGCGGCGCGATCCGGCGCACGCGGCAGACTGAACGGTAATGAACCTGCCCGATCTCCCCGACCTCCCCGTGCGCGCCGCGCTCGGGGAGATCACCGACACGCTGGCCGAGCACGGCACCGCCGTCCTGGTCGCCCCGCCGGGCACCGGTAAGACGACGCTGGTCCCGCTGGCCCTGGCAGCCGCCACCTTCGGGCGTGTCGTGGTGGCGGAGCCGCGGCGCCTGGCCGCGCGCGCCGCCGCCGCGCGCATGGCCGCGTTGCTGGGGGAGCGGGTCGGGGAGACCGCCGGGTACTCGGTGCGCGGCGACCGCAAGGTGGGACCCCGCACCCGCATCGAGGTGGTGACCTCGGGACTGTTGGTGCGGCGCTTGCAGAACGACCCCGAACTCGCCGGAGTCGACGTGGTCGTCCTCGACGAATGCCACGAACGCCACCTGGACGCGGACCTGCTGCTGGCACTGCTCCTCGACGCCCGCGCCGGACTCCGCCCCGACCTGCGTGTGCTGGCCACCTCCGCGACCGTTGCGGCGGACCGCCTTTCGACCCTGCTGGGCGGCGAGTCGGAACCGTCCGCCCCCGTACTGGAGGTGCACGGCCGCACCTACCCCGTCGAATTCGATTACGTGCCACCGCTGCCCCGCGAACGCATCGAGCAGCAGGTGGCCCGCACGACCCGCCGGGCCCTCACCGACAGCCCCGGCGACGTCCTGGTCTTCCTCCCCGGAGCGGGCGAGATCCGCCGCACCGCCGCCCTGCTCTCCGACCTGCCCGACGTCGACGTCGTCCCCCTGCACGGCAGACTGCCGGCCGCCGCACAGGATTCCGCCCTGCGCCCGGGCTCCCGCCGCCGAGTCGTCCTGTCCACCGCGGTCGCCGAGTCCAGCCTCACCGTCCCCGGCGTCCGCACCGTGGTCGACTCCGGACTGGCCCGCGTTCCGCGCATCGACCACCGCCGCGGCCTGTCGGGCCTTGCCACCGTCCGTGTCTCGGCCGCCGTCGCCGAACAACGCGCGGGCCGTGCGGGCCGAGAAGGCCTCGGCCACGCCTGGCGCTGCTGGCCCGACTACGAGCACACCACCCTCCCCGCCTACCCCGAACCGGAGATCCGCACCGCCGACCTGACCCGGCTGGCGCTCGAACTGGCCTGCTGGGGCACCGTCGACGGCCAGGGCCTGGCCTGGTGGGACGAACCCCCGGCGGGCGGCCTCGCCGCGGGTCGCGCGGTCCTGCGCGCCCTCGACGCCGTGGACGACCATGGCGCGGTGACGGATCGAGGCCGCCGCATGGCAGCGGTCGGCCTCCACCCCCGATTGGCCCGAGCCCTCCTCGACGGCGCGAGCGAGGTCGGAGCCCGCGCGGCCGCCGAGGTAGTGGCCCTGCTCGACGACGACTCGCTGGCCCCCGGCGTGGATCTGGTCGCCGCCCTGCGCACCCTCCGCGGCGACCGCCCGGCGCGCTGGCAGAAGGAGGCGCTGCGCCTGGCGCGCCTCGTCAGCGACGACATCGACAGTGGCCGGGGCTCCACGCCCGGGGGCGATGATCCCGCTCTTGTTGCGGCACTGGCGTATCCGGAGCGGCTCGCTCGTCGCCGCGCATCCGGGTCGGCCAGCTATCTGATGGCGGGTGGGACCGCGGTGACCCTGCCACCCGGGAGCGGATTGGGCGATGCCGAATGGTTGGCGATCGCTGTGGCCGGGCGCGATCCGGGCCAATCCGAGGGGCGAATCCGGTTGGCGGCCAAGGCTGATGAGGAATTGGCCCGCCAGGCTGCCGCCAACTTGCTCACCACAGTGGACGAAGTGGACTGGGTCGATGGCGACCTGGTGGCTCGCCGGGTGCGCCGCTTGGGCGCGATCGTGTTGTCCGAGCAGCCCCTGCGCGATCCGAACCCGGACTTGGTCTCGGCGGCCTTGCTGCGGGGATTGCGCGCCACCGGACTCGACCTACTGCGCTGGACCGATGATGCCCGCAGCCTGCGACAGCGCCTGGACTTTCTGCACCGCACCCTGGGCGCGCCGTGGCCCGCCGTCGACGACGACACTCTACTCGCCGACGCCGAAATCTGGCTGGCCCCAGAACTTTCCACCGCCCGCCGCCGCTCCGACCTCGAGCGCGTGGATGCGGGTCAAGCGCTCCGCCGCCTACTGCCCTGGCCCGAGGCCGCCCGGCTCGACGAACTCGCCCCCGAACGCCTGGAGGTCCCCTCCGGCAGCAATGTCCGCCTCGACTACTCCACCGACCCACCGGTCCTCGCCGTCAAGGTCCAAGAGATCTTCGGCTGGACCGAAACCCCGCGCCTGGCCGACGGCCGCGTTTCGCCTGTCCTGCACCTGCTCTCCCCGGCTCAACGACCGGTGGCGGTCACCGCCGACCTCCCGTCCTTCTGGCGCACCGGATGGCTCCAGGTCCGCGCCGACCTGCGCGGCCGCTACCCGAAGCACGCCTGGCCCGAGGACCCCACCACCGTCGTCGCCCACCGCGGCACCGCCCGCAACGCCAACCGGCAGGGCTAGCCAGGGCCGGAGGCGCCTCCGCCTCCGCTGGGACCTCGGTGAATCCGAGACCCAAACGGCCACAAGCGCTACGGCCTCGATATGAGGAGCATCGGTAGCGTCGAACCTGACCTGTGGCCGACATGGGACACCCGCGCGGCCCGCGGAATAGTCGGCTCGTCGCGCATGCTGCACTCGTGCGTCCGGGTTCGGACGATGTGGCGACGCGTCTGGTGAGCAGGCGGAGAGGGAGTGGGCGGTATGCGCGCGATTCGATTCGACGAGTACGGCGGGCCCGAGGTGCTGCGGTCGGTGGAGCTGGAAGTACCGGAGCCGGGCGCGGGCGAGGTGTCCATCGAGGTGGCGTACGCCGGGGTGAATTTCGCTGACCTGCAAGCCCGTTCGGTGGGATATCGGGTTCCGGCATTGCCGTATGTGCCGGGGCTGGAGCTGTCCGGGCGGGTGCGGGCGGTCGGCGCGGGCGTCGAGGGCCTGAGTGTGGGGCAGGCGGTGGCGGCGATCTCGGACGGCGGCGCGTATGCCGAGGTCGTCGTCGTCTCCGCGGCGACGGTCTTCCCGGTGCCCGACGGCGTCGATCTGCGCACTGCCGCAACGCTTCCCACGGTGCTGCCGACCGGTTACGCCCTGCTGCACACGGTCGGCCGGCTGCAGCCGGGTGAGACGGTGCTGGTGCAGGCCGCCGCCGGTGGCGTCGGCACGGTGGCCGCGCAGATCGCCAAGCTGGCGGGCGCCGGCGCGGTGTACGGCGTGGTCTCCAGCCCGGCCAAGGCGGACTACGCCCGCGAATACGGTTATGACGACGCGTTCTCGAATGAATCCTTCGACGCCGACGTCCGCGCCGCCACCGGTGGCCGTGGGGTGGACCTGGCGTTGGAGTCGATCGGCGGTGACACCTTCCGCCGTACCGTGGAGTCGCTGGCCCGCTTCGGTCGCCTGGTCTCCTTCGGCAATGCCGGTGGCGAGGCCCCGTGGCAGGTCGGTGCGCCCGAACTGTTCCCGCAGGGCCGTTCGGTCGCCGGTTTCTCCATCATGGGACTGAGCGCGTCCGCCCCGGATGTGTTGCGCGAGATCTCCTCTCACGCCTTCGACCTGGCCACCTCCGGCAAGGTGCGGCTGCCGATCACCGCCGAGTTCCCGCTCGCCGAGGCGGCCGACGCGCACCGGCTGATGGCGGGCCGCTCCTCGACGGGCAAGCTGGTCCTGGCGGTCAACTCCCAGCTGTGATCCGACCGGATTCGATTGCCGCGAGCAGGGATTCGTGGTCGGCGTCGGTCTGGTCGGCGTAGGCCAGCGCGAATTCGCCCATGGCCCGGTCGAAGGTGTCCTTGCCGCCCAGATAGGCCGCGATGGCCGCCCGGTCACCGGACCGGGCGTGCCCCCGGGCCAGGGTGTGGCCGCACAGGGCGGCGTACTCGCGCAGCTGCGCGGGGGACATGTCGTCGATGCTCAAGGAGCCCTTCATGTCTCGCAGTTGCCGCCAGTAGTAGAAGCGTCCGTCGGGGCCGGTGGCCCAGCCGAGGAAGATGTCACCGGCCGATTGGGAGAGCCGCTGTCCGTGTACGACGCGGTGGCCGTGATGGAGGAACTGGCTGTGGCTCAGGTGCGCTGACAGCACCGAGGGCTCGGCCTGCTTCACCTGGAGGAACAGCGGGTCGCCGGTATTGCGTCCGGTCAGTAGCGCGATGTAGCAGCGGGTGCCGACGCTGCCCACGCCCACGACCTTCATGGCGATATCGCGGAGTTCGTAGCGGTCCAGCAGGACGCGGCGCTCCTCGGGCAGCGTGTTCCGGTAGTCCGCCAGCACCGAAAGTAGTTGCTTCTGTGCCTTTTTCGGCACCGGAAGCAGCAGGGGCGGGTCGGCCTTGATCCGCGGTGCGCCGTCGGGCCCGAGTTCGGTGAGCTTGTCCAACGCGTGCAGGCTGGTGCGCGTGCGTGCCCGGCTGATCACCTTGGCGGTCATCTTGCGATGTTCGGGCCGCATCAGGGCGGCGACCTTGTCGGCGTCGATCATCTCGTACCAGACGTCGGTCTCGCCGAGCTCGGCCAGCCGGTTCATGGCCTCGCGATAGGCCCGCGCCGCCGAGACCGCGGCCTCGGCGGCCTCCTCGTCGTCGCTGCCATTGGCCCGTGCCGCCACCGCCACGCTGGCCGCGAGCCGCTTCACATCCCATTCGAAGGGCCCGGGCAGCGTCTCGTCGAAGTCGTTGACGTCGAACACGAGTGACCGTTCCGGCGAGGCGAACAGCCCGAAGTTGGACAGGTGCGCGTCCCCGCACAACTGCACGTGCAGGCCGGTGTTCGCGCCGCTGGCCAGATCCCCGGCCATGATGGCGGGCGCGCCCCGGAAGAACGGGAGCCGTCCGGCCGCCATCCGCTCGTACCGGATCCCGATCAGTTCGGGCAGTCGCGTGGCGGCCTGCCGCTCCAGTACCGCCACCGGATCCGGCCGATCCACCGCGGCTTTCCACTCACCCAGCGACCGCCGCGGCACCCGCTTGCGCACCGCCCGCCCCGCCTTCGATCTCGACATGCGCTGACTCTAATGGATTGTGCCAAACCACTATCGACCCGCTGCTCGCTCGAAACAATTCGCAGCTATCCAGGAGTAAGTAGCCGCATTCACTCATTTCGAGTACTGGTCCCGGGGAAGTGCTCATGCGCACTCGATTTCGTTGTCTCGTCGCGTCCGCCCTCGTCACGGCCGCCGCACTGCTCCTGGTCCCCGGTGTGTCCGGTACCGCGTCGGAGGAACGCGCCGGTGTGCTGGGGGACGATTTCCTCTGGGGAGTGGCGGCGTCCGGGTTCCAATCCGAGGGACAGTCACCCGACAGCAATTGGACGCGCTATATCGACGCCAATCCGGGCTGGGACCGCCTCGGCGGGTCCGTCGATTTCCACACCCGCTACCGGTCCGACATCGCCCTCGCCAAGAGTCTCGGTGTCAAGGTCTTCCGGATCGGGATCGAATGGGCCCGGCTGGAACCCGAACCGGGAGTGTGGGATTCGTCCGCCTTCGCCTACTACGACGACGTGATCGCAACCATCGTCGCCGCCGGTATGCGTCCGATGCTGACGCTGGACCACTGGGTGTACCCCGGCTGGGCGGCCGATCGCGGCGGCTGGCGCGATCCCGGCATGGTCTCGGACTGGCTCACCAACATGCGCAAGGTGGTCGACCGTTACGCCGCCCGCAATCCGGTGTGGGTGACCATCAACGAGCCGGTCGCGTACATCATGCACGAGGTCCGCCAGAACGGAACCGACGCCGATCAGATGCTCGACAGTGTGGCGCGGGCGCACGACACCATCTACGACTACATCCACCAGGTCCAGCCGAATGCCCTGGTGACCAGCAATGTCGGCTATGTCGCCGGGGCGGAGTCGCAGGTCAACGGACCCCTGATGGACCGTATCGGCGACCGGCTCGACTTCATCGGCGTCGACTACTACTTCGGCTACGAACCGCCGGACCTCGGCGCCGCGAACGCGCCCTCGGGCATGTGGGATCTGCCCGTCCGCCCCGAGGGCATCTACTTTGCACTGCAGCACTATTCACAGCGCTTCCCCGGCAAGCCACTGTGGATCGTCGAGAACGGTATGCCCACCGAGAACGCCCGACCCCGCGCGGACGGCTACACCCGTTCGGATCACCTCCGCGACACCGTCTACTGGCTCCAGCGGGCGAAATCCGACGGTATGAATGTCATCGGCTACAACTACTGGAGCCTGACCGACAACTACGAATGGAGCTCCTACACACCGAGATTCGGGCTCTACACGGTGAACGTCCGCACCGATCCGACCCTGAGCAGAATCCCCACGGACGCCGTCGCCACCTACCGCGCCATCATCGCGCACGACGGCGTCCCCGCCGACTATCTGCCCCTGCGTCCAGTCGCCGACTGCCGTTTGATCGATCCACCCGCCAGTTGCGCCACCCCGGTCGCCGCACCTCGAGCCGATGGCTGACCATCGGTTCGAGGCACAGCGAGAACCCCTGTCTCAGGCGAACTTTCCGGGGTTGGCGGCCACGGCCCGGCGCAGGGTGGGCCGGTCGGCGCGGTAGGCGTCCACCACCGATTCCAGTTCGTGCGGGCTGGCCCCGTGCATGATCACCGAGTGGCAGCCGAGGTCGTACTCGCGGGAGATCTTCCGCACGCACTGCTCCGGCGTGCCGTAGGCGGCCGAGGCGAGCCACTCGTCCGGGATGAGCGCGTCCAGCTGCTCCAGCACGTCGACCGAGGCGGACGCGTCGATGGGGCCCGCCGCCGCCGCGTCCTGGAACAGCTGCGTGCCGCGAATCCGCTCCCACACCTGCGGATCCCAGCCATTGGCGCTGATCAGGATGTCCGCGTACGCCTGCAGATAGGTGACCAGGCGACCGGTCCGCCGCCGCAGCTGGTCCTCGGGGGTGAGCGCGTCGCTCGCGGTCGCCAGGCAGGACCAGATGCGAACGCTGTCGGGGTCCTTGCCCGCGCGCTCCGCGCCCCGCCGCACCGCCGCGACCGAGTTCGCGGTGGCCTCGTCGGAGAAGAAGGTGTGCAGGACGACGAAGTCACCGATCTCACCGGCGAGTTCCATGGTCTTCGGGCCGACCGCGACGAAGCCGATCGGGGGCGCTTCATCGAGTCCGTTCTGGTGGTATAGCACGGGCCATTTGCCCGCGGGCCCATCGTGATTCACGATCGTCTCGCCGTCCCACAGGCGACGCAGGATGCCGACGAAATCCCGCAACTGCGCTTCGGTGACGGCTGGCAGCCCGATGGCGTTCCAGTTCGCCGCCATGCCGCGCCCGAAGGCCATGGCGTACCGGCCCTCGGTCAGCGCCTGCATGGTCGACCCGATGGTCGCCGTCACCATGGGGTGCCGAGTGTGGTGATTGGTTGCCGCGGCGGCGATTCCGAGATCGGTGGTGCATCCGGCGAGACCGCCGGACAGGACCGCGGAGTCCTTGACCGTCATGCGCTCGCCGATCATGCAGGAGCCGAGTCCGAGTCGCTCCGCGTCGCGGGCCTCGGGCAACAGGACGCGGGCATCGGCGGGGTGCCGGGTGATGCAGTAGTAGGCCAGTTCGTTCAGTTGGTCGGTCACGAGAGTTGCACTTTCCTAATAGGTTTCGAGAATGGCGGACGCCGGAGTGTCAGGCGCCGAGTTCGGTGAGCAGTTCTTCGACGATCGCCCGGTGGTGGAGCAGCACCTCGATGTCCTCGGGGCGCTCCATCTCGCCGAAATGGATCTGCCGGCCGCCCGCGCGCAGGAAGACGACGGCGTAGTTGAGGGCGGCGAACATCGTGTACCAGGTGAGGTCGGCGAGTTCGACGCCCGAGTGCCGGGCATAGCTGGCCCGCACGTCCTCGACGCGCATGAAGTCCGGCATGCCGGGGAACCCGAAGTTCTCGGCGATCGCGTGAAAGACGCGGTGCCCGAACGTGATCCAGGCGACATCGAGTTCGCGCGGCCCGATCGTGGCCATTTCCCAGTCGAGCACCGCGACCGGCGCGAAGTCCCGGTACATGCAGTTGCCGAGCCGTGCGTCACCCCACGAGAGCACGGTCTCATACGACGACGGCTCCGGAAGATTATCGCCGAGCCACTTCAGGATTCGCTCCACCAGCGGTGAGGGGCCGATATCGCGGGCCGCGAACTCGTACCATGCCCGGGCGCGATTCAGGTTCCGCTCGAGCAGGCTGGCGCCGGGCTGCCGCGGGTCGAGGAAGGCGAAAGTGGTTGCCGCGTCCGGGATCGCGTGGATCTTCGCGAGCGCCTCGACGGTGCTTTCCTGCACGCTGCGCTGCTGTGCCGGGTCGGCGTCGAAGAGCCAGTTGTTGCCGAACGTGTAGGGCATGACGTCGGGCGGCACCAGGCCCTCGACCCGATCCATCAGCAGGAACGGCGTGCCCAGCACCTCGCCGGTCGGTTCGAGGAACCGCACCAGGGGGACGCGGACGTCGCTCGCCTCGGCCACGATGCGCATGACGTCGAACTGGTCGCGCAGGTTGTAGTGCTCGTAGACCGGGAAATCGCCGGGGGCCGGCACAACCCGGGCGATCAGGTCGTTGACCTGCTCCGCTCCGGCTTCCTGCCAGCGCAATGTGAGGGTGAGCGTCTCCGCGGACATGCCGTTGCTGTCGATGCCGGACCCCAGCGTGAGCTCCGGATTCGCATCGTCGGGCAGCTGGGTGGCCAGCCATTCGGTGAGGCGCGGAATCAGGGCGGCGGTGTCACGGCTGCTGCGCTGCAGGCGCATGCCCTGATCATCGGGAGACGGAGACATGAGTCACTCCTGACTGGATTGCGAAAGCTGGAGGTAACAGTGGACCTCCCCATCGCAATTGTCAACGAGGGTTCTCAAAGAATGTGGGTTATTGCAGGTAAGACGCTATGGCGTCGACCAGGCAGTGGCGGGCTTCGGTCAGTTCGGCGGGGGAGGACAGCCGGCGCTCGTTATTGATGCCGCGCATGGCCATCGGGATCAGCGCCTGGACGCGATGCAGTTTGTCCGCGTCGAGCGGCAGGTCCGCGAGGAAGTACTCGAAGGCCCGGAGCCAGGCGTCCTCGTACCCGGCCATCGCCGCCGTGGTCAGCGGGAAGTCCTCGAGCCGTTCTTGCTGCCCATTGGGCAGTCCGGCCCGCAGCGTCTCGACCGCCCGCCCCTCGGGCGTGCCCAGGATGGTCCACATGGCATCGACCATCTCCCACACCCGTTCCCGGGTCGTGCCGGTCACCTGCGGCCAGCTCTCGGGACTGTTCGCCCCGGTGCGATCGGTCAATTCGACGAGCACGGCCGCCCACAGTCCGTCGATGTCGCCGAACTGATGCTTCAGCGTCCCCCAGCTGACCCCGGCCTCCTTGGCGACCCGATTCGCCGACAGCGGTTCCCCGGACCCCGTCGCGAGACAGCCGATGGCCACCTCGAGCAGCCGCTGCCTGGTCTCCCGCCCCTTGCGGTTGAGGCGAGTTCCGGCCGCGGATTGCATTGTCGAACTCGTCTCGGTCATCGCCGCTTCCGTTTCGCATGTCCCGAAATCTCGGAATCTCCGATCAATGGTCCGACGATAGCCGGAGGACTTGAGTCTCCATCCGGGGGAGACAGGAAGGTTGGGGCATGGACGACGACACGCTCTTCACGATCGGGGCTCTGGCCGAACGGACCGGCTTGACGGTCAAGACGATCCGGTTCTACTCCGACAAGGGGATCGTGCCGCCGACCGATCACACCCCCACCGGCTACCGGCTCTACGACGCCGAGGCCGCCACCCGCCTGGAACTGGTCCGCACCCTGCGTGAGTTGGGCATCGACCTGCCCACCGTGGCGCGGGTGCTGGCCCGCGAGACCTCGCTGAGCGCGGTCGCCGCGGCCCACGCCGACGCGCTCGACGTGCAGATCCGGATCCTGCGGATGCGGCGCGCGGTGCTGCGAGCCGTGGCCGAGCGGGGCTCCCACCGAGAGGAAATGGAACTCATGCACAATCTGATGCGCCTGTCCGAGGCCGAACGCCGCCGCCTGATCGACGACTTCATCGACGCCGCGTACGGCGGCGTGGACGCCAATCCCGCCATGGTGGAGCTGGTGCGCACCAGCATGCCCGAACTGCCGGACGACCCGACCGTCGCGCAGCTCACGGCGTGGATGGAACTCGTGGAACTGGTGCGGGACAACGACTTCCGGGAATCGGTCCGGGCCATGGCCGAGTACCAGGCCCGCGAACGCGCCGAAGGCGACACCACCGGCCTGCACCACGACCTGACCGAAGCCGTCCGCACCGACATCGGCAAGGCTCTCGCCGACGGAATAAGTGCTGATTCCCAGGCTGCCGCGGCGGTGGTCGACGGGCTCGCCGCACGCTATGCCGAGACCTTCGGCAAGCCGGACGACGCGCGACTGCGCCGTTGGATCCTGGAACGGCTCCAGGTGGCCAATGATCCACGTGTGGAACGCTATTGGCGGCTGGTGTCGGCCATCAACGGCTGGCCGGAACTGCCCGACATGGGGCCGGTGTTCACCTGGTTCGCCGCCGCGCTCCGCGCCCACCCGGCCTAGGGGTTCCATCGGGGATTCCCTCGGGTGAATCAGGGAGCGATTTGGGGGATCCGCCGGATCCGGGGAAAGGCCGGTCTTCCTTAGCGTTCGAGGGATGAGTGACGGGTCTCGGATGCGGCGAGTGTTGGTCCGGCTGGGCGTGGCGGTGCTGGTGGTGCTTGTCGGGCTCAGCGGTGCGACGGCCTGGGTGTACACCTCGGCCGAGGTATCCACCGTGGGGAAGGTGGATTTCGTGCGTCCGCTGGCCATCCCGCCGCTCGCGCAGTCGACCGTGGCGGCCGACGGTGCGCGGGAGTTCGAGCTCGACATGCGGTCCGGCAGTACGGAATTCCGGCCCGGGCAGGCAATCGATACCTGGGGGTTCAACGGGAACCATCTCGGACCGACCCTGCGTGCGCGCCGCGGTGAGCAGGTTCGGGTGCGGGTCCGCAATGCCCTGCCGGAAGCGTCGACCGTCCACTGGCACGGCATGCACGTGCCCGCCGCGATGGACGGGGGACCGCATCAAATGGTCGAACCGGGTGCGGAGTGGAAGCCGGAGTGGACGGTCGAACAGCCCGCGGCCACCCTCTGGTACCACCCGCACCCGCACGGGGCCACCGAAACTCATGTCAGCCGCGGGCTGGCGGGGATGTTCCTGCTCGACGACGATGCAAGCGACGCGCTCGCGCTGCCCCACACCTACGGCGTCGACGATCTCCCGGTGCTGGTTCAGGACGTCCGATTCCGCAACGGGCGCTTCGACTTCGGGCACGGCGCGTTCCGCGACGCCGGATTCCTGGGCGACGAGGTCCTGGTCAACGGCACCCTCGCGCCGTACCGCGAGGTGAGCGACGAACTGGTGCGACTGCGCCTGGTCAACGCGTCCCCCGCGCGCATCTACAACTTCGGCCTCTCCGATGGCCGCGACTTCGCGCTCATCGGCACCGACGGCGGCCTGCTCGAGCGCCCCGCCCAGCTGAAGCACGTGCAACTGTCCCCGGGCGAGCGCGCCGAAATCGTGGTCCGCATGAAGCCCGGCGAACGAGTGACCCTGCGCAGCGACCGCCTCGACGCCGGACTCGACATGTTCACCAACCGTTTCAGCGGCGGCGACGACCGATTCGACATCCTCGAACTACGAGCCGCCGCCACCCTTCGCCCGGCACCGCCCCTGCCCGACCACCTCGTCACCCCGCAGACGCCGAAGGCCGCGGATTCGGTGGGGGAGCGGTCCTTCGAGCTGGAATTCGGCAAGATCAACGGCAAGGCAATGGACATGAGCCGCATCGACGCCACCGTCACGCGCGGCACCACCGAGACCTGGATCGTCCACAACGGTGACGGCACCCCGCACAACTTCCACATCCACGACACCCAGTTCGCGGTCGCAGAGGTCAACGGCAACCAACCCCCCGAATCCCTGAGCGGCCCGAAGGACACCGTCTTCGTAGCCCCAGGCTCCACTGTCACACTGCTGGTTCGCTTCGATGGCCCCGCAGATCCCAACGCCCCCTACATGTTCCACTGCCACCTGCTCTGGCACGAGGACCTGGGAATGATGGGCCAGTTCGTGGTCGTGGACCCGGGACAACAACCCGGAACGCCGCACCACAGCGGACACTGACAGCGGGCCATGGCAATTGGTCCGCCTACAGGACCAGTGCCGCGATGACCTCATGAGCTGCGCGCTCGCCGGACTCGATGGCGCCCTCGATGTACCCGGCGTGCTCGCGGGCGGTTTCGGTCCCCGACCAGTGAATAGGCCCGGTCGGTTCGGCGGGGTGCGGGAAGTAGCCCTCGTCGTGACCGATGCTCGGCAGTGCCGAGTAGCCCCCACCGGCGTGAACGTCCTGATGCCAGGCCTTTTCATGCCAGCCCCGCGGCTCGAGCACTTCGGAGCCGAGGCGGTCGGCGATAGGGCCGAGGATGGTCGAGCGGCGGGCGTCGGGACCGAGCTCGCCGAGGTCGCGTGCTTCGGGACCGGCGACAAGAACGCACAGGTGCCCCGGCCCGTCCGGTGGCGAGGTGTCGAATACCGCCATCCCGGGTTCGGTGAGCACGATCATCTCGGCGTCCGCGCGCTCACGCCAGAACGGTCGCTCGAAAACGGCGATCGCCTTGTACACCGAACCCATGTAGGTGTTGTCCTGCAACCGAATCCGATCGGCGGGCAGTGGCGGCTGGTGTGTGATGCGGGCGGCCATCGGGGGCGGGACGGTCACGATCACCTTCTCGGCGCGGTAGGTGCCGGAGGCCGAGTGGATCGTGACTCCGGTGGCGTCGCGGTGCAAGGCGGTGACCGGACTGTCGAACACGATCTTGCCGTCGAGTTCGTCGGCCAGCCGTTCGGCGAGCGTTCCCGCCGCCTGGGTGACGAGGCTTTCCTGCGCGCCGCCCGCGGTGGACACCATGGTGGCGAGTCCGCCTTGGTAGCGGACCATGTCGAGGAGGGCGTACATCGAGAACCGGTCGAGGTCGGCGGTGGTCGATACCGAGACGAGGACCTCCATCAGGCGGCGCGCGCGGCGACCGGGAATCCGCCGCAGCCACGACTGGACGCTCTGCCGCTTCCATGACCGGGGTGTCCGGAGCCGGGAGACGGTCTCCCAGATCAGCAGAGTCATGTTGGCGGCCATGGCATCTCGACCCCACTGCCCGAGGGCGGCGCCGCCTTCGGCGATGACGGGCCGCGCGGGGGTGCGCATGGCGAAGACATCGGTGCCCAGTTCGGCGGCGAGCTTCTCGAAGCGGTGATGGCCGTGGCCGATCCACTGCCCGCCCAGGTCGACTCGCGAGCCGAGCACCGTGGTCTCGGCCAGCACCCGCCCGCCGGGCCGTGCGGCGGATTCGAGCACGAGGACGCCGATGCCCTGCCGGTGCAGTTCGCGTGCGGCGACGAGTCCGGCCATGCCGGCGCCGATCACGGCAACCCTGACTTGTTGGAATCCTCGATCGCCGGGGTGATCGATGGGTGGGTGCTGGGTCATCTCGCCACGCTCCAAAGGCTTAAAAAAGTCGGTCAGCCGTATGAGTCACGATAAATCGAATGTGACCCAGGACGCAATAGGCGGTGAAATCGAAGCGGCTACTCGTCCTCGGCCGGCGCCGCGGCGGGCCGCGGCCGGGTCCGGCGCGCCACCGGCTGGGGGTCGGCGAAGAGGACCAGCATCTCCAGGGCCTGCTGCAGGTCGCGGCGGGCGCGCTCGGGGTCGGGCTTGGCGATGTATTGCAGTATCAGGCCGTCGACCTGGGCGAGCGCGAGGCGTCCGAGGGTCTCGAAGCCGACGGCGCAGCGCTCCCCGGCGGCCCGGGCGGCCTGCTCGCAGAAGTCGGTGACGACCGAGCTGTAGCTCTCGTACTGCAATCGGGCCAGCTCGCCGGACTCGTTGCGCAGGGAGTAGCTCATCAGCTCGTACTGCATGATCTGCAGTCCGATGCGGTTGTCCACCAGCTTCTCCCAGAAGCTGGTGACCCCTTGGCGCAGGGCGTGCTCGACGCCCTTGTCGAGGTCGAGGTGCGGCCGCAGCGCTTCGGAAATGTCGTGGATCACCTTGGTGATGACCCGGCGAAGCAGCTGGTCCTTGCTGGAGAACACGTACTGCAGGGTCCCGAGCGGAACGTCGGCCTCGGCGGCCACGCCGCGCAGGGTGGTGGCCGGCACGCCCACGTCGCTGAGCACCCTGATGGCGGCCGCGATGATCTGCTCCTCGCGCTCGGACGCCTTGACGTAAACCACGGACTCTCCTCGTTCAACGGCCGACGAACCTCGGCACAACTCTTGCATATCGGCGCCGCCGTGACCTACCTTACAGTCATACAGCTGACTGACTCTTTGTCGAAGGACCGAATATGACCGACGTAGATGTTGTGGTGATCGGCGCGGGTCTCGCGGGGTTGACCGCGGCCAGAACCCTCCGCGCGGCCGGGCGCAGCGTGCGCGTGCTCGAGGCGCGCGACCGGGTGGCCGGGCGCAACCACGGGGGCACGCTCTCGAACGGAGTGCCGGTGGAATTGGGCGGCCAGTGGATCGGCCGGACGCAGACCGAGGTGTTGAAGCTCGTCGAGCAGCTCGGACTGGAAACCTTCGCCACCTACGACGACGGTGAGGCGGTCACCCTCTACAACGGCGCGCTGACTCGCTACGGCGACGCGACTTTCGGCTTGTCCGATGCGGCGGCCCTGGAAGTGGGCCGTCTGCAGGCCGAGCTGGAGGCGCTCGCCGAAACCGTCTCGCTGTCCTCCCCGTGGACTACGGAGCACGCGGCGGAACTCGATCGCCGGACGCTCGACGAGTGGTTGCGGACGAACACCGACAATGCCGAAGCCCTGGCGTTCTGGGACGCGGTCGTGCCGGGCCTGTTCTCCGCCGAGACAGCGGAGATGTCGTTGCTGCACTTCCTGTTCTACATCAAGTCCGCGGGCATGATCGACATCCTGGTCGCCGTGACCGGCGGCGCGCAGGAGCTGCGTGTCGTCGGCGGAACCCATCAGATCGCGGAGCGGCTGGCCACCGAACTCGGCGACGAGGTCGTCACCCTCGACGCCCCGGTCCGTTCGATCACATACGGCGATGACGCGGTGCGAGTGGACTATTCGGGCGGAACGATCTCCGCCGAGTACGCGATCGTCGCGATCCCTCCCACCCTCGCGGGGCGGCTGCACTACCAACCGGCGCTGCCCGCCACCCGCGACGGCCTCACCCAGCAGATCCCGATGGGATCCGTCATCAAGATCCAGGTCGCCTACCCGACGCCGTTCTGGCGGGACTCGGGACTGAGTGGCTTCGCCTTCAGCCTCGACGACCCGATCAGCGTCACCCTCGACAACTCCCCGCCGGACGGATCCTGCGGTGTGATCGTCGGCTTCTTCGAAGGGGCCCACGCGCGGATCGCCGGCCAGTGGAGTGCGGACGAACGCCGGACGGCCGTCGTGGCGACCTTGACCAAGCTGTTCGGCACGCAGGCCGCGGACCCGGTCGACTACCTCGAATTGAACTGGATGGAAGAGGAATACACCCGCGGGTGCTACGGCGGCCGATTGGGTGCGGGGGTCTGGACCCAATACGGCGCGGCGCTGTCGGAGCCGGTCGGCCGTATCCACTGGGCGGGCGCGGAGACCTCCGATGTGTGGAACGGCTACATGGACGGAGCCGTGCGATCGGGCTACCGCGCGGCCGCCGAAGTCGACCTCCGCCTGAATTCCTGAAGGAGAATCGTGACCACATCAACCGACCGCGTCGCGGTCCCACCCTTGGATGCCGCCGTCGACCGCCTGCGTGACGGCGAAAAGATCTGGGCATATTCGACCGCCTCCTGCTGAACGGATTCACCGCCGAGGTCTGGTCCGAGCCGGGAATCTCTGCCGGGGATCTGCGTGATGCCGCGGGCCTGGCGCAGCGCACGCCGACCGAAACCGGTGGCGTCGGAGTCGTTCTCGGTGCCGGGAACATCTTCTCGATCGCGCCCTTGGACACCGTCTACGAACTGTTCGCGCACAATCGGGTAGTCCTCCTCAAGCTCAACCCGATCACCGATCCGCTGCTGCCGGTGTTCGAGAAGATCTTCGCCCGCTGCATCGAACTCGGGCTCGTCGCCATCGTCACCGGCGGTGCGGACGTCGGCCACGCCGCGGTGACCCATCCCGGCATCGGGCACGTTCACATCACCGGCAGCGTGAAATCCCACGACGCCATCGTGTTCGGCGGCGACGCGGAGGGGCGGGCACGCCGAGAACGCGGTGAGACTCTGCTGAACAAGCCGATCACCAGCGAACTCGGCGGAGTCTCTCCAATTATCGTTGTCCCCGGCAAGTGGTCGGCCCGAGACCTCGCCTACCAGGCCGAACACATCGTCACCCAGAAGCTCCACAACAACGGCTACAACTGCGTCGCCTCCCAGGTCCTGGTGCTGAGCAGCGACTGGGACCAGAAGGACGCCTTCGTCGCCGCCCTGCGCAAGGCCCTCGCGAACGCCCCCGCCCGATCCCCGTACTACCCCGGCAGCGACGACCGATGCGCGAGCGCCCTCGCCACCCACCCCGATGCCGAACGCCTCCCGGGCACGGGCCGGATCCTGCTCGACAACCTCCCCGCCGACGATGTCGCGTTCACCGAGGAGTACTTCGGCCCGGTGCTGGCCATCACCTACCTGCCGGGCCGCGGCCGCCAATTTCTCGACAACGCAGTCGAATTCGCCAACTCCCGCCTCGCCGGCACCCTCGGCGCGAACATCGTCATCGACCCCCGAACCGCCCGCGAGCTCGGCGCCGAATTCACCGACGCGATCACCCCCCTCCGCTACGGCACCATCGCCGTCAACGCATGGACCGGCGTCGGGTACCTGACCGCCCGCGCCACCTGGGGCGCTTTCCCCGGCCACACGATCTACGACGCACAAAGCGGCATAAGCATCGTCCACAATGGCGTCCTCCTCGACCACACCGAACGAACCATCGTCCGCGGCCCATTCCGCCCCTTCCCCCGCTCGATCCTCACCAGAGAATTCACCCTGTCGCCCCGCCCGCCCTGGTTCGTCACCAACCGCACCGCAGCCACCACCGGCCGCAAACTGGCCGAGTTCGCCGCCGACCCCACCTGGGCCAAACTCCCCGCGATCTTCGCCTCCGCCCTGCGCGGATAGTGCGAGCCTGCTCTTTCTTCTCAGCGAGGCATAAGGATCCCATCGGTACGCTCGTCCACATGGGCGGGGAATTGTTGCTGCTGATCGCCTTCATCGGCCCATTGGCAGTGCTCGGATGGGCGGCTGTTCGCGCGAAGCGCCGCGGCCTCGGTGGCTCGTTCGTCGGTCCGTTCCAGGAGATGTTCGACCCCGGCGCGGCACGAGCCCAGATCGTCATCGAGGAGCGGGCGGAACTCCCGGACCCTTCGGACTCCGGCGACCCGGACAATGACGACGATCGGCCGAACACCGTGGTGTACAAGGGTGTTCGACTCCACATCAACCCTCGGCGGCGCGCCGAGGGTTGATGTGGATTTACGGTCGGCGGCGCCCCATCAGCCGAGCACGTGCCAACTCCAGCGGCTCCGGACGCGTAGGGGCGTGGCCGGAGTAACGGTGTACGGCAATGTATTCAGGCCGTCCGGGGGTCCCGACTGCGGTTCGACGCACACGCCCTCCGGGCGTTCGTCGTAGACGACGACCCACTGCACCGGGCTGGTGATCCGGAGCTCCAGGCGGCCCGGCCAGGTGAGCGTCACGTCGACGCCCTCGGGCATGCCGAAGCAGTCGTCCCACGGTCCGGGTCGTGGCGCGATGCGCTCGCCGGAGGGCAGGTAGTCCGCGCCACGAAGCTCCTGCCAGGACGGAGCGAAGTCGATTCGGACGGGTGCGTCGCCCATGGACAGGGTGCGGCGGAACCAGGGGTGCCATCCGGCTTGGGCCGGAAAGTCCATGGCGGCAGCGGAAATCGTCATTTCCAAGTCGAGGCCGCGGTCGTCGATCGAGATCCGCTGGGTGGCGGTGCCGCCGAACGGCCAGGGTGCGCCGAGGTCCAAGGACAGTTCCGCGGTGGTCTCGGTGGCCGCGGTGACGGTCCACGCGCGCGTCCAGCCCAGGCCGTGGAGGGCATGCGGTGGGGCGTCGCGCGGGAACGGATACGAGTGCCCGGCGTGGTGCAGCACGCCGTCGCGCAGCCGGCCACACCACGGAACCATCGGGAAGCTCCCGTGCGGGTCGCCGTCGAGCAGCAGCTCGTGCCCGGCCACCGTGAGGCCGCGAATCCGGCCGCCATTGTCCGGGGTGAGGTGGACGGCGGCGTCGGCGCTGCGCAGCGTGACCGCGTCCGGCGGGAGGCTCATGGCCGCGAATATAGCAACGTGCGCACCAGAATCAGACGGGTCTCAACAGTTTCGCTCAGGCGAAATGTTCGTATCTGTTAGGTTCTGGGACCATCTACTCGAACTTCTCTGTGAGGAGGTCGTCGGCTGTGTCCCTCGCACTCGACGCCCCGCTCCGGCTCAACGTCGGCGCTCTCGACTACTCGCTGATCGCGATCTACTTCGTATTCGTGCTCGGCATCGGCTACCTGGCCCGGCGCCAGGTGTCCTCCAGCCTCGACTTCTTCCTGTCCGGGCGGCGCCTCCCGGCGTGGGTGACCGGAATCGCGTTCGTCTCCGCCAATCTCGGCGCGGTCGAGATCATGGGCATGTCCGCCAACGGCGCCCAGATCGGCATCGCGACCGTGCATTACTACTGGATCGGCGCGATCCCGGCCATGGTCTTCCTCGGCCTGGTGATGATGCCGTTCTACTACGGCTCCAAGGTGCGCAGCGTGCCGGAGTTCATGCTCCGGCGCTTCGGGCCCGGCGCGCACCTGGTCAACGCGCTGAGTTTCGCTGTGGCGCAGGTGCTCATCGCCGGCGTGAACCTCTACCTGCTCGCGACGGTCGTCAACGCGGTGCTGGGCTGGCCGCGCTGGGTGTCGCTGATCGTGGCGGCGGCGGTGGTGCTCACCTATACCGCGCTCGGCGGGCTGTCCGCCGCGATCTACAACGAGGTCCTGCAGTTCTTCGTGATCCTCGCGGCGCTGGTGCCCCTCACCGTGATCGGCCTGATCAAGGTCGGCGGCTGGAGTGGGTTGCGGGACAAGCTGATCGACACCCACAATGCCGACGGCGTGGTCACCGCGACCGCCGCCGAGCAGATGCGGTCCTGGCCGGGGCAGGCGCTGAGCGGGTTCTCCTCGCCGGTGTGGTCGGTGGTCGGGATCGTGTTCGGCCTCGGGTTCGTGCTGTCCTTCGGCTACTGGACCACCAACTTCGTCGAGGTGCAGCGCGCGATGGCCTCGGACTCGATGTCCGCGGCCCGCCGGTCGCCGATCATCGCCGCCGTCCCGAAGATGCTGATCCCCTTCGTCGTCGTGGTGCCGGGCATGATCTGCGCCGCCATGGTCGGCGACATGATCAATCTCAAGAACACCGGTGCGTCCGACGGGATCACCTACAACGACGCCATGCTGCTGATGATCCGCGACATCCTGCCCAACGGGCTGCTGGGCATCGCGGTGGCCGGCCTGATCGCCTCGTTCATGGCGGGGATGGCGGCGAACGTGTCCGCGTTCAACACCGTGTTCAGCTTCGACCTGTGGCAGCGGTACGTGGTCCGCGACCGCGAGGACCGGTACTACATCCGGGTCGGCCAGGTGGCCACCGCGGTGGCGGTGGTGCTGGCGATCGGCACCGCGACCATCGCCGCGGGCTACTCCAATCTGATGGACTACCTGCAGACCTTGTTCGGCTTCTTCAACGCGCCGCTGTTCGCGACCTTCCTGCTCGGCATGTTCTGGAAGCGGATGACGGCGACCGCGGGCTGGGTCGGGCTGGTGGCCGGAACCGCTTCCGCCGTGACGGTTTTCGTACTGCAGGAGACCGGGGTGATCGACCTGCCCGGGCAGGGCATGGCCTTCGTGGCGGCCTCGGTGGCGTTCGTGACCGATATCGCGGTCTCGGTCGCGGTGTCGCTGGTGACGACGCCGCGCCCGGAGTCCGAACTGGCGGGCCTGGTCTATTCGCGCACGGACCGAACCGCTTCCGCCGGCGACGACGCGGGCGCCGCGTGGTACGCCCGTCCGGTGCCGCTGGGCTGCGTGGTGCTGGGGGCGGCCGTGGCGCTCAGCATCGTCTTCCACTGACCCGTATCCCGTTCACGCACAGAAGGAGTCGTATCGTGAACACCCCCGAGAAGCCGAGCCGATGGGCCCTGTTGTTCGATATCCGGTCCATCATCGCCGCGCTGCTGGGCGTGTACGGCGTGGTGTTACTCGTCGCCGGGCTCGCACCGGGTCTGGCACGAGTCGGCGCCGGCGCCGCGACGCACTCGCCGGATCGCGCCGACCTGGCGGCCGGCAGTGGAGCCAACCTGTGGGTGGGCGGCATTCTGGTGCTGATCACCCTGGTCTTCGCCGCCTGGGTCGTGCTGCGCCCAGCCGACCGCGCCTGAGCCGATGTTCGGAATAGTTGATTTGTGTTCGATGATGATAGTTTCAGCGAATGCTCGCCGCTGAACGCCGCCGCCGGATCCTCGACACCGCCATCGCCTACGGCGTCGTCCGGGTGCTCGGTTTGTCCGCCGAGCTGAACGTGTCGGAGATGACCATCCGACGCGATCTGGACCGGCTGGCGGCGGCCGGAGAGCTGGTCAAAGTACACGGCGGTGTCGTCCGTGCCGGTGGCCGTTCGGCCAATCGGGGCCTCGAGCCGACCTCGGCCCGGAAGGCCGAACGCGAGATCGCCGAGAAACTGGCCATCGCGCGGACCGCGGCGACCCGGATCGAGGACGGCATGACGCTGGCGATCGGCGCCGGCACCACCACCCTGCAGCTGGCCCGGCTGCTGCGCGGGCGGGCGGTCTCGGTGGTGACCAACTCCATCTCGATCTTCCACGTCCTCACCGATCCCGACGACGATCACCTGCCCGCCGGCGAGGTGCAGCTCACCGGCGGGCAGCGGACACCGTCCGACGCCCTGGTCGGACCGGTCGCCAACGCCATGCTGGAACGCGTGCGCTGCGATCTGGCGCTGTTGGGCACCCACGGCATCGACCCCGCGGCCGGCTTCACCACCCCGAATATCGGTGAGGCGGAAACCAATCGGCGCCTGATCGGCGCCTCCCGTTCGACGCTGATGCTGGCCGATCACACCAAGTTCGGCGAGATCGGCACCCATCTGTTCGCCGATTTCGACGCCGTCGACGGTTTGATCTCCGACGCCGGGCTGAGCGCGGCGGCGCGGGAGGTACTCGATGCGGTAGTGCCGCTGACGATCGCGGAAGGAGCCCCGGCATGAGTCGTGTGCTGCCGACCCCGGTCCGCGGCCGGCTCGCCGACGATCGCGAGATCCTGCTGTTCGACACGGACACCGAGCTCGGGGTGGACCGGCGCGGCCTGCCGCTCCGACCGGCGTTGCCCACCACCACCGTTCGCCGTGATCCGCGCACCGGGGACCACGTGATCCTGGCACCCGCCCGGCAGGAACGCACCTATTTCCCGCCCCGGCAGATGTGCCCGCTGTGCCCGGATCCGGAGGGGCTTTCCAGCGAGATCCCCGCCGCGGACTACCGGGTCGCGGTGCTGGAGAATCGATTTCCGTCGCTGGACACCCCGCAGGTGCCGTATCCGGCCGAGTCGCAGGAGAATTCGCTGCGCCGTGAACGAACCGGCACCGGGCGCTGTGAAGTGGTCTGCTTCAGCAGCGATCACGACGGCTCCTTCGCCGAACTCCCGGATGACCACGCCCGCTTGATGATCGATGTGTGGGCGCAGCGCACCGCCGAGCTGTACTCGCGGGACGACATCGCCGAGGTGTTCTGTTTCGAGAACCGTGGCACGGAGATCGGTGTCACCCTCCCGCATCCGCACGGTCAGATCTACGGCTATCCGTTCCGCACCCGGCGCACCCGCACGCTGCTGCGCACGGCCGCCGAATACCGGGCCGAGCACGGCGCGGACCTGTTCGAGGCGCTCCTCGCGGCCGAGATCGCCGACGGCACCAGGGTTTTGGTGCGCACCGCGCACACCACGGCGTTCGTTCCGTATGCCGCGCGCTGGCCGGTCGAGGTGCACATTCTCCCGAATCGCCACGTGCGCAACCTGACCGAGCTCACCGACGACGAAGCCGACGATCTGGCCCGGGTCTACCGCACGGTACTGCGGGCCTTCGACGCGCTCTACGCGCGGCCGCTGCCCTACATCGCGTCCTGGCACCAGTACCGGGCGGACGCCGCGGAGGGCTACCTGCACGCCGAACTGTTCTCCATCCGGCGCAGCGCGGACAAGCTGAAGTTCCTGGCCGGTTCGGAGTCCGGGCGGGACGCGTTCGTCAACGACAAGACTCCGGAGACCATCGCCGCCGAACTGCGGGCGGTGCTGTGATGACCCGGGTACGGGCGTACGCGCCGGGGCGGGTCAACCTGATCGGCGAACACACCGACTACAACTCGGGATTCGCGCTGCCGGTCGCGCTCGAGGCCGGCACCGTCGCCGAGTTCGAGGCGGGTGGACAGGACGCGACGATCCACGCCGAGTCGGACCGGCAGCCCGACACCGTGGCGGTCCCGCTCGGCACGGCCCCGGGTCCGGACCGGATCACCGGGTGGGGCGCCTACATCGCGGGCTGTGTGTGGGCGCTGCGCGAACACGGTGTTGTGGTGCCGGCCGGTCGGATGCGGATCACCTCGACGGTGCCGGTCGGTGCGGGCCTGTCCTCGTCGGCGGCACTGGAGTGCGCGGTGCTGTACGCGCTGACGGCGGCGTCCGGCTCCGATATCGACCGCGTCGAGCTGGCCCGGATCGCGCAACGGGCGGAGAACGACTACGTCGGTGCGCCGACCGGGCTGCTGGACCAGCTCGCCGCGCTGTACGGCGCCGTGGACACCGCACTGCTGGTCGACTTCCGGTCCGTGCGGGTGACCCCGGTTCCGTTGGAGCCCGCCGACGGCGTGTGGCTGGCCGTCGACTCGCGCACCCCGCACCGGAACGCCGCCGGCGAGTACGGCCGCCGGCGCCGCGCCTGTGAGCGGGCCGCCGAACTGCTGGGCGTGGTATCCCTACGGGAGGCCGACGACGATGCCTGGCGCCGACTCGCTGACGACGAGGTGCGCCGCCGCGCCCGGCACGTCCTCACCGAGAACCGTCGCGTGCTCGACGGCGCCGCCGCGCTGCGAGCCGGTGACGCCGCCGGTTTCGGAGCCCTGATGACCGCTTCCCAAGCCTCGATGCGCGACGACTTCGAGATCACCACCCCCGCAATCGATCTCATCGCGGCAACCGCGGTAGCCGCAGGCGCGTACGGCGCCCGCATGACCGGCGGCGGTTTCGGCGGCACCGTGATCGCCTACGCCCCGGCCGCCGCGGCCGCCCGCATAGCCGCGGAGCTACCGGACGCGGTCGCCGCCGCCGGACATCCACGCCCGGCCTGCACCCAGATCCGCCCGGGCGCCGGCGCACACCTACTCCCGTAGCCGGCCGTCATCTATGACGGCCGTTGCCCACGAATCGTGACGGCCGGTCCATCAGGGGGAGGCCTTGTTCACGAACGCCGACGCACTGTTCGCCCATCGTGAGATAGTCCTCCGACTAGACTTCGCGGTGTGCCACACCGTCGTTCGCTCCTCCGTGCCGGAATCACGTGAGGGCCATCGTGTATGACCGCTACGGCGGTCCCGAGATGCTGTCGATCGCGGAAATCCCGGTACCTTGCCCTGGGCCGAAACAGGTGCTTGTCCAGGTGCACGCGACGTCGATCAACCTCTCCGATTGGGAGACGCTGCGGGGGACGCCGCTGTATTCGCGCATCGGCGGGCTCCGGGCACCGAGAACCCCGGTTCTCGGATCCGATATCGCCGGACGGGTCGAGGCCGTCGGCTCCGAGGTCACTCTGTTCGCGCCGGGTGATGAGGTCTACGGCGACAATCTCACGCTCAAGGGCGGTTTCGCGGAATATGCCGTGGCTCCCGAATCGGCGTTGGCTCGAAAACCGGCGTCGCTGAGCTTCACCGAGGCATCGACCCTGCCGCAGGCAGGCGCGATCGCACTGCAGGGCACAGCCGACATCACCGCCGGTATGTCGGTGTTGATCAACGGTGCGGGCGGGGGCTCAGGAGCGTTCGCGATCCAGTTGGCCAAGCGCGCGGGAGCGCACGTGACCGCGGTGGACAACGCAGACAAACTGGCGTTCATGCGCACGCTCGGCGCCGACGAGGTCATCGACTATCGCGCCGAGGACTTCACCCGAACCGGACCGTACGACCGGGTACTCGACCTCGTCGCCCACCGATCGGTCTTCGCCTATCGCAGGTCGGTCGCACCCGGCGGCCGGTACCGCTGCGTCGGCGGCACCACCAGCGCGTTGCTGCGGATGACGACGGTTGGTGTGGTCGCCGGGATGGTGACCGGCCGCAGGCTCGGGGTCCTCGCGGTGAAGGAAGGCCCCGCGCACTTCACACCCCTCACGGAGTCGTGCGTCGCGGGCCGGATCGATATCCACATCGACCGCAGCTTCCCCCTCGACGAGACCGCGGCCGCGCTGGCTCATGTGGGTGCCGGGGGTGCCCTCGGCAAAGTGGTGGTCGAGATCCGCTGATCGGCGCGGGCTCGGGCGGTCAACGGCTAGAACGCTCCCGACCGCCCAGAACGCGGCAGATGAGTGCGCTTGCCTGAGGTGCGCGCCTATCGGTGCCTGCGCAGGGCTTCGGCGAACCATTTGAAGGCTGGCACGCTCGGCTCTTCAGGTGCGTGGCCGTTGATCAGACTCAGCAGCTGCCAATACCTTTCGACACGTGGTTCGGTGACGGTATCGAGCCAGGTCAAGAGTGAGACCTGTTCGGTCGCAGACAAGTCCATCGGCACGATGCGGTCCAGGGTCATTCGACCCTGCTCGGATTCGGGCGCGATACCCGCTGCGACAGCATGGGCGGCGTGTTCGATCACCAAAGCCGAGACCGACGCGCCCGGTCGCTACCCGTTCCCCGCGCGCCTGGCCCACCTGGTGCCCGCCGAGTAGGCGGCGTACCGAACGCTCTACTAGGTGCGCGGCAGATCGGTTGCGGCGCAACATCGTCGGATGGATGAGTACGACGCCATCAACGAACGCAACGCCGCGCGGGCCCGCGCCGCGGGCTGGCCGGAGCTGACCGGGACCGACGCGCAGCTCGGGTGGGCGACCACCGTGCGGCAGACGAAACTCGACGAGTTCGACGCGGCCGCGGTCGCCGAGCCGCAGCGCAGGCAGATGCGGGCCGTGCTGCTGCGTGAGACGAGCGCGAACGTCTGGATCGACAACCGCGGCAACCCGTGGGGCGTGGTCTGGCTGGCCAACCTCACCGACACCGAACGCGCCGCGACGTTCCCGACGCTCGGCGGCCGGCCGTGAACGGGATGGGTGAGCAGTACGCCGAGCTCGACGCCATCCTCACCCGCCAGCGCGGGATCCCCGTACAGGAGGACCTGCTTGCGGTCTGGGAGCGGCTCGACCGCCTCGACGCCGGACTGCCCCGCGTCTCCGATGCCGTTCTGCGCCAGCAGCTGACGCACGCCAGCGACCGCACCCACCAGCATCTTCTCGGCGCGTGGCGCGAGCTCGGCGTCGCGTACGAGACCGCGGTGGCGGCCTACCGGAACTGGGCCGCCGACCGCGCTCACCCGACAGTGCTGTCCACGCCCGACCGTCCAGCGCCGCAGATCCCGGACCGTCCGCACCTGCCAAAGCATCAAGGCCTGCCTGAGCGGACGCCGGTGTGGGACGGGTTCGACCGGTAGCCCGGGACGGCCTTGCGTCGCCGCGGCGTGCAGGCCGGAATTGGGGAGGCCACCTGGGCGGGCTGCCCGTTTCCTGCCGCTGGTCGTGCTGTATCAACTGCGGGGGTTGCGGGTGTGGACTGCGCGAGTGATCACCTCTTCCAGGCGAACTCGCAGGACCGTTCGACAGCGCGGCAGGTTCATCGGCTGCCGGATCATTGCCGACAAGTTTGCGCTCACACGGAGTTACCGGATCCCGACGATCACGCGGTCGTCGCCGTACTGCCAGACGATGCCGGATTCGGCGAAGCCCGCCTCGCGGGCGAAGGTGATGTAGTCGTGGACGGTGGGCCGGTCGTCGACCGTGTGGGCGGATCCGCCGTCGCGTAGCCGGACCAGGTCAGCCAATTCGGGGGCATGGTCGACCGCGGCCCACCACGCGTCCCAGTCCTCGGTGGTCGCGGTGCCCATGCGTTGGGCGCGGCGGGCGGTCATGGCTGCGCCCAGGGCGTCCAATCGCGGGCCGGTCGCTCCCTCGTGGAGATGGTCCCCGTCGATGAGCAGACCGCCGGGTGCGAGTGCGTCCGCGCAGGTCCGGATGAGCGTGCGCAGCGGTTCACGGTTCATCCAGTGCAGAGCGGTGGTGCTCACGAACGCGTCGGGAACTCGATGCAGGCGCAGCCTGTCGAACCAATCGCGCTCGCGCAGATCGGCGTTCACTGTCCGGAATCGTGGTGAGCCCAGCGTCATCTCGGCCAGTGTCAGCAGCAGCGGATCCACGTCCACGCCGACGATGGTGGCGGCGGGCATTCGGGTGAGCAGCCGGTCCGACAGTGTTCCGGGCCCGACGCCGAGGTCGACGATCAATGGGTCCGGCCGGTCGACGAGTTCGGTCAGGATGTCACCGATCACCTCGAAGCGCTGTTCGCGATCGGGCATGTAGTGCTCCTGCTGGCGATCCCACCGGCCGACCCAGTACCGTGCCCGCGATATGTCGAGCTTGCTCGTCGTCACACGAATCCTCCTCGAAGGTAAGGTATTTCGCGCATTCCGCGACAACCGCCGCCGAGCCCTCTTCCGGTCGCCGGGCTTCGCCGCCCCAGCCTAAGTGCACCGAACCCAATACGAGACCATTTGGTCCGGTTCGGAGTGTGAGAACTTCCGCGGTCAGAGTGCGCCACTCGTGCGCACCCGCCGACAGTCCGGGCATCCCGGATATCACCGCGGCGTGCTGGTAAGCATGCGTTGCCGTAAACCCACTCGCTGCGGAAAGGACCCGGGATATGCCCGACGAACATTCTCATGTCGAGCCACATACCCATACACACAGTCACGGCGCCCTGACCCATACCCACGCCCACAGCACGCACGAGCACGACCACAGCGAACACGAACACACCCATACCCATGAGGACGGGACCGTGCATTCCCATCCCCATGTGCATCAGAGCGATCTGCTCGACGATCACTCACACACCCACGACTGAGTCGGAGCACGCGAGAACACGGCCGCGGTCCGGCTGGTGGGTGTCAGCCGGTCAGTCGCCGAGGTCTGTTCGCGGCTGGAGTCCGGCGGTCCATTTCTCTTCGATGCGTCCATAGCGCCAGGTGAGGATGGCGATGGCCCAGGTCGCGACGAACAGGCCGACGACGAGGTAGCCGATCAGGTTGAGGTCCAGGGCGCTGATCCAGTCGAAGAAGCCTCCGGTCCAGCCCAATTGGTCGGCGAGCAGGCCGAGCAATTCGATGGTGCCGATGATGAGGGCGACCGCGACCGAGAGCGCGGTGATGGTGATGTTGTAGTAGACCTTGCGCACCGGTTTGGCGAAGGCCCAGCCGTAGGCGAAGTTCATGAAGCTGCCGTCGATGGTGTCGAGCAGGCTCATGCCAGCGGCGAACAGGATCGGCAGGCACAGGATCGCGTACCAGGGCAGCCCGGCCGCGGCGCTGGTGCCGGCCAGGACCAGCAGCGCGACTTCGGTGGCGGTGTCGAATCCGAGGCCGAACAGCAGCCCGATCGGGTACATCTGCCACGGCTTGGTCACCGACTTCATCACCGGACCCAGCAGCCGGTTCACCAGACCGCGTTGCGCGAGTTGGTTTTCCAGCTCGGCCTCGTCGAACTGCCCGCCGCGCATGCGCCGGAACACACGCAGGATGCCCACCAGCACAGCGATATTGATGATCGCGATGACGTAGAGGAACGTCCCCGAGACAGTCGTTCCGATCAGTCCGGTGTAGTGGTGCAGCGCCGAGGAATCGTCCTCGACCGGGCCGACGATGGCCTTCACGCCGATCGAGAGCAGCAGCGCCAGACCGAACACGACGCTGGAGTGGCCGAGGGAGAAGAAGAATCCGACCGACAGCGGTCGTTGCCCGTCGTGCATGAGTTTGCGGGTGGTGTTGTCGATCGCGGCGATGTGGTCGGCGTCGAAGGCGTGCCGCATGCCCAGCGTGTACGCGGTCAATCCGACGCCGATGCCCAGGGTGCGGTCGCCCAGGCTGAAATGCTGCGGAGCGACGAACGCCACCAGGGTGAACCAGCCCAGCACGTGCAATCCGATGATGACTGCGGCCATGGCGGCCAGCCGCAGCCATTCCTGGCGGGTCAACGCCAGCCGATCGGTCACAGCGCGGAAAGATCTCAGATTCATCGACGTCACGACATGCCCTCTCCGCACGAACCGAATTCTTTTGAAGGTAAGTCGGTCCCGGGCTTGTTGCAACTCATTGGCAAGAAGCTGGTTGGCGGGTGCGGGCCGAGGCGGCAGACTGGGGCCATGGCCGGCGCTTCGCAACACACCCACGCCCCGGACTCGGCCGGTGAGCACAACGCTCGCCGTCTGCTGCGCGGCCACGGACTGCGATGCACCGCGCCGCGGCTGGCCGTGCTGTCGGTCCTGGACGACTCCCGCGATCTCGGGCACCTGACCGTCGCCCAGATTCAGCAGGGCCTCACCTCGGCAGGCCACGAGGTCGACCTCACGACCGTCTACCGCACCGTCTCAACCCTGGTCGATGCGAACGTCCTGCACGCCTTGGTCATCGACGAACGAGTGACCAGCTACGGGCTCACCGACATCCCGCACCATCACGCGGTGTGCACACGCTGCGGCGCGATCGACGAGGTCCCCTCGGAGCATCTCACCGCGGCCCTGGCCGAAGCGCGCAACGGTAGCCGATTCGCCCTGCCCGATACCGGCGGACTCACCCTGCACGGCCTGTGCCCCACCTGCCAACAGGACATCGCGAACTGACCGGCGGCGTCAGCTCGAACGCGGGTGTCCTCGCGCCGCGCAAGCCGTTTCGGCTGCGCTGGGTGTTCCTGCCGATGCTCGCTCTCGTCGCGTACTTCGTGCTGCTGCTCCTGCTCTGAGCAGCCGCGAAAGGCGCCCACCGGCGGCGCCACGGTCTGGGCGCTACCAACGCGACGGAGCCAGCGTCTCGGCCTGCGACAACGGCCTGCGAAAGCGCCCACCGGACAGCCGTCGCGTGCACCGACTCACCCGCACCGGTAGGTGCGGTCAGTAGTCGAACTTCGGGTCCGCGAGGAGCTTGACCGCGAACAGCACGCCCGCCCGGAAGTCGGGGCTGACCCCGTCGTCCTCGAACCGATCCACCAGGGCATGCAGCGCCGGAATCTGCTGCAGGACAGGGTTGTCGGTCAGCTCCTCGGCGCTCTTGGCGGTCTTGTTACTCATCGCGGTGCTCCTGCGGGTTCTGGTGCTACGACCAGCGTCGGGACGCCGAGTTCGGCGGCTTTCACTTCGCCCTGGACGACGGCGAGGCTGACGCCGACGCCGCGCGAGATCTCGCGCAGGGACTGGCCTTCGGCGCGGCGCGCGAGGATGGCGCGGCGTTTGTCGTCGTCGACCACGCGCGGCCGGCCACCGCGGTTGCCGCGGCGGGCGGCGGCTTCGAGTCCGTCGCGGGTCTTGCGGGTGATGTAGCGGCGGCGGTCCTCGGCGAGTGCGAGCGCCAAGTCCAGCAGGAAGTTTCGTTCGGTGTGCTCGCCCGCGGCGATGCCTTCGAGGATCTTCACCGCGATGCCCTGCTGGAACAGATCGGTCAGCACGATCAGGCCTTCGAGAAGGTTGCGGCCGAGTCGATCGGCTTCCTGCACGGTGAGCATGTCGCCGGGGCGCATGTAGTCCAGGGCGGCCTGCAGGCCGGGTCGCTCGGCGACCTTCAGCTTCCCCGACCGCATCTCCTCGAACACCTTCACGCAGATCGGATCGAGCGCGTCGTGCTGGCGCGCGGTCTCCTGCGACTTGGTGCTGACCCGGACCAGCCCGACGAGCGCCACGATGCCTCCCGAACGTTCAGAAAACGTGTTCAACAACCGGTGTCGACACTACCAGTTGATGAACGGGTTTCCGAACATTTCGGCCTGCGGAAACGTTCGCGGATCCGGCGAGGTGTTCGGGTTCGGCAGACGATCGTTTGTCACCGAGCTCCCCGTGAGTAGGTGCGTCTGGTCGGTGGTGATCGGTTCTGCGCGGTGCCGATCGGTGGTGATCGGACCTGCTGACCTGCGTATTTGCTTGTGTTGGACTGGCTTTCGTTCTACTTCGAGCGAAACGGAGGATCAGTGATGTGGGCCGAGATCGGTAAGACAGTGCGCAAGGCGATGGACGGGTGGCCGGCGTTGTGGCGGTTCGTGGTGGTTGTGCTGGTGTTGACTGCCGCGGCGGTCGTGTTGGTGTCGGTGGGTGCGTGATGATCGGTGTATCGGTGAGGGGTCAGTGAGCGAAGATGGTGGTGATGATTGCCAGCGATCCCGGTGCGCGTGCCCGTTTGGCCGCCGACTTGAACGAGCTGAGGGCCCAGGTCGGTGGGCCGAGTTTTCGTGTGATGGCCGCGCTGCTGGTGAAGGCGCACAGGGACGCAGTGAGTGCGACCACGTTGCGTGATGCGGCGACAGCGGATGCTTCCGTGCCGCGGCCGGTGACGGTGTTCCAGTTCGTGACCGCGTGCCGTCTCCACGCCGGCACCGCCCGCCCCGATATCGATCCGGCGTGCTTCGACCTCGAGGACTGGTACGGGCGGTGGAAGAAGATCGGGGCCCCACCCGATCCCGCCGCGGCAGGCCAGCTGGCCTCCCTCGAATCTGTTGCCGGTGAACCGGATCGAGCCCAGGACACGGCCGGAGTCTCCTCGTATGCGGCGGCCGGCGTCCCGGGGGAGTCGGGGCGTGTGGTGGTGGGCCGGATCCCGCGCCGGGCACCGCATTTCGTGGACCGCACCCAACTCGAGGACCTGCGTGAGGCGTTGCGGACCGCCTCGGTGGCGGTGGTGGTGACCGGGATGCGTGGTGCCGGGAAGACACAGGTCGCGGCCGCCTATGCCCGGGAGGTGATCGCCGCCGGGGACACACCAGTGGTCGGCTGGATCAATGCCGAAACCCGCGACAGCCTCTACATCGGTCTCGTTGAGCTCGCCGCGCGTGTCGGGGTGGCTGACCCCGAGGGCGATTCCGCGGTGTCGGCGCGCAGGGTGCGCGAGTATCTCTCCGAGCGGCAGGCACCAGCGTTGCTGGTGTTGGACAATGCCACCGACCCCGACTTCCTCGACAACCTGCTCCCCTCGGGCGGGGCGACGCGGGTAGTGCTGACCAGTACCGATCGCGCGTTTGCCCAGTTCGGGGCATTGGTGGACGCCCGGCAGGGATTCGAGCGAGACGAATCGATCCGATACCTGGACGAGGCGACCGGCTTGCACGACCCGGACGGTGCCGACGGTGTGGCCGCGGATCTGGGTGATCTGCCGTTGGCGTTGTCCGCGGCCGCGGCCACCCTCACCGGCCGCAGGCTCGACTACGGCCGCTACCGCCACCTGCTGGCCGCCCAGCCGATGCCGCAGGCGCTGCCGCGCCGGCGCGGCAGCGCCCATCCGCTCGCGGTGGATCAGGCGTTGCTGCTTGCGATCGCGACCGCCGAAACCTCCAGCGGTGACCCGCAATCCGACCAGGTTCTGCGTTGGCTGCTGGGGGTGATGGCGATGCTGGCCCCCGACGGCATCGACTACACCCTGCTGCCCGCTCCCCACGACGACCCCTCAATGGTGGATGCGGCAGTCCAGCGGTGTGTGGAGGGATCGCTGCTGACCTGGTCCGGCACCGGGACCGTGGTGGTGATGCACCGGTTGCTGGCCCGCGTCGTCCGCGAACGCGCCCACGCCACACACACTTTCGGTCAGATCACCGCGGCGGCCGTCGCGGTGATCGCGTCATGGCAGTTCCCGGAGGATCAGGCATTCCAGCGACGTGTGGAAGGCTCACGCCTGATCGATCACATCGACGCCGTGTGGGCCACGATCAGCGGCACACTTGAGGACCTCAACACCACAATTCTCACCGACATACTGACCGCTCGCCGGTGGGCTACCCGGCAACTGATCAAAGCCTCAGACACCACACGATCGATAACCCTGGCCTACCACACTCTCTGCGACCATGAGCGAGTACTGGGCGCCGAGCATCCCAACATCCTGGCCTCCCGCAACAATCTGGCCTACGCCTATGAGTCGGCGGGCCGGTTACCCGAGGCGACCGCGTTGTACGAGCGCACCCTCACCGATCGCGAGCGAGTACTGGGCGCCGAGCACCCCGACACCCTGGCCTCCCGCAGCAACCTCGCCGGCGCCTATAGGTCAGCGGGCCGGTCACCCGAGGCGATCGCGTTGTTCGAGCGCACCCTGACCGATCTTGAAGAGGTACTGGGCACCGAGCACCCCTACACCCTGACCACCCGCAACAACCTGGCTGGCGCCTACAGGTCAGCGGGCCGGTTACCCGAGGCGACCGCGTTGTACGAGCGCACCCTCACCGATCGCGAGCGAGTACTGGGCGCCGAGCACCCCAACACCCTGACCACCCGCAACAACGTGGCCTACGCCTATGAGTCGGCGGGCCGGTTACTTGAGGCGATCGCATTGTACGAGCGCACCCTCACCGACAGTGAAGGGCTACTGGGCGCCGAGCACCCCAACACCCTGGCCTACCGCAACAATCTGGCCGGCGCCTATAGGTCGGCGGGCCGGTTACCCGAGGCGATCGCATTGTTCGAGCCCACCCTCACCGATCGCGAGCGAGTACTGGGCGCCGAGCACCCCGACACCCTGAACACCCGCAACAACCTGGCCAGCGCCTATGAGTCGGCGGGCCGGTTACCCGAGGCGACCGCGTTGTACGAGCGCACCCTCACCAACAGTGAAGGGCTACTGGGCGCCGAGCATCCCGACACGCTGACCTACCGCAACAATCTGGCCGGCGCCTATAGGTCGGCGGGCCGGTTACCCGAGGCGACCGCGTTGTACGAGCGCACCCTCACCGATCGCGAGCGAGTACTGGGCGCCGAGCACCCCGACACCCTGACCATCCGCAACAACCTGGCCGGCGCCTATGAGTCGGCGGGCCGGTTACCCGAGGCGACCGCGTTGTACGAGCGCACCCTCACCGATCTTGAAGGCCTACTGGGCGCCGAGCACCCCAACACCCTGACCACCCGCAACAACCTGGCTGGCGCCTATAGGTCGGCGGGCCGGTTACCCGAGGCGATCGCGTTGTTAGAGCGCAACCTCACCGACAGTGAAGAGGTACTGGGCGCCGAGCACCCCAACACCCTGACCTACCGCAACAACCTCGCCAGCGCCTACAGGTCAGCGGGCCGGTCACCTGAGGCGATCGCGTTGTTCGAGCGCACCCTCACCGACAGTGAACGAATACTCGGGCCAGACCATCCGACCACCAGTACAGTGCGCAGAAATCTGACTTCGGCTCGCAAAGGACGCTGACTCGCCGTAATTTTTCGGAGTCGTTCGTGGGTATCGCCGATTCTGTCTATCTGGGGTACACCCCATCACCACAAGCCCGACCGGGGCGGAATGCGTCAGATTGAAGTCGGTTTCCGAATTTCCTGACACATGTACGTTAGGATCTTAGAGTTCAATCTGACATTTCGAGCGTGAGAGAGGTCCTGTCATGCGGGTCGGCTATATCCGAGTGAGCTCGGTCGATCAGAACACCGTGCGGCAACTCGACGGGATCGAGGTCGAGCGCACCTTCATCGACAAGGCCTCCGGCAAGGACACCGCCCGGCCGAAGCTGGACGAGATGCTGGCCTTCGTCCGCGACGGCGACACCGTCCTCGTGCACTCGATGGACCGTCTCGCCCGCAATCTCGACGACCTGCGCCGGCTGGTCCGGTTGCTCACCGGCAAGGGCGTGCGGGTGGAGTTTGTGAAGGAAAGCTTGACCTTCACCGGCGAGGACTCACCGATGGCGACCCTGCTGCTGAGCGTGATGGGCGCCTTCGCCGAGTTCGAACGCTCGCTGATCCTGGAACGCCAGCGCGAAGGCATCGCCGCGGCCAAGGCCCGCGGCGCCTACACCGGTCGCAAGCCCGCGCTGACCGACGCCCAGGCCGGCCAGCTGCGCGAGCGTGCCGCAGCGGGTGAGTCGAAGTCGTTGCTGGCCAAGGAATTCGGCATCAGCCGCGAAACCGTCTACAGCTACCTGCGCGCCGACACCGTCACCGGCTGAGCCACGGGCACGCCACTGCTCGAAGCGCCTTCGGCGACGTGGCCGCGACGAAGGAGACGTTCGGGTTCGTCAGACGATCGTTTTTCGAACACAAGTTGTGCGCCTGCGGAGGCCAACTAGATGTGCCATCTCATGAGGTTGGTGGCGCCGGTCTGGTCGGAACACTTCACGCTCGCGCCGCGACGCTCAGGAACGCGCTCAATCGCGTGACCGACACCCTGCCTTCGACGACTGACCCGGCCAGATTGTTTCCGATACCGCCGAGTGCCCCTACCAGCAGGTCGGCGCAGGGTTACTCGGAAAGCCGAACGATCAGGGCTGATCGCGTCGCATGAACGCCAGCGTGTACGCGAAGTTGTTCTGCTCCTTGTCGCGATCGAGCATGCTCACCAGACTCCAACCTTGACGCTCCAGCCATTCGATGGCGTCCGTCATGGCCACGATCGGCCCGAAGAACGACTGATCGAAGTCGGCCATGAACGAAATGAACTTCTGCTGGAGCGGCGCCTTCGTGCTCAGTACCAGGTATCGCCGCGAATACAACCGCAAATCGAACGCGCCGTTCAGCAATGCGTAGACATCGACAATCGGCGATTGCGGGTGCGGAGTGGTCATGGCCCCATCCTGCATCACGATCTCTCGCCGGATGTGCGCGTTGGTTGGTGCGGCTCGGGGCCGCATGGGGTCGATCCTGCCAGGTACCCCCACGAGGCCAGCAGGCGACCGCCGTCGAGATTCACCGATGAGCGACATCTTGAGATCACCTTCGTGGAACCAGTGTCATGAGACACCACAACTAGACGGGGCCGCAACGGCCGGCGGCCAGTCTTGAGGTTCGACGTCGGGGGCGCCCTCGCTGGGCGGTTCTGTGGCCCTTTTGTCGTTGATATGTCGATAGATTTCCGATCTTGCAACCGTTCGATGTCAGTCGTGCCGGTCCAAGCGCTTCGTCTTTTACGGTGTCATTCCTGGTGGGAGCCGTTCTCGAAGCGAGGTGATCGGGATGGTTGCACGGAAGTCTGAAGTCTTTCCCGAGCGCGACAACACCGTCGCCCACGACTGCGACAACCCTGGTTATCGGGCATGGTGCGCCGGCCACGCCGCCGCGCTCGATGAGTTCCTCACCGTGGACGCCGCGGCCGTGGGCGCCCTCCCCGATCCCTGGACCCTGACCGGGCTGCAGGCCGCGATAGCGATGGCGCGCACCGGATTTCCCGACCGCGCTGCTGTGCTCGCTGACGAGAACCGCATGTCGATCGACAGATTGGGGCGCTTCGTCGGTGAGGTATTCGTCCGCCGATTCGACGGCTGCTGGTGCAACGTGCTCGACACCGCACCCGCCGAGACGGAGGTCTGGCCGATGATCCGCTGCCACGGCTACCTCGCCGGAATCAGCCCGCACTGCGAGGTGGAGCTGGCCATCGTGGAGGGCCGCTCCGGCGGCCCGGCCGCCACCCGGCGCGGCATCGTGGCCGAACTGTTCGTCAGCGTGGCGGCCAAACATCTGGCCTGGACCACCGCCGATCGACTCTCAAACCCGACAACAGCGTGCTGGTGAGCACGCGGGCGTACCGGTACCCGATGTCCTCGGTGCACGGCGGGAGCCCACCACCCACGAGACGTTCGCGAAGGTGCTGAAGTCCTACGGGCGTTTGACAGCTCATCGTTTTCCGAACACTCCCGCATCGTCTCGGACTCGGCACCTGACCCGCCCCGCCACACGCGTTGTGGCTCTTGCCGGTTGTATCGTCCGAGGTGAGGACATTTCGGTCGTAGGTTCGGTGCTTCGTGTCAGCCGCTCGTGCGCGCTCTGCGCGCGAGGAGCGGCAATGTCGGTGCGGTCTACGGATAGGAGTGTGCGATGGGGTCAGCCTTACCGACCAAGGCCGAGTCGCTCGGCGACAAGGTGAAGGTCAGTGGAATCGTCCGGAACAGAGAATCCACCACGGTGACCGTGGAGCTCTACGTCGCCGACGGCAACGGGGGTGGTACTGGTAAAGCCGAGCTCAAGGGGCTGAAGGTCGGCGACACCAGCAGCGACTGGTCACTGGTCGTGCCGTCCAACATCAGTCCCGGCCCCTTCCGCGAGGGCGGCGTGGTGATCGTGAGCACCACCATGCGCGACGCGGCTGGCGCAACCATGTACAACGAGACCGCTGAGTTCGAAATGGACAGGCCTAAGGCCCAAGCCGAGCGCGATGCCGCGGCCGTATTGCTGGCCCGCAACGCCGCCGCGCCTGCTAAGTGGGACGAATGGCGGCGCGCCGTCAGTGCGGAGTATGAGAAGCAGGCAGGCAAGGGCCTCACGACCGCCGACTTCAGCAAGTGGGACGATTCTGCACGCGACTGGACCTTGGATTGCTACAAGGAGTCCGGCCGGTTCCCCGATCCCGCGTGGGTGGCGAAGACCTATCTCTCCACCGGTCAGTGGCCAGCCGGCTGACGATCCCGATCGGCGTGACCGGCTCGGTCACGCCGATCGGTGACCGGCCAGTGGCACCGTCGGCCCGCGCACGCTGCGACTCGATCTCCATCGTTTTCCGAACGCCCCCGGAGGGTGCAAAGCGTGGCGTCGCTTACACGAGAGTTGGCGGCCATGCTTCAGGAAGGACATTGCTGGGATTCAGGGACACCTCCTGATCCCAATCGAACTGAGGCGGCGGATCCCACTCTCGGGGTTCTATGAACGACACGTCGTTCGTACCAAAGTCGGCGCGATGGAATTTCACTGCGCCAGAGAAGGTCGCCTTCCTGAAGCTCGTGTAGCCGGCGAAGGTTGCCTTCCCGAAGTTCGTGTTGCCGGAGAAGGTCGTGCCTATGAAGTTCGCGGTGCCGGAGAAGGCCGATGCTTCGAAGTGCATGGTGCCCTCGCAGCGCACATGGTTGAAGTCCGCGTCTTCTAGATAGGCGGTGCGGAAGTCGAAGGTGTTCTTGCGCCAGTCTGGGGTGCTGCTGTCACGTAGATGCTCGGCGATGACACGAACGATGGTCTTGCGGACCTCCCGGTCGTTCTGCCGATACTCGGTGGTTTCCTCCAGATCGACCTTTTCGTCCTGCTTGGTTTTGGTGACGAGCTTGGTGCGCCCGGACCCGCCGTGCGCGGTGTCATAGGGCAGGCGCATGTAACCGCACAGCACGTCGATGCACTGCTGCCGGTTGGATCCGGGGGATTCGTCGGCGACGCCAGCCATGGCGTAGACCCCGGCGATGCGGACCGCGACATCGGTCGAACCCAGCTGGGCGGCAGCGGCGCCGAAGCGCTCGACGAACCGGTTCTGCTCCAGATCCCGCTGACGGCGATAGGCCACCACCAGTGCGACCGCGCCACCGACACCACCCACTACGGTCAACGCCAACTTGGTGATATCGATCGGCGCGGCCTGGTTCTGATTGGTCACAATCACCCGCGACAGCAGCCACTGCGCCGCCACCGCGATCCCGGTGATCAGGGCCAGGGTGACCGCAGTGAACAACCGCACCCGCCCCACCCGGCGCCCCGCCCTCACGATCGACTTCTTCGTCCACACACCTGCGCGACGCACCCACCCGAACATGACCAGATTCTGCGGGAGACCGTCCGGCGACGCGGCCGAATCTGCCTGTACAAGCATCGTTTTCCGAACAGCCCGACCGCCATCGGAAGGGGCGCGGGTACCTCCACAAATCGCCGCCCAACCCCATGGAATTCGGGGCTCTCGGCGCACTGAATCCGCCGGATGTTTTGAAATGGAAATGATTAACTCTTCGCCGACGGGGCCGAGCGGTTCGGGCCCGCGCTCGACCGAAGGGTTCTCCTGCATGCGCACTTTCCTTGCGGCAGTCGGCATTGCCACCGCGCTGACCGTCGGAGCCGGGCAGGCGGTGGCCGCGCCGCCGGCCTTCGCCGACGCGCCAGCCCCGGTCGCGGAGACCGGTTCCTCCAGCGGGTCGGTCGGTCTCCTCAACCCCGTCCTCGCCCTCCTGCTGTGCTTGTTCTCGCCTACCGGTTGCACCGTCAACACGGACGGCGGCAACGTGTAGCACCGCCGGCGCGCCGCCCCGGATTCGGGTGGTCCGGGCGTCTGGCGGTGGGCCCCTCGGACGGCAACCAACTCGCTGTACTCACCGGACGCGACCCCGCCAGCGTCGAGCGCGTGCTCCGTAAACTCACCGCCGACGGTATCGGCCACTTCAGCTGATCACTTCGCGATCAGGTGACGCCGAACCGCACCGAGCCAGGGGTGCGGCGGCGCGCGGTACGCGCTGCGCCGAGCCGCTGGCCCGAGTAGCACAGGATGGGAGAGACGTCGAGGACGGCATCGTCCTCTGAGCATGTCGCGCCCTCGCGTTCACTCGGGAACGGCGGATCGCCGCCGTATCAACGGGTCCCCGAGCGGGTCGTTCAGCTCGAGGTCGCGCCGGGCCGGGATCGGAGGTCCGATACGAAATCTCCTCCGCCGCAGCCCGATACGCGGAGCCGTAGAAAAAGCAATCGAATTCGATCATCGAATTCGGGGGCGGAATGAAGATCAAATAGATTTACCTCGGCAAAATTCGCTGTTTGCCCATTGTTAACGGTGATTATTCGCACAGAACCAGGAGTGGTTTTGCGGGTTTCTTCTTCATAACATTTTGGTGTGCGTCGTGATGGCGTCGTTATCTGGACTGTGAAAGGAAGCTCCCTACATGTTCTCTCGCAAGATTGTTGCCGCCGCGACCCTCTCGGCCGCCGCCCTGTTCCTCGGCCCGGTCGCGGCGGCCTCCGCTGCCGGCTCTCCCGCCACCGGCGCGGGTACGGCAGGCTCGTCCTCTGGTTCGGCTGACGCCGGCTCGTCCTCGGGTTCGGCAGGCTCGTCCTCCGGTTCTGCCATGCTCGACTCCGGCAGCTCGGCACTCGACAACGGCAGCCACGCCATCATCAACATCCTCAGTCTGATCAACGGCACCGCGGGCCAGTCCAAGTCCGGCTCCTGATTCGGGGTGCGATGCCCGGCTCTGAGGTATCCGACGCACCCTTCAGCATGATGGTGGGCCGGGAGGGGTGCGCGACCTCCCGGCCCACCAGGTGCTCATGTCACGACCAAACCGATTGCTGTGTCGCTGATTTCGCGTAGCCGTCGGCGTGTCGCCGGATCGTCTGCCTCGCCAGCTTGGCGCGGCAGTAGGCGGTGTACGCGTCTCCACATACCGGCCGGAAGGTCTCAGGCCTGGCGGAAACTCCCGCTGCGGCGCGCGACCGAAGCGGTCGTCGTCGGATGGCTGCCCGGCCACGCCGGCGGCGAGGTGTTCGGATCCCTGCTCGTCGCCGCCCACGACCAGGACGGGCAGTTGGTGCTCCTCGGCGCGGTCGGGACCGGGTTCTCCGACTCCGCGCGCCGCTCGCTGCACCTCGAGCTGCTGGCACTGTCCACCGCGACGCCGCCGGTCGCCGGCACGGTACCGTCGTCGATCGCGGTCACCGCGCACTGGGTCACCCCGCGGCTGGTCGGCGATATCGCCTACCGCGAACGCACCGCCACCGGCCTGCGCCATCCATCCTGGCGCGGACTGCGATTCGACCGCGCACCCGAGGGCATCACCATCCCCGAGACCAACTGATCCACCCATCCACACGCCGCTGGCAATAGCCTTCCGAACGCCGTCGAATAGGCACCAGGACGCGCTCCACCCGGCATTTCAGTGCGTCCGGCCGGCCTCGGATCGGCTCGGCCTGTTGATCTTCGCCCCGCCCGCGCTGGCCGGTTCGGTCAGCGCGGTATGCGGCAATGTAGTGCGTTCGGCGAAGGACACAATCTGCAGAGTCGGGGTGGTGGGTCGGTGGGTCCCGCGACCCACCGCCTCAGCCCACCACCTCAGCCGACTGCCGAAACGACAGCGGTGTCACTGATTTCGAGCAGGCGACGGCGCGCCTTCGGATCGTCGGCCTGCGCGTGCGGATGACTCTGCCTGGTGCCGTCGAAATACCGGCCTGTCGTCTGCGACAGGCCCGGATCGCAGATCAGCCGGAGGGTCGCGTCCGCGCCTTCGGTGAGAGTGCTGAGCGGCGTCACACCGGCGTCCAGCACCATAGTCGTCGGCATGAGAGTGGCCGGGTGCAGGGCGTTCACGGTGACACCGGTTCCGTCGAGTTCCTCGGCGTACTCGATGGTCGCCATGATCATCGCCAGCTTGGCTCGGCAGTAGGCGGTGTACACGTCGTAGCCGTGCTCGGGGGTCGGATCGTCGAGGTTGATCTCCTGCTGCCCGGCGGAGGCCACGTTCACCACCCGCGCCGGTGTCGCTGCCTGCAGCAGCGGAAGCAAGCGCCGGGTCAGCCGATACGGAGCCAGATGGTTGACCGCCCACAGTAATTCGTTGCCATCGGCGCTGAGTTCGCGTTTCCCGTCCGACCGACCACCGGTGCCGGCATTGTTCACGAGAACATCCAATCGTGGAGTGCAGGCGATGATCTCGTCAGCCAGCCGGTCCACCTCCGCGAGTCGTGACAGGTCGGCCAGGATGATCAGCGGAGCGTGCCCGCTCGCGGCTGTCACCTCGGCCGCGACCGCTGCGGCCCGATCGGGGTTGCGGCCGTGCAGGATCAGCCGGGCACCTGCTGCGCCGAGCCGCACGGCGAGTTCGCGGCCGAGTCCGTCCGTCGCACCCGTGATCAGCACGGTGCGATCGTCCATGCGGTCGATATCGTTGTCGCTCATAGTTTTTCCTTGAAGTCTCATGTCCGGTCCTCGGTCCGGATACTGACCGAAGTTGCGGTCAGGTCGAGCGCGACATGTGTGCCGAGACGCGTGTGAACGACCCGCGGCTCGCCGGTGGCCGGCATCGGTATGCCGTTCACGATGACCTCGGCCCAGCGGACGATGGCGTCGCCGTCGCGCTGCGAGTGACGAATGATCTCGACATCACAGGGGATCGACTCGGTCATCGACAACGAATCCGCGTTGGCGGCGGAACCGGCGATTCGAACCGAATTCACTGCACTGTCTCCGCCGTGGTGACGAGCGTGGCTCGGCCCAGGATGTGGCCGGCGATGGCGAATCCGAGCAGTGCTGGCGTGGAGTCGGAGGCGATGCCGATGTCATCCACATCCAGAGCGTGCACGGTGACGAAATAGCGATGCTTACCGTGCCCTGCCGGCGGTGCCGCACCGATGTATCGAGGTAGGCGCGCGTCGTTCGGCAATTGGAAGGAGCCGACCGGCAAGCCGCTGCCCGCGTCGTCTCCGGCGCCCTCGGGAAGGGTCGTGGTCGTGGCCGGGATGTTGGCGACAGCCCAGTGCCAGAACCCGGAGCCGGTGGGGGCATCGGGGTCGTACACGGTAACCGCGTAGCTCTTGGTACCCGCTGGGGCGCCAGTCCAACTCAACTGCGGGGAAATGTCTTTACCGCCGGGGGCGCCGGAGGACCACTGCGCGGGTGGCCAGGCGGCACAGTCGCTCACTGTGGTGCTGGTGACCGTGAACGCGGCTGCCTCGGGGAGGCGTGCGAAGGGATCGTTTGCGCTCATCGTGTCGCGCCTTTCGAGTCGTACCGGATGTGCAAGATCGACGATAACAGAAATAATCGATGATTTGTCAAATCGTCTATGATCAAGTGATGACTCGGACAATCCCCAGCCCAACCCAGCCGGCGAAGCAGATGCTTTCCGAGCAGGTCTACGCACAACTGCGGAACGCGATCATGCGCGGCGAGTACGCGCCCAGTGACGCGCTCAAACCGCAGGATCTAGCCAAGCGACACGGTGTGAGCCTGGCTGTGGTGCGCGAGGCGCTGGTGCGGCTGGTTGGCGAGGGCCTGGCCGAACGGCTGACCAATCGCGGCTTCGCCGTACCAGCTCTTTCCGCTCACCGCTGGCAACAGATCGGGGAGGCCCGCCGGACCATCGAGCCAGTCCTGCTACGCATGTCGATCGAACGTGGTGACGTCAACTGGGAAGGAGACGTACGGGCTGCCCACCACCGCTTGGCGCGCACGCCGGTATTCACCCCGCAGAACGGCGAGTACTACAGCGAAGAATGGGCCGAGGCCCATCGGGCATTCCATCGCACGCTCTTGGAAGGGTGCGGCAATGCGGTGTTGCTGGAAACCTTCGACCGGCTGTGGGTCGCGAGCGAGCTGGCCCGCCGCTTGTCAGCACACCGTGACCTTGAGCGCGACGGCATTGACGAGCATCGCCGATTGGAGGAGGCGGCGCTGGCACGTGACACCGACACCGCCGCCGACATACTGACTCAACACCTCACCCTGACAACGGCCGCACTGACAGAGCAAGAAGGCTGACTCGTCCGACGAACAGACTCAATTCGGCATGTGCGGATGTTTGAGGCGTCATGTAGCCGATGCCATGGACGCGGTGGCCGTGTTCTTCCCCGAGGTCGGTCACGTCGCAGCGGCAGGCTTCGCTGATCCGCAAGCCGAGCAGTCCGAGCATGGCGACCAGCGCGAAGTCCGGCGGGTTGTCCGAGTCGCGGGCCGCGCACAGCAGCGCCTCGAACTGCAGATGCGAAAGCCCAAGCGTCGGTGACTCGTTCGATACCCGCGGTCGGCGCACGTACTCCGCCGGCGAGCGGTCCAGGACTCCGTCGATGACGCAGGTGCGGTAGAAGCCCGCGACCACTGCCAGGCGACGGGCGATGGTCGCGGGTTTGAAGCGGCGGACTTCCTGCATCCACCGCATGTACCGTTCGATCTCGGTTCGCGCGACCGCGAGCGGGGTCAGTTGGTGGTCGGTACACCACTGGAAGTACAGGCGTAGATCGGATTTCGTGTGGATCCGCGATACCGCGGAGAAGCGGGCGAGGTAAGCCAGGGCGGCCGGCCGGAGCACGAGGTCGTCACCGGCGAAGGTGACATCGAGGTCGGAGGAGGGAGCCATCCTTCACGATGCCGCGGTCCCGGCGAACCGCCCGAGCAGACGCGCGGGACGCGGCATGAGCGTGCGAACCTATAAGGGACCGTCCTTTGCCTGTCGGAGGTTTGCATGTCAGTTGTGCCTTCGGTGATCAGTGCAGTGGCGGCATCGCTAGCGGCTACGTTGGCGGGAATTACTCTGTATATTTCGGGCCGACGCGAGAACCGAAAGTGGCTGCGCGAGTCCTTGATTGATGCCTACGTGGACTACTTGGACGCCAGCTTTCGTAGCGGCGGCGCGTATGCGCGAATTGCCCGAGTCGAAGGCCACGACGCCAGCCTGTTCGCGGAGTTGCGAACGCGAACCGACGTGGCATACGACGCCCAAGGTGTTGTGCTCACTCGACTTCGCCTCATCGCACCAAGGAGTGTCGTGTCGGCTGCTGAGGAGCTCCACCTCGCCGACTATGGCGTCAGGCGCGCCACCTTCGACCGGCCACAGCCACCGACCGACGATGATGAATGGATCGCCGCCCGAAATGAGCAACACCGCTCTCGGGAAAACTTCATCCGCGTTGCCAGACAGTCGCTCCGGCTTGGGCAAGGTAGTGCCATCACAAGGGGATTCGAGTTTCCGGGTCCATGACGACCAGAACGGCCTCAGCGTCACGCTCATCGGCAGTAGCGGACGTTCCGCAGGCATCGGATCGGCTCTGCCGGTTGATCTTCCGCTACGCGCGCTGGCCGGTTCGGTCAGCGGGGTAGGCGGCATGTCAGTGCGCCGCAGCCGGACGACGGTAGACGCGGAGCGGTTCGGCGAGCAAGGAATATCGCGGCTGTGAACCGCACAGCATTCGGCATTATGGTGCGATCGATGGACACGCGGCAGCGCCCGCCTTTCCTGATCAGGCTGCGTCGCGGAGAGTGCGCCGCCTGCCCTGACGCAGGGCCAACACATCCCCTGCTCATGGAGCGGCTTCTCCACAGCCGGCACGCCCGCGGATTCCCTCCAAGCCGTGAGGTCGGTGATAGCGTGTCGCTACCGCGCTGACCAGCGAAGACCGCTCGAACCTGAGCCCCTTCGAGCGAATTCGACGACCAAGGAGGGCAGTATGGCCACCGGCACCGTGATCTTCTTCAACGCCGACAGGGGATTCGGAATGCTCTCGCAAGACGGAGGGGGCCCCGACGTCTACGTGCACTTCTCTGCCATCCTTGGGTTGGACCCCCGCCCGATCGAGGTTGGCCAGGCAGTGACCTTCGATGTGGTCCAGGGGCCGAAAGGTCCGCAAGCCGAGAACGTCATTCGTCGGTGAGGATTCTTGATCGGTCGAGCGCCCTGGAATCGGCAGTAGCGGATGTCTTTGGGTCGCAGTCGGTCTCGCTGCGGACCACACGCGCCGGCCGATCCTGTCAGCGCGGTACGCGGCATGTGCGGACATCCAGATCAGCGCCGCCTATCAAACACCCCTGCCAGCGCGTTACTCGCTACGAGATACCGTGCCCCGAATCTGAGGCGTGTCCGTTCTGCCGTAGTCGTCATAGATGTAGGTCGCCGAAACCACCCGGCTACCGCCGGTCTCACACTTCGGATCGCGTATGCGAGTAAACGCGAACCGGTTGCCTGTACCATCCCGAGACAGCAGCAATTCGGTTGCCGGCGGACCCGACCGAAATGGCAGCTCGTCTCGGAACGAGATCGCGGTCGGCGGGGTGGTTTCGACGCTGCCCATGCCGTTCCGCAGTGTGACCACGACCCCGAACCGAATGTCGGGCGTATCCTTCGGCGGATACGACTGTGTCGTCGCGTGGCCCTTGTAGACGGTCGCCCGTCCCTCGTCGGTCCAGTCCGACAAGTTCCTCCCGCAATTGGGATCGGTGACGAGCCCAGCCAGGACACCGGCCGGAGTGCCGGTGCCCGCGATCAGCGGCGGAATCGTAACCGCCGCACCGACGATAATGGCAACCACCAGCACTGCTCCGCCTCGCATCGAGGCGGCGCGCGTCCGACCGGATCGGTTGCTATACAAGTGCAAGAAAGCTGCGGCGAACGCTGCGGCAAGTGCGAAGCACGCCGCGACGAGGCTGATGTCGAGGTGTCCGGGTAACTCCGGCCTGTAGTCGGACAGGTACAGCTCGGTTCCCACCCACTGGGCGAACAAACTGGCAACTATCCCACCCGCGATGGTGCCGCCAGGCGCGAACCGGTATGGTATCAACCCGAAAATGGCAGTGACGGCCAACAGCGGGCTGATCACAAGCAGGAACGGCCCATAGACCATGAGGCTGGCCGCGAAGCGGCCGCCCGCTTCGAGATCGAACCGTGGATCGGCTGCCGGCTCCGAGTACAGTCCGAACGCGATCGCCGCCCATGCCACAGCCAGCGCGCCGACGGCAACACCCTGCAATATGTCCGCGAGAAGGTCCAAGCGATTCCACGGTGTATCACGAGTAGACACGCGGTCACCGTATCGACCAGTTGTGTCCGATCCGTCGACCAAGTGTGGAGAGATCGTGTGGGTCCGGTAGAGAATCCAAAGTCGCAGAGCCCCAACCCATTCAGAGGGGTGCCGCGAGCGCAGCAGGATCGGCGGCCTTAGGGCCGACCGAGTTCGGCGAGCACATCTGGATCGATGCGGCCACGGTTGCGGAGGCGGCAGACCGTATTGCTGACGCCACCGGCCTGCTACTCACCCCCAACATCGATGGGCGACTGCGGAACAGGCCTCGACGTATGGCCGTAACCTTGAGGCACGTCCGCGTCTAACGCTGGAGTCGTGCGGCATTCGGCAATAGCGGATGCTCTGCACCGCACGAGGTTCCGGCCGCCGCAGCGTCATCGGCGAATCCGACTGAAGCGCGGTATTGCCTCGCACCTGTTTGCAATGCTGGCGGCGGTGGCCGGTCCAGCGGATTCTGCGGTCACCTGGTTGCCGGTAGCGACCCTGCGAGCGCATGCACAACTCGGGTCAACTCGTCACACAGCGCGGTCTGTGTCCGGTCTTCGCTCAACCATGCCTCGAAGGTCAGTGTTCGCCCTCCCCTGTCGGGCTGATTGGCCTCGACCGGCAGTTCGAACATGAGGGCGCAGACGAGATTACTTTCGCGCCAACGCACTTGGACTCCGTGGCGGTCCCCGATGGTCACAGGCTTCGGCCCGACATAGGCCGAGTCTTCGTAGGCCGACCATTCGAAGGGGGCGACGCTGGAGGAGACCTGCAGGCGGTACCAGCCGCCACTCCACATGCACGCTGCTCTGGTACCGGAGTCGTCGGTACGACGTGCCGAACGCACGTCGAGTCCGGCGTCGGTGAGGCTGCCGTAGGAGATCTGGCAGGGATCCCATGCCGGTGCGGCAACCTTGGTCGTCGAGGGCGTGGGGGTGTGATGGATCAAGGAGGGTCTGGTCAGCATCGCTCTCGGCAGAGTCGACGGAGCTTGCCGGGCAATGGATTTCGCGATCGCTTCGGTGCCGGTGTGCAGGTCCGACCGCAACTCCGGTGAGTCGATGATCGGGTCCGTCTCGGGGACTCCGGACCAATCCTTGCCCCACGTGCCGACGGTGACGATGAGGTTGTCGATGCTGAACTTCACGCTGACCTGGGGAGGTTTCCCTGTGCTCTCATCGACCCAGGTGATCGCGGCGTCTCCGACACCGTCGATGGGTGTGGGTTGCGGACTGCCCTGCAGAGTCGATCCAGGCACATAGTCCATCAGGCGTCGAGCAGTCCTGCTCGTGCCGAAGGTTTCCAAAGACAGGTAGTAAGAAATCGAAACGTTGCGCCACATCGGTGTTCGGTACGCCGTGACGGGCTCACGCTGAATCGAGCTACCGAACTTCACGACACAGCCCAGATACTGACTGGCAGCCGTGGCATCTCGATCGGCGTCCGCCGATTCGACGAGGGAACCGTAGGCCTCGCCCGCGAACGTCTTCAGTTCTTGTTCGGCATGTTTCAACGCTTCCGAGCAGCGAGTGGGCAGCTCCGAGAACCCCACCGTGGACTGTTGCTTGGCGCCCGAAGAACAGCCGGTCACCCCGACCATCAGAAGTAGCGAAAGCAATACTGGCACAGCGCGACCGCGACGTATCCACATAATTGAAGGCCCTCCCCGGCTGAGCCGCCCCTGAGCGACAAGATGTCGAGTGTGTCTGGAGGCGAGGGGCCTGTCAAACCCGTTCGACCCCGGTCCTCGTCACGGCAGAGTGGTGTTGGCCCACCCTGTTTCAGTCGACGGCGGGAGGAATCATCGGTGTCGGCCGGTAGCCGGGGCGGCGACTGCCGCGCTGCTTCGTGAGCGCGGTGCGCCTGATCAGTCGCTGAGTTCCTGGATGAGATCCAGGGCCGGGTAGAGAACGGGGCGCAGTGGGCGGAGTCTCGACAACGCCACGATGCGTTCGACGAGGGGGGCGGTGCGGCGGATCAGCAGTCGGGTGCGTTGCTGGTCGGGGCTGCGGTCGTGGACCCAGAACAGGACGATGCCCATGTGGGCCAGCCACAGCAGATTCGGCAGCTCGGCCAGCAGGCGCTTGTCGCCCTTGACGTCCGTGCCGATGACCAGGTCGCCCATGATGGCGGTGGATGTCTGTCGGGCGGGCCGGCTCTCGTCGCTGAACGGGCTGAGTGGGCTGGTGGGTTCGGCGGCGATGGCGAAGAACTTGCCGCCGAATTCGTGGTAGGGCGCGGCTACGTCGACGAAGGCCGATTCCATCTCTTGCCATCGGTCGGCGAGGGAGTCGCTGCGGGGGGTCTGCTCGACCCGCTGCTGGTGGAGGGCCTGGATGTGCTGGTAGAACCCCTGGACCAGATGCTCTTTGGATGCGAAGTAGTAGTAGGCGTTGCCGACGCTGACACCGGCTTCGCCCGCGATCGCGCGCATGGTGGTCTTCGTGTAGCCGTTCTGCTCGAACAGGCGCAGGGCGGCGTCGATGATCTGCTGGCGAGTTTCCTCGCCGCGCGCGGTCGCGGGCTCGGGGCGGGGCATGGGGCTCAGGCTAGTTGGGCGGCGTCGAACGCAACCGGCGGGACACCGGCCTGCTGCTCCTTGTGCCGGCTGCGACGGATCTTGTTCAGGGCGATCAAGTTCGCGAAGTGCATGGCGCCGAGTACGAGCAGGACCCGGCCGAGTTTCATGGCGAGTTCCTCGATCGCGACGCGCGCGTCGTCGACCGGGACATCGATGCGCAAGGCCAGTGCCACGAATCCCGCGTTGACGAGCCAGAACCCGATGACCAGCAGATGATTCACGGCCTCGGCGAGGTCGGTGTCCCCATTCATGACATCCACCAGAAACCGCGCGCCGGTGCGATGCAGGACCCGTGCCACCCAGAAGGTGACCGCCAGACTGACGATCGTGTAGGTCGCGTATGTGACGACGACAAGGTTCATTTCCCCAGCTCCTCGCTGATTTGAACGTGTTCAACTACGAGGCTAGGTCATTTATTGAACGTGTTCAAGAGTGAGTGTCGCGACAAGGACGTAGGGTGGGTCCGTGGAGTCGGACGGCAAGCTGGAGGACTTACGGTCAGTGCTCTCATGCGTTTTCGAGAAGCTCGGCGCCGAGAGCCTCACCGAGCCCGACCGGGTCGAGTTGGTGGCTCGCGCCGAGATCGTTCAGGACCAGATCGACGCGATCCAGGACGTCATCGACGACGAGGAGGGGCTGCGATGATCCCGTCCATGGATGAGTCCGTCGACCCGCGGATCAGGGATGCGGCCCTGCCGTTCCTTCAAGGACGGACCTCGGTCTTCGATTTCCGCGGCGACTTCCGCGCTGCCGTGCAGGCCATCACGAAAGATCGCCCTCTGCGTGGACTCGAGATCGATCTGTTCGATGTGCTCGGGGAGTGGGAGGCGACGATCGTCGAACGTCGTCCGGATGTCGTCGATCGGATGCGCCGCATCGCGAGGGACGCGGCGGCAAGTCAGCACGAGGTTTGAGCCGTAAGCGGAATTGCCCACGTGGTCAGGCGTTCCACCATTCGGCAGTGCCGCAGCCGACTTCGAAGAACCACCATCCCTCTTCCACACCTCGGGTCAACAGCGTCTTGATCCCGGCAAAGTCGGCGGAGGAACTGACACGCCCGACGGCCCAGTGGAGCCCGTCCGAGTTCGTCACGAATCGCACGACGTCACCCTCCGCCACACCGTCCTGCAGGAAGGGGACATTCTGCACGAGGGCCGTATCCTCGCCGACCCGTATCGCCCACAGGCCCTCGGTGTCCTGCGGGAGCCATCCCTCACGAGGCGTGAATCGGAACCAGACCTTGATCTTGTCGACAGCACTGTCCATGAAGGTCATTACGACATCCCACACCCGGACGTGGGGGTCTACTCGGCTTCTGTGTATCGCTGGAGTGCCCGTGAGTACTCCGCCATGGAGTACTCCAAGTCGGTTCGCCCGGCATCGTCCGGGGCGAGTAGTGGCAGCTGTTGGGCGGCGAACTCGGTGACGGCTTGCCAGACAGCGTCCAGGACCTGCGTGGCGTCCGTGTCGGTGATCTCGACGCGGCGAGCGCGAACGCGCATCCTCCGTTTCATGAGGGTGAAGTTGAGTCGGAAACCCGAGGACATTGCCAGGTAGTCGAATCCGCCACGTCTCCGGTCCATCAGCGTGCACAGCTCGCCGAGCAGCATCGAGACAGACAGGAAGATCATCATGGACCCGGCGCCGTCGTCTCTGGACGAGGCATCACCCAGATCGCCGACGACGTCCATGTCGCCGAAGTCGAACCCGGTCGGCCCCAGTTCGTCGGGATCGTCTTCGTGGCGCGAGAACTCGAAGATGATCATTGAGCCCCTTACAAGTGGTGACCGGCCTGGTGGCCTGAGTCGGCGGCGGCTTACGGGTGGTCGAACTCGCCGTCTTTGACTCCCAGGGTGAAGGCATCCCATTGCCTCGGGCTGAAGGTCAGGGCAGGGCCGGTGGGGTTTTTGGAGTCGCGGACGCCGATGTTGCCGGAGTGGAGGAAGGCGACTTCGACGCATTCGCCCTGGGGCTGGCTGTAGCTGCTCTTGAACCAGTTCGGCACGGGTAGTTCACTATTCACGCTCGTACTCCTTTGCCAATCGCGTCACCAGGATCTGGCTTGCTTTGGCGTCGAGGCTTGCTTGGGTGATGGTGCTGTAGGCGCGTTCGTGGAACTCCACGTCGTCGGGCTTGCGGAGGTAGATCCCGCCGACCACATTCTCGAGGAATACCGTGCGCGGCTCAACGGGGGAGCCGTCGGTGGTCGTGCCGAAGTCGAGGATCACGAAGGGTGGCATGCTCGCGCCGCAGGGAAATCCCGCCTCGAAAGAGAGGATTCGCAGATTGATGTTGGGATGGAGTGCGCACATCTCGGTCAGGTGCCGAAGCTGAGCAGCCATGATCGCGGGGCTGCCGACTCGGTGGTGCAGTGCGGCTTGGCCGATGACGACGTCCATCGCGACAGGATCGGGGCGGGTCAGAATCGCCTTGCGGTGTGTCTTGATCTCGACGCGGCGTTCCCACTCGTCCGGCCCGGCGTTCGGTAGCGCCCGCTGGATGAGAGCCAGGACGTAGCTGGGAGTTTGGAGTAGGCCGGGGATCAGGTTGGGTTGGTGCGAGCTGATCGCCTCGGCCGCGGTTTCCTGCGCGACATAGACGTCGAACCCTTCAGGAATCAGGTCGCCGTACGCGTGCCACCACCAGTCCTTCTGGGCGGCCTGCATGGCGAGTCCGACCGCACCGTCGATGAGGTCGTCGTGAAGACCGTAGAGTTCGCAAATCGCCCTGACATCACGGGGATTCGGCTTCGCCTTCATCCCCTTCTCCAGTCGATACAGGGCGGTCTGACTCATTCCGGGCACCTTCGCAGCGGCCTTCTCCAGGCTGTAGCCGGCGTCCTCGCGCCATTGTCTGAGCCGTCGCCCGAGTTGATGGAGTGGCAGCGTCTGGCCCACGCTCGGCATGGTGCTTCCTTCCGTTTCGAAAGGGCGCTTGCTTCGTTCTGGAACGATGGTCGCACGTAAAACGGGAGGTGTCATGGGGTTTCGGAAGTTTCAGTTCGCATCTTCCGATATGCCGTGACTCTCGGTCGCCCGCGTCTCAAGCTTTGAGCACCGATCCGGAAACCTCTGGAGGTGTCGTAATGCATTGGGACATATGGGCGTTGTTGTCGATCCTCGGGCTCTGCCTCGGCGTCATCGCGTGGGCGGTCTGGGGCTTCTATCGCGATAGCCATCCGGGTGGTGGTACCCGGTTTCTTCGGGTCGCGCTGCTCGGAGGTGGAGGACACCTCGAGCTCCCGGCCAGGGGGCAGGCCGGATGGTGGCATCAGGGGAGGCATCGGGCGGCATGACTAGTGCGGAGTTCGCTGTGTTGAGGGTTTTGAGCGGAGCTGAGGGGCGGATGTCGGCTGTGGAGATTCAGCGGGCGGCGGCCCTGACCGGGTGGAGTACGCGGAATGCGCTGGCGCAGTTGGTGGCTCGCGGACTTGTCGTGCGTGGCGGTCGCCACGGTGTTTGGCTGATCAGTGAGCGTGGTCGGCTGGCGGTGGCTATCAAGCGGAGGCAGTTCGGGTGAATGTTCAGTGGGGAGAGGATTCGGCTACTCGGCGAGGAGCTGTTCGATCACCCATTGCGCCGCTTCGGGTTGCATGGGGAGGGTGGCGTGGCTGGACAGGCCCGCTTGGGGGTACAGGTCTTCGAAGTAGTCGTTTTCTACGCGGGGGTCGTTGATGAAGGAGGCTGGGCCGGGTGGGGTGAGGACTTGGTCGCCGTGGGTGGCGAGGACCGCGTAGATGACGCCGGGGACGGTTACTCCGTCGGCGAGGAGGGCTTGGGTGACTTGGGATCCGGCGAGGCAGTCGAGGGCGCCGGGGAGGTCGAGGGCGCCGATCGGGGTGGCGGCGGTTGTGCCTGTGGTGACCGGTGCGAGATACGTTGCGCGGTCGACGTGGGGGCCGCCATGGAGGAATTTCAGGTAGTAGTTCGCTACCAGGGCGCCCGAGGAATGGGCAACGATGTCGACGTGGGTCGCTCCGGTGGTGGCGAGCAGTTTCGTGACGAACGACTCCAGTTGGCTTGCTGACTCCGCTACGGGTGCCGCTGCCTGGATCGGGCCGATGATGCCGTAGCCGAAGATGAAGGGGCAGCCGCCGAGATCTCTTATGCCGGTGGTGATTCCGGACATTTGCGTTTCCAGTGTGCCGCCGATGTCTCCTACTGCCCCGAATCCGCCCAGCACCACAACGGGATTCGGTTGTTCCGGTGATGGAACACAGTCCAGTGCTGGTTCGAGTGTGGTCGAGGTCCGGGCGGCTCCGAGGCGATGTCGCGGCTCGGCGAGTTGCCCTGTCCCGCTGTGCTGGGCCGGCCCGGACATGATCACGTCGATCGGTGCGGGTCCGGGCGATGCCCCGGCGGGCGCGGTGCTCAGGCCGATCGCGGCCGCCGTGACCGCGACGGCGCCGACTCGAATCCACGTCTGTCTCGCTCTCGGCGCCCCGTTCGCTCTCGGCGCTGCCGGTCTCGCATTCCTCACCGAAATACTTCGGCGGGCGGCCGCGTTCGGACGACTGGTTCAGCGTGTCGGCGGCGTGCCCTACGCTCCCGGGGATCGGAAGGAGTGTGCGGTGAGCAAGCGCGGATGGCTGTTGTTCCTGGGTATGGGCGTTATCTGGGGCGTGCCGTACGCGATGATCCGGGTGGCGGTGGGGGAGTTCGATCCGGTGTTCGTGGCGTTCGGGCGGACCCTGCTGGGCGCGCTGGTGCTGCTGCCGGTCGCGCTGTTCACGAAGGTGCTGTGGCCCGTGTTGCGGGAGTGGCGGTGGGTGCTGGTCTACACGCTCGTCGAGATCACCGGGCCGTGGTTGCTGATCGGGCACGCGGAGACCCGGCTGACCAGTTCGACGGTGGGGCTGCTCATCGCCGCGGTCCCATTGATCGCGATCGTGATCACCACCCGCCTCGGGCACGAGGGTCTGGATCCGCGCCGGATCCTCGGCCTGGTGATCGGCTTCGCGGGTGTGACCGCACTGGTCGGTCTGGATATCGATATGTCGAATCTGGGCGCGCTGGCCGCCATCGGGGTGAGCGTGATCGGCTACGCCCTGGGCCCGATCATCATCGACCGCAAGCTGAAAGAGCTGCCGCCGATCGGCGTGGTCACCGCGTCGCTGGTCTTCGCGGCCACCCTGTACCTGCCGTTCACGCTGTGGCGCATGCCGTCCCATTTCCCGGCCGGCGCGACCTGGTCGGTGGTCGGGCTGGGACTGCTGTGCACCGCGCTGGCGTTCGTGGTCTTCTTCGCCCTCATCGGCGAGGTCGGCCCGTCCCGCGCGACCGTCATCACCTACATCAATCCGGCCGTGGCCCTGCTGATCGGCGTCTCGCTGCTGAACGAGCCGCTGACCGCCGGCATGGCGATCGGTTTCCCGCTGGTGATCCTGGGCTCGATCCTGGGCACCGCGCGGGCCAAGCGGCCCGAGGACGCCGTCCCGGTCCGCGCCTAGTCCTCGGACTCCTCGGAGTCCTTCGCCGCGGCCTCGTCCAGCTTGCGCTGCTTGCGCGCCCCGCCCTTCCGCTCGATCCGCGGATCCTCGCTGACCTCGTACCGCTTCACGTACTCCCCGAGGAACGCCTGCAAGGTGGCGGTCGCCGGAATGGCCAGCAGCGCGCCCACCGCCCCCAGCAGCGCCCCGCCCATGATCACCGACAGCAGCGCCACCGCCGGATTCACGTCCACCGTCCGCGCAGTGATCCGCGGCTGCAGCACATAGTCCTGAATCCACTGGTAGACCACCACGAACAGCAGAATCCACACCGCGTCGAGCGGTCTGATGGTGAGCGCCACCAGGATCGGCAGCACGCCCGCGATATAGGTTCCGATGGTCGGCACGAACGAGGCCACCACACCGAACCAGATGCCCAGCGCCAGCGCGTTCGGTATGCCGAGCAGCGCCAGGAACGCCCCGTGCGCGACCGCCGAGATGACCGCCAGCAACGCCCGCGAATACAAGTACCCACCGGTCTTGTCGATGGCCAGGTCCCAGGCATGCAGCACCGCACCCTGTTTCGCGGGTGGCAGCAGCGAGCACACCGAGCGCCGCAGTTTGGGCCCGTCAGCGGTCATGTACACGCTGAACAGTGCGATGGTGATGAACTGCGCCAGCCCGCCCAGCACCGTGCTCGACAGCCCCCACACATTGTTCGCCGCCCGCTCGGCATAGGAACTGATGATGTCCGAGTCCTTGAACAGCCGATCGCGCAACTGATCCAAGGTGAAATTCTGGTGGAATACGCGATTGACCCAATCCACCAATTCGCCGACCAGTCGCGGCAGTTCGCTCACCACATGGGAGACGGTCTCGACCAGGAGCACGCCCAGCGTCGCGAGGAATCCCGCGGTGCACGCGAACACGATGATGAACACCAGCCCGGTGGCCAGCCCGCGATTCACGCCGCGCCCGGCGAGCCCGTCCACCGCCGGCTCCATGGCGAGCGACACGAAGAACGCCACCGTCATCATGATCGCGATCCCGATGAGCTGGTGGGCCGCCCAATTGGCGAGTTCGAACAGTCCGAGCAGGGCCAGTGCGAGCACCATGGCGCGGGGGAGCCACGCGGGCATGGCGGTCCGCTGCGGCGAGTCTGGGTTGTCGGCGGCCACGGGGCCAGTCTCGGTTACCGGCGGGTCTTTCCGGTTACGACCCACCGAAGCAGGTCAAATCGAACAACGGGTGGCCAAATCAGACAAATCTGGACGGTCTGTTTACTTCTGGTGAACGGAAACGAGACCCATTCGGAGAGAAAGGTTTTCCCGCGATAGTGTGCAGGCATGCGGGAGGGCGGCCAAGATATGCGAGTGCGCACGAAATTCTCCAGCGAACTGATGGCGCTGACCGAGGAGCTCGCGCATATGGCGCAGCTGACACAGGAGGCCTCCGAGCGGGCCACGACAGCGCTCCTCGGCGCCGACCTGACGGCCGCGTACGAGGTGTTCGCGCTCGAGGAACAAGTGGAGATCGAGCACGCCAAATGCGAGGACCGGTCGGTCATCCTGCTGGCCCTGGAAGCCCCGGTGGCGCGTGACCTGCGCCAGGTCATCACCGCCATGCAGATCGCCGACGACCTGCTGGCCGTGAGCCGATCGCTGAGCCGCGTCGCCGACGTAGTGGTGCGCCGCTACCCGAACCCGGTGGCCCCCGAGCAGGTCCTGGACCTACTGGTGGAAATGTCCGGCGCGGTCACGCATCTCGCTGGCAGCTCGGTGAGAGTCATTGCGGCGCAGAACCCGCCGCGCGACCGGGTGCTGATTCCGCGCGACGAGAACCTGGAGCGCCTGCGCGGCCGCCTGGTGGAGCTCGCGGCCGACGACGGCTGGGCGCACGGCTCGGCCATGGCCATCGACATCGCCCTGCTGGCCCACCACTTCGAGCGCGCGGCCGACCACTGCGTGCGCATCGGCCGTCTCATTCGCTTCTTCCACACCGGCATTCCGCTCTACGCGCAAACGGAGGCGTAACCACCACCTCCTGTGAGGGGCCCCGATCGGCGGGAGTAAGCTGCCCGAATTGCTTCATGGCGAGGTCTTTTCGAGTAGCACCGCACGCACGGCAAGCCGAAATCCGACAAGGGCCCCAAACATGCCAAACAGCTCTACCCAGGCATCGGTATCCACCCCGTCGCGGGTGGCAGCACCGGTCCGGGTCGCACCGTCCATCGAGAAATCAGCGCCGAGCGAACCCTCGGCGCCGGCCGAGAGAACGCTCTCGCACCGCCAGATCATGACCATCCTGTCCGGTCTGCTGCTCGGGGTGTTCCTCGCGGCGCTGGACCAGAACATCGTCAGCGTGGCGATCGTCCGCATCGCCAACAGCCTGCACGGCTTCGACAAACAGGCCTGGGCCACCACCGCCTACCTGATCACCGCCACCATCTCGACGCCGCTCTACGGCAAGCTGGCCGACATCTACGGCCGGAAACCCTGCTACCTCATCGCCATCGGCGTCTTCGTACTCGGCTCGGTGGCCTGCACCTTCGCCACCTCCATGTACCAGCTGGCGGGATTCCGCGCGCTGCAGGGCGTCGGCGCGGGCGGGCTCATGTCGCTGGCCTTCACCATCATCGGCGATATCGTGCCGCCCCGCGAAAGGGTCAGGTACCAGGGCTATTTCATGATGGTCTTCGGCATCGCCACGGTGCTGGGCCCCGTCCTGGGCGGCTTCTTCTCCAACGCCGACCACATCCTCGGACTGTCCGGCTGGCGCTGGGTGTTCCTGGTGAACGTCCCGATCGGCGCGCTCGCGCTGGTGGTGGTCGGCAAGGTGCTCGACGTGCCGTTCGAACGGCACCGCCACCGCACCGACTGGCTCGGGGCGATAACCCTTGCGGCGGGCACGGTTCCGCTGCTCATCGTCGCGCAGCAGGGACGCGAATGGGGGTGGAGGTCGCAGCACGCGCTGCTCTGCTACGGCATCGCGGCCGCCGGGCTGACCGCCTTCCTCATCGTCGAACTGCTCATGAAGGACTCCGCGCTGATTCCCTTGCGGCTGTTCCGCAGTCGCACCTTCAGCATCGCCATCCTGGGCGGGTTCATCGTCGGCGTCGCCATGTTCGGCGCGATCGTGCTGGTGCCGTTGTACTTCCAGGTGGTGCGCGGATACTCGCCCACGCGCTCCGGTCTTTTCATGCTGCCGCTGGTGCTGGGCATCATGTTGGGCGCGCAACTGTCCGGGCTGGTCACCAAGTTCACCGGACGGTACAAGGCGCTGCCGATCCTGGGCTCGCTGATCATCGCCGCCGGATCGGTGCTGTTCGCGCTGGTCCGCTTCGACAGCCCGCTGTGGCAGCCGCTGCTATACTGCGGCGTCATCGGTTTCGGCCTGGGCGGCTGCATGCAGACGCTGATCATCGCCGCCCAGAACGCCGGACCGCGCGCCGACATGGGGGTGTCCACGGCGTCGGCCACGTTCTTCCGGCAGATGGGCGGCACCCTCGGGGTCGCGGTGTTCCTCACCATCCTGTTCAACCTGCTGCCGCGAAAGATCATGGCGGCCTTCGGCGGTCAGCTGCCGCCGGGCTTCGACGCTGCGCAACTCGGGCGGATCGAGGCCAATACCAGCGGCATCGCAGATCTGCCGGAGCAGGTGCGCACACCCATTCTGACCGGATTCACCCACGCCATGGGCGGGGTGTTCGCGGTAGCCGCCGCGGTCGCGGTGGTGGCGGCGGTCGTACTGCTGTTCATGAAAGAGATTCCGCTGCAGGACACTCCGGTACCGGTCGTGGTGCCCGAGGAGGAGTTGGTCGAGCCGGAGCTCGAGCCGGAGCCGGAGTTCGACGCGGAGCCGGAGTTCGTGCTCGAGGAGGCGCCGGGGCTGTCGGTGTCGGGCCGAGTGCACCGGGAGGACGGGCAGTCGGTGCCCGACACCGTGCTGACCCTGATCGACCAGCGCGGACGCCAGGTCTCGCGGGCCGTCGGCGACGCGGACGGGGAGTACCTGATCGGTGCGCCGCGGACGGGCGGGTACGTGCTGATCGTATCCGCCTACGGCTATCAGCCCGCCGCGGTGAGCATTTCGGTCGGCAACCGCCCGCATCGGCTCGATGTCGCCCTGCTCGGCTCCGGCGAGGTGTCGGGCGTGGTGCGGTCGGCGGGCCGGGGCGCGCCGCTCGGCGACGCGACCATCACCCTGACCGACCACTTCGGTGACGTTGTCGGCTCGGCCGTCACCACCGCCGACGGCGACTTCATCTGCCGCGGCGTGCTGGCCGGGACCTACACGCTGGTCGCGGTGGCCGAGCACATGCGGCCGTCCGCGGTCACCCTCACCGTGCCCGACAGCGGAATGCTGCGCCACGACATCGAACTCGCGCCGCGCGCGGTCCTGGCCGGATCGGCCTGCAACGAGCGCGGTGACGGCATCCCCGACGCCCAGATCACCGTGCTCGACGAGGCCGGAGACCTGATCGCCGTCACCCGCACCGACGACACCGGCCGCTACGTGGTGCCGGATCTCGTCGAGGGCCGCTACACCGTGATGGCCCGAGGCTATCCGGCCGCCTTCAGCCGGGTGACCGTGGCGGACGGCGAAGTGGCGCACGATGTCCTGCTCGGGTACGAGCGGATGGAGGCGGCCAGCGTCGACCGCCGGGAGATGGTGGGCGCGGACCTGCGGGAGGTGGCGGGCGCGGACCTGCGGGAGGTGGCGGACCGGGTTTGAGATTTCGGCGAGCAGGACGAGGGTCCAACTGCTAGGTTCCGCACTGAAAACAGTCCCCTCTTCGGTATTGGGACTGATCCAGGGGAGACCAGACATGAAGACCTCGCGCGCACTGCTCACCGCCGCCGCCCTCGCCGCCGTCCTGCCCGCGGGGGCCGGGTCCGCCGAACCACCCGCCACCACGGTCAACGAGTATGTGGCCCTGGGTGACTCCTGGGCCGCCGACGCCACCCTGAGCCAGCTCAGCACCGCGTTCACCCCCGCGCCCTGCGCGCAGAGCGCCCACAACTACGCCAAACAGGTGGCCGCGGCGCTGGCCGTGCCGGTCTTCCGCGACGCCACCTGCGGCGGTGCGGTCACCGCCAATATGACCCAGCCGCAGCAGACCGTGCTCGGGTCCAACGCGCCGCAGTTCGACTCGCTGACCGAATCCACCGACCTGGTCACCCTCGAAATCGGTGGCAACGACGCGAATCTGGCGGCCATCGTCACCGACTGCATCACCCTCGACCCCGCCATCAGCCCCTGCCTGAACTCGATGGTCGCCGACGGCGCCGACCGGATGTCGCAGAACATCGCCCGGACCGAGCCGCGCGTGACCGCCACCATCGCGGGCATTCGCGAACGCGCGCCGCACGCCCGCATCCTGCTGCTCGACTACTTCGAGGGCATCGGCCTCGACGGCGGCTGCTGGCCGGTCATCCCGATCTCCGACGGCGACGCGGTGTGGCTGGGGCAGAAGCTGATCGAACTACACACCATGCTCGAACGGGTCGCCTCGAGCACGGGAGTCGAATTCGTCGACACCTACGCGGGCAGCGCGGGCCACGACGCCTGCAAGCCCGTCGGCACCCGGTGGGTGGAGGGGCTGCTGCCGTTCTCCGGCAACCCGGTCGGGCTCGCCGTCCCCTTCCACCCCAACCAGCTGGGCGCGGACTATCAGGCCCGGCGGGTGCTGGAGCAGCTCGCCGCGTCCTGACCGCTCAGTTCCTAGGGCGGATCCACACCCGGTTGTCGTGGAAGACCGCGCCACCGCCGAAATCCGAATCCCGTTCGGCGACGGTGGCGTTGACGGTCGCGCCGCCGGAATGCTTGGCCCAGCGGCCCTTCGGGGTCGCGGCCACACCCGGGCGGACCATGTCCGAGACCTCGGCGAGGGCCTCGAAACTGCCGCGATCATTGCCGACCGTCACCGGATCACCGTCGGTGATACCGCGCGCGGCCGCGTCGTCCGGATGGATGGTGACGCGGAGCTCGCCTGCGCGGCGGCGTAATTCGGGATTCGAACCGAACCCGGTATTGAGGAAATAGTGTGACGCCGCCGAGATGAGCACCAGGCCGTCGCCGGGATCCGCGGGCGGGGTGTATCCGGCCACCGGATCGTGTCCCACCGCCGCCACCTGGTCCGAGACGAAGCGGAGCTTGCCGTCGGGCACCGGGCCCGGCTCGATCTTCAGGAACCCGTCCGCGCGCAGCCGGTCCACGTCGTACTGTTTCAGCAGCTGGTTCGCCAACTCCTCATCGGACTCGTAGAGCGCCGGCTCGGTCAGCCCCATGCGCCGGGCCAGCCGCCGGAAGGTCTCGGTGGTGGGCAGGCATTCGCCGGGCGGGGCCACGGCGGGCTCGTTCCAGACCAGATACAGATTGCCGTAGGCGGCCAGCACATCGAGGTGCTCGGGCTGCATGGTGGCCGGGAGGACGATATCGGCGTAGTCGACCGTGTCGGTCGGGAAGTGTTCCAGCACCACGGTGAACAGATCCTCGCGCGACAGGCCCTCGACCACCCGGCGCTGATCGGGGTTGGAGCCCACCGGATTCGCGCCGATCACGAACAACGCGTGCACCGGCGGACCGTCCGGGTCCAGCAGCGCCTCACCCATCCGGGTCATCGACAGCGTGCGCACGGGATGCGGCAGCAGATCGAAACGGGTCAGGGCGTCGATGTCCAGGCGGAAGTGGCCGCTGGTCGAATAGTGCAGCCCGCCACCGGGGATCGCCCAGTCGCCGGTGACGCCGGGCAGACAGGCCAGGGTGCGCAGCGCCATACCGCCGCCCGCGTGCCGCTGCATGCCCTGCGAGGCGCGGATGGCGGTGGGGCGAGTGGTGGCGATCCGTTCACCGAGCGCCATGATGCGCTCGACCGGCACGCCGGTGATGGCGGCGGCCCGCTCGGGCGGGTACTCGGCGATGCGGGCCCGGAATTCGGGCCAGCCCTCGGTGTGGTCGGCCAGGAACTCCTCGTCCTGCGCGCCCAGCCCGACGATCACGTGCATGAGGCCGAGCGCGAGCGCGGCATCGGTGCCAGGCAGCGGCGCCAGATGTTCGTCACAGCGTTCGGCGGTCTTGGTGCGCACCGGGTCGATGGCGACGGTGTACGCGCCGCTGTCCTGGATGAACTTCCACACATGATGGCCGGAGGTGAGCGGATTGGTGCCCCACAACAGGATCAGCTTCGACTTCGCCAGGTCCTCGGGATCCATGCCGCCCGACGTGCCCAGCGTGTACCGCAACCCGACCGTGCCCGCCACCGAGCAGATGGTCGGGTCGTGCCCGGACGCGCCCAGCGTATTGAAGAAGCGCCGCCCGGAAAGACCCTCCAGCCCTTGGATGAAACCGAGGCTGCCGGTGCCGTGGAACGGCCACACCGCCTCCCCGCCGTGCTCGGCGATGATCGCGGTGAGGCGGGTGGCGATCTCGTCGAGCGCCTCGTCCCAGCTGATCGGCTCGAAGCGGCCCTCGCCCTTGCGGCCGACGCGGCGCAGCGGACGGGTGAGACGTTCAGGGGAGTGGACCTGCTCGAGGTAGCGGTTCACCTTGACGCACAGCGCGCCCCGGGTGACCGGATGCTCCTTGTTGCCGCGCAGGCCGGCGGCCTTGCCGTCCTGGACGTCCACCACCCAGGAGCAGGCGTCGGGGCAGTCGAGGGGGCATGCTCCCAGTACCTTCACGTACTAGATCGTATGCAGGTGCTCCGACACCCGCGAAAGGCGAGGATACGGCCGGTTTTCCACTGCGACACGCCTATGCCGTCATGTGACGACACGCGGTCGAGCTGGGGTAGTCTCGGCCCGCGGCTAATCAGCCGCAACAGGAGTGCGGGGGCGGAAGTGCGCGGTGGAATGGGAGATTCATGATCACCCCCGGCCGAGGTCTAGTCGGTGTCGTGTCAGGATGCGCGGCGCTGCTGACCGGCTGCGCGCACGGCGGACACGGTGAACCCGCGCACGCGCACCAAGCCAATGCCGAGCAGTCGGTCGGCGATACCGCCGAAATGCAGCGCAGCGCCTTCGTCACCGCCTGCGCGGGCACCTCCGCGGGCTGGCAGGCGACCGCCGTGGTCAGTAACCGGGATGTGGTGGAGCACCGGTATCTGGTGGTGATCAGCTTCCAGACACCCGAGTCCGCGGATCTGGAACGCACGCGCACCGAGGTATTGGTGGCGCCCGGCGCGACCCAGGACTTCACCACCGAGACGCTGCTGGATCCGGTGGCCCGGCCACAGACCGTGCGGTGTGTGCTGCGCGGTGTCGAACAGTTCTGATCGATACTCGCTATTCGGGCGCGGGACGGATGGGTCCGTCACGAAAGTTGCGCGGGGACAGGGGCGGACGCCTAGGATCACCAGCGCCGGCCATGCTCCGTGGGCCGCACCAGTAGGAATAGCTGAAGGATCACTGACCGTGCGTGGGTGACCAGGCGCGTTCTCCGGATGTGGATTTGTCGGTGCCATGGTGCATGCTCTTGGCACGCAGCTGTCCGCCCAGTCCGCCCCGGAGTGCCCATGTCGACCCGTACCAAGCCACAGCCCTTGTCGGATACCGAAATTCGGGAGATCGCCGCGGAAATCGACGCTGGCAGACCGCCTATGGTGTGGTTCACCGCGGCGGCGGTCGGTGTCCCGGAAGGTCGTTCCGGCAAGGTGATGTCCCTCGGCGATCCGTCCGAGGGCGATTTCCTGCAGGTGAAGCCGACGGGCTCGAAGGACGTGCTGTCCTTCGGTCCCACCGAGGTGACCCTGTCCAAGCCGGCCCGGCAGAACCCGGCCAAACCGGCCGCCGCCAAACCGGCGAGTGCAACCCCCAGAACGGCAACCAGGAAGGAACCGACCGTGACGATGTCGTCCCCCGCGACGATGCCGGCCGCCGCGCCGAGCACCCCGCCCGCTCCGGAAGCCACCCCGCAGCCGGCGGCCGAGCCCGCCGCCGAGGCCAAGAAGGCCTCGCGCCCGGCCCGCAATGCCGCCGCCACCGCGTCGGCCGCCCGCAAGCCCAAGGCTCCCGAGGTGACGGTCACCCTCAGCGGCACCGCCGAGGGCGAGTGGACCCTCGATGTCGTCAACGGCAAGAAGCGCACCATCCGCGGCCTGGCCGTGCCCAGTTCGGCTGTCTCCCAGGCCGCCAAGATCCTGCACCCCGAGGTGTCGGAGGTCGTGGATTCCATCCTGGACTCGGTGCGTGCCTCCCAGCTCGCCAAGGTCGAGCAGCTGCAGGCCGAGCTGGAGTCGGCGCGTCGGTTACTGGAAGACCTGGCCTGAGGACGAGGCGTTCCAGCCTCAGGGCTGACGGCCCAACCCTTTTCGTGTGGGTTGGGCCACAACTCCTACCGCTTGCTCACACCGCGGATTCGCGTTGCCAGGTGCGAGGGCCCGCCTCCGGGCGGTTGCGGCGCAAGTCGTCGTGGAAGATGTAGCCGAGGGAGTATTCCTTGGCGTGGTACATGGCCGAATCCGCCTCGCGCAGTAGCTCGTAGACGGTGGTCTCGGTCTCGCGCGGTTTGGAGCACGCGATGCCGATGCTGGCCGCGATGCGCACCTCGGCCGCACTCAACTCGAACGGTTCGCCCAGCGTGGCCAGCAGGCGTTCGGCCAGCTGTAGAGCGTGCGGCCGGGCCAGCGGGGCCAGCACCACGAATTCGTCTCCGCCGTAGCGGGCGGCCGCGTCGTCGCGGCGGATCACCCGGCGGATCCGGGCCGCCGCATTGGCGATGAGCTCGTCACCCACCGCGTGCCCGTAGTTGTCGTTGACCCGCTTGAACCCGTCCAGGTCGATGAACAGCAGCGCCAGGGGCTGTCCGGCCCACCGGTCCCGATTACGATGCAGCGCCCGCAGCAGGGCGGCGCGGTTCAGGAGTCCGGTGAGCATGTCGTGGTCTGCCTGATACTGCGCGCGCCGCTCGCTGCGGGCGCTGCGTTCGATGGCGCGCTCGCTGCGTAGCAGCACTCCGGCTAGCAGTAGCGCGAACAGCGACGAGACCACGATGCGGTCCAGGGCGTCCAGGCTGGAGCCGACCACCGGCACCAGCGAGGCCACGATCATGACGATGGCGATGATGCTGGCCCGCTGCCGGGACCGGTGCGGGTGGATGTCGCGCGGCCCGCCGAGCACCACCATGCTGGGGTGCAGCGCGGCCGCGCCGATCAGCGTGAATCCCAGCTGCAGCGGCAGCAATTGGATCTGGCGGCCGATCACCGCCGAGCCCGCGGTCTCCAGGTTGTAGGCCAGGTCACCGGCGAGGATGACCAGCATGGCCAGATGCACCAGGCGCAGTGAGGTTTCCGAACGCGCCGAGGTGATCACGGAATGCACGATCACCGTGAGCAGCAGCGCGTCCACGATCGGGTCAGCGACGCAGGTGACGGTGGTGAAGTCCAGGTCCCGGGACATGTGCAGCACCGGCGAGATGAGGAAGGTCCACGACAGCAGCAGCGCGCCCAGTCCGATCAGCCCGGAATCGAGCAGCAGATCATGGTCGGTGCTGTTCTGGCGCGGGCGCAACCACAGCACCGCGGCCACCCCGACACAGCAATAGCCGCTGAGGGTGAACAGGTCGTCGAACGGGTGCCGCTGGGAGTCGGAGACATGACGCAGCGCGGTGCCGATGGCGAATTGCACGGCGGCCGCGGAGAGCAGGTACCACGGCAGCGGATGACGGGGCCGGAACTTGCGCACCCCCATGCCGATCATGGTGAGGCTGATGGCCACCGACACGAACAGCGTGCCCAGCGCCACCGCCTTGGAATTGATCACCAGGGGTAGGCCGAGAATCAGTACGCCGCAGATGAACAGGACCGTGCGCCAGCAGATGTTGAAGCGTCGCGGCCGTTCGGCCGGTTGTACTTCTGTTCCCACCAGCCCCCCTGTCCGAGCAGTACTCGAAAAGACACCGCCGATCATCAACCGTGTGTGTTGCGGTACGAGCATAGGTCCCCGCGCTGCGGTGGCAGAGTGCCCGGTCGAGAAAGGCGCTGCCACTTATTGGGCAACCGAACCGATCATGACATGAAAGCAGGCGGTCCGGATGGGAGTTCGGCGAACCCGCAGGGCCGCTTTCGGGAGACTCGCTATGCTCCCCGCAGATCGAACCGTACGCCCCGCACGCCCCGGTGAAGAGGAGCCCGACACGTGGAATCGATGGCGGGACGCTGGTGGGCACCCGGGCGGGTCAACCTGATCGGCGAGCACACCGACTACAACGACGGGTATGTCCTGCCTCTCGCGCTGCCGCTGGGTACGACCTGCACCGCGCGGGCCAGACCGGATGGCGTGCTGCGCCTGAGATCTGCGCAGGCGCCCGGTGACACGGTCGACACGACAACCGCGGACCTGTCCACCGCGGGCTGGTCCCATTTCCCGGCGTGGTCCCGCTACCCCTTGGGCGTGATCCGCGAATTCGAGCGCCGTGGCCACGAGATTCCCGGCCTGGACATCGACCTCGACAGCACCGTCCCGATCGGCGCGGGCCTGTCCTCCTCGGCCGCCCTGACCTGTTCGGTCGCCATCGCCGTGCGGGACCTGTTCGCCCCCAGCGTCTCCACCGCCGACCTCGTCGACATCACCCGCACCGCCGAGAACATCTACGCGGGCGTCCCCACCGGCGCCCTCGACCAATCCGCCTCCCTGCTCTGCATCCCCGGGCACCTCCTCTTCCTCGACACCCGCACCGGCAAGACCGAACACATCCCGTTCGACCTCGCCCGCTACGGCCTCACCCTGCTCATCGTCGACACCGGCGCCCCGCACCGCCTCATGGACAGCGCCTACGCCACCCGCCGCGCCGAATGCGCCGCCGCCGCAGCCCAACTGGACGTCCCCACCCTCCGCGACGTCCCCACCGCCGCCGAGATCGACCGCCTCCCCGACCCCGTCCTCCGCCGCCGCGCCCGCCACGTGATCACCGAAAACGCCCGTGTCCTGCGAATAGCCGAACAATTGCGCGCCGGAGCCGACCCCCGCACCATCGCCCCCCTCCTCACCGCCGGCCACACCTCCCTGCGAGACGACTTCGAAGTCTCCGCCCCACCCCTCGAAACAGCGGTGGCCGCAGCCCTCACCGCCGGCGCCCACGGCGCCCGCCTCACCGGCGCGGGCTTCGGCGGCAGCATCCTCGCCCTGATCGACGAAGACCGCGCCACCCCGGCGTCCCGCCTCATTCGAGAGTCGCTGACCGCCAAGGGATTCCCCACCCCGCTCATCTTCACCGCCACCGCCTCTGCCGGTGCCCACCGTCTGTCCTGACCGCGGTCCAGGCACCCCGCCCTCCGGCCGTGCAGCACCCGGACGGTGTGCCCGCCAGCCGATCCCTGATGCGGTGATCGGATGGCGGGCAGCGGTTTTCGGGTTACTTGGCGGGCTTGATCGACGGCTGGTTGATCGTCGTGAAGTACTGGACGGCGGCGGCGATGGCGAACGGGGCGGTGACGAAGACCTGGCCGGCAATGGTGCCGAGGAAGCCGACCGCGGCGGCGCCTGCGATGCAGCCGGCGAGGGGGCCCGCGCCGAACATGGTCAGCAGGGCGCCGGTGAGGGCGGTGCCGGCGACGCCGCCGATCAGGCAGCCCAGGGCCGCGCCGCCGAGACCGCCGGTCAGGGTGCCGATGGTGGCGCCCATGGACAGGGTGCTGGTCATGCGGCTCCAGGCGGCCTGCTCACGCTCGTAGTCGGTCTTCCACGGGGCGCTGTTCTCGAAGGGGAGGGCGACCGGCTTGTAGGTGGCGTGCGCGAGGTCGATCTGCGGCGTCAGGGTGGCGACACGGTCGTGGATCTCGGTGGCGATGGGGAAGACGAAATCGTCCACGCGGAGGGACAGTTCGGTTCCGGCGACGGTGGTGCCGTCAGCGGCCTTGATGGTGAACACGCCGTTCTCGACGCCCATGGAACCGGCGTCGGTGCGGATGACCACGTCCTTCTCACCGGCAGTGGCGGTGTAGTTGATGGCGGCGTCCGCGGGGGCGGGTGCGGCGTTCACGGTTCCGGCGGTGACACCCAGGGCGGTGGTCACGAGGGCGGCGGACACGGCGAACTTGTTGAGCTTCATCAGTTTTCGATCTTTCGTCGGTGCGGGTCAGAGGCCGCACGGGAGGCGCAGGTCGCGTTCGCGAGCGCTGCGAAAGGGTGTCAGGGGTCGGCGGCACGGCCCGGAGGCCGTGTCGCTCAGTGGATTTCGGTGACTAGGCGGTCTTGGCGCGCACGCGGGCTCCCACACCCACGAGCACATCGATCACCAGGAACTCCAGCAGCGGGAGGCCGATCATCGGCGCGAACCAGCCGACCACCGCGGCGGCGGCCGCCAGCGGCAGCAGCACGACCACCGGAGCCTGCGCGAACGCGCGGCGCGGAGCCTTGCCCACGGCGAGCTTCGATTCCTTGGTCGGGCGACGACGCCACCACATGAGGTAACCGCGCACGATCACCGTGCCCAGCCCGATCATCACGGCCAGCAGCAACAGCTGATTGACCAGACCGAACAGCAGGCCCATGTGGAACTGGATGCCCCAGTTGGTGAGCTTGGCCATCAGCGGCCAGTCGGCGTAGGGCAGCTTGGCGGTGACATTGCCGGTCGGGCCGTCCACCGCGATGGCGTCGCGGGTGTACTGGCCCGGCCGCCGCAGTTCCTGCGCGACGAAAGCCATGCCGTCCTTGGCCGGAATGCTGATCTCCAGCGGCCCGTTCAGACCGTTGGCACGGGCGACGCCGTACACGGTGTCGGCCAGCGCCGCCTTGCCCGCCGGGGGCGTCGCCGCGGGCGCGTTGCCGTGCCCGTCGTGCTCGCCGCCCGCGGGCTTGGCGGGACCGGTCGATCCCGGCAGCTTCGCGTTCACCGCGGGGGTCTGCCAGCTCATCGCCTTGCGCAGCTCGGTCACGTTCTCGCCCGCGTACTTCGACCAGGTCACACCGGTAGCCGACAGCAGCAGGATCACCGGCAGGATCCAGACGCCCACCACCGCATGCCAATTCAGCGTGCGCGCACGGGGCCGCGACCGATCCGGGCGCACCAGCCAACCGGCCGAGCGCTTCTCGCGCCGCGCCCGCACCCGCCGGTACCAGAGCACCAGTCCGGCCAGCGCGACCAGCCACATCCAGGAGGCCGCGATCTCGCTGTAGAAGCGGCCGACCTTGCCCAGGTGCAGGTCCTTGTGCAGCTTGTCGATCCAGGTGCGCATCGGCAGCGCGCCGGAGCTGCCGTACACGACATCATCGCCGACCGTCTGCGCGGTGACCGGATCGACGAAAACAGCACGACGCTCGGATTCTCCCAGCGACGGATCGCTGAAGATGACCCGTGTGGTGTCACCGGCGTTCTGGCCGGGAGCGACGGCCACCAGCGCCAGCGCAGGCTCGACCGCCTGCGCGGCCGCGATCTGCTCCTTCAACGGCTTGGCCGGGCCCGTCGAATCGGTATGCAGCAGACCGCTGGAGGTGATGTTCTCCAGCGTCGGCGAGATCGCGTACAGCGCGCCGGTCACGGCCGCGATCAGGATGAACGGCGCCACGAAGACGCCGGCATAGAAATGCAGCCGCAGCATGAGCGCCTGGAAGGCATTCCCCGCGCCGCGTTTCGGGGACTTCCCGGACGCCGGTTCCGGCGTCGGGGCAGGGGAGGGCGGCGGTGTCGTCTCGACACCGCTGTCAGTGATTGTCACCAGTGGTCTTTCGGGTTCGAGTGAACACCCGGGCTGCGGAGAACCTGGACACGTCGATGCGGCGCCGGTCCGGGCAGCCCATGACCCCCTCGTAGCGCGCACGCGACTGCCACCGCGGCGCACACCGGTCATGGGATACCGGGACGCGGATGTCATCACCGCGACGGTCGCGGGAACACAGCGATGTCACACGGACGCGAAAGTCCGTGTGCCCGGGTGAAAGTAAGGAATCAGCCTCGAACGAGCGCGGGTGGACCACGCGTACGGAAGACGTCGGCCGCGAAGATGCGCAGCACGACCAGATCCCGGTGCGGGATGGGCAGCAGCGGCGGCCCCGACAGCACCGGCAGTGAAACAGGCAGCGGCAGCACCCGGGCCAGCACCGTGGTGCCGATCCGATAGGCCGCCTCCGCACCGAGAATGACCACCGCCGCCACACACGCGGCCGTGATGTGCGCGGCCAGCATGGCCGGACTCCACATCGAGGCGGTGCGATGCATGTGGTGCATGCTCCCCGGCGAACCCCACATCATGGCGAAGTGCCCGAGCAGCTGTCCGCCGATCAACGCGACCACCAGGCCCGCGACGGTGGAGCGCAGCGCGTGCACGCTCGCCACCGCCGCGCCGACCGCGGCCGAGGCGGCGACCAGCAGCGTCAACGGCCCCGATTCCAGGGGCGCGGCCCCCGAGATCCAGCCGTGCGCGGCCATCGCGAGCGCCCCGGAAACCGAACCGGCCGCCGCACCGCGCAGCACCGCAGCGTCACTGCGGATTTGCGCCGTACGGCGGCCGGATTCGAAACTCACGCGCTGATAATAGCCACAGGATTCCCAGCGAATTCCCAGCCCCGGGCGAAAGCGGCCGGGGCGCGCGGGGATTCGGCTAGTTCTCTGTGACCTCCATCTCGATGAGCGGCTTGCGCAGCAGCTTGCCGGTGGCATTGCGCGGCAGCTCGTCGAGGAAGATGACCTCGCGCGGCACCTTGTACCGGGCCAGGTTCTCCTTCACGTAGTCCTTGATCTCCTGCACGTCGCGCTTGGACTCCGGGCCGGGGACCACGATGGCGCGCAGCCGCTTGCCGAAGTCGCGGTCGTCGACGCCGACCACGGCGGCCTCGAGGATGTCGTGCCGGTTGGACAGCAGGTTCTCTACCTCCTGCGGGAAGACGTTCTCGCCGCCGGAGACGATCATGTCGTCGTCGCGGCCGTCGATGAACAGCAGCCCGTCGGTGTCGAAGTGGCCGACGTCGCCGGAGGACATGAGGCCGTCGACGTACTCCTTGGTGCGGCCGTCGGTGTACTGCTTGAACGAGTGCCCGTTCTCGATGAAGATCGTGCCGGTCACGTTCGGGGCGCTGATGCGCTTGCGGTTCTCGTCGTACAGCGCGACGCGGATACCGACCGGCGCCTTGCCCGCGGTGGTCGGGGCCTTGCGCAGCTCGCTCGGGGTGGCCACGGTCATGACCGCGCACTCGGTGGAGCCGTACACGTTGTAGAGGGTCTCGCCGAAGTAGTCGAGGGTGCGGGTGACGACGTCCGGCGGGATGGCCGAGCCGGCGGCGAAGATCACGCGCAGGGTCCGCTTCGGGTCGTACTTGGCGAGGGTCTCCGGCGGCAGGTCGAGGATGCGCTGCAGCATGGTCGGCACCACGGTCAGGCCCTGCGCCCGGTACTTCACCAGGTTGGCGAGGGTGGTCTCCGGGTCGAAGCGGCGCTGCTGGAACACCACCCGGTTGCCCAGCGCGATCGACAGCGTGAACTGCGACAGGCCGGTGGCGTGGAAGATCGGGGCGGCCATCACCACGGTGCTGTTGCGCGGCAACGGGATTCGATCCAGGAACTGGGCCGTGATGAACGGCGACACCTTGTCGCGCGGCGCGCCCTTGGGGGTGCCGGTGGTGCCCGAGGTCAGGATGACCATGCCGCCCGGCTTCTCCGGCGGCGCCAGCGGCGCGGTGGACTGACCGGCCGCGACCGACTCGATGGTCGGGATCGACGGGTCGGCATCGTCCTTCTCGTCGACCCAGGTCAGGATGCGCGGAATCTCGGCCGGGATGGCCGACATGAGGTCGAAGAACTCGCTGTCGTGCAGTACCGCCTTGACGTTCTCGCGGGCGGCGACATCGGTGAACTGCGGCTTGGCGAAGCCGGTGTTCATCAGCACCGCGCGCACGCCCAGCTTGCCGGCGGCGACCAGGCTCAGCACCATGCCGCGGTGGTCGCGGGCCAGCACGCCGATGACGTCGCCGGGGCCCAGGCCCCGTGCGGCGAGGCCGCGGGCCAGCGCGGTCGACTGCTTGTCGAGCTGCTCGAAGGTGAGTTCGCCGCGCTCGTCGACGATGGCCGCGGACTTCGGATTGGTGTTGGCGGCGTGCACGACCGCGCCCGCGAAGGGGCCGAACTTCAACACGTTGATCGCCGAGCGCACCGCGTGATCGGGGCGCAGCGGATTGAACAGTCCCCCTCGGACCATCGCGTTGACGCTCAGTGCGGTATCGCCGGCCTTGCGTAGAACCGTGCCCGCCGATGGAAGTGACATGGGTACAACCTTCCGCGATCCCCCTGGCCGGACGAGTCCGCCGACGGACCACAACATCGAGATCCAGTGCGGTGCTAACCCTAGCAAGCACAGGCAGCGAGGATGTGGCCGAGGTCTCCGTTACTCGCGGTTACGAATAAACCTCGCAGCTCGTGGTGCGAATCCCAGGATTGCCACCGTGTCGCGGTGATCGGGACCGGGAAGGTGTGTGTAGGCGCCGCCCCTGATTCAGGCCGCGGGCGGCTCGTATTCGACCAGGACGCGGCGCAGCAGTTTGCCGGTCGCGTTGCGGGGGAGATCGTCGAGGAAGAAGACGTCGCGGGGCACCTTGTAGCGGGCCAGATTGCCCTTCACGTGCGCCTTGATCTCCTCGGCGTCGAGTCGCACGCCCGGCTCGGGAACCACGAACGCGCGCAGCCGCTTGCCGAACTCGACGTCGTCCACGCCGACCACGGCCGCGTCGAAGATGTCGGGCCGCTCCAGCAGCAGGTTCTCGACCTCCTGCGGGAAGACGTTCTCGCCGCCGGAGACGATCATGTCGTCGTCGCGGCCATCGATGAACAGCAGTCCGCGGTCGTCGAAGTGCCCGACGTCGCCGCTGGACATGTAGCCGTCGATGACCTCCTTCTTACGGCCGTCGGTGTAGCCCTTGAACGGGGAACCGGAGCGTATGAAGACGCGGCCGGTGACATTCTTGGCCAGCACGCGGCGGCCGTCGTCGTCGAACAACGCCACCTCGCAGGTGAGCGGGGCCTTCCCGGCGGTGCCCGGGGCCACGGTCAGATCCTCCGGCCGCGCCACCGACGCGATCGCGCACTCGGTGGAGCCGTAGAGGTTGTAGAGCACCGGGCCGAACACCTCGGCCGTGCGCGTCGACAGCTCCGGCGACAACGCCGACCCGGCCAGCACGATCCCCTTCAGCGAGGATGTGTCGTACTTCTGGCGAATCTCCTTGTCCAACTCCACCATTCGATGCAGCATGGTCGGCACCGCCACCAGCATGTCCGCCTTGTGCTCGGCGATCAGGCGCAGTGTGCGCTCGGCGTCGAAGCGGCGGGCGGTCACCACCTTGTTGCCGAACGCGCACCCGGTCAACCAGGTCGCGAAGCCGGTGGAATGGAAGATGGGGGAGACGATCACCATGGTGCCCCGCTGCGGGAAGTCGATGCGGTCCACCATCTGCACGGTCGACAGCGGCCCGGTGCGGTCGCGCGGCGCGCCCTTGGGCAGGCCGGTGGTGCCGGAGGTGAGGATGATGAAGCCGCCCGGTTTCTTCGGCGCGGGCAGCGGCGTCTTCGCGTTGGACTCGATCAGCTCGTCCAGAGTCTTTGCATCGGAAGGTATTTGGGCACCCTCGTCGACCCAGGTCAGGATGCGGGGCAGGTCCTCGGGCAGGGCGTCGAGCAGGCCGAGGAATTCGCTGTCGTGCAAGACGACTCGCACGTTCTCGCGCTCACACACCTGCGCGAACTGGGGTTTGGCGAAACCGGTGTTCATCAGCGCCAGCCGTGCCCCGAGTTTGCCCAGGGCGGCCATGGTGAGAATCAGTCCCCGGTGGTCGCGGGCCAGCACGCCCACCACGGTGCCCGGGCGGACGCCATTGCGCTGCAGGCCGCGGGCCAGCGCGTTGGACTGCTGATCCAGCTCGCGGTAGGTGAGCTCACCCCGCTCGTCGGCCAGGGCGGGCTGATCCGGGAACATGCGGGCCGCGCGGCGCACCGCCGTGGCGGGCGGACCGAAAACCCGTGCGTCCCTGAGCAATCGCACCGTCTCCACCGGATCCGACGGGTCGCTCAACCCCAATTCTCGCAACCGCCGCAATCCCCTGAGCGCCTCGCCGGTGTGCGCCATGCGCTGCCGAGTCGAATGCAGAACCGAGGCCATGCGGACCACCTCCGTTGACGAGACGCTCGCCGCCCACCCGACGACGGTAGCGTCACCGTAACAGGGGTATGTGACGCCGGTTACACATTTTCGGTCACATCGGGCATCGGTATGATTCGCGAAAGTCCCCGGATTGTTAACCCTGCCGTCGCGCGGACGTCACTCTCATCGCCCAGGCTGCGTGTTTCCCGCTCCCGAATTGATGAGGAACTCAAATGGAACTTCTCGCCGTGCTTGCCAACATCGTCACCGCCATGGGCACCGGGAGTGCCGCGCTGACCGCGCTGTAGGCAGAACGCATGAAACAGCCCGCCGAGGGGACCGGCGGGCTGTTCGCGTTTCCGGGGCGCTCAGGCCTCGTCGAAGGCGGTGTTCAGACCGAGCGCCGCGGTGGCGTCGAGTTCCACGGCGACGGTGGCCAGCTTGGCGCGGATCGCGCCCACGGCGTCCGGACCCAGGGCCAGGCGCAGCGGGGCGTCCGGCTGACCGACCGTGGCCAGCACCGCGGCCGCGGCCTTGGCCGGATCACCGGTCTGCTGCTGATCGGAGGCGGGCAGACCGTCGCGGATCGCGCCGACGGTCCCGGCGTAGTCGGGGATCGACGAGCCGAAGGTGAGGGCGGCGGGCCGGGCGAAACCGGTACGGAACTCACCCGGTTCGACGATCAGGACCTGGATGCCGAGCGGATTCACCTCGGCCGCCAGGGCTTCGCTGGCCAGCTCCAGCGCGCCCTTCGCGGCGCTGTACGCGCCCACGCCCGCGAAGGACATGAAGCCACCCATGCTGGTCAGCTGCACGATCGTGCCGGAGCGACGCTCCCGCAACTGCGGCAGCACTAGCTGGGTCAGGCGCAGCGGGCCGAAGAACATGACCTCCATGGCATCGCGCAGATCGGCCTCGCTGGTCTCCTCGATCGCGCCGACGATGCCGTACCCGGCATTGTTGACCAGTACGTCGATACGACCGGCCTCCTTGATCGCGCGCTCGGCGGCCTCGCCGTCGCGCACGTCCAGCGTCACCACCTGCACCTGATCCGGGTGCGCCGCAATGACTTCCGCCATCGTCTCGGGGCGGCGCACCGCGGCCACCACCTCGTCCCCGGCGGCCAGCACGGCCGCGGTGATGGCCGCGCCGAAACCACTGTTCGCGCCGGTGATCAGCCAGCGGCGGGGGTTCTGTGCACTCATTCCATTCCTTCGTCGCTGTGCCCCCGGCGAATTCACCGGGGGCGGTCGCGTCCAGTGTCGTGGCGCGCGGCATCGCCCGGTATGGCCCAAAGGTGGAAAATGGCTGGAGTGACTGGAGCCCTGCGCGATCCGCACCGCCGCCCCCGGCCGCTGCCCGACGGCGAACCGCTGACCGCCGAGGATCACCGGCGGCTGATCGGCGTTCTGGAGGCCGTCGATCGGGCCGTGGACCTGAGCGAGTTCCGGGAGCGGTTGGTGCTCGCCCTGCAGAGCTGGTTCGGGTTCGTCGGAGTCGCTGTGCTGCACGGGGATACGCTCGACGAGGCGATCCGTGAGGGCTGCGGCGTGCAGGGCGGATACACCGCGGAATTCATGGCCGACTACGCCGAACGCTGGGCGGCGGTGGACCCGCTGCGCAACCCGCTGGTCCCCGACCTGCTGCGCGCTCGCGGCGTCATTCGGCTCAGCGAGGTGCCCGGGTCCGACGCGTTCCGCGCGGAGTTCCTGCACCCCAACGGAATCACCGACAAAGCTGCCATGCTGGTCGATGGCGGACCCGCGGGGGTGCTGTGCGTGGGCATGGCGGTCGCGGAGTCGCCGAGCGTGCCCGAACGCGATGTGGCGCTGCTGCACGCGCTGCGCCGCCACCTCGCGCCGCTGGTCGGCGAACAGCTCGCCCGCGACCGCGAACGGCGGGCCGCCACCGCCACCTGGCAGCTCACCCCGCGCGAATGGGAGGTCGCCGACCTGGCCGCGCGCGGGCTGACCAACCGGCAGATCGCCGAACGGCTGTTCATCGGTGTGGATACCGTGAAGAAACACCTCAGCCGGGTGCTGGCCGAGACGGCGTGCACCAGCCGCACCCAACTGGCCGTCCGCTTCGCCGCCGCCTGACCGGACCGCGTGGTTCGCCTGGTCTCCGGCGTGGCGGTCGATGCCTGCGCCCGGATGTCGCCGCGTGTCGGCGCCCGGCGTCTCGGCGTCTCGGCCCGAACCGGTCGCGAGCCTGCATCGAACCGCGTGAACCCGACCCCGGGGCGGGGGAATCGCCGCAGAATCAGGAGATGAGCGACCTCTTCGATTACTCCGGCCAGACGGTATTCGTGGCCGGTGGCACCAGCGGTATCAATCTCGGCGTGGCTCGAGCGTTCGCGCGGGCGGGGGCCTCGGTCGGGGTGCTGTCGCGTTCACCGGACAAGGTGCGCGCCGCCGTCGACTCGATCGGGGAGAGCGGGGGCACCGTGCTCGGCTTCGCGGCGGACGTCCGCGACTACGAGGGGGTGGAGCAGGGGATCGCCGCCATCTGCGGGGAACTCGGGGAGCTGGACGTGCTGGTGTCCGGGGCCGCCGGGAACTTTCCCGCCGCGGCGGACACCATGTCGGCGGGCGCGTTCGCGGCGGTCGTGGACATCGATCTGAAGGGCACCTTCAATGTGCTGCGTGCCGGCCGCGAGCATCTGCGCGCGCCCGGGGCGTCGGTCATCACCATCTCCGCGCCGCAGTCGACCCTCCCGATGGCGATGCAGGCGCACGCGTGCGCGGCCAAGGCGGGCGTCGACATGCTCACCCGATGCGCGGCGCTCGAATGGGGGCACCACGGCATCCGGGTCAACGCGGTGGTGCCAGGGCCGATCGAGGACACCGAGGGCATGGCGCGGCTGGCGCCCACGCCCCAAATGGCGGACATGGTGACCGGATCGGTGCCCATGGGCCGCTACGGCACCGCCCAGGAGATCGCCGACTGCTGCCTGTGGCTGGCCTCGCCCTATGCCGCCTACGTCAATGGCGCGATCATCCCCGTCGACGGGGGCTGGTCCCTGGGCGGCGCGTCCGAGGTGTTCACCGCCATGCGAAACATGTTGGCGGGCTGAGTATCCCGCTCAGTGCCCGCCCGCCGCGATCTTCTTCGGATCGATGAACGACTGCAACGGCGACAGCTGCGTGTACGTGTCGAGCAGCGCCCGTCCCAGCGCGGCGTGCGCTTCCACCACCGGATTCGTGGCCCCGTAGTTGTCGGCGTCGGGAGCCTGATCGGCGAGGAACGAGAACACCGCCGACGGGGCCCCGGCCGGGTCGAACATGACGCCCGTTTCGTGCCGTTTGTCGTCGGACGCACCGTGTTTGACGGCGAAACGGGCCCGCTCGTCCGAGGACATATTGCGCCGGACACCGTCGGTGTAGCCGACCGAGGACCACGACATGATCCGCAGCACCGCCTGCGTCGACTCCTTCGACAGCAGCGTCCCCGAGGCCAGCCGGTACAGCAGGTCGTTGTTCTCGCGCGCCGTGGTGACGCCCAGATAGAAGCGGCTCTCCCCGGGCAGCGGCTCCACGCGGGTCTGCTTGAACCCCAGGCGATCCAGCGTCTCGTTGACCTGGTCACCTGATACGAACCGCGACAGCAGCCGCACCGCGGTGTTGTCCGACACCTGCAACATGGTGGTCAGCAGATTCGCGACGGTCAGCTGATCCCCGAACGCGGCCTGGTTCAGATACAGCCCGCTGCCCTCGGCGATGATATCGGCGTCCAGCGTCGTGGTGTCCGACAGCTTCACCCGACCCGCGTCGACCTCGCTCATGAGGGCCGTCATCACCGCCAGCTTCTGCACGCTGGCGCCCTCGATCACGAAGTCGGCGTCCTCCTCCACGACCGGCACCGGCGTCCCCGACCCCAGATCGGTCACCAGGCAATGCCAGCGCCCCCCGGCCACTCTGGTGATCGCCCGGTACTGCACGTCGAACGCGGGCCCCGCCACCGGCACCCCGGCCCGGCCGACCGCCGCCGGGAGCAACGCACCCGCCGTAAGAGCCCCCGCCCCCAATAGCATTCGCCTACTGAATCCGCGCACCGCCGAAACTTATCCGCGCAGATCATATTTCGGCAACCGACGCTCCGTGACCACCCCGCCCGCGCCGGCCGAATCAGCTGGTAGCCCACCCGTCGGCCAACCTCGAGAATTGCCTGTGATTCCCAGAATCCCAGCAGTATCCTGATCCTGCCGTCTCCGGGCGAGCGGCCATCGTGCGTGATCGACCAGGGGAGGCGCGCATGTCCGAACGGGCAGGCGTAGCGATCGCGGTAGCCGTCATCGGAGCCGCCGCCACCATCGCCGCGGCATTCATCGCGGCGGGAGCGTTCGGCAACATCCACTTCGGCACCGGTTCCGACAAGCTGGCGGACACCACCATCGTCGTAACCGGCAACGGCAATGAAACGGGATCGGGAAAAGACGTAGGCAAACAGGATTCGAAGGGTCCCTCCGCGGACCAGATGGCCAGCTTCATCCGCAGCTACTACGCCCAACTCCCGTCAGGCACCGAATCCGCTTGGGCTCAGCTCTCCTCGTCCTACCAATCCCAGAGTGGCGGCTACGCCGGATACACCAAATTCTGGTCCACCGTCACCACGGTCCAAGTCGGCTCCATCACCAACACCGACTACCGAACCAGCACCGCCACCCTCACCTACACCTATACGACCGGCAAAACCCAGACCGAGAAACGGTGGCTCCGAGTCGAGTACGTGAACTCGCAACTCCGAATCACCGGCTCCGGAATCTGATCACCCCTCGGCCGGCAGTCGGAACGAGATCGCCGAGGCGCTCGTTGGCGGGACATGCCCTCATCGACGAACACGGTACGGCTGATCACCGACGCCGACGTCCCCACCGCCGTGGACACCCTGGCCCGCGCGTTCGCCGACTACCCCTACACCCGGTACGTGATCGACGCCGACAACCACCTGGAACGAATCCGCCGCTACCAGGAACTATGCCTCACCCGCATAGCGATGCCCTACGGCAAGGTCTGGATCGCCGACGGCGGCCGCGCCGTCGCCGCCTGGTCCACCCCCGACCGGGACCCCGCCCCCGCGTTCGCCGACCTCGCCGCCGAACTGTCCGACCTCATCGGCAACCGATCCGAAGCAGCCGCAGCCTCCGAAGCCGCCATCGAGCCCTACCGCCCCCACGATCCGGCATGGATGCTCCACACCATCGCCGTAGCCCCCGAATGCCAGAGCCGAGGCCTCGGCACCGCCGTCCTCCGCCCCGGCCTCGAAGCAGCCGCCCGAGCCGGCTACCCGGCCTTCCTCGAAACCTCCAGCGAAGCCAACGTCCGCTTCTACCAACACCTGGGCTTCGAGGTAACCGCCGACATCATGCTCGCCGACAACGGCCTCCGCACCTGGTGCATGCGCCGAGACCCCCGTTAGGAGCGCCGATGGCGTCCGTCAGAACCATCCAGGTCACCTTCGACTGCGCGGACCCCGCGCGGCTCGCCCATTTCTGGTGCGCGGTACTGGGATACGAGTCGCAGGGTTCAGCCTGTGTCGACCCCGCAGGCGTAGGCCCGCGCCTGTACTTCCAACGTGTGCCCGAGGAAAAGGTCGTCAAGAATCGTCTTCACCTCGACGTGCGAGTCGGTACCGGCCTCGTGGGCGAGGAGCGCGTAGCCGCCCTCGAGGCCGAATGCGCACGACTGGTCGCCCTCGGCGCTCGACGTCTGCACTTGCTGCGCGCCGACGGCGTCAATGAGTCGTGCCTGGTCATGCAGGACATAGAGGGCAACGAGTTCTGCCTCGACTGAGCTTCGCGAGCGAAAGACCAGCCGTGGCTCCGCTCGCCGGGCTACCCGGCCGATGACCCGCGTGCGCTGGCGAACGAGTCGTGCGCATCCTGGCTGAACAGCACGAAACGCACTTCCCGCACCGCGGTGTCGGCCGCTCGCACCGTCTCGATCGCGATCCGGGCACCGTCATCCATCGGCCACCCGAAAATGCCGGTCGAGATAGCCGGGAACGCCACCGTCCGCGCACCCAGCTCATCGGCCACCCGAAGCGATTCGCGATAGCACGACGCCAGCAGCTCCGATCGGTCGTCCTGCGCCGACCACACCGGCCCCACCGTGTGAATCACCCACCGCGCCGGCAGATTCCCACCGGTCGTCGCAACAGCCGCCCCGGTCGCCAGCCCCTTCCCATACCGCGACGCCCGCAATTCCCGACACGCAGCGAGAATCGCCGGACCCCCCTTCCGATGAATGGCCCCGTCAACACCCCCACCCCCGAGCAGCGAAGAATTCGCCGCATTCACCACGGCATCAACCTCCTGCTCGGTGATATCCCCCCGAACCAGCACGAGTTCGACCATGCCCCCATTGTCCCCACCTCCACCGAGGCGGCAAGGGTCGATCAACGTGGCTGTGATTCGGATACAGGCCCACTGATGTCGTGACGTCAGTCAGTCATGACTTCGCGAGTGCAGACGAGCATTTGGGTTCCTAAGCGCTGGAATTCGTAGTCGACATCCTTTATCGCCGTTGTGATTCCGGCGTTGGTCAAGCTGTCGATCAGGGCGGGGAGTTCTCGGTAGGTGTGGGGAGCGCCCATGGGGGTGAGGGGGAAGATGCGGACCTCGCGGCGGCTTACTCGGATCAGCTCGAGGATCGCGCGCAGGTGGAAGTTCAGGTCGAAACGGTCTGCGTAGCTGAACAGGAAGTGGGAGCTGAGGACCAGATCGAAGCTGGCGTCGGCGAAGGGGAGGCTGGGGAGGGCGGCCGCGATGTAGCGGGCCGGGTGGGCGGCGATGTCGGTGCCGAAGCGGCGCGCGGCCTCGGAGCGGGACTGCCGATGATGGTCGGGGTCGGTGAAGAAGGTCCACGCGTACTGGTCGGCATGGCTGCGCAGGTATTGGTTCGCGCGGTCGATGTCCGAGAGCGCGAGCGCGGTAGTTTCCGCAGGGTCGCGCTCGGCGTAGACGGGATCGCACGCGAGCGCATCGCCTCCACGGGAATTGATTTCCGCCACGAATCCAGCGGCTCCGGCAGGGCAGTCCAGGATCGACGCGCGCAAGTCGGCGTCGGACAACCCGAACATGGCTTGGTACTCGGCGAGCGATCGGGAGGTCACCAGAATCTCGCCGATGGCGTTCGGCTCACCGCTCATGTCCGCTCCTCGACCCGGGAGGCTGCAACGCCTGCAGCGTTCGGAATCAACCTAGCCGACATGGCCCATCGCGCTGAAACGAAAAAACCGGTGCGGGCCACTTGCGTGGCGCGCACCGGTTTTCCGTTGTGCTGGAACTTACTTCAGCTTGTCGCTGGACAGCCCGAGGACGCGGCGGGCCACGATGAGCTGCTGGATCTGCTGGGTGCCTTCAAAGATGTCGAGGATCTCGCGGTCAATTTCGTTGACCTCCAGAAACATTCGAAAACCCGGTGTTGACCTGCGGAGTGGTCTCTCCCGACTTCTACCCAGTTCACTGTCGTTTGGGGACCGTGACGGCCTGTGGACGGCCTGGGGCTGTTGTCGATCTTCTGCTCCGGAGGCAGCCCGGGTCCGTCTGCCGGGATCGGATAGTGGTGGCTGAGCTGGCGAAAGACTGCGCTCGGGTCTGCGGCTGTCCGGGGTATCCGTGTCACATGTGACAGTGTGGTGACACCGAGGCGGTGCGACACACTCAGCTTAGGAATCAGAAGATCACGCGGGTCGGCGCTGCTGACCTGCGTTTCGCTGTGCCCGGTGCGTGCCACGAATGACCGTGGGTGACCGGGGTATCTGGCACGAATGAGGGACGATACACACAACCGGTTTTCTCCGGCGCCCTGTCGGGATCCCGCTCGGGGCGACTGAATTTCAACAAGTTGCAACCCACCACAACCAGAGGAACGTGATGCGCTGATGAGTCTCGGCCGTAACAGCTCCCGTGCCGTTGTGCAAGAACGCCGGTCTCGTATCCGGGAACTGCATGTGGCGCCGATCAACGCCCTCGCCGACGAGATCGCCGACCGCTACGACCTTCCCCGCGGCGCTGTCCCCTACCTCGACCCCGACCAGGGTGGTATCCACGCCCGCGCTCTGATCCTGCTCGACACCCCCGGCCCGAAAGCGAAGATGGACTCCGGGTCCGGACTGCTGAGTCTCGATAACGACGACCCCACCGCAGCCTGTCTGCGCAAGGAGTATGCCCTCCGTGGAGTGGACTGGAAGGATGTAGTGCACTGGAATGTGTGCCCGTTCCCCACGAGTGACCCCGACGGGCAGTCGACAACCGAGGAACGGCAGATCGGTGCGCAGTGGACGCGGCGGCTCGTCGCGCTGCTGCCGTATGTGCGGACAGTGTTGCCGCTGGGCGGGAACGCCCGCGACGGGTGGAAACGCGCCGGGATCACCGGTCTGTACGACTTCGCGGATCGGAGGGTGCCGCATCCCAGCCGGCGCGGGCTGGGTGGCGGCAGGCAGCCGATCTTCGAGGACGCGATCCTCGACCTCGCTGGAAGGCTCGGATGACGCTGACGTTGACCGTGACGGGGTTCATTCCGTTCTCGGAGTCGCCGGGCGCGGCTGTACCGCCGCCCCTTGATCCTGTATGGCGGAGTTCGGAACTGGAATGCGATGCAAAACGCTGGCGTGCGGATGGAGCTGGGGACTGTGGGCTGTCGCTAGCTTCGGGTTCCCGGATCGCTCGTGCATTCGAGCCTGCGGACTCCGGTGGTCGGAATGTCGATTGCCACCGCAGAGGGACCGCCGAGCTGCCAGTTGTAGGGCCACCGACGATACCGCAGAAGTCGAATGGGAAGCTGCCCAGATCCAGGTTGCGAAGCGCACAGGACGGCGAGAAGCGTGGCTTCGCCTGTTGCACATTTATGAGCGATTTCTCCGCCTTGCGCCGACGCTTCTGTCAGCTACACTAACTTTCGATTTGTGAACTGGCGCAACGTGTGTCGGTGATTTGGGGGGGCTTGAGTATGGCTGCACAGGATCAGAGTCCTGCCAGGAGGATCGCTAGTCTCGGGATTGTCGTGGTGTTGGTCGGCGCGCTGTTCTTGGGGCTCAGTTTCGCTGCGGCCCATAATGCGCAGCATCCGCGCTGTGATGGTCATCAGATGTCCTCGGGTGATACGTGTCTGTCGTCGCGTTCGGGCGCGCAGAGCCGTGACCAACGCGCCGCGTCTGCCGCGTCGGACGTCAATTGGATGCGGCCGCTCGGCTTGATCCTGATCGTCGGCGGGCTGGTGGTCGCCGGTGGTGGCATGGCCGCCGCCACGAGCCGCCGCTGAATGGAAATGGCTCGGTCAAGGGCCGCCGGTGACGGTGATCGGTCGACGGCTGCGCTATCGCCCGACGAAGGTGAAGTCTTTCGCTGCAACGGATTTCGAGGCCGCCTGACATGGCCACGTGGAAGATCGCTGGTACCGGCCGAAGCGGGATGGTGACGACAAGCTCGTTCTCAACGGCCGCGGGAAGCCGGTTATAGAGCCGACCGAGCTGTACGGCAAGGGACTTCGGTATCGAGTCCGCTGTATCAACCCCGAGGGTGATGAGCGGTCGAAGTCGTTCCCCGACAGGCAGAAGAAGCGTGCCGATGACTTTCTGATCGAAGTGGAGTCCGACAAGCGCGAGGGCAAGTACGTCGATCCTCGCGCCGCGCGGAAGACCTTTCGGCAACAAGGGGAAAGCTGGGTCAAGGCGCAGTCACCGGACCCGGCCACCCGATCGGCGCTCCGGAGTCGGCTGGGATCGAGGATCTATCCCACTTTCGGCCACCAGTCCATGGGTTGGATCGGGCCGGCGAAGATTCGGGACTGGGTCGACGGGCTCGATGTGCGGAAGTATTCCGAGAACTACAAGGCCATGCTGTTCAATATCGTGTCGGGCATTTTCGACTCGGCCGTGGACGACAAGCTGATTCGCGAGAACCCGTGCAAGGCAAAGTCGGTCCGGCGCCCGGTGAAGAAGAGTCCGAAGGTCGTGATCTGGCAGGACGAACGGGTACGGCAGATCCGTGGGGGATTGCACAAGCGGTACCGGATCGCTGCGCCGATGGGAGCCGGCCTGGGCTGTCAACAGAGCGAGATCCTGGCCCTCTCGCCCGAGCAGGATATCGACCGAGACGGCATGGTGGTCCACGTTCAACGCCAGGTGAAGTTGGTCGACGGCGTGCTGATGTTCGCGTTGCCCAAGGGTGGAAAGACCCGATTCGTGCCGTTGTCGCGGGCGACCTTGAACGACATCGACAGCTACGTCGAGGAGTTTCCGCTCACTGCGGTTACTTTGCCGTGGGGGAGTGCGGACGGTGAACTCGTGACGGTCCGAATCCTCATCACCAATCCGGCGGGCAACCCGTTCAGTGGGGACCTGTTCAGCAAGGTCGTGTGGCTGCCGGCCTTCGGTCGGGCGGGGCTGGTGTACCGCAAGCGGATCGACGGCATGCACGCGCTTCGGCATCTGTACGCCTCGACCTTGCTGGCCCGCGGGGTATCGATCAAAGAGCTCGCGGAGTACCTCGGGCATGCGGACCCGGGCTTCACGCTCCGCACCTACGTTCGTCTGCTCGACGACAGCCATGAACGGGCGCGTCTCGCCGTGGATGCCGCGGCCTCGGTGTGGGAACTGCTCGATGACAGCCTGACGGCGGCCTGAGGCACGGAAATGATCGAGGTGGGCTATCTGGAGACGAAGAACCGGTGCGAGGCAGGAGTACTGCTCGCACCGGTTTTCCGTTGTGCCGGAACTTACTTCAGCTTGTCGCTGCCCAGCCCGAGAACCCGGCGGGCCACGATGAGCTGTTGGATCTGCTGGGTGCCTTCGAAGATGTCGAGGATCTTCGAGTCGCGGCCCCACTTCTCCAGGAGGGTGCGCTGGGAGTAACCCGTGGCGCCGGCCAGCTCGACGGCCTTGAGGGTGACGTCGGTGCCCATGCGGCCGGCCTTGGCCTTGGACATCGAAGCCTCGAGGGAGTTGGGCTTCTTGTTGTCGGCCATCCACGCGGCGCGGAGGGAGAGGAGGTAGGCCGCTTCCCAGTCCGCTTCCAGGCGGAGGAATTCCGCGGCGGCGGCGTGCTGGTTGTTGGCGGGGGTGTCGTAGGAGATCTCGACGCCCGCGTCGGTCAGCACCGTGCGGAGTTCCTCGAGGGCGGCGCGGCCGACGCCGACCGCCATGGCGGCTACGAGGGGGCGGGTGTTGTCGAACGTCTGCATGACGCCCGCGAAACCCTTCTCCACGTTGACTTCCGGGGAACCGAGGATGTTGTCCTTCGGGATGCGGCAGTCCTCGAAGCGGATCTCGGCGGTGTCGGACGCCTTGATGCCGAGCTTGTGCTCGAGGCGGGACACGGTGAGGCCCTTGGCGTCGCGGGGAACCACGAAGGACTTGATGGCGGCGCGGCCCAGGGACCGGTCCACCGACGCCCACACCACGATGTGGGTGGCGCGCGAGCCGGCGGTCACGAAGATCTTGGTGCCGTTGAGGACCCACTCGTCACCGTCGAGGGTGGCGGTGGCGGTGACCGCCGCGGAGTCGGAGCCGAAGGACGGCTCGGTGATGGCCATGGCGGCCCACACCTTGCCGAAACGCGACAGCTGCTCGTCGGTGGCGACCGCGGCGATGGCGGCGTTGCCGAGACCCTGGTAGGGGATCGACAGCATCAGGCCGACGTCGCCCCAGGAGGTCTCGAGGGCATTCATCAGCGCGGACATATTGCCGCCGTTGGTGTTTCCGAGCAGCTCGGTGGCGTGCTTGTCGCCCTCGGTGGACTCGCCGGCCTTACGGCCGCCGGTGGCGCCGGAGACGTCGGCGGAACCCGAGTCGGACAGGCCCTCGACCATGGCGGCCATGGTGTCCAGCTCGACCGGGTATTCGTGCTCGGCCAGGTCGTACTTGCGCGACGCGGGACGGAAGATCTCCTGCGCGACCTGGTGGGCCTGGTTGGCGCTGGCCCGCAGCTTCTTGGGGAGTTCGAGATTGATCATGAGTGGTCTCTCCGTTGAGAAGTCGGGTCAGAGGAGGACGACGCCCTCGGCGACGCCCACACCGCGCAGATCGCGGTACCAGCGCTCGACCGGGTGTTCCTTGGTGAAGCCGTGGCCGCCGAGCAGCTGCACGCCGTCGAGGCCGATCTGCATGCCCTTGTCGGTGGCCAGCTTCTTGGCCAGCGCGGCCTCGCGGGCGAAGGACAGACCCTGCTCGGCGCGAGACGCACCCCGCAGCGTCACGAGACGAAGACCGTCCAGCTCGATCGCCATGTTCGCGACCATGAACGCGACCGCCTGCCGGTGCGCGATCGGCTCACCGAACGCCTCCCGCTCCTTCACGTACGGAATCACGTAGTCCAGCACGGCCTGACCGGTGCCGATGGCCAGCGAGGCCCAGCCCAGACGGGCCAGCCGCACCGCGTCGGCGTACTCCTCGGCGCGCACCGCGCCCTCGGAGTCGCCCAGCAGGGCGGTGGCCGGAACCGCGACATTGTTCAGGATCAGGCGACCCAGGCCCGCGGCCCGCATACCCATGCTCGGGTCCGCCTCGATGACCAGGCCCTCGGTGTCGGACTCGACGATGAAGAAGGTCGGGCGGCCGTCCAGCTCGGCGGCGACGATGAACAGCTCGGCGTCACCGGCGGCCGGGACCAGGGTCTTCACACCGTTGAGGCGGAAGCCGCTGGGGGAGCGGGTGGCCTTGGTCTTCAGCGCGAACGGGTCGAACAGCGCCTGCGGCTCGGCGATGACCACCGAGGACTGCGGCACGTTCTCGCCCGCGTAGGCGCCCAGGTAGCTCTTCTGTTGCGCGTCGGTGCCCCACTGCGACAGCGCGACCGCGACACCGCTCGGCGCCAGGATCGGCAGCGCCAGGCCCATGTCGCCGTACGCCAGCGCTTCGGCGACCAGCGAGTTGGTGACCGCGCCGCGCTCGGAGGCCGCGCCCTCGAGCTCCTCGGGCACGTTGATCAGCGTGACGCCCAGCTCGGCGGCCCGCTCCAGCAGGTCGCGCGGCGCCTTGGCCGAGTTGTCGGCCTCGTACGCGGCCGGGCGCAGGATCTCGCCGGCGAAGTCGCGCACCGTCTCGACGATCATCTGCTGCTCGTCGGTCGGGGTCAGGTCGAAGTAGTCCTTCTTACGAGACTCGTTGGCGGGCAGACGCTTCGGAGCGCCACCGCCGGCGACCTTCTCGAACGCGCGGGTCGCGGCACCGAGGGTGCGGAATCCGGTCTTGGTGCCCTCATAGGTGAGACGCTCGATCGGCTTGCGCAGGTTGTACTTCTCGGCCAGGTCGGACCCCGTGATGGTCGTCATGACCCGCATCGCCGCGCCCATCCAGTCGCGTTTGACCGGGTTGAGGCCAACGGCGGAGGTATCCCGCTTCGTTGCGGTGTCTCGAGTGCTCATAATCACCAAGTTTCTATCGAGGAGGTGGGTGATCCCGCCCAGCAATCTTACTCCTGAGTAAGACTATCTTACTTCAGAGTAAGAACTGTCGTCGAGTGTTGTCTAATCGCGAGGTCAGAGCGGTGGCTCGAACGTGCCGATGACGTAACCCGAATCTAGTGAAACAAACACACTTCAAACGACGGCGAGCTGGGCTAAGGTGTCGGCGCATAACCCGATCCTGATGGAGGCTCGTACATAATGAAGATCGCGCTCGGAACGGTCGGCTTCGTCGCCGCCGGTCTCTTCCTCACCGCCCCCGCCGCGAATGCCGAAGTGCCGCTGCAGAACATCGACATCGGCATCACCGGCTCTGGCATCGGCACCGGCTCGGGCACCAGCGGGTGCAGCACCGGCGTCGGCACCGAGATCGGCCTCGGCTCGGTCGGCGTCGGCTCGTCCATCCCCGGCGGCCCGTTCCTCGACCTCGGTTCGGTCTGCGTTCCGCTGGGCTGATACCCCCAGGCGTCGCCACGCCGGCATGAGCAGGCGCAGTGACGCGCCCGGTAGCGGGACCGCAGCCCGCGCCGGGTACCCCTCGAAGAACTTCGAATCAGGCCTGCAGTGCCGCCAGAACCTGGTCCTGCAGATGCGAATTGGTCGCCACCGCGCTGCCGCCGTGCGGCCCGGGATTGCCGTCGAGCGACGTGAAGGTGCCGCCCGCCTCGCGAATCAGAATGTCGAGCGCGGCCATGTCCCACAGCGACAGCTCCGGCTCGGTGACGATGTCCACCGCACCCTCGGCCAGCAGTGCGTAGCCGTAGAAGTCGCCGTATCCGCGCACCCGCCACACCTCGTCGGTGAGCGCGATGAGCTTGGCGCGGCGGCCGATGGCCCGCCAGCCGGACAGGCTCGAGATCGCCAGACTGGACGCCCCCAGCTCCGCGATCGCGGACACCGAAATCGCCTTGGGCTCACCCTTTTCGAAGGTGCTCCACGCGCCGTGGCCCGACGCCGCCCACCAGCGCCGCGACAGGCCGGGCGCGCTCACCACGCCCACCACCGGCACGCCGTCCTCGAGCAGTGAGATGAGCGAGGCCCACACCGGCACGCCGCGCACGAAGTTCTTGGTCCCGTCGATCGGATCGATCACCCACTGCCGCCCGGTGAACTCGGCGTCCCCGCCGAATTCCTCGCCGAGCACCAGATCGTCGGGACGCTCGGCCGCGAGGACCTCCCGCACCATCCGCTCGACCGCCAGATCCGCGTCCGACACCGGCGTCAGATCCGGTTTCGAATCGATCTTCAAGTCGAGCGCCCCGAACCGCTCACGGGTGATCACATCGGCCGCGTCGGCCAGCCTCAGCGCAAGTTCCAGGTCAGCGGAGTATCCGGTCACCCCGAGCACGTTAGTCCTCCCCCGTTAACTCCGGGTGTCCCACATCCCCAACGACCGGTGGCACACCGGTGCCGGGAGCGGCCGCGAATTCGCCGGTCGGTGTGCCACCCGGTCGGTCAGGCGCTGACAGCGTCCTGCCGGGCGGTGCTGAGCGCGGTTGCCCACCAGTGCAGCTGGGTCAGCAGCCGGTCGGCGGCCTCCTCGTACTCGGCGGGTTCGATCAATGTGCCCGACTGGTCGAACAGCAGGTAGTAGCGGGAGAACGAGAGGTAGTTCCGCACCGTGTGGGCGTTCAACTCGTTGAACACCGCGCGCAGACCCTCGATCGCCAGCAGCCCGCCGGACCCGCCGCTGTAGCCGACGAATCCGACCGTCTTGCGATCCCATTCGGTGACATGCCAGTCGATAGCCGTCTTGAGCGACGACGGGAAGCTGCGGTTGATGTCGGGCGTGACGACCACGAACGCGTCCGCCGCCGCCAGCCGCGCGGCCAGCTCGTCGCCATTGCCGGGGCGGGCCGGATTCGGCTCCATCGCCATCGGGATCGCGGGCAGTTCGTGCGGCAGGTTGTAGTCGGCCAGATCGATCACATCCACCTCGAACGCGCCGTGGACGCGGGCCCGCGCGGCGAACCAGTCGGCCACCACCGGTCCGAAGCGTCCCTCCCGGACGCTGCCGATGATCACCGCGAGGCGCAGGGACGTGCTGGTCATGAGGGTCTCCTTGGGGGATCCTGTGCGGCCGGTCGGCCGCTCGGGATCAACTCTGCGAGTTCGCAAGACCGGTAGGGAGACCACGCTGAGGGTGGTAGTGGCAGGGACACCCTCAGCGGCCGCCTTGGTTGTTACCGTCGAAAACGTGAGTGAGAACGAGCTGGGACTGTTCCTGCGCCTGCGCCGCGAGGCCGTCACACCCGCCGAGGTGGGCCTGCCGACCGGTCCGCGGCGGCGCACGCCCGGACTGCGCCGGGCCGAATTGGCCACGCTCGCGGGTGTTTCCGTGGAATACCTGACCCGCCTCGAGCAGGGCCGCGACCGGCATCCGTCCTCGCCGGTGCTGATCGCGCTGTCCGACGCGCTCCGACTGACCCCCGCGCAGCGCGTGCACCTGCTCGGTTTCGCGAAGGCGGGGGATCCGAACTTCAACTGCCGCGGCGCATCCGGGCCCAACCGCCGCATCCGCCCGGCCGTGCAGGCCATGCTGGATCAGCTCGAGCCCGCGCCCGCGGCGGTGATGAACCGCCTCACCGAGATCCTCGCCGTGACCGACGGCTACCGCGCCCTGTTCGGGCCGATCGGCATGCTCGACGACGGACTGCCCGGCAATTACGCCCGCTACGTGCTGTCCGATCCGCGCGCCCGGGAGTTCTACCCCGACTGGGAACACAAGGCGGACAAGGTGGTCGCCACCCTCAAACAGGGACCCGGCCGCGCCGACCCGCACGTGAACGCCCTGTTCGACGAACTCGCCGAAACCCTCGGCCCCGAATTCACCGACCGGCTCGACACCATCCCCGGCCTGCCCGACACCAATGGCGTCGGCCGCCTCGAACACCCCGAGGCCGGGTCACTGCGCCTGGCCTACGAAACCCTGCACTTCTCCGCGGACGACGACCAGACCCTCATCGTCTACCTCCCCGCCGACGACGCCACCGCGACCGCCGTGGACCGCCTCGTCGGCCGTCGCCCCGGCGGCCTGCGCGCCGTCGCGGGGTGAGCAGCGCGGCCACGAGCCGCCGAAGTTTCGGAGTAATGGACCGCCCCGGTAGATTGGAACACCGTGCATCCTGACGTCTCCGCTGATCTGGCCGAACTCGACACGACTCTGAAGACCATCGAGTCGGTGCTCGATATCGACGAGCTGGCTCGCCGCATCGACGAGCTGGAACACCAGGCGGCCGACCCGGAGCTGTGGAACAACCAGGAGCACGCGCAGAGCGTGACCAGCGAGTTGTCGCACGCGCAGGCCGAGATGCGGCGGGTCAAGGATCTGCGGCAGCGGCTCGAGGACCTGCCGGTGCTCTACGAGCTGGCCGAGGCCGAGGAGGGCGCGGACCAGGTCGCGGCGCTCGCCGACGCCGACGCCGAGCGGTCCTCCCTGCACGCCGATATCGAGGCGATGGAAGTCCGGACCCTGCTCTCGGGCGAGTACGACAAGCGTGAGGCGCTGGTCAATATCCGTTCCGGCGCGGGTGGCGTGGACGCCGCGGACTGGGCGCAGATGCTGATGCGCATGTACGTGCGCTGGGCCGAGGGGCACAAGTACCCGGTCGAGATCTATGACACCTCTTACGCGGAAGAAGCGGGCATCAAGTCGGCGACCTTCGCGGTGAAGGTGCCCTACGCGTACGGCACGCTGTCGGTGGAAATGGGCACGCACCGACTGGTCCGTATCAGCCCGTTCGACAACCAGGGCCGCCGCCAGACCTCCTTCGCCGAGGTCGAGGTGCTGCCCGTCGTCGAGACCACCGACCACATCGAGATTCCCGAGGGCGAGGTCCGCGTCGACGTGTACCGCTCCTCGGGCCCGGGCGGCCAGTCGGTCAACACCACCGACTCCGCGGTCCGCCTGACCCACATCCCGACCGGCATCGTGGTCACCTGCCAGAACGAGAAGTCGCAGCTGCAGAACAAGATCTCGGCCATGCGCGTGCTGCAGGCCAAGCTGCTCGAGCGCAAGCGGCAGGAAGAGCGCGCCCAGATGGACGCGCTCAAGACCAACGAGGGCGCGTCCTGGGGCAACCAGATGCGCTCCTACGTGCTGCACCCGTACCAGATGGTCAAGGATCTGCGCACCAACTACGAGGTCAACAACCCCTCCGCCGTGCTCGACGGCGACATCGATGCTTTCATCGAAGCCGGAATTCGTTGGCGCATGCGAGAGCAGTCGGCCAACTAGATCAACTCGGCTCGCCCGCTCCGCACGACGGAGGGGAGCGGAGGCACTATGAACACAGAATTCGGGAATTGGCTGCGGTCCAGCGGTTTGGAGATCGTGCTGCTCATCGTGGGCACCATGCTCTTCAGCCGCGGCGCGAACTACGTGCGGGACCGGATCACCCGGCGCATCGACGCCGGATTCCGCAGCAGTGACTCGCTGGTGCGATCGGAGGCGTCCAAGCATCGGCACGCGCTGGCCCAGGTGATCACCTGGGTGGTGCTGTCCATCGTCTACTTCCTGGTCTCGCTGGAAGTGTTGCGGCGCTTGGGCTTCGAGCTGGGCGGACTGGTCGCCCCGGCCGCCGTGCTGGGTGCCGCGCTGGGTTTCGGCGCGCAGCGCATCGTGCAGGATCTGCTCGCGGGATTCTTCCTCATCACCGAAAGGCAGTACGGCTTCGGCGATGTCGTGCGGATCGCGGTCAGCGGGAACTCCGCGGAGGCCGAGGGTACGGTGGAGGACGTCACGCTGCGCATCACCACCTTGCGCAGCGCGGACGGCGAAGTGGTCATCGTTCCCAACGGCCAGATCGTGAAAGTGACCAACCTGTCCAAGGATTGGGCGCGCGCCGCCATCGATGTGCCGGTGCCCGCCACATCCGACATCAACAAGGTCAACGAAGTCCTGCGCGATGTCGGGGCCAAGGCGTTCTCCGATCGCAAGCTCAAGGCCCTGCTGCTGGACCAGCCCAGCGTGATGGGTGTCGAAGATCTCACCGTCAATCAGATGAACATCAAGATGGTGGCCCGGACGCTCCCGGGCAAACAGTTCGAAGTCGGGCGTGAGCTCCGTGTGCGGGTGGCCGCGGCACTGCGCCGGGAGGGTATGGGTGTCGGTGCCGATCAAGCGAATCCGTAAGTCCACCGCGATCCTGATGGCCGTGTGGGTCGCCACCTTCGCGCTCTACGTACTCGTCAAGCCCGCCGGACACGAGCCCAAGAACGCCCCGCCGATGGTGAACACCGTGCTCAGCAACTATCTGCCAAACACATCGGAGCACACCCAGCGCTGACCCCGCGTCCGCGCGGTGTAGTCGGCCGCGCGGTCGTGCTGGCTACACTGGCTCCCCGTGATAACCCTGCGCAACGTCACCAAGTCGTATCAGACCTCGACGCGGCCGGCGCTGGACAATGTCTCCGTCGATATCGAAAAGGGCGAGTTCGTCTTCGTTATCGGGCCCTCGGGCTCCGGAAAGTCCACGTTCATGCGGCTGCTGTTGAAGGACGAGAAACCGACCACCGGTGAGGTGTGGGTCGCCGACTTTCGGGTCGACCGGCTGCCGGGGCGCAAGGTTCCCAAGCTGCGCCAGCGCATCGGGTGCGTCTTCCAGGACTTCCGGCTGCTGCAGCAGAAGACGGTGGAACAGAATGTCGCCTTCGCGCTGGAGGTGATCGGCAAATCGCGAGCATTCATCAATCGGTCGGTGCCCGAGGCGCTCGACATGGTGGGACTCGCGGGCAAGGCCGACCGGCTGCCCGGTGAACTCTCCGGTGGTGAGCAGCAGCGCGTCGCGCTCGCCCGCGCCTTCGTGAACCGGCCGCTGGTGCTGCTGGCGGACGAACCGACCGGCAACCTCGACCCGGAGACCAGTCAGGACATCATGATGCTGCTCGAACGCATCAACCGCACCGGAACCACGGTGGTCATGGCCACCCACGACAACACCATCGTCGACGCCATGCGCCGGCGCGTGGTCGAACTCGATCGCGGACGCATCGTGCGCGACGACGAGATGGGCGTCTACGGGGTGGGCCGATAATGCGCGCGGGATTCCTGTTCAGCGAGGTCTTCACCGGCCTGCGCCGCAACGTCACCATGACCATCGCCATGATCCTCACCACCGCGGTGTCGCTGACCATGCTCGGCGGCGGCCTGCTCGCGGTCCGGATGGCGGACAAGATCCAGGACTACTACGTCCAGCGCGTGGAGATCCGGCTGTACCTCGACGACCAGGTGTCGAAGACGGACCCGGACTGCACCGGGCAGCCGTGCGCCTCGCTCATGGCGGATCTGAAGAAGCACGACTATGTGGCGAACGTGCAGTTCATCAATAGCTCGGACGCGGTGAAGGAGGTCAAGGAGACCACCTTCAAGGATCAGCCGGGACTCGCCGACGAGGTGAGCAAGGACGGACTGCCCGCCTCGTTCCGGGTGAAGCTCGACGACGTCACCAAGTACCGGTCCATCTACGACGACTTCTCCAAGCGGCCCGGCGTCATGACCGTGCTCAATGACATGGACATCGTGGACCGGCTGGTCAGCTTCTTCGTCGGATTGCGCAATGCCGCCTTCGGGTTGGCGGCGCTGCAGGCCCTGGCCGCTTTGATGCTGATCGCCAATATGGTGCAGGTCGCGGCGCTGGCCCGGCGGACCGAGGTGGGCATCATGCGACTGGTCGGCGCCACGCGCTGGTACACGCAGCTGCCGTTCCTGCTGGAAGCCGTGCTGGCGGCGCTGGTGGGATCGGTGCTGGCCGTGGGCGGTCTGTTCGTGGCGCAGCCGCTGGTGATCAACCGGGCGCTGGGGTCGCTGTTCAACGATCAGGTGCTGCCGCGGATCACCGGCGACGACATCGCGGCCGTGGCCATGGTCGTCACACCGATCGGTATCGGATTCGCCGCTCTCACCGCGTATGTCGCCTTGCGGTACTACGTGCGCGAGTGACGGGGTGCGAAGTTCTCGAGCGGGCACCGGTCGTCGGATGGTGTCCGTAGGATTGCCGTCGTGAGTGCGCCGGAGGTCGAGACCATTGACGGGAACCTGGGTGATGCCGGAAGTGATCCGGCACACCAGGTTTTGCGGAAGACGTTCGGGTACGACAATTTTCGCGGGCCGCAGCGGGAGATCGTCGAACAGGTGATCTCCGGCGGCGACGCCCTGGTGCTCATGCCCACCGGTGGCGGCAAGTCGCTGTGCTATCAGATCCCGGCGTTGGTGCGCCCGGGCGTCGGCGTGGTCGTCTCGCCGCTCATCGCGCTCATGCAGGACCAGGTCGACGCGCTCACCGCGGTGGGCGTGCGGGCCGGGTTCCTGAACTCCACGCAGTTCCCCGACGAACGGCGCACGGTCGAGGCGCAATTCGTGGCGGGGGAGCTGGACGTGCTCTACCTCGCACCCGAGCGGCTGCGGCTGGAGTCCACCGCCCAGCTGCTGGACCGGGGCAAGATCTCGGTCTTCGCCATCGACGAGGCGCACTGTGTGTCGCAGTGGGGCCACGACTTCCGGCCCGACTATCTGGGCCTGTCCATGCTGCACGAACGCTGGCCGGACGTGCCGCGCATCGCGCTCACCGCCACCGCCACCGAGGCCACCCGCAAGGAGATCGCCGAACGGCTGGACCTGCTCGAGGGGCGCGGGGCCAAACACTTCGTGGCCAGCTTCGACCGGCCCAATATCCAGTACCGGATCGAGGGCAAGAACCGGGCCGAGCATCAGCTGCTCTCGTTCATCCAGAACGAGCACGCCGGCGACGCGGGCATCGTCTACTGCCTGTCGCGCAATTCGGTGGAGAAGACCGCGGCGTTCCTGACCGCCAACGGTGTCGAAGCGGTGCCGTACCACGCCGGTCTGGACAACCAGACCCGCGCGACCAACCAGTCGCGGTTCCTGCGCGAGGACGGCCTGGTCGTGGTCGCCACCATCGCCTTCGGCATGGGTATCGACAAGCCGGACGTGCGGTTCGTCGCCCACCTGGACCTGCCCAAATCGGTGGAGGGCTACTACCAGGAGACCGGCCGCGCCGGGCGTGACGGGCAGCCGTCCACCGCGTGGATGGTGTACGGCCTCAGTGACGTTGTGCAGCAACGCAAGATGATCGACTCCTCCGACGGCGACGCCATGCACCGCCGTCAACTGCAACTGCACCTGGAGGCCATGCTCGCGCTGTGCGAGACCGTCCAGTGCCGCCGGGTCCAGCTGCTCGCCTACTTCGGGCAGCAGGGGGAGCGCTGCGGCAACTGCGACACCTGCCTCAACGCGCCCGAGGCGTGGGACGGCACCGTGTCCGCGCAGAAGGTGCTCTCCGCCGTGCTGCGGCTCAAGCGGGAACGCGGGCAGAGCTTCGGCGCGGGGCACATCGTGGACATCCTGATCGGCAAGCGCAATCCCAAGGTGGAGCAGCACGCCCATCACGAGCTGAAGGTCTTCGGCATCGGCACCGAGCTGCGCGATATCGAATGGCGCGGAGTGATCCGCCAGCTGCTGGCGCAGGGGCTGCTCGCCGTGCACGGCGACTACGGGGTCCTGACGCTCACCGAATCCAGCAACCAGGTGTTGTTCGAGAAGCGGCAGGTCATGCTGCGGCGCGAGCCCGAACGCAGCAAGGCGGCCCGAACTTCGAAGCCCGCCAAGGGTTCCCGCCTCGCCGCCGGCGACCTCAGCAAGTCCGATACGGACCTGTTCGAGAAGCTGCGGGCGTGGCGTGCGGCCACCGCCAAGGAACAGGGCGTGCCCGCCTACGTCGTCTTCCACGACGCGACATTGCGCGACATCGCCACCCGCAAGCCCGCGACGATGTCCGATCTCGCGAGCATCTCCGGCATCGGTGAGAACAAGCGCGCCAAGTACGGCGAGGGCGTGCTCGAGGTGGTGGCAGGCGATGGTGGCGCGATCGGCTCTGCCGGTGCCGCACAAGGTGATTCGCCGAGGATCGCCGCCGATGCCTCGGCCGGGGGCGGCGCGACGGGTGCTGTCGCGGATGGTCGTTCCTCGGGCGTGACGGGAACGGCAAGTTCTGCAACGGCTTCCAAGGCGGCGGCGAGCGGTTCGAGGTTCGCCACGGGATCCACGCCGGACACCGGTTCACGGGGCAGCAGTGGCACGCGCCAGGCCGGGGCGGCCACCCGCGGCCCCGCGCAGCGCTCGACCACGCCTGAATCGCGGCGTACGTCCGGCTCCGGTGCGCCGACCGGCGCGGGTAGGGGCTCGAATCCCGCGCCGTCCGCCTTCGCTCCGGTCGACGACATCCCCTGGCCCGATGAGGCCCCGCCGGACTTCGACGACCTGCCGCCGGACTACTGATCGGGCGGGCGTTCCGATGAGACACGACATGCCGCAGGTCGCGGCAGAGATCCTCGCGCACCTGCGGGCGGCCGGCTTCCCGGCCGAGGGCTCGCAGAACCGGCAAGTGCTCGCCCTGGCCGAGGAGACAGGCGAGTTCGTCGGCGCGTACCGCCGCTGGTCCGGACAGGCCCGCCGCACAGGCACATTCGAGGAGATGCGGGCCGAGTTGGCGGACGTGGTCATCTGCGCGTGGCTGACCGCCGAGGAGCTGGGCATCGATCTCGACGCCGCGATCGCGGACAAGCTCGCGGTGATCTTCGATCGCGGTTGGCGTGACGAGGTCCCGGAGAGCTGATCTCGGGCGGGCCCCGTAGCGCTCCGCAGGCCTGTCAACAGGCGATTTGGTTGCTGGGCGGCGGCACGATAAGCTTTCGGAGCTGCCGCGGTCCACGGATCGCAGCGAGCGACCTGGTCCCGTCGTCTAGCGGCCTAGGACGCCGCCCTCTCAAGGCGGTAGCGCGGGTTCAAATCCCGTCGGGACTACTGTGAAAGGCCCTTCAGTGAAAACTGAAGGGCCTTTTCGCATTTCATGGCCGTTCTTCCCGTCGCCGGAAAATCGTTGGCGCGCATCGCGATGCGCTGGCTACCTTTATCTCGGCCGCTACTCAGGGGCGCACCGGAATCTCCGGACCGCGTTCCCCGCATCGGGGGTGGCTACTCCCTGGTGACGCAGATTCCATCTGCCGAGGTTCGACTCCTTGACGTGATGCGCCCTGACCGGTCGTGGGCGGTATCGCGGCTCTGCGAGCTCTCCGTCCCCGGACGGGGGAGGCTCCCGCCGTGTGCCGTGATCGGTCAGGGTGTGTCCGGTCGTGCCCGATGCCAAGCGAGGGAAGGAGATTGGGATGTTCACGAAGACGATGTTCACGAAGACGTATGCGACTGTCATGGATTGGCAGCGCACCCTGCTGTACCGCGACGGTGTCCTGGAGCGGACGCTGGAGCCGGGCCGCCACCGCTACGACGAGAAGCGCTGCAAGCTCGTCACCGTCGATATGCGCCCGCGCATGCTCCAGGTCGTCGGCCAGGAGTTGCTGACCTCGGACGGCCTGTCGCTGCGCGTCAGCTTCGCCGCGGACTGGGCGGTCACCGATCCGGTGGCGTTCACGGTCGCGGCGCAGAGTGCCGAGGTGGTGCTGTACGGCGCGGTCCAGGAGGTCGCGCGCGACCTGGTGGCCGCGCACACCCTCGACGAGCTGGTCGCCGATCGCGCACTGCTCGGTTCCGGGACGGCGACGGTCGCGGCCGCGGTCGAGCGGCTCGGCATCCGGGTCGACGCCGTGCGCGCCAAGGACCTCATGCTCCCGGGCGAGCTCCGCAAGGCCGCCCTCGAGACGGTCCTGGCCCGTGAGCGCGGCCGCGCCGAGCTGGAGCGGGCCCGCGCCGAGGCGGCCGCACTGCGGTCGCTGGCCAACACGGCCAAGCTGCTCGCCGACAACCCCGTCCTGCTGCGACTGCGCACCCTGCAGGTCGCGGCATCGCCGGGCGCGAAGGTCGTTCTCGACGTGCGTGAGGAAGCCTGACGGTGATTTTGCTTGCATCATGAAATCGAATGCGCTTAAGCTCACTTTCATGATGCAAGCAGAATCGGCGCGCAACTTCACCACCACGTTCTCGGTGGATCGGTCTCCTCAGGAAGCCTTCGAGGGCATCGTCAATGTCCGAGGCTGGTGGTCCGAGGATGCCGAGGGCGTCACCGATCGGGTCGGCGGCGAGTTCGTCCACCGCTATCAGGACGTGCATCGCTGCACGGTCCGCGTCACGGAATTGGTGCCGGGCCGTAGGGTGGCCTGGCTCGTCGTGGACAACTACTTCAATTTCATCGAAGACCAGGCCGAATGGAAAGGCACCGAGATCATCTTCGAGATCACCGAGAAGGGCGGCGGGGCAGAGGTTCACTTCACCCACGTCGGCCTGGTGCCGCAGTACGAGTGCTACGACGTGTGCTCGAACGCCTGGGGCGGGTACCTCGGCGGCAGCCTCCGTAACCTGATCAATACCGGTACGGGACAGCCCAACCCGGCAGCGGGCGGCGCCGCCCCGTCCCACCAGGACGCGGCCTCCGAGTTGCGCGCCGAACGCGCACTCGACGGCCGGTCCGGGTAGAGCGGGGGATCAGGCCAGGGCTGTGGTGTGGTTCTGTTCCCACACCTGGATGTGCGGGCCGAACTCGCTGAGGAAGGCCTGCACGTGCGGGGTCGAGCCGTGATCGTCGAGGGCCTGGCGGGAATCCCAGTGCTCGAAGCACAGGAACAGCGACGGGTCGTCGTTGTCGCGGTAGAACTCGTAGGTGTGACAGCCGGGCTCGGCCAGGGTGGGTGCGGTGAGCGTCAGCATGGCCTGCGCGACCTGGTCGGCGGCGGCGGGATCGACCTTGATGCGGATGAAAGCCGTATGCACGGAGGTCCTTTCGAGGAGGGTCGCTGTGAACTGGCTCACGCCAGCACCGGTTTCATGAGTAACACCGGGCCGCCCGGTCCGGACTGGGCGCGTCCCGGCCACCGGAACCCGGCGAGACCATCCGTAAGCTGGTTGGGAATTCCGACCGGCGACGGGACGATAGAGGAGACATGAAGGAAAAGGGGCGCAAGGTCATCGCCAGCAACAAGAAGGCGAGGCACAACTACGCGATCCTCGAGACGTTCGAGGCCGGCGTGGCGCTGGTCGGCACCGAGGTGAAGAGCCTGCGCGAGGGTAAGGCCTCGCTGGTCGATGCCTACGCCTCGATCGACGACGGCGAGGTGTGGCTGCGCGGCCTGCACGTGCCCGAATACGGTCACGGCACCTGGACCAATCACGCCCCGCGTCGCACCCGCAAGTTGCTGCTGCACCGTCGCGAGATCGACAAGCTGCTCGGCAAGACCAAGGAGTCCAGCCTCACCCTGGTCCCGCTGTCCATGTACTTCTCCGACGGCAAGGTGAAGGTCGAACTGGCTCTCGCCAAGGGCAAGCAGGACTACGACAAGCGCCAGGACCTGGCCCGACGCGACGCCGAACGCGAGGTCACCCGCGAACTCGGCCGCCGCATCAAGGGCATGCGCGGCTGATCCGTCCGTTCGCGCGTTAATGGAATGAACCAAGGTTTGTGCGGTGTTAGGATAGGTAGCCCGGTGAGAGCCGGGAAGTTCATCTGAATCGGTGAACACAGACGGGGCTGAACGGTTTCGACTGCGTACGTTGATTCAGGGGAAGCGTGTCGGTGCAGGCAGGAGACCACCGTATAAGCGTCGCTGTAACCCTATAAGCGCCGATTCTCATCAGCGCGACTACGCTCTCGCTGCCTAAGCAACGAAGCGTGTCTGTCAGCCCGGGTTCGCCCTCGACCCGGTCCCTGGCATCAGCTAGAGGGCTCTACCGTCCGGCGCGGTCGCGGCGTCGGATGGGACATCTAACAGCGACTGGGATCGTCATCTCGGCTTGTTCGCGTGACCGGGAGATCCGAGCAGAGGCATAGCGAACTGCACACGGAGAAGCCCTGAAGATGCGGCGGAGGACCCGGGTTCGATTCCCGGCAGCTCCACCTCGAGGCTCCCGACCTGATCCAGGTCGGGAGCCTTTTTCATGCCGCTCTATCGGCGGCCGAACACCTCATACGTGCCCAGCTCGTGGGTGACCTCCTGACGCCAGGACACGATGCGCCAGCCTTCCGGGCCGCGCCGCACCGTGGCGTGATACCAGCCGAACACCTCGTATTGCAGATCCGGCCGCCCCTGTCCGATGTGGTGAACCCGCATTTTGGCTGTCACAGTGCCTGTTTCGCCGTCGATGGCGGCCGACTCGTTGCCCATGAGGTGCTGCGTCGGCCCGCAGCCGTCGAGATACCCGCGAATCATCCCGGCCAGATTGTCTCGGCCCGAGGCGATCTCACTACCCGCGTAATCGGCCGAGACATCCGGGCTGAACACGGTATCCAGCGCCGCCCAGTCCCGCCGGTCCAGGGCGTCCGCATATCGGTGCAGTAGTCCGATGACTTCTGTCGCATCACTCATCCGCCGGACGCTAGCCGCACCCACCACGCCCGCCCGGCTCCGTCCTGATCATCGGGATACGGAGCTACTTCGACGACCGGGTCTGAGTGCAGCGCACTCGCTGTGCAAGGTCAGCGAAATCGACTGTGCGCGTGGTATCGACGACGATCACGGGAGTCAGTCCCAGCGGGGCAGCCTTCGCGGCCCAGTCATCCCAGTTCTCGGACAAGCTCAGCAGGTCCTGGTGAACAGCCGCACGCTGTCTCGACGCGTACCGAGCTCTGGCGATCTCCGGAGGAACATCGCACCAGATCTCCACCACCCTGCGTACACCGGACCTTTCGATCCCCGACCTCGCGAAGCCCAGATCGCGCGGCCTGAACCACCACGAATCGATCACCACGTCGGTTGATGACTCTCTCGCCAGCGCCCACACCGTGTCCATAGCGATCCCACCAAGCTTCGCCCCGCCGACAGCTCCGCCCGTACTTTCCGCCAGCCCTTCTTTGACGATGTCCTTGGATAGGAACGAGGCATTCAGATTGAGCGCCAGTTCGGCGCCCAAGGTTGTCTTCCCCGAGCCCGGAAGTCCGTTGACCAGCACCAGAAGTCGGTTCACGGCGGTGCGCTCCATGTCAGTAGACGTGTCAGGTTGTTGTCAGGGCGCTGTCAGTCTGCCCGGCGAAAGTGTGTCCATCGAACAAAACGACCGGGACCGAACCGGTTGGGATCACCAAAGATTCGAAGGAGACACGACATGTCCATCACCCTGACCGACCAGGACAAGAGCACCATCCGCACCGCCGCCTACGGCGCGGTCGCGCTGCTTTCCGCCGCCGGCGCACCGCACAAGGGGAGCAGCCAGGGTTCCATCGCCCTCACCTCCGCGACCGGTGTTGTCGGGCACGTGCTCTCCACCCGGGCGCGTGACGTCCACCTGGACGGCAAGAACGTTGCCGAGCTGGCTGATCAGGTGCTGCCCGCACTGACGGCGGCGATCACGTTGCTCGGTGCGCAGGATCCGGCCGAGGCCGCCAACTTCCGTGCCACCGTGTTGGTCGCGGTCGAGGCCACCGCGCAGGCCAAGGGCGATCCGGGCCCGGCGGTGACCGCCATGGCCGGCAAGATCGCCGTTGCTCTCGACGCCGTGTAACCCACAGCTCCCTATGTTCGGCCAGGCCACGCCGACCTCATTCGGTCGGAAGTGGTTGCCGGACAGTTGAATACCGGGTCATTCGGCGTCACCCAAATCGTCTACGACGTCGTGCGCTGAACGAGGTCCCCTCACCATGGGTGAGGGGACCTTTTCGTGTTCGAGTGGCGGCGTGCGATTCCTGCGTTCGATGTGCCCGAATGTTTCGAAACATCGCAATTCGCAGGTCATTTCGTATATCTCATCGTTCACGGCTGCGAAACGCCCGGATGACGACGTGGATACCGGCCCATCCAATTCTGTAGGCCGCGTGTCCGGATGAGAAGAGTTGAGCTTGGTCGTCTATCTACTGCGCCGCTTGCTGCAGGCGGTGATCACGGTGTTCGTGGTGGTTTCGCTGGCCTTCGCGCTCGGACGGCTGACCGGTAGCCCGGCGGCCACCCTGCTGCCGGAGACGGCGAGCGAGGCCGATATCGCGGCGCTCGACGCGAAGCTGGGGTTCGACAAGCCACCGCTCACCCAGTACGTCGACTATCTGCGCGGAGTAATCGCCGGGGATTTCGGCGATTCCTACCGGCAGCAGGGCACCTCGTCGATGGCGATCGTCGGAGAGCGGCTGCCGGCCTCGCTGCAGCTCGGGACGGCCGGATTCGTGCTCGGAATCCTGCTCGCCTTCCTCGCGGTGCTCACGGTGCATCTGACCGGAATCCGGTCACTGCGCGGCGTACTGCTCGCGCTTGGTGCGGCGCGACTCGCGGTGCCGGACTTCTTGTTCGGTCTGCTGTTGGTGCTGATGTTCTCGGTGACCCTGGGTTGGCTGCCATCGCTGGCTAGCGCGAATCCGCTGTCCATCGTGATGCCGGCGGTCACCATCGCGACCGCGCAGTTCGTCGTGTACGCCCGGCTGCTCGACAATTCGCTGACCACCGAGAGCGCACAGGACTATGTGCGCACCGCGTATGCCCGCGGCGAGCGCCGCTCGACCGTGGTGCTGCGCGAAGTGCTGCCGAACGCGCTCCTACCGGTCCTCACGGTTTCGGGCATCAATTTCGGCACGCTGCTGGGCGGGCTGGTGATCGTCGAAAGCGTCTTCGCCTGGCCGGGTCTGGGCCAGTTGATGCTCACCTCGGTGTTCAGCCGGGACTTTCCGGTCGTGCAGTCCGGGCTGGTCGTCATCGCGACCATCTTCGTCGTCGTCAATCTCGCCGTCGACATCCTGTACGGCTTCGTCGATCCGAGAGCGAGAGTCCGATGATCAGAACCGCCTTTGCCCGCATCGGGTCCGCTCGCGATATCGCCGCATTGCTCGGCGTCGCCATGGTTCTCCTGGTCGTGCTGTTCTCGCTGCTGTATCCCCTCACCGACGGTTACAGTCCGTACTCGCAGGAGTTGGCCGACGCGTTCACGCGGCCGTTCACCACGGCGCGGTATCCGCTCGGCACCGACTCGCTGGGCCGCGATCTGGCCAGCCGCCTGGCGCTGGCGGGCCGGATCACCCTGGGCCTGGTCGTGGTCATCGTGGTGGTCAACTCGGTCATCGGCGTCATCATCGGCACCGTCTCGGGCTACTTCCGCGGCGCCCTGGACAGCCTGCTGATGGGGTATGCCGATGTGCAGCTCGCGGTTCCGATGAGCCTGGTCATCATGGCGTTGTCCGCGGTGCGCGGACCGAGTGTCGGGCTCATGGCCACAATTCTGGGATTGACGTTCTGGGTGGGGTACGCCCGAGTCGGCCGATCGGTGGCGCTGGGTCTGTCCACGCGCGACTTCGTCATCGCGCCGCGGCTGCTGGGCGCGAGTTCGAGCTGGGTGATGCGCAAGCACATCGTGCCGCACGTGCTCGTGCCGGTGGGCATTCTGGCGGCCGCCGATCTGGGGAACGTCATGATCATGATCTCGTCGTTCGACTATCTCGGGCTCGGTGTTCAACCACCCACTCCCAGTTGGGGACTGATGATCACCGACGGGCAGAAATATGTGCGCCAAGCGCCGTTCCTCACGCTGGTCCCAGCGGTCGCGCTGCTGCTCGTCATTGCCGGAACCCTGCTGATCAGTCAGCGATTCACCGGCGAGGGCCGTGGATCGCGCCGGGCGACGGGCGCTCGCGCGCCGTTCCGGAAGGCGGTGACGGCATGAGCGGCGACCGATCCCACGACCGTGTCCCACTGCTCGAGGTCACCGACCTCACCATCGGCTACCTCACCGCGTCCGGTGAACGGGTAGTGCTCGTCGACTCGGTCTGCCTTCGCCTCGAAGCGGGAGAAGTGCTCTGTCTCGTAGGCGAATCCGGCTCCGGTAAGTCGGTGACCATGCTCGCCGTGCTGGGTCTGCTCACCCCGCCGCTGACGATCTTCTCCGGCAGCGTGAAGTTCCGCGGGCGCGAGCTGGTCGGGGCGGACGAGGCCACCATGCGGCGGCTGCGCGGGGCGGAATTGGGGATGGTGTTCCAGGATCCGATGACCTCGCTCAATCCGGTGCGGCGGGTCGGGACGCAAATCGAGCGGGCGCTCGCGATACATCAGCGTCTCGATGCCAGGGCCCGCCGCCGACGAGTCGTCGAACTGCTGGGCGAAGTGGGTATCCCGCAGCCCGAGCAGCGCTCCCTCGCCTATCCGCACGAGTGGTCGGGCGGCATGCGGCAGCGCGCGGTCATCGCCATGGCGATGGCGAACGATCCGGCGGTGCTCATCGCCGACGAGCCGACCACGGCCCTGGACGTGACCATTCAGGCCCAGCTGATGGATGTGCTGGCGACCGCCCGGGCACGCGGTGGCGCGGGCATGGTGCTCATCACCCACGACCTCGGACTCGTCGCCCAGCACGCCGATCGCGTGGCGATCATGTACGCGGGCCGGGTCGTCGAGACGGGCACGGTGTGGCAGGTGTTCGACGACGCCACCCACCCGTACACCCGCGGACTACAGCGAAGTCTGCTCGGCGAGGCGCGGGCCGAGGCGCAAGGCCGCGCCTACGCCATCCCGGGATCGCCGCCCGCTCCGACCGATCGGCCGCCGGGCTGCCGGTTCGCCCCACGCTGCGAATTCCCGGGCAAGAACGGCGAATGCGAGACGGCCACACCGGTGCTCGCCCAGTTGAGCGCTGATCACGCCATCGCCTGCCCGCCCGCTCACGCCCTCGCCGGACAGGAGGCCTCGTCATGAATCCGACAGCTGTTCCCGAAGCGGTCATCCGGGTCGAAGACCTCGCGGTGAGTTTCGATATCCGTCGAGGACTGCGCCGATCACGGACACTGCGCGCACTCGACGGGATCACCTTCGAGGTCCGGCGCGGCGAAACCTTCGGTCTGGTTGGCGAATCCGGAGGCGGCAAATCCACGCTGGTGCGCACCCTGTTCGGGATCAACACCCCGACCGCGGGGCGCGTCTGGATTCTCGGGCGTGACCTGAGGACCCTGACGCCACGGGCGCGGCGGGCACTGCGGAACCGGGTGCAACTGGTCTTCCAGGACCCGTACTCCTCGCTCGACCCGCGCATGACCGCGCACGACATCGTGGCCGAACCCCTGCGCATCGTCGGCGGATACACCCGGGAGCGGGTCGTGGAGCTCCTGGACCAGGTCGGCCTCACCGCGGACGCGCTGCCGCGTCGCCCCGCCGAATTCTCCGGCGGGCAACGGCAACGCCTCGGTATCGCACGCGCGCTCGCACTGGAACCGGAGGTGCTCGTGCTCGACGAACCGGTCTCCGCGCTCGACGCCTCGGTGCAGGCGCAGGTGATCAATCTGCTGCAGGACCTGCAGGAGCGGCTCGGACTCTCCTATCTGTTCATCGCGCACGACCTTTCGGTGGTGCGGCACATGGCGGACAGGGTCGGGGTGCTGCATCTGGGAAAGCTGGTCGAAATCGGCGAGACCGAAGCGGTTTTCACCGATCCCGGCCATCCCTATACCCGCGCGTTGATCGCCTCCGCGCCCATCCCCGATCCCCATCGGCGCGGCCGTGATGCCGCGGTACTCGTGCGTGGCGAGATGCCCGATGCCTCGAATCCACCGAGTGGGTGCACCTTCCGCACCCGATGCCCCGACGCGAGAGACGACTGCGCCGAACGCGAACCCCCGCTCATACCGCTCGACCCGGATCACGCGCTGGATCTGATCGGTCGAACGGGTCACTCGGTCGCCTGCCATTACCCCGCGTTGCCGACTCGGCCTGCCAAATCCCTTTCCCTCCTCAGTGATTAGGAAGATCTGTGAGTTTCAAGATTCCCGCCGCCATCGCCGCGCTGACCGTCCTGGCGGCTTCCGTGACGCTGACCGGCTGTGCTCCGGCCGGCAGCTCCGGCACCGCGGGCAACGCGATCGTGGTGGGCGCTGTCGCCGAGCCCGAGCACGTTCCCGACCCGATCGTCGACGGCTCGCTGGCGGGCTACAACTACTACTTCGCCGCCTTCGATCAGCTGGTCCGATTCGATGAAGACGGCAAGCTCACGCCGCTGCTCGCCACCAGCTGGGAGCCGAACGCCGACTTCACGAAGTGGACGTTCACGATTCGCGACAACGCCAAGTTCCACAATGGTGAGCCGGTGAAGCCGTCCGATATCGCCTTCACCTACAACACGATCAAGGCGACGCCGTCCGGCGACCCGGCCTCCTACATGGAGATGTTCGAATCCGCGGCGGTGGGCCCGCAGAACACGGTGGTGTTCACCCTGAACGCCTCGTACTCGGCGTGGCCGAGCATCGTCACCGGCGTCTCGATCGTGCCCGAAAGCGTGTACACGAAACTGGGTTCCGCCGGTTTCGCCGCCGCGCCGGTCGGCTCGGGTCCGTTCCAATTCGATCACTACACCCGCGGCGTCGAGTACGTGGTCAAACGCAATCCGAACTACTGGGGAGCGGCGCCGGCAGTCGACAAGGTGACCTTCAAGACGGTGGGCGACGCCGATGCCCGCCTCAACGGGGTCCAGTCCGGAAGCCTGGACGTGGCACTGATGGCGCCGAATCAGGTTTCCGCACTGACAGGTTCGTCGAATGTCACCGTCAAGTCCAAGGTGTCCAATGGCGTCACCTTCCTGGGCATGAATTCGACGGGCGGACCGCTGGCGAATGAGAAGGTGCGCCAGGCCATCTCGGTGGCGATCGATCGCGAGAGCATCGTGAAGAACGTGCTCGCCGGGAAGGCGACCGTCGACAATCAGCTCATCGCCGCGAATGTGGGCGGCTACGATCCGACCTACCCACGCGCCGTCTATGACCCGGCCAAGGCCAAGCAGTTGGTCGCCGAGTCCGGCTACACCGGTCAGGAGATCCCGTTCCAGTACGCCACCAACGGCCGCATCCCGCTGAGTTCCGAAATCGCGCAGGCGATTCAGGGTGACCTCGCCAAGGTCGGCATCAAGGTCGCGTTGCAGGGCACCGATCAGGGCAGCTTCTCACAGATCATCTACGGGACGAAGACCGCGAAGGGCCTGTACCTGAACACCTACGCGCCCTCGACGCTGGACGGTGACGCACCGGTGTCCTCCATGTTCGGCGGCCAGCAGAACGACTACGCCATGGTGCCCGCCACCGCCGCGCTGGTCGCCAAGACACGGACGGTCAGTGGCCCGGCCCGGATCAACGCCTATCGAGAGCTGTTCCAGTTCAACGATGCTCGGGCCTTGCTCATCGGTCTGTACACGCCCGACACGAACTACGCGGTGAACCCCAAGCTGAATTGGACGCCGCGGGCCGACGGCATGATCACCGCGCACACCGCGACCTTCAGGAACGCCGCATGAACGACCTGGTCATCGGCAACGTTCACCCGTGGGGCGGGAAGCCGGTCGAGTTGGTCATCGAAAACGGGGTAGTGGCCAAGGTTTCCGAGGCGACGACAGTAATACCGGTCGCCCCTGCGACTCCCTCCGGTAGCTACCTCGACGGCGGCGGCCGGCTCATCCTGCCCGCGCTCTCCGATGTCCACCTGCACCTGGACTCCAGCTGTCTCGGCCTCCCCGTCCGCCCCTACACGGGTGGGCGCGGGCGCTGGGGCCGGATCATGAACGATCGGGAGCACTGGCGATCGGCGGAACGCACTGTCACAGAACGGGCGTCGTTCTCCCTCGCCGTGGCTGTTGCCAATGGCGCGACCCGTATCCGCACCCATGCTCAGGTGGACGCCGACTCCGGGTTGGACAAGCTCGAGGGCGTGCTGGCGGCGCGGGAACGGTATGCCGATGTCGCCGACGTGCAGATCGTCGCCTTCCCCCAGGTCGGGATCCTGCGCGAACCCGGCGTCGTGGATCTGCTCGACGCGGCTCTGCGCGCGGGCGCGGACCTCATCGGCGGCATCGACCCGTGCGAGATCGACCGGGACCCGGTGCGGCACCTCGATGCCGTCTTCCTGCTCGCCGAACGGCATCAGGTCGGCGTCGACATCCACCTGCACGAGGCCGGTGAGCTGGGCCTGTTCACCCTGTCGCTGATCCTCGAACGGGTCGAGGCGCTCGGCATGCGAGGGCAGGTGACGATCTCGCATGCCCGGTGTCTCGCGAGCGGGCTGCCCGGCGTCGCCGAGGCGATCGCCCGCCTCGCGGCGAACGAGGTGGCGATCACGCACGCCGCGGGCGGAAACGGCTGGGAGCTGCCGCTGCTCGAATTGGCGGCCGCGGGTGTGCGAGTCGGGGTCGGCATGGACGGTCAGCGCGACTTCTGGTCCCCGTACGGCAACGGCGACATGCTCGATCGGGCCTGGCAGCTGGCCTTCACCAACGGGTTCTCCAGCGATGCGGAGATCGAGCACGCGCTCGCCATCGCCACCTGGGGCGGTGCGGGCGTGATCGATCGCCGCCTGAGCGTGCTGGATCGGCTCGGGCTGCACCCCGGGTTCGAGGCCGGCGATCCCGCCGAATTCCTGCTGGTCGATGCGCCCAGCCCGACCGACGCCGTGATGGATCGGCCCGCTCGCCGGACGGTCGTGCATCGCGGGGCGGTTCTCGAAGTCGACACTGCCCTCGAGGGTTTCGAGTGGCCCGGCGGGTCGGGGAGGTGAGCGTGCGTCGCGCCATCCGGGCAGCGCATGTGCTCGCCTATTCGGGGGACGGGCATGTGCTGCTGGACCATGCGGAGGTCGTGGTCGACGGGACGCGCATCCTCGCCGTCGGGCCGCACGGCGCGGCGGCGGTGGACGAGGTGGTCGACCTGGGCGAGGCCCTGTTGACGCCGGGATTCATCGATCTCGACGCGCTGACCGATATCGACCACGCCCTGATCGACTCCTGGCAGCCACCCGAACTCGGGCTGGGTCTGCAATGGTCCCGCGACTACGCCGAACAGCGACGGCGAGCCGTATTCGACAGTGCGGAACGGGCTTTCATCCGCGAATTCGGGTTCGTCCAACTGCTGCTGCACGGCGTGACCACCGCCATGCCCATCGCCTCGGAGGTGCACAGCGACTGGGCGGAGACGTTCGAGGACGCGGTGGCCATGGCCGAGACCGCCGAGCGGCTCGGACTGCGGGTCTACCTCGGGCCGAGCTACCGGTCCGGAGTGAACGTGGTGGATGACGACGGCACTCGCTCGCTGTATTGGAACGAGGCGCTGGGTCTCGAAGGATTCGACGGGGCCGAGCGGTTCCTGGCGTGGGCCCGGAACAACACCTCCGATCTCGTTCACAGCGTCCTATTGCCCTGCCGCATAGAGACACTCAGCGAAGATCTGCTGCGGCGGACCGCGAAGCTGGCTGCCGAAGCCGGGGTGCTGGTCCGACTGCATGCGCTGCAGGGGCTCACCGAACGCAGTCTCGTGCTGGAGAAGTTCGGTGCGCCGCCGCTGCGGGTCTTGGAGCGCACAGGTCTGCTCGGCCCGAAACTGCTGCTGCCGCACGGGATCTACGTCGACTCGCATCCGCTCGTCGGTGTCGGCACCGATGTCGACGTCGCGACGCTGGCCGCCGCGGGCGTCACCATCGTGCACTGCCCGCTCACCTCGGCCCGCTACGGCGCGGCCCTGGACAGTTTCGAGCGCTATCGGGCGGCCGGAGTCGGTCTCGCGCTCGGCACCGACTCCTTTCCGCCCGATCTGATCCGGGGTATCGACACCGGAGTCAATATCGCCAAGGTCGCCGCGCACCGCCTCGACGCGGCCGGCTACGGCGACTATCTGACCGCCGCGACGCTGGGCGGGGCTGCGGCCCTCGGACGCCCCGACCTCGGTCGAATCGCGGCGGGCGCCACCGCTGATCTGGTCGCCTTCCGGCTCGGCGATATCCGTGACGGCGTCCTCGACGATCCGATCCGCACCATCTGCATGAACAGCACGGCCCGCGCGGCGACCTTCTCGATGATCGCCGGGCGCATCGTCATGCGAGACGGCGACGTGCCCGGCATCGACCTGCCCGCCATGGCCCGCCGCGCCCAATCCCTGTTCGACCGCATGCGCCAGGCATACTCCGACAGGGACTATCTGCGACGCGACCCCGACGACCTCTTCCCCCCGTCCTTCCCCCGAACGCGATCCACCGCCTGAGCGAAAACGGTCAGGCGCTGAGGTCGACTTCGGTGCCGATGCCGTTGGCTCGGGCCTTGTCGATGAGCAGGCGGGCGGTGGCCAGGTCCTGGAGGCCGATGCCGACGGAGTTGTAGAGGGTGATGTCGGTGTCGGCGGTGCGGCCGGGGGAGGTTCCGGTGATGACGTCGCCGAGTTCGGTGGTGACCGCGGAGTCGGGGATCGCGCCCTCGGCGATGGCGAGGAGGGTGTCGCCGGATTTGGTGAGGGTGGTGGCGATCGAGTCGACTATGACGCGGGAGCGGCGCATGGCCTCGCCGTCGATCTCGCGGTGGTCGTTGCGTGGCGGCGCGCCTACCGCGTTGACGTGGAGGCCGGGGGTGAACCACGCGCCGTGCACGATCGGGTCGCGGGACGGGGTCAGGGTGCAGAGGATATCCACGGCCCTGGTGACTGCCTCGGGGGAGTCGAGGGTCTCGATGGTGAGGTCGAGATCGGCTACGGCGGTGCGGAATTCGCTGACGGTGGCGGCGGTGCGGGACCAGACGTAGACGGTGTCGAGGTTGCGGACGCGGGCGATCGCGCGGGTGTGCTCGACGGCCAGGTTGCCCGCGCCGATCAGGCCGAGGGTCGAACTGGCCTGGCGGGCCAGGTATTTCGTCGCGACCGCGGTGGCGGCCGCGGTGCGTACGGCGGTGACCAGCCGGCCGTCGATGAGGGCCTCGCAGCCGCCGTGCTCGGCCGAGGTCACCACGATCACCGAGCGCTGCACCGGAAGCCCGCGGGCCCGGTTGTCCGGCAGATCGGCCAGCAGTTTCACGGCGGCCGCGTTCGCGGATTCGGCGGCGGCGGCCATCGGGATGAAGGCGGCCCGGCCCAAGGACATGGCGGGTGGGGCGGGGACTACCGCGGTGCCGCGGGCGAGGTCGGCGTGTGCGCGTTCCACCGCCGCGAGCACCTCGCCGCGGTCGAGCACGGCGCGCACATCGGAATGCGACAGGATCAGAGTCAACGGTGCTCCTCGAGAACGTTTGCGGGTCAGAAGGTTCGGGCGAAGGCGACGGTCAGGTCGCGTGGGGAGCGGCTGTTGCCGACCAACCCGCTCACGGCGACGATCGCGATCAGATAGGGCAGCATCACCAGCAGTGCGAACGGCACGTGCAGGCCGAGCGCGGGGAGCGCGAATTGCAGCGCCTGGGCGATGCCGAAGAACACCGAGGCCAGGACCACTCCGAGCGCCCGCCACCGTCCCGCGATCACCGCTACCACGGCCAGATAGCCGATGCCGCCGGTCATGTTGTCGCTGAAGGAATGCACCTCCGACAGCGCGAGCTGCGCGCCGCCCAGACCGGCGGCCACCGCGGCCAGCAGGACGCAGCCATAGCGGACCGCGCGCACCGGAAGCCCGGTGCGATCCGCCGCCACGGCATCCTCGCCGATGGCGTCGACCACCAGACCGAGCTTGGTGCGGCGGGCGAACACCACCGCGAGCACGGCGACCAGCGCCATGCACAGATAGCCGAGCGCGGTCTGCCCGAACAACGCGGGCCCGACGACCGGGACGCGGTGCAGCAGCGGAATGGGCAGCGGGTCGAAACCTGGAGCGCTGTGCCCCTTGCCGTCGGCGAGCAGCAATCGTGCACCGTAGGTGGTCGCGCCCAGCGCCAGCGCATTGCTCGCGATTCCGACGACGATCTGGTCGGCCCGCAACGCGACACTCCACACCGCTTGCACCACACCGAAAATCGCCGCCGCCGCGACGGCCGCGAGCGTTCCGAGCACCGGCGAACCGGTGGAGACCGCGCCGAGGACGCCGGCGAACGCGCCGGTCAGCATCATCGCCTCGAGACTCAGATTGAGCACACCGGCGCGTTCGCTGACCAGCTCGCCACTGGCCGCCACCAGGATGGGGAGCGTGAAACCGATGCCGCTGGTGGCGATGTCGGTGACCGTGTCCAGGCTCATCGCATCGCTCCCGTCAGCTCCGGGGTCGGAGCTTCCTGTGGGTCGGTCGTGTCGACCTTCGGCCGTCGCGTGGTCCAGACGGCCGCGCCCGCGATGAACACGATCATCAACGACTCCACGACCGAGACCGTCGAGGCGGGCACGTTCGCCGCCAACTGCAGATTGATGCCGCCCGAGACCAGGAATCCCAGCAGCATCGACACCGCGGCGACGGCGGTCAGCGAGCCGCGGGCCAGCAGTCCGACCACGAGTCCCGAGAACCCGTAGCCGGAGGAGAATCCCTCGGCCAGGACGAAAGGCGCGGTCGCGACCAGCAACCCGCCCGCCAGGCCCGAGAACGCCCCCGCCCCCGACAGGCTGAGGAAACGCAGCCGGTCGACCGGCAGGCCGAGGCGTGCCGCGGCATCGGGGTTGCGGCCGACCGCGCGCAACCGGGTGCCGACCGCGGTGTGGCGCACCATGATCGCGGTCCCGACCGCGGCCGCCAACGCGATCCACAGCGCGATGGTCGCGGGCGAGCGCTGGATGCCCAGCAACGGCAGATGCGCTGCGGCCGTGAGCGGTTCGGATTGTGGCAGCGTCTCGGACGAGGTGACCGGCTGGCGCAGCAGCGCGGGCTCGTGCACGACCAGCAACACCAGGGCCAGGCCGACGAAGTTCAGCAGCAGCGTGGTGATGATCTCGCTGGTGCCGCGCCGCACCCGCAGATACGCGGCGATGGCCGCCCACGCCCACCCAGCGGCCGCCGCGCCCGCCAGCACCGCGGGCAGCGTCACCGCGGCGGGCGCGCCGGTGAGGGTGGTGCCGATCGCGGTGGCGGCGATACCGCCCGCGCAGATCTGGCCCTCCCCGCCGACATTCACCAGGCCCGCCCGATGCGCGATGGTGAAACCGACCGCGACCAGCATCAGGGTGGCCGCGACATTCAGCGATGCGCCGATCGCGTAGTTGCTGCCGAACATCCCCTCCCACAACGCCTGTACGGCGGTAGCGGGCGCCGCACCGGCCGCTGCCGCCAGCGCCAGCCCGATCAGCCCGGCGGCGACCGTGGCCGCGGCGGCGGCCACGACCGGCCGGTATGCCGTGACATTCGGCCGGTAGGCCGTGACGCTCATCGCGCAACTCCCATCATCAGTTCACTGATCTGTTGTGCCGCAGTGGGATCGGCGGTCGATACCGGCCCGGTGAGCGCGCCACGGTAGGCGACGAACACCCGATCGCACAGCGCCAGCAGTTCCGGCACCTCGCTGGACACGACCAGCACGCCGCAACCGTCGGCCGCCGCGCGCCGCAGCCGGGTCAGCACGAAATCGACCGCCCCGATGTCGAGCCCCCGCGTCGGCTGCGCGGCGACCAGGCAGCGTAGGTTCGCCGTCGACAGCTCCCGCGCGAGCACGACCTTCTGCTGATTGCCGCCGGAGAGCGACCCCATCCGCACCCACGGCCCCGAGGCCCGCACATCGAAGTGCTCGAGTTCGGTTTGCGCGGCCCGGCCCATCGCCCGCTTGTCGAGCAGGCCGAAGCGTCGGAAGCGGTCCAGCCTGCCCAGGAACAGGTTTTCGGCGATGGACATGTCGGCGATCATCGCGTCGCGGTGGCGGTCCTCGGGGACGACGCCGAGTCCGATCCGGGTTCTTCGGGCCGGGGTGGCGGTAGTGATGTCCTTGCCGTCCAGGGTGATTCGTCCGCTGTCCGCCGTGGTCGCGCCGGACAGCACGCTCACCAGTTCGCTCTGGCCATTACCCTCGACGCCCGCGATGCCGACGATCTCGCCGGGCCGCACCGCCAGCTCGACGTCGACGAGCGCGGTGCGGCCGTCGGGGCGTGCCACGGTCAGCGCGGTCACGTCGAGCACCGCGGGCCGGGCTTCCAGTGCGGTCGAATGATCCTGTCGGGCAGCAGGACCTGGAACGCTCTCGATTCCGAGCGTGGCGGCGACGGTCGGGTCGAGGTCGGCGGGACTGCGGCCTACCATCGCCGTCAGCAGGTCGGACACCGAGGTGTTCGACATCGGCCCGCCGCCCGCCACCGTGCCGTGGCGCAATACCGTCGCGGCATCGGCGACCCGGGCGACCTCGCCGAGCTTGTGGGTCACCAGCACGACCGCCTTGCCGTCGGCGGCGATCGCGCGACAGGTGTCGATCAAGGCGTCGATCTCGGCCGGATCCAGCACCCCGGTCGGCTCGTCGAGCAGGATGAGCGACGGATCGCGCAGCAGCGCTTTGACGATCTCCACCTTCTGCCGCGCGCCCACCGGCATGGTGGCGACCCGCTGATCGGGATCGACGCGCAGGCGGTAGCGCGCGGCGATGTCGTCCAGCCGCGCGGTGAGATCCGCGCGGCGCATCCGCCATCCGCTCTGGGTGAGGGTGAGGTTCTCCCCGACGGTCATCGTGGTCACCAGGCTGAAGTGCTGGTGCACCATCGCTACCCCCGCGGCCATGGCGGCGGCAGGCGAGTCGGGTCGAAAAGGGTTGCCGCCGAGCGACATGCGACCGGTATCGGGGCGATAGCCGCCGAACACCAGATTGCACAGCGTCGACTTGCCCGCGCCGTTCTCGCCGAGAACGCAATGCACGGTGCCCTTCTCGACGGTGACATCGACCCCGTGCAGCGCCCGGACCGCGCCGAAACTCTTACCGAGGCCCTGCAGGGCCAATGCCGGAGCGCTCATCTCAGTACGGCTTGACCGCGCCGGTCGACAGCGCCGTCTTGGCCTTGGCCAGCGCGTCGGCGGCGCTCTGGTCGCACAGCTTGAAATCCGTGCCGTGGTTGGGGGAGGTGAGCCCGAACTTCACGTTCTCGGCCTTCCAGGTCCCGTTCACGGCGGCATTGACGGCGTATTCGACCTCGGCGCCGATGTCGGTGTGCACGTAGCCGAGGTAGGCGGGGTTGGTGCAGTCGCCGGGGATCGGGCCCCCGATCATCGCCGTATTCGACTGGGCCGCCGCCTGTTCCATACCCGCTTTGCCCAGGTTGACGATCTGTCCGAGCGCACCCGCGCCGGCGCCGTAATCGGCCAGTGCGGCCTGTTTCGCCTTGGCCGGATCATTGAAATCGCCGACGTACTGCGGGGTCAGCACCTTGATGTCGGGCTTGGTGAAGCGTGCGCCATTGCCGTACGCGGTCGCGGCATTGACGATCGCCGGGAGTTCGACGCCGCCGACGAAGGCGACCGCGCCGGTCTTCGAACCCGCCGCCGACACCGCGCCGCTGAGGAATTCGGCCTCGGCCTGCTGCGGGTCGTAGTACGCGAGGTTGGACAGCGGCTTGGCGTCGGCGGGACCGCCGATCTCGACGAACTTCACGTTCGGGAACTGCGGGGCCACCTTGCGCACGTCGGCGTCGGTCTGCCCGCCGAGCGAGATCACGAGATCGTTCGACGAGGCGAAGCGCACCAGCGCCTGCTGATAGTCCGCGGCCGCGACCTGCTCGACCTTGCTCAGTTCGACCTTGTCGCCCAGAGCGCTTGCGATCCGCTGGTAGCCCAGATAGCCCGACTGCATGAAGCCGGTGTCCGACAGCGAGCCGGGGAAGAACACCCCGACCTTCAATTTGCCGCCGGAGCCGGCGGTGTCGGCGGAGCCGCAGGCCGACAGGACAGCGGCGGCGGCGAGTGCGGCCGAGCCGAACGCGATCGCGCGTCGAGTGGACTTGTGCACGAGGAGACTCCTTGCTCGAACGATCCGCCGACTTAGCGGTATACCATTAGATGATGAGGGTGCTTTCCCCATGTGACGTGCGGATTACCGAAACGTAAGAAATCGTGACCCACTTCGCGGGCGGCTACCGTTGGAGACGTGCGGGAGCGAAAGGGCGGTGTCGTGGCGCAGGAGCCGACGAAGAAATCGCTGCGGGATCAGGCCTACGAGGAACTGCGGGACCGGATCATCGATCTGCGAATGAACCCCGGCCAGCGGCTCGTCGAACGAGACCTGGCCGCGGAGCTGGCGATCTCGCGCATCCCATTACGCGAGGCGTTGCAGATGCTGGAACGCGAAGGGCTGGTGGTGATCGTGCCGCGTCAGGGCGCGATCGTCGCCCCGTTCACCGTCGCCGACGTCCGCGACCTGTTCGATGTTCGCGAGAGCCTCGAAGTCCTGGCGGCCCGGCTCGCCGCCGAGCGCGCCACCGACGCCGACCTCGCCGCCCTCCGCGACCAACTGACCGCGGCCCGCGAGGCGACCGCCCGCGGCGAGCAGCCCGCGATCGCCGCCGCCAATGCCGGCTTCCACGCCATGATCGTCGAGATCTCCGGCAACCCGCTCCTGCAATCCCTGTTGCGCCCCTTGGAATCTCGCGTCCAGTGGCTCTTCCACCTGACCAAGGAGCGTGACCCCGGCGCCCAGTGCGAGGAACACGAACTCCTCTACAACGCCATCGCGGAACATGATCCGACCGCCGCCGCCGAAATCGCCTACCGCCACGTCGCTTCCGGACGGGAACCCAGCATCGCCCTGTCCCAGCAGTGGTCCATGCCCGCCATAGATCCGATCAGCGCCACCCGCACCCGCCAGCGTCCGCCGCAGCGCAATTCGATGCGGCTGGTCAGCGGGGAAGCCTAGCCGGACGCATCCGGACAGTGTGGGCGGCTACCGTGCACCCGGATGCGCATCGACGTCGCGCTCGTGGACGAGAGCGTCGATGCGTCGTTTGTAATCGTTGAACACCGCGGTGGTCGGGTCTCGTTCGACGGGAAGATCGATGGTGACGGTCTCGCGCAGGTGCCCGCTGCTGCCGTGTGCGGAGCCGCCTGCCATCACGACTACCCGATCCGCCAGGTAGACGGCTTCGTCGATGCTGTGGGTGATGAACACGACGGTCACACCGGTCTCATGGTGGATGCGTTTGAGTTCGGTCTGCAGCACCGATCGGGTCAGGGCGTCGAGCGCGCCGAAGGGTTCGTCCATGAGCAGGACCGCGGGACGGTTCGCCAGGGCCCGGGCAATGGCCACGCGTTGCTGCATGCCACCGGACAGCTGGTGCGGGAACGACTTTCGCACCCGAGCCAGACCGACTGTGTCCATACAGCGATCGGTGATCTCGCGGACCTCGGCACGCAGCACACGGGCCTGCTTCGGGCCGTAGGCGATGTTCTCGGCGACGGTGAGCCACGGGAACAGTCCGTAGTCCTGGAACACCACGCCCCGATCGGGTCCGGGTCCGAGGATCGGTTCGTCGCCCACGGTGATCCGGCCCGCGGAGGGGGATTCGAAGCCCGCGAGAATGCGCAGCAGGGTCGATTTGCCGCAGCCGCTGGCGCCGACGACGCACACGAATTCCCCCGGGGCGATGTCGAGGTCGACGCCCTGGACGGCGAATCCGCCGGCGTCGGGATACCGCTTGCCGATGCCGTCCATGACGATCCGGGCCGGCGCGTGCGGACGGCGGCGGGTCGAGTAGATCTTCATCGCGGTCACCTTGTCGTGGGCAGGAGCGGTCGCCGTCCGGCCGCCGCGCGGACGGCCAGCAGCAGGATGCGGTCGGCGAGGAATCCGGCGAGGCCGATGACGATCATCACCGCGACGATCAGATCGGTGCGCGACTGTTCGCGCGCCTGGGTGATGAGCGCACCCAAACCGACTCGGATACCGACGGTTTCACCGACGACGAGGATCACCCAGGACAGCCCGAGCGCGATGCGCAAGCCCGCGACGATATTCGGGATCGAGGCGGGCAGCACCACCTTGTAGAGGGTCTGCGCGGGTGGCGTACCCAGCATCGCGGCGGCTTCGAACAGCCGGGCCGGCACGGCCTGCACTCCGGCGATGGTGTTGAGCAGAATCGAGAAGACAGCCGCCAGGAACACCAGGAATATCGTCGAGCGATCACCGAATCCGATGATCAGCAGCGCCAGCGGGGCCCAAGCGGTCACCGGGATCGGACGGACCAGATTGATGGTCGGTTCGAGCATCCGGTAGGCGATGCGGGACCGCCCCATCACGATGCCCAGTGGAATGGCCACGGCCGCCGCGAAGCCGAAGCCCTGCACGACGCGCACCGTGCTGGCGTACAGGTGCCGCCACAGTGTGCCGCTGTAGGAGTCGCCGATGACGCCGCCGAACGCGAGGTCGGCCAACCGCCGCGCGACCTCGTACGGCGTCGGCACGAACCGCATCTGGATGCCGAACGGCAGCGTCCAGCCGCCGTTGACACCACGGTCCCACAACAGGATCAGCAGGATCGGCACCGGCAATGCCCACAGTGTTGTCAGTACGCGCGCGCCCACGCGGCGTCGCGCCGCCTGGACCGGCCCCGGGGAAACTTCGGCGGCCGGCGCGGGGGTCCGGGTCGCGGTCATCGCGGTGCCGCGAGGGAGTCGAGGAAGCCGGTATCGAAAACCTTGCCCATGTCGGGCGCCTTGGGTAGCTGGTCGAAGGCCACCATCTGTTCGGCCAGCGTCTTCACGCGCTGCCGATACGGATCGTCGAGTGCCCAACGCAGCGTGACGTTCTCGATCGCCGTATCGGTGATGGTGCGGTCCAGGCCGAAGGTGGAGACCAGGCCTTCCGCCCACGCGGCCCGGTCGGACTTCATGTAATCGATCGACCGGGTGAAGGCTTGGACTGTCTCCTGGACCCGTGGCCGATCCTGCTCGATCAATCGACCCCGGGTGGCGAAGACGATGTTCACGCCGCCGATCGGGGTTTCGTACGGCGAGGTGATCTGGTGGGCCCCTGCCTGTTTGGCGATCGAGGGGGCGGTCTCCGCGCTCAGGAATGCGTCGATCTGCCCGGATCGGTAGGCGTTGGCCATATCCGAATACGGCAGGTTCACCAGGTCGACATCCTTGGCCGGATCCATCCCGTTGGCGCGCAGGGTGAGTTTGAGCAGGATCTCCTGCGACGAACCGGCTGGGTATCCGACCTTCTTGCCGCGCAGATCATTCGGTGTGCGAAGGTCGGGACGACCGACGAATCCGGACCCGCCGTCGGCGGCCGAGGCGATGATTCGCACGTCCTGGTCGGCTGCCACGCCCGCCAGGATCGAGGGGGCTCCGAGCACGCCGAAGTCGATGGCGCCCGAGGCCAGTGCGTTCTTGATATCCGGGGAACTCGCGAACAAGACGATCTCGTAATTGGTCGCCGAAGGTGCGAAACGCTGCATGAAATACGGTGCGTACAAATGGGGTTGCCCTCGCAACGTGCCGATCCGGACGGTATTCGGACTACCGCCTGTGTCGTCGGGGGTGGAGATGCACGCGGTGAGGCCGACGATGGTGGTCACCGCGAGCAGTAGCGCGGACAACACGCGGAACAGGGTGCGGGTCATCGAGATCCTTTGTGGTGGTGTCGAACTCGTCTGGTCAGGCGCCGTGGTCCGCCCGCGTCACCAGCGATAGTCGAGGAACTTCCCGTCGAAGGTGACCACGACCCGGTCACCGTCAGGATCCGGACGCCGGCTGATGTCCATCTGGAAGTTGATCGCGCTCATGATGCCGTCGCCGAATTCCTCGTGGATCAGCTCTTTGAGCGTGGGGCCGTACACATTGATGGCCTCGACGAACCGGTAAACCGTGGGGTCCGACATGATCGCGGGATCGGCTGTGCGCGTGGGCTGTTGGCGCAGCGCCTCGGCCACCGAGTCGTCCAGCGCGAGCAATTCGCAGATGATCTCGGCCTGCTGGGCGCTGAGCGCGTGCCGCCCGAGCAGCGCCGCCGTGGCCCAGACGAGCGGGGCGTCGATCGCCGCCGCCAGCTCGGCCCAGCTGTGCCCGCCGCGGATGCGGGCCGCCGTAACAAGTGCTGCGGCAGCGGATTTGCTCATGATCGGTGTCATCGAAGGCTCCTGGGTCAGCGGCGTATGCCGCCACCCTGTCATGCCCAGCAGCGGTATACCGCTATCTGAAACCAGGTCTTCACAGGCGTCGTGGCGACGTGGGGAAACCGCGCCCTCGGTGAGCTTTCGGTCATTTTCACGCAGCGAGTCGTTCACGACCGGACAACATCCCTCCATGTCAGTAGACGTGTCAGGTTGCCGTCAGGTCGCTGTCAGTCTGCGCGGCCACAGTGTGTCCATCGAACAAAACGACCGGGACCGAACCGGTTGGGATCACCAGAGATTCGAAGGAGAACACGACATGTCCATCACCCTGACCGACCAGGACAAGAGCACCATCCGCACCGCCGCCTTCGGCGCGCTCGCCCTGTTGTCCGCCGCCGGGGCGCCGCACAAGGGCAGCAGCCAGGGCTCCATCGCCCTCACCTCGGCGACCGGCGTGGTCGGACACGTGCTCTCCACCCGGGCACGTGACATCCAGTTGGACGGCAAGAACGTCGCCGAGCTGGCCGATCAGGTACTGCCCGCGCTGACCGCGGCGATCACCCTGCTCGGCGCGCAGGACCCGGCCGAGGCGGCCAACTTCCGCGACACCGTGCTGGTCGCGGTCGAGGCCACCGCCCAGGCCAAGGGCGATCCCAGCCCGGCGGTGACCGCCATGGCCCGCAAGATCACCGCGGCCCTCGACGCCGCATGACCCGATGACCACTTCCGGCCCGATGCGGCCGGAAGTGGTTGCCGTGAATCAGCAGACCTTGTTCGAGTATCACCCTTGCGCCTTCTACGGCTGCGGCGGCGAAATGTACGAGATCGGCAAATACGAGTCGGTGGCGGATGCCCGCGCGGCCGCCGAAGGCCGGACGGACGCTGTGTCCAGTGGCGGCCTGTGCCTTGCTTCAATGCTGGAACAATGTATGGCTACCCAGGCAACGAGGACAGCGCGACCTGGAGTTTCATCATCAGGTGGGACGACGATCTGGAGTGATCGTGACAGGTGACTATTGAGGGATGAACCGACTTCTGGTGCTGGTCAATGGGCTTCCGGGTGCGGGGAAGACGAGTTTGGGGCGCGGGTTGGCCGAGGAACTGGAAGCGTTGTTCTTGTCCAAGGACGTCGTCAAGGAGGCGTTGGCGGAGTTCGTTGGGGGTGTGATGTTTCGGCGGAGGTTGCGAGGGCGCGGTATGTGGCGCGGCGGCGTGACCCCATTCATCGGGATCGGCAGCGGTTGGTCGAGGATTGGGACGACTGGGTGGCGGATGCGGCGCCGCTCGGGCTGTCGCCCGTCGTCGTGGTGGATACCTCGCGCGCAGTTGATTTCGCTGACCTTGCCGACCAGGTGAAAGCGGTGGGGGTGGACTAGGCCAGGGCGATTTCCTCGCGGGCGGGCTGTCAGCCGGAGCGTTCGATGGTGACGTTTACGTTCTTCATGATCGGCTGGTCGCTTTGGGTGCTGTAGTCGCCGATGGCGCAGAGGACGTTGAGTTCGGGCATGTAGCCGGCGGCGCAGCCGCGGGGGATGTCGTAGGGGATTGCCTTGTAGCGGTGGACTGTTCGGGTGGTGCCATTGCGGGCGATGCTGGTGATGTCGACTTCGTCGAACAGCTTCAGGTTGCGGTCGCGCATGTCGTCAGGGTTCATGAGGACCAAGGTGCGGAGGTTCTTGATGCCTCGGTAGCGGTCGTCGTGGGAGTAGATGGTGGTGTTCCACTGGTCGTGGGAGCGCATGGTGGCGAGGGTGAGGGTGCCGGGGGCGGGGGTGAGGTCGGGGAGGTCGGCGGTGGAGAATTCGGCTCGGCCGGAGGGGGTGAGGAAGACCAATTCTCGGGCGGGTTGTTTGATGCGGAAGCCGAGGGGGAGGCGGACTCGGCGGTTGAAGTCCTCGAAGCCGTCGATGACCTCGGCCATGGTGTCGCGGATGCGGTCGTAGTCGTCGACGTAGTGGTCCCAGGGGGTATTCGTCCGGGGGAGAGCGGCTTTCGCTACACCGGCGATGATGGCGGGCTCGGAGAGCAGGTGCGGGGAGGCGGGCTTCTTCATGCCCTTGGACAGGTGGACCATGGCCATGGCGTCCTCGACGGAGGTCTGCTGCAGGCCGGCGCGCTGTTCGTCGCGTTCGGTACGGCCCAGGCAGGGGAGGATGACGGCGCGGGCGCCGTGGACCAGGTGGCTGCGGTTGAGTTTGGTGCTGACCTGGACGGTCAGGGAGCAGCGGCGCAGCGCCTCGGAGGTGTAGGCGGTGTCGGGGGCGGCCAGGGCGAAATTGCCGCCCATGCCGACGAATACGGTGACCTTGCCCGCCTGCATCGCCTCGATGGTGCCGACGGTGTCGAGGCCGTGCGCGCGGGGCGGATCGATGCCGCACACCTCCGCCAGGCGATCCAGGAACTCCGGTTTCGGACGATGGTCGATGCCGCAGGTCCGGTTGCCCTGGACATTGCTGTGCCCGCGGACCGGGGACGGGCCCGCGCCCTCGCGGCCCAGATTGCCGCGCAGCAGTAGGAGATTCACGATCTCGCGGATGGTATCGACGCCGTGCTCGTGCTGTGTCACACCCAGGCACCAGCTGATGATCGAGCGGTCCGCCTCCCGGTAAATCTTTGCGGCACGGCGCAATTCGGCCTCGGTGAGCGCCGACTGCTCCTCGATCTCGGCCCACGGGGTGGCTTCCACCTTGGCGCGATAGGCCTCGAATCCGGTGGTGTGGCATTCGATGAACCGATGATCCAGCGCCTTCGGATCGGTCTTCGACTGTTCCAGAACAGCTTTGGCGATACCGCGGATCACCGCGAAGTCGCCGCCGATGCGGGTCTGCAGATTCAGGGTGCCGGTGGGAGTGGCATGGAAGGTCGCCATGTGCAGGAACTCGTGCGGGATGATGGTGCGCCGCGAACCGGCCTCGATCAGCGGATTGATGTGCACGATCTGGGCGCCACGACGATCGGCCTCGGCGAGCGCGGTGAGCATGCGCGGGGCGTTGGAGGCCGCGTTGACGCCCATGATGAACAGGGCGTCGGTGGTCTCCCAGTCCGCCAGGTCGCAGGTGCCCTTGCCGGTGCCGAGCGCGGCCTGCAGGGCGCGGCCGCTTGCCTCATGGCACATGTTCGAGCAGTCCGGCAAATTGTTGGTGCCCAGCTCGCGGGCCATCAGCTGGTACAGGAAGGTGGCCTCGTTGCCGAGGCGGCCGGAGGTGTAGAACGCGGCCCGGTTCGGGTCGTCCAGCTCGCGCAGGGTGCGTCCGACCAGCTCGAACGCCTCCTCCCACCCGATCGGGACATAGCGGTCGGTTTCCGGGTCGTAGGTCATGGGCTCGGTGAGGCGGCCCTGGTTCTCCAGGTCGTGGTCGCTCCAGCCGGACAGCTCGGTCACGGTGTGGGCGGCGAAGAAGTCCCGGTCGACCCGCTTGTGGGTCATCTCCCAGGTGACGTGCTTGATCCCGTTCTCGCAGATGTCGAGATGAATGCCCTTGATGGAATCCGGCCAGGCGCAGCCCGGACAGTCGAAACCGTCGTTCTCGTGATTCATCTTCAGGATCGCGCGCGTGCCCAGGATCGGCTCGCGCTCCTGGCCGATCATGAACTCGGTGACGGACTTGGCGGCACCCCAGCCGGCAGCGGGATGGTCGTACGGGTGGAAACTCGGCCCGCCGTCGGACTCGGTCCGGTTGGTGTGATCGATGGCCATCACAGATCCCTTCGACAACGTGCCTGCGGTCGGTGTGGTGCGGATCCAGTCGGTGATAGCCAGCGTAGATGTTCAGGGCCGACGGCCACCAGCACACCGACAGCAACACCCAGAACCGTGTCCACGCCGCGATCGATCAGCAGCCGCTCCGGACTGGTCACGACCGACAGACTGGTCATCAACATGATCAGCGGTGTGAAGAATCCGAGCGCCAGCGCGTAGTTGCGGGCCATGTACAGCTCGGTCGGGAACAGCAGCGCCAGCACCAGGGCGCCGGTGACCACCGGGCGCGGGCCGGGGATCAGCAGGACCGCCGACAACCCGAGCCCCAGGAAGGTCCCCGCGACCCGGTGCAGCCCCCGCGAGAGGTGAGCGCCGGCGTCGAGGGCCGCCAGCGGGACCGCGGCGGACGCCATGGCCCAATTCGCATGGCCCACACCCAATCCCAGACCCGCCAGACCGGCGCCGGAGACCGCGACGGCGTAGCGCGTCGCGTGCCGTGCACCGAAATGCGCACCCGGCCGTACGGATGCGGTTGCCGCGTCGACGGTTTCGCTGTCGAGGACGGCGAGCACCATGCACAGCACCGCGGTCACCGTGAACACCACAAGCGCCGGAAGGGGTTTCGCCAGACCCGCCGGTGTCAATGAGACCGCCCCGAGCGCGAAGATCGCGTAGAACGGGCCCGCGGGCCGGATCCCGCGGCGATCGGCCAGCAGCGAGGCCGCGGCCGCGAATCCGCTCTCGACCACCACCAGCACGACCGGCGCGACACCGGTCGCCGCCAGCAGCACGCCGATCCCGACACCGCCGCCGATGAGCAGGGCCGCCGACCGCTGATGCCGCCCCCGCTCGCGCCGCGAACTGCCGCGTCCGTACATGCCGACGAACGAGCCGAACATGGCGAAGATCAGCAAGTCGGTCCGGCCCAGGACCAGCAGCACCGACCCGGGGATCACCAGTCCCGTCGCGACGCGCAGCGCGTGCCGGGTGTGGTCGGCGGAGGGCCCGACGGTGAAGAACCCCGTTGCCGCCTCGCGGACCGCCAGCACCGCACGCACGTTCCCACTCCGCCTCTCGCTCGGTACCCGCGGCGATCGAGTCCGGCGGATGTAGAGATCAAGTGTTCGGCGCGGAGGGGTCCGGCGTCCAAGACGTGGCTGCTACCGGCTGATAGGTGCGGCCGATCAACCGAGGTCGAGGCCTGGTCCGGCGTCTAGACGGACGAGTCGCGAGGTTTCGGTGAAGGCGCGGATGATCAGCGGCACCGGCTCGGTCGCCAAGGTGACCAGCGCGATGGTCGCGGTCACCGGATCGCGCGGCCGCAGTACCCGCGCACCCGCCGGTGGCCGCGTCGCGCGCAGCCAGGACTCGGGCACGATCGTGGCCCAGCGTCCGGTGGCGACCTGACCGAACAGGGTCGCCACCGAATCGGTCTCCAGTCGCGGGTCGGCCGTGAGCCCGTGACCGGCCAGCGCGTCGTCGATCAGCTCGCGCCCGCGCATCCCCGGACGCAGCAGGCACAGCGGCAGTTCCACCACCTCGGCCCAGTCGACCGACGCGGTCGCACCGGTCAGCAGTCCCTCCGCGGCGAGCACGACATGGTCCTCGGAGTACAACGGCGTCACGGTCACGTCCGGCGAATCCCGGCCGTCGGGATAGACCAGTCCCGCATCGAGTTCGAAGCGCCGCAGCCGGTCGACGATGTCGGCCGACTCCAAGCCGGTGTCCACCCGCACCCGCACCAGCGGGTTGTCCGCGCAGAACGGCTCGGTGAGCCGGGCGACGGTGGCCGCGGCCGCGGGAATCACCCCCAGCCGCAGCTCACCGGTCAGACCGGTCTGCAGGGCCACGACCTCCTGCTGCAGCGCATCGCGATCGGCCAGGATCCGGCGGGCCCACAGCACCAGCCGCTCCCCTTCGGGAGTGAGCCCCTCGAAGGTGCGCGCCCGCTTGACCAGCGGCACCTTCAGCTCATGCTCGAGCTTGCGGATCGCCTCCGACAATGCCGGTTGCGACACGTAGCAGGCGGCGGCGGCTCGCGCGAAATGACGCTCCCGGGCGAGGGCGACGAAGTACTCGAGCTGCCGGAACAACATGACCACATTCGATCACGGCCGCGGCGGAGTCCTAGGGATTCGGGTCGCCGTAGGCGGCGGCGATGTCCTCGGAGGAGACCCAGCCGGAGTAGGTCGGGGACTGCGGCCACCCGGCCGGCGAGTCCTGCCACTCTTCCCGGCGTCCGTAGGGGAGCAGGTCGATGAGCGGGAAGGTGTGGGCGATCTGTTCCACCCCGCGGCCATTGGTGTGCCAGGTGCGGTAGACGGTATCGCCGTCGCGCAGAAAGACATTCACGCCGAAGCCGCCGCCGGGCGGTGCGTCGACGTCGCTGCCGAAGGTGCTGTTCGCCGTTGAGTACCAAGGCATCTGGTTGCCGACCCGGCGCTTGTAGGCGAGCGCCTCGTCGATCGGGCCCTGGGTGATGATGACGAAGCGGGCGTCGTAGTTGTCGAGGAAGTTGAAGCGGGTGAACTGGGCGGTGAATCCGGTGCAGCCGGGGCAGTGCCATTCCTTGCCCTCGAACCACATGTGGTTGTACACGATCAGCTGGGATCTGCCGTCGAAGATCTCGGCGAGGGTGATCGGGCCGTCCTCGCCTTCGAGGGTGTAGGTCGGGAGTTCGACCATGGGGAGGTGGCGGCGCTGGGCGGCGATGGCGTCCAGCTCACGGGTGGCGGCCTTCTCGCGGATGCGCAGGGCTTCGAGTTCTTTCCGCCAGGTGGCGGCGTCGACGATCGGTGGCAAGGGCTGGGTGCTCACGGAGGTCCTCCTGACCGGCTCACAGATTGCGTGCTGACAGTGAGGACGGGATCAGCGCGCGGAATTCATCGGTGTGGCCGAAGTCAGTTGGAGCGGTTGGCGTAATCGTGGGGGAGTCTGCCCGGGGGACGGTCGATGACGGTGTCGTCATCGGGGCTGCGGGCCTCCAGAAACGTGATGTGCCCGGTGGCCGCGACCATGGTCTGGGGGTAGGCGGGCCCGCGGTTACGGGCGGCGGTGATCTCCGGGATGTTGTCCTCGTAGCGGCCCAGGGTGAATTCGGGGTAGTCGAGCATCCACTGCGGGTAGCAGATGGTGGTGTGGACCCGGCGCTCGGTGAGCCAGGCGATGACCACGGTGACCGTACCGGTCGGTTCCACCCAGGCGAGTTTGAACAGGTCGTCGCCGAGCTGGACGATCTTCGCCGCCTGTTTGGTGGACCAGCGACCGAACATCGGACCCATCAGGCACCGGAACGCGACGGTCTGGGGATTACGGACGTACAGCTCGTACTTCCAGCCGTTCTCGTACGTGTAGATCAGGTGCTGCCCGACGATGCCCGTCAGGTCGCCGGCCCAGGCCGGTACGGTGGCGGCTTCCTCGGCGCTCATCGTGAACTCCTCTCGGCCGACCTGCGTCGAGCCCCGGGTGATCTCCGCCAGCCTATCCGCTGATCACACCGTTTCGAGGAAACCGAAGGGTGTTCCCGGTCGCGCGCTCAGTTGGCCGCCCACGGGCACCCGGACCAGCGGCAGCACACGCCGACCCTCGCGGGGGAGACGCGGCGCGCACAGCTCGACGAGGAGGTCTTCGGCTCGGTCCCCGCTCTGGCCGTGCTGGACGACCGGCAGTGGCGTGAGCTGTACGCGCTTCTGGAACTTGTAGCGTCTCAATAGGATCCGGCTGTTCCGAGCTTCAGCCGGGCGGTGCCGCCGGAATCGACGGCACCGCGGCCGCATTCAGCTCGCCGGTGCCGCCGGAGGTGCGGTGAGCAGGCCCTCCGCCGCTCCGACCGCGGCGCCGACCCCTGCGCCCAGCGCCGCGAACGGTGCGGCGACCATGGCGTAGCCGACCGCCGCGCCGAACACCGGAACGATCACCAGACCGATCGGTGCGAACGGCAAGCCGGCGACCAGACCCGCGACCACCCCGATGAGCGCGCCGGTCGCGGCGATCGGGCTCACGGCGGTGGCGCCGACGCTCGCGCCGATGAGGGAGTCGGTGATCACGGTCTTCGCCGTGTGCGTGGCCCGGGCATGGTCGACTCCGGCCGCTTCCAGGGCTTGCGTCAGCACCGATTCCGCGCTCGCCGAGGTGTCGTTGATCTGCTGGGTCTGCTCGGGCGTGAGGAAGAAGGGCTGGTCGAGCTTCATGGTGCCGATCCGGATCGACGAATCCGGGATGGGGGTGACGGGTTGGACGGCCGGGGCCGGCTCTTCGGCGAGAGCGGGTGCGGTACTCAGCAGGGACAGGGACAGGGGAAGTGCTCCGGCGACGGCATAGGCGGCCGCGCGCCGAAATGCCGGACGAACCGGACTTTTGGCCTGATGAAGGCCCATAAGAAACCTCATTCCGATGCATCGATGTCTGTCGCATCAGGATTCGAAGCCGGAGCCGGTTCGGATATGTCTCTGCCCCAATTTGCTGAAGATATGCCAGCGGGCTTCGGGGTGAACCCGGCAATCCGGGAATGGGCATGGCAGAATCGAATTCGAATTCGCCTGGTCAGAACGTCGTCGATTACTGCGTAGGAGATTCGGATATGAAATTCGCTCGTCGGTCGGCCGTTGCCGGAACGGTGCTCGCCGCCTGTGGATTGGCGGCCATCGGGACGGCCGCGGCCGACACCGTCACCATTCCCTTCCAGATCGACGCCGCGCCCTACGGAAACCCGAACGGCAGTTTCGACGCCTTCCCCGCCCGCTGCGCGGCGGTGCTCGGCGGACAGCCCGGGGCCGTGGTGGTCACCGGCGCCAAGTCCGGTGGCTGGGGCTGCTTCGTGTCCACGCCGGTCAACTGGATCAACCTGTCGACGGGGGCGACCGGGGTGGCGATGCTGTCCGACGGCCTGAACGGAATCCCGTCGGCCGCAACGATCGACACCGGCCCCGGCCGGGTGGCCCTGATGCTCGCGCCCGGCGGCACCTACACCCCCGGATTCGCGACATTCACCGTGCAATAACGCGCCCGCACCGAACCGGCTAGTACGGTCCTGAATTCGTTGGTCTGAATCACCTGCGTGACGAGCGAATGAGGATCCGTTGCGGGGGAAGATTGCCCGGAGCCTGCTGCGGGATGGATCGGCACTGGTCGCGGTCTGCGCGGCCGCCGGTCCGGCCCACGCGGATTCGGCGAATGCGGATGGGCCGCTGGATAGTTGCGCGCAGCTCGCACTGCCCGGGGTGGTTGGCCGGCGGCGTCGCGCTTACTGGAGATCGTCCGACAGGGCGGCGGCGACCTCCGCCAGCAGCGGCGCGGCGCGCTCGACGAGTTCTTCGGTCATTCGGCCGACGGGGCCCGATACCGAAATGGCGAGTCGGGCGGGGGCTTTCGGGACGGCGACCGCCACGCACCGCACTCCCAGTTCCTGCTCGCCCTCGTCCATGGCGTAGCCGGTTCGGGCGGCCTGGTCGAGCTGGCGGGCGAACTCCTCCGGGTCGGTGATGGTGGTGTCGGTGTAGCGGGGCATTCCGGTGCGCCGCAACAACTCCCGGGTCAGGTCCGGCGGGGATCCGGCCAGGATCGCCTTGCCGACCGCAGTGCAATGGGGGAGGACGCGGCGGCCCACCTCGGTGAACATGCGCATGGAGTGGCGCGACTGTACCTGTGCCACATAGACGATCTGGTCGCCGTCGAGCATGGCCATGTTCGCGGATTCGCCGAGCTCGTCGACCAGCCGCGCCAGGTGCGGGCGCGCGAGGACGGACAGCATCTGGGAGGAGCTCTCGCCGAGTTTGATCAGCTTGGGTCCGAGCACGTATTTGCGGGACGGCTCCTGGTGCAGGTAGCCCAGATCGACCAGGGTGCGGACCAGGCGGTGGATGGTGGGCAGCGGCAGCCCGGATTCGGTGGCCAGCTGGGACAGGCCCATCATGCCGCCCTCGTCGGCCATGAGTTCCAGCAGCCCGAACGCGCGCTCGATGGATTGCACACCCCCGGAACTGCCCTTCGGCTGCTTCGCTGCGGGCACCCCGGTCCTCCTTAGTTTTTCCGAATGCCGGAATAGTAGCCTGGGGCGCATGCGGCTACGCGCGGAGTTCACGACCGAACCGTTCCACGGCGAAGGGGAGGCCCCGCCGCATGCCCTGGCGGCGCTCGAGCTCGCCGAATCGGCCGGTCTGGAATGCGATTTCGGTCCGCTCGGCACCTCGGTGGCCGGGTCGGACGAGCGGCTGCTGCCGGTGCTGGGCGAGATCATGGTGACCGCCTTCGCGCACGGCGCCACCCGGGTGACCATGCAGGTCGAGCAGGATGACTGAACATTCGCCCGTGGACGCGTCGCACCCGGTCCTGGTGACCCTCGCGCCCCTGCTGGAGAAGACCGGCGGCCGTCTGGTGTCCGCCGGTGAGGCCGCCGCCGACGACGTCCCGCTGGTCTGGCAGGGCGAGACGCTGGCCTGCGTGCGTTTCGGTCAGCCGGAGGCCGACACCCTGGGCGGCCTGGAACGGCTGCTCGACGAGGTGGCCGGTGAATTGGGCGGCCCGCTCGCCGGGCTGCCGCGCGCCGAGAAGCAGCGTGCCGTGCGATTGCTTGAGGAGCGCGGCGCGTTCACCTTCCGCAAGTCCGCGGAGACCGTGGCGGCGGCGCTGGGCGTCACCCGCTTCACCGTCTACAACTACCTCAACCGCGAGCGCGCCTGACCGGTCCCGCGGCTCGGGTCATGGCGCTGACCGGGGATCTCTGTATATCTTCAACGAACTGTTGACGACCAGTGTGGCCCATGCCACTCTTCTCGGCTAGCGGAATGACCCTTCCGCGATCCGAGAGAGGCTGCGTTCCCATGGAAACAGAAGCGCCAGAACGACATCCGGTCGACGTCATCCCGCCGCCCTGGCAGCTGGTCGCCGGCGGCCTGCAGCACATCGCCGCCATGGTCGCCGGAGTCGTGGCGCCCCCGCTGATCGTCGGCGCGGCCGTCGGGCTGGGGACCAGCGACACGGTCCTGCTCATCACCGCAAGCCTGTTCACCGCGGGCCTGGCCACCCTGCTGCAGTCGCTGGGCTGGTGGAAGTTCGGCGCGCGGCTGCCGCTGATCAATGGCGGCTCCTTCGCCGCGGTCGGCCCGATCCTGGCCATCGCCAAGGACGCCGCGCCGGGGGAGGCGCTGCCGGTGATCTTCGGCGCGACCCTGGTGGCGGGCATGCTGGCGGTGTTCGCCGCGCCGTATTTCTCACGGCTGCACCGGTTCTTCCCGCCGATCGTGGGCGGAACCGTCATCTCGCTGATCGGGTTGTCGCTGCTGCCGGTCGCGCTGGGCTGGATCAGCGGCGCGGGGGAGGGTGCGATGGGGGAGGCGCACGTGCCGTTGAAGAACCTCCTCGTCGCCGCGATCGCCCTGGTCGTGGTGCTGTTGTGTCATCGATTCCTGAAAGGGTTCGGTCGGCAGCTCGCTCTGCTGATCGGGTTGGTCGCCGGGTCCTTGGCGGGATGGCCACTGGGACTGCTGGATACGGGCCCGGTGCGCTCCAGCGCGCTGGTCGGCTTCATTCCGCCTTGGCATTTCGGCGTTCCGCAGTTCCAGATCGGCGCGATCGTCTCGCTGTGCATCGTCATGCTCGTGGTGATGACCGAATCGACCGCGACCATGATGGCGCTCGGCGAGATCGTGGACCGGCCCGCGGAGGAGCACCACATAGCGGGCGGTCTGCGGGCCGCCGGACTGGGCACCGTGCTGGCCTCGGTGATGGGCGGATTCGCGTGCGGCGCTTTCGCGCAGAACGTCGGCCTGGTCGCGCTGACCAGGATGTACAGCCGTTTCGTGGTGGCCGCCAGCGGTGCGCTGCTGGTGCTGCTCGGGCTCTTCCCGGTGGCGAGCGCGGTGGTCGAGCTGGTGCCCAAACCGGCGCTGGGCGGGACGGGACTGGTGTTGTTCGGGACCGTGGCGGCCAGTGGCATCCGTACCCTCGCCAAGGCCGATCTCGGCGACCCGATCAATTCGCTCATCGTGGGCGTCTCGCTGTTCGTCGGGATGACCCCGACGGTTGCCCCTTCGTTCTATGCCGGTCTGCCGGGTCCGGTGTCGATCATCATGGCGTCCGGAATCAGCGCGGGCTGCCTGACGGCCCTGGTGCTGCATCAGCTGTTCCGCTCGCGCACGACCCCCGCTCTGGCCCCCTCGGCCTGAGCCGAACCAGTGCTCTGACCTGCGGCCCGTGTATATATTCAACAAACTGTTGACGAGTTGTTGTGGCCCGTGACACTCTTCTCGAGTGGCGGAATCACCCTTCCGTCATCCGAGAGAGGTAGCGCCGATGGTGACGTTGAGCGAATTCAATTCGACAGCCGGTGAACGACTCCGGCCGGATCTGCTGACCTGCTGCGACGTGCCCGAATGGGCCGACGCCGTGCTGGCGGACCGGCCCTACGCCGATATCGACGGCGTGCTCGCCCGAGCCGACGAACTGGCCGCCGGACTGTCCGGCGCCGACGTGGACCGTGCCCTGGCCGCGCACCCCCGGATCGGCGAGCGGGTCGCCGGCACCGGCACCGGATCGGCGTGGTCGCGCCAGGAACAGGCCGGGGTCGGGCAGGACGTGGCCGTCGCCGCTCAGCTGCTGGACGGAAACCGCGCCTACGAGAAGCGATTCGGCCGGGTCTTCCTGATCTGCGCCACCGGCCTGTCGGCCGAGCAGATCCTCACGAACCTGCACGAGCGCCTCGCCAACGACGATGCCGCCGAGGCGGCCGTGGTGGCCGGAGAATTGCGCAAGATCGCCGTCCTGCGCCTGCGAAAGGTCTTCGAACAATGAGCACCATTACGACGCACATCCTGGATTCCGCGCTCGGCAAGCCCGCCGCGGGCGTCCCGGTCCGGCTGGAACACCTCGGCCCCGAGACCCGGGTGCTGGCCGAGGGCAAGACCGATGACGACGGCCGCGTCCGCGACCTCGGCCCCGAGGGGCTGGAGGCGGGGAACTACCGGCTCACCTTCGACATCGAGTCCTATTCCGCCGCAACCCGACAGACCTACTTCTATCCCACGGTGTCGATCACGTTCACCGTGGCGGGCGAGCCGGGCGAGCACTACCACGTGCCCCTGCTGATGAGCCCCTTCGCCTATTCCACCTATCGAGGAAGCTGAACCCCTATGGCAATCAAGCTGGGACAGAACCAGTACGGCAAGGCCGAGAACCGGGTCGTGCGCGTCTACCGCGACACTCCGCGCCACCAGATCCGCGACCTGAACGTCTCCTCGGCGCTGCGCGGCGACTTCGCCGACGCCCACATCACCGGCGATCAGGGCGACGTACTGCCGACCGACACCCAGAAGAACACCGCCTTCTCCTTCGCCAAGGAGAAGGGCGTGCACTCCATCGAGGAGTTCGGTCTCACCCTCGCCGACCACTTCATCTCCCGCGCCCCCACCGCCACCGGCGCGCGCGTCGAGATCGAGGAATACGCCTGGGACCGCATCGAGGTCGACGGCTCCGGCCACGACCACTCGTTCGTGAAGTCCGGTCGGGGCATCCGCACCACCGTGGTGAACGTCGACGGCGTCGGCCCGGATCGGGTGGCGCACGTGGTATCCGGCGTCCGCGACCTGACCCTGCTCAAGACCACGGGCTCGGAGTTCCACGGCTTCTTCAAGGACAAGTACACCACCCTGCGGCCGACCAATGACCGCATCATGGCGACCTCGCTGGTGGCCAAGTGGCGCTACAACCACACCGACGTCGACTGGGACAAGACCTACGACGCCATCCTCAAGACCATCCTGCGGCAGTTCGCCGTGGTGCACTCCCTCGCGCTGCAGCAGACCCTGTACTCCATGGGCCGCGCCGTGCTCGAGCAGTTCACCGAGGTCGCCGAGATCCGTTTCTCCGCACCGAACAAGCACCACTTCCTGGTGGACCTGAGCCCGTTCAATGTCGAGAACCCGGGCGAGGTCTTCATCGCCGCGGATCGCCCCTACGGCCTCATCGAGGCCACCGTCGAGCGCGACGACGCTCGTGAGTCCGGCAACGCCTGGCTCGCCACCCCCGGCTTTTGCTGACCAGGCAGAGCCTGATTCCCCTCTTCCTGATCTAGGAGGTGCGGCGATGGGTGATGACCAGAGCCGCGTGTCAGTGACCGTCACCCGACCCGAGGATGCGCGACATTCGGTGGGGCAGTTGGCGATCTACGGAACTCAACACATTCTCACGATGTACGGCGGAGTGATCGCGCCGCCGCTGATCGTCGGCGGTGCGGCCGGGCTCTCGGTGTCGGACATGGCGCTGCTGGTGACAGCGGGCTTGTTCGTCTCCGGCCTGGCGACCCTGCTCCAGACCCTGGGCATCGGGCCGATCGGCTCCAGATTGCCCATTGTGCAAGGCATTTCGTTCGCGAGCGTCTCGACGATGGTGACCATCGCGAGCGACGGCGGACTCCGGCCGGTGTTCGGGGCGATCATAGTCGCCGGCTTGATCGGCCTGGTGTTGTCCAGCTTCTTCGCCAAGCTGGTGCGCCTGTTCCCGGCGGTGGTGACCGGGACGATCATCACGGTGATCGGACTCTCGTTGCTGCCCACCGCGTTCCGGTGGGCGATGGGCAACAATCCGAAGGCCGCCGACTACGGATCGGTGGGCAATATCGGCTTCGCCGGGCTCACGCTGCTCATCATCCTGGTGATCAGCCGGGTGTTCCAGGGCGCGATCTCGCGGCTGTCGATCCTGCTGGGTCTGGCGGTCGGCACGGTCCTCGCCCTGCTCACCCATCACGCCGACTTCGGTGCGGTGAGCACGGCGAAAATCGTCGCGCTGCCGCCGATCCTGCACTTCGGCGGGCCGACCTTCGAGGTCGGGGCGATCGTGTCCATGACCATCGTGGTGCTGGTGATCATGACCGAGACCACCGCCGACATCCTCGCCATCGGCGAGATCGTCGGCACCGAGGTGGATTCGGCGCGGGTGGCGGCCGGCCTGCGGGCCGACATGCTGTCCACCACGGTCGCGCCGGTGTTCGGCAGCTTCCCGTGCAGCGCCTTCGCGCAGAACGTGGGGCTGGTGGCGCTGACCGGCATCAAGAGCCGATTCGTGGTCGCCGCGGGCGGTTTGGTGCTGGTGCTGCTGGGCCTGTTCCCGGTGGTGGGCGCGGTGGTGGCCGGGATTCCGTATCCGGTGCTGGGCGGCGCGGGCATCGTGCTGTTCGGATCGGTGGCGGCGAGCGGTATCCGCACGCTGGCGCGGGTGGATTTCACCGACAACCTGAACATGGTCATCGTCGCGGTGGCCCTGGGTGTCGGCCTGATTCCCATTGCGGCGCCGACGTTCTGGGACAAGTTCCCGACCTGGCTCGGGGTGATCATGCACTCCGGGATCAGTGCCACCGCCGTGGTGGCGATCGTGTTGAACCTGGTGTTCAACGAGATCACGCGCGGAAACAAGGCGGGCGCTTCGGTGTTCGCCGCGGTCGAGGATCGGAAGGACGATCTGGGCGAACGCCTGGACGACGACATCCGCGACTGAGTCGAGTGGGATCCGCGCTCGATTCCGCAACTTCGTATATTTCCCGCTCTACCGGCCGGTAGCTCCCGGAACTCTCTTGACGGGCTTGTTCCGGGAGCTCTAGCATTTTCATATCCCGAAAAAACATTTCCGCATTATGGAAAACAGCGGAGAACCTGCGGGAACGACTGGAGGGATTCCTGATGACCCACACGCTGAACTACGCCGTGAACTGCTCGCTGCTGTACACCGAGCTGCCCGTCCTGGAGCGCCCGGAAGCCGTGCGGCAGGCCGGATTCGACGCCATCGAGTTCTGGTGGCCGTTCGCCGAGGCGGTCCCGTCCGACAAGGATGTGGACGCCTTCGTGACCGCGGTCCAGAACGCGGGCGTGCAGCTGATCGGCCTGAACTTCTTCGCCGGTGACATGCCGGGCGGCGACCGCGGCCTGGTCTCCTGGCCGGCTCGCGCGGCGGAGTTCAAGGACAACATCGACGTCACCGTGGGCATCGGAGAACGCCTGGGCACCAAGGCTTTCAACGCTCTCTACGGCAACCGCGTCGAAGCCGCCACCGCCGAGCAGCAGGACGAGCTGGCTGTCGAGAACCTCTCCGCCGCAGCGCTGGCCGCCGCCCGCATCGGGGCCACCGTGCTGGTCGAACCCGCCTCCGGCGCACCGCGTTACCCGCTGCTGACCGCCGCCGACGGTCTCGCCGTCATCGACAAGGTGCAGGCGCATTCCGGGGTATCGAACATCGGCCTGCTCGCCGACCTCTACCACCTCGCCGTCAACGGCGACGACGTGGACAAGGTGATCACCGAGCACACCGACCGCATCGCCCACGTGCAGATCGCCGACAACCCGGGCCGCAACGAGCCCGGCACCGGTGAACTCCAGCTCGAGCTCCAGCTCACCGACCTCGCGTCGCGCGGCTACCGCGGATGGGTCGGCCTCGAGTACAAGCCCTCCGGCCGTTCCGAGGACGCCTTCGAATGGCTGCCGCGTGACCGCCGCGCCGCCAAGTAGACCGAAAACTCTTGACATTCACCGACTTAGGGAACAGATCATGACCAACATCGCTTTCATCGGCCTCGGCATCATGGGCAGCCCGATGGCCGTCCACCTGCAGAACGCCGGCCACGCCGTCAAGGGCTTCGACCGCAACCCGGCCCAGGCGCAGCCGCTGGTGGACGCGGGCGGCCGGGCCGTCACCTCCATCGCCGACGCCGTGCGCGGCGCGGACGTCATCGCCGTGATGGTGCCGGACTCCCCGCACGTGCAGGAAGTCCTGGCCGGGGAGAAGGGCGTTTTCGAGACCGCCGAGCCCGGCGCGCTGATCATCGACTTCTCGTCCATCCGCCCGGACGTCACCCAGGAGCTGGCCAAGCAGGCCGCCGAGCGCGGCTTCCGGCTGCTCGACGCCCCCGTCTCCGGTGGTGAGCCGGGCGCGGTCAACGCCACCCTGTCCATCATGGTCGGCGGTTCGGCCGAGGACTTCGCCTCCGCCCAGCCGCTTTTCGACAAGGTCGGCAAGACCGTCGTGCACGTCGGCACCAATGGCGCGGGCCAGACCGTGAAGGCTGCCAACCAGCTGATCGTGGCCACCAATATCCAGGCCGTGGCCGAGGCCGTGGTCTTCCTCGAGGCCTACGGCGTCGAGCTGGGCCCGGCGCTGGACGTGCTCGGCGGCGGCCTGGCCGGTTCGGCCGTGCTGAACCAGAAGCGCGACAAGATGATCAACCGCGAGTTCGCGCCCGGCTTCCGCATCGACCTGCACCACAAGGACATGGGCATCTTCACCACCGCCGCCCGCGAGGCCGGTCTGGTGACCCCGGCCGGCTCGCTGATCGCGCAGCTGGTCGCCTCGGCCCGCGCCAACGGCGACGGCCACCTGGACCACTCTGCCCTGCTGCGCGGCGTGGAGCGCCTGAGCGGCGCCCTGGACAAGGAGAACTGAGCATGGCGCGCATGCGCACCGTCGACGCGGCGGTCCTGATCCTGGAGAAGGAAGGGGCCACACAGGCTTTCGGCCTGCCCGGCGCCGCGATCAACCCCTTCTACAGCGCCATGAAGGCGCACGGCGGGATCAAGCACGTGCTGGCCCGCCACGTCGAGGCCGCCTCGCACATGGCCGAGGGCTACACCCGGGCCCGGCCCGGCAATATCGGTGTCTGCATCGGCACCTCGGGGCCCGCGGGCACCGACATGGTGACCGGCCTGTACGCCGCCTCCGCGGATTCCATTCCGATCCTGTGCATCACGGGCCAGGCGCCCGTGGCCAAGCTGCACAAGGAGGACTTCCAGGCCGTCGACATCGCCTCCATCGCCAAGCCGCTGGCCAAGTGGGCGCACACGGTGCTCGAGCCCGCGCAGGTGCCGGGCGCGTTCCAGAAGGCGTTCTGGCTCATGCGCGAAGGCCGTCCGGGCCCGGTGCTGCTGGACCTGCCGATCGACGTGCAGCTGGCCGAGATCGAGTTCGACATCGAGACCTACGAGCCGCTGCCGGTCGTGCGCCCCGCCGCCACCCCGGCGCAGGCCGCCAAGGTGCTGGCGATGCTCAACGCCGCGCAGCGTCCGCTGATCATCGCGGGCGGCGGCGTCATCAATGCCGACGCCGACGCGCTGCTGGTGAAGTTCGCCGAGCTGACCGGTGTTCCGGTCGTCCCGACCCTGATGGGCTGGGGTTCGATTCCGGACGACCACGAGCTGAACGCGGGCATGGTGGGTCTGCAGACCTCCCACATCTACGGCAACGAGTCGCTGCTGGCCGCGGACTTCGTGCTGGGCATCGGCAATCGGTGGGCCAACCGCCACACCGGTGCGCTCGACGTCTACACCAAGGACCGCACCTTCGTGCACGTCGACATCGAGCCGACCCAGATCGGCCGGGTCTTCGCGCCCGACTACGGGGTCGTCTCCGATGCCGGCGCCGCGCTGGAGCAGTTCATCGCGGTCGCCGAATCCCTCGACCAGGTGGGCGGTCTGACCGACCACCGCGCGTGGGTCGGGCAGGTGCGCGCCAAGCGCGCGACCGGTCAGCGCAAGACGCACTTCGAGAACGTGCCGCTGAAGCCGGCGCGCGTGTACGAGGAGATGAACAAGGCCTTCGGCCCAGAGACCCGCTACGTCACCACCATCGGTCTGTCGCAGATCCAGGCGTCGCAGATGCTGCACGTGTACAAGCCGCGGCACTGGATCAACGCCGGTCAGGCCGGGCCGCTGGGCTGGACCCTGCCCGCCGCGCTGGGTGTGGCCACCGCGGTCGGGGACGAGCCGGTGGTGGCGCTCTCGGGCGACTACGACTTCCAGTTCCTGATCGAGGAATTGGCCGTCGGCGCGCAGTTCAACATCCCGTACATCCATGTGCTGGTGAACAACTCGTACCTGGGCCTGATCCGTCAGGCGCAGCGGGCGTTCGACATGGACTACTACGTGCAGCTGGACTTCGAGAACATCAACTCGCCCGAGGTCAACGGCTACGGCGTGGACCACGTCAAGGTCGCGGAAGGCCTGGGCTGCAAAGCGATTCGCGTCTTCGAGCCGCAGGACATCGGTCCCGCGTTCGAGAAGGCCAAATCGCTGATGGCCGAGTACAAGGTGCCCGTCGTGGTCGAGTGCATTCTCGAGCGGGTCACCAACGTGTCCATGGGCGCGGCCGGGATCGACGCGATCACGGAGTTCGAGGAACTGGCCTCCGCCTTCGCGGACGCCCCGACCGCCACCGTTCCGCTGGACTAGAGGATTCCCATGGCTCGTGTGCTGATCGCCTCCGACAAGTTCAAGGGCTCGCTGACCGCGGCGCAGGTCGGGGCCGCCGTGCGAGCCGGAATCCGGCGCGGGCGACCCGACGCCTCGGTGGCGGTGGTGCCCGTCGCCGACGGCGGTGACGGCACCGTCGCCGCCGCCCTCGCGGCCGGGTTCGACGCGGTCCCGCTGACCGCGTCGGGCCCGACCGGGGAACCGGTGCTGACGGCCTACGCCCGCCGCGGCGACCTCGCCGTCGTGGAAATGGCCGACGTGTCGGGACTGGTGCGGCTGCCCGAAGGCCGTCCGCACCCCATGACCGCCACCAGCCGGGGCACCGGCGAGGTGATGGCGGCGGCGGTGGCGGCCGGCTGCCGCCGCATCGTGCTCGGGATCGGCGGCAGCGCCGGAACCGACGGCGGCGCAGGACTGTTGGAGGCGCTCGGCGCCCTGCTGCTGGACGACGAGGGGCGACCCATCGGCGACGGCGGGGCGGCGCTCACCCGGGTGCACTCCATCGACCTGACCGCCCTGCGTGAGCGGATGGACGGCGTCGAGGTCATCGTGGCCTGCGACGTCGACAATCCGCTCACCGGGCCCTCCGGGGCCGCCGCGGTCTACGGACCGCAGAAGGGCGCCGATCCGGCCCAGGTCGCCGAGTTGGACGCCGCGCTCGGGCAGTGGGCGCGACGGCTGGCCGACGAACTCGGGTCGGATCGGCGCGGCGTGGCGGGGGCCGGCGCCGCGGGGGGCGTCGGATTCGCCGCGCTCGCGGTGCTCGGCGCGACCCTGCGGCCCGGCATCGAATTGATGCTGGAACTGGTCGGTTTCGACGAACGGCTGGCCGGGGTGGACCTGGTCGTCACCGGTGAGGGCAAGCTCGACGAGCAGACCCTGCACGGCAAGGCGCCCGCCGGCGTCGCCGCGGCCGCGCGGGCGGCGGGGGTGCCCGTTGTCGCGGTGTGCGGCCGGAACACCTTGCCGCCCGAGCGTTTTCAGGCGGCCGGTTTCACGGCGGTGTACTCGCTGCTCGAGATCGAGCCCGACGAGCAGCGCTGCCTGAGCGCCGGGTTGATGTTGTTGCAGCAGTTGGGCGTTCGCATCGCGGACGAATATCTGCCGGGCGGCCGCCGCGTGACCGCCACGGTATCCGAGCAGTCCGGAGGCGACGCGTGAAACTCCTGCGAGTAGGACCCAAGGGGTCCGAGCGGCCCGCGGCCATCGACGATCACGGCGTGCTGCGCGACGTGTCCGCGGTGACCGCCGACGTCGACGGGACGCTGCTGGGCGATCCGATCGCGCTCGGCGCGATCCTCGGGGCGCTGGCCTCCGGCACGCTGCCCGAGGTGGATCCCGCCGCGCGTATCGGGGCGCCGATCACCCGGCCCGGCAAGGTGATCGGCGTCGGCCTCAACTACACCGACCACGCCGCCGCCATCGGCGCGGCCATCCCGGAACGGCCCGTCGTCTTCCTCAAGCCCGGCACCACGGTGAGCGGCCCCTACGACGCCATCGAACTGCCGCGCCACAGCGCCACCACCGACCACGAGGTGGAGCTGGGCGTGGTGATCGGCCGCCGCCTGCGTGACTGCCCCGACGCCGCCACCGCGCTGGGGGCGGTGGGCGGCTACGTCACCGCCAACGACGTCACCGAACGCGATGGCATCGCGGGCGAACCGACCTGGGTGAAGGGCAAGTCCTTCGACACCTTCACCCCCATCGGGCCGTGGCTGGTCACACCCGACGAGATCGCCGAGCCGCAGGCGCTGAGCCTGCAGTTGTGGGTGAACGGCGAACAGCGGCAGGCGGGTTCGACCGGCGACATGGTGGCCGGGGTCGGCGAGGTGCTGCGTTACCTGAGCACGCTGATGACCCTGGAACCCGGCGATCTGGTGCTCACCGGCACGCCCGCGGGCGTCGCGGTCGGCCGCCCGGAGCCGAAACCCTATCTGCGCGACGGCGATGTCGTCGTCGTGGAGGTGGCCGGACTGGGCCGGCAGCAGACCCTCGCCACCGGGGTGCGCGGCTGAACCCGCTGCGGTGACAGACTTCCCGCGACGACGCCGGACGCGCTGCTGGGGCGCTGACCACGTCGCCACGGGATGATTCGAACGGCCCGGTCGCTGTGGAGACCGGGCCGTTCGGCCTTTCCGGGTCAGGACTTGTTGCCGCCCAGGCTGAATCGCACACCCGCCGGATCGGCGACGGCCGCCAGCCGGCCGTACGGGGTGTCCTCCGGCGGGCGCACCACGCTGCCGCCCACCTCCTGCACCTTCCGCACCGACGCGTCCACATCCTCGACACCGAAGTAGACCGTCCAATAGCCGGGCACGCTCGGCGGCAGGAAGCCCGAGGAATCCATCACGCCACCCAGCATCGGGCTCACGGAATGGATGGTGGTGTAGCGGAATTCGGGGGTGTCGGCGATCGTGAACGGGTCCTGCCAGCCGAACGCCTCGCGGTAGAACTTCAGTGCGTCGTCATAGCCGCGGGTGTGCAGTTCGAACCATGACGGCGCACCCACATGGCCCTCCCAGTGCCCGTCGCCGACGAGGCCGCGCTGCTCGAAACCGGTCATGGCGCCCGGCTCCCACACCCCGATGCCGACGCCGCCGTTGTCGCCGAACACCCCGAACTTCCCGAGGTCGGACACCGGCATCACCGGCACCACGGTCATGCCGCCCGCCGCGGTCACCTTCTCGGCCGTCTTCTCGGCATCGGTGCTGGCCAGGTACACCATCCACTGGCTCGGGCCGCTCGAGCCGTCACTGGCCATCCCGCCCGCCACGGCCTTGCCGTCCTTGCGGAAGGTGATGTAGTTCCCGTGCTCCGGCGCGATCTCGGCCGTCCAGCCGAGCAATTCGCCGTAGAAGGCGATCGCGCCCTCGGGGTCGGTGGTGAAGATATCGGTCCAGATCGGATCGCCGGGCTGCGTTGTGTACGACATGGTCAACTCCTCGAATCGGTGTTCGCTCGGTGTTTCGGCCGCTGCGAATGGAGACGACGTTCGGCACCGGAAATCATCGCCGCCGCTCCCGCGCGAGGCGGGGATGGCGGGAAGCGGCGTGTCAGCCGGGACGACGGTCGACGCCCGCGGGTACGTTCGATGTGCTTGCCGCTCATTTGCTTCGGTCGTCGATCCGGGTAGGAGGCCGCATGAGTTCGGTCATCGATGACGCGCCCTTCACCTCCTTCCACGCACGGCTCGCGGTGGCGTGCTCGGGCGGGCCGCTGCTCGACGCGGCCGTGGTCGCTGGACCATCTCGGGATGGGGCCGACGTTCCTGTTCGCCGCGGTGGTCACCGCCATCGGTTTCCTGATCTGCCTGTGGGGCGCGCCCGAGACCAAGGGGCGCGATCTGGAAGCGGCGGCCACGGTCGCGGCATGACAACTGTCATGGCCGGGAGGTGATGGTTGGCAGATTCGGTGCGGCGGCGGTCTCCGTAGCGTCATTCCTGTAGCGCAGAAACCGATTACAGGAGTTCGCATCATGGCTGACAACACGCTCGCCGCGCCCGCCGCCCGGCCGAATGTGCTCCGCATGCTGGCCCCCACCCTCCGCGACATCGCGGTGCCGCTCGCCGCCTACTACGCCCTGCACGCCGCCGGCTACTCCGACTTCATCGCCCTGCTGGCGGGAGCGCTGTTCTCCGGCGCCGTGGTCCTGGTCGGCGTGATCCGGGCCCGCAAGATCGACGCCCTGGCCGCGCTCATCCTCGTGGGCTTCGCCTTCGGCATCGGATCCTCGGTGATCAGCGGCGATGCCCGGATGATCATCGTCCGGGACTCGGTCACCACCGCCGCGATCGGCCTGGCCTTCCTGATCAGCGCCCTGCTCGGCAAGCCCCTCACCTACGTCGCCGCCCGCAAGGGCCTCGCCGGAGCCCCCGAGCGACTGGCCCAGCTGGACCACAAGTTCCGCACCAACCCCGTGGTCCGTCGCCTGCTGAACCGGATCGCCGTCATGTGGGGTGTCGGCCTGATGGGCGAATCGGCCCTGCGGGTGGTGCTCGTCTACCGCCTGCCCATCCACACCATGACCTGGCTGTCGAGCGTCCTGATGATCGGCGTCACCGCCGTCATGGCCGTTATCACCGTGCGAACGGTCAAGCGCGTCAAGCGAATCGAGCCGACCGCCGAACCGGTCTACGCTGCGATGCATGAGTGAGGGATCGGTTCCGGAACGCACGCTCGCGGGAACCGCTCGGGTGGAAGCTTTCAGCGACGGGGTGATGGCGATTGCCATCACCCTGTTGATTTTGGAGATCCGGGTGCCCGAGCACGAGCCGGGGCGCTTGCTGCAGGCGCTCGGGCACATCTGGCCGTCGTATGTGGCGTATCTGGCGTCGTTCATGACGATCGGGGTGGTGTGGATGAACCACCACACCTTCTTCGGGCGGTTGCGGCGGATCGACCATGTGTTGCGGTGGTGGAATCTGCTTCTGCTGCTGGGGATTTCGCTGGTGCCGTTCCCGACCATGGTGGTGGCCGAGAACGTCGTGCACGGGACGCATCGGGACGCGGTGGTGGCGGTGGCGCTGTACGGGATCGTGGGGGTGCTGATGACCGTGCCGTGGGCGCCCATGTGGTGGCGGCTGGCGAAGCGGCCGGAGATGCTGAAGTCCGGGTTGGGGGCGGATTACGCGCGGCGGGAGAGCTGGCGGGCCTGGCCGGGAATTCTGGTCTACGCGGCCTGCATCGGGGTCGGATTCCTGTCGCCGATCGCGGCGTTGGTGCTGTATCTGCTGGTCGCGACATTCTACGGGCTGAGCAACAAGGGGTGGACCGCGCCGTCGGAAGCCGATCCGGACGACGAGTAGCCCTTGCCAAATTAAGCGATTGTGATTAACTGCCGAAGTGGACAGCACGAGCGTGGCCGATGGGCCCGTCACCCAGATCGCGTGGGTGGTCGAGGACATCGAGGCCGGGGAACGGTTCCTGACGACGACCATGGGCGTGAAGGGCTGGATGCGGATGCCCGACGTGCACTTCGGGCCCGAGAAATGCGTGTATCGCGGCGAGCCCGCCGACTTCACCGCGCACATCTCGCTCGGGTACAGCGGGGATATGCAGCTCGAACTCATCCAGCCGGTGAACGGGCGCTCCATCTACACCGAATTCCTCGAACGCGGGGGAGCGGGGCTGCACCACGTCTGCCTGGAGCCCCAGGACTTCGACGCCGCGCTGAAAGACGCCGAGGCCCGGGGGATTCCGGTGGTACAACAAGGCGATATGGGCGGGCAGATGCGGTTCGCCTACCTCGACGGCGCGGACTCGGGCGTGCCGTTCATCGAACTCGCGGAGATCGGGCCGAACATGCGGGCGTTCTTCGAGCAGATCAAGAAGGGTGCGCAGTGAGCACGCAGATTCCGGAAACCGTCGCGGCGGAGTCCGTTACCGAATGGTCCGACGAGGTCGACGTGGTGGTCGCCGGATTCGGCATCGCGGGTGGGTGCGCGGCGGTCGAGGCGGCCGCGCGCGGGGCCCGCGTGCTGGTGCTGGAACGCGCCGGGGTCGCGGGCGGGACCACGGCGCTCGCCGGCGGGCACTTCTACCTGGGCGGCGGCACCGCCGTGCAGCGGGCGACCGGGCACGAGGACTCGGTCGAGGAGATGTACAAGTACCTGCTGTCGGTGGCGCGGGATCCGGAACCGGCGAAGATCCGCGCCTACTGCGAAGGCAGCGTCGAGCACTTCGACTGGCTGGAGAGCCTCGGATTCGAGTTCGAGCGCAGCTACTACCCGGAGAAGGCGGTCATCCAGCCCGGTACGCAGGGGCTGATGTACACCGGCAACGAAAAGGTATGGCCCTACCGGGAACAGGCCGTGCCCGCGCCCCGGGGGCACAAGGTTCCGGTGCCCGGCGACACCCAGGGCGCGGCCATGATCATCGACCTGCTGGTGAAGCGGGCCGCCACGCTCGGGGTCGAGGTGCGTTACGAGACCGGCGTGACCAACCTGATCACCGACGCGGACGGCGCGGTGGTCGGGGTGGAGTGGAAGAGCCTCGGCAAAACCGGTGCGGTGAAAGCGAAGTCGGTGGTGCTGGCCGCCGGTGGCTTCGTCATGAACACCGACATGGTGGCCGAGCACGTGCCGTGGCTGACCGAGAAGCCGTTCGTGCTCGGGACGCCGTTCGACGACGGGCTGGGCATCCGGCTCGGAGTGTCGGCGGGCGGCGTGACCCGCATGATGGACCAGGCGTTCGTCACCGCGCCGGTCTATCCGCCGTCGAAGCTGCTGACCGGAATCGTGGTGAACCACAAGGGCGAACGGTTCGTCGCCGAGGACTCCTACCACGCGCGCACCTCCGCGTATGTGCTCGATCAGCCCGGCGCGGTCGCCTACCTGATCGTCGACTCCGAGCACATGGAACGGCCCATGTTCCCGCTCGCGCCGTTCATCGACGGCTGGGAGACCGTGGACGAGATGGCCGCCGCGCTCGGAATCCCCGCCGAGACACTGCGATCCACGCTCGACCGGTACAACGAGAACGCGGCTCGCGGCGAGGACCCGGACTTCCACAAGGCCGCCGAATGGCTGCAACCGCAGGACCAGGGGCCGTGGGCGGCCTTCGACCTGACCCTCGGCAAGGCGCTCTACGCGGGCTTCACCCTCGGCGGGCTGCGCACCTCGGTCGACTCGGAGGTGCTGCGGGACAACGGATCACCCATCCCAGGCCTGTACGCGGCGGGCGCGACCGCCTCCACCCTGGCCCAGGACGGCAAGGGCTACTCCAGCGGCACCCAGCTCGGCGCGGGCTCGTTCTTCGGCCGCCGCGCCGGACGTCACGCCGCCAGCCGCTCCAACTGACGGATCAGCTCCGAGGCGGTCACGGCGTCGAGCGCATCGAACGTGCCGCCCCGGAGCTCCACCGAGAGCACCCGCTGCAGCTCGGGCTCGTCGCGGAAACCGCCTTCGAGCCCGGGATCCAGCGTGACGATCACCTCCCGGACCGGTCCGAACCGGCGGGTGAGGACCTCCCGCGACACCTGCCAGCCCAGCTGTTGCAGACCGAACACCCGATCCGTGCGAATCGACCGATCGCTGAAGCGGGACAGGCGATTCGACTCCGCGTCCTCCGTCGTGAGCAGGTTGATCGGCCGTTCCAGCTGCTCGAACGGCTGCCGTAACCGATTGTCGTCGAACAGGTCCCGCCAGGCCGCGAGCGTCGCACCGAGCTGGATCGGGTGAGCCACGCCCACCAACGCTTGATCCGCCAGTTCGACCGGCTCGCCCTCGACGGTGCGCGGCACGCGGTCCTCGTCCACCCGGAACGCCCCCGTCACCTCGCCGCGGGCATCGAAGACCGCCCACACCAGCAGCCGCGCGGCCGGCCCGAGCGCGGGATCCTCGAGCACCAAGCGCCGATGCGCGGCGGCCCGCCACCGCCTGCCGTCCACCATGGCCGCCTCGAGCCGCCGAATCTGGTCGGTCGTCACCGACTTCGGCTCCAGCGCGACCCGTGCCGCTCCCTCGGACGCGCTCCCCAGACGTTCCCGCACCCGGACGCGCAGCGCCTCGGCGGCGGGCTCGACTTCTTCCCCGGGCTCGGTCACCCGCAGCCAGGCCGTCATCCGTCCCGCACGCGGATCGGGTTCCTCGACCCGCACCCCGCATCGGGCCTCCGCGACCTCGGTCGCGAACGCGTGCCCGAATTCGACCATCCAGCTGTCGACGAACCGATCGATGAACTCCTGCTCCCGCCGCACCCCCGTGCGATAGGCGACCGCCGCGTACTGCGCGATGGCGAACGCCACCGCCGCCCCCGCCGCCGTCCCCGCCCGCTCCGGCGCCGCCACGTATCCGGCTGCGGCATCGGCGAGTTGATCCAGCCCATCCACCCGCGCGGCCGTCAGCACCGTCTCCACCGCCCGCCGATGCCGCCGCAACAGCTTGCGCACAGCCTCGGTCGCCTGCGGATCGGCCCAGCGCCGCTCCTCGTCGGTCATGCCGGAGATCTTGCCGCCCGACACCGACAGATCCCCGTGCCCCGCGGCGCGAACTTCCGCGCCCGCGGTGTGATCGTTAGTCCGCGTCGCGGGCGATGAGGGCGACCGTCATGGGGACCAGAACCTCCACCAGGGACCGGACGGGCGGGCGGGGGTCCGACAGCAGCCATTCGTGGGCGAGGCCGTTGATCGCGCCGATGAGGGCGCTGGTGGCGAGTTCGGGGGTGCCGCGGAGGGAGGCGGAGTCCCCGGCCAGGGGCTGCACGGCCAGGCGCAGGGTGTCGCCCCACAGGTGGCGGCGGGCGCGGCGGTGCTGTTCCATGCGTTCGCTGACGCCGACGACCTCGACGAAGGCCACCTTGGCGCGGAACGGGTCGGCGCCGATGGAGTCGAGGAAGGCCGACAGGGCCTGGGTCACGGTCTCGGTCGGGTCCGGGTCGGGGCCCATGGCGCTCAACGCGGTGGCGAGGGCGGCCGCCGACTGGTCCTGGATCTGGTCGTAGGCCGCGACCAGTACGTCCTCACGGGTCTGGAATTCCTCGTAGAACTGCCGTTTGGACAGTCCGGCCGCGGCGCACACATCGGCCAGCGAACAGTTGGCGTAGCCGCGCTCGCCGAAGATTCGGATGGCCGCGTCGAGGAAACGCTGCCGGCGCTCGGCTTTTCGTTCGGTCACGGCGCGTCCGCCGTACTGCCTGCCTTCGATCGTCACTGTCGTTTCTCGATCGTCACGCCTGAAAGGTTACGGGTGCGGAGGCCACCGATTTCGGGGGCGGCGGCGCGGTGCCGAGTTCGGTGAACCGCGCGTCAGCGTCGCGGACGCAAATATTTCAGCGTCGCGGACGCAAACCGTTCAGCATGTGGGTGACCATCTCGTCGAAGAGTCCGTCCGCCTCCGCGGCGTCGACCAGCCCCGACCCGAGGATCGAGGCCAGCCCCTGCAGCGCCGCCACCGCCGACAGGCAGATGCGCCGCGGCTCTCCCGGCACCACCTCCCCGAGCGCCTGCGCGTCGGTGACCATCTCGATCGGCACGGTGAACGCGCGTTCCGCGGCCTTCCCGATGGCCGGGGTCGGGCTGTTCTTGCGGGCGAACATGAGCGCCAGCAGTTCCGGATTGTCGATGGCGAACCGCAGATAGGCGTGGGCCATGGCGCGCAGGCGTTCCAGGAAGGTGCCCGCGGCCGCCGCCTTCTCGAATTCCGCGCCGAGCCGCTCGAATCCGGCGACCGTCAGCGCGTCCAGCAGCGCCTGCTTGTCGCGGAAGTGCCGGGCGGGCGCGGCGTGGCTGACCCCGGTGTCGCGGGCCAGCTGCCGCAGCGACAGGCGTTCGATCCCGTCGCCGCGCAGGGTCTCCTCGGCGCGGCGGAGGAGTTCGGCGCGCAGGTCCCCGTGGTGGTAGGAACGGGCGCGCTCGACCACCTCCCGGGCCTTGCGCTTGGTGATGCTCATGGTGAGAGCAGGATATCGGACACACTCGGGGATGTTGGCGTTGACTACTTTGTTGTCGCTGCCTACATTCGTGCCCATGGCTAATGAGAACCCGGTCCAGCGCGCCGTGCCGCTGCGCGGCTGGATCGGCCCGATGATGGTGCTCGGCCTGCTCGCGGCCCTGATCGGCACCATGTACCTCGGCTACACCTCCGACCCGGAGAAGAACCTGCACGACTTCCCGGTCGCCCTGGTCAATCAGGACGTGGGCGACGTGATGGACGGCCGCACCGTCAATATCGGCGACCAGATCGCCGCCGCGCTCACCGAGCGCATCCCCGCCGACAAGATCGACCTGCGCGTGGTCGGCATCGGCGAGGCCCGCCAGCAGCTGAGCAACGGCCAGGTCTACGGCGCCATCATCATTCCCGGCGACTTCACCAAGCGGTTGTCGATCCTCGCCGCGGCCTCGGTGGTGCCCGGCGACGTGGAACGGCCGGTCATCACCGTGCAGACCAATCCGCGCGCGGGCACCTACGCCTCCTCGATCACCCAGCGCATCGCCGATCGGGCCATGGCGCAGGTCAATTCGACGGTCGGCGCGCAGCTCACCGACCAGGTGAAGGCCAAGCTCGCGCCGCAGCCGGGCGCGCCCGCCACCGAATTGTCCGGCGCGGCACGGTTGCAGCTGGCCCAGCCCATCGACGTGGTCACCAGCCCGTACCGGCCGCTCCCGGCGGGCACCGGGCAGGGCCTGTCCGCGTTCTTCTACACCCTGGTCCTGCTGTTCGCGGGCTTCAGCGGCGCGATGATCATCCACTCCATGATCGACAATGTGCTCGGTTACGTCCCGGCCGAATACGGCCCGTGGTTCCGCGCCCCCGAGCCCGCCGCGATCAGCCGCTGGCGCACGCTGCTGGTGAAGTGGGCCATCGCCGCGATCACCGCGCCGTTCCTCTCCGGCATGTTCATGGGCATCGCGCGGATATTCGGCATGCCCATCGACCAACCGCTGCCGCTGTTCCTCTACGGCACGCTGGCCATCATCGCGGTGTCGGTCACCGGGCTGTCGGTGCTGGCCGCCTTCGGCACCGCGGGCCTGCTGATCAATATGATCGTGTTCGTGGTGCTGGGCCTGCCCTCGTCCTCGGGCTCGATTCCGGTGGAAGCGATTCCGCGCTGGATCGCCTCCCTGTCGAGCTTCGAACCGATGCACCAGATCTATCTGTCGGTGCGCGCCATCCTGTTCTTCGACGGCCACCTCGAGGCCGGACTCGGCACCGGCATCTGGATGACGCTGTTCGGGCTGGCCTTCGGGCTGGTGCTCGGCGCGGTCGCCACGCACCTGTACGACCTGCGCGGCCTGTACCGGCTCGGCGTGCCGCACCGGCCGGTCGCGGTCGCCGTTAGCGCTGACCCACAGTGACTTTCGGCCCTGTTCGTTGTCGAGCTGTGACGGAGATACTGGCCTCGGGCACCGAATAACTCATCGCCGAGCGATGATTGTGGGGCGGTTCGATGGTGATGGCTTCGTCGCAGTTCGATCAGCTGACAGGACAGTTCCTGCGCGCTGTGCGCGACGCGGGCGGCGGATTGAACGCGGTGTGCGCCGCGTGCGTCCGGGTGCTACCGGTGCGCCGCGCCGCCATCGTGCTCGAGGAACGCGACGCGGGCATGCAACCCTGGTGCGCCAGTGACGAATTCGCTGAAGAGGTGGAGCGGGCGCAGGCGACGGCGGGGGAGGGCCCGGCGGTCACGGCGGTGGCCGACGGGGTGCCGGTGGTGGTCACCGATCTGAGCGCCGACTGCGAGCACTGGCCCGGCTTCGCCGAAGCCCTCTCCGGTACCCCGGTATCGGGCTCGCTGTTCGCGGTGCCCTTGCGGCTGGGCGCGATTCGGCTCGGCGCGGTCGACCTGTATCGCGAATCCGTCGGGCCTCCCGGGCCGCGGCTGCTGTCGGCGGCGCTGCACATCGCCGATCTGGTGACCGCCAGCCTGGTGCTGGCCACCGGCGACGACGCCCAGCAGTGGGCACAGCCGTTGTCCAGCCGATGGATTCACCAGGCGGCCGGCATGACCAGCGCACAACTCGGCATCGAGATCCCCGACGCCTACGCCCGCCTGCGCGGATACGCCTTCACCCATGGACTTTCGCTGGTGGAGGTGGCACGGCGGGTGGTGGAGCGCAACATTCGGATCGAGGCCGAATGAGCGCAACTGTTCCGCGACACCCCGCCCGGCAAATACCATGGGCTGACGGCAAGAGCGGCACAGGAATACTTTCGTGGCGGGCGCCCGGCGTTCGCTGATGCGGGGTGAATGCGGTGTCCGACAGTGAGTTGCTGGTGACGGTGCTGGCCAGATTCGCGCGGCTGCTGCCGGCGGCGAGCGAACTGCCCCAGATTCTGGACGAGTTGATGCGCAGCGCCATCGATGTGCTGGAACCGGGCGGGGTGACGGTGGCGCTGTCCGCCCCACTACGAGGCGACCGGTCCGAACTCTTCACCGGTATCCCCGAGGACCTCCTGGACCTCGAGGTCTGCCAGCGCGACCACGACCGCGGACCCGGCGTGGTCGCGCACGCCTGCGGAGCGCCGGTGACCGTCACCGATATCGGCAGCTACGGCGACCTGTGGCCGGAGTACACGACCCTGGCCGGGCAGCACCGGATCGCCTCGGTCGCCGCCGTCCCCATGCGTCTGGACGCCGCCGAAGCCGGTGTGCTGAGCCTGTATTCGCGCGAGGCCCGGCACTGGACCGGCCAGGACCTGTCGGTGGCGACGCTGCTGGCGGGCATGGCCGCCGGGCACATCGTCACCGCGAATCTGGTGCGCCGCCACCAGCGGGTGACCGAGCAGCTCCAGCACGCGCTGACCACCCGCATCGTGGTGGAACAGGCCAAGGGCGTGCTCGCCCACGCCCACCACACCACCCCCGACGCGGCGTTCGAGTTGATCCGCGCGCACGCCCGCCGCAATCGGGTGACGGTGCACGCGGTCGCGCACGGCATCGTCGCACTGGGGCTGCGGATCTGATCCGCTCCCGGTTCGGCCGGGTTTGCCGGGATGACGTCCGGTTGATCGGATCGGTGCGGGAATCGGCCCCCGGGGCGTAGCCTGGATTCTTGGCGGAACCGAAAGCCCCTGTCCCCGGCCGGTTTCCGCATTGGCCGTCCCAGTCCTCGACGGCTCGTTTCGACATATCCGTATCCGGACACCGTCGATCCGCTCGCTTCGTCGACCTGGGGGCAATCGTGAATTCGTCACGTGCACCACATCGTTCCGCTGCCCACCCGGCAGTCCGTCCGTCATCGGCCCACCCCGTCCGACCCTCGACCGTCCCTGCCCGCCGCACCCGGCGCGGCAGCGAGTTCGACAGCCTCGTCCGCCGCATCGCCGAGCACGACCGCGCCGCCTACGAGGAGCTCTACCGCCGCACCCGCGGCCTCATCTACTCCCGCGTCCTGAACATCCTGTACGACACCGGATATGCCGAGGAAACCTGTCACGAGGTCTACCTCCAGGTCTGGCGCAGCGCCCCGAACTTCGACCCGGCCCGCGGCAATGCGCTGACCTGGCTCACCACCCTGGCACACCATCAGGCGGTGGACCGGGTCCGGCGCGAGCGCAGCGCGGCCGGGCACGAACACCGCTGGGGCGTCGGCGATTACCGCCCCGCCATCGATGTGGTGGCCGAGGAGATCCTGCGCCGCCAGGAGCAGCGCGCAATCCGCCGCGGCCTGTCCACCCTCACCCCCAATCAGCGTGAGTCGGTGGTGCTGGCGTTCTACGGCGGGCTCACCTACCCGCAGGTCGCGGACCGGCTGGGGATCGGCCTGCCCGCCGTGAAGGCCCGCATCCGCTCCGGCCTCGCGCAACTGAAAGTCGCACTGGCGTAACCGCATACAGCCCGGGGGAAGGGTCAGTGCGCGGCGGTCGCCTTGAAGCCGCGCGGAACCAGGATCACGGTGAGCACCGCGACCGCGCCCACCAGCCCCGTGGAGATCCAGGAGGTGGTGGTGAGCGCCGCGTCGTAGGCGTGCTGGGCGATGCGCAGCACCTCGTCGCCGGCGGGTCCCCCGATCCGCTCGGCGACGTGGGCCGCGCCGCCCACCGAGCCCTGCGCCTCGGTCAGATCGTCGCCGTGCAGCGGCAATCCGGTCATGTGGCCGGTGAACAAACGGCCGTGGATGCTGCCCAGCAGCGCCACGCCCAGACCGATGCCCAACTCGTAGTTGGTCTCCTCGACCGCGCCCGCCTGCCCGGCGCGCTCGGCGGGCACCGAGGCCACCAGAACCGCTGCGGCCGTGGTGATCGCGATGCCGTCACCGATGCCCAGGCACAGCAGGACCAGGGCGACGATCGGGTAGGTGGTGTCGGGAATCGCGGCCAGCACCGCGAAACCCGCTGCCAGCGCGCCCAATCCGAAACCCATCAGCGCGCGCACGCCCACGCGCCGCATGAGCCAGGGGGTGGCCAGCGAACCGAACAGGGTGGCCAGCGCCGCGGGCAGGGTGCGCATACCGGCTTCCGACGGCGAGTAGCCGTGAATGTATTGCAGCCACAAGGAGATCAGGAACAGGGCCGCGCCGATCGCCAGCATGGCGAGCAGGGTGGCGAGCGCCGCGGCGGTGAAGGCGCGATTGCGGAACAACCGCACATCCAGCAGCGGGTCGGGCGACTTCGACTGCCGGTAGGCGAACAGCCCCAGCAGGAGCACCGACGACACCATGATGATCAGATCGACCGGGGCCGGATTGCCCCGGGCCACATGCTTGATGCCCCACGCCAGCGCCACGATGCCCAGCACCGACATCGCCGCGCCGGCCCAGTCCAGGCGGCCCTGCTGCGGGGCCCGGTACTCCGGCAGCAGCCACAGTCCCGCGGCCACGGTGAGGATCACCACGGGCACATTGAGCCAGAAGGCCGCCGACCAGCCGAACGCTTCCACCAGATGGCCGCCGACCAGCGGTCCGATGGCCGCGCCGCCACCGGCCACCGAGGCCCAGATGCCGATGGCCAGGGTGCGTTCGTGGTCATCGGTGAAGATATTGCGGATCAGCGAGAGCGTGGACGGCATCACCATGGCCCCGCCGACGCCGAGCAGCGCGCGGCCCGCGATGAGCTGGGCGGGGGAGTGCGCGGTCGCCGCGATCACCGAGGCGACGCCGAAGAGCAGGAAGCCGAGCAGGAACAGCAGTCTCCGCCCGTACCGGTCGCCGATCGCGCCGCAGGTGATCAGCAGACCGCCCAGCACCAGGCCGTAGAGGTCGACGATCCACAGCTGCTCCATGGGCGTGGGCGCCATGTGATCGATGAGCGAGGGCAGCGCAACATTGAGGATGGTCGCGTCCATCGCCACCAGCAGCAGGCTCGCGCAGAGCACGGCGAGCATGGCCCACCGGCTCGCCGGTGCGGGCCGCACCGGGTCCGCCAGATCCCTCGCCTGTTCCCGGGGTGGAATGCGGCCCACAGTTCCCGCCTCCTCGACTAGACCTCTGTCCGGTTGTTGGCAACAACCTGGCTAAGCCTAGTTGAGGCGCCGAGTGGAACCCTGGCTCGACCGTGGGAACTACCGGCCGGCGTTCTGCTTGGCGAGCAGGTCGCGGATCTCGGTGAGCAGCTCCAGCTCGGTCGCCACCTTCTCCTCCTCGGCCTTCGTGAAACGGCTCTTGAGGGTGTTCATCGGCAGGATGAGCACGAAGTAGAGCACCGCCGCGACGCACAGGAAGTTGATGCCCGCGCTGATGATCGGCCCGAGGGCGACGAAGGTGGACGGCTTGTCGGCCAGCAGCTGGAAGCCCAGACCGAACTCCTTGTTGCCGCCGAGGGTGGCGAGCAGCGGCTCGATCACGCCCTTGGTCACCGAGGTGACGATGGCGGTGAAGGCGGTGCCCATGACCACGGCCACCGCGAGGTCGATGACATTGCCCCTCATCAGGAAGTCTTTGAAGCCTTTGAGCATGATGCGCGCAGTTCCAATCCGAGACGTTTTCGTTATGTTCCGGATGGGAGTTTAAATGCTGGTCGGGGCCTCGTGTGCACACGGCGCACCCCCCTTGACGCGCATCACTCCGATTCGCCGGAAGGGTGCTGGCACACAGTCGGCAAATCGGAGGGTCCGAATCAGCTCCCGCGACCCGGCGTCGAGCTCGCGTGATCGGCCCGGAAGGTCTTCACCAGCGCCACGCACATGGCCAGCAACACCACGCTGAACGGCAACGCGATCAGGATCGCCACCGTCTGCAAGGTGGTCAGCGCGGCCGTGCCGGTGCCGCTGGCCACCAGCAGCGCCGCCGCCACCGCGCCCTGCGCGGTGGTCCAGAAGGCGCGACTCCAGGTCGGGGGCTCCGGATTGCCGCCCGAGGACAGCATGTTCACCACCAGCGCCCCCGAATCCGCCGAGGTGACGAAGAACAGCACGATCACCAGGATCGCCAGCCCCGCGGTGATCGATCCGCCGGGCAGGGTGTTCAGCAGCTCGAACAGCGCGCTGTCGCGATCGGGCCCGTCCGGCCCGACCAGCCCGCCGCCGCCGAACATCTCGCGGTGCAGGCCCGCCCCGCCGAACACCGCGAACCACACGAAGGTCAGCAGCGTCGGCACCAGCAGCACCCCGGCCACGAACTCCCGCACCGTGCGCCCGCGCGAGATGCGCGCGATGAACACGCCCACGAACGGGGCCCAGGAAATCCACCAGCCCCAATAGAAGACGGTCCACTGCCGGGTCCAGGCCGTCCCGGTGGGGCCTTCGGTCGCGCCGGTGTACATGCTGATCCGCGGCAGCGACTGCAGATACTGGCCCAGGTTCTGCACCAGAGCGTCGACGATGAACAGCGTCGGCCCGACGATCAGCACGAACAGCATCAGCGCGCCCGCAACGCCCATATTGAGCTGGGACAGCAGTTTGATGCCCTTGTCCACTCCGGTCACCACCGACACCGTGGCCAGCGCGGTGACCGCCACGACCAGCGTCACCTGCAGGCCCTTGCCCGGTTCGTGCAGCCAGCCCTGATGATTCAGCCCGGCCGAGATCTGCAGCACGCCCAGCCCCAGTGAGGTCGCCACACCGAAGACGGTGCCGATCACCGCCACCACGTCGATGACATCCCCGCGCCAGCCCCGGACCTTGTCGCCCGCGATCGATTCCAGCGACCAGCGGATCGACACCGGCCGGGCCTTGCGGTGGATCGAGTACGCGATGGCCAGCCCGACCACCACGTAGATGGCCCACGGGTGGATGCCCCAGTGCAGGAACGTCTGCACCATGGCCGAATCCGCGCGCTGCGCCGGGGTGGACCCGACCCCGGGGCGCGGGTCCTCGTAGTGGAACAACGGTTCGGCCACGCCCCAGAACACCAGGCCGATCCCCATGCCCGCCGCGAACAGCATGGAAAGCCAAGCGCCGATGGAGTATTCGGCCTTCTCGCCGTCCTCACCCAGGGTGATGTCGCCGAACCGGCCCAGTCCCAGCCAGATCGCGAACACCACGAACAGGCTCACGATCAGGATGTAGTACCAGCCGAAGCCGCCGATCACATTGTCCTGCAGCGTTTTCGCCTGCCGGGCCGCGGTGTCGCGGAAGACGATGGCGTACACGGTGAACGCGGTCACCACGATCGCGGAGGGCCAGAACACCCGGGGAGCCACGGCCACTCGATGATGGGCCGGAACCGTCTCGGTCGAGGTATGGCGGGTTGTGCTCACCTGGGGTGCCCCCTGCGGTCGTCGTCTGCTGCGATCTACCTGCCGAACACATGCGAACACCCCCGGTTCCGGGCCGTGTGGCCCGGAACCGAGGGTGACTGAACTACTTTCCGGCCCTGTTCTTCAGCGCGGTGACGATCTCGTTGACCGCGGCCAGCACGTCCTGTGCGGCGTGGTCGAGGTTGGCCCGCACCTGTTCGAGGGTGGCCTGGAAGTCCTCGGGGGTGATCTTGTCGGCGAAGGACTTCGCCATATCGGCGAGGTCGGCGGCCGCGGTCTGAGCTCGATCGGCCAGTTCGGCGGCGGCGCCGCTGGCGCGTTCGGCCAGCTGCCCGGTCGCCGCCCCGGCCCGCTCGCGCAGGTCGGCGGCGGTGACCCCGAGATCGGTGGTCAGGTCGTCGGCGGTGGTGCGCAGGTCGTCTGCCAGGCGTTCGGTCGCGTCCTCGAACTTCGACACGCCGTCGCCGAGATCGTCGTTGGTCGGCATGATCGGACCCCTACTTCGATCCGCGGTCGAGCATCCCCTTGACCTTGTCGGTCAAGCCGCCCGGCTCGTCGCCGTCGCTGAAAGAACTCATCGGAACCTCCTACGTGGGTGGTCACGCCCGGAAGAGCAGCGATCTTTCAGCAATCGATACTAGTCGGTTTGTCCTAGGCTGGGGCGTACTCAGTTCACCGGGCCCAGGACGCGTTCGATGTAGGCGTTGGTGAACCGGCCCTTGGGGTCGAAACGGCGGCGCACCTCGGCGAAGCGGTCCCACTCCGGGTAGCGCTCACGCAGCGTCTCGGCGGTCTGGAAGTGCCGCTTGCCCCAGTGCGGGCGGCCGTTGTAGCGGTCGAAAACGCGTTCGCAGGCGCGGAAATACGGCTCGTAGTTCATGCCCTCGTACTGGTGCACCGCGATGTAGCAGGTCTCGCGGCCGCCGGCGGGGGACAGGAAGGCGTCGTCGGGGGCGACCCAGCGCACCTCGATCGGCATCGGGGTGTCGAAATGCTTGGCCACCTCCTTGATCTCGCGGATGGCGTCGATCGAATGCTCGCGCGGGATGGCGTATTCCATCTCGGTGAAGCGGAACAGGCGGGGGCTGGCGAAGACCTTGTAGGAGCGTTCGACCTGGCGGCGGTAGCTGCCCGCGTAGGCGGCGCTGCGCTGGACCATCGGGATCAGGCTCGGGCGCCACCGGGTGAGTTTGCACAGCGCGTCGAAGGTGTAGTTGGTCATGAGGATGTCGGAGAACCAGTCGACCGCCTTGCCGCGCGGTTGCTCGGCCAGGTCGACCCGATTGTTGCGCTTGGTCATGGCCAGCGGGCTGTGCGCGAACATGTAGAACTCGAAGTGCTCGTTGCCCTCGACGAAGGTGTCCAGATCGGCCAGCACGTCCTCGACCGGGACCGGCCGCTCGACGCCCTCGAGCACGAACGACGGCACCATCTGCAGCGTCACGGCCGTGACCACGCCCAGCGCACCGACATTCACGCGCGCGGCGCGCCAGCCGTCGGGGTCGGTCTGCTCGTTGAGCTCGACCCGGCTGCCGTCGGCCAGCATGAGCTCCACCGAATGCAGTGCGGCGGAGAGGTTCTGCAGCTTGGATCCGGTCCCGTGGGTACCGGTCGCGGTGGCGCCGGCGATCGACTGCACGTCGATGTCGCCGAGATTGGGGAAGGCCAGGCCCAGCGGGTGCAGCGCGTTGCTGGCGGCGTTGAGGGTGATGCCGGCCTCGGCGCGGACCAGGCCGGTGGCGCGGTCCACGTGCAGGATCTTGTCGAGCTGGTTCAGCCGCATGAGCGTGCCGTCGGTGAGCACGGTCTCGGTGAAGGAATGTCCGGATCCGGCGACCCGGACGGTGTGGCCGTTCGCTTCGGCCTGAGCGAGTACTGCCGCGACGTCCTCGGGCGAGCTCGGTTCGGCGATGGACGCCGGGGTACAGCTCTGATCCCCGGCCCAGTTCACCCAAGAGTTGGTCATGCGACCAACTTTAAACCGCCAGTGTGATGCGCGCTACCGTTTGCGCGGGTTGAAGGCAGCCGCCTTCGCTCGCTCGACCTCGTCCTCGGACAGCGGAGGCTGCGTGAGCGGCAGGCGAGGCACGCTGTCGCCGCGCACGCCATTGAGAATCACCGCCATGTAGCGCTCCCACACTTCGGGATTGACCGGGCGTGCGAAGCCCGCGATGCCGTCGACCATGTTCACCATGGCGAAGAAATCGGCCGGTTCGATGTCGGGCTGCAGCACGCCCGCGTCCTTGGCGCGCGCGATGACCGCCTGCATGCCGGGCCGGATCTGATCCTTCATGCACACGAAGCGGTCCATGCTGTCGTGCAGTTCGAGGATCACCTCGCTGAAACCCCGGTTGGCGGCGACGTGCCGGCAGGAGTACTCGAACAGGTCGGTCAGGCCCGCCCAGGGATCCGGGTGGTGCAGCGCCACGTTCACGGCCTCGGCCAGTTCGGTGACCATCTGCTCGAAGACCTCGGAGATGAGCTCCTGCTTGTTGGCGAAGCGGCGGTAGACCGTGCCGACGCCGACGCCCGCCCGCTCGGCCACATCGTCGAGGGTGACGTCCAGCCCGCGATCGGCGAACAGCTCGCGGGCGGCCGCGATGATGCGCTGCTGATTGCGGGCGGCGTCCGCGCGCAGACGCCGAGGTGGGGGCGCGGTGGTGACGTGATTCACAGGCTAATCCTATCAGCAATCGGGATTATCCGGAGGAGTTATCTCCGTTTAGCTGGTAGCTTGATCGGAAAGCGGAGATGGTTTCTCCACTAAGTTTAGGGGACGAGGACACCAACCATGACTACAGCGCTCGAGAAAGAGGTCACAGCCCCGGCTGCGACCGAGGACAAGGCAGAGCGGCGCGGATCGCACGCCCTGCGCTGGTGGGTGCTCGCCGTACTCGGCGTCGCCCAGTTGATGGTCGTGCTCGACGCGACCGTCGTGAACATCGCGCTCCCGCACGCGCAGGCCGATCTCGGCTTCTCCAACGGCGACCGGCAGTGGGTCATCACCGGCTACGCGCTGGCCTTCGGCTCGCTGCTGCTGCTCGGCGGACGGCTCTCCGACCTGTTCGGCCGTCGCACCACCTTCATCACCGGTCTGATCGGCTTCGCGGTCGCCTCCGCGGTCGGCGGCGCGGCCGGCAACTTCGAGGTGCTGGTCGGCTCCCGCGTCGCGCAGGGCGTGTTCGCCGCGCTGCTCGCGCCCGCCGCGCTCTCGCTGCTGACCGTCACCTTCACCGAACCCGCCGAGCGCGCAAAGGCATTCGGCATCTTCGGCGCCATCGCCGGTGCGGGCGGCGCGCTCGGCCTGCTGCTGGGCGGCGCGCTCACCGAATGGGCCTCGTGGCGCTGGGTGATGTACGTGAACCTGGTCTTCGCGGCCGTCGCGCTGGTCGGCGCGATCCTGCTGCTGGCCAAGCACACCGCCACCACCCGCCCCAAGCTCGACCTGCCCGGCACGGTGACCGTGACCGCCGCGCTGTTCGGCATCGTCTACGGCTTCTCGCACGCCGAATCCGACGGCTGGACCAACGGCGTCACCCTGGCCTTCCTGATCGGCGGCGTCGCGCTGCTGGGCGTGTTCGTGTGGCTGGAACAGCGCGTCGCGCACCCGCTGCTGCCGCTGCGCGTGGTGCTGGACCGCACCCGCGGCGCGTCCTACGTCGCCGTGTTCACCATCGGCATCGGCATGTTCGCCATGTTCCTGTTCCTCACCTACTACATGCAGCAGCAGCTGGGGTACTCGCCGATCCGCACCGGCGTCGCGTTCCTGCCGATGGTCGCGGGCATGGTCGCCGCCTCCACCACCGTGCCCGCGCTGCTCATCCCGCGGGTGGGCCCGAAGGTGACCGTGGTGACCGGATTCCTGCTCGCCACACTGGGAATGGCGCTGCTGACCCGCATCGGCGTGGACACCGGCTACGCGAGCCACATCCTGCCGAGCCTGCTGCTGATGGGTCTGGGCCTGGGTATGGCGATGTCCACCGCCTTCAGCGGCGCGACCGCCGGCGTGGAGCACGCCGACGCCGGCGTCGCCTCGGCCATGGTGAACACCAGCCAGCAGGTCGGCGGCTCGATCGGCACCGCGCTGCTCAGCACGCTGGCCGCGACCTCGTTCAACGACTATGTGGCCGGGCACGTTCCGCCGTCGCCGCGGGTGCTGGCCGAGGCGGCCGTGCAGAGCTACACCACCACCTTCTGGTGGGCCGCCGCGATCTTCGTGGTCGGCGCGGTGGTCACCGGGCTGATCATGCCGAACAAGGTACCGGTCCCCGCCGAGGGCGAACCCGTTCTCGCGCACTGAGATCCGAACCCCTGGACATCGTGGTCCAACCATGAAAGCGGCCCCGCTCGCCGATCCGAGCGGGGCCGCTTCGTTTTCCTTACTTACCGCGATCAGCGGCAGTTGGAGGGCGGGGCCAGGCCCGCGAACCGGTCGGACAGATAGTTCATGGCGTTGAGCGTGCCGGGGAAGATGGCGGTGCCGTGGTCCGCGCCCGGGATGACGTCGAACTGGACCGGCGTCCCGGCGGCGCAGTAGCGGCCCGCGGTGTACTGGGCCAGATCCAGCGGCACCTGGTCGTTGCCGCCGTGCCATTCGTAGAGCGGCTGGCGGATCAGCTCGGGCACGATCTCGAGCGCGTTCTCGCGCAGGGTGCGGATCAGCGCCGGGTCGTTCTCCTGGCCCGGGTTGAAGACCTCGCCGACGCTGTGGTTGGCGCCGACCGAAATGATGTCGTCCACACAGGAATTGGCGATCCGGTCACGCATCCAGAAGCCGTACGGCGTGAGTGAGCTGTCGAGCTGCATCTCGTCGGGGTACTCGCGTTCCATGCCCGTGGCCACCGCGAAGCCGAGTCCGAACAGCGGCTGCGGGGTGTTCCCGGCCTGGATGGCCAGCTTGCCCGGATTGACCGGTACGCCACCGGTGGCGACGCCGACGATCGGCAGCTCCGGCGCGTAGTCGGGCGCGAGGGCGGCCGCGAATCCGGTGGCCATCGCGCCGCCGGAGTATCCGGCCAGGCCGACCGGTCCGACGCCCAGGCCGGCGGGCGCGAACCGCTGGACCGCGCGGATCCCGTCCAGGGTGATCTGGCCGCCCATGCGGGCCGCGCCGTAGGCGCTGTCCGGCCCGAGATGATCGGGCACCGCGATCGCCCAGCCCTTGGCCAGCAGCAGCGGGAACGCCGACGACTCCCTCAGGCTCCCGTCGAACAGGCTGTGCGACGGCGCGCATTGCAGGCCCAGGGAATTCACGAACGGCTGATACGACAGCAGCGGGCGCGGCCCGGGGCCGGGGGAGATCAGCGTGGTCACCGCGGCGATGGGCGCGCCGGTGGAATTGGTGGAGCGGAACAGGATCTGCCACACCGTCGCCCCGGGGAACGGGTGGACGGGCACCTGGCGGGAGTTCAGCACGTCGCCGTTCTGGGCGGCGTCGAGATTCCCTGCGGCGTAGTAGAACCCGTCCGGATCTGGGACGGGGAAGATCGCCCCGGCGTGCGCCGCAGGCGCGGCCGCCATGACGGCCACCAGGACCGTGGCGATTCCGAAGCTCTGGACCAGCATCTTTCCGATCGACTGGCGCACCGCCAACTTGGCTCTCCTCGAGGCCGATGGGACAACTCCGGGCAAGCCGCACTATCCTCGCAGTTCCGGGCTGTTGTTCGGGCTCAGCAACACGCCAGACAGCGGCGATTGGGCCAGGCACATCGAAGGGAGGGTGATGGCGGCGAACACCGCGGGCGTCGACGTCGCCCTGCTCGGCGTCATCGCCCTGGGCGGCGCGATCGGGGCGGAGGCGCGCTACGGGGTGGGCCTCCTGCTGCCGCCGCGCGGTCCGATCCCCTGGCACACCTTGGCGGTCAACGTGATCGGTTGCTTGCTCATCGGGGTACTCATGGTCTGCATCACCGAGATCTGGGCGGCACACCGGCTGTTGCGGCCGTTCCTCGGGGTCGGTGTGCTGGGCGGATTCACCACCATGTCCACATACGCCGGGGAAGTTCGTACACTGCTCGAATCGGGCCGAATCGGCTACGGGCTCGGCTACCTCGGGGGGACGGTGGTGACCGGGCTGATCGCGGTCGTGCTGGGCGTGGGTGCGACACGATGGATATCGGGAACGGCGCGACGATTGGGGGCAGGACGATGAGCACGGAGTCCGACACCGACGCGGTCCGGCGGTGGATACCGGCGTCGCGGCTGACGGTGCTGCTCGGCGAGGACGACACCTATCGGCATCGGCCCCGCTACCACGAGATCGTGCGGCGTGCCCGGGATGCCGGATTGGTCGGGGCGAGCGTGTGGCGCGGCGTCGAGGGGTACGGGGTGTCCTCCCAGATCCACACCACCCGACTGCTCGATCTGGCCGAGCGGCTGCCGGTGATGGTGATGATCATCGACGACACCGACCGGTTGCGTTCTTTCGTGGAAACCAATGCGGACCTGCTGGATTCACTGACCGTCGCACTCTCGCCCGTCGAGGTCTTCGACGGGGTGCGGCGGTGACCGCGCTGGCGGTGATCCTCGGCGCGCTGCTCGGTGCGCCCGCCCGATATCTGGTGGATCGCGCGTTGGCCCTTCGATTCGATAGTGTTCTCCCCCTGGGCACACTGACGGTGAACATGGGCGGTTCGGCGTTGCTGGGCGCGTTGATCGGTGCGGGAGCAAACCATTGGCTCTTCGCGGCCGCGGGAACGGGCTTCTGCGGCGCACTGACCACGTTCAGTACGTTCGGATACGAAACGGTTCGATTGGCCGAGGAGGGCGCTTACAGCTATGCGGTGGCGAACGTCGTGATCGGCGTCGGCGCGAGCCTGGCCGCGGCCTACCTCGGTGTCCAACTCGGGCAGTGGGTACGGCCGTGATCCTGATGACCAGCCGGGCGCAGGCGATACGGAAGGGAGGTGCGGGCATGGCCCACGATCGAGCCGGACGACCGGCGCGGGCCACGGACCTCGAGGACATCGCGCACCTGGTCACCGCCTACTACAGCCGCATCCCGGATCCGGCAGACCCCGCGCAGCTGGTCTCCTTCGGCACCTCCGGGCATCGCGGATCCAGCCTGGACTGCGCGTTCAACGAGGCGCACATCCTGGCGATCACGCAGGCCATCGTGGAGTACCGGGCCTCGCGCGGCATCACCGGGCCGGTGTACCTGGCGCGGGACACGCACGCGCTGTCCGAGCCCGCCTGGACCACCGCGCTGGAGGTGCTCGCCGCCAACGATGTCACCGCGGTCATCGACGCCCGCGACAGGTACACGCCCACACCGGCTTTGAGCCACGCCGTGCTGCGCCACAACCGGGGCGGCACCCGGCATCAGGCCGACGGCATCGTGGTGACGCCCTCGCACAATCCGCCCCGCGACGGCGGTTTCAAATACAACCCGCCGCACGGCGGCCCGGCCGACACCATCGCCACCGACGCCATCGCCGCCCGCGCCAACGAGCTGCTGCGCACCGGGCTCTCCGAGGTCAGGCGCACCTCGCTGGCGCACGCGCTGGCCACCAACGTGGAGCGCTACGACTATCTGGACCGCTACATCTCGGACCTACCCAACGTGCTGAATCTGGACGCCATTCGCGGCGCCGGGATTCGGCTGGGCGCGGACCCCATGGGCGGGGCCTCCGTGGACTACTGGGAGGAGATCGGCCAGCGCTACGATCTCGAGCTCGAGGTGGTGAACCCGTTCGTCGACCCGACGTGGCGGTTCATGACGCTGGACTCCGACGGGCGGATCCGGATGGATCCGTCCTCGCGCTACGCCATGGCCTCACTCGTGGCGATTCGCGACGATTACGACATTTCGACCGGCAATGACGCGGACGCGGACCGGCACGGGATCGTGACTCCCGATGCGGGACTGATGAATCCGAACCACTACCTGGCGGTGGCGATCGAGTACATGATCGCCAACCGGATGGGCTGGGACGCGCTGACCAAGATCGGCAAGACGGTGGTGACGTCCTCCATGATCGACCGGGTGGTCGGGGTGCTGGGGCGCGACGTCTACGAGGTGCCGGTAGGGTTCAAATGGTTCGTGCCCGGATTGTTCAGCGGCAGCCTCGCTTTCGGCGGCGAGGAGTCCGCGGGCGCCTCGTTCCTGCGCATGGACGGCACCGTCTGGACCACCGACAAGGACGGCATCCTGCTGGCCCTGCTGGCCGCGGAGATCACCGCCGTCACCGGGCAGAGCCCGTCCACCCGCTACACCGAACTCGAGAAGCGCTACGGCTCACCCGCCTACGCTCGCGTCGACGCCACCGCCACCGCGGAACAGAAGACCCGTCTCGCGGCGTTGACGCCGGACATGATCACCGCGACCGAAATCGCCGGCGAACCCATCACCGGCATCCAGACCCGCGCCCGCGGCAATGGCGCGGCCCTCGGCGGGCTCAAGATCACCACGGAGAACGCGTGGTTCGCGGCCCGGCCCTCCGGGACCGAGGACAAGTACAAGATCTACGCCGAATCCTTCGAGGGCCCCGAGCACCTCGTACAGGTGCAGGCGGCCGCGGAGGAGATCGTCGGACACGCGTTGTCCGGTAAGTAGTACGGCGTTCGGCCGGATGTTCGGAATGAGTGGATCGGTGTGTGCGGTCGGTGAGTGAATCGGTGCTGGAGACGCGGCGGCGGCTACCCGTGGAGATCTGGGTGCTGGTGGGCTCGGCCTTCACCATCGCCATCGGATTCGGTTTGGTCGCACCGGCCCTGCCGCAGTTCGCGCGGAGCTTCGACGTCGGCGTGGCGGCGGCCTCGTTCATCGTGAGCGCGTTCGCGTTGATGCGCTTGATCTTCGCCCCCATGGCCGGGCGGCTGCTGCAGAAACTGGGCGAGCGCCCGGTCTACTTGACCGGCCTGCTCATCGTCGCGGTCTCCACCGGCGCGTGCGCCCTCGCGCAAAGCTATTGGCAGCTCCTGGTTCTGCGTTCGCTGGGCGGCATCGGATCCACCATGTTCACGGTGTCCTCCCTGGGCCTGGTCATCCGCATGTCCCCGCCCGCCGAACGCGGCCGCGTCTCCGGGGTCTACTCCACCAGCTTCCTCATCGGGTCCATCAGCGGCCCGCTGGTCGGCGGCGCCCTGTCCTTCCTGGGCCTGCGCGCCCCCTTCCTGATCTACTGCGTGGCCCTGCTGATCGCCAGCCTCATCGTCTATGTGGCCCTGCGCGATTCCCCTCTCGCGCTGCCGGAGAAGACCGACGGCGCGCCCACCATGTCCTTCCGCGAAGCGGTCGCCCGTCCCGCCTATCGCGCTGCCCTGTGGGCGAACTTCGGCAACGGCGCCGCCGTCTTCGGCGTCCGGATGGCCTTGGTCCCGCTGATCGTCGTCGAGGTCCTGAAACAGGACGCCGCCCTGGCGGGCGTAGCCCTCACGGCTTTCGCGCTGGGCAACGCCTCGGTCCTGTTCCTCTCCGGCCGCTGGTCGGACACCCTGGGCCGCAGACCCTTCCTCATCGCGGGCACCTTGATCTGCGCCGTAGGCACCGCGGGCATCGGCCTCGCCTCGACCCTGCCCTGGCTCCTCGCCGCCTCCGCCCTCGCGGGCATCGGATCAGGAATGTTCACGCCCGCCCTGCAAGCCGCGGTCGCCGACATCATCGGCCCCGGCCGCCGTGGCGGCCCGGTCCTCGCCGGCTACCAGATGTCCGCCGACCTCGGCACCTTCCTCGGCCCCTACGCCATCGGCCTGCTCGCCGACCGCGTCTCCTACGGTGTGGCGCTCGGAGTCACCGGCGTCCTCCTCGCCTCCGCCTCCGCGGTCTGGCTGGTCGTGCCCGAGACCCTGCGCCGCAAGGAAGCCGCGCTCGCCGTCGACCGCTAGGGGTGGGTATCGGTGGGGCGGGGGTGTCGGGCAGAGTGGTGCGGGTGAGCAATCCGACTTCGAAGCACACGCCGCAGCCGGTCTCGAGCAAGACCACCTATGCGCTGGCCGGGGTGGCGGTGGTGGTGATCCTGCTGATCGTGTTCGCGGTGTTCCAGTGGAACCGCGGTGGCGGGGACGCGGTGCGCAACGACGGGTACGGGTCGGCGCACGATCCGGCCGTGGAGGTGGCGCTGGACTCCGACGGGGCCATCGTGCTGGGGAAGCCCAAGGTGGCGAAAACCCTTGACATCTACGAGGATCCGCTGTGCCCGGCGTGCGGCCAGATGGAGAAGGTCAACGGCCAGGAGATCGCCCAGCAGGTCGACGAGGGCAAGCTCGCGGTGCGGTACCGGCTGGTGAACTTCCTCGACTCCCGCTCGGGCAGCAAGGACTACTCCACCCGCGCCGTCGCCGCCAACGAATGCGTCGCGCAGGACGGGAACGGCCCGGTGTACGCCAAGTTCCACGAGCTGCTCTTCACCACGAAGCAGCCCTCCGAAGGCGGCTCCGACCACGACAACAAGGAACTCGCCGCCATCGCCAAGGAAGCGGGCGCGAGCGACTCCGTCGCCAAGTGCATCACTTCCGGCGACCGCGCCGACACCGCGCGGGCCCACGCCACCGCCGCTCTCAAGGCCCTCGGTGACGCCCTGAACGGCCCGGCCGCCACCCCGTCGGTCTTCCTCGACGGCAAGAAGGTCGATCGCGGCAACGCGGACTGGGTGCTCAGCGCCGCGAAATAGGCTGCGGAACAGCGGTCTTCGAACAACCGGTTCAGGCCGGGCGGTCGACTCCTGCGAGTCGGCCGCCCGGCCTGTCTCGTGCGGTGGCATCCGCTGCGAGTGGGTGGGGTGCGGCCCATCAAGGGAACGGGGACGGTGAGCCGCACCCCGGGCAGGGGGCCGAGCCGGGGGCTCGGTCCCTTGGTTCGGGGTGGTGGACGGTCAGTGGGGGACCGGGTGGGTGGGGGATTCGGGGATGTCGTTGTCGGCGGTGGTGCGCGACAACTGGGGGTGGATCAGGACATGGGATTCGAGGGGGTACGCCAGGTCGGTGGTGAAATAGCTTCCGGCCGGGGCGGGTTCGGTGGGGACCGGGCGGAGGCGCGGCGGCCTCGCGGGGGCATCGATGTCCGTGTGCGGGAAGAGGTAGCGGGCGCCCTCGCGGATGGTCTCGTGGGTTTCACCGCTCGGGTCGATCCAGCGCATGCGGTCGGTGTCGGCCAGGTAGACGCGCCACGGGTGTTTTCCCTTGTCCGCCAGGGACTTCAAGCGGTTGTGGTGCGTGCAGAGCACGGCGCGGTAGCCGGAGTTCGGTTGCGCGGGGAGGTGGGGGAGCGGGCCGAACTGGATGAGTGAGGTCTCGGCGGCGGGCATGGTGCAGCCGGGGAAGCGGCAGAATCCGTCGAGGGCGCGCACCTCGCGGGCCGGGGCGTTCGAGAAGGGGCGCACCGCAGCGACTTTGGCGCGTTTGCGCAGTGGCGCGGACGGGGGAGCCGGATCGGTGGGCCTGGCGGGCCGATCCTGTGCGGCAGGGCTGTCGGTGTCGGTGGTGAGGCGGCCGCGATCCACCCGGGGTGTGGTGGGGGTGTCGTCCGGCGCGCGGCGCTCGCGGAGGTGGGCGGCGGCCGCTCGCTCCCACGGGGCTTGGGCGGCGATCCGCGTCCGCCGGGTCCGGCGCGGGCTCGGAATACCGCCCGCAGTGACGGATTCTTTTGTCGCCGAAGTGTTTTTCCCAGGGGTCGATTCCGCTGACCGATCGGCCGAGGACGACGGAGGGGCATCGTCCTCGCCCGGGCCCGGCGTGGCGTCCTCCGGGAAGTACTCGGGGATGACCTGGAACCGGGCGTGTTCGGCGAGCGTGCGGGCCAGTCCGGCGTCGATGGGCCCGTAGCCGGAGAGGAAGGCGGGGTCGTCGCGCAGGCCGAGGAGGGTTTCGGCGGACACCCCGACCTGGATGAGGGGACGGCGAGGCGTGGTGGGGGTGCTGGCCTTGGGGCAGTCGAGTTCCTTGCCGCATTCGCAGCGCAGCCGGCCCGAACCGTCGGCGAGGGCGATGAGCGCGTCGGCCCGGCGCTGCGACATGGTGCGCGGATCGTCCTCGCACACTTGCAGACTCATCTCCCGCAGCCGCATGGCGAGCGCCTGCGCTCCCGCGGCGGGCAGCAGCCCGTCGAACACGGCCATCCCGTCCTGCACCGCGCGAATCCGGACGTCGCGATCCTGTTCCCGAGCCTCGCGCCGCCGCGTCTCGCCGTCGGGATCCAGCCGTGTCACCCAGCGTTGCGCGGTCTGCCGCAACCGAACCGGGTCGGACCGCAGCGCCGCGTCGATCAGCTTGGGCTCGAGAACTTCTCGTATCTCCCGCGGCATCCCCCGCAGACAGTCCGTGATCACCTGCACCCGGGACAGATCGATCCGTCCCGCCGCGAACGCCAGTTTGGTCTGGGGTAGCGAGTCCAGCGCGAGTCCGATGTCGATGAGCGCCGCGGCCACCCCCTCCGGGACCTGCACCGCTACCGCGATCTCCGCCGCCGCGAACTCCCCGGCCCGCACCCCGCCGGCGCCCGGTGCGGCGTTCGCGGCTCGATGCCGGCGATACACCTCCCGCACCGCTGTGATTTCCGCCGCCTGTGCGAATGCCGCCGCCCCGTGTGCCCGCCGCAGCGCGTCGACCAGCTCGTCCTCGCCCATCGCCTCCACCTCTCGGCTATCGAACATGCGTTCGAGACTACCTCCGAAAGATCGCCGCCGCCAGCTCTTGTCCAGGCGATTTGGTTTGTTCGCCACCGGTCGTGTAACTTCGTTCAAGCAAGCGGGGCAACGCCCGGCTGGCAGAAAAGTGAACACGGGGCTATGGCGCAGCTGGTAGCGCACCACACTGGCAGTGTGGGGGTCAGGGGTTCGAGTCCCCTTAGCTCCACCCATTGATACAGGTCAGGCCCGGTCTCGTACCGGGCCTGACCTGTTTTTGTTCCGCCTACCCCGCGCGCTTACCCACGGTTTCGATTCAATCTTCATCGTTCCGTCGTGTCGGGTGATGTGGCCAGTCGCCGGCTCCCGGAGCCACCCGGCCGCAATGTGGTCAGACCCGGGTGTCGGCCGCCCGGCCACGGTCCGTACCCGGCGCGCGGAGTGACCAGTGGGGTGTCGGGGGAACGGCGCATTCGCTGTCTTGCCGGGCAATCGAGCGGAGTATTTGCCGACGTGCCTGGATCGTTACCTTCGGCCGAACTGGGCAGATGTCCAAAATCGGTGTCGAACTCGCCGGTAACTTTGTGAAACGCCGACATTTCCGAATGTGGCCACCTATGGTGAGCGCGCTTGCCCCAGACGAGATCACAGGAGATCACAGCAGTACGGATCAGAACAAATGCCGAGAGCAGAGCTTCCGAAACTCTCGGTCATAGCCTCCGCTGAAACCCCTGAGTCTGCGTGATCGCCGGCGTTGCGTGATTCAGCGATCGAATGTTGTTGATGATTGCTGGATTTTCCCTGTCCGGATACCAGCGCTCAGAAGAAAATCAGTAAGCGCCGAATTCTCTTCTCCAGGAATAACAATGACAAATCGACATGTCGCCCGCAAACTTGCCGCGACCACCACGGCCGCGAGCGCTCTGGCGCTGTTCGGCACCGGCGCCGCGGATGCGAACCCCGGGAACATCACGTGGTCCGACGGCTCCTCGCAGTTCACCCGGACCATCAGCAATGTGTCCCCGGCCGAGGGTGACACCATCACGGTCTCCACCCAGTTCAGCCGTAACAGCTGGACCGACGAGTACATCTACAACATCAAGGACCGGCACCCGGCCTGTGCCACCTATGTACCGGGTTCGGCCACCATGGGTGGCGGCGCGGTGTCGAATCCCGAAGTAGTCGCCGACGAGGGCAACGGCGGCGGCTACGTGCGAGCGTCGTTCGGCAGCACCTCCTGGGTGGTCCAGAACCGGCCGGGCTTCCACAGCTCCCCGACCTTCAGCGTGCAGTACAAGGTCGGTCACGGCTGTGCCCGCGGGGTCGCTCTGACCACCGGCATGGATTACGGCGGGTCGCTCGGCTCGGGGTCGTACGGCACTCAGGGCCCGTCGATCACGGTGGGCAAGAACGCCACGACCACCGCCCTGGCCCCGGTCTCGGGCGCCCGCGCGGGCCAGCCGGTCACGTTGACGGCCACGGTGACCGGTGGCTCGGCCGGTGACACGATCGGTTTCTACGACGGCGGCACCCAGATCGGTACCGGCGCCCTGGACGCCACCGGTACCGCGACCTACCAGTGGACACCGACGGCGAGCGGCAACCGCACCCTGACCGCGCAGTATCCAGGCACCGCGTCCGCCAACGCATCGCAGTCCGCACCGCAGACCGTGAACGTCACCCCGGCCGATGTCGCTTCCACCATCACCCTCAACCCGGTGACGGGTGCGAAGGTCGGTACCGCGACCACCCTCACGGCCAAGGTGACTCCCGCCGCGGCCGGCGGCACGGTCCAGTTCGCCGATGGCGCAACCGTGCTGGGGACCGGCCAGGTCGATGGGACCGGCACTGCCACCTACCAGTGGACTCCCGCGGATGCCGGCGCGCACACGCTGACCGCGACGTTCTCGGGGCGTGACGGTGTCACCGGGTCCAATACCACCGGGCAGGTGTCGGTTGTCGCGGCCGATGTCGCTTCCACCACCGTCCTCAATCCGGTGACGGGTGCGAAGGTGGGAACCGCGACCACCCTCACGGCCAAGGTGAGTCCCGCCGCGGCCGGCGGCACGGTCGAGTTCGCCGATGGCACAACCATTCTCGGTACCGGTCAGGTCGACGGGACCGGGACCGCCACCTTCCAGTGGACGCCCTCCGCGGCTGGTGCGCACACGCTGACCGCGACGTTCTCGGGGCGTGACGGTGTCACCGGGTC
>NZ_JBSGDW010000005.1:253110-633152 GCF_053602575.1 Nocardia sp. NPDC004340
ACGGTCACTCCGGCAGCGGCGGGTGGCACGGTCCAGTTCGCCGATGGCGCAACCGTGCTGGGGACCGGTCAGGTCGATGGGACCGGGACCGCCACTCTCCAGTGGACGCCCTCGGCTGCCGGGGCGCACACGCTGACCGCGACGTTCTCGGGGCGTGACGGTGTCACCGGATCCAACACGACCGCACAGGCGGACGTTGCCGCAGCCGATGTCGCTTCCACCACCACCTTCAATCCGGTGACGGGCGCGAAAGTCGGTACCGCGACCACCCTCACAGCCAAGGTGACTCCCGCCGCGGCGGGTGGCACGGTCCAGTTCGCTGACGGCGCAACCATTCTGGGGACCGGGCAGGTCGACGCGACCGGTACCGCGACCTTCCAGTGGACGCCCTCGGCCGCTGGGGCGCACACGCTGACCGCGACCTTCTCGGGGCGTGACGGTGTCACCGGATCCAACACCACAACGCAGGTGAACGTCGCTGCGGCCGACAGCAATTCCACCGTGACCGTCAACCCGGTCACAGGAGCCACCGTCGGTACCGCGATCACCCTGACGGCGAAGGTCAACCCCGCAAACGCGGGCGGCACCATCACCTTCACCGACGGTGGCACCGTCATCGGCACCACCGCCCAGGTCGGCGCTGACGGCACCGCCACCATCACGTGGACCCCCACCACCGCCGGTAGCCACATCATCACCGCCGACTACTCCGGCAACGGCACCGTCAACGCGTCCACCACCACCGCCACCATCACGGTCGCACCCGCCGGAGGCACCGGCACCGGCACCGGCAGCTCCCTGCCCGGCAGCCTCGGAAGCCGCTGAACAAAGCTGTCGCGGTGTCTGTTTCCAGCCGGTGCGGCCGGGGACAGACACCGCGGCAGCGATGGGTAATACCGGCTGTCGGGCGGTGAGGCGGTTCTGCATCCGGACGACGCGACTCGCTCGAGTATTTCCGATCCCATCGGTACTCGGCACTCGGCCCGGCAGTTCGGCAGGGTCGTATACTCCCCTTATGGCGGATTTGCGGTCCTCCACAGAATTCCCCGAGTCGCCTGTTCTCGTGGTGCAGACGCGAGAACACGTTTATCGGCTGCGCGCCGGGGGTGTGTACAACATCGGCCGCGATCCGACCGCCGACGTTGTTGTCACCGATCCGCGTGTTTCGGCCGTGCACGCTGTGCTGGAGCGTGGATCGAACGGTTGGGAAATCGAGGATGCGCACAGCCTGAACGGCACCTTCTTCGACGGTCAGCGCGTCGAGCGGATGCTGATCGACCACGACGAGACGTTCCAGCTGGGGCATGCCAAAGATGGTGCGCAGCTGTCCTGCTCGCTGGAATCACCCAACCCCGCTCCCGAGCCCGAACCCGATGACGACTTCGGCGGGGACACGATGGTCGTCCCCAATCCTGGCTATGACTTGGACGATGAAGCCACGGTCACCCTGTTCGAGCCGGGCCTGCCCCGCCGAGTGTCGCGGACGTCGCCTCCGGCTACCGAGCCCACCGCGGTGGTACGGATCGTCTCGGGCACGCTCCGGATCGGGCGCGCCGCCGACAACGACATCGTCGTGCCCGACCTCATGGTGTCTCGCCATCACGCCGAACTACAGGTGATCGCCGAAGGCGAATATCGAGTCGTCGACCTCGACAGTCACAACGGCACGTACGTCAACGGCCACCGGATCGAGACCGCGGACCTGTCCGAATCCGACCTGATCGGCATGGGACACACCACCTACCGGCTCGTCGGCGACGAACTGCGCGAGTCCGTCGACACCGGTGACATCTCGGTCTCGGCCCAGAACCTCATCGTGCGGACACCGGAAGGCAAAGTGCTGCTCGACGATGTGAGCTTCCCCATCGCGCAGCGCTCACTCGTCGGGGTCATCGGACCCAGCGGAGCGGGCAAGTCGACACTGTTGGGCGCGGTCACCGGGATGCAGCCCGCGACCGAGGGGACCGTCCGCTACGACGGACGCGACCTGTACACCGACTACGACGAGCTGAGACACCGGATCGGGCTGGTTCCGCAGGAGGACATCCTGCACAACCAGCTCCCGACGCGACGCGCCCTGCTCTACGCGGCCGAGCTGCGCTTCCCCGGTGACACCCGCAAGGAGGAGCGCGAGCAGCGAGTCGACGAAGTCCTCGAGGAACTCGGCTTGTCGCGGCATGCGGACACCCGCATCGATCGACTCTCCGGCGGGCAGCGCAAACGGGTGAGCGTCGCATTGGAACTGCTGACGAAACCGTCGCTGTTGTTCCTCGACGAACCGACCTCCGGCCTGGATCCCGGCCTGGACAAGACGGTCATGGAAATGCTGTCCGAACTCGCCCACGACGGGCGGACCGTCATCGTCGTCACCCACAGTGTGGCGAATCTCGATTCCTGTGACCGCCTCCTGGTTCTCGTGCCCGGCGGCAAGCTGGCCTATTACGGACCGCCCGCAGAGGGGCTGCAGGAGTTCGGGCAGCGCACCTGGGCCGAGGTGTTCCAGGCATTCGACCGGGACGAGGACCGCGACTGGGCCGGTGAGTTCCGGAACTCCCCGCGCTTCGAGAACTACGTCGCTGTCGGGCTGACCAACGACACCGGACCGGCGGAAGTACACGCACCGGCTCCGCCGCCCGCGCGGCAGTCCAAGCTCAGCCAGCTCAGCACACTGTGTCGGCGGTATCTCGCGGTAATCGCCTCGGACCGCAGTTATCTGGCGCTGCTCGTCGTGATGCCGCTGCTGCTGGGCGGTTTGATCGCCGCGGTGCCGGCGGGCGCGGGTTTCACCGGGGCCCCGGGAACCAACGAAGATGCCTCCACCAAGCTCATGATCTTGGTTTTCGGTGCCTGCTTCGTCGGCACCGGCAACGCGATTCGCGAGATCGTCAAGGAACAGACGATCTACCGCAGAGAACGCGCGGCAGGACTGTCGGCCGGGGTCTATTTGATGTCGAAACTGCTGGTCTTGGGTGTGATCACCATCCTCCAGACGGCGGTGTTGTTCTTGATCGGCGCTATCGGCACGAGTTTCCCGCCGAGCGGGATATTCACGTCGGTCCAGCTGGAGATGATCTTGGCCATGGCGATGCTGGGCATCGCGTCGCTGACGTTGGGCCTGCTGGTGTCGGCTTCGGTGAGCACCTCGGAAAAGACACTGCCCCTGCTGATCGTGCTGTCGATGGCGCAACTGGTGCTCACCGGCGGGCTGGTGCGGCTGCCCGGCACGCCCGTTCTGCAACAGCTGTCCTTCGTGTCGCCGTCCCGTTGGGGCTACGGCGCTGGAGCGGCCAGTATCGACCTCGATACCCTCACGCCGCACGAAGGCGGGCCCGACCCGCTGTGGAAACACACCATCGGCACCTGGCTGCTCGATATGGGAGTCCTCGCCGGTCTCGCCGCGATCTTCCTCGCGCTGGCCTGGTATCGCCTGCACCGGATGCAGCCACGGCGGCGCGGTGCCCGTCCCGCTCAGATGTGAGCTTGCTCCAGGCTCTTGCTCCAGGGTGACTGAACCGTGCGCGGTCGCGGCTGGGTGGCCCGTCGCTTCGTGTGACCCCGAGTGGAGGTACTGACCAGTGTCCACCACTATTCAGGGTCGGTGCCACCAGTTACGGCTGAGGAAACTGCTAGCTACCTTTGAAGAGGAAGTCCTTCCTCGGAAAATGGTGCAAGGAGTTGATCAAATGAAAACAAGAATCGCCGGGACCGTAGCCGCGACTGCAATCATGCTGTCGCTGGGCCTCGCCGGAGCGTCGGCGGCGTCTGCCAGCGAACCGCAGGCTACCCCAGTGGACGGATCGGTCGGCATCTGTTTCACCTTCCCGTTGCCAGGATCCGCAGACTTGGTTTGGTGCCTCTGAGGAAGAGGCTCGGAGAAAGGCGTCCCGCGGCGTCGCATGAGAAAGGCCCGGTCCAGCAGGACCGGGCCTTTCCGGTGGCAACGCCGTGTGGCGGTCAGAGCGTGCCGTTCTCGATGTCCCGCTTCAGTGCAGCCTGGTACGCCTGGTGGGAGGAGACGCCGTTGCTGACGGTGAAGTTGAGCAGCAGGGGGTTGGAGCTGAAGGTGATGTGTTCGTTCACCGAGGTGGTGCCGTTGCCGTTGTCGGTGAACGTCACCTTCTGATGCGTGATGACACCGGGGGTGTCGTAGCTGTCGGTGAGGTAGTACCGGTCGGCCGGGAAGAGGCGCTGTTCGGCCTGGGTTTTCGCGGGGTAGTCGACCGAGCCCATCGGGACGTTCTCCAGCGCGGTGAAATCGATGGTCGTGCTGACGCCGTCGGTGCAGGTGCGGTGGGTGATGATGTCCTTGAGGAACGGGTGGCGGCCGATGTCGTTGCGCAGGTTCGAGTAGACCGTCCACACCTTGTCGATCGGGGCGTTGATGGTGATCGGCAGGTCGACCGTGCGCGAGGCGGAGCCGGAGGATCCGCTCTTCTCCGAGGCCTGGTACGACGCCCAGCCGGTCTGCCAGCCGGCGGTGTACGAGTTCGGGGTGTCGGTACAGGTCGGTGCGGAATCCGCCTGCGCTGCCGGTGAACCCGTCGCTGCGAACGACAGGGCCATTGCGCATCCCACAAGATATTTCACGGCCGGACTGTAACGTGTTCTTGCGATGTTCGCTCGCGCCGTCATGGATTCGAGACCGACCGGCAGGATCGTGCGGCGGATCACCGGCCGATCGGCCGCCGGGCGTCGAGCTGCGCGCGGTCCGCGGCGGCCCGTCCCGCATCCCAGCCCTCGGCGCTGCGGATGGTGATGCCACGATTGCGGGCCTGCGGAAACAGCGCGTCGAAGGCCGCGTCGACGGCGAGCTGATGCGAGGCCAGCACCGGCAGCAGCCGTTCGGAGTCGGGTGATTCGGCGATGGTGGCCGCGGTGGCCGCCGCGAGCCGCTCCCCGATGCGGGTGGCGTAGGCGACCAGGAACGATTTGCGGAAGATCCGGCTGCGCGCCCCGTCGTCGGGGGTGTCCTGCCCGCTCGCGATCATCGCCCGGGTGGCCTGCACCAGCAGCGAGGTGGTCAGCAGCTCGATGGCCTCCAGATCCGCGTCGTCCCCGACGATGGTGACGAACCCCCACTCGGAGGCCACGATGGCGCGACTGCGATTGCCCTTGGCGACCACGTCCACCAGCAGCGCCTTCGCATCGACGTACGGGGTGTCGAGCCAGATCCGCCGTCCGGATGCAGCCACGGCGGCGCGGCGCCCGCGCCGCTCAGATGTGAGCCTCCTGCCCTCGGCGGCTTCTATCCCCACGAGGGTGTGCCGAGAGCAGGTAGCGAGTAGGTAGATCTCCCGTCGCCCGAGCGGCCGTCTCCCGGAGAAAGTGGTGGGGACAGGTCACGCCACCAGCGGACGGGACAAGCATGGATGCACGGAATCACCAGCGGGGGCGCGATGCGTTCTGGGTTCGCTCGGCGCTGAGTCAATTGGAGCGTCTCGCGTACGGCAGGTCGATCGAGCCGGAGTCGCGAGTAGTGATCGAATTCGCGATCCGCTGGGCGCCGTTCGGTGGCGCCGGTCCCGGCGAGCTGCTCGTGGCATTCGGTGTCGACCGGCGGCGGTTCCTGAACCTGCTCGAAGAAGGGTTGCGGACGCGGCAATCCGACAGCTCGGAGGAGCGGTGGTCCAAGCAGCGGCTGTCGGAGGCGGTGACGTCGGCGTGGCGCGCGGATGGTCGTGCCACGACCGGGGACCGTCGATGGTGACAAATACCGGGGAAGCCTGGTTCCTGTCCCCGGACGATGTGCACGTGCGGATCTGGTTGGGCGGGAAGGCGTTCGACTACCGGGCGACCCTGGCCGCCGCGCTGAACTTCATCCACGATTGTCGCCGGAGATATTGGTGCGCAATCGAATTGAAGATGCACGAGATCGAGGAACCGCTGCCGGAAACGCGGCTGCCGAATGAACGATTGTTCCTCGATCCGGAACCTGTTCGGCCCGTTGGACGATGATGGAGCCGGCGGGTTCAGGATCGGCCGTGCTCGGCCGCCCAGTTCGCGATCTGTAAGCGCGAGGTGAAGCCCAGCTTGGTGAGGATATGTTCGACGTGGCCTTCCGCAGTGCGCTGGGCGATCACGAGTCGATTGGCGATCGCCCGGTTGGACAAGCCCTGGGCAACGAGTTCGGTGACCTGGAGCTCACGTTTGGTCAGCGTGCCGCCGGGACCCTGAGCGGGTGTGGAAACGCCGGATTGCTCGCGAAGCGCGAAGGCCACAGCGGAATCGAAGGTCATCGCCGCGCCTTCCCGGCGGCCCGCCTCGAACACTCTCGCCCCGAGAACCTCCCGGGTGCGGCGCTCGCAGTCCTCGCGGTGCACGAGCAGAACGGGAAAAACGAACGCCGAACTGCCGGCCACGCTGACCAGCGTGTCGGCGGCGCCCATCAGCACAGCCGCGCGTCGATCAGGATGCTGCGCGGTCGTGACCCAAGCCAGGGTCTCGGTACAGGCCGCGGCGACCAGCGGATCCGCCGCCCGCCGGGCCAACCGGATGCCCTCCTCGAGCAACCGCACGGCGCGGTCCGGCTCGCCTTCGCGCCACGCCGTGTACCCCGCTGCCCACAATGCCCAGGACCGGAGCATGGTTTCGTGAGCGGATTCGGTGATCGCCAGCACCTGCTCGAAGTATCCGGTCGCCCGCGACGTGTCACCCAGGATCGCGCAGGACCATCCGAGCGAGATCAGCGCATCCAATTGCCGGGGGAGCTCACCGAATGCTTCGTAGATCTCGACGGCGTCGGCCACCAGGTCGCGCGCGTGGTCCACGTCGGCGTCGCCCATCATGAGCAGGTTGTTTCCTTCAGCGTGAGCGAGCAGAGCCGTCACCACCGGGTCGGTGGTCCGGTCGGCCAGGCGCCTGAGTTCCGTCAGTTTGTCGGTGGCGTCGGCGAAGTCACCCTGCAGCGTGGCCATTGCCTCGGCGGCATGGAGTGCCTTGGCGTGATCAGTAGCCTGTGTTCCGGTCGTGTGCGTGAGTGCGCGAGCGAACCAGCGGCGACCCTCACTGAGCCGTTCGCGCATCAACCAGAAGGGGTAGAGGGCGTTGGTCATCCGCAAGGCTGCTTCACTCGCCTCGGACACCGCGAACTCCAGTGCGCTGCGCAGGTTCGGCAGTTCTCGCTCCAGTCTGGAGGCCCACTCCAGCTGGTGCGGTCCGATCCATTCCACCTCTGCTCGCAGCGCGAGACGAAGAAACCAATCCTGGTGTCGCCGAGCGGAATCCAGGTATTCGCCGCCGTCCTCGGCCTTCCTTCTACCGAACTCTTGGACGGTCTCGAGCATCCGGAAGCGGACAGTTCGATCGGCTTCCTCACGGATCAGAATCGACTTGTCGACCAGTGCGGACAATGAGTCGAGCAATTCCGATTGCGTCAGGTCGCTTCCGCAGACCTGCTCGGCGGCGTCGAGCTCGAAACCGCCGGCGAAGACCGACAATCGGGTCCACAACCGTTGTTCGTCCGGCGTACACAGGTCATAGCTCCAGCCGATGCACCAGGCCAGCGTCTGTTGCCGCATCGGTGCACCGCGATGCCCGCGGGTCAGCAGACCGTAGCGGTCGTCGAGCCGAGCCAGAATCTGCTCGGGCGACATCGCGCGCAGCCGGGCCGCGGCGAGTTCGATCGCCAGCGGGAGCCCGTCCAGCCGAGCGCAGATCCGGACCACGCAAGCCCGGTTGCCGGGGGTCACCTCGAAGCCGGGCACCACCGCGGCGGCCCGTTCGGTGAACAAGGCCACGGCGTCGTCACGAGCGGCTCTCAGTGCCGGCGTGACCGCTGGATCGGGCACTGCCAGCGGGGGCACCGCGAGCACCGATTCTCCGCTGACATCGAGAGCCTCACGGCTGGTCGCCAGAATCCGCACGCGCGGACAGGCTCGGAGCAGCGAGTCGCTCAGTGTCGTGACCGCGTCGATCACCTGCTCGCAGTTGTCCAGCACCACCAGCAGGTTGCGTGCGGACAAATACCCGGTGAGCACGTCGAGCATCGGGCCGGCCCCTCGGCTGCGGAGGCCGAGAGCATTGGCGACGACGTCGACCAGCAGTGCCGGATCCCGCACATCGCTCAGCTCGACCAGCCACACGCCGTCGGTGAAACGATTCTTCACCTTCTGCGCGACACGCAGTGCCAGCCGCGACTTACCGACTCCGCCGATCCCGGTCAGCGTCACCAGCCGTGACCCGGCGAGCAGGTTCTCGATCTCGACCATCTGGGTACGGCGACCCACGAAGCTGGTCAACTCGAGCGGCAGATTCCTGACGCCGCTCGAGGCCGTGGCCGCCGGTGTCGCCACTGCCAAGGAGTCGGCTCCGGGCTCGCCTCGCAGGGGCATTCGGTCGACGAGCAGACCATTCCGGCGCTGGACCTCCCGGAGTTGGTCTCCCAACATCGCGGCGGTGGGACGGTCGAGCGGGTTGCGCGCCATCGCACCCTCGATCAACACGCACACGTCCTCGGGAATGTCGTTGTCGCGCAGATCCGGAATCGGTTGCTGGGTGATCCGCAGAAATTGCGCGACCACCTGTTCACCGCTGCGTCGTTCGAACGCCGCATGGCCGGTCAGCGCGCAGAACAAGGTGGCCCCCAGCCCGTAGACATCCGCCGCCGGGCTCGGGACTTCCCCGCTGAGCACCTCGGGCGCGGTGAAAGCCGGAGAGCCGGTGATCGTGCCGCTGGTGGTCTCGAACCCGCCGGTGATGTGAGCGATCCCGAAATCCGTCAACGCCGGTTCACCGTAGTCGGTCAGCAGAACGTTCCCCGGTTTGATATCGCGGTGCAGAACGCCGGTGCGATGCGAAGTTTCGAGTGCGCCGGCGATCTTCACCCCGAGGCTCAGGACCTCCGACAGCGGCAACGGGCCGTCACGATGAATTCGCGTCTGGAGCGAGCCACCCGAGTGGTACGGCATCACCAGGTAGGGGTGGCCGTTGACGGTGCCGACCTCCAGCATGCCGACGATGTTCGGGTGTCCGGTCAACCGGCCCATCGCACGCTGCTCGCGCAGGAATCGTTCACGGCTCTCGTCGAATTCCTCGGTCAGCACCTTCACCGCCACCGTGCGATCCGCACCGACCTGGTGACACCGATATACCGCCCCGAACCCACCCCGCCCGATCTCCTCCGCGTCCTCGAAACCGGCAGTCCTCAGCTCCGTGATGACATCGACGCCGACATCACGCTGGGTCTTGCAGGGATCGTTCTCGACCATCGGATACTCGTGATCTACCAGCGGGCACCAGCCAGAATATCTCCATCGGCTGTGTTCCGGACCATGATGTTCGGACGCCGGCGCCAGGCCCCGGTCAGGGGATGGTGGCCGGGCTCGCGGGGTCGATGAGGATCTTGGCGTGTTCTTCGGGGTTACCGAGGGCGGTGAAGGCCGCGTCCACACCGGAGAGCCCGACGGTTCCGGTGATGAGGGGCGCCGGGTTGACATCGCCGTCGGCGAGCATGTGCAGGGTGTCGCGGAATTCGCCCGGGTCGTAGCCGGTGGAGAAGCGGATGTCGATCTCCTTGTTGATGGCCATCCCGGGATGGAACGTGTCGGCCTCGAGGCAGGCGCCGACGACGATCAGCTTGCTCATCATCGGCACGTCAGCGAGCAGCCGGTCGATCATGCCCGGCACGCCCACACATTCGAAGACGATCGGGCCCGAGGGGGAGACGCCCAACTTGTGCGCCGCGCGAAAGGCGTACCACCACGGCGCATTCGGGACCCGGCGCAGCTTCTCCATGGTGTCGAAACCGAGGTTGAGCAGGTCCGGGACATTGGTGAGCCGATTCGGGTACGGGGAGGAGGCGAACGGATCGGACTCGCGCGGATCGACCACCACGTCCGCGCCGCACTGGACGGCCAGCTCCCGGCGCCGCGGCGAGTAGTCGGAGGCCACGACGGAGCGCACTCCGGCCGCCTTCAACATCGCGATCACGGCCAGTCCGATCGGGCCGCAGCCGATGACGTAGGCGTTCTGCTTCTTCCCGATCCGACTGCGGCGCACCGCGTGCCAGGCGACCGCCATCGGTTCGGTCAGCGCCGCGTGCGCCGGCGGCAAGCCGTTCGGCACCGCGAACGTCATCGACTCCTGCACGACGATCTGCTCGGCGTACCCGCCCGGCACCTGGGTCGAGGTCCCGATGATCTGGACGTCCTTGCCGTCGCGGCACATCGGCATCGCCACCACCGGGGTACCCGGCTTCCAGCGGCGCCGGGTGTCGCGACCGTATTCGACGACCTCCCCGCAGAATTCGTGACCGAAAACGACTTTGTCTTCGTGCCGCGGCATCTTGTCGTAGCCGACGGTCGCGGCCATATCGGCGAGCTCGTCACTGTGGACGCGCGCGTGCAGATCCGAACCGCATATCCCGCAACGGGATACATTGATCAGAACTTGACCCGGTCCCGGTCGCGGATCGGGAACATCGGTGACTTCCAGTTTTCCAGAGCTACATACGACTGCCTTCATGAAACGCAGCGTATTGCTTTCGCGCCGACCGGATCACCCGCCATTCGGCGGGATATGGACGTTGTTCTCACCGGGTTGGCGGGTGCCGCCGCATTCGCCGGAATACGGTTGTGCCACCGGCGGAATCCGCCGGTGGCACAATTCGATCGGATGAGAATTGCCGCGCGCGATCAGCGTTTCAACGCGCGGCGGAAGAACGCGGTCCGAGTCGCGAACGAGGACTGGGCGATCGCCGCCGGCGCGATGTTCTCGAAGCCGTGAAATCCACCGCCCCACATGTGCAGGTCCACGCTCACCCCGGCCTGGCTCAGACCCAGCGCGTAGGCGATGGCCTCATCGCGAAAGCCTTCGGCGGAACCGATATCGATGAAGGTCCGAGGCAGCCCCGACAGATCCTTGGCGCGCGCGGGGGCCGCGTAATAGGAGACGTCCTCGGTGCCGCGGCGATCGCCCAGCAGCGCCGTCCAGCCGTACAGATTGCCGTTGCGGTCCCAGGTTCCGTCGTCGTCGAGCATGCGGGAACTGTGGGTCTCGAACCGGTCGTCGAGCATCGGGCAGACGAGCACCTGATGGCTCACTTCCGGGAAGCCCGTGTCCCGCGCCATCAGCGTGATGCCCGCGGCCAGTCCGCCGCCGGCGCTGGTTCCCGTGACGATGATGTGCGATGGATCGATGCGCAACCGCGCGGCGTTCTCGGCGCACCAGCGCAGGCCGTCATAGCAGTCGGTGATCGGGGCGGGGTCGGGATGTTCGGGCGCGAGCCGGTATTCGATCGACGCGACGACCGCGCTGCCGACCGCCACCAGTGCGATGAGGTCGTCCAGGCCCAGATGGCGTCCGCCCGCGACCATCCCGCCGCCGTGAACGTAATAGATCAGCGGCCACGGTCCCCGTCCCTCGGCGGGCGTGAGGACGACGAGGGGGAGCTCGGCGTCCGCGGTCGTGATGGTCAGTTCCTCGACCTGGACCCGGCCGCCCACGGTCAGATCGACCGGTTCGCGGCCGGGCACCGCCGCCTTGGTGATCTCCCGGACGAGCTCCAGGGTGTCGTCGCCGAGCGCGGGTGTGGCGGCTCGGATCGCGGCGAGTCCGGGAACCAGTTCGGGATCGTAGGGCGGCCGCACCGGTGCGGGGCCGAAAGACAATTCGTTCTGAGTCATTGAGACCTCCTTCGGCCTCCAGTGAACCGGCCGGATGAGGCCGGTCACAGCCGCCAACCCGGCGCGACTACCACCTCGATCACCGACAAACGGCGGTCACGGGCTGCGGTGCACCGTGCGGGCGCTCGGCGGCCATCGCGATCCGCCACAGCATCAGCGTCGTGCTCGCGCGCGCGTATCCATCGCTGCTGAGCGGGGTGTATCCGAGTTGCCGTTCGAGCCAGTCGATCCGCTGCCGCATGGTCGAGTGGTGCAGATTCTGCAGGCGGGCGGCCTCGCGAATACTGCTGTGGCTCAACACCGCCTCGATGGTCGGAACCACCCACGGCCGCTGCGCCTGCAGCTCGACCACCCGGCGGACATCGGGTGCGCGCGCGGCGGTATCCGCGTCGACGCTCTCCACGACGGTGGCGATGCAGCCGAGCTGGTCGTATCGCACATGCGTGGGCTCGCCGGTGGTGAGATCGATGGCGATGCGCAGCGCCGTGCGGGCGTACTGCCATCCCAGATGGACTTCGGCGCCGGCACAGGAATGGATCCCCGCGGCGATATCGAGCGGGATCGTGTGCGGGGGCATCGACGCGGGGAACAGGTTGATCTGATGCTCATCGAGGACGAGCCCCGGGGGCAGGTGCCGCGCATTGGCCAGATGGGTGGCCACCACGGTGACCGCCGACCCCAGGCCCAGCTGCCGCAGTGCGTTGTGCCGGTCGGCGGGGGAGGCGTCCGGATCACACGCGATGCGGGTCGCGGCCACCGCGGGGGAGGTATCGCGAGTCTTCTTGACCGAGTGCAGGCTGCGGGCGAATCGTTCGAGAATCAGGTGGTCCAGCGGCCAGAGCGGACCGTCCCGGTCGAGCCAGACGGTGATCTCCTCGAAGCGCTCGGTCTGGCGGGACGCGGTCCCCGCACCGACATCGGAGATGGTGCGGCCGGCCGCGTCGACACCGACTCGAAGGCCGCGCTCCGGATCCTCCAGCCCGACCGGGCAGTCTGCCAGCGCCGCCGCCGCCCGGAGCATGGCCAGCGCCGATGACCGCTGATCGACCAGCGTGTCGAAATGCTCGATCACGCGCAGGGCTTCCGCCGCTCCGCCGTCGATCGTATTGAGCTTGACTATCCACTCCCGCACGGACGGACTCCTCGATCCTCTGGCACGGCCGCCGGGAACAGGCCCGCTACGGCGGCGACGATCGCGGCGCGGCGCGCCGCATTGGATGGGTCGCGGACCTGTCCCTCGGCGAGGTCGACGACATCGGGCTGCTCGGCCCAGGACAGGGCGATCTGATTGACCAGGACCATGACGTCGATCGGGTCCCACGCCGGATCGATGCGGCCGGCCAGCTGCGCCTGGCGCACCTGCTCCACCCCGCGTCGCACGGTCTGCCGCACGGCTACCTGGAAAGGATCGTCAGGAGTCTCGTTGCCCGCGACATCCAACCGGCCCCACTGCATCAGGCGCAGATGGTCGGGGTGGGCGATGAAGTAGTCGTGCACCCGTCCGGCGTAGCCGGGCAGGTCGGTCGCGTCCAGGCGGGTGGCGTCGGTCATCGCGGTCAGCTCGCGTTCCGCGACGAACCGGTAGAGCTCCTGCTTGCTGCGGAAGTACGCGTACAGCCGTTCCTTGCTCGACTTCGCCCGGCGGGCGATGCGATCGATGCGGGCCCCCGCCACGCCGTACTGGGCGAACTCGTCGGTCGCGGCGGTGAGGATGCGGTCGAGAGTCGTATCGGCGCCGGTTGGAGTGGTCACGCTCACATCATACCAAACCGAACTGTTTGGTATGGTCGGTTGTCCGGGAACTTCCCGGCGCGGGACAGCTCTCGGGTCCACCACCCAGCCGTGGGGGCCCGAGAGCCGTCGTCGCCGCTGGATCAGTGACGCGGGTTGGCGGCGTGCTCCGCCGCTCGATCCAGTCGCGGCACGGGCGGCGGGCTCTTGTCCTCCAGCCGGGACACTCCCGGGATGTCGCCGAAGTCGGGTCCGAGCATCTCGGCCATCGCCTTCGCGAAGGTGGTGTCCATGTACATCCGCTCGCCGGAGATCCGATTGCCCTCGAAGGCCATCACGACAAAGTAGCGACCGGTGACACGGCCCTCTTCGGTGTCGAAGTACACGTAGGCTTCGCGGCACAGTTCGTTGTCGGAAATCGCATGAACTCGCTTGTCGGCCCAGATGTTCCGCTTGTCGCTGCCGGGGAGCATGCGCGCGTATGTTTCGCGAACGGCGTCCCTTCCCTCGATGTGCCATCCGAGGGTCGGGAGCTCGTACACCGGATTGTCGACAAGCGTCGCCAACGTTGCATCGAGATCGAGATTGAACTCGGCCATCTCATGAATGGCGAGCACCTCTTCCATCTGCTGCAGAGTGAATTTCTCCATTGATTTTCAGTCCTCTCCACTGAGCTCGAAACCGGCCGAGACACTGGCCGGTCCGCGAGAATTCGTCGTAGCCGACGGTGCTTGCTGCCCGACGGGAGCGGTCACCGTGGGTGCAAGCCGGGGCCGCTACAGTCGCACGATCGTCCGGCCCTTGACCGCGCCGCCGAGAATCGCGCCCGTGACCGCCGGCACCTCGTCCAGGCCGATCTCGTGAGAAATGCTCTCCGCCAGGTTCTTCGGTTTCAGGTCCGTACCGAGGCGCAGCCACACCGCGGCCCGCACCTCCGCCGGGCACATGACCGAGTCGATCCCCAGCAGGTTGACGCCGCGCAGAATGAAGGGCAGCACGGTGGTCGCGAGCATCGGGCCGCCGGTCAGGCCGCAGTTCGCCACCGAGCCGCGGTAGCGCGTGGTGCGCAGCAGATACGCGAGGGTGTCGCCGCCCACCGGGTCCACCCCGGCCGCCCAGCGCTCGGCTTCCACGGGAGCGCCCTGCGCGGAAACCTCGTCGCGGCCGAGGATCTCGGTAGCGCCCAAGCCGCGGAGAAAGTCGTGTTCCTCGGTCTTGCCGGTGCTGGCGGAGACCTCGTAGCCGAGGCCGGCGAGCATGTTCACCGCCGTGCTGCCGACGCCGCCGGTCGCGCCCGTGACGAGCACCGGGCCGTCGCCCGGCTTCAGGCCGTTCTCCTCCAGTCGCTGAATCGACAGCGCCGCGGTGAATCCGGCCGTGCCCAGCGCCATCGCCTCCTTCAAGGTGAGGCCCGGCGGGAGCGGCTCCAGCCAATCACCGCTCAGCCGCGCGTATTCGGCGAAGCCGCCGAAGTGTGAGATGCCCAGCTCGCGGCCGATGGCGAGCACCTCTTGGCCGGGCGCGAAGCGCGGGTCGCTCGACTCGACGACGGTGCCGGCGAGGTCGATGCCCGGCACCATCGGGTACGAACCCACGACGGGGCTCTCGGGAAGGCAGGCGAGGCCGTCCTTGTAATTGACGCTCGAGTACCGCACCCGCACGGTGACCTCGCCGGCGGGCAGGTCATCGAGCGTGAGCTGCTGCACGCCGGCACTGAAGCCGGCGTCGCTCTTGTTGACAACGAAAGCGTTGAAGGACTGGGACATGACACCTTCCTGGATCGGATCGCATTCAGAGACCTTGTTCGGCAGCGGCGAGCTCCCGGACCGGCAATGCGACCGACTTGATAGATTGATCTACTAGAGCGTAGACGCAGGTCTCCCGCCTCGTCAACGGTCGGACCGCGATCGCCACGGGGTTCATCCCGTCGCGACCGGGAGTTCGAATTCGGGCGTGGCGGAATCGAATACGAGCTCGGCGATCCGGTCCCGGTGATCCTCGGCGCTACCCAGCAGTGCCGCGTCGGTGAACGCGCGCTTGAAGTACAGGTGCGTCCGGTGTTCCCAGGTGAAGCCGATGCCGCCGTGCACCTGGACGGTGTCGGCCGCGATGCGGGTGAATGCCGCCGAGCAGGTCGCCTGCGCGATCGACGCCGCGAGTTCCCCGTCATCGCTTCCGTCCTGCAGCGTCCACGCGCCGTGGTACGCCGCCGAGCGGGCGTGCTCCTGTTCGACGAGCATGTCGGCGAGCCGGTGTTTGACGGCCTGGAACGAACCGATGGGCCGGCCGAACTGCAGCCGTTCCTTCGCGTACGCGACGCTCAGGTCCAGTAGGTGCTGGCCGCCGCCGACCTGCTCGGCGGCCAGTAGCACCGCGCCTACGCGCAGCGCGTGCCGGCAGACCAGGTCCGTCTCCGCCGGGGCCGCGAACAGCCGGGCCCGAGCGCCGGAGAAGCGGACCGTGGCCTGTGGCCGGGTCAGGTCCAGCGTGGACAGCGGAATGCGCTCCACCGCAGGCTCATTGGCGTCGACCACGAAAAGTGCCACCCCGTCCGGGCCGGTCGCGGCGACGAGCAGGTCGTCCGCGGCGCCGGCGTCGACAACGCGCTCGACGGTTCCGGAGATGGTCCACTCGTCGCCAGAACCCGTGGCGCGCACGGTCACGGCATCGGCGGCGAAGCGACCGGCCCGGTCCGGGACGGCGAAGGCCGCGGTCCGAACGCCCGCGACGAGCGGGCCCAGCGTCTCGGCGCGCACCGGACTGTCCGGCGCGGCGACCAGCGCGGGGATGGACAGTGCCAGGGTGCCGAGAACCGGTCCGCAGCACAGGGCCGCGCCGAGTTCCTCGATGGCGATCGCGGCGTCGACGAGGCCGCCGCCCGAGCCGTCGAGCTCCTCCGGCACACCGAGTCCGAGCACGCCGAGCTCGGATCCGAGTCTGGCCCAAGCCTTCTGGTCGAAGGGCGGCGAGGACTCCATGAGCCGCCGCACGGTCGCCTCGTCGGAGTGCTCGGCGCAGAAGCGTCGCACCGCGGTGCGCAGCTCCTGCTGTTCCGGGGTGAACGCGAATTGCTCGCTCGGAGTCGGGTTCTGGTCAGCCACGGGGCACCTCACGCCAGGGTCGTCCGGAGTCGGCGCGCAGGTCGCCGGGCAGGCCCAGGATCCGCTCGCCGAGAATATTGCGCAGCACCTCGGAGGTGCCGCCTTCGATGGTGTTGGCGCGCGAGCGCAGGAAGCGCTGCTGCACGGGGCCGAGTTCGTCGTCGCCGGGGCCCGTGTCGCGCATGGTGTAGTCGCCGTAGAGCAGGCCCTCCGGTCCGAGCAGGTCCATGCAGAACTCGTAGATCCGCTTGTTCAGCTCGGCGCCGACGAGCTTGCCGATCGACCCCTCCGGGCCGGGGCCTCTGAGGGTGGCGGTGGCGCGGGAGCGCTCGGCGGTGAGTCGCTGCGCCTCCGAACGCAACCAGAGCTGCGTGAGGTGGTCGCGCCGCACTGGGGTGTGGCGGTCCGGGCGCTGCGCCCACAGCGCGACGGCGTCGGCGATGGTGCCGTCGCCGCGCCGGGTGCCGCTCGCGCCGATCGAGCTGCGTTCGTTCATCAGCGTGGTCATCGCGACCTGCCAGCCCGCGCCGATCGCGCCCAGCCGGTGCGCGTCGGGGATCCGGACGTTCTCGAGATAGACCTCGTTGAACTCGGCCTGGCCGGTCATCTGGCGCAGCGGGCGGGTTTCGACGCCCGGGGCGCGCATGTCGACCACGAAATAGGTGAGGCCCTGGTGTTTCGGGACGGCCGGGTCGGTGCGGGCGAGCAGCAACGCCCAGCTCGCGCGGTGCGCCAGCGTGGTCCACACCTTCTGCCCGTTGACCACCCAGTCGTCACCGTCGCGGACCGCCGACGTCGCGAGGCCGGCCAGATCGGAGCCGGCGCCCGGTTCGGAAAACAGCTGGCACCAGATGTTCTCGTTGGTCGCGAGCGGACGCAGCCAGGCGCGCTTCAGCTCCTCGGTCTGGGCGTGCTCGTAGACGGTCGGCGCGGCCATGCCGTAGCCGATGGGGTTCAGGCTGAACGCCGCTGGGGCGCCCGCCGCCTGGAAGATCGCGTCCGCGACGGCTTGCAGGCCGCGCGAGACGCCCAGACCGCCGAGGCCCTCGGGAAAGTGCACCCAGGACAGGCCCGCGTCGAAGCAGGCCCCGGAGAATTCCGGGAGGGGAACGGATCGGGGATCGTGCTCGCGCACGACCTCGCGTGCGGCGGCCGCCACCCGGGCGGATTCGACATCAATGCTCAACTTCGGCTCCGGTGATCACGGCGTGCTTGCCGGAAAATCGCATGGGGTTCCCTTCGTGGGTGTGACCGGGGAGTGACGGAATCGCTCTAGATAGAGTGATCTAATAAGACGTACGCTAAGGCGCGCCTCCGACCGTGTCAACGGGCGATCCAGCCCTTCCGGTCCGAGCGAACGACGAGTCTCCGCATCCGAAGTCGATGCAGATCGGTGGAACGAACCATGACAGAGCAGGTGGACTGAACAGTGCCGATAGATACCGTCGCGGCTCTCGAGCTCCCGATCGACCCGATCACCGTCCACGTCGAGCGCGGCCGGCTCCGACTGTTCGCCCGGGCCATCGGCGAGACGGACCCGCTGTATACCGTTGTGGCGGTGGCCCATCAGGCCGGCCATCCCGACCTGCCGATTCCGCCCACGTTCTTCTACAGTCTCGAATTGGAGACCCCCGATCCGTTCGGATTCCTCGAGGCGCTGAAGGTGGATCTGCGCCGGGTGCTGCACGGTGAGCAGTCGTTCGTGCACCATCGGCAGGCCTACGCGGGTGACACGCTCACCCTCCGTCCCCGCATCGTGGACGTTTACGGCAAGAAGGGCGGCGCGCTGGAATTCCTGGTCAAGCAGACCAGCATCAGCCGCGGCGACGAGCTGGTCGCCGAGATGAGCAGCGTGCTCGTCGTGCGTCATCCGGAGTCGGCGAAGTGACCACGACGCCAGAGGTTTCGCCGGGAACCGAATTGCCGCCGCTGGAGGTCGCGCCGATCTCACGGACCACGCTCGCACTCTTCGCCGGCGCGTCCGGCGATCATAATCCGATCCACATCGACGTCGACGTCGCGCACTCCGCGGGCCTGGACGACGTGTTCGCGCACGGCATGCTGTCGATGGCCTACCTGGGGCGGCTGCTCACCAATTGGGTTCCACAGCAACGGATTCGCTCCTGGAGCGTGCGCTTCGCCGCCATCACCCCGGTGCACGGCCGCCCGACCTGTACCGGGCGCGTCGTCTCGGTGCGGAACGGCGTGGCCACGCTCGCGCTGACCGTCGCACTGGCGGACGGAACCCCCACTCTGATCGGCGACGCCGTCGTCGATCTGCACTGAAAGGAATTGCTGCACATGGGAAAACTCGACGGCAAGGTTGCGATCGTCTCCGGCTCCGGCCGGGGTATCGGCCGTGCGATCGCGGTCAAGCTGGCCGAGGACGGCGCCGCTGTCGTGGTCAACGACCTGGATCTCGAACCGGCAGAGCAGACGGTGGCCGCGATCGAGTCGGCAGGCGGCCAGGCGGTGGCCTGCGTCGGTAGCGTGACCGACGAGGATTTCGCCGAGCGCTTCGTGCGCACGGCCGTACAGTCCTTCGGCGGGTTGGACATCATCGTCAACAACGCCGGCTACACCTGGGACAGCGTCGTGCAGAAGATGACCGACGAGCAGTGGGACGCCATCCTCGACGTCCATCTCAAGGCGCCGTTCCGGATCCTGCGCGCCGCGCAGCCGGTGATCTCGGCCGCGGTGAAGCAGGCCCGGCAGGCCGGTGCGGCGGTGCCGTGTCGCAAGGTCGTCAATATCGCCTCGCTCGCCGGGGTCGGCGGCAATGCCGGACAGGCCAACTACGCCGCCGCGAAGGCGGGCGTCACCGGCCTGACCAAGACGCTCGCCAAGGAGTGGGGCCGCTACAACGTCACGGTCAACAGTGTGGCGTTCGGGCTGATCAAGACCCGGCTGACCGAGATCCCCGCCGGCGGCGACGCGACCATCGACGTGGCGGGCAATCAGATCAAGGTCGGCGTGAACCCGGACCTGTTGTCGGACATGGAGCGTGGCATCCCGCTCGGCCGGGCCGGCACCCCGCAGGACGCCGCGGGTTCGGTGTACCTGTTGTGCATCCCGGAATCCGACTACGTCAGCGGTCAAACCCTGGTCTGCGGAGGCGGATTCATGATGTGACCCCGCCGATGCGGCGCGGGCCGCGAAGTGGAGGGTCTCCACTTCGCGGCCCGCACCGCTGTCCGGGTTACGACGCGATCGGGTTCGCACCGCGCACCAGCATCTGCGCCGAGACATCGGGTCCGTGCCGGCCGTCGAATTCGGTGAACGCGCGCGCGATCTCGCGATGCACTCCGGCGACGAGCGGCTCCCACTCGCGATGGGTGACGATCAGGAACTGCCGGTCCACCATCGCCTCGACGACCTGCTCGCCGACCCGGTCGGGGTCGGCGCCCAGAGCGAGCATCTCGCCGTTGCGCGCGATGACGGAGGCGTCGGGATCCCGGCCGAGCAGCATCGCCTGCGCCGCCTCGGCGGTCGTGTTGATCCTGGTGGCCACGGTGCCGGGACACAGCAGGGAGACGCCGATCTCGGTGTCGCGCAGTTCGTCTCGCAACACCATGGAGAAGCCGACGCTGGCGAACTTCGACGAGACGTAGGCGCCGACCGTGGCCATCGGCACCAGACCCGCCATGGAGGCGGTGTTCACGATGTGCCCGCGACCGCCGCGGCGCTGGAAGCGCGGCAGGAAGGTCGAGACGCCGATGAACTGCGCGTCGGTGTTGATCCGGTGGACCCAGCGCCAGATTTCCAGGGGTGTCCGATCGATCGGCCCGCCACCGTTGACGCCCGCGTTGTTGCACAGAATCGAGATCGGCCCGAGGGCCGCCTCGGCGTGCTCCGCGGCGGCCTCCCAGCCGTCGGGGTCGCTGACGTCGAGCTCCACGGTGGTGACAACGCCCCCGGCGGCGGTCAGCTCGGCGGCGGCCGCGCCGAGCCGGGCGCGGTCGATGTCGGCGAGCGCGACCCGCGCTCCCGCCGCGACGAGTGCCCGGGCGAGGCCCAGTCCGATGCCCGACGCACCGCCGGTGACGAATGCCGCTTCTCCTGCGGGCCAGACCATCATGTGCTCCTGACTTCGAAAGTGCCCGAGCGCCGGACGGTTTCGAGGACGCTGGGGTCGACGAGGGTGGAGGTGTCACCGGGTTCGCGGCCTTCGGCGGTGTCCCGCAGCAGGCGGCGCATGATCTTGCCCGAGCGCGTCTTGGGCAGTTCGGGCACGACGGTGATCGCGCTCGGTTTCGCGATCGGCGAGATCTCCAGGGTGACCAGGTTGCGGAGCTCGGTGACCAGGTTGTCGACGGCGTGCTCGCCGCCGGTGCGGAGCACGACGAACGCGACGATCGCCTGCCCGGTGGTCTCGTCGGCGGTGCCGACCACGGCGGCCTCGGCGACCGCGGGATGGCCGACCAGCGCGGATTCGACTTCGGCGGTGGAGATCCGGTGGCCGGAGACGTTCATGACGTCATCGACGCGGCCCAGCACCCGCAATGCGTGATCGGAGTCGTAGCGGGCGCCGTCCCCGGCGAAGTACCAGCCCTGGTCGGCGAACCGCGACCAGTAGGTCTCGCGGTATCGGTCCGCGTCGCCCCAGACGCCCCGCAGCATCGCGGGCCAGGGCTGGTCGAGGACCAGGTAACCGGCTTCGCCCGCGGTGACCGGTTCGCCGTTGTCATCGACGACGGCGGCGCTGATTCCGGGCAGGGCGGCCATGGCCGCACCCGGTTTGGCAGCCGTGACGCCGGGCAGCGGGGAGATCATGATGGCGCCCGTCTCGGTCTGCCACCAGGTGTCGACGATCGGGCAGCGGCCACCGCCGATGACCTCGTGGTACCACCGCCAGGCTTCGGGGTTGATCGGTTCCCCGACCGACCCGAGCAGCCGCAGCGAACTCAGATCGTGGCCGTCGGGGATCTCGCGGCCCCATTTCATGAAGGTGCGGATCAACGTTGGTGCGATGTAATAGGTTGTGACACCGTATTTTTCGATGATCTGGAAGTGGCGGTGCTCATCCGGGGTGTTGGGTGTGCCCTCGTAGAGGACCGTGGTGGCGGCGTTGGCCAGGGGTCCGTAGACGAGGTAGGAGTGGCCGGTGATCCAGCCGATGTCCGCACCGCACCAGAAGACGTCGCGGCCCTCCTTGTGGTCGAACACGTAATGAAAGGTGTAGGCGGCCTGGGTCAGATAGCCGCCGGAGGAGTGCACGATGCCCTTGGGGCTGCCGGTCGTGCCCGAGGTGTAGAGCAGGAACAGCGGATGCTCGGCGGGGAAGGCCTCGGGTTCGTGGGTGTCGGACGCCGCGCCGACGGTGTCGTCCCACCACACGTCGCGACCCTCGACCCAGTTCAGCTCCGGGTCGTGGCCGGTGCGACGCACGACCAGGACCTTGCCGACCGAAGGCGCGGCGGTCGAGCCGCTTCCGAGCGCGGCGTCGACGTTCGCCTTCAACCCGGCGGGCAGCCCGCGGCGGTACTGCCCGTCGGTGGTGATGACGAGTTTGGCTGCGGCGTCATCGATTCGGGAACGCAGCGCGGCGGACGAGAAGCCCGCGAACACCACCGAGTGGGTCAGTCCCAGCCGCGCGCACGCCAGCATGGCGACGATCGCCTCGGGCACCATCGGCATGTAGATGGCGACCCGATCACCGGCGGTCAGCCCGATCGAGGTGAAGTAGTTGGCGGCCCGGCACACCTCGCCGAGCAGCTGCCGATAGGTGAGATCGCGGCTGTCGCCGGGCTCGCCGACCCAGTGGATCGCCACGCGCTCGCCCTTGCCCGCGGCCACATGCCGGTCGAGACAATTGACCGCGACGTTCAGGGTGCCGTCGGCGAACCACTTCGCGAACGGGGCATCCGACCAGTCCAGCACCTCGGTGAAGTCGGTCGCCCAGTCCAGGCGGCGGGCCTGCTCGGCCCAGAACCCGAGCCGATCGGCCGCGGCCTGGTCGTAGAGCGCCGCGCCGGTATTCGCCTGCGCGGCAAAGGTTTCGGATGGCGCGTAGACCGCCGGTGAGGAATCGCCGGTCATCGTTCCAGCGCCCGGCGAATGAACTCGTCGCGGACCGCGAGGGACGCCTGGGTGACGGCCGGCTGCCGGATGCCGATGTCGAATCCGTGGAACCCGCCGCCCCACACGTGGAGGTCGACATTGACCCCGGCCTGGGACAGGCGCTGGGCGTAGTCGACCGCCTCGTCGCGGAAGCCCTCGACCGACCCGACATCGATGTAGGTGCGCGGCAGGCCGGTCAGATCCTCGGCGCGCGCGGGCGCCGCGTACGGGCTGACATCGTCGGTGCCCCGGCGGTCGCCGAGCAGAGCGGTCCACGCCCACAGGTTCTCGTTGCGATCCCACACGCCTTCCCGGTCGAGCATCTGCGCGCTGTGGGTCTGCAAGCGGTCGTCGAGCATCGGGCAGCCGAGGATCTGATGCGTGAGCGCGGGGAAGTCGAGGTCCCGGGCCATGAGGGCGACGCCCGCGGCCAGATTGCCACCGCCGCTGAACCCGATGGCGATGATGTGGTCGGCGTCGATTCGCAGCAGGTTCGCGTTCTCGGCGGCCCAGCGCAGACCCGCGTAGCAGTCCTCGACCGGGGTCGGGTGCGGATATTCGGGGGCGAGCCGGTACTCGATCGACGCCACGACCGCACTGCCCTCGGCGACGTAAGGGAGCATTTCGTCGAGCGCGCTGTAGCGGTTACCGGAAACGACTCCGCCGCCGTGGATGTAGTACAGCAACGGCCACGGGCCCGTTCCGGTCGCCGGGGTGAGCACGGTCAGATTCAGTTCCTGATCCGAGCCGGGGATCATCCGCTCGTCGACGCGGACCTTGCCGCCCACGGTGAGGTCGGGTGCGGGCCGGCCGGGCAGGCCCGTGGTCGACAGTTCGCGGACATCGGCCAGGGTGTCGCCGGTGAGCCACGGAATGCCGGACCGAAAGGCCTGCAACACGGGAGCCAACTCGGCGTCGAACGGTGGCCGGGCAGGAATGCTGCCCGTGAAAGGGGTGGTCTGGGTCATGGATTCAGTGAATCCGGCGGGGCAGTGCCGTCGTAGCCACCAAACGACGTGATTGCCGCGCGAAACATCCGCCAGTTGGCGGTGTGGCTTTCAACTGTTGACGAGGCGGGAGACCCGCACTTAGTCTCGTTATAGATCAATCAATCTAGCATCGGTCGTGGGCCACTGCGCTGCCCCGGCGTCCGTTCGTGAGCAAGGCCACTGCCGCCCCGCGCCCCCAATGTCTTGGAGATCCCGTGAATCAGCCTGCCCCCGTTGTCGCCATGGCGAACGCCGGACCGATGATCGCTTTCGAACCGATGACCGCTGACTCGGGTGTGCTGCGCCGGGCGTTCGGGTGCTTTCCCTCCGGGGTCACCGCCGTGTGCGCGATGGTCGATGACGAACCGGTCGGCATGGCCGCCAGCTCGTTCACCTCGGTGTCCGTCGAACCGCCACTGGTCTCGGTGTGCTTCCAGTCGTCCTCGTCCACCTGGCCGAGGCTGCGGGACCGGCCCCGGCTGGGCATCAGCGTGCTGGCCGAGGGGCACGACGAGATCTGCCTGACCCTCGCTCGTAAATCCGCCGATCGGTTCGCCGGCATCGGCTGGGACAGCGCCTGCGGGGGAGGGGTTTTCGTGCACGGCGCCACCGCGTGGCTGGACTGCTCCCTGCACGCCGAGGTTCCGGCGGGTGACCATGCCGTCGCTCTGCTCGAGATTCACGGCCTGTGGGCGGATCCCGAGGCCGCGCCGCTCGTGTTCCACGGCAGCCGGTTTCGCCGGCTCGCCGCCATCTGATCAAGGAGATCGAACGGCTCCTCGAATCCGTTCTCGAAGAAGTGAGTACACAATGGTTGAAGCGCAACAGCTTTCGCACGTCCAGCGCAATACGAACGCGCTGCTGGTGATCAGCGCCGCCGCGATCTGGCTGGCCCTGTTCGGGCCCGCGTGGACGTACGCGCCGGCCACCGCCACGACCCCGGCCACCGCATTGAACTTCGCCGATCTGGCGGCATTGAACGCCGCCAACCCCAGCGGCCTGCAGGTCGCCTTCTACGGCTGGGTGGCATGGACTTTTGCGGCGCTGACGACGGCCGCGGTGATCATCGCCTTCCGATCCGGTAAGCGACTCACGGGTGCGGCGTGCGCACTGATCGGCGGGGTGCAACTGCTGATCACCGTGTTCGTGACCGTCAAGGCCGCGCCGGATATGTCCGTGCTGTTCGCGAGCCTGCCGAATACCCGGTTGGGCACCGTGCTGTTCCTCGGCTCCATGCTGGCTCTCATCTTCGCCGGTTTCCAGCGACTGCGTGGCACGCGGCTGGACCTCGAAGCGGGTCTGCTCGCCGCGTAGCCGATCCGGCCTGTGGGGTGGTGACGATGTCGTCACCACCCCACAGGCTTGCGCGGGTGATCAGAAGATGGAGTAGCCGCCGTCGATGACGATCTCGTCGCCGGTCTGGAACCCGCCGATCCCGCAGGCCAGATAGACGGCGAGGCGCGCGAAGTCGCCCGGCTCGCCCCAGCGGCGCTGCGGCATCCGCTTCATCACGCCCTCTTCGAACGCCGGATTGTTCATCTCCCGCGAGATCAAGGGCGTCTCGGTCCAGCCGACCACGAGTGAATGTGCGTTGATCCCGTAGCGCGCCAATTCCACCGCGCAGCCCCGGATCATCGCCGTCAGCCCGGCCTTGCTCGCCGCGTAGGCCTGCCCGCGGGGCGTGCCGTGCAGCGACGAGACGCTCGAGGTGCCCACCAGCACGCCCCCGCCCCCGCGCTCCACCATGTGCTGCGCCGCGCTGCGCAGGGTGAGGAACGCGCCATCGAGGTTCACCCGGGTGACCGCCCGGAAGTCGGCGAGACTCGTTGCGGTGAACGGGATCTCGGGGGCGCGGGTACCGGCGTTGGCGAAGCAGGAGTCGACTCGGCCGAAGTGGTCGAGCGTCTCGGCGAAGCTCGCCGTCACGGCGTCCTCGTCGCCCACGTCGCAGCGAATCGCCCGCACCCGGGTGCCGTGCTTCGAAAGTTCCTGCGCGGCGGTCTCATTGCGCTCGGTATTGGTGCCCCAGATGCAGACGTCGGCGCCGCATTGCGCGAGCCCGTGCGCCATGCCGAGCCCGATTCCGGAGTTGCCTCCGGTGATCAGCGCGACGTGTCCGGTGAGGTCGAAGAGCGGGGTCATGCATGTCCTTCGAGGGGTCTGAAGCGCGCGTCAGCGCAGCTGGGAGAAATCTGTCGGGTCGAGGAACTTCGAGGTCGCGCTGGCCGTGACCTGTTCGCCGTCGGCCCGGGCGGCGGCCCATTCGGGGTCCGCCCAGAAGGCTTCCCACGATTTCGCGGCGGCCTCGCGGCTGGCGTGGGACACCAGGTACACGAGGGTCTCGGTGGGGTTGCCCTCGTCGTCGGAGGCCACCCAGAAGCCGATATTGGTCATGCCGTGTTTCTCGAACAGTGCCGCGGCGTGATCGCGGAAACGACCCACCAGCGCGTCGATCTTGCCGGGAACCGCCTCGTAGGTGCGGAGTTCGAAGAGAGAGGTATCAGTCACTAGATCAATCTATCACACCGCTGACCTGCGGTGATTCCGAACTGGGGGCTGCGGTCGGAGCCCATGCCGGGGAGAATCTCGCTGGGTGGAAGGTCACACGCGACAGATTGATCTAGCGCGGTAACCTGGACATATGTCTCCCACCTCGTCAACCCTTGGAAAACAGCCCGAAACCCGCACCCGGCTGGTGGAGTCCGCGGCAGAGCTGTTCAGCCGACAGGGCTTCGGGGCGACCGGAATCAAGGCCGTCCTCGCCGCCGCCGCCGCGCCCTATGGATCGCTTTATCACTTCTTCCCCGGCGGCAAGCAGGAGCTCGGCGCGGCCGCTCTCACCTACGGCGGCGCGCGCTACCGCGAGCTGCTCGAATCGGTATACCCGCCGGGAGCCGACGTCGTCGAGGCCACGGCCGCCTCGTTCGTCCAGACGGCCGAGCTGCTCGAAAAGACCGACTACTCCTACGCCTGCCCGATCGCGACGATCGCCCTGGAGGTGGCCAACAGCGACGAGCTGATGCGCACCGCCGCGGCCAGCGCCTTCGAATCCTGGCTGGAGGTGCTCGAACAGCGCTTCACGGCGGCCGGGATGACCGGTGAGCGCGCCCGCGAGGTCGCGGTGGAGGTCTTCTGCCTGATCGAAGGCGCGGTCCTGCTGGCCCGCACCACGCGATCGTCGGCGCCGCTGCACACCGCCGGGCGAGCGGCGACCAACTCCGTCGCCGCCGGGCTCGCCGCCGGCCGCTTCGACCGCACCGGCCGGGGCAACGGCGCCGGCTGATCACGCCGCGGCCGGCGCGGTGAAGGCGACCACCGGGTGAGCGTCCCCGGTCCGCAGTCGGAGTCCACCACCGCGCCCGCCGGCGTGCAGTCCGCACGCCGCTTCTGACGCATAAATGCCTGCGTATTCGGTTGTCGCACAACGCCGGACGCATTCCTGAAGCAGCTCTTCCTCATCGAGACCCCGGTCCGCGCGTTGACCGCCGCGGGGTCGGTGGGACCCGCGCACTCCGTAGTCGACCCGGCAATCGGCGGGCAAGAAGCCTCGAGCGCGCGGCATTTGGCGGGTACTGAGCCCGCGGTCCGCCGCAGAGACTCATCTCATCCGAAATCGTCCGCGAGGTGAGCGGAGGGCGCGAACACACCGCGTTTCCGAGTTGCCTTCCGAGGGTTGACGGAGTGGGAAAAAGGCGTTTACGCTGAGCGAGTTAGATCAATCTATCTAGTCCCACCAGTAACGCCTGTGGCCACATCGGTGCCCGGCGTGGCGGATGTGATCCCGGTGGGCAGAGGCCGACGGAGGCAAAAATGGGCATTGGACGCGTGGGGCACGTGGTGCTGAAAATGCGTGATCTGGAGGCGGCCAAGGCGTTCTACGTCGGCATCCTCGGCATGAAGATCTCGTCGGAGTCGCCGATCGCGATCTTCTTCCGCTTCGGCGACTACCACCACGACATCGGGGTGTTCAAGACAGGCGAGGACGCCGAGGCGCCGAAGGACAATCAGGTCGGCCTGCTGCATTTCGCATTGACGGTCGACAGCCAGGAAGCGCTCGTCCGGATGCACCAGCACCTGAAGGACCAGGGCGTCGCCATCGAGGCGATGTTCGACCACGGCATGACGCGGAGTCTGTACATCTACGACCCCGAGGGCAACGCCATCGAAATCTATTGCGAGGTACCCGAATACGACTGGCGGACCAACGACGACTTCGTTGGCTACCTCAAGCCGATCGACGTCGAGGCACTCACCTCCTAGGGCGTATCGAACGCCCATCTCGAGCGAGCTCCTCCTGGTGCTTGCTTTTCAACCGCCCGGTTCCGTACCGGGAAATCACACCGAGAGGTTGCGATGAAGCTCCTTGCACACGACGTCGATAGCCACGAGATGATCCCCAGTCACCTGCTCGAGGACATCCTGGGGCAGCCCGGCCGAATCATGGGCAAAGTTCTCGAATCCGCGGACCGGCTCCGTCCCGATCCGACCGCGACGAACATGCACCAGCTCGACGTGCTGGGTGACACGAAAGAGATCGATCCCGACGGGATCTGGAAGATCAAGGGTCCGTCGGCCCCGAGCGCGATCGATCTCGGCCGGCGATCCGAGGTCCTGGCGGCGATGGGGATCGATCGTCAGCTGGTCTTCCCGACCACGGCGATCGCGGCGATGATCATCGGCGAAATGACCGATCTCGCCTACGAAATGCGTTTCGGCGGTGACCTTTCGGTGTTCGAGGGGGTGTCGAGGCCGGACTTCGCGAAGAGCTTCGTGCGGTCCTACAACGAGTGGGTCAAGGCCAACGCGGTCCTGGCCGACGGCCGCATCCGGGTGGTCGGGATCCTCAACACCAGCTCCGACGTGAACGAGATGATCGCCACGGCAAAGGATCTGATCGCCGCCGGTGTCCGCGCCGTATATCTGCAGGCCGACGTGCCGCCCGGCGGAGTCTCGCCGGCGCACTCGGCGCTCGACCCGCTGTGGCGGCTGCTCGAGGCCAACGACATCGCCGTGACGCTCCACATCGGCACCGAATTCGCGTTCTTGGATCCCGGTTGGATGATCGCCGAGACCTTCGCCGACCTGTTCCAGTCCCCGGAGATCCCGAATACCAATATCCAGCTGTTCTCGACCGTGCACATGGCCATCGACAACTACCTGTCCGCGCTCGTGCTCGGCGGCGTGTTCGAGCGGTTCCCGCGACTGCGGTTGGGTCTTTTCGAAGTCGGCGCCCATTGGGTCGGAAACGCCGCCCGGCGAATGGACATGTATATCAACGTGTTTCCGGGTGCGGCGGCCGCCAAGTTCCCGCTCAAGCCGTCGGAGTACATCGCACGCAACGTGCGGGTGTCGCCGTTCAATTTCGAGCCCGTCGACCGCTACTTCCTCGACGACCCGAATCTGGCCGACGTGTTCTGCTATTCGACCGACTACCCCCATGTCGAGGGCACGAAGGACTCGATGAAGAACATGCTCGCGAAGGTCGAGCCGCTGGGTGCGGAGATCACCACGAAGTTCTTCCGCACGAATGCCGAGTGGCTACTTCCGTGACAGTCGCTGACCAGGCCACCGCCTCATACCCCGGTCCGCTCGGAATCTGGTCGTACCAGCTCGATGTGCAGCCGATGAGCCTCGCTCGCGAGGCGGCCGCCGAGCTCGAAGATCTGGGGTTTCGCGCGCTCTGGGTGCCCGAGGCGGTGGCCCGCGAGCCGTTCGCCAACGCGGCGCTGCTGCTGTCGGCCACCGTCAGCATGACGGTGGCCACGGGCATCGCCAGCCTGCACGCCCGCAGCGCGATGACGATGAACGCGGGCTGGCGCACCTTGAACGAGGCGTTCCCGGAACGCTTCCTGCTGGGTGTCGGCGTGAGCCATCAATCGATGGTCGACGGCGCTCATCAAGGCAGGTACGGCGACAAGCCGTACAGCACGATGGTCGACTACCTCGACCGGATGGATGCCGGCGTCTTCTGGGGGTCGGCCTCGCCGATCGCCCCCCAGCGGGTGCTGGCCGCGCTCGGGCCGCGCATGCTGCGGCTGGCGGCCGCGCGCGGTGCGGGCGCCCATACCTACTTCGTGCCGGTCGAGCACACCGCAGTGGCCCGCGCGGAGCTCGGTGTCGACCCGCTGCTCGCGCCCGCGCAGACCGTCGTGTTCGAGACCGACCCGATCGCCGCGCGCGAGCTCGCCCGCCGGTTCATGCAGCGGTACCTCGCGTTGCCGAACTACACCGGCAACCTCCGGCGCCTCGGCTGGGGCGACGACGATCTGGGCGGCGGGGGCAGTGACCGGCTGGTCGACGCGATCGTCGCCTGGGGTTCCCTCGACCGGATCGCGGCCCGGATCCAGGCCCACCTCGACGCGGGCGCCGACCACGTCTGCGTCCAGGTACTGACCCCGGATCTGCAGAAGCTGCCGGTGACCGAGTGGCGCGAACTCGCGTCGATCATTCCGTCGCTGCGCACCCGGCCGACCCCATGACACCCGTCCACGCTTCGAACAGAAGGCTTTCCATGCCGCATACCGCTGCTACCCGCTACCTCACCGCGCTCGCCGAGCACGGCATCGAATCGTTCTTCGTCAACGCGGGAACCGATTTCGCGCCGATCGTCGAGGCCTACGCGGACAACAAGGAGGCCGGCGGTCCGAAGTTGCCGACGCCCGTCCTCTGCGCCCACGAGAACCTCGCCGGCGGCATGGCTCACGGCGCGGCCCTGGTGTCGGGACGGCCGCAGGCGCTGATGCTGCACGTCAATGTCGGCACCGGGAACGCCGTGTGCTCGGTGGCCAACGCCGCCCGGGATCGCATCCCGCTGCTCGTCACCGCGGGTCGCTCGCCGGTCCTCGAGTTCGGTGCGACCGGCGCCCGGGACCTGCCGATCCACTGGTCCCAGGAGATGTTCGACCAGGCGAGCATGGTCCGCGAGTTCGTCAAGTGGGACTACGAGCTGCGTGACGCACGACAGGCCGAAGCCGTCGTCGACCGTGCGTTGAGCCTCGCCACGGCTCACCCGCGCGGGCCCGTGTACCTGTCGCTGCCGCGCGAGGTCCTCGCCGAAGCGGCGGAGGCGCCCACCGACGAAATGCGCTTGCGCACGCCCGTTCCGGCGACCGTGCAGCCCGACCCCGAGGCCGTCGACGTGCTGGCCGACCGGCTCGCCACCGCCGAGTTCCCGGTCATCGTGGCGACGGCGGCCGGCGCCGAGCCCGAGGCCGCCGAACTGCTGGGCGACCTGTGCGCCCGGTTCGGGATCGGTGTCGCGGATCCGTGGGCCCGCTATCTGAATGTCGCCTCCGATCATCCGCACCGCGTCGGGTCCGATATCGCGGCCGTCTTCGAGCGGGCCGATGTCGTCGTGTTCGTGGAATGCGACGTTCCCTGGATCCAGGCCCGCACGGCGCCGCCCGCCGACTGCTTCGTCGCGCAGGTCGGTGTCGATCCGCTGTTCTCGACCTACCCGATGCGGTCGCATCGGTCCGATCTCACCATCAGCGCCACGCCCGCCGCGTTCCTGACCCGGTTGATCGCGGCTCTCGTGGACCGCGCCGACGGCATCGATCAGGCTCGGGCCGAACGTATTCGGGAGGTCGCGGCCGCGAGCCGTGCCGCCGTCGACGCGTTGCGCCGGCAGGAGGACGAGCGCGACGCCGACGAGCCGATCACGACCGCGGCGATCTCGGCAGCCCTCGGTGACCTGCTCGAAGACGACGACATCGTGTTCAACGAGTACGTGTCGTACCCGGACCTGTTGCGCCGCACCAAGCCCGGCACGTACTACTTCCTGCCCGCGTCGGGCGGTCTGGGCTGGGGTCTGCCCGCGGCGCTGGGCGCCAAGTACGCCGCGCCGCACCGGACCGTGATCGCCACGCTCGGGGACGGCGCCTACATGTTCGCCAATCCGGCGGCGTGCCACCACGCGGCCGCCAAGCACGACCTGCCGCTGCTGACGATCGTGGCCAACAACAGCAACTGGACCGCGGTCGATATGGCGACCTACCTCGTCTATCCCGACGGCACCGCGGCCACCACGGGCGAGGACCGGTTCTCCAACCTGTCGCCCTCGCCGGACCTGGCGTCCTACTGCATCGCGTCGGGCGGCTACGGCGCGACGGTCCACCACCGCGGCGAGCTCGCGGGCGCGTTGAAGGAAGCGCTGCGCGTCGTGCGCGAAGAGGGACGTCAGGCCCTGCTCGACATTCGCTGCAAATGACCCCCGCACCACCCTTGCCGATCGTTCGTTCGATGGAGATCTGATGCGTTACAACCACGCCGAGCTGTTCGCCGGCGTCGCCGCGGCGGCACCGGAGCGCGATTGCATCGTGTTCCGGGACCGGCGGCTCACCTATCGCGACGTGGCCGAGCGCGTCAACCGGCTGGCGAATCTCCTGCTTTCGCATGGGATCTCGATCCAGCGTGCCCGCGCCGAGCTGCCGCTGTGGGAGTCGGGACAGGACCATGTCGCGCTGTACCTGCACAACGGCAACGAGTACTTGGAGGGGATGCTGGGCGCCGCGGCCGCCCGCGCGGCGGCGCTGAACGTCAACTATCGGTACGTCGAGGCGGAGCTCACCTATCTGCTCGACGACGCCTCGGCTCGGGCGATCATCTATCACGCCCGTTTCGCGCCGACGCTCGCTGCGGTTCTCGGCTCGCTGCGCGAGCCGCCGGTGCTGCTGCTCCAGGTGGCGGACGAATCCGGTAATCCGTTGCTGCCCGGCGCTTTCGACTACGAGGAAGCGCTTGCGGCCGCCGGCGCCGAAGCCCCTGGAACCACACCGGACGCCGATGACCTGTACCTGGTCTACACCGGCGGTACCACCGGGATGCCCAAGGGCACGCTGTGGGCCCAGGCCGACATCCTCGAAAGTGCCCTTGCCGCATTCCTTCCGGCGGGATTCTTCGATGCGTCGTCGCTGGCCGAGGGCATCGGCCTGGCCGTCGCGAGTGATCGGCGGGTGGTGCTGCCGCTGCCTCCGCTCATGCATGCCGCGGCCCAGTGGATCGCCCTGGCGGGCGTACTCACCGGCGGCAGCGTCGTCTTCCCCGATGTCGTGGACCGTCTCGACCCCGCCGCGGTGTGGGACGTGATCGACCGCGAAGGCGTGCAGCTGATGAACCTGGTCGGGAACGCGTTCGCGACTCCACTGTGCGACGAATTCGAAAAGGGCGGCTACCAAGGGGATTCCCTGCAGCTGGTCGGTGTCGGCGGTGCCGTCACCAGCGCTTCGGTCAAGGACCGCATCCTGCGGCTGCTGCCGCACGTGGCCATCGCGGACGTCGCGGGCTCGTCGGAGACCGGCTCCCAGCTGACGAACCTGAGCACGAGCGCCGCGCCGGCGGTCTCGGGCGTCTTCATGCCGGCGCCCGGCACCTGCGTGGTGGACGAGGATCGTCGCCGGATCCTCGGGCCGGGGGACCCGGAGACCGGCTGGCTGGCCCGGCACGGCGCGATTCCGTTCGGGTACCTGCGCGATCGTGACAAGACCGAGCGCACGTTCCCCACCATCGAGGGCCGCCGCGTCGCACTGCCCGGCGATCGTGCGCGACATCGGGCCGACGGCGGCATCGAGCTGCTCGGCCGCGACTCGGTGACCATCAACTCCGGCGGCGAGAAGATCTTCGCCGAGGAGGTCGAGGACGCGCTGATCGCCCATCCCGCCATTCGCGACGTCATCGTCGTGGGCCGGCCGAGCGAGCGCTGGGGCAGCGAGACCGTCGCGGTCGTGCAGCTGCTTCCCGGGCACGACCCCACCGACAAGGAACTGCTGGCCGACGCCGAACAGCGGCTCGCCCGATACAAGCTGCCCAAGGCCATCGTCCGCGTGGACGCGGTGGTCCGGGGCCCGGCGGGGAAGGCCGACTATCGCTGGGCCGCCGATATCGCGGCGAAAGATTCACTCGCACAAAAGGAACCGAGCAAATGACCATGACCACCGAACCGATCGTCGACGTCGCGCCCGCGGAACTGCGGCGTCTCCTCGACGCCCAGCGCGCCGCGCAGGCCCTGGACCCGATTCCCGACGCCGCGACCCGGCGCGATCGCATCGACCGCTTCGTCGCCGCCGTCCTCGAGCACGCGGACGAGCTGGCCGAGGCGCTGAACGCCGACTTCGGCAGTCGTCCGGCGACCACCTCGATGGAGGTCGACATACTCGGCGGCCTGCCGGGAATCGCCTACACCCGGGAGCTGCTCGAGGAGTGGATGGCGCCGTCCGAGGTGCCCGCGGCGATGGGCGGGGTGATCCCCGCCGGCGTGCAGAATCGGCCCAAGGGCGTGGTCGGGGTCATCGGCCCGTGGAACTTCCCGGTGGTGCTCGTGTTCGTGCCGGCCGTGGAGGCGCTCGCCGCCGGCAATCGGGTGATGATCAAGTTCTCCGATATGGCGCCGCGGGCGGGTGCGGTGTTCGCCCGGGCGGTGGCCTCACGGATGAGCCCCGAGGAGGTCGTGGTCGTCAACGGTGGATTGCCGACCGCCACAGCGTTTTCCGATCTGCGCTTCGACCACATCTTCTTCACCGGTTCCCCGAAGGTGGGACGCCAGGTCGCGATCGCGGCCGGACGGAATCTGGTGCCGGTGACCCTCGAGTTGGGTGGCAAGAACCCCGCGATCGTCGCCCCGGACGCCGATGTCGCCGACGCCGCAACGCGTTTGGCCGCCGCTCGGTTGTTCAACAACGGCCAGGTGTGCCTGTCGCCGGACTACGCTTTCGTCCCCGCCGCGAAGCGGGACGTCTTCGTCGAGGCGTACCGGAAGGCGGTGCTGACCTACTTCCCGACCTTCGTCGATAATCCCGACGTCGTATCGATGATCAACGACGCGAACTACGCGCGGGTCACCGGACTGGTCGAGGATGCCAAGTCCAAGGGCGCCGTGGAAGTCGTGATCGTGCCCGAAGCGGAGCGGGACCGGCTGCCGGCCAGAGAATCCCGCCGACTGCCGCCGACACTGCTGCTCGACACCGCGCCCGACGCCGTGATCAACACCGAGGAGATCTTCGGCCCGGTGCTGGTGCTGCACACCTACGGCGAGGTGGACGAGGCCATCGCGTACGTCGCGGCCGGTGAACACCCGCTGACGGCCTATTGGTACGGCGCCGACACCGACGATTACCAGCGGTTCCTGCGCAACACAACGTCGGGTGGGGTGTCGCGCAACGACTTCGGCCTGGCGTACGGCAACCACCTGCTGCCGTTCGGCGGTGTCGGGATGAGCGGTTCGGGCGCCTACCACGGCAAGGCCGGGTTCGACACGTTCTCCCACCAGCGTCCGATCGCGCACCACGACCTGCCGACCGGGCTGGCCGGCGCGCTGGTGCCGCCGCTGACGCCCGAGCGGATCGCCGGCGTCGCCGCCATGGCCGCCGCCGCGACCGCCGACACCGTCGCCCGGCTGCGGCCCGCGGGTGAGGACAGGCCGTGAGCGAGTTCGAGACCATCCGCTACGAGCGCCCGGCCGAGAAGGTCGCCCGGATCGTGCTCGACCGCGCCGACGCTCGGAACGCGCAGAGCATGCGGCTGCTGTACGAGCTCAACGACGCGTTCGACATGGCCGCGCAGGATGATTCGATCAGCGTGATCATCCTGGCCGCGAACGGCCCGCACTTCTCCGCCGGACACGATCTGCGTGACGCCGAGGGGCCGCGGGTGGTGGCCGAGCACCGGCGGATCGGTACGTGGTGCGGCTTCGGTTGCGACGGCGCCGAGTCGCAGATGGCGATCGAGAAGGAGATGTACCTCGGGCTGTCGGAGCGGTGGCGCAATCTGCCGAAGCCGACCATCGCCGCGGTGCAGGGCAAGGTCATCTCCGGCGGCCTCATGCTGGTGTGGCCGTGCGACCTGATCGTCGCCGCCGAGGACGCGCTGTTCCAGGACAACACCGTCTCGATGGGTGTGTCCGGCGCCGAGTTCTTCAACCACCCCTTCGAAGTCGGCGTCCGGAAGGCGAAGGAGATGCTGTTCACCTCCGACTTCCTCACGGCCGCGGAGGTGCACCGGCTCGGCATGGTGAATCACGTTGTGCCGCTGGAGGAGCTGGAGTCGTTCACGCTGCGGATGGCGGCGCGGATCGCCGAGAAGCCGCTCTTCGCACTGAAATTGGCGAAGGAGGCCGTCAACGTGGCCCAGGACAACCAGGGTCGCGTCAACGCGATGCAGACGTCTTTCGCGTATCACCAGCTGTGCCACAGCCACAATCAGCAACTCCACGGGTTGCCGATCGATCCGGAGTTCATGCGGCAGACGTTCGGGACTAAGGCCGGAGCCGGGTCATGATCTGTTCCATCAAGTAGTGAAGAGGCCACGATGACCAGCGTTGTGCTCATCGATGCGGGCCGGTCGGCGGTCATCCCGGATGATCCCGACCTGCCCGAAACGCCAACCGGGCTGGCCGAGGACGTGATTCGCGCGTTGCTGCGCCGCACCTGCCTCGACCGGTCGGAGCTCACCGAGCTGTTCCTGGCCGACCCGCGCTGTCTGCCGACGGGCCGCTCGGCTGTCCGGCCCGGCTGGGTCTTCGACCCGCCGCCGCTCGAGCTGACGACCCGGGTCGGTGCTGACAGCGCGCTGAGCGTGGCGCAGGCGGTCCGGGCGATCGAGCGGAACCCGGAGATGATCGCGGTCGTCGCGGCCACCGACTTCGGACTGGGCTCCGGCCACAGTCATACGGGTGCCGAGCTCTACCTGAAGCAGCACACGGCCCGGGTGGTCGCGGCGTGGTGGGATGTGGCCTGCGACGAGATGGCGGGCTGGGCCCATTCGTCGTACACGCGTTCCGCCGAGTGCGCCGCGGCCGGCGACTTCGCTGCCGAGATCGTCTCCACCACACCCGGATACCTCGCCGATTGCTTCCGCAAGCCGGTCGCGGGTGACGCGTTCAACGGATGGTCGGGTGAAGGCGTGGTACTGGAACACGACTACCCGGACGACGGGTTGGTCGTCGCGGCCCACGCGGCGCGCGGAGCGAGCGCGATCATCCTCACCGGTGAGCAGAACGCCATCCGGCTGGGTTTGCGCTACCGCGCCCGGTTGCAGGCCACCCGCGCGATCCGCGCATCCAGCGAGTTCGGCATCGCGCCGCTGGGTCCGCACGCCATCGACGAGCTCCTCGCCCCCTGCGGGCTCGACTTCGGCGGGCTGGACCAGCTCGAGGTCCCGGAGCAATACGCGGTGACGCCGGTGGCCTGGATGAAGGAGACCGGGATCAGCGAGTTCCTGGTGAATCCGCGCGGCGGTGATCTCGCCTTCGGCCACCTGCCCCGGTCGGGGCGGCTGCGATCGCTGGTCACGATGTTGAACTCGCTGGAGGACACCGGCGGCCGGGCCGGCGCCCTGATGGCCTCCGACACCCACCGGACGACCGCCTTCGTCCTCACCGTCACCGATTCGAATACCTGACCCACTCTTGAATTGAGGTTGATCCAGATGAATTTCTTGAGCAAGAAACAAATGGAAGAAATCCTGCTGGCGCACGAGATCGCCGAGCTGGAAATGGATGTCGAGGCCACCATGGCCACGCTGACGCCGAACCCGCATTACGAGCTCGCCTCCCTCGGGTGGGCGGTCGACGGGACGGATGCGATCCGCGAAACCTATCGGCGCATCCTGCCCAATCGGGGACGGGACGTTGCCGCCGAGAAGCGAGTGCACGCGGTGGCCGACAACACGCTGCTGCGTGAGGCGTTCATGTCGTTCAACACCCTCGAAGGGGAGCGGGTCACCGGCCTGTACCTGGTGGTGATGGCCTTCGATCCCGAGCTGAAGCTGATCTCCGGCGAGCGGATGTACATGGACCCCAACTTCGGAAAGATGATGTCCGAACAGCTCGGGCCCGACTTCGGCGACCTGCCGGGCGTCTCCAGAATTTCCGCGACCGCGCCCATGATCGCGAAGCATGACGCGTACAAGGTGGCCGCTTCTCGCGGGCTGACCATTTCTCCCCCCGCATAGACCTCGGGTCCAAGGGAATTCATTACGTCTGGCTGAAGAAGGACCGTCGGTTTGAGTAACGAGGCATATATCTACGAGGCGATCCGCACGCCTCGAGGCAGGAACAAGGGCGGATCCCTGCACGGGACGAAACCGGTCGATCTGGTGATCGGCCTGATCGACGAGCTGCGGGCCCGGCATCCGGGCCTGGATCCCGCCGCGATCGACGACATCGTTCTGGGTGTCGTCTCCCCGCTCGGGGATCAGGGCGGCGATATCGCCCGCGCCGCCGCGATCGGCGCCGGGCTGCCGGACACCGTCGCGGGCGTGCAGTTGAACCGGTTCTGTTCCTCGGGGCTCGAATCGGTCAATCAGGCTGCGGCGCGGGTGCGTTCGGGCTGGGAGAAGCTGATCATCGCGGGTGGCGTGGAGTCGATGTCGCGGGTGCCGATGGGCGCCGACGGCGGCGCGCTGTTCACTGACCCGGCCCTGACCTATGACCACCTGATCACTCCGCAGGGCATCGGCGCCGACCTGATCGCGACCATGGAGGGCTTCACACGCGAGGATGTCGACCGCTTCGCCGTGCGGTCGCAGGACCGGGCCGAGGCCGCGTGGTCCGGCGGGTACTTCGCGAAATCCGTTGTGCCGGTGAAGGACATCAACGGGCTGCCGATTCTCGACCACGACGAGCATCGCCGTCCCGGCAGCACCGTGGAGACCCTCGGCAAGCTGAAGCCCGCGTTCGCCGGCATCGGCGAGGTGGGCGGATTCGACGCGGTGGCGCTGCAGAAATACCACTGGGTCGAGCGGATCGACCACGTGCACACCGGCGGCAACTCCTCCGGCATCGTCGACGGCGCCGCGCTGGTGCTGATCGGCAATGAGCAGGTAGGCAAGGATCTCGGTCTCACCCCGCGCGCCCGCGTGGTGGCCGCCGCGATCACCGGGTCGGACCCGACGATCATGCTCACCGGCCCGACCCCGGCCACCCGGCAGGTGCTCGACGTCGCCGGGCTGACCGTCGACGACATCGATCTCTTCGAGCTCAACGAGGCGTTCGCGTCGGTGGTGCTGAAGTGGATGAAGGATCTGGACCTGCCGGACGAGAAGGTCAACGTGAACGGCGGTGCGATCGCGATGGGGCACCCGCTGGGCGCCACCGGCGCGATGATTCTCGGCACCATGGTCGACGAGCTGGAGCGGCGGCAGGCCCGGCGTGCACTGCTGTCGTTGTGCGTCGGCGGCGGCATGGGTATCGCGACGATCATCGAGCGGGTGTGAGGACATGACGAATACGATTCGCTGGGAACAGGATTCCGACGGCATCGTCGTGCTGACCCTGGACGACCCGAACCAGCCCGCCAATACGATGAACGCCGACTTCCAGGAGTCCTTCGGGCGAGCCGTGGAACGGCTGGTGGCCGAACGGGATTCGATCACCGGCGTGGTGATCGCGTCGGCGAAGACCTCGTTCTTCGCGGGCGGTGATCTGCGGGACCTGATCCGGGCGACGCCGGAGCACACCGAGCACGTCACCGAGTCGACCTACGCGTTGAACGGGTGGCTGCGCCGCCTCGAGACGCTGGGCCGGCCGGTCGTGGCGGCCATCAACGGCCTCGCGCTGGGCGGCGGTTTCGAGATCGCGCTCGCGACGCACCACCGCATCGCCGCGAATATCGACGCCGTCGTAATCGGCTCGCCCGAGGTTACTTTCGGCCTGATGCCCGGTGCGGGCGGCGTCGTCCGCACCACGCGCATGCTCGGGATCCAGCCCGCGCTCCGCACCGTCCTGCTGCGCGGCCAACGGCATAATGCGGTGCAGGGCAAGGAATTCGGCCTGCTCGACGAGCTGGTGCCCACCGTGGACGAGCTGCTGCCCAAGGCCAAGGAGTGGATCAAGGCCAACCCCGGGGCGGTGCAGCCATGGGACGCCGAGGGCTATCGGATACCCGGTGGGTCGCCGTTGGACCCGGAGTTCGCGGCCACTCTGCAGTCCCTCACGGCGAATCTGCGCAAGCAGTTCAAGGGCGCGCCGCTGCCCGCCCCCCGGGCCATCCTGGCCGCCGCGATCGAGGGCGCGCAGGTGGACTTCGACACCGCCACGAAGATCGAGGCGCGCTATTTCGTCAGCGTCGTCACCGGTCAGGTCGCCAAGAACATGACCAAGGCGTTCTTCTTCGACCTGCGGCGGATCACCGCGGGCGGTTCGCGTCCAAGCGGTTTCGAGCAGTTCGCGGCGCGAAAGGTGGGCGTGCTCGGCGCCGGAATGATGGGCGCCGCAATCGCTTACGTGTCGGCGAAGGCCGGTATCGAGGTCGTGTTGAAGGATGTCTCACTGGAGAACGCGGTCAAAGGCATGGGCTACGCGGTCGCCCTCGAGCAGAAGGCGCTCTCCCGGGGCGAGACCACCCAGGAGACGTCGGACGCGCTGCTCGCGCGCATCACGCCGACAGCCGACCCGGCGGATTTCGCCGGCGTGGACTTCGTGATCGAGGCCGTATTCGAGAGCCCCGAGCTCAAGGCCAAGGTGTTCGGCGAGATCGAGCACATCGTCAAGGCTGACGCCGTACTCGGTTCGAACACCTCCACCCTGCCGATCACCGGTCTCGCACAGGGCGTGCAGCGGCCCGAGGACTTCATCGGCATCCACTTCTTCTCCCCGGTGGACAAGATGCCCCTCGTGGAGATCATCCGCGGCGAGCAGACCTCCGACGCCACGCTCGCGAAGGTCTTCGACTACGTCCTCCAGATCGAGAAGACCCCCATCGTCGTCAACGACAGCCGAGGCTTCTTCACCTCCCGCGTCATCGGCGCCTTCCTCGACGAGGCCGTGGCCGCGGTCGGCGAGGGCGTCGAGCCGGCGTCGATCGAGCAGGCCGGTTCACAGGCCGGATACCCGGCTCCGCCCCTGCAGCTGTGGGACGAACTGACTCTGACGCTGCCGCGAAAGGTCCGCCAGGAATCGCGCGCCGCACTCGAAGCAGCAGGCGGCTACTGGATTTCGCACAGCTCGGAAGCCGTGATCGACCGCATGATCGACGAATTCGACCGCAAGGGCCGCTCCACGGGCGGCGGCTTCTACGACTACATCGACGGGAAGCGCACCCAGATCTGGCCGGGCCTGCGAGAGGCCTTCACCAGCGGCAGTACCCAGATCTCGATCGACGACTTGAGCGACCGCATGCTGTTCGCCGAGGCACTGGAAACGGTCAAGTGCTTCGACGAGGGCGTCCTGAACTCCGTCCAGGACGCCAACATCGGCTCCCTCCTCGGCATCGGCTTCCCAGCCTGGACCGGCGGCGTCATCCAGTTCATCAACCAATACGAGGGCGGCCTATCGGGCTTCGTGACCCGAGCCCGAGACCTGGCCGCCCGCTACGGCGACCACCTCCTGCCGCCGCAGTCCTTGGTGGAGAAGGCGGCCAGGGGCGAGATCTACGAGTAGCCCGGTCTGTCGAGCTGATGCGAAAGGCCCGGTCCTTACGGACCGGGCCTTTTCGTCTTCACGCCGGGGCGGTGGGCGCGAGGGTCAGAGGGTGCCGTTTTCGATGTCTCGCTTCAAGGCCGCTTGGTAGGCCTTGTGGGAGGAGATGCCGTTGTCGGCGGTGAAGCCGATGAGGACCGGGTTGGCGGTGAAGGTGATGTGCTCGTTCACCGTGCCGTTGCCGTTGTCGGTGAAGGTGATCTTCTGGTGGGTGATGATACCGACCGACCAGAACGTGCGGGTGGGCTACCGGTCGGTGCGTCGTTGCCCGTCGAGTCGGGCGCGGTCGGCGGCGGCTCGCCCCGCCTCCCAGCCCTCGGCGCTGCGGATGGTGATGCCCCGATTTCGGGCCTGCGGGAACAGGGTGTCGAAGGCTCTGTCGACGGCGACTTGATGCGAGGCCAGCACCGGCAGCAAGCGTTCCGGCTCAGGCGATTCCGCGATGGTGGCCGCGGTGGCCGCCGCGAGCCGCTCGCCGATGCGGGCGGCATAGGCGACCAGGAACGATTTCCGGAACATCCGGCTGCGCGCCTCGTCGCCGCGGGTTTCCTGATTGCCGCTCGCGATCATCGCCCGGGTAGCCTGGACCAGCAGCGAGGTGGTCAGCAGCTCGATCGCCTCGAGGTCCGCCTCGTCGCCGACGATGGTCACGAATCCCCAGGCGGAGGCTACGATCGCACGGCTGCGATTGGCCCCGGCGACCACATTGACCAGCAGTGCCTTCGCATCGACATAGGGCGTCTCGAGCCAGATGCGCCGCGCCCCCGGCAGATCGGGGACGGAGGCGTCGGCGTCGACCAGCACCCGATCGAGCGCGTACTTGGTCATCAGTTCCTGCGCCTTGGCCGACAGTGTTTCGGCCTCCTCGGGGAAGGAGGTCGATTCGGCCTTGGCGAGCAGCCCCCGAACCCGCCCGAGCACCTTCTCGTCCACGTGATGGTGCACGCTGCCCCGTGGCCGCGCGGTTCCCGGCAACGGCCGGATGAGTTCCAGCTCCGGCAGCAGAAGCAGCAGCGCGAGCGCCTCGACGACGGTCGTGACCGCCTCCGCCACGGTCAGCATGTGCTTGGCCGCCCACTGCCCGAAATGCGGTTCGGAGTCCGACCACCAGGTGTCGGCTTCGATCGCCCGGATCTGCTCGACCCATGTCTCGTCCATGGTCGCGGGCGCGAAAGGCCGCACGTAGTCGGCCATCACGTCGACCAGGAAGCTGACCGCGAAGTCGTCGACCCGCCGTTGCGCGGCCTGTTGCACGTCCCCGGGCAGCCACCCGTGCTGAAAGACCCGCTTGATGATGTGCCGTCCGGCGAGGTGCACGCCGTACCCCAGATCGGGTGCGGGCAGCTCGCGCGCCGCGGTCTGCTCGGCGAACCGCGCGGCGATCACCGAATCGCCGCGCGGCGTCTTGCTGCCCGCGCCGATCCGCGCGGAAGCCATGGCGGCGGCCAGCACCGCGTTGCCGATCTCCTCCGACGTCGGTGGCTCGCCGCCTGCCGCCGGCCAGAATTCGGCCCCGCCCTGCCGCGCCCGCTGCTTGGCGGCCCGATGCTTGCGATTCGGCTTACCCACGCCCGGCAATGTACCGGTCACGCTGGGCGGGACCGGTACATCGGCTGATTCGGGCTAGGTTGTCACCGGCTCCGGCGCGGGTGTTCGCGCGCGTCCGGGCACCCACCAGTTGAGCCGCCCCATGGTCTGCATCAGGGCGGGCACCAGGATGGTGCGGATGACGGTCGCGTCGACCAGTACCGCCAGGGTGAGTCCCAGGCCGAACAGCTGGACGAAGGAGACGTGCGCGAACACCATCCCGACGAACGCGATGGCGAGCAGTGCCGCGGCCGCGGTGAAGATGCGCGCGGTGCGGGCGATTCCGACCGCGACGGCGCGGCTGGTCTCCCCAGAGGTGAGGTACTCCTCCCGAATCCGGGACAGCAGGAACACCTCGTAGTCCATCGACACCCCGAAGGCCAGGCAGAACATCAGGATCGGCATGGTGGGCACCAGGTACCCGGTCGGCGTGAATCCCAGTGCGCCCGACAGGTGCCCGTCCTGGAAGATCCACACCATCGCGCCGAAGGTGGCCGTCAGTGACAGCACCGTCAGCACGAGTGCCTTGATCGGCAGCACCACGCTGCCGGTGAACACCAGCAGCACCAGGAACATCGACACCGCGATCAGGGCGAGCGCCAGGGGAACTCGGGAGGCGAGCGCGTGCACCGAGTCGGCGTTGCGTGCGGCGGGCCCGCCGAACCGCACCGGCCCGGGCGCGGGCACGGCCTGGAGCCGGTCGAGTTGTTCGGTGGCGGCGGTCGAGTACGGGTCGAGGCGGGTGCCGATGCGCAGGTATGTGCCCGCGTCCCCGGCCATCACGGGTTGTGCTCCGGCCAGCGGCATTCCGCCGCCGAAGGCTCCACCGCTGGACAGCACCGAACTGACGCCCGGCACCAGCGAGAGGCTGCGCGCGTACTCGGCGACCCGTGCGGTGTCACCGTGCGTGTCGGGCAGGACCGCGAGGATCCCCGCGGTGAGGTTCTCCGAGAAGCCGGTACGTGAGGCGTCGCCGACCTCCCGGCTGGATCCGGAGGCCAGTACCCGATCGTCGGCCCATCCGAAGCGCACGCCGAGGAACGGCGCTCCGAGCAGCAGCAGTGCCGCGACCACGGCCACGATCGCGATGACCGGCCGCTTCATGACGCCCATGGCGAAGCGATACCACCGGTCCCGCTCCACCGGCTGGGGTGCGGGGTCGGGGCGGCCGAGCCGCCGGCGCAGCCACTGCCGCACGTCGAGCGCCTCGACCCGATGGCCCATGAGCGCCAGCGCCGCGGGCAGTACCAGCAGCGTGGTGAACACCGCCGCCGCGAGCACCGCGAGCCCCGCGTAGGCGAACGACCGCAGGAAGTACAGCGGGAACACCAGCAGCGCCGCGAGGGAAAGCGCCACGGTCAGACCGGAATACAGCACGGTGCGCCCGGCGGTGCGGACGGTGCGGGCCACCGCGTCGACGGTGTCGGAGCCCGCCGCGATCTCCTCCCGGAACCGGCTCACCATGAACAGGCTGGAGTCCAGCGCGACCGCGAACCCCAGTGCCGTGGTCATATTGAGCGCGAAGATGGAGACGTCGCCGACCGCCGCCAGCACCCGCAGCACGGCCAGCGCCGCGCCGATGGTGACCACGCCGACCAGCAACGGCAGCATGGACGCGACGAGGCTGCCGAACACCAGCACCAGCGCGATGCCCGCCAGGGGGATCGCGATGGATTCGATGAGCACCAGGTCGAGGGTGATCTGCTTGCTCATCTGCGCGAGCGCGACGGCCTCACCGCCGGCCCGGACCTGGACCCCGTCCTGGCCGCCGTTGTACTTGTCGGCCAGGGTGCCCGCGAGTTTCGGTGCGGCGGTGTCGTCGCCGCGCGCGTAGGCCACCAGGACCGCGCTGTGTCGGTCGGTGCTGCGCAGCGCGGTGCGCATCTCGGTGGGTACGCTCCAATACGACTGCACCCCTTGGAGATCCGGGTTCGCCTTCAGTTCATCGGTGATCCGCTGCCCCACCGTGGTGGCCGCGGGCGTGTCGATTCCGTCGGGCGCGGTGAGCACCAGCACGACATTCGGCGCCGCGCCGGGGAAGTGGTCTTCGAGATACCGGTCGACCCAGGTGGATTCGGAGTCCGGCGCCTGGAACCCACCGGATTTCAGGTGCATCGGCGCCGACCATCCGATGGCGTAGCACAGGATCGCGGCGAGCCCCGCGAGCACCAGGACGGCACGCGCGCGACGCTGGGCGAAGTGGGCGATGGCGAGCAGCACGCGGGCTCACCGCCGTTCGGCGGGCGGCACCCGCCGCGCGGTCCGGACCAGGTCCTCGGAGACCTGCCACAGTTCCGCGGCCCGCTCGGGGTCGTAGGACTCGGGTGCGCTGGGCACTTCGGTCGCGCCGGTGAAGTATTTGCCGGTGGTGTCGGCGAGGTCGGGTCCGGTGATCAGCCAGGCCAGGTCGGCGGCCGAGCGGGCGACGGTGCGGGCGATGGGCATGACCCGGATGAGCACCGGCGCGAGCAGCCGGAACCCGATGCGGGCGGGTGCCGAATAGCCCCGGGAGAGAGCGGTTTCCGGCATCAGCCCGGGATCGAAGGCGTTGACGGTGATCCCGCGGTCGCCCCACCGGTTGGCCAGCTCGTAGGCGAAGTACACATTGGCGAGCTTGCTGGTCGCGTAGGCGACCCGCCCGTCGCGTCCGGAACCGTCACCGGGAGTGGCGAGTTCGCGGGGTGCGCGCCACTGCGGCGCGGGGAATCCCATCGATTTGCGCGGCCCCTGATGCACGTCGCTGGACACCACGAGGACCCGTGACCCCGCGTCGAGCAGGTCCGCGCATCCGGTGACGAGCGCGAAATGCCCGAGATGATTGACGGCGAAGGTCAATTCGTAGCCGTCCTCGGAGCTGCGCACCTTGTCCACGATCTGGAGTCCGGCATTGCACACGATCGCGCCGAGTCGCGGCTGTTCCCGGCGGTGCAGGGTTTCCACCGCCGCCCCGACCGAATCCAGGGACGCCAGTTCCAGTTCCAGCAGTTCCACCCGCGCCGTGGGCGCGTGTTCCCGGATCCGCTGCCGAGCGGCCTCCGCCCGCTCGGTGTCACGGCATCCGAGGATCAGGGGAACACCCTTGGCGGCGAGGATTTTCGCGGTTTCGAGGCCGAGCCCCGAGGTCGCGCCGGTGATGAGAACGGGAAGGCTCATGCCGCGTTCTCCAGCCACTTCATCGTGAACTCGTCGATGGCGGCCGCGGTGCTGGTGAACGTCTTGCCCATATCGGCTTCGATGAGCCTGCCGATCAGGGGAACCCGGGCTTCGATCTGCCCGGCCATGGTGAATTCGCACCCGTTGCCGGTGCGTCGCAGCACCAGGTCGGCGCCGAGTTTGATGGTCATGCCCTCGACCTGCCCGTCCATCCGCCCGCGGGCGATACCGTCGGCGGGTTCGGACCAGGTCTCGCTGTAGGTGTAGCGCACGCCATCGGGCCGGAACCTGGCGGCCGGGCCGGGCAGGGACGAGGCCGGGATGACGGTGTTGACGGTGACCAGGGTGCGGTTCGGGGTGACCTCGAAGGCGGCCAATTCGGCGTCGGCGCCGTCGATTTCGCGAATGCGCTGTTCCCAGTAGTCCCGGGAGCCGAGGGCGCGGTGGAACTGGACGTCGCTGTACGGGTACGGGGTGGTGTGTTGCACGGAACGCGGCATGGTCAGTCTCCCAGGTGCTTGGCGTAGATGCGGTGGATGTCGAGCATTCGGTAGAGGGCGCGGTCGGCGTCGTCGCGGCCGACCTCGGAGAGCAGGTAGGCGTCGACGAGCCGGTCCAGGGCGTCCTCGACCTCGTCGGCGCTGAGTTCGGGGTGGTCGGGGGCGATGAATTCGGTTCCGGCGGAAGTGTGGTGGCCGAGGTCGCGGAAGACGCCGGCGGCGGTGCTGTCGAGCCGGTCGAAGGTGAGGTCGAGGCTGGCGCGGATGTCGAGGGATTGGTAGGACACGACTTCGAGGCGGCGTTGTTCGTCGCTGATCCGGGCCAGCATGCGGGCGAAGGTCCAGTGCGGTCGCGCCGACATGCGGCAGGCGACGGCGCGCAGGGCCAGCGGGATGCCCGAGCAGTGGTCGGCGACGCTGCCCGCGTCCTCCCATTCGGGCAGCACCCGGGCCCGCCCGACGGTGGCGACCAGCATCTGCAGGCCCTGGGTGCGGGACAGCTCGTGCAGGACGTAGGTGCGGACGGTGGTGAGCCCCAGGGCGAATCGGCTGGTGATCAGCGCTGTGCTGGATCCGCCCGCGGGCAGCAGCGGGATGATCTGCGATTCGGTGACGGCATTGTCGAGGATCACCAGGACACGTCGCCGCGCCAGCCGCGCCCGGTAGAGGTTGGCGCGTTCGGCGAGGGTGGGGGGCAGGGCGTCGGCGGGGATGCCGAGCGCGGTGAGCAGTCGGCCGAGCACCGTCTCCGGGGTGGTGTTCGGTCCTTCGGCCAGGTCGGCGAACAGCATCCCGTCGGGGAAGCGGTCGCGCAGGCAGTCGGCGGCCTGCAGCACGAGTGCGGTCTTGCCGACGCCCGCGCCGCCGGTGACCAGGACGGGACGCGGGGAGGGATCGTCGGTGAGCATGCCGGTGAGGGTGGCCAGTTCGGCGTCGCGCCCGCTGAATCCGAGCGGGGCCAGCGGCACCATGTCGGGCGCGATGCCGAGGGTGACGGTGGGCGGGTCGCCGCGCAGGATCTGGCAGTGCAGGTCCCGCATGCCGGGGCTGGGGTCGGCGCCGAGTTCGTCGGCGATGAGCCGTCGCGCCAGCTCGTACTGCCGCAGCGCCTGGGCGGTCTCGCCATTGAGGAAGTAGGCGCGGATCAGCCGCTCCTGCAACCCTTCCACGAGCGGTTCCTCGAGCAGGGCGGTGTGCAGCCGGTTGATCACCAGCGAATGGTTGCCGCGCCGGATCTCGGCGTCGGCCCAGTCGGCGGTGACCTCGTGCTTGAGCCGGTGCAGCGAGTCGCTGAGTCGCCGGGCCCATTCGCTGTCCAGTCCGGTCATGGCGCTGCCGTTCCACAGGTTCAGCCCCGCGGCGAGTTGTTCGACGCGGCCGGGGTCGTCGATGTCGGTGGCGCGGGCCCGGTCCACCAGGTCCATGAAGTGCCGCAGGTCGACGGAATCCGGTGGGGTGGACAGGGTGTAGCCGCCCGAGCCGCGGTTGACCTGGACGGGCGGGCCGCCGTGCCCGGCGGTGGCCTCGGTGAGCACCCCCCGCAGCCGGGCGACGTAGGTGTAGACGGCGTCGCGGGCTGCGACCGGCGGGGAATCACCCCACACGCGGTCGATGAGCGTGTCGATGGAGAGCGGCCGGCCCGAATCCACCAGCAGCGCCGCCAGCAGGCTGGTCTGCCGGGGCGGCCCGAGGTCGACGGGTTTGCCGTGGACGTGGAGCTGTACCGGGCCCAGGAGCTTGAACTGGATCATTGTGACGCCTAACTTCCCCCCCTGGTTTGGTTGCGGCGCAGCCCATTACATGGACAGCGCCGCGAGAAAGAGTGCGACCAGGGCGATTCCCTGCAGGACGACGCGGACGACGATGACGCTGTCCCAGGTGCCCTGCATCTCGCGGACGTCGGCGGGGACGCGGTCGGCGATGACCGCGGCGGTGAGCTGCTTGTTGACCGGCGCGCTGATCCGGGCGTAGATGCCCAGCCAGACGGCCAGCACGGCGACGGCCAGTGCCGCGAAGCCCCCCGCGGCGGTCTTGCCGTCGAGAAACGCCAGGCCGGTGGCCACGACCGCGGCGACCACGCCGACCGCGCCCGGGATCGGCATGCGCTTGTCGGCGACCTCGTGGATCCGGCCGGTGACGGCGGCCAGGGCGCGGTCGTCGATGCGGGCGAAGGCCGTCCGCAGCACCAGGGCGCAGAAAAAATCGGTGCCGTAGACGACCGCGGTCGTCAGAATTGAAATACCTATGGCTGACTGGAACAGAATTTCCATTAGCAAATCCTCGGCGAATGGCCAAGGGCGAGAACGGCTACCGCCGATTCTCCACCTCGGCGTCGGTAGTGGTGATCGTCGCAAATTGTCGTGAACATTATGTTGCACCGTGTGGTGCAAGACATTTCACCGAAATGTGATTGTGGCGATGGCCAGTTCTCGCCCGGCGTGCGTTGTGATCGGTTATGGGGCGGTAGGGGGTTCGCTACTCCCGCAACGCCGCGGCTACCAGAATTCCGCCGGCCAATCCCGCTGCTGTGAGCAACTCCCAGGTGTCGGGCGGCCCGGTCACGCCGAGGCGCCCGCGCTTGTTCAGCGTCACCGTGGCGTCCACCAGTTCGAGTGCGACGCCGAGCACGAACCAGTGGCGAACGGGGTGCCCGCGCCGCAGTGACCACACGGTTCCCAGCCCGATCACCACGTCGCGGGTGCCGAACGCGCGGGTGGGCAGCGAGGAGGCGTTGTCGTCGTATTCGCCCGACCACGATTTGGAGACCGTGGCGGGCTGGGTGAGCATGCCGGTGCCGATGGCGATCCGGGCCAGCGCCTGCGACCAGGCCATCTGCCGGACCATGCCCTGCACACGGCGGTGGGCTAGCATCGAATTACCGTTCATCGTTAGGGTTTTCCTCCCGGCAGGCGGCCTCGTCCACGGCGACCACGACCTTTCCGCGGGCGTGTCCGCCCTGACTGAGCAGATGCGCGCCGGCGGCCTCGGGCAGCGGGAAGACCGCGCCGACCGGCACCCGGAACACGCCCTTGGCGGCGAGCGCGGCGACCACGGGCAGGTCGCCGGTGTCGGGCCGGGTGAAGACGTAGGAGCCGCCGAGCTCGCGGGCCTTCGGATCGACCACGGAGGCGAACCGGCCGTGCGGGGCCAGCAGCGGCAGCACGGTGCGCTGGATGCGTTTGCCGACCGCGTCGAGCAGCACGTCGATCCCGTCGGGGGCGAGCGCGCGGACCGAATCGGCCAGCCCCACGGTGTAATTCACCGGTTCCGCGCCCAGTTCGCGCAGGAAGTCGTGATTGCGCTCGCTGGCGGTCCCGATCACCCGCGCACCCAGGTGCACCGCGATCTGCACCGCCACGCTGCCGACGCCACCGGCCGCGCCGTGCACCAGCACGGTCTCCCCGCGCTGCACGTCGAGCACCCGCACCAGGGCCTGGTAGGAGGTGAGCGCGGCCAGCGGCATGGCGGCGGCCTCGGCCCAGCCCATGTTCGGCGGTTTGATCGCCAGCGCCCGCACCGGCGCGGGCATCACCTGGGCGAAGCTGCCGCGGCTCAGGTAGTCCTCGCGCACGCAGCCCACGACCTCGTCGCCGACCGCGAATTCGTTGACGCCGATGCCGATCTCGCGCACCACGCCCGACACGTCCGCGCCCGGGACGATGGGGAAGACGGTGTCGGCGAACGGATCCAGGTAGCCCTCGCGGGCCTTCCAGTCGATCGGGTTGACCGCGGCGGCCTTCACGTCGAGCAGCACCCCGTCGAGCGCCATCTTCGGGATGGGCAGCTCACCGTATTCGAGGACCGACGCGTCGCCGTAGCGCCGGTAGAAGACCGCCTTCACGAGCGCACCGCCGCGCCGATATAGGTGGAGGACAGGTCCGCGGTGGTGAACATGATCAGGTTGCCGTCGCGCTTCTTGCCGAGGATGGTCAGCCCGCGCTGCTTGGCCAGCGGCTTCAGCCCGGCGGCGTCGAGGTGGCGGGCCAGCTCGGCGGGTTTGATGAACTGGTGGTGATGGTGGGTGCCGCGGGCGACCATGCCGGTGAGGTACTCCGGGATCCAGATCATCACGATGCGGGCCAGCAGGGTCCGATTGATGGTGTCGTAGCAGAAGATTCCGCCGGGCTCGAGCACCCGCGCGATCTCCCGCACCGCCATGGCCGGGTCGTCCACGTGCTCGAGCACGTCCACGCAGGTGACGACGTCGAAGGTGTGGTCCGCGTAGGGCAGCGCCTCGGCCCGTCCGACGGAGTACTCGATGTTCTTGCCGGTCGATTCGGCGTGCGCACGGGCGGCGGCGACCAGCCGGGCGGAGGGGTCCATCCCGCTCACCTCGGCGCCGCGCCCGGCCAGGTATTCGGTGGTGAAGCCGCCGCCGCAGCCGACGTCGAGCACCTTCTTGCCCGCCCAGTCCTGGACGTACTTGTCGAAGTACTCGAAGCGCGGGCGCTGGAAGGAGGTGAGCCCCTTCATGGCGGAGTCGTCGTCCCACCAGGATTCGGCGAAGTCGCCGAAGAAGTCGGCCTCGGTCTGGGATTGCTTCATGTCAGACACCGTCTTTCTGCAGTGATGCGGTCGGTTCGGGGGTGCGCCAGCGGGTGGCGTAGGCGATCTGGTCGCGTTCGGCGATGCGGAAGACGAGCCACGGCCACACCAGCCGCATGCCGAATTCGCGCAGCCGGATGAGCAGCGGGTTCTCCACCGCGCCGAGGCGGCCGATGCGCCAGGCCACCTTCTGGAGTCCGGCGGTGCGGGCGCGGCGCTGTTTCTCATAGCGGCGCAACGCGGTCGCGGGGTCGGTGGTGTCGAGTTCCTCGGCCAGGACGAGGGCGTCCTCGAGGGCTTGGCACGCGCCCTGGCCGATATTGAAGGTGATCGGGTGGGCGGCGTCGCCGAGCAGCGTGACCCGGCCGGCGCCCCAGCGCTTGTCGGGGGCCCGGTCCAGGACGTCGCCGCGGATGATGGCCTCGGGCGGGGTGGCGGCCAGGATCTCCTCGACCGGGGCCATCCAGCCCCGATGTCGTTGCGCCAGTATCTCTCTGGGGTCGCCGTCGTCGTGGCCGCCGGGTTGGCCGTTGGCCACGCTCATCCAGTGCACGACGCCGGGGGCGACGTCGTAGAAGGTGAATCGGGTGCCGGGGCCGAACAGCGCGTAGAAGGTGCCGGTCGGGATCTTCTCGTGTCGCAGTTCGGCTTTGCCGCGCCAGGCGATGTAGCCGGTGTAGCGCGGCCGGGACATGCCGAGCAGTCCGTTGCGGACCATGCCGTTGATGCCGTCCGCGCCGATGAGGACATCACCGCGGACCCGCTCGCCGTCGGACAGTTCGACAGTGACCCCGGTGTCGTCCTGTTCGAAGCCGACGACCGCTGCGCCCGTGCGGATCTCGGCGTCCTCGCGGGTGGCGGTGACCGCCGCGCTGAGGATCCGGTGCAGCACCGACCGCTCGACCGCGATGGTCGGGCAACCGTACTTCTCGATGAACCCGCCGACCGGCCACGCGCCGAACAGGTCCCCGCGCCAGGTCCCGAAGTGGGTGATCTGCTGCACGGGGGCGGTCTCGAGCACCTCGCGCAGCACGCCGAGGCGTTGCAGCGCGATGGTGCCGTTGGTCCAGATGTGCAGTCCCGCACCGCCGTCGCGCAGTTCGGTGGCCCGTTCGAAGACCCGCACGCGGAGGCCGCGCTGTCGCAGCGCGAGGGCCGCGGCCAGGCCGCCGATGCCGCCGCCCGAGATGAGAACCGTCAGTGGCCGCTGCGTCACGGCCGGCCCGCTTCGGTCGGGGCCGCCGCTTCCGTCAAGGACGACACGGTGGCCGCCAGTTCCGCGAGGTCCATGCCGCCGCCCTTGCGGCGCCGGCCCTTGCGTCCCAGCGCGCCCGACATCAGCCAGCCCAGGCCGAGCGCCTCGAGCATGGCGGATTCCACGCCGATGCCCCAGCGTTCGTGGATGAGGCCGTCGGCCAGCCGCCACACCACCACGCCCTTGAACTCGATGGCCTCCCCGGTGGGGTCCATGCCGAGGAATTCGCCGGTGAAGGTGCCGCGCCAGGTGTTGTGGATGACCACGTAGTCGGCGTGCGCGCTGAGTGCCTCGATGGTGACGTGCAGGTCCGGAAAGCCTTCGCGCAGACCGGCGATGGTGTACTTGACCCCCGCGGTGCCGTCGGGCGCGCCGGGCAGCGGCTGGTGGTCGACCATGTCGGGGGAGTAGATCTCGTCGACCACCGAGAAGTCGCCCTGGTTGACGAATTCGTCGAAGACGCGGCGGATGATGCGCGCGTTCTCCTCGGCCGTGAACACGTGATCAGGCGACATGGTCGATCACCTCGGCGGATTCGGCGAACGGGGCTTCCCAGCGCAGCGACAGACCGGCGTAGAGGTAGCGGCTGGCCTCCACGGCGAGCAGCAGCACCTGGTCGCCGGGTCGGACCCGGCCCTGGACCCAGCCGTCGTCGAGGGCCAGCGGCACCGCCGCCGAGCCGGTCGCGCCGACGGTGGCGAGGTTCTCGACGATGTTCTTGGCCAGCACCGCCTGGTCCTCGGGAGAGACTCCGGCGGCGTCGAATTCGGCGGTGAAGTAGTCGGCATTGCCCTCGGGCAGCACGCAGGCGTCGATCTCGGCGACGGTGAGCCCGGTGCGCGCCAGCATGTCCTTCATGCCCGCCACGAACACCTGCGGCCCGAAGGTGGCGGTCCCGTTCACGTCGAGCTTCATCTCCACCAGGCGCTTGCGCTTGGCCTGATCGAACACCGGCTCGTGGGTGCCGCCGCCGACGATCTGCATGCCGGGCTTGCGGTCGCCGCCGAGACAGGCGGTGGCGAAATGGAATTCGCCGTTCGGGTCGGCGCTGCCGGGTTCGCCGGCGCGCAGCACGACCGCCCCGGCCCCGTCGCCGAAGGAGTTGATGACCAGCCGGTCGCGCATGCGCACCAGTTCGGGGTCCATGCCGAGGTACATCGGAACCAGCAGCGGCGAAATGGATTCCGCGCCGATCACCACGGCCGTCTTGTAGGTGCCGTCCGCGAGCAGGCGGCGCGCGTAGTCGAGGCCCTGTACGAAACCGGTGCAGGCGGCGCGGAATTCGATGGACGCGCAGTGCGCGAGTCCGAGCTGCTCCTGCACGTAGGTGACCACGGCGGGCAGCTGGTATTCCGGGCTGGCCGAGGACATGACCAGCAGGTCCACCTCCGCCAGGTCGATGTCGGCGCGGGCCAGCGCGCGCCGCGCCGCCGTGGTGGCCATGGCGGAGGTGCCGGTGGTGTGGCGGCCGGTGGCGGGGTCGATGATCCAATGCCGTTGCCGTACTTGGATGTTGTCGAGCACCTCGGCGGGCATGGGCCCGCACAGGCGCTCGAGGGTGGCATTGTCGATCGGGTCCCCGGGCAGGTAGGAGCCGGTGGACAGGATCGACACGTGGCGGGTGTCGAGGTTCGGCATGGTGTCTCCGTTCACGATTCGAGGTGTGCGTTCACGAGTGGGTGGGTGCGTGGGGTCACCGCGGTGTGGCCGCGGGGTGGGTCAGCACGAAACTGGTGTGGGTGCCGCCCAGTGACGAGCCGTTGACCAGCACCGGGCCCTGGTTCGCGCCGTGCGCCCACGAGGTGATGGCCAGCGCCGCGGCCAGTTGCGCGCCCGCGCCGATGGGATCGCCGAGCACCCGCTTCGGCTCGTGCCGGGCACAGGCCGGGTTCAGGCCGAGCCGATCGACGGCCCGGCGCTCGGGACCGTCCACCGCGGGCAGCCCCGCCGCGCCGGTCCAGACCGCGGTCACGTCTTCCGGTTTCACCCCGGACGCGGCGAGGGCGTCGAGCATGGCCCGCTCCACCCCGTGCCCGCGTGGATCCCAGCGCGCGATGCCGAGCGCATCGCAGGTGGTGGCGTAGCCCGCGAGCACGGCCAGCGGGGTGGCCCCGCGGGCCCGCGCCGTCGAGGCCCGTTCCAGCAGCAGGGTGACGCTGCCCTCGGCGAGCTGGAATTCGCGGCCGTGACGACCGGTGAACACTCCCGCGCCCCGGTAGGCGTCGAGCGCGTAGGGCGAGAGCTCGTCCGCGCCGGTGCACAGGACGGCGTCGGCGCGTCCGGCCCGCAGCAGGTCGAAGGCGGTGCCGAGCGCGGCGGCGCCGGCGGCGTGACCCGAGGTGAGCGTCGAGGTCGGTCCCTTCGCGCCCAGCGCCATCGCCACCTGCCCGGCGGCGGCATTGAAGACGGTATTGGGGAAGATGGCCGGATTGCCTTGCAGCGGACCGCCCAGCACCGTCGGCTCGAAGAACCGGGAGATGCTGCTCATCGGCCCGACACCGGTGCCGAGCACCACGCCCACGCTCTCGTCGGCGGTGAGCCCGGCCGCCGTGAGCGCCTGCTCGCTGGTCGCCACGGCCAATTGACCGAGGCGGTCCATCCGCCGCCGCGCCTTCGCCGGAATGGTCGCCCCCGGATCGGTGCCCACTCGCACCACCCGCAACCCGTTGTGCGACTCGGCGACTCCGGCCCCGGCCCGCCATGCGGCCCAGAGCTGTTCGGCATCCGCCGCCTCACCGATGAGCACGCCGATCCCGGTCACGATGACCTCGTCGACCTCGCCGGGTATGAGTTCGCCGTGGGTTTCGGCGGGCCGCCCGTACACCACACAGGCGTTGGCCCCGGCGAAGGCGAAATTGTTCGAGGCGGCGACCCGCATGGGCAGGGCCCGGGCCTGGTTCGGCGCGGGATCCAGTCCGCACGCCGGGTCGGTCTCGGCGAAACCGGCTGTCGGCGGGATCATCTCGTCGCGCAGGCCGAGGATGGTGACGATGGCTTCGACGGCCCCGGCCGCGCCGAGCAGGTGGCCGATCATGGATTTGGTGCTGCTCAGCACCACGTCCTGGGCGGCGTCGCCGAGGGCGGCGCGGACCGCGTTGCTCTCGGCCGAGTCGTTCTTCGGGGTCCCGGTGCCGTGCCCGTTGATGTACGGCACGTCGGCGGGGGTGAGCCCGGCGGTGTCGATGGCGGCGCGGATGGCCCGCGCCGCGCCCGCGCCCTGGGGATGCGGTGCGGTGGCGTGGTATCCGTCGGCGGACATGCCGTAGCCGAGCACCTCGGCGACGATCGGGGCCCCGGCCGCGAGGGCCACCTCGGCGGAGGTCAGCACCATCATGCCCGCGCCCGCGCCGAGCGAGAGTCCGTCGCGGTCACGGGAATACGGCCGCGCCGGTCGCGAGGACAGCGATTCGACGCTGTTGAAGCCGTAGTACGCCATCTCGCTGAGCGCGTCGCTGCCGCCGACCAGCATGGCGTCCGCGCGTCCGGCGCGGATCTGCTCGACGGCGTGGGCCAGGGCGTGGGCGCTGGACGCGCAGGCCGTATTGACCGACAGCACCGGGCCTTTCAGGCCGAACGCCGCGCCGAGGGCTTCCGCGCAGAACTGCGGTGACACCAGCAGCAGGTGCCGGTCGTCGCCGAGCCCCAGTTCGTCCGCGCCGACCGTGCGCCCGGCGTCGACCGCGCGGCGGACCGCCTTCTCGGCGCTGCGGATCCCGCTGTTGCAGCTGCCGAAGGCCACACCCCACCGGTGCGCGGGCAGCGCGTCCGGGCGGGGCGCCGCACCCGCCTCCAGCACGCCCAATCCCGCGCCCGCCATGGCTTCCTCGGCGGCGATGAGCGCGTAGTCGATGGCCGGTTCGGGGTCGGTGAGACCGAGCGGGGCCAGGTAGTCGTATTTGGGGCGCGGCGGGTCGAGGATCTCGCCGCCGATGGCCGCGGGCAGTCCGGCGACGGCGAATTCGCGCAGCGGCCGGATGGCGACCTCGCCGCCGCGCACCCGCTGCCACAGTTCCTCCGCGCCGGCGCCGTGGGCGGTGATCGCGCCGAGCGAGGTGATCACGATGCGCCGGGGCGCCGGACGATGGGTTTCGTGCATGGCCGAAAGTCCTGTCGATCAGTTCGATTGGGTGAGGGTGAGCGCCACGGCCTGGCCCTCCAGGCCGCGGGCCAGGGCCAGCGCGACCCTCGGTCGTGCGTGCCGGGCCGCACCGGTGACGATGTCGAGATCGCATCCGGGGGCCGGGTTCTCGTGATTGGCGGTGGCGGGCACCACGCCGGAGTCCAGGGCCAGCGCCGCCAGGGCGGCATTGAGCGCGCCCGCGCCGCCGACCAGATGCCCGGTCTGGGGTTTGACACTGGTCACGGCCGCCCGGTCGGCGGCCCCGCCGAGGGCGGTGCGCAGCGCCCGCACCTCGCTGGTGTCGCCGAGCGTGGTGGCGCAGCCGTGGGAGAACACGCAATCCGGGCCCGCCGCATCGGCATCCGACAGCGCCGCCGTGATGGCCCGGACCAGGCCGCGGCCGTCGGGATCGGAGGCGGGCGGGCGCACGCAGTCGTTGCCCATGCCGTAGCCCGCGAGTTCGGCGTAGATGTGCGCGCCGCGCCCCAGCGCCCGATCGAGGTCCTCGAGCACCAGGATGGCCGCGCCGTCGCCGATCACGGAGCCGGTGTGCTCGCGATCGAACGGCCGGAACGCCTTGGCGTCCAGGTCGTTTCGCGGTGACAGCACGCCGAGCCCGTCGAGCTTGGCCATGGCCCACCAGTTGGTGGCGTCGTCGTAGCCGCCCGCCACGGCCAGATCGGCCTCCCCGCGCCGGATGGCGCGCATGGCCCGCCCGATCGCGGTCGCACCGGAATCGGCCGCGCCCGCGTAGAAGGCATTGGGTCCGCGCAGGCCGAACAGCGAGGAGATGTGGTAGGTCCCGCCGTTCTGCAAACCCTCCACGTACGCCAGCGGCGGCACGATCGACCGGGCCAGTTCGCCCAGCTTGCGCATGTCCGGCGCGCCGTCCGCGCCGCGGATGGCCTCCATGTCGGCGATCGAGTCGTCGCGCTGGCAGATGTCCTTGTTGCCACCGAGATACAGCCCGGTGCGGTGGCCGAGGTCGCTGCGCTCGAGCCCGGCGTCGCGCAGTGCGAGGGTGGCGGCCGCGACGCCGTACTGGTCGCCGCGGGTGGAGGTGCGCATGGAGCGCAGCGACAGGAACTTGCCCGGATCGAAGTCGGGGATCTCCGCACCGAGCCGGGTGCGCAGCGGCGACGGGTCGTAGGCGCGCAGCGGTGCGATGCCGGTGCGGCCCGCCACCAGCGCGTCCCAGGTCTCGCGGGCGCCCTCACCGAGCGCCGTGACCAGGCCGACGCCGGTGATCACCACGCGGCGCGCGGTCACGACTGCACCTCGGCGGCAAGGCCGTTCGCGACCGGCGTCGATTGGGCGGGGTTGCCGATCGCCGCGGCGGAATCGCCGGTCACCGCGGCGATCGGCCGACGCGCCAGGCGCAGGTTCTTGATGGCGGCGGCGGTCTTGCCGTCCACCGTGGCGGTCGCCCGCCACACCGACTCGTCCGGATCGGTTCCGGTGCTGACGCTTTCGACGGTCAGGTGCACCTGATCGCCCGGCGTGATGAAGCGCCGGAAGCGCAGCCCGTCGGCGGCGCGCAGCCGCAGCAGCGGATCACCGGCGGCCATGACGGCCAGCGCGATCAGGCTCTCGGTCAGCAGTACGCCGGGCAGGATGGGGCGGCGCGGGAAGTGGCTGTCGAAGAACGGCAGGGTGCCGGTCACGTTCAGCAGGGCCTCGGCGCGAACGCCGGGGTCCACCACCAGGATTCGATCGAATCCCGGGGTGCCGATGCCCGCCGCCGGGAGGTCGGCGGGCGCGGGGTGGGACGCGGTCATGGCTGCTCCCTGAGTTCGGGGGTGTTCGGGGGTGCGCCCACCACGAGGCAGGTATTGGAACCGCCGAACGCGAGGGCGTTGATCATGGCCGCGCGCACCGGCATCCGGCGCGCGCGATGGGGGACGTAGTCGAGATCCAGGGCCCGGTCCGGGGTGTCGAGATTGAGGGTGGGCGGCACCACCGCGTCCCGGATCGCGCCCAGCGCCGCCAGCAGGTTCAGGGCCGCGGCCCCGGCGGTGAGGTGCCCGGCCATGGATTTGGGCGAGGACACCACCAGCCGGTAGGCGTCGTCGCCGAACACCTTCTTGATGGCCCGGGTCTCGGAGACGTCATTGCCGGGCGTGCTGGTGCCGTGCGCCGCGATGTAGTCGATATCTGCGGTGCCCAAACCGGATTCGGTCAGCGCGGATTCCATCGCCTCGATCGCGCCCGCCCCGTCCGGCGGCGAGTCGGTGATCCGCCAGGCGTTCATGGTGGACCCGTAGCCGAGCAGCTCGCCCAGGATCGGCGCGCCGCGCTCGACCGCGGAGTCGTGGTCCTCGAGGACGAAGGACACCGCGCCCTCGCCGATCACGAATCCGCTGCGGTCGGCGTCGAAGGGACGGGAGGCGGCGCCGGGATTGTCGTTGTAGCGGTCGGTCATCGCGCCCAGCAGCCCGAAGCCGAGGATGTCGGCCCAGGTGGTGAGCGAGTCGTAGCCGCCGGCCACCATCATGCGGGCGTCGCCCTCCTGGATCAGCCGGAAGGCCTCGCCGAGGGCGTGCCCGGATCCGGCGCAGGCGGTGTGGATGCCCACCATCGGACCGGTCGCACCGATCAGCCGGACCATGGCGTTGAGGGCCAGGTTCTGATTGCCGGTCAGGGTGGCCGACGGCGCGGGGCGCACGAACGCGTCGGGTTTCCCGGTGCGGGAACGCAATTCGGAGACCCGTAGCACCATCTCCAGGTCGGGCCGGCCCACGCTCGCGCCCATGGCCACCCCGCGATCCGAGGGCGGGTAGGGCTGCTCGTCGGCCAGGCCCGCGGAACGCAGGGCCTCGCCGACCGCCGCCAGCCCGAACAGGCCGGGCCGGGACACCCAGCGCCGGTCGGCGGCGGCCGGGATCGCGGTGACCGGATCGAAGGAGTCCGGGACCAGCCCGGCGATCCGGACCGGGAAGGTGGTGCAGTCGAAGGTGGTCAGCGGGCCGATGGCATTGCGCCCGGCCACCAGTCCGTCCCAGGTGGACGGCGCGTCCACGCCGAGCGGCGTGACCGCGCCGACGCCGGTCACCACCACCCGCCGGCGTCCGGCCGGGGTGCTCATCCGACCAGCTCCTCGCCGAGCAGGTGGCGCGCCATCCGTTCGGTGTCGGCCGGGTCGTCGAGCCGGTCGGCGTCGATGAGGGCGCACATGATGTTGCGGGCGTCCATGATCCGCTCGCCGTCGACCTCGATCCAGCCGTCCACCACCGCCGCCTCCGGCGTCGCGTGCACCACCCGGGCCGTCATCCGCAGCACGTCACCGGGTACCGCGTCGCGGTGCATGGTGACTTGGCCGACGGTGAGCAGCGCGGCGCGTTTGGTGTGCGCCGAGCTGAGCAGCACGAGCCAGGCCCCGGCCTGGCACAGCGCCTCGAGGGCCAGGCCGAAGGGCAGCACGGGGCCGGTGGCGGACGGCTGCCAGACGTTCTCGTAGACCGAGGTGAGTTTGCGAGCCGTGATGTGCTGCAACGGTTCCCAGGACTCGATTCGGTCGATGAGATGAAATCGCATGGCAGTCACGTCCTTTCCGATTCAGCGGGATGCCGGGGTGTTCAGCGGGAGACCAGGCGGCCGTTGCTGAGCTGCACCGCGAGACCGCCGTCGACGCGCAGCAGTTCTCCGGTGACGTAGTCGGCGGCCGGACTCGCAAGCCAGGCCACCGCCTCCGCGACCTGTCCCACATCGCCGTAGCGGCGCATCGGGACATGGGTGCGGCCCTTCCCGTTGTCGCGTTGCAGCAGGTCGCCGATGAGATCGGTGGGGATGACGCCGCCCAGTACGGCGTTCACCCGCACCCCGAACCGGGCCATCTCCACCGCGCAGGCCAGGGTGAGCGCGTTCATCGCGCCCTTGGAGGTGGAGTAGTTCGACTGCCCGGTGAGGCCCTTCTCGCCCATGATCGACGAGACGTTCACGATCGCGCCCTCGCCCTGGGACATCAGGTGCCCGGCCGCGGCGTGCGTGCAGTTGAAGGCGCCGCCCAGGTTGACCTGGATGACCTTCCACCATTCGGCCGGATCCATGTCGTGCAGCAGACCGTCGCGGGTGATGCCCGCGTTGTTGACCAGAATGTGCAAGCCGCCCAATTGATCCCGGGTCTGCTCCACCAGATCCTTGGCCGCCGCCAGCTCGGACACGTCCGCGCCGATGGCGACCGCGCGGCCGCCGAATTCCGCGATCTCGGCGACCACCTCGAGGGCTTCGTCCTTGTGGGAGCGGTAGTTCACCGCGACCGCCGCGCCGCGGCGGGCCAGGGTCAGTGCGACGGCCCGGCCGATGCCGCGGGACGCGCCGGTGACCAGCGCGACCTTGCCGGCGAAATCCTGTTCCGGCATCAGGCGACCTCTTCGGCCTCGGCCGGTGCGGCGGCGCGCTGGGCGACCAGGTCGACCAGGTTGCGCACGGTGACCAGGCCGAGCACCTGCTCGCCGCGCAGCGGGCCGTTGAGCTTGCTGCGGTCGAACTGCGGCAGCACCTTCTCCAGGTGGGCGAGCCCGATCTCGGAGACGATCTCGTTCTCGTCGCCGAACTCGTCGTCGGGGATGCCGCCCTGCAGCAGTTCCTGCACGTCGGCGACGGCGATCTTGACGCCGGTGTCGCGGTGGATGCGGAACAGGATGTCGAGCAGGTCGATGGATTCCGCGCCGAGCTCGTCGATCAGGGTGGCGTCGAGGGTCACCTCGGACTGGTCGATGCCGAGGGCGTCGGCGATCGCGTCGGTGACGGCGGGCGCGAAGTCGGTGGTGGTTTCGGGCATGGTGATTCCTTCTTTCTGGGTGAGGGGTTGGTCGGGGACCCCTGCGGCGCCTGCCGCAGGGGTGTGATCGGTGGGAGTCGGGCCGGATCCGGCCTGGCTCAGGCGTATTCGGCGACGGCCGCGGCGATGCGGCGAGCGTCCTGGGTGCTGCGCACGGTGGCGTCGCCGACCATGCGGTTGGCGAGCCCCGACAGCACGCGTCCGGGCCCGATCTCGAGGTAGTCGGTGCAGCCGAGTTCGGCGGCGGTGCCGATCACCTCGATCCAGCGGACCGGGGCGGTGAGCTGGCGGCGCAACAGTTCCCGCGCCTCTTTGCCGCTCGAAATCGGTTGTGCGGTCACGGAACTGATGACGGCGGTGGTGGGATCGCGGAAGTCGGCCAGGTGCAGCCCGGCGGCGAATCGCTCCTCGAGCGACGCCATGAGCGAGCAGTGGAACGGCGCGCCGACCCGCAGCGCGACCAAAGAGCCCGCCCCGGCTTCGCGCAGCAGCTCGGTGGCGGCCGCGACCGCCTCCGCCGTCCCCGAGATGACCGACTGGTCCGGCGCGTTGTAGTTGGCGAGCTCGACGACCCCGTCCACGCCCGCGCAGATCTCCTCGATCCGCCCCGCGTCCACCCCGGACACGGCCGTCATCGCGCCCGGCACCGCCGCCGCGATCTCGGCCATCAGCTCACCCCGCAACCGCACCAGGGTCAACGCGTCGGCGAGATCGAGCACCCCGGCCGCGGCCAGCGCCGCGAACTCCCCGAGACTGTGCCCGGCGACCAGATCGGGCGCGAACCCCTCGGCCCGCAGCACCTCGAAGGTGGCCAGCGCCGTGGCCAGAATCGCCGGCTGCGCCACCTCGGTGGCCCGCAACTGCTCCGCGTCCGCCTCCGTGCACAGCGCCCGCATCGGCAGCCCCAGGCACTCGTCGGCCCGCTCGAACACGGCCCCCGCGGTCTCCGGATGCTCACGGATCAAATGCGCGGCCATCCCCTCCCGCTGCGATCCCTGCCCGGGAAACATGGCCAGTACCCGTCGTTGCCCGTCCGGTGCCCCCGGCGCGGCCAACTGCTGGGCCGCCGCGATCAGATTGGCGTTCATGGTGTCTTCCGAATCGTGCAGGTAGCCGGTGGCTACTCGGGGTCAGATCCCGAACGTCGCTGTTCGCGTCCCGAGTATGTGAATCCCGGCTCGAGCGGTCCTCGAGGAAAACCAAACACGCAGTAACCATCCCGGCGCGGCGGTGTTTCGAGGCACCGCGCAGTGTCCCCGGGAGCGCGGAGCGAAGCGCCGAAACGAAACTGTAACGAGTTCTATTGCAGCAAGGTCTTGCTACGTGCGATCTGGGGAAGAGTGGACGCCCGTTCTTCATGAGTATTGAAAGCTGTTGTTACACAACAGATCTTGCACACAAGAGGCATGGGTTTCCGATCGGTTCGTACCCGGTGGCGGCGGGTGACAGCAGTGGCCGCCGCGAGTGAACGAGTTCTAATCTCGGCTCCGATGGCAGTGTTCGACATCCATCAAATCCGTTAAGAGACAAGGGGAACCATGAACTCGAGCGATCGACCTCTGGTGCGGCTGTCGGCCGGTTCCATGTCGGGTACGGAAGTTCAGGCAATCGGGGGAACGGGGCACGGCGAGGTGGTCCGAGCCGCGACGGCGTCGCTGCGGATCGGGGATCACCCGCGAATCGGCGGTATCGATGCCGAACATGTCGAGCGGCTGGCGGAATCACAGCACCGGCTGCCGCCGATCCTGGTGCACCGCCCGACCATGCGGGTGATCGACGGGGCGCATCGGCTGCGGGCGGCCGAGCTGCGCGGCGATGCGCAGATCGACATCGTGTATTTCGACGGCGGTGAGGCGGACGCCTTCGCGCTGGCGGTGCGGGCGAACGTCCACCACGGCCTGCCGCTGTCGTCGGCCGACCGTGCGGCGGCGGCGCTGCGCCTGTTGCGGACTCATCCGCAGTGGTCGGATCGCGTGCTCGCCTCGGTCACCGGCCTCGCGGCGAAGACGATCGCGGCGATGCGGTCCGATTCCCGCGGTGCCGTCCCGCGGGTGGAGGCCAGGCTCGGGCGCGACGGCAAGGTCAGGCCGGTCGACACCGCCGCCGGCCGGGCCAGGGCCAGCCGATTGCTCGCCGCGCGACCGGATGCCTCGCTGCGCGAGATCGCCAGTGCCGCCGGGATATCCCCGGCCACGGTCCGGGATGTCCGGGCTCGGCTGGACCGCGGTGAGGACCCGGTGCCGTCGCGCGCCCGGCGCACCCCGAAGCCGGTCCAGGTGCGTGGGCAGACCGCCGGTGATCTGCTCCGTGCGATGTATCGCGACCCCTCCCTGCGGATGTCCGGCTCCGGCCGCTCACTGCTGCGGCTGCTCAGTTCGCCGCTGCTCGACGAGCGCACCCGCGAACGACTGGTCATGACCGTACCGCCACACTGCGCCGATCTGGTCGCCCAGGTCGCGCTCGAATGTGCCGCGGGCTGGCGCAAATTCGCCGATGAACTGGCTGCGAGCCCGCGTGCAACCGACGACCGAATCGCAGTTGAACGCGGTTGAACACGGCATTGCCCGGGAAAAGTGAATCCCTCTAATCTCTGGCCATCGATCCGCGAGAACTGGATTCGAGTGGATGCCAGAACGGAAAGGGCTGCCGATTATGTCCGACACGCAATCAACAAGATCCATAGATTTGCCGGACGGCACTGTCGCCGTGGTCAATACATTCCCTGCCGAACACACCGGTGAAGCACCGGTTGTCGTCGTCTGGCCCGGTATCGCGGCGCCCGGTGCACTGTATTCCGGATTGGCGACGGAACTCAGCCGTCAAGGCTTCACCGTCGTGGTCGGCGAATTGCACGGTCAGGGGAATTCGTTTCCCCGGCCGCGGCGTTCGAGCCGCTACGGCATGCACGACCAGGTCATCTACGACTACCACCTGACCACCGAGTACGCGCGTGGCCTCGCCGCCGGACGTCCGGTCTACGTCTTGGCGCACAGCTTCGGTGGCCAGCTCGCTGTCTGTCATATCGCCCGTGATCAGCGCATTGCCGGGCTGATCCTGGTGGCCTCGGGGTTGGCGCCGGTGTCGGAGCTGCGGGCGGTGTCGATGCGGCGCTGGCTGGGCGCCCGGGCGCTGTTCGGCGCTATCGCCCGGATCGGCTGGCTGCCCGCCACCAAGATACTGGGGCGGCCGACCCGTGGCCTGACTGTCGACATCGCGAACATGGTGTTGTCCGGGAAGTTCGAGCCGCGCGGGGCGGAGTTCGATTACGAAGCTGCCATGAGCCGCAGTGCGACGCCGCTCCTCGCGATAAATTTCGCGGCCGACCGGCGCGTCTCGATTCGTGAAACGGATCTGCTCGTGGGCAAATTCGGCCGGGCGCCGCTGCGGCGGGAGGTCGTCGACGCGGGGCTGGGGCACATGTCGTGGTTGAAATCGCCGCAGCCGGTCGCCGAGATTGCCGCGGAATTCATCCGCGAACTGTCGGCGGACAAGCCGGAGAAAGAAACTCGGGCCGTTGCCTGAGTTCCCGATCATTCGAAATCTTCTATGCCAATCGAGGTGAAAAGCACATGACCGAGGTCAAGGGCTGCCCGGTGGATCATTCACAACTGAATGTCCTGGGCGGCGACGGCGAGACACTCCTCATGCCCGGTACCCGCGACAAGTACGGCTTCGCCACCGCGGTGAACACCAAGAAGAACGGTCTGCTGGGGGTGGTCGAGCAGCTCTGGCGCGAACACGGCGATGTCTCCGAGCTGCGGGTCGGTCCGCGCCGACTGGTCGTGTTGGCCCATCCCGATCACGTCCGGATGGTGACGCTCGAGCAGATGGACAAGTACACCAAGGGCGCAAGCTACGACCCGGTGCGCAAGTACTGGATGGGCGACGGCGTCGCGACCAGTGTCGGCGCGCAATGGAAGTCGCAGCGTCAGGTGCTGGCGCCCTTCTTCACCCCGAAGTCGGTGCGTGAGTACGTGCCGTTGTTCTTCGAGGACGTGCAGTGGTTCAGCACCCGCTGGACCCCGGAGTCCGCGGGCGCCGAACCGGTGGACATGGTGCCGGAGATGGCGACGCTGACCGCCTCCATCCTGCTCAAGACGCTGTTCAGCACCGCGGGCCGGGATGTGATCGCCCAGTTGAAGGGCGCGGTGGAAACCATGATCACGTACACCTCCGGGCGCAATACCGACAAGTTCAAAGCGCCCGAATGGGTTCCGACGTCGGGCCGTCGCAGCTACGACCAGGCGCGGCAGCGGGTCGACGAGTTCATTCTCGGGGTGATCACGGAACGTCGGCGGATGCCGGCCGAGGACCGCCCCGACGATCTGCTCACCAAGATGATCGCCAACGAGTCGAAGCTCGGCCCGGCGGATCGGGCCGATATGGTCCTGCGCGACCAGTGCGTCACGATGTTCATCGCCGGGTACGAAACCACCGCGCGCACCCTGGCTTTCGTGTGGTACCTGCTGGCCAACAACCCCGAATCCGCCGTCCGGCTGCGCGCCGAGGTGGACGCTCTGCCCGACGATTTCACCGTCGACGACCTCGACCGCGCGCCGTACTCGCTGTGTGTGATCAAGGAGGCGCTGCGTCTGCATCCCCCCGCGCCGCTGTACCTGCGTGATGTGGTGGAGCCGGTGCGCATCGGACCGTATGTGGCGCAACCGGGTTCGATCGTGGTGGTCGCGCCCTATCTCACCCATCGGCATCCCGATTTCTGGACCGACCCGGAGCGGTTCGATCCGGATCGCTGGGCCGACAATGCCGAGAAGACCATGCACCCCTTCGCCTTCCACCCGTTCTCGGCCGGACCCCGGGTGTGCATCGGCAAGAGCTTCGCCTATCTGGAGGCGCAGATCCTGCTGGTCACGCTGGCCCGGTTGTTCGCTCCCGAGCGGGTTCCCGGCTACGCCCCGAAATGGCGGATGCGCGGGGTGCTCGGGCCCGAGGGCGGCATGCCGATGACCATCAGGCGGCGAGTGAAGTGACCGTAACCGATGACAGGACGGCCGCTTCCGTGATCGCGGCCGCGCCGGAGAAGTTCGTCGTCTCGGTTCCGCAGGAGACGCTCGATGACCTGAGGGCCCGCCTGCTCGCGACCCGCTGGCCCACCGATATCCCCGAGGACGAGACCTACTACGGCACCAGCGTCGCGTACATGAAGGAGCTCGTCGCCTACTGGATCGACGAATTCGATTGGCGGGCGGCCGAAGCCGAGATCAACAGCTACGACAACTACCGCGCGATCGTCGACGGTGTCCCGATCCACTATCTCCGGGAACCGGGCCGGGGCCCCGCACCGATCCCGCTGATCGTGACGCACGGCTGGCCCTGGAGCTTCCGCGAATGGACGCGGGTCGTCAAGCAGCTGGCCGATCCCGGTTCCTACGGGGGCGATCCGGCCGACGCGTTCGAGGTGATCGTGCCCTCGCTGCCCGGCTTCGGGTTCTCCGCGCCCACCGGGCGGACTGATCTGAACTTCTGGAAGATGTCCGAACTCTGGCACAGCCTGATGACCGAGCATCTCGGGTTCGGGAAGTACGCGGCCGGCGGCGCGGACTATGGGGCGCTGGTGACCGCACAGCTCGGCCACGCGCGGGCCGCCGACCTGCACGGCATCTGGCTCGGGCATCCGGTCCACCTGGACGTGTTCCAGGGTGAACGGCCCTGGGACGGCACCGGCGGGTTCATGGTTCCGCCGGGCGTCTCCGACGAGATCCGGGACGGCATCCTCGCGTTCCAGTACCGCTACGCCTCCCACAGCGCGGTCCACATCCTCGATTCCCAGAATCTGTCGTTCGGCTTGGCGGACTCGCCGGTCGGCATGCTGTCGTGGATCCTGCGGCGCTGGACCGAATGGAGTGAATCGGGCGGGGATGTCGAAAGCGTCTTCCCCCGTGATCATCTGCTCGCCAATGCCACCATGTGGTGGGTCGGCAACACCATCACCACGTCGATCCGCGCCTACATCAATTCGAACCGCTACCCGTGGACGCCCGCCCACGACCGCACGCCGATCATCGAAGCGCCCACGGGATTCACCTTCCTCGGCTTCGAGAATCCGCCCGGTGTGACCACGGGCAATCGCGCCCGGGTCTTCCTCGACGATGCGCGCCACCAGGGTTGGTACAACCCGGTCCACATCGGCGCGCACGAACACGGCGGCCACTTCACCCCGTGGGAGAACCCCGACGCTGTCATCGAGGACATTCGGGCGACCTTCCGCACGCTGCGGTGATCGAGGAGAACACCATGTTCCGGCCGGCGGCCCGCGCGAACGCCACCCGTGGCCGCGTCACGCGGGCTGCTGGGTCTCCCGTTCGATGACGAGGGCGACATGTAATCGGCTGGGGCAGTCCAGCTTCGTCATGACTTGCCGCAGATGGTTCACCACCGTCCACTCGGCGATCCCGAGGCGATTCGCGATCATGCGGTTGGTCATACCCTCGGCGACCAGTAACGCCGTCTCCAGCTGCCGCCTGGTCAGCCGGGAAAGTAGCGGAGACGCCAGATCAGCGCGCGACAGCACTGGTATGGACAGTGCGTAGGCGACGGCCTCGTCGATGTCCGATACCGAGCCGATCGTGCTCACCGCCGGATCGGCGGAATGCTCGGCGGGCCGGGGCAACGAACAGCCGGCCCGGATCCAATGCGAAGCCGCTGAAAGACGGTGTACCTGTTCGGAATACTCCCCGCCCGCGGCATCGTAGGCCCGAGCACAGCCCTCCAGCGCAGTCACCATTTCCAGCGGGCTCATCGTCGGTTCTGTTGTCCGCAGAACGAGGTGGAAGACTTCCAGCGCGCGATGCGGTGCCCGGGCGCGCAGCAGGGTCCGGCCGAGCGCGGTGAGGACCGTCAGCCGATCACGACGGCGTGGCAGGGCGGCCGCGTGATCACGGAGCGCGGACCAGGTTTCGTCGTCCTCGAACGGCCCGTCGCCGAGTTCGATCACCGCTGCCATGAGCGCGGCGACCGGCTGCTCGGCGGGTGGGGCGGTGGCCGCGGGGAATCGGGCGAGCAGTGCGCGCGCCCGCTGGGGCTTTCCGGTCTCGTGGTGGGCCTGGGCCAGGGCGCGGCCCGCCCGGTGGACCAGGACGGGGTCGGTGCGGCGGGTCTCGGTGTTCCGGACGGAGGCGACCGGCGCGAGCAGTCGTTTCGCGTCCTGGAAACGCCCGGATCGCAGTGCCCAGCGGCCCAGGAGCTCGCGGCCCGCGGCCATCACCGCGGGCGGGTGGGCGCCGGAATCGACCGCCGCCAGCAGGGTGGCGACGATGGCCTCGGCATCGGCGAGCAGTGCCCGCTGGATCCAGACGTCCTCCAGCTCGGACAGCAGCTCGATGGCGCCCCGGTACGCGTCGTGGTCGATCAGGTACCGGACGGTGGCGAAGAGGTCCGGCAGCCAGCGGTCGACCAGGCGTAGCCCCTCGGCGCGGCCGTCCGGCTCGGCGAGCAGCCGAGTGATCTCCCGGGCCAGCAGGCGGAGCCCTTCGGCGCGTCGGAAGCGTATTCGTTCCGCGAGTACCCGATCCGCGTACAGCAACTGACGGCAGAACGACCGGGTGAAGCCCGAGATCGCATAGGTGTAGTGACCGTTCTCGGCGACCGAGTGATCGAGCAGGCTGCGGTCCACCAGCTCGGCCAGCTTGCCAGCGATCGGATCACCCCGCTCGCCGCTGAGCAGCAGTACCTCCTCCAGATCGGTGAGGACCTCGGAAGCGGCGACGTGCAGCAGCACGAAGAGGCTCATCTCGTCGAGATCGCTGAGCCCCCATGTCACGCACGCGCGAATACTGCGGTGCCGCACCGGGATATCGACGAAGGGGGACGGCGGCAGCGGTTGCCCGGAGCGGATTCGCTCCAGTGTTCGTTCGACGCCGAGCCGGCCGAGAGAGGTCGCGGCGAGCTCCAATCCCACTGGAACGCCATTCAATTCGGCCGCGATCTGCTCGAGCTGTGACCGGTCCGCGGCGGTCGCCGCGTCGCGGAACCGGGTTTCGATGCAGTTCGACAACAGCTGCGCGGCGGGACTGAGCGCGGACCCGTCGGATACGACGGACAGCGGCGGAACCAGGTAGAGCACCTCTTGATACAGGTCGAGCGCGTGGCGGCTGGTCGCGACCACGGTCAGTCCCGGGCACCGGGCCAGCACGGAGGACAGTCCGGCCGCGAGATCGCGGGTGACGAGATCGCAATTGTCGGCCAGCATGATCAGTGGTTCCGGGCCGATTCGCGTCGCCACCGTGTCCGGTCCGAGCGGGGTGGTGTGCGGCTCCGCGGTGCCACCCAGTGCGTCCAGGATAGTCCGCCAAGCCTGTTCGCCGCCGCTCACCTCGGCCAAATCGACCGATACGACCCGACTCTCGGCGTCCTGCAGAGCGGTGGTGGCCAGCCGGCTCTTGCCGACACCAGCGCCCCCGGTCACGGTGAGCAACCGGATTCGCTGGTCGAAGACGAGCTCGCGAAGGTCGGCAAGCTGTGATGCCCGTCCGATCAGGAGGGGACTGCGACGGGATTCGGGCATTCTCCACCGTTCCTGTGTCGGAGCTCGGGTGGACGACGTGCGGCCAGACCGGTGATTCAGTCGGCGACGCTGCCTGGTGCTTCCGACCCTAGTGAACGAGCCTCCTTCCGCAGACCGTCGCGAGGGTGACAGATTGTTGCTCTCGCCGGTGAATCCGCACGGTGTTAGGTTCGGTCTCCCGCCGCCGGTGACCGCGGACACGGCCGGGGTGGTTGACGGGGGTGCGGTGGGGGCGCATGGTGGGCCGATGGGCGAAGACGCGCGGGCCGGTCTGAAGTTCTCCAGTCTGGACAGTCCCCTGTTCGACGGGGCGGGGGCCACCAAGGGGGAGCTGATCGACTATCTCGAGGCGGTGGGGGAGCGGATGGTGGGGGCGCTGCGGGAGCGGCCGTTGTCGGTGGTGCGCGTGCGGCCGGGGCAGGAGCCGTTCATGCAGAAGAACCTGCCGAAGTACACGCCGGAGTGGGTGCGGCGGAAGACCTTGTGGGCGGGGAGCTCGAAACGGGAAGTGTCGTACGCCTTGTGCGATGACGTGCGGACGCTGTTGTGGTTCGGGAACCAGCGGGCGGTGGAGTACCACGTGACACTGCTGCTGGCGGAGGATCTGGTCGACTATTCCGGTGGGCCAACCCATCTCGTGCTGGATATCGATCCCGAACCGGGACAGCCGTTCTCGCAGGCGGTGGCCGCGGCCGAGCTGATCCGGCGGGCGCTGGCCGACGACGGGCTGGCGGGGGCGGTGAAGACCAGCGGGTCCAAGGGGGTGCACATCTTCGTGCCGGTGCGGGCGGGGGTCGATATCGAGGACGCGGCGGCCGCCACCCGGGCCATCGCGGCGCGCGCCGAACGGCTCGACCCGGACCTGGCCACCACGGCCTTCATTCGAGAAGACCGGGGCGGCAAGGTTTTCCTGGACTCCACCCGGGCGGGCGGGGCGACGGTGGTGTCGGTGTACAGCCCACGGGTGCGGCCGGGCGCGACGGTGTCGTTCCCGGTCAGCTGGGCCGACCTGCCGGAGATCGATCCGCGCGATTTCACCGTGCGCACCGCCGCCGCCATCCTCGGCGACCGCGATCCGTGGGCCGAGGCCATGCCCGAACCGCAAACGCTCCCGGCGGATCTCATCGCCGAGGGTCACACCATCCCGGTGGCGCGGGTGCAGGCCATGCACGAAGGCAAACGCCGCGCCCGCGCCCGCCGCGCGGACTGATCGAGTCCTATGATGATGGGGGCGGACATGACTGTCCTCCTTTCGAAAACTGTTTCAGCTCAACGAGAAACGCTGTTCGGCCCGGCGCTGCAGTCGCCGCCACACCAGCCGGTTGATGGTCACGGTGACGGCGCTCATCACCACGGTGCCCAGCAGCACCTTCGGAAACAGGTCCGCCGCGGTGGCATTGGTGATGTACGCGCCCAGCCCGTACGCCTCCAGATGGGTGCCGCCCGCCTCGACCACCTCGCCGACCAGCGTGGCGTTCCAGGCCCCGCCGAACGCGGTGATCGCGCCGACCACATAGCCGGGGGCGATCGCGGGCAGGATCAACGACTTCCACCGCAGCCACCCGTGCACGCCGAGATCGTCCATGGCCTCACGCAGATCGGTCGGGATCTGCCCGGCCGCGGCGATCACGTTGAACAGCACGTACCACTGCGCGCCCAGCGCCATCAGCACGATGCCGCCGATATTCAGCGAGACGCCGGTCCAGGTGAGCGCCGCGATCACGAAGATGAACAGGAACTGTGCCGGGAAACTGGCCAGCACCTGCACCACCGGCTGCGCGAACCGGCACACCCGCGGGTTCAGCCCGATCCACACCCCGACCGGCACCCACACCACGGTGGACACCACCAGCAGCACGATCACCCGGCTCAGACTCGCCAGGCCCATGAGCGTGGCGGGCCCGAATTCGGCCAGCCCGACGGTCCTTTCGAAGTAGGCGGCCAGGGTCCAGGTGCCCCAGGCCAGCGCCGCCAGCAGCAGCGCGAAGAAGACCACGTCCCCGGCCCGGCTGCCGGGACGGTCGTCGTAGGCGGACCGGGTGCTGCGCCCGAAGACTCGCATGACGCGATCGATCCCCTCGCCGACCGGTCGGCTCACGCAAGCCAGCCGCCCGGGCACGGTGCTGCGCCGCAGCAGGTCCAGCACGAGACTGCGTGGTACTTCGGCGCTTTCGGTGTGCTCCACCCGGAACCGCTCCGACCACGCCGTGAGCGGCCGCCAGAACAGCACGTTCACGACGACGATGGTGGCCACCATGACCAGCGCGCCCAGCAGCAGTCGCGACACCTGCCCCTGGGAGGTGGCCGCCGCGATGAAGCTGCCCATGCCCGGCAGCGCCTCTTCCCGCCCGGACACGGTGATCACCTCGGACGCGGCGAGCATGAACCACGCGCCGCCGAAGCTCATCATCCCGTTCCAGATCAACGGCACCATGGCGGCCGGCACCTCCAGCTGCCACAACCGCTGCCAGCGGGTGAGCCGCAGCATGCGGGCGGCGTCGTCGAGCTCCCGCGGCAGGGTGCGCACGGCCTGGTAGTAGGCGAAGGTCATGTTCCAGGCCATCGCGGTGAAGATGGCGAACACGCACACCGCCTCCGCGCCCAGGAAGGAGCCGCGGAACAGCGCCACGAACGCGGTCACCGTGATGGAGACCAGCGCCAGCACCGGCACCGATTGCAGTACGTCCACCATCGGGACCAGCACCTTCTCCGCCCGCCGCGAATGCGCTGCCCACTGGCCGACGACCATCGTGAACAGGATCGAGGCCGCCAGCCCCAGGAACATCCGCAGCGTGGTGCGCGCCGCGTAGTACGGCAGTTCCCGGGGATCGGTCGACACCGCTTCCGGTCCGGAGCCCGGCGTCCACGGCACCGACATATCGCGGAACAGCCGCAGCGCCACGGCGATCAGGAACACGGCCATGCCGAGTACCAGAAAGTCGACGGCGCGCAGCCGATTTCGCGGACGCGGCATCGGCTGCCCTGTTTCGGGACGGTTGGGAATGGTGATCTGGAGCGTCATCGGATGAATCCGCATCTAATCGAAAAAGGGCGCGCGGAAATAGGCGCATGCCGAATCACGCGAAAGGGTGATGGTGGCGTCGCCGAATACCGGGGAATTACGAGTGCGCGACAGGAGGTCCGGGGTCGTCATCAGCTGTCATCCGACCGCCACCTCCTCATACAGCTCATACGCGGATTCATCAGCGCACACGAGGGAGGTCGACCCGGGGAATCCGGGGAGGACGCACACCCCTCTCGTCAGAGCTTCGGCACTGCACGACGTGTTCCGAATCGGAAAGCCACTTTGGATTACCCCTTAATCCGGGGAAATCTGTCCTAACCTTGGGCGTCTCTCGACGTCGTGAGATCAGTGGCCTGTGTTCGTGCAGGAGCCTCGCCTATCGAGGTGCGTTATCGAACGTAGTAAAGCCCCGATGAATTGTCAAAGAGTGTTCGCGCACGATCGGTCCGATTCGCCTAGTCTGGTCCGCGTGACGAGAGCGGTGCGCGCGGCGGTGGGGATCGCCTTGATCGGGCTCGCGGTCGTGGGGTGCGGGAACTCCTCGGACCAGCGGGCCGCGGCGACCCCGACGGCCGCGCCCAAGGCGGCCGTGCCGTCTCCCGACACCATCGGCCTGTGCGGCGGCGTGTCCGACGCCGAGGTGGTCGATGCCACGGGATCGGCCGGTGTGCAACGGGTTTCGGCCAATCCGATCGGCTGCGCCTGGCAGCCCGCCACGGGCGGCGACTACGCCGTCACCTTCCACTGGTTCCGGGGCAGCTCGCTGCAGGACCGCCGCGACCAGGTCACCACCGGCAGTCCCGCCACCGTCCGGATCGCCGGGCAGCCGGGCATCGAATGGCGGGGCGCGCAATCCTGCGAGGTCGCAGTGGCATTCGGCGACACCGACTTCATCGACTGGTCCGAACGGTCGAGCGCACGCGCCTGCCAGGGCATCGAGCAGCTGGCCGCGGCCACCCTGACGCAGGCGGGACAGGGCTGATGGCGCGCCCGGGGGTGCGAATCACGGTGGCGGCCTTGCTGATCGCCGCCCTGTCCGGGTGTTCGCACAGCGATCGGCAGGCCGACGCCCGCCCGGCGGCCGATCCGAACCTGCTGGCGGGCTGTGGCCCGCTGGAGGATCAGAAGCTGGCCGCCGCCATCGGCGTCACCGGGATGCGGCGGCAGAGCGAGCCCACGGTGTGCGACTGGACCGCCACGAATCCCGGTGGCGGCGCGGTCGACATCACCTATGCCTGGCTGCGGGACGACACGCTCGCGCGGGAGGTGCGGATCGCCGACCGGTTCGGATACCGCGTGGAGCGGCTCGTGGTGCGGAACTTCGGCGGCATGTACTGGCGGGATCCAGCGGACCCGGGTGGTTGCGCGGTGACGGTGGCCGACACCGGTACCGTCACCTGGTGGGTGCGAAACCGCGATCACACCGCGCGGCCCGATCCGTGCGCGGCGGCCATGAATCTGATGAACGCGACGCTCTCGGTCGACGGCATCTGACGCGCGCGGGAACCGGCCTCAGTGCTCGAGGAACGTGGCGACGATGTTCCAGAACATGTTCGGGTCCACGGTGTGGAAATCCCAGCTCTCGGTGAGGCTGTGGGTGGTGCTCACGATGGACTTGATATCGAAGTCGTGCCGGGTGGCGGTGCCCTTGGCCTCTACGGCGGTGACGACGTAGGCGGTGGCGGTTTCTGCGGTGTGGGGCACGAGGAAGCTCCAATCGAGTACCGGTCCGGGGGAACGCGTGACAGTGTCCTGGCGTTTCCGACCAGTCTGATTTCCGTCCGCCCCGCGCGGGAGTTCCGAAAGCGCCAAACCGGTCCGGGACACGCCAACCTTGCTGTGAGGTAGCCGGAATACCGTACGGTAGGTGCGATTTCGGCTCCTCAACACGGGTCTTCGGGTCCCGGATCGGCCCGGTCCCGCCACCTTTGCACCGCCCGCCGCAGGCTCGCCGGATCCGCGTATCCCAGGAATTCCGCCTGCTGGGCGCGTGGAAGGTGTTCGGCGCGTTGCAATCTGCGGCGACGCGCGTGATCCACCTCACGCCGCCAAGTGGTTCCGGCCTCGGCGAGCCGGCGTTGGAGTGATCTCGGCGATGTCAGCAGCCGCCGCGCAACCACTTCCAGGGTCGCCGCGCCATTGGCGAGAGCCAGATCGATGGCGTCGCCGAGCTGCTCGAGCCAGGTCACCCCGACCTCCGGGGTGGCGGGCAGGGTGGCCGCGTAGGTCAGCAGCACCGCCGTCAGTTCCGGATCGGCCGACTTCATCGGCAGCGCCAGATCCGAGGCCCGCAGCGTCAGCGCATCCGCCGGGGCGTCGAAATCGATTGCACGGGTACCGAACAGCTCGGTGAAGGTGGCGAGATCGGCGGGCGCGGACTGCCGGAAACTCACCCGCGCCGGCACCACCGGGCTGCGGGTGGCTGCGCGTGCCCGCCCCACGAGCAGCGCGAAAGTGGCCTGTATCAACAGTTCCCGGCCCCGGCAGTCCTCCATGGCCGACCGCACCTCGTAGCAGACCTCCTGTTCGTCGCGGCGCGCGACGCGGAAGCCGTAACTCGTGCTGAGACTGCCGGTATGGCGCACGCACGCCTCGAGCGCGTCGCCGAGCGTGGCCGCGGACAGGAACAGATATTCGAGCAGCCCGAACTCGCCGGTGGTGCTCTCGTCGGACACGCGCAGCGCGATATCGGGATCCCCGGTCTCGCGCTCGATCAGCTCCCACACCCGCAGGCAGTACCGGGACGACACCCGGGTGCCCTCACCGCCTTCGCGCCAGGCGGGTACGCCCGCCGTCCGGGCGATCCGGTCGGCGTCGAGTCCGGCCCGCGCCGCCCGCTGCAACGCGAACCGGGCCATGAGAATGCTGTCGTGACAATCGGATCGAGTGTTCACGGCCGACCGTCACCACGTGGCCCGGCGGCGAGCGTTCGCCAGCTCCCGACTCCAACTGGTTCCGGCCGCGGCCAGCCGCCGCTGCACGGTGCGCGGGCTGGTATCCAGCCGCCGCGCGATATCGGATAGTGAGACGGTGTCGAGGGATACCGTCGCGCGGAAGTCCGCGGTGTCGCTGTCCGGACCGGGTGGGGCCGGATCGCTCAGTGAATCGAGTTCGGCCGCAAGCAGATCGACCCAGGCCCGCGCGGGCGGCGTGGACAGGGTGGCGACCGCCGCGCCGCGCCGCAGGACGGCGGCCAGGCCCGGATCGGCGGAATGCTGAGGCCGGTCGAGGTCCGTGCGGCGCAGCGTCAGACTGTCGACCTCGGCCTCGAAATCCACTGCCGCCGTGCCGAAGAACTCCCGGTAGGGACCGTGCCGTCGGGGCGCGCGTTCCCGCAGGGTGACCGCCACCGGCGTGATCCGCGCCCGCGTGGCCAGCCGGGCCCGGCCGGTGAGGAAGGCGAAACTCGCCTGTGCGGCGACCTCCGTGCCCCGGCCCCGCGCCGCCGTCTCCGCCGCGAACGTGACCTGCCGATCGGTCTCGGCGACCACGGCCACCCGCCGGCTGCCCGACAGCCGCGACCCGAATTCCCCTACGGCCCGGAAGCCTTCACCGACCGTCGGCGCGGTCGCGAGCAGGTAATCCATCATCCCCAGTTCCCCCATTCCATGTCGTTCGGCCGCCCGCAGTCCCACGTGCGGCACATCCACCCTGCGCTCGAACAACTCCCACAAGCGGGGATAACACTGACCCGGAACACTTCCCGTCGAAGCGTCCAGCGCGCTCGGCCCGATCCCCGCCGCCCGCGCCAACGCCACCGGATCCACACCCACGGCCCGAGCCCGGGTGAGTACGAAGCGCGCCAGCAGCACGCTGTCCGGTCCGGTCACCCATCCACCTCGGAGCCTGGAGATCCTGCACCGCAGCCGATCCCGGGCGTCATAGCGCGTCGTCCGGGGGCGGCGTCTCAGGTTCGGGGCCTTCGAAGTGCCGCTTGCGGGCCCGGTCCACCTCCAGCCGCCAGGTGGTGCCGGATTCGGCGAGGCGGCGCTGGAGGGTGCGGGGGCTGGTGTAGAGCCGCCGCGCGACATGTTCGAGCAGCGCGTCGGTGCCGTCGAGCACCTCGGCCAGCGCCGTGGCCACCCGGTCGGGCCATTCGGTGGCGCGCGGGGGCGGCGGCGGCATGGTGGCGGCATGGCGGCGCAGCACCGCCGCCAGCATGGGGTCCGCGGTGATCTGCGGCCGCTCGAAGTCGGTGTTGCGGTAGGTGATGCGGTCGACCGGCGCGCCGAATTCCAGGCGGGCCGTGCCGAACTGCTCGGTGAACGCGTCCAGATCCCGCGGCGCGCGCTCGCGGAACTCGATGCTCACCGGATCCATCGGCTGCCCGGTCATCTGGCGCATGCGCGAGACCAGGGAGGACAGCGCCATCTGCACCGACAGCTCGCGGCCGCGGCCCTCGGCGTTGACGGTGTGCACGTCGAAGGTCGACTCGGTCTCGGTCTGCTCGCCGGGATCGATCCGGAAGTTGGTGGAGATGGACCCGATGAACGGGCCCAGCACGGTCAGGCCGGCCCCGACGGTGTCCGCGGTGGAGATCAGATAGTCGATCAGCCCGAACTCGCCCAGCCGGTAGCTGCCGGTGGCGCGCAGGGTCGCGTCGGGGTTGTCCAGCTCGCGTTCGAGCAGCTCCCACAACCGGGGGAAGTAGTGGCTCGGCACCCTCGCGGCATCGTCGGCCAGCAGCCAGCCCGGAATGCCCGCGGCCCGCGCCAGGCGGGCCGGATCCACGCCCGCGGTGCGGGCGCGCGACAACACGAAGCGGGGCAGCAACACGGAGTCGGAGGTGTGCACGTGCCAATGGTGAGGGCAATTCCGGGCCGGAAACCCAGAATTCGCGGAACTGTGAGGCAGCCCGCTCGTCAGGCTCTGATGAAGGTGGCGGCGATGCCCCAGAAGCGCTCGCGGGCGACCGCGCGGAAATCCCATGTCTGCGTGATGTTGTGGGTGGCGCTGACGATCCCGGACACGTCGAAGTCGTCACGGGAGGCGGTTCCCTTGGCCTCCAGGGCGGCGATGACGTAGGCGGTCGCGGATTCCACGGTGTGGGACACGGGTGTTCCGATCTGTCGCAGGGGCAGGGCGGGTGGTCGGGGTGGAGCGGGTTCAGCGGGTGGTGTCGGTCAGTACGTCCTCGTAGCGGTACTCGGTGGGGATGGTGAAGCCTTCCGCGTGCGCCTGTTCCTCGCGGTGGCGCAGGTCCACGCGGCGGATCTTGCCGGAGATGGTCTTCGGCAGTTCGGTGAACTCCACTCGGCGGACACGTAGGTAGGGAGCCAGGTGGTCGCGGGCGTATTCGAGGATGGCGCGGGCGGTTTCGGCGTTGGGTTCCCATCCCGCCGCCAGCGAAACGTATGCCTTCGGCACGGCAAGCCGCGTGTCGTCCGGTTGCGGGACCACGGCGGCCTCCACCACGGCCGGATGCTCGATGAGCACGCTCTCCAACTCGAACGGCGAGACCTTGTAGTCGGAGGATTTGAACACGTCGTCGGTGCGGCCGATGTAGGTGATGTAGCCGTTCGCGTCCCGGGCCGCGACATCGCCGGTGTGGTAGTACCCGTTCGCCATGACCGCGGCATTGCGTTCGGGATCGCCGAGGTAGCCGGTCATCAGGTTGACCGGCCCCGCGGACAGGTCCAGGCAGATCTCGCCCTCGTCGGCGAGCTGCCCGGTGATCGGATCCACCAGCGCCACCGGCACACCCGGCGCGGGACGGCCCATGGAGCCGGGCACCAGCGGCTGTCCGGGCGTATTGCCCACCTGCAGGGTGGTTTCGGTCTGGCCGAAGCCGTCGCGGATGGTCAGGCCCCACGCCTTCTCGACCTGCGCGATGACGTCGGGGTTCAATGGTTCACCCGCGCCGAGGATTTCGCGCAGCCCGGCCGGACGCTCGCCCAGATCGGCCTGGATGAGCATGCGCCACACCGTGGGCGGCGCGCAGAACGTGTTCACCTCGGCCCGGCGCAACTGCGCGAGCAGGGCGGCGGCGTCGAAACGCGCGTAGTTGTAGACGAAGACGGTGGCCTCGGCCAGCCACGGCGTGAAGAAGCAGCTCCAGGCGTGCTTGGCCCAGCCGGGCGCGCTGATGGCCAGGTGCGTGTCGCCGGGCCGGACGCCGATCCAGTACATGGTGGTCAAATGACCGACCGGGTAGCTGATCTGGGAGTGCTGCACCATCTTCGGCTTGCTGGTGGTGCCGGAGGTGAAGTACACCAGCAGCGGATCGGTCACCTCGGTGACCGCCCGGAACGGACCGGCCGACTCGACCGCCGCGGCATCGGCGTAGTTCTGCCAGCCGGAGACGGCCCCGCCGACCACGATTCGGGTGTAGTCGCCGGGCACCTCGTCGAACTTGCCCGCGTCGCCCTGATTGGCGATGACGAAACGCGCTCCGGCCCGCTCGATCCGGTCGCTCAGGTCGGCCGGGCCCAGCGCGCCGGTGGTCGGCATGATGACCGCGCCCAGTTTGGCCACGGCCAGCATGGCCTCCCACAGCTCGACCTGATTGCCCAGCATGAGCATCACCCGGTCGCCCTTGGCCACGCCCAGCTCGGCCAGCCAGGTGGCCACCCGGTCCGAGCGCTCGGCCATCTCGGCGAAGCCGACCTTCTGCTCGGACCCGTCCTCCTCGACGATCCAGAGCGCCGGCCGGTCGTTGCCGCGGGCGATCACGTCGAACCAGTCGGTCGCCCAGTTGAATGCGCCGGACAGTCGCGGCCACGCGAAATCGCGCACCGCCGCGTCGTAGTCGGTGGCGACGGCCAGCAGCCCGTCACGGGCCGCGCGATAGGCCTCGGTATTGGCGGTGCTCACGCGTCCTCCTCGGTCAGTCCCAGTAGCCGCGCGCTGATCTCCCGCATCTCGACCTTGCGAATCTTGCCGGTCACCGTCATCGGGAACTCCTCGACGACGTGCACGTACCGCGGCACCTTGAAGTGCGCGAGCTTGCCGGTGCAGAACTCGCGCAGGCTCGCCGCGGTCAGTTCCTCCGCGCCCGGCCGCAGCCGGACCCAGGCCATCAGCTCCTCGCCGTACTTGGCGTCGGGCACGCCGATCACCTGGGCGTCGAGGATGTCGGGGTGGGTGTAGAGGAATTCCTCGATCTCTCGGGGGTAGATGTTCTCGCCACCCCGGATCACCATGTCCTTGATCCGCCCGGTGATGGCGACATACCCGTCGGCATCCATGGTGGCCAGGTCGCCGGTGTGCATCCAGCGCGCGGAATCGATGGCCTCCGCGGTCTTCTCGGGCTGACCCCAGTAGCCGAGCATCACCGAGTAGCCGCGCGTGCACAGCTCGCCCGCGGCGCCGATCGGCACCGTCACCCCGGTCACCGGGTCCACGATCTTGACCTCGATGTGCGGCCCGGCCCGGCCCACGGTGGCGGTGCGCTGCACCAGCGAATCGTCGCGGCGGGTCTGGGTGGACACCGGGGAGGTCTCGGTCATGCCGTAGCAGATGCTCACCTCGCGCATGCCCATCCGCTCGATGACCTGCTTCATCACCTCCACCGGGCACGGCGATCCGGCCATGATGCCGGTGCGCAGCGAGGACAGGTCGTAGGCGTCGAAGTCCGGGTCGGCCAGTTCGGCGATGAACATGGTCGGCACCCCGTACAGCGAGGTGCAGCGTTCGGCCGCAACGGCTTCCAGGGTGGCGCGCACGTCGAAGGCCGGGGCCGGGATCACCATGGCCGCGCCGTGCGTGGTGGCGGCCAGATTGCCCATCACCATGCCGAAGCAGTGGTAGAAGGGGACCGGGATGCAGATGCGGTCCTGCTCGGTGTAGCCGCACAGCTCGCCCACGAAATACCCGTTGTTGAGGATGTTGTGGTGGCTGAGCGTCGCGCCCTTGGGGAAACCCGTTGTGCCGGACGTGTACTGGATATTGATCGGATCGTCGGTGGACAGCGCCGACTGCGCCGCCGCCAGCAGGTCCGGATCGGCCGCGCGCCCGGTGGCGAACAGGTCCCGCCACTCGGTGCTGTCGAGCAGCACCACCTGCTCCAGCTCCGGGCATTCCGGACGGACCTCGTCGATCATGGCCGCGTAGTCGGAGGTCTTGAACGCGGGCGCCGCGACGAGCAGGCGGATCCCGGCCTGACCCAGCACGTAGCGCAGCTCGTGGGCCCGGTAGGCCGGATTGATGTTCACCAGGATCGCGCCGATCTTGGCGGTCGCGTACTGGGTCAGCGTCCACTGTGGGCAGTTCGGCGCCCAGATGCCCACCCGGTCGCCCTTGCCGATCCCGGCCCTCAGCAGGCCCAGGGCCAGGGCGTTCACCTCGTCGGTGAACTCGCGGTAGGTCCAGCGGATGCCGGTGGTGTAGTCGATGAGGGCCTCGCGGTCCGGATGCGCCGCCGTGGTCCGGTCCAGGTTCGCCCCGATGGTGTCGCCCAGCGGGGGAGCGTCCCAGACTCCGAAGGTGTAGCTCGTGCTCTCGGTCACACCAGTAGGATCTACGTCACACCCGGCCTCGACTACCCCCGAAAGGGGCTACCCGATGACTACCGCCGCCGACGGGCTCCTACGCCCCAGCGACGGCGACGCGCTGCGCGCCGAGCTGCGCGCCCTCGCCGCCCTGAGCAAGCTGCCGGTCGTCTTCGGGGGCGAGGTGAACGCGGGCACTCTGGTGCTCAGCGAGTTCGTCGGAACCCGGACCAACGGCATGCGGGGGCTGGCGGTCGCGCACAGCTCCGGGCTGGGCGGTTCGGCGGTGGCGACGGGCCGCCCGCGCTCGGTGGCCGACTATCGCTCGGCGTCCACCATCACCCACCATTACGACGTCCCGGTCCTGGGGGAGGGCCTCCGCTCGGTGGTGGCGGTGCCCGTGGTGGTGAAGGGCGAGGCGCGCGCGGTGATCTACGTCGCCAATCGCGAGACGGGGGTGATCGGCGACGGGGTGGCCGACGAGATGGTGCAGGCCGCGCGGCGGCTCAGCACGGAACTCGCCATTCGCGACGAGGTGGATCGGCGGCTGCGGCTGTCCTTCGCGCGCGAATCCATGAACAGCGCCAATATGATTGCCACCGAACAACTCCGGGATCTGCACGCGGAACTGCGGGGGATCACCCAGGTGGTCTCCGACGCCACGGCGCGGGCGCGGCTGCGGGACGTCACGGAGAAACTCGCCCGCCTGGTGTCCGGGGTGGCGGCCGCCGACGACGCGGTGACACTGGCTCCGCGGGAACTGGACGTGCTGTCCCATATCGCCCTGGGCTGCACCAATGTGGAAGCGGCCCAGCGGCTTTCGGTGAGTCCGGAGACGGTGAAGAGCTATCTGCGCAGCGCCATGACCAAGCTCGGGGCGCACAATCGCCACGAGGCGGTCGTGCGAGCACGCCGCCTCGGGCTCCTACCGTGAGTGCTTCCCGACCGGAACGGGGTTCCGGGGCGCGCCCCCGAACCCCGTGAGTTGATCGACTAGTCGGAAACCAGGTGGCGGATGGATTCGCCGCCCTTGGCGTGATGCAGTCTTCCGAACCTGCTGTCGAGCAGGTGAGCCATGCTGTCGGCGGCCCCGGTGTAGGCGTCCTCGACGGTGGCCGCGCGATGCGTGGTGGCGACCGGCGGCTGGCCCTTGGGCCGGGCCTCGAGGGTGCACTTCTTGTCTTCGGAACCACCCTTGTGGCCGTTCACATCGGTGATGTGGGCCTCGACCCGGGTGAGATGATCCGCGAACCGGTCCAGAATCGCAGCGATGGTATCGGTTGCATCCTGGGCGATCGCGCCGCCACCGACGTTCTTGTCGGCGAAGACCTGGATTTGCATGGCTGGCATCTCCAATCTTCTCGGTAATAGCCGAGAACTTGCTGACACCTTCGACCATACCTACCCCGGCTGAGACTCGCCTGTGGGATCGCGCGCGTGGGACCGGAATCACCGCGCGGCGACCGGGTTCACCGCGTGGCGAGGTCCAGGACGGTCAGCGCCAGGTGCTCGGCGGCCTCCGGGTGTCCGAGGGCGCGGGCCGCGGCGGAAACGGCTGCGCGGGTCTCGGATTCGGTGAGCAGCTCGGTCAGCGCGGCGCGCAGATTGGCGGCGGTGGCGTCCTCGCCGACCAGGGCGCGGGCGGCATTGTGGTCGGCCAGGATCCGCGCGTTGCGGATCTGCTCGCCGCCCACCGAATGCGGGTACGGGATCAGCACCGACGGCTTGCCGAGGGTGGTGAGCTCCGCGAGAGTGCCCGCGCCGGAACGGGATATCACCACATCGGTCAGCGCCAGCACGTCCGGGAGCTCCGGGCCGATGAACTCGCGCACCAGGTAACGGCCGCGCACGTCCTCGGGCAGGGTGGCGGCGAATTCGCGCACCTGCTCGTAGGACAGCCGCCCGCACTGGTGAATCACGTTGGCGGAGTGCAGCAGTTCGGGCAGCAGCTCCCGGATCAGATCGTTGATCTGCACCGCGCCCTGCGCGCCGCCGGTGATGTAGACGGTCGGCAGGCCGGGGGTGTAGCCGTCCCAGTCGAGGGCCTTGACCGCCGCGGCGGGATCGCCGGTGGTGAGCGCGGGCCGAATCGGGTTGCCGGTGACCAGGGCCCGGCCCCGGACCTTGGCGGGCAGCATGCCGAGGGAGGCGTCGGAGGACAGCGCGATGCGGTCGGCCATCCGGGCCAGCAGCAGATTGGCCTTGCCGATGCCGGTGGTCTGCTCGTGGATCACCAGCGGGCGGCGGCGCAGCGCGGCGGCCATGCCGATGGGGGCGCAGACGTAGCCGCCGGTGCACAGCACCGCGTCCGGCCGGAAGCGGCCCACCACGCCCTGGGCGGTGAGCACGCTGACCGGCACCCGCAGCGCGTCGCGGGCATTGTCCTTGTTGAGCATCTTCAGTGGATTGCGGTCGCGCCGCAGCTTTCCGGCCTTGATGCCGGTGAAGTCGATGTCGTTCTCGGCCGCCACCCGCTGTTCGAGACTGTCGGGGACGCCGACCCACAGCACCTCCGCGGTGGCGCCGGCCTCGGCGGCCAGATCGCGCAGCGCCCGGACCGCGGCGACCGCCGGATAGGTGTGGCCGCCGGTGCCGCCGCCGGCGACGATCACCCGGACCCGGCCACGATCGCCCAGCCGTTGCAGGATCGGGGCGCGGTCGGCGGCGGGATTCGACATGGACGATCCTCCTGGGCGGGGTGGGTCGGGTGGGTGGGGCAGCGCCCAGGCTATCCCGGGAACGGCTCCGGGGACCGGTCCGGGAGGTACCGGTCGGTCGGAGAAGATTGCGGGGTGTTGGCGAGACGGCTACGGGCCTTTACCATGGTTGTGACACTGATCACGTTGTCGCAGTAAGAGTCACGTCTTCGCAGTGCAGTTCCGACGCGGTCCCGTTCGGCTTTTCCCCGAGTAGCGATATTTCCCAAAAGCAGTGCTCACCGGCATGTCCTCATTGATCAGCCCAGCGAGAGGGCCCCGCATTGAAGCCCTTCACCCTGCCCGATTTCTATTCACCGCACCCCGCCCGGCTCAATCCGCATCACGACTACGCCCGCGCCCACGCCGCCGCGTGGGCCGAGCGCCTGGGCATGCTCGGTGAGCCCGGGGTCGACGGCAAACCCATCTGGGACGCCGAGAAATTGGAGCGCATGGGGTACGCGCTCCTGTGCGCCTACACCCATCCCGATTGCGACGCCGAGACTTTGGCGCTGCTCACCGAGTGGTACATCTGGGTCTTCTACTTCGACGACTGGTTCCTCGACGCCTACAAGCGCACCGGCAACCGCGCCGAGGCCACCCGCTACCTGGCCCGCCTGGAAGAGTTCATGGCCGAACCGGGTTGTCCCGCACCGGAACCGGAGAACGCCTCCGAGGCCGGGCTGGCCGACTGCTGGGCCCGCACCGTGCCCGCCATGTCGGAGGACTGGCGGCGGCGCATGCGGCGCTCCACCCACAACCTCATGGTCGAATCCCTCTGGGAATTGGACAATATCGCCCGCGACCGGGTCGCCAATCCCGTCGAGTACATCGAGATGCGCCGCCGGGTGGGCGGCGCGCCCTGGTCGGCCGCACTGGTGGAATTCGCCTGCGGCGCCGAGGTGCCCGGCCGTTTCGCCGCGGAGCGCCCGCTGCGCGTGCTGTGCGAGACCTTCTCCGACGCAGTGCATCTGCGCAACGACCTGTTCTCCTACGAACGCGAGGTGCGGGTCGAGGGTGAGAACGCGAACATGGTGCTGGTGCTGGAACGGTTCCTGGGCTTACCCACCCAGGCGGCCGCCGAGCTCACCAATGACGTGCTCACTTCCCGCCTAAAGCAGTTCGAGCACACCGCGCTCGCCGAGGTATCGCAGCTGTTCACCGAACGCGCGGCCACTCCCGAGGAGCAGGCCGCGGTGACGCGCTACACGCTGGGACTGCAGGACTGGCAGTCCGGTGGGCACGAATGGCATCTGCGGTCGAGTCGCTACATGAACAGCGGCGTCGATCGCGGGCCGACCGGCCTGGGCACCGCCGCCGCACGGCTGCGGCCGGGTTTGCGGGTGCAGCTGAATCAGCATGTGCCGCCGCCCCGGGTCGCGGGTCCGCTGCCGGTCGACGGGCTGGAGATGCCCTACGTCGTGGGGGTGAATCCACACGTGGAGCTGGCCCGCGCCGATGTCCCGGCGTGGGCGGCGTCGGTGGGTCTGCTGGATCCGCGGGTCGGCTGGACGGCGGAATCGCTGGCGGACGCCGACTTTCCGGCGCTCCTGGCCATGGCCGACCCCGAGGCCGACGCGGAGACCCTGAAGTTGCGCTCGCGCTGGTGCACCTGGGGCACCTACGCCGATGATCTGGGAACCCGGGTGTTCCGGGCCGATCCGGTCTCGGGTCGGGATCAATTGCGGCGCTTACCTCTTCAACTGGGCGAGAGCGCGCCGATGCCCTCCAGTCCGCTCGAGTTCGGTCTGTCCGCGCTGTGGCGGGAGACGTCGGCCGTGTGCGACGACACCGGCCGGAATCGATTGCGTGCGGCGGTGATCGACCTCGTCGAAGGCTGGATCACCGTGCTGGAGAACGAGACCCGGAACCGTTTGCCGGACCCGGTCGACTATCTCGAATTGCGGCGGATCACCTCCGGTGGTCCCTTGTTCGGCGCGCTGGATGCTCTCCATTCGCCCGGAGTTGTCTCGGATCCGGCGGTCGCGGAACTCGCGGACTCCAGTATCGTCCGGCAGCTGCAACATTCGGCGCAGGACTACGCCGGTCTGGTCAATGATCTGTACTCGTATCAGCGCGAAATCGAATATGACCACGAACTGCACAATCTGGTGTATCTGACGCAGTCGTTCCTGGGCTGTTCGCGGGAGCGCGCGTCGGCGATCGTGGTGGATCTGGCCAACGAGCGGCTGCGGCAGTTCGAACTCGTCGTCCGCGATCAGCTTCCGGGCTTCATGGCCGATCATCAACTGTCGGAGGAGGTTCGGGCCGTGCTGTTGACGCACGTCGATCGGCTGCGCGATCACATGGCCGGAAACCTGCACTGGCACATCAGGACCGGACGCTATTCCGAGGCGGCGCTGCGCGCGTCGCGGCCCAGGCCGATCCTCGGCCGCCCGGGGCCGTTCACCAGCGCGCACGCGGTCCCGGCGGCTCGTCGCTGAGCCGGTCGGCACCCACATCTCGCGGGCCCCGGCGCCCATCGGGTCGGCGCCGACCCGGTCGGGTCCGGCGCCGGGTCCGGCGACCACGATTCCGCAGCAGTTCACTGGAGGTTGCCATGAGTTCGTCGACAGCGGCCGATCCCGCGTTCTCCCACCGGAAAGGCGCGCGGGACAGCGGAATCGGGCCCGATGAGCGAGCCCCGTACCTGCTGCGGCGGGCCAAACGCCTCACCCGGCCGCTGCTGCGGGCCGCCTTCGACACCCTGCCCAGCGAACTGCGCCTGATGGCCGAGTACCACGTGGGCTGGCGCGACGCGAACGGTGCGGTGACGGAGGGGGAGTCGGGCCGGGGATTGCGCCCGGCGCTGGTGCTCGCGGCCGCCGCGGCCCTGGACGCGAAGCCCGCCGCCGCCGTGCACGCCGCGGCCGCGGTCGAGATGGTGCACAACTTCACGGTCATCCACGACGACATCGTGGCCGGTGGCACCGTGCGCCGGGGGCGGCCCACGGTGTGGCAGTTGTGGGGTGTGGACGACGCGGTGCTGGTCGGGGACGCCCTGCACAGCCTGGCCATCTGGACCCTGGCCGACGCCCCGGCGACCGCGACCCTGGACAGCATCGCGCGGCTGGCGGACGTGGTCATCGAGCTCTGCCTGGGCCGGCATCAGGACCGGGCCCAGGAATCCGCTCCGGCCGGGTCGCTCGAGGAGTGCCTGGAGACGCTGCGCCACCAGCGGGCGGCCCTGCTGGGGTGCGCGTGCGCCATGGGCGCGTTGTGCGCGGGCGCGCCTTCGGAGGTGGTGGCGGCCATGGATCGGTTCGGCCGGGAGCTGGGCATCGCCTGTCAGCTGTGTGACGACCTGCGTGGGATCTGGGGTGAGCCCGGCAATCCGAGCCGACCGGTCGGCCATGACCTGATGCGGCGCAAGCATTCCTTACCCGTGGTGGCGGCCCTCGAGTCGCCGACACCGGCGGGCCGCGAGTTCGCCGAGCTCTACGCCTCGGACACCGCCCTGGATCGGGAATCGGCCGCGCACGCCGCGGATCTCATCGCGCGAGCGGGCGGAAAGGCTTGGGCGCAAGCGGAATCCCTGCGCCATATGCGCGCCGCCGCGGACATGCTGGGGGGACGTCCCGCCGTGGATCTGCTGGCCTTGGCCGAATGCGTCGTCCCGCGCGATCGGTGACGCCTCGATAATCGCACCGATTCGAAATCAGACAAACCAATTCGACCGGGCGGTTCATATTGCGCCGCAATATCATTCCGTCGGGAACAATTGTGACTCCGCACTGCCTCTGTCAATAGGGATTAACCCCGGTGGCGCGCGTATAGCGGATCGCTTGCGCTGGTGATGCTGGTATCCGGCCGAGCGAATTCGATAGCCGCGAAGGGACTTTAGTAATCGATTCGCAGGAATCCATTGCTCCAAAACTGCTGGGCTGTCACGATATCCCACACGCGGTGAGCGGGGTCGATGCGATTCGCCGTCGAAATATCAACCAGGCGTGCGCGTTTCGCTGTCGTCCGCTGTCGGCCGCGCATTCGCGCCATGTCGTCCTGCCTATTTCCCAGGAGTTCGCGCATGACCACGGGACCTGTCGCCGGACCCGGGCGCCTACCGGCGTTGGACCGCGAATCGGCCCGCGAACTGGTCCGGGAACTGGCACAGGCCGCGGCCACCACGCGGACCGGGGTCCTGCGGGTGACTGGGGAGCCGGGCGGCGATCTCCATATCGTCCATGGGCTGGTGGTGATGGTGGACTCGCCCGGCGCGCCCGGGGTGCGCGAACTGCTCGCGCGCCCCGGGCGTACCTCCACCGGGGAGGCCGATCTGCGGGTGGTGACCATGATGGCCGCGGTGGACGGCTGTTTCGCCATCACCTCGGGCTGGATCGGCAACTGCTTCTGGCAGTCGAACCCGCACCCCGAATCCGCCGACGCGCCAGGCACATTCGAGGACACCGCGCCGCAGGGGCCCGGCTTCGAACCCGGGTGGCTACTACTGGAGACCGAACGGCGGCTGGGCGCGCTCGCCCACGGCCGCATCTCCCCGCACCGCAATCACGTGCAGCTCACCGAACGCGGCCGGGTGTTGCTCAGCGGTCCGGGCAGCGGCCATCGCCGCGAGATCCTGCTGTGGTCCAACGGCCGCCGCAGCTGCCGCGATATCGCGAAGTTGTTGTGCCGCAGCCTCTACGCGGTCACCGTCGAGGTGGTCCGGATGCTCGACGACGACCTGCTCGTCATCGCATCGGTGGAAGCCGATCCGGCCCCGCTCGACCCGGCGCCCATCCACGGCGTGACCGGCCGCACCCTGCTGCCACGCCGCCGCCGCGGGGCCAGCGGCATCAATGACGCGCTCCCGCCCAGCCCGCCCCAGCCCATGCTGCGCGGCGGTCAACGAAGCCTCACCCCAAGGAAATCAGAGAGGACGCCATGAACAATCCGAGCGGAGCCGGCGCACCCGGCAGTATGACGGATCGAATCGCGACGCTGGTCAAGGTGCTGCGATCGGATGTGCCCGACTGCATCGCCGCGGGCGCCATCGATATGTCGACCGGCATGTTGCTGGCCGTGGAGACCGTCGACAACCACCCCACCGAAGTGCTCGATCTGCTCGCCGCGGCCACCCTGGAGCTGTTCCAGGGCCGCAATGTGGTCATGATCGAGAACATCTGGAAGGAGCGCCGCGGCATCCGCCTGGAGCGCCACTACTTCCAGGAGATCCTGGTCAACAGTGACAACCTCACCCACCTGTTCGTGCGGACCGAGAGCCGCGAGGACGTGGTCGTGGTGATGGTGTGCCGCAAGTCGGTCAATGTGGGCATGCTCTTCGCGCAGGCCCGGCGGGTGCTCAAGGATGTCGGCAGGCTGTGACCACGCGGCTCGGCGCGGACCGGTCAGGGAATGCGGGCCACCGCGCCGAGCATGGACACCGCCTCCGGTCGCGGATGCGGCCGATACTCCTCCGGCCGCCACAGCGTGACCGCGGTGATGCCCGGCGGGACCAGGGTGAAGCCGTCGAAGAACTGGGCGAACTCGGTGCTGGAGCGTAGTCGGAACGGCACGCCGCTGCGGGTGTTGGCCTCGGCCGAACGCTCCAGATCGTGCTCGTCCATGTAGTCGTTGGTGGCGTGCGACATGACCAGGTAACTGCCGGGCGCCAGCGCGTCGGTGAGAGTGCGCATGAGCTCGTAGGGGTGCTGGTCGTCGGTCATGAAGTGCGCGACCGCCACCACCATCAGCGCGACCGGCCGGCTCAGGTCGACGGTCGAGCGTAGGTCCGGGTGGTCGAGGATGTGTTTCGGGTCGCGCAGGTCCGCATCCAGGTAGGCCGTCCTGCCCTCGGAGGAGCTGTCGAGCAGGTGCCGGGCGTGCACCAAGACGATGGGGTCGTTGTCGACGTAGACGATGCGGGATTCGGGGGCGATGCCCTGGGCGATCTCGTGCACATTGCCCGCGGTGGGCAGGCCGGTGCCGATATCGAGGAACTGGCGAATTCCGGCCTCACCGGTCAGATAGGCGACGGCGCGTCGCAGGAAATTCCGATTCTCGACCGCGGCCAGCTGGACCGTCGGAAAGGCTTCGGCGACCGCGTCGGCGGACTCGCGATCCGCGGGGAAATTGTCCTTACCACCCAGCCAATAGTCGTACCGGCGGGCCGGGTGTGGTTTGGTGGTGTCGACGCGCTCCGACGCTGAATCCGAGTTCACAACGCTCCCAATCCTTTTCGGCTACTGTCTGACTACGTCAGCTCCAGTTGCGGATCGGTAGCGGCGGTCCCGCGCCCGCGCCGCGACATCGCCGGAAGGTTCGTCATGCAGTTGCGATACAGCCCGTTCGATTTCGAAGTCCATTCCGATCCGTACCCTTACTATGCCAGGTTGCGCAGTGAGGCCCCGGTATACCGGAACGAGACCGACGATTTCTGGGCCCTGTCGCGCCATGCGGACGTGCTCGCCGCCCTCCGGGATTCGGACCGTTTCTCCAGCAAGAATGGCCTGCGCATGGAGCCCGCCTTCTGGGGACCGCAGGCCGAGCGCTTCTTCTCCTTCGTCGCCATGGACCCGCCCAAGCACACCCGGCTGCGCGGCCTGGTGACGCGTGCCTTCACCGCGCACCGGGTGCAGGCGCTGGGGCCGCGGCTGCGCGAGATCGCGGTCTCGATGTTGGAACCGCTGCTCGCGCGCGGCAGCTTCGACCTGATGGCGGAATTCGCCGGGCCGTTCCCGACCGAGGTGATCTCCGAGCTGGTCGGCGTGCCCGAGGGCGATCGGGAGATGCTGCGCAAGCTCGGCATGGAGATCATGTACACCGAGGAGGAGTCCACCGACCTGCGGCCCGAGGCCATGCAGGCGATCGGCGCGCTGGTCGGCTACTACACCGAGCTGACCATCGAGCGCAGCAAGTCCCGCCAGGAGGACCTGCTCTCCGGCCTGCTCGACGCCGCCGAGGGCGATGACCGGCTCACCCCCGAGGAGATCGTGGGCGTGCTGATCCTGCTGGTCGGCGCGGGTATCGAGACCAGCATGCTGACCTTCGGTAATGCGTGGAACGCCGCCGCCCTGCACCCGGAGGCCCGCCGCGCCGCCCTCGACGGCCGCATCGACGACTGGATCGCCGAGGCCATGCGCTGGGATCCGGCCACCCAGACCCAGCTGCGCACCACCACCGAGGCGGTGGAACTGCACGGCGTCACCATTCCCGCCGACGCCCGCGTGCTGCTGCTCACCGGCGCCGCCAACCGCGACCCGGAGGTCTTCGCCGATCCGGACACCTTCGATCTGGAGCGCGACACCTCCGCCTCGCTTGTCTTCGGCAGCGGCCGCCATCACTGCCTGGGCTCCAACCTGGCGCTGCTGGAGCTGCGCACGGCTCTGCAGGAAATCGCTTCCCGCGTAGCCGATTTCGAGGTGGACACCGCGGGCAGCAAGCGCATCCACGCCTCCAACAACCGCGGCTTCGCGACCCTGCCGACCACGGTCACCCTGCGCTGAGAACCGGGCTTGCCGAGGCCGAGCCGGGCTGGTCGAGCTGATCAGGGCTTGCGGGCGATCCCCCGGGTCGCCCGCAAGCGCCCGTCCGCGAGCGCCTCGGTCAGGTGCTCGATCTTGGCCGGGAAGTTCGCGACGAAGGATTGCAGGCCAACGGGATTCGGCGGATTCGCCAGCACCATCCGCATGACGGCGGTCGCCTGCTCGGTGAGGTCGTCCCACTGCTCCACCGTCAGGCCCGACCGCTCGACGGCCGCGCGCAGATTGTCGGCGGTCACCAGATGGCTCTGGTCCGACCGGTCCGCCCACGGGAGCGGGAAATCGGGCTCACCCACGGATGCCGTGGTGATATCCCAGATGGCCAGCAGGCCACCGGTATCCAGCACCCGATACGCCTCGCGGTAGAGGCCGTCCTTGTCGGCGATGTTCATCTGCACGTGCTGGCTGAAGATCGCGTCGAAGCTGTTGTCCGCGAACGGCAGATCGGTGACGTCGCCCTGTCGCACCGTGATCCGATCATCCAGTCCGACCAGCTTGTTGATCCATCGCGCCGTCTCGCAGTAGTCCTCGGTGAGGTCCACGGTCGTGACCCGGCAGCCCCGGCTGTCGGCGATGAATCGCGCGGTCCCGCCGATCCCGCTGCCGGCATCCAGCACCCGTGATTCCGCGGTGAGTCCCGCCAGCTCCACCAGTGCGCCCGTGGCGATCCGGCCCATGGTGTGGAAGTCCTCCACCAGCGCGAGATCGGTGAGCCGCAGTTCGTCGAGGTTGCATCCGGCCGCGACCAGGGCATTCTCGATACCTGTCCGGGAGACGCCGGACCGGTAGGGGGTCTCGATCGAAATATCGTTCATGTCAGCGCCCTTCCTCCGAAGGTGGGTCGGCAATAAGTAATCAGCCAATGCTTACAACTTCGAGTATGCGGCTGTTTCGGCTCCTACGCCAGGGCTCCGCGACAGAAAGCCCTGGCTCACCCCTCGCACCCCTCTCTCGAGATTCTCTCAGCGAAGGCATGGCAACCTCGATGACATGCCGTCCACACCGCCCGCGTCGAAGGAGACAGCGCCGACTTCACCACCGGCCGACTACACGCTCACCGGTGTGTTCATCGCGTCCGTGCTGGCGGCGATCATCATTGCCCTCACCTGCGTGGTGGTCTGGGCCCACGGGCCCGCCGGCCCCGATGCGACCTGGTTGCGGTGGTTCATCGACCACCGCACCGACACGTGGACCACTGTCGCGAAGGTGATCAGCGCGGCGGGCGACACCACGTCGGTCGCGATCTACTCGACGCTGGCCTGTCTGTTCCTGGCCTGGCGCAGGTATTGGGACCGGGCGGTGCTCGTCGCCGTGACCTCGGCCGGGGCGGGCCTGATCGTCTTCTTCGGCAAACTCCTGATCGGGCGCGACCGCCCGCCGGTGGTCGATCACCTCGTCACCGAGACGAACCACTCCTATCCCTCCGGCCACGCCCTCGGCTCGACGGTGGTGATCGGGATCCTGGTGGTCGTCGCACTGCCCTGGCTCCGACCGGTCGCCAGGCTCGTGGTGGCCGCGCTCGCCGCCCTGTTCGTGCTCGCCGTCGGTTTGTCGCGTCTCTACCTGGGCGTGCACTGGCCGACGGACGTGCTGGCCGGATGGCTGTTCGGCGCGTGCTGGCTCACGATCTGCCTGACCCTGAGCCCGCTGACGCGCCTGGTGACCGACCGGCTGCCCGGCCGGGACTGAAACCTACCGGGGGACCGGGGTTCCGGCGGACCAGATCCGGCGGATACGCGTCGTCGCGGTGATGTCGGTGAGCGGATCCCCCTCGAGAAGAACGAGATCGGCGCGCAGCCCCGGGGCGACCGCCCCGCGATCCGCGAGACCGAACCGTTCGGCGGGCCCGGCCGTCGCGGCGTGCAGCGCCTCGGCGGGGGAGAGCCCGGCCGCGACCAGCAGTTCGAGTTCGTGGTGCAGGCTCGCCCCGAACGCGGGATTCATGGGGACGCCGGGATTGGCGTTGGCGTCGGTGCCCGCGAGGATCGGGATGCCCGCGGCGTGCATGGCGGCGACCGAGGCCAGGCAGGCGCCGAACGCGTCGGGGAAGCCCCGGACCGCGGCCATCCCTTCCATCATGGTGAGGGTGGGGACGACGATCGTGCCCTCGGCGGCGATGCGCTCGATGGTGTCGGCCGGGAGCGGATTGCCCGCGGGCACATGGGTGATGACGTCCGCACCCGCGTCCAGGGCCATGGTGTACGCGCCGGGGGTGGCCGCGTGGGCGATCACCAGCAGGCCGCGCGCATGGGCCTCGGCCACGACGGCCTTGGCGGAGGCGGCGTCCGGGCCTCCCTCCCCGGGGGCCTCCAGCACCAGCTTGATGTAGTCCGAGCCGGTCGAGTGACGCTGGGCGACAGCCGGTTCGGCCTGCTCCGCGCCGCGGATGATGGCGGGTTCGCCGAGGAACTTGCCGTGCATGCCGTCGGGTCCGACGATGGCGCGGCCCGCGCTGCGAATATCGGTGGTGCCGACGGTGTTCCGGAGGCCGGCGACCACCTCGGGCTCACAGGCCATGTCCAGGCCGGTGGTGACGCCGTGCGCGGCGAGCAGCCCGGGGGTGTCGTGGTCGCGAATGTGGACGTGGGCGTCGATGAGGCCGGGCAGCAGGACCGCGCCCGCCGCGTCGATGCGCTCGGCCCCGGTGTCGTCGGCGCCGATGACGGCGCCGTCGATCACGATCGTGGTCGGTGCGGTGAGGCCACGGCCGTCGAAGACGCGCACATTGTCGAGGGCGGTCCGGCCGGTGCTGGAGGAAGTCACCCGTCCAGCATGCTCCCGGTTCGGGTTGTGCGGCAGCGCAATCGGATCGCCGGCCTCCGGTTCAGCGGCGGCGCGGCAGCAGGCGGCGGGACACGTGAGCGGTCAGGTCCTCGGCGATCGGCGGCACCGGCGCGGTGGGGCGCGCGGGCGGCGGCGGGGCCGAGCGGGCGTCGCCGGAGATCCGGATGAGCAGCGCCAGAATGATGTAGTTGGCCAGCAGCGAGGAACCGCCATAGGACATGAACGGCGTGGTCAGACCGGTCAGCGGAATCAGTTTGGTGACACCGCCGACCACCACGAACAACTGCCAGCCGATGGAGAACGCCAGCCCGCCGCCCAGCAGTTTGCCGAACGCGTCGCGGGTGGTGAGGGCGGCGCTGAAACCGCGCACGCACAGGATCAGGAACAGCGCCAGCACCCCGGCCAGCCCGACCAGTCCGAGCTCCTCGCCGATGGTGGAGATGATGAAGTCGGTCTTGGCGAACGGCACGTCCTGCGGCCGGCCATTGCCCATGCCGGTGCCGATCAGACCGCCGGTGCCCATTCCGAACAGGCCCTGCGAGATCTGGTACCCCGTCGTGTAATACGTGGCCAGCGGGTCCTGCCACACCTGGACGCGCACCCGCACGTGCGCGAACAGCCCGTAGGCGATGATCGCGCCGACCGAGAACATGGCCAGCCCGATCAGCAGCCACGATGCCCGCCCGGTGGCGATGTACATCATGGCCAGCACGGTCCCGAACACCAGCAGCGAGAAGCCGAGGTTCTTCTCGTACACCAGCACCAGCACCGCGACGAAGGTGACCAGCAGCAGCGGCGCCAGATCGCGCAGGCGCGGGAAGGTCATGCCCAGGAGGCGTTTTCCCGCCGTGGTGAACAGGTCTCGGTTGGCGACCAGGAAAGCGGCGATGAAGATGATCAACAGCACCTTGGCGAACTCACCGGGCTGAATCGAGAAGCCGCTGATCAGAATCCAGCTCTTGCCACCGTTGACCTCACTGAAGCGCGACGGCAGCAGCGCGGGGATGAGCAGGAATACCACTCCGGCCAGTCCACAGGTGTAGCCGTATCGGGCGGGTTTGGTGTGATCGGGCACCAAGGCCAGCACCAGCACGAACAACGCCATGCCCAAGCCGGTCCAGATCAGCTGGTGCGCCGAATCCGAGGAGGGAACCGGCTTGCCCGCGTGCGCGGCCTGCGCCGCCTCCGCCCGGTCGAGCCGGTCGATGAGAACCAGCCCGATCCCGTTGAGCAACACCACGCACGGCAATAACACCGGATCGGCCGCGGGCGCCCATCGCCGCACCGCCAGATGTGTGACCAACACGAACACGGTGAAGACGACCAGCGCCCGAATGCTCTGCCCGTCGAACCCGCTGCCGGTGGTGGAGGTCATGGCCAGATACGCGAATCCGGTCAGCGCCAGCGCCGCCGCGCACAGTAGCAATTCGGCGTTGCGCGGAACCCGTCCGCTCGACCTCGCCGGGGCAGGGCTGTGCCGAATTGCGCTCACACCGAACAGTATCGCGCGCGATACCGGATCAGGAGCCAAAGCAGCAGGGCTTCCGCGATGGCGGTGAACACGGTCAGGAATTGGCTGAAATAGCTGGCCAGCACGTTCACCACGGTGAGCGACAGAATATTGGACCAAATGCCCAGTCGGACACCGATATCCACCCGGCCGCGCATCCACTGCGCCGCCGCCACCGCGCAACCGACACCGACCAGCAGTTCCGCGGCCGCGGCGATGCCCAAGCCCGCCAAGGCCTTCCAGCCGTGATTCTGGGTGACGTCGAGGAAGTGATCGAGGGCGGGGGAGGGGGAATGCCGGCCCGCCAGCACGATGACGGCCAGCATCAGCCGCAACAGCGTCCAGACGGCATGACCGATGAGGACGGCGATCAACACCGCCGCCATCACCCGTTGCGGGAGCACGGCGTCCTCGGCCCGCCGATACGCCCGCCGAAATCGCCCGAAACGGGAGGGTTGAGCGGCCTCGTGGGTGGTGCGCAGATAGTCGCCGAGCGCGTCACACAGGGCGACGGTGTCGGGGGTGAAGCCACCGCGGTCCACGCGGTCGAGACTGTGCAGCAGGGCATTGCGCTGTTCGACGCTGATCGGCGTGCCCACATCCATGCCGACCTGTTCGACGACATCGGCCAGCACCAGGGCGGGCGGGCGCACGCGGCTGCGGGCGGCGTACCGGGCGACCAGCACGATCAGCAGGAAGGCCAGATAGATGATGGGCGCGGCGAGCGGGAAGAAGTAGTCGTTGTCGGAGGTGATGAACTTCCCGACCTCGTCGATGAACAGGCCCAGCCCCACCCCGGACAGCGCCGCCGCGGTGGTCAGGGAGCCGCGACCGGCGAACAGGAACATCACCAGACAGGCGATGACCAGCAGCAATCCACCGAACAGCGCATGCGCGATGTGGTAGGTGCTGCCGCCGATCTTGGGATAGCCGGCGGCCATCAGGTACAGCCGGGTGATCACGACGGTGAGCCCGAAGCAGACCGCCATGATGGTGACCAGGCGGCCGGAGCCGGGTCGCCATCGCATCATCGCCACACGCTCGCCGAACACGGGATCCACCGTGACACAGATCCGGCCGCGCCGGTGCCGAACCGCGGCAGCGCGCAGTGAACCGCGGGTTGCCTGGGCCGCTGCCCCCGCGGTCAGTACGGTTGCGCGGTCGAGTTCCAGCTCACGGCCAGTTCCGCGGCGGCCGCGCGCGGGAAGGAGACGTGCGTGGCGTCGCCGTCGGAGGTGTAGCGCTCGGCCGGATTGGCCGCCAGCCAGTCGAGCCAGTAGCCGGAGTCGAACGCGACGGGGCTGCGGCCGGAGCGGATTCGGGGGATGCCCGCCGGGTCCAACGCTGCGGTGAAGGGCGAGGCGGCCGGGTTGGAGCCGACCAGCAGGACGCCGCCGAACCGGTAGGGCGTGCCATCCCAGCTGCCCGCGCGGGCCAGGCCGTGGTCGGCGGGATAGGCGCCGAGCGGCAGGGCCATGGACCGGATGGTGGTGCCGGGGGCGGCGGCGGTGATGGCGCGGATGTTCTGGACCAGTTCGCGTTGCACGTCGGCGGGCGGCAGCTGACCCAGATTGGCGTGGGTGGCGGTGTGCGCGCCGATGTCGTAGCCGTGGCGGACCAGCCAGGGCAGGGCGCGGGCGTCCTCGCCGAAGGGTTCGTTATTGATGTAGAAGGTGGCGGTGGCCGCGAAATCCGGGTGGCGGGAATGGAATTGCTCGAGCAGGCCGACGGCGCAGTCGGGGGTCGGGTCGCCGGCCGGGGTGAGGGTCAGCTGGCTGCCGGTGGAGTCGTCGAAGGTGAGGACCACCGGATGGGTGCCCGCGGGTAGGTCGATGACGCCCGACAGGTACTCGGTGATGGTGATCGGGCGGTAGCCCTCGGCGTGGAGCCGCTCCAGTTCGGCGGTGAATTTCGCCGGGGTCTGGTCGTATTCGCCGGCGGGCGCGGGTTCGACGCGGTGATACATGAGGATCGGGATCTGGCCCAGCTCATTTGCGGCGACCGCGGCCGGGTCCGGTGGCCTGGCCGCAGCCGGGGGTGGGGCGGGCGCGGCCGCCGGGCTCGGAGCGGTGGATCCTCCGCACGCGGTGGCGGTCGCGCACAGCAGCGCCGCCGTGACCATTCGCAGCATGGTCGACGCCTTCATCGCCGCAACGCTACGCGGCGACAACGGTTTTGACGTGATCTCGGCGAAAATCGGACGTTGTTCGCATACAGGCGAGATAGTGATGCCCAACAGCCCTCTGTGGAAGTTGGTGTCTAGGTTGCTCATGCGACTCCGGTCGATCCGCCGACGGCGGTCCGCCCTGCTCGCGATCGGCGCGGTGCTGTGCCTGGTGCTCGCCGGGGTGGTGTTCGTCTTCGGCCGCAGCCGCCCTTCGGCGGCCGTCCAGCCGGCAACTCTGGAACTCGCGCCGACCCCCGCCGCCACCTCCTATCGGGACCCGGTGCTGGTGCGCGGCAAGGCGATCGGCGCCAAGCAGGTCGCCATCGGCGACCAGTCGGTGCGTCCCGGCCCGGACGGCTCCTTCGAGATCCGGCTGCCGCACGGTCCGGTCGACGCCACGGTGGTGGCGACCGGTGCGGCGGGGGACACCGTCGTCAGCCCGGTGAAGGTCGAGGTGACGCTGCCGCGCATCCGCGCCGTCCACGTCACCGCCTACGCGTGGGCCTACGACCCGATGCGGGAGGCGGTGCTGGATCTCGCTCGCCAGGGCCGCATCGACACCGTCCAGCTCGACATCAAGGACGAGGACGGCATGATCGGCTACGACTCGCAGGTGCCGCTGGCCCGCGAATCCGGCGCCACCACCACGATTTACGAGGCCCCGGCCGCGCTGAAGCAGCTGCACGACATGGGATTGAAGGTGATCGGCCGCATCGTCGCCTTCCGCGATCCGACCGTGGCCGTGTGGGCCTGGCGCAACGGACACCCCGACTGGGTGATCCAGAACGCGGGCGGGCAGCCGTACTCCAGTGGTTACGGCGCCATCGCCTTCACCAACTTCGCGAGCCCCGAAATCCGGTCCTACAACCGTGATCTCGCCGTCGAGGCGGCCAAGCTCGGCTTCGACGGCATCATGTACGACTACATCCGCCGCCCTGACGGCGGGCTCGGCGGCATGCAGTTCCCCGGGCTCACCGAATCCCCGTCGGACTCGATCGCCAACTTCCTGCGCGACTGCCGGGAGCCGATCCACCAGGCCGGGGCGTCGTTGAGCGCCGCGGTGTTCGGTATCGCCGCGACCCGGCCCGACGAGATCGCCCAGGACATTCCGTCGATGGCGCGCTACTCGGATTTCCTGGCGCCCATGCTGTACCCGTCGCACTGGCACGCCGGGGAATACGATGTCGCGAGCCCGAACTCGCAGCCCTACGACATCGTGTTCCGGTCCCTGCAGGACTTCCGGGCGCGCACGGCGGGGACCAGCGCGCAGGTGATTCCGTGGCTGCAGGACTTCAGCCTGGGCGTCTCCTACGGGGACGAGCAGGTGAAGGCGCAGATCGACGCCACCTACGCGGCGGGGTACAACGGGTTCTTCCTGTGGAACCCCGCGGTCACCTACCACCCCGGGGCGATGGTCCCGAACTAGCCGTCAGCCCCGGTTCAGGGTCGCGCCGAGCGGAGCGACGGTGAGCTGGGATCGGGTGGCCTGCACGGTCACCTCGAAAACCGGCTTGCCCGTGAGGGGTCCGTTCACGAAGCCCGCCAGTTCCGGGTTTCCGGCCGGGTCGGCTTCGCGGACGTCGAGGGCGCCTTCGAGTTCGCGGGGATTGTCGTCCAGTCCGGCGGCGCGCGGCAGCAGTCGCAGGCCGTCGGTGGTGTAGAGCTGCACGGGGTGGTCGCGGCCGGTCGGTGAGGTCAGTGTGGCCGGGTGTTTGGTCTGCGCTCGGTCAGCTGATCCGGCGCCGACGGCAGCGGCCCCTGGTCCTGCCAGGTGTACCGCCCCGGAATGTGATTGGACCCCGCCATATCCAGGTCGTACTTACGCGTGAACATGTCCCCGTACCGGTTCATCACGAACGTCACCGACCCCGACACCGACAGCGACTCCGACACGAACCGCCCACCCATCGGCCCGCCGATCTCATAGCTCAGATCCGCCGGCAGCCACGGATCCTGATACGTGATCCGAGACCCGTCCTGCGACAAGGCGACCAACTCGACCAGCCCCGCCGTGGTCGGACGGCGGAATCACCTGCAACGTACCGACAGCCGGCACACACCCCAACGGCCGACTCCCCACCCCCACATCCCCCCTCGCGACACCCCCGCCACCCAGCACCACCACCCCCACGGCAACCGCCGCAGCCACCGACCTCAACCCCGAGCGCCCCGTCATCCGTGCAATCCAACCCACCCTTCCCGTGAAAGACCCACCTTTACCAGGCGATTTGCACACCCCCAACCCTCATGGTGTACCTTCGTCCAGTCGCCGGGTAATCCCAGCGACAACCGCAAGGGGCTATGGCGCAGCTGGTAGCGCACCTCACTGGCAGTGAGGGGGTCAGGGGTTCGAATCCCCTTAGCTCCACCATGACGGTCTTACTCGAAACCCTGACACGAAAACATCAGGAAGCCTGAGTAGGCCCGTCAAGGTAGAAGTTGAAGGAGCCTCCACGATGTGGGGGCTCTTTTGCTATTGTCGATCGGCTATCCCCGTAACCGCGATTGGTTAATCTACCCACGCATCCTTGTAGACCGCCAGCGCATCGTGGATTTCGCCGAACAGTGGCTTCTTGTCGTCCTCCACGACGACATCCGGCTCGTCAATGTAGAAGCGTTCGTAGAAGGTCTGGTTGAGATGGCGCCGGGTCTTGCCATCGGCGTTCTTGTAGAGCGTGTAGGGGTCCTCCAGCAGGCTCAGCGCGTCACGAAGGACTGTTGCACCGACCGCAAGCTGCTCGCCGGTGTTGATCAACCCGGCCTCGATCCTGTTCCGTTCAAGCGTGATCGCATTGAGCTTGGTCTTGATCTTGGCTTGGGGGAGGGCCGCATCCGCCGCGAGGTCGACCAGATTCTTCTCTTGGGCTTCAAGCTGATCGAGCCGGCGCTTGAGACCAGCATGCCGCTCACGCACGTTGCCCTGCTCGTCATCGATGGCCGAGTTGAGTTGGGCTCGTACCTCAGTGACGTAATCTTCAGGAAGTTGTAGACAGCGGTATCGTTCAGCGATGGCATGCTCGACACGTTCGATGCGAAGGTGGGGAAGCTCGCATAGCCCCTCCTGCCGCCCCCGGCAGACGAAGTAGCCATACTTCTGTTTGGTCTTGCTAGTGACCTCGGAGTAGATGAGACGTGAGGTGCGTCCCTGTCCGCGGCACCGATTGCAGAAGAGATCGCCTCTAAAGTAGTGCCGATGGATGTGGTCGCGCTGGCCAGGGGCGCTGCGAGTGTTCAGAATGTTCTGGACTTGGTCGAATAACTCCTGGCTGACCAGCGCCTCATGACGGCCTGGATACAGGTCCCCCTTGTAAACGACGAAACCGGCGTAGTAGGGATCGCGGAGGATGCGATGCCAACTGCTGTCGTTAACGGGCTTCTCGACCGGGTGACGGCCCGAGAGTCGGGTTGTCAGCCCAAGTTCAGCCATGACGTCAGCAAGTCGATCGATGCTGTACTCGTCGGTGGCGTACAGTTCCCATCCTTTCCGCACCAGATGCGCCCGTTTCGGATCGAGTGCGATGGCGTTGACCAGTCGTCCCTCGATCTCGATGCGGGCGTTGAGGTAGCCGATGCGGGCACGTTCGATCGTGCCGCCGTTGCCTGCGCTACTCCGACATCCGCGATCGGATCCGTGAGTCGAGCGCCGCAGTGAAGGTGGTCATCCTCGATTGCTGCCACAGCGGTAGGGCATTCGGTGCCGACTCGATGGCCGCCGACGTCGACCAGAACGAGGTACTCAACGAGCTTACTGTTATCACTGGCACCTACGTCCTGACAGCCACAGACACGATCAGAAAGTCTGCGGCATCCGCTGGCCCTGCGGGTTGTACGGCTTTCACCGGCACACTACTGAACGTCCTTCGCGGAGGAGCTGTCTCGTCGGCCGAGTACTTGACCATGGCCGCAACGTTTCCACTGCTGCGACGCGGGCTAAGGGGCTCAGGCTTCCCTGAACCAAGATCAAGCGGGCGTGACAGCGCCTCCCAGGTCGCGCTAATTCGAAACCGTCAGCAAACTTCCACTGCTCAACCCACCGCACCACAGGACTCTGGGCCGGAGCCGATGGTGCTCGATCATTCGGTTGTGAGCGGCTGGCGACCATCGGTTCTGACGCTTGACGAGGTCGAAAACCTCAATCTCTCGCTTGCTGCCAGCAGCTTGAAGCGCTTCGGTCGCAACAAGACTCAGGAGCAAATCGTTGATAGGAGGCTGTCGACGCCTTCCTTCTGCGGGTGAAAGAGTGGCTGACGAACCCAGACAGTCCACCGATCAAACCCAACGAGACCTGGCCGTACGTATTCCCGACCGCCGGCCGCTTCGCCGCTGGATACAAGTACTGGCCCTTCAACCTGTTCCGGATCCGAGTAATGAACGAAGCTCTCAGGAGAGATGGCCAGTTCTGGATCGGTATCGTTGAAAAGCTGCCAACCGCCCGCGTCGATCGACCGATGAGCCTTCGCTTCGATCTCAACTCACCACCCTACGGCGAAGAAGCAGAGCTGTTGGAACAGATGGAGAAGGTCACCCCTTGGCGTAGGCATCGTGCGTGCAGAGAACGGTGAACGTTTCTGGACGACGCTGAGCCTCTCCGGTTGGAGACCTGGGTTGGGATCAGGGTCTTTTCACCGAGGCTCAAATCTGGCGCCGTCGTTGAGTTTATCCCTCGTGTTCCGGTGTGGCACAACATGATGCAGGCAGCGCACATTGTGCCGATGATCCATGGCGGGTAATCCCACGGCGGCTGCGGGCATGCTGGGTTACTGCAGTCAACTCTCCATTGCTCGTTCGGCTGGTGCAAAGTGCTCCAGGTGCCACCGCCTATACCCTGCGGGCGCTGTGCGGGGGCGACAGACTCACCGGTCTTGCACTGCACGGTCGAGTGATTCGATAAGATCCCGGCATCTGTCTGCTGCGTCAATAAGGTTCTGCTCCGCAAGAACTATCCGATTATTCTCAACTTTAATTCCGGCGTTGAGCAACTGGTCTGGAATTGATGTACCAGTTTGCTTCTGGCGGCGGGTAAGTTCACCGAGCCCGTGAGCGATGGCGTTGCGCGCATGCGATAGTCGCTCGACCGAGGTCCAATTCACTGCAGGCTTAGTGATGTTCAACCACTTCTTGTATGCGGTCTGCTGTTCTTTCCAGGTATTGGTTGCGCCGATCAGGCTGTCGTCAACCACAGCTGTCAGTACTGAGCTCGACACACCTGCGAAGGTTTGCTCCACCTCGCGTGCAAGGAGGTCTGCAGCGAAGGCCTCGGTGATTGACAGCAGACGCAGCAACGTAGCCTGACGCTGTTCTTGTACGCGATCGGCGGCCGAGTGCGGACGAAGACGCCCAGGGGGCTCCGAGGCGATGGCGTCCACTGCCAGCTGGTGCGAGGCCAGGGTCCGATTAAGCAGCGTGGTGAACGCCTCGGCCGAATCCGAGGGTGTTGTCGGCGCACTCATTGCTGGGCTTCGTGGGCTGCGAGCAAGACCCGGTCGAGTGCATCGTCTGCGGTTGCCTCCGCCTTGGCAGCGTCGAGACCGATGAGTCCAACGAAGGCCAACCTGCGCCATTCGGGACCAACTCTGTCGACCGCCGCGGCGACTACGCCCGAGTCCCCGCGGCCGATCTGGCCTAGTGCGGCCGCGGCGCCGGCGGCGACAGCTGGATCACCTGCGGCAACACATTTCTCAAGCCAATTCTCGTATGTGGACGGTCGTGTTCCCGCGCCGCTTCCCGCTGCCGCGTAGGTGAACCACAGTGACTGCCACGTGCTGAGGATGGCCTTGGAGACGATGCTATCCAACCTTTTACGCACCGCACCGCGATGCTCATGTTCTATGCGTCCCAACTCCCGTAGATACAACGCCGCCTGTGGTGTGAGTGCCGGCTCCACACGAACTATCGTCTCTATCCAAGCGAGTGGCGCCGCATCGCCGGCGGTGCCGAGAACTGGTAGCGCGCGGCCGAGGAGGTCCCGTAGAACCGCTGCGTCCCGGTCTTCAAGATGCTCTTCTCCGACCCAGTCTTTCCACAGCTCGAATGCTCGTCGTCCAGCCGCCAGTCGACGCTGGTCTTCGTCGTCAGAACCCTCTGCCTCGGGTTGATCGACCGATTCAGGTTCGGCGTTCAGGGACTCATAGCCCCGCTCAAGAAGTCCTAGATCAACGTCGGTGCCGCCCTCGCCGTTCGGGTCGAGGAGATGCTGCTGTGCCTCGGCAAACGCGGTCAGTGAGTTCTCGTAGTTCCCACGAAGGTAGGTCCGGGTCTTGGTCTCATTGAGTACCAACCCCAGTTTCCGCACTTCGACCTCACATGCTTCGAGGGCACTATGAGCTGCCTGCAGGGTTGGCGCGGCAAGCCTGAAATCATCGGAGTAAGTAAAGGTTGCGTGCCCACGCCGGACCAGGCGTCGCCGAGCTGGGTCGATGTACACGTCGCCAAAGATGTCGCTGGCTGTGTGCACCTGCGGTAGCCCGACGTGTCGGCCGAGCACGGCGGCCAAGACATCGCGCAACACATTGACGGCCATTTGGTCGCCTGTCTGTCCCACGAGTTCGGAGGCGAGGAGATCGTGGTCGATGAACTCGTAGTATGCGGTGACATCTGCGACGCAGATGTATCGCGCTTCGGCAACCTCAAGCGGTGCACGGCGGAACTCTTCAATCGATGTTCGGCCTCGTAGACGGTCCGGAAGCCGGGTGCTCAAGCGACGTGCCAGGATTCGGTATAGGACACTGTCTTCCAGGGTCAGCGTGTGCAGAGGTCGTGTGCCCCGCCACTCCTTGTTGGCAAACACGACGCTGGCACGTCGACCCCACCCTCCTGACCGCAGTTGGGGGATCAGCCATTCTGCTACTGCTGAGGGATCCGTGGAAAGCAACTCGTAATCCAAACGACGAGGCAAAAGGCGCCCATGCCAACCCAACTCATCGTTGACCGCGCGAAGAACATCTTCGCGTGCCAGGAACCTGCCGTCTATCCCCGCCATCGCCAGCTCCTGGTTTGTACCCGATCTCCATACACAGACGACAGCATTTCACCTGACGGCGGCGCCGGTCACGGGTTCGGCGCGATGAATGGTGCTCACATCGGGAGGCCCAGCTCAAGCAGCGAATCGCGGTCTTCCGGGGAGGCAAAGTCTTCGATCGACACCTCGTTTGCGGCAACCGGACCGATATCCACTCCGACATCGTCTTGAGAATCAAGCCGAATCTTGACCCGACACCCACTCACGTGACAGACATAACAAAGTCCTACCAGTCTCGTTGTTTAGGCTTGCTTCCACCCGTCGGCCGCATCGGCACTCCCGCCTTGATCAGAGCTCGTCGCACCGTCCCCGGCCACACCCCGAACTGTGTACCGATCTCGGGCAGTGACTGTCCCTCTAAATACATCTGGGCCGCCGTCTGAACGTCGCTCTCGCTCAGTCCAGCCGCTGCGCGAGCTTATGGACTCGAGGCGGGGGAGTGTTTTCATCTTCCGGCCGTTTGACCTGCAACGATGGCATCATCTCTACCAATCGGCGTAAACGTTCCGACTGGTATGCGGGTTTGGAGTAGGCCGCCAGGAGGCCCACCAAATTGATTATCCTAACTAAATATTCTTCCAAAATAACAGAGGTCCGCATGTACCGGTGCGGACCTCTTCGCGTGTCGCGGCGAGTTTGCGCCGTGCTGGAGATAGGCTCACTACCTCGGTGAAAGGTTTCGAGCCCCATACCGGGTCTTGGGCCGGTACGTGGTTTTCGACTTTGCGCGACCTCTGTTGAGCTGAGCTGAAATGTACCGGTGAATGTTGTAATAAATGCATATGGGCATTGGCGCTGAATCATAGAGCTTATGTTAATTGACGCATTGTCAATGTAATGGTCGTGGGGTTATATTTGATATGAAAATAAAAGGAGGGTGACCTGGGGTGGAGTGATCCGGGTGGTGCGCATGAATAACATCTAAAATTTAGAGGATCTGTAACTAGAGTATGGAAACAAATGAAATTGCCTTGTGTGACGAGGTTTGCGTTCCTAAGAAGATACTTTGTATTGATGGCGGCGGGATCAAGGGCGTTTTCCCGGCCGCCTTTCTGGCTGACGTTGAAGAAAAACTTGATCGACCAATCGTTGATTATTTCGATCTCATCGTCGGTACGTCGACCGGCGGAATCATAGCGCTTGGGCTTGGCTTGGGTCTGTCCGTAAAGGAGATTCTCGGCTTCTATGAGCAACGAGGGCCTGAGATCTTTCGGGGGAATCGAAGTGTCGGGCTTGTCCGGTGGCTAGGCGCTGCTAAGTACAATCCGAAGCCACTGATAGCCGCTCTCGAAGACGTCTTTGGCGATCGAGTCTTGGGTGAGAGCAAGACCCGGCTTGTCATCCCGTCGCTCGACCTTGAGACCGGTCAGGTGCACGTCAAGAAGACTGCTCATCACCCGCGGTTTGAGCGCGACTATCTGGAGCGGGCCGTTGACGTTGCCTTGGCCACGGCCGCTGCCCCAACCTACTTTCCAACGCATCGCTCTCAAGCGGGTGTCCCTCTTATTGATGGCGGGATGTGGGCTAACAATCCCATGGGAACCGCGGCAGTCGAGGCGCTCGGTGTTCTGGACTGGAGCAAAGGTGACGTCCGGCTCTTGAGCGTTGGCTGTACGGACTCACCCCTAAATGCTGGCGCGAATCGGAAATCTCGCCTCGGGCTTAACTACTGGGCGACCCGCTTGGTATCTGTCATGATGGCCGGCCAGTCTTCTGGCTCTATCGGGGCGGCGATGCTATTGCTTGGGCATGACAACGTGAAACGTATCTCTCCTATCGTGAATAACGGCCGCTTCAAGCTTGACCGTACGAGTGATATCGAAGCGCTCCGAGCGCTGGGCGCGTCAGAGGCTCGGACGCAACTACCCCTTATTCGGGAGATGTTCTTTACTCAGGCGGCCGAGCCCTTCGTGCCGCTGCGATCGGTCGGAGGCGCCAAATGAAACTGATCAAACATTTCAACTCCTTCCTGGTGAACAAGGTAAATCTGAGAGACACGCGTATTGCGCAGCTTGACAGTCGTGTCACCGCCGTCGGTAACTATCTGTCATCCGGTACCGATATAATCTCCGAGCACTTTCTTGAACTCATTCCTCAGGGCTCTTATGCGCAGCGGACCATCATCAATCCGGTCCAGTCGAACGATGAGTTTGATGCTGATGTACTGCTTAGTATGAAGGAGGTCGACGGCTGGGATGCCGACGACTATGTGCAGAAGCTATACACCGTGTTTCGTGCTGGCGGCACGTATCGCGAAATGGTCAGTCGGCACGACCGGTGCGTCAAGGTTGACTACGCCAACGAGTTCCATATCGATGTAGTGCCCTATCTTGAACGTCATGACGAGCACTTCATCACGAATCGAGTCACGAACGAATTTGAGCTGACGAACCCGGAAGGGTTCAATGAGTGGCTAGACGAGAAGAATCGAATTACGAGCGGTCGGCTGATCAAGGTCATCAGGTTGCTGAAGTACCTTCGCGACTACAAGAATACTTTTTCGGTACGTTCTGTGATCCTTAATATCCTTGTGGGCGAACGTGTCAACGATGTTCAGCTGATGAATGACATCGATTACTACAAAGACGTGCCGACGACACTCAAGCATATCCTCAAGGATCTAAATGAGTATCTCCAGGCTAATCCAACGGTTCCGCTGATCTGTGATCCGAGCTGCCCGACAGAGAGCTTTAATCACCGTGTCGATCCGGACGAATATGTGAACTTCCGAAACAAGGTCGCCTACTACTATGAAAAGGTATCAGACGCTTACGAAGAACCCGACCGGGAGCTCAGTAAGACGAAATGGCGGGCTGTGTTTGGCGAAGATTTCGCCACGTACGATACTGAAGTCAAAACGGCGTCGAATGCACACATTGGCCGCACTGGTGTTGCGGATACCGTCGAAACGCTGGAGGGGCGTTGGGGAATCCCGATCCACTTAAGTCCCTTCTATAGTGTGCGTATCGGTGCTCGTCTTGAGCGTATGCCTGGATTTAGGGCTTACGAGCTTCGAAAGCACGGAAACACCGTTGCGCCGGGGCGTACTATCCTGTTCACTCTTGATAAAGTCAACGTACCCGAACCATTCTCCGTGTATTGGAAGGTGCGCAATACTGGCGAAGAAGCTATTGCGAATAACTGTGTTCGCGGACAGGTTGTCAAGGACAACGGACGTCGCTCTATGAGCGAGCCGACCAAGTATAGGGGTCAGCATTACGTCGAGTGCTATATCGTTAAGGATGGTGTTTGTGTTGCGGTAGATCGACATCCGGTGGTCATTAGGTAATGTCATGCCCCGCCTCACCACCCCCACCGACCTCCTTGATCACCACTTCCTCAAAGAAGCCTGAAAAACCCACCATCATCAATTCGGTGTCCTCGCCTGGTCAGGCCAAATGGCCCTCCATAAGTACTACCGTCTCACCAAACATCTCTCAGACCGAGAACTCATCACCCATCGTCAGACCATCACCAAATCAGACCCCTCCTTACCCCAACGTGCCGGCAAAGCCCTCGGTCAACTGTGTGCCGTCATCGCCTATTCCGAAGCCCACCCTCCCGCTCCCTACCTCCCCGGTACGCCAAAGAAGCCACGCCCCAAGAACTCAGTCATCACGGTCAAGGCTGTCGCCAACACAGACACTCCCATGAACAAGCTTGCCAAAGCCTTGCTCGAACTCGCCCGTGAAAGCCAACGGAAGCAGGCGATTCAGGAGGAGCTGGCACGAGAGGCTGAGCAGCGCAACGCCAAAGGAGGGCAGGGCGAAGCCCCGGATGACACTCGGGGCAATCCCGACCAGCCTCACGCTGCCTGGCACCGCCTCCTCGGCTTGCTTCCACCCGTCGGCCGCATCGGCACTCCCGCCTTGATCAGAGCTCGTCGCACCGTCCCCGGCCACACCCCGAACTGTGTACCGATCTCGGACAGTGACTGTCCCTCTAAATACATCTGGGCCGCCGTCTGAACGTCGCTCTCGCTCAGTCCTTGTCGTCGCATCGTGACGCCCTGTCCGGCCAGTAGTCGCAGCACACTGCCCTGGCTCAAGCCGAACCGTTCTCGAAGCTCCATGGTTGTAGCTCCACCGCGATACGCCGCTGCCAGCTCCTCGGCTATGTCTGGCGCCAGCCGCTGCGAGAGCTTATGGACCCGAGGCGGGGGAGTGTTTTCATCTTCCGGCCGTTTGACCTGCAACGATGGCAGAATCTCTACCAATCGGCGTAAACGTTCCGACTGGTACGCAGGTTTGGAGTAGGCCGCCAGGAGGCCCACCGAAGGCTTCAATACACGATCTGTTCCCGATGGGGCCGGTACCGCGAAAGCGGTACCGGCCCCATCGTCGTTTCCAGGTTGAGGGATGCGGAAGGTGCGGTGTGTCGAGTGATCGGCAGGCATTGGACTTCTGATATGTAGGTGGTTGTCCCCGCACGGGCGTGCGGTTTACTTGACCGACTGTGTGAGCGTGGTTGAGAGGCGAATTCTGTTGTTGGTGCGACTATTCCGGCGTTCGATCACCGCACTTGTCGTATCGGTGACCGTCATCGCGCCGGTGGGTGTGTACAGTTCCGCCGCGCCCGGGCCGGGAAACGAGCCGCAATCGCTGGGGTTGGAGCGGTTTCAGGGGCAGCCGATCGATTGGAGGGCTTGCGGGACGACGGAGTTGGACGCGGCCGGCGGGGAGTGCGCGGACGTGGTGGTGCCGGTGGATTACGGGAAGCTCGACGGGCGCACGACGACAGTGGCGATATCTCGGGTGCGAGCAGGTGATCCGGAACGACGGCGAGGGGTGCTGCTGTCCAATCCCGGCGGACCCGGCGCGGAGGGGTTGGACAGTCTGGATCTGCTCGGTGATGTGCTGAGCCCGGAGGCGCTGGCCGGCTATGACCTGATCGGAATGGATCCGCGTGGTGTCGGGCGATCGGGGCGGACTGGGCGGTGCGGGTGGCCGGTGGGCGAGATGATCCGATCGGCGGGCGTGGATCTGCTGGGGTTCGCGCACGACACCGTGCAGTCGGCGGGAATGGCTGCCTCGTGCCTGGTTCGTGATCCGGAGTTGTTGCGGCAGTTCACTACTCGCAATACAGCACGGGATATGGACATCGTCCGGAGCGCGCTGCGCGAGGAGAAGATCAGCTACTACGGGACGTCCTACGGGACCTACCTGGGTGCGGTGTACACGCAGATGTTCCCGCAGCGGGCAGATCGCATCGTGCTCGACAGTGCCATCGATCCGGATCGGTATTGGGAAGGGCTGGTGCAGGATTGGGGGCCGGCGGATGAGATCGCATTGGATGATTGGGCGGCGTGGGCGGCCACGCGGGATGACACGTATCGGTTGGGTGCGACACCGCAGCAGGTGCGGGCCGGAATCGAGGAGCTGGTGCGGGCTGCGGCACGGCAGCCGATCGTGGTGGACGGTTTCGCTGTCGACGATCATTGGCTGCCGTTCATCCTGCACGGGACGCTGATGAACTATCGGATCAATGCGGCTGTGGCCGAGACCGTCCGGGAGCTCGCCGACGCCGTGGGCGGGCCGCCGACCACGTCTCGGTCGCCTCGGCTCGCGGCCATCGTGGCAGCGCTGCGCGACGGGGAGAACTCGACGCTGGCGCAGATCGCCTGCGGGGATGCGGGTGCGATGACGGATCTGGGTTCGTACTGGCGCAATATCGAGGACAGCCGGGTCACACAGCCGGTCTTCGGCGCGTTGGCGAGCAATGTCGAGCCCTGTGCGTTCTGGCCACGGCCAGTGGAAGCGCCCACCGTTGTTCGGAATTCGGTGCCCGCGCTCATCGTTCAGGCGACCGGAGACCCTCGTACCCCGTACGCCCACGGACTGCGGCTGCACCAGGACATGACGGGGTCGCGGATGGTCACGCTGCAGGACGTCCGCATTCACATGACCTTCCGGCCCAAGTTGAGTGCCTGCGTAAACGACGCCATCAACAGCTACTTCGACGCCGGGACGCTGCCGGAGTCGGATGCGACCTGCCACGCCGATCCATCGACGCCCTAGAACCGGATGAATCGGGCTTTCCCGGAGACGTCGCGGTCTTCCGGGCAATCGACTCTGGCTCCGGGCGCAAGTATGTCGATTGGGCCCATGTCGACTGGTGTCTGTCGCGGGGAGGAGCAACGGGGTCGCGGATATGCGAAACCTGGCGGACCGCAGTGGGTTCCGGGTCGGCAGGCCTTTCGTGAACAATGTTAACTGAACAACTGACCAGTATTCATGTGGGTGACGGCTCGCGGTGGTGTGCGGTGCCTAGCCTGCCGCGCATGACAAAACGATTTCTACTCGCGCTGGCGGTCATGCTGGGCCTCGCCTCACTGGGAGCGCCACAGGCGAGCGCGGCTCCGTCGAGCGATAAGTGTGCACAGCTCGACAGTTCGCTGCAGTGGTATGGCGACAACGCCGCCAAGTTGCAGCAGATGGTCAATGAATATGGCAAGTGCAACAAGGCCGTTCACGGCAACAAGCATCCGGTTGCGACGTTCGACTGGGACAACACCACGATCAAGAACGACGCGGGTGATGCCACCACGTTCTGGATCCTGCGGAATGACAAGGTGTTGCAGCCGCCGAACAAGGATTGGATGCAGACCAGTCCGTATCTGACGAAGGATGCGGCGGACGCGCTGTCCAAGGCTTGCGGGACCGATGTCGCCGCCGGGCAGCCGCTGCCGACCAGCACGAACACCGCGTGCGCCGATGAGCTGTACACGGTGTACAACGACACCACCACGACCGGCGGCAAGCCCGCGTTCGCCGGGTGGAATCAGCGCCGCACGGAAGCCTCGTACGCGTGGGTGAACAACCTGCTCTCCGGCTACAACGACGAGGCCGTCACCAAGTTCGCCGAGGCCGCCCGTGCGGAGAACCTCGCCAACCCGGTCGGCGCCACGCAGATGGTGGGCACCAAGAAGGTCGTGGCCTGGGTCCGTTACTACGACCAGATGGCGGACCTCTACCGCACCTTGCAGAAGGAGGGCTTCGACGTCTGGGTGATCACCGCCTCGCCGCAGGCCGTGATCGAGGCCTGGGCGCCGCATCTGGGCGTGCAGCGCAATCACATCGTGGGAATCCAGAACGTCATGGATCACGGTGTGCGCAGCTACCACACCGTCGGCTGCGGCGGTTCCGGTGACGACCAGGCGATCACCTACCTCGATGGCAAGCGCTGCTTCATCAACGAGCGCGTCTTCGGCGTCAGCGGCCCGGCCGCGTGGGAGCGCCAGGACACCCGCCAGGTCTTCGCGGCGGGCGACTCCACCACCGACACCACCTTCGTCCGCGACGCGACCGCCCTGCACCTGGTGATCAACCGCAACAAGACCGAGCTGATGTGCCCCGCGTACTCCAACGGCGACAGCAAGTGGCTGATCAACCCCATGTTCATCGAGCCCAAGGCCCAGAAGACCTCGCTGTACCCGTGCTCCACCAAGGGCTACACCAACCCGGACGGATCCGGCGCCCCGGCGAAGGACGACGCCACCGGCGCGGTCATCCCCGACCAGACGGACCGGGTCTACTGAGTTAGGACACCACCGCCAGCCGGGCTCGGCAAGATCGCCGAGCCCGGCTCTTTTCGTATCCGCCCGAGTGGGCCTTGGTCCGCCTGTCGCGGCAGGGTTGCCGACCGCCGAGTCAATTGGCTTGGCCGTCAATCTGTTTCACACCCGAGGTGCTGGTTGCCGGGTGTAGCGGATGGCTTGCGGTGCGGTAATCTCTGACCAGCTGAGTTCTCTAGATCGGAGCGGGTTGGTGAGTGCGGTGATGTCCCCGGTGCGGCAGGGACAGCCTCGGTCCAAGCGGGTGTGGATCGCCGGGGCGGTGGTGCTGGGAGTGGCGATCGCGGGCGGCGCTGTATATCTCGTCACGTCCGGCTCTTCCGACGACGCGGCCGCGGGGCCGACCTACCACGACACGAGCGACGAGTGCACGCTGGTGTCCGCCGCGCTGCTGAGCCGGTACACCCCGGGGGCGCAGTGCAAGCGCACCCCGACGATGACGCTCAACCCCGACGAGGTCACCCACACGCCGAGCTGGACCACGGTCGATTCCGTGACGCATCCGGTCAGCATCCAGGTGGTCCTGCGCATGGCCGCCGGCTCGCCGTCGATGTACAGCCGTGCCCAGAGCTCGCTTTCCGATGTGTATCAGCCGCAGCTCAACGAGTCGAAGTCCGTCGAGATCACCCCCGCCGAACTCGGGTCGAAGGTGCAGTCGGCCGCCATGGTCAGTGGTAGTCCGAAGGCGATTCCGGGGCGTTCCGACGCCCGAATCATCCTGCGTTCGGGCAATGCCGTCGTGGATGTCGTCGTCAACGACTGGAACGGCGCGGCCGCGTCGGAGGCCGCGGCGAAGGCGATCGCGGCCGACGTCGTGGCCAATCTGCATTAAAACGCAGGAGTATTCGGCAAAATACGCCGAACGGCGGTGTGGACCCCTTCCCTGCAGGTAACTTTCGGCTTTGTCGACAGTTACGCAGGAGGGGTTTGCCTTGCCCAGAACACAATTCGTCGCGGCACCACCGGCGGGCAGCGAGCTCCGGCAGATCAGCGGGCCGGCCACGAACTGGATCTCGCAGCTGCGGCGTCAGCGCCGCGACCCGCACGGTTCGGCTCGGGAGGACGAGAACACCTACGGCCCGGTGCATGTGCTGAACATGTTCGGCAGCCGGTGGATCATCGCCGCCGGTCCCGATGCGGCACAGCAGGTTTTGATGAACCGGGACCGGGTGTTCGCCAACGGTCCCGCGTGGAAGCCGCTCAACGGGCCGTTCTTCGACCGCGGCCTGCTGATGCTCGATTTCGACGAGCACAAGGCGCACCGCGCGATCATGCAGCAGGCCTTCGGCCGCTCGGCGCTCAATTCCTACCTGGAAGCCCTGCACACCATCGTGGAACGCCACATCGCGGAGCTGCCGGAAGGCAGTGTGGCCGAGGGTAACCCGGTGCTCATGCACAAGCGGTTGGAGCAGCTGACCCTGGACGTGGCCCTCGAGGTCTTCATGGGTGCGCGCCTGCCTCGCGCGGAGGCCGACCGGATCAGCGGCGCCATCATGGCGCTCCTGCACGCCGGCGGCGCGATGGTGCGGATATCGCTGCCCGGCAGTCGCTGGCGGAAGGGTCTGCGCGCCCGCCGCACCCTCGAAGTGTTCCTCGCCGAACGGATCACGACCGCCCGCGACCAGCCGGGCACCGACCTCCTGTCGATGCTGTGCCACGCCACCGGCGAGGACGGCGAACGCTTCACCGACGAGGACGTCGTGAACCACATGGTCTTCCTCCTGGCCGCCGCCCACGACACCACCACCGGCACCCTCGCCAATATCGTCTACAACCTGGCCAAGTACCCCGACTGGCAGAAACGTGCCCGCGTCCGCTCCCTCGACATGCCCCACGAACTCGGCTACGACGAACTCGCCGACCTCACCGAATTGGACTGGATCTTCAAGGAAACGACGCGCCTGTGCACGCCGATCCAGATCGAGCCCCGCGTGGCCGTCCAGGACACCGAGATCTGCGGCTACTTCGTTCCCGAAGGTTCGATGGTGGTCGTCCCCGCCCTGGCCAACCACCACCGCCCCGAAATCTGGTCCCAACCCGAGGAATTCGACCCGGAACGCTTCAGCGACGACCGCGCCGAACACAAACGCCATCGCATGGCCTGGGCCCCTTTCGGCGGCGGCCCCCACAAATGTCTGGGCCAGCACTTCGCCGGCCTCGAAATCAAAATGGTCCTCCACCAGCTGCTCCGCAGCTTCGAATGGGAAGTCCCGCAGGACTACATCATGCCCCTGGACATGAGCGCGACCCCGCTGCCGGAAGACTCACTGCCGGTGACTCTTCGGCGACGGGGCTGAGGCGTCGACATGGCGGCGGGGTGCCTGCCGGGCTTCGGCAGGCGCCCCAACCAAAGGTGTTGACTATTCGGTCACGGTGACCGGCGGCATGGTGAATTGACCGGCCAGCACGGAGGATCCGGGGATGTAGGCGCGAGCGAACAGGATGAAGGCGTGGCCGGGCCCCGGGCTGGGGAGCCAGTTCGGCTTCTTGTCGGCGGCGGGTTCGGTGGCTTGGATACGGATGTCGAAGCTGCCATCGGGGTTGGTGACCATGCCGGGGGTGTTGTTCGAGATGTGGTAGCGGTTGATCGGGTTCTCGGTGAGGAACTGGCCGTTCTGCTGGACCTTGTAGAGGGTGACCGACCAGAACGCCTTGGACGGGATGCCGCCGGAGGGCAGGCGCAAGGTGTAGGCGCGGTCACCGGTCATGTAGTTGCCGGAGCTGTCGGTGAACGTGATCCAGTAGTTGGCTTCCTCGCGACGCAGGCCGAGCATGCCCGTTCCGCTGCCCAATGAGCTGGCGCGCAAGGCGTAATCGCGTTGTTCGGTGGTGCCGAGCAGGGATCCGGGCGGACTGTAGTCGACCCAGCCCTTGGCCTTGGCGGTCTGCGCGGCGTACTGGGCCATGTAGTTGCCCAGCGTGGGATAGAGCTCCTGCCAAGCCTGTTGGGTCGGCTTCGGGATCTTGTCGAAAGTGCAGTCGGCGCCGCAGATTCCGACCTTGCGGAACTTCTTGATCAGGGAATCGTCGTAGTTCGGCGGCGGATTCAGTTCCAGCATCTGGTTGACCATGGCGAGGTAGTTCTCCGGGCCGGTGCCCGGCGCGACCCGGCGGACCGAGGCGTCGGCCGAATACCCCGGTGCCGGGGTGATGGTGAATCCGTCCTGGACGGCGTTGACCGCGGCCTGGTCGTCGGGCCCGGTCGTCTGAACGCGCAGGTTGACGTAGACGTCGTTGGTCGACGAACGCACCACCGAAACCCCGTCGGGCGCTTGACCATTCCACTTCGGGCCGACCAGGAGGACCCGCTTCGCCGCGGTGCCGGTGGCCCGGGTGCCGCCGTAATAGAAGGTGTTGGAGTAGAAATCGATGAGGGTCAGCGCGTAGTACCGGCTGCCGGTGTCGGGCGTGTCGAGGAAGACCGGTCCCGCGGCGAGATCGATCCACGCCGTCGAGTAGAGCGCGTCGACCAGCGGTGCGTTGGCCCACGTGTCGTTCGGGCCCGCCACCGACCGCGAGTGCGCGTAGTGGTTGAGCGTGGTGCTGGTGCGTCCGCCGGTGGTCTCGAGCGCGTTCCACCGCAGCTTCGACAGGAAGTAGAGGGGAAACGCGTAGTCGTAGGTCTCGCGGATGGTGGCTTCCCGATGCGGATCGGAACCCTTCGCGTCGGGTTCGTCAGCGCCGGCGGGCGCGGCGAGGGTCGCGAGCGTGGTGGCGGCGAGCGCGCCCGCCAAGCCGCGCGCGACCAGGGTGATGACGGCCCTGCGGCCTCGGATGATTCTCATGTGGATCACTCCTGAGAGATTAAGTCGAGCGCCTTAAGGCATATGACTTAACTCGGGTGGTCGTCAATGACGGAACTGCTGTACGGGCCGCGGTCTTGACAGCCCGGTCGAGCCGGGGGCGCGGTCATTCGCCGCTGGCGGCGCCGATCAGGAAGGGCCACGGCCAATCGGGCTCGGGTGTCGTGCCGGGCAGCTCGGCGAGCAGTGCGTCGGCGGCCTCGGAGACGGGTGCGGTGAGCATGCCGATGGTGGCGTCGACGATGTTCACGGTGAACAGGGCGCTGCGGGTGCCGTTCGTGGGCGGCGCGTGCTCGAACCCGGCGAGGGCCCGGACGGCGAGCATCATGCTCAGCGACAGGCGGGTGCGCAGGATGGGCAGCGGGAGGTGCGCGAGGCGATCCGCCAATGCCGCCAGCACGGCCCGCACGCTGCTGGTGACAGCGGGATCCGCACCGGCAAGGGTGTGGACCCACGGCGGAGTCGACACCTGGGCCAGGAATCGGAGGTAATAGCCCTCGGGTTGAGCGGCCTTCTCGGCCAGCGGCCGGATCAGGGCGTCGGTCAGTTCGCGGACATCGGCCCGTTCCCCGAGAGCGTCGAGCAGCTCCCAGCGCCGCCGATTCACCTCGCCGGTGTGCTGCTCGAACAACTCGCGAACCAGCTGTTCCCTACTGCCGAAATGGTATTGCGCGGCAGTCTTGTTGCGCTGACCCGCGGCGGCGGTCAGCTCCCGCAAGGAGACGGCGTCGATGCCGCGCTCGGCGAACATCCGCAATGCCGTATCGGCCAGGAGCTGCCGGGTGGAGGGGCCTTGGGACATTCAGCCATCGTAATGATCACCAGACCCGACCAGGCCGGACGGGATCGACGCTTCGCAATCATCGATGGCCATGGAGTTGTACAGGCGGCCGGTCTTGCTCGCTAGCTGGAGTAGGGCTCGGCGGGGGCGGGCCGGGAGGGCTGAGATCAGACGGGCGCCTTGGGTCAGGCCGGTGATGCCGAGGCGGGATGCGGGGATGAGGGTTTTCGCGGCACTGAGGGCGGCTGCTCGGCCGGCCTGGATGTGGGGTGTCATCACGCGTTCGTAAGCGGCGAAAGCGCGTTCGTGGTTGCCGCCGGCTCTGGCCAGTTCGCCCGCGAGGACATAGGCGCCGACGACTGCCAGGGTGGTGCTGCCGCCTACGGCCGGGCCGGGGCAGTAGCCCGCGTCGCCGACCAGCGTCACCCTTCCTCGGGACCAGGTGTTCAGGTGGAGTTGGGTGATCGAGTCGAAGTAGAAGGCCGGGGTGCTGTCGAGCTCGGACAGCCAGTGGTCCACGTCCGGATGTATGCCCTGAAAGGCGTTGCGCAGCAGTTCCTTCTGCCGTGGCACATCGCGGTAGTGGTAGTCGAGCTCCTGCTCGCTGTGGAACAGGAACAGCGCCCGTGCCTCGCCGGAATGTCGGGTGCCGTACATCCCCACGGTCCGGCCGACGCCGACGTGAATGAGCAGCTCACGCTCCAGCGCGGCGGCATCGCGCAGGGTCAGAACGCCGAGATAGGCCCCGATGAAGGTGCTGGAACCGGGTTGGTCGCCGAAGGCGAGCCGCCGGACCGTGGAATGCAGTCCGTCTGCGCCGATGATGAGGTCGAACCGGCGCGGTGCCGCATTCTCGAACCGAACCCCGCCGTCCGGCGAGAGCGCGGTGATCGAGTCCCCGAACAGGTACTCCGCATCGTCACACGTTGCGTCGTAATAGATCTCGCTCAGATCATCCCGCATGATCTCGACATGCCGATCGGAGGCAGCGCTGAAGATCTTGCCGAGATCCACCCGAACCGCCCGCGACGACCCCTCCGGCCGCAACGTCAACCGCGCAGTCCCGGTAGCGCACCCCTCGATCCGATCCAGCACCCCCATCCTCTCCGAGATCTCCACCGCAGGCCGGAACAAATCCACCGCATGCCCCCCGGTCTTGCGCACCGTCGCAGCCCGCTCCACCACGGTCACCGAAAAACCATGCCTGTTCAGCCAATACGCCAACACCGGCCCCGCGACGCCGGCCCCAGAAACAAGAATCCGCACGAAGCCCTCCTTGTGAACGAGCCCCCACTATCCACCGCCCACCCACCCCGGAGATAGGACAAATGTTCCCGCTCGGGAATCAACCCATCGCCTCTAACTGTTAAAACATTCATTAACAGTTAGAAGGGCGCATCTCGCATGGGCCGATCGAGAGGGAGGTTGGGGGATGACCGGGCATTATGCGCAGGTTGCGTTCACTGAGGGGGTTCGGGCTCATCAGGCGGTGCATGGGAGTTTGCGGGGGTATGAGCGGATGGCGGCGGTGCCGGAGGTGGCGGATCGGTTGGGGGAGAACGAGGCTTGGTTCATCGGCGAGCGGGACAGTTTCTATCTGTCGACGGTGAGTGAGACGGGGTGGCCTTACATTCAGCATCGGGGTGGGGGTCGGGGGTTCTTGAAGGTGGTTGATTCGCGGACGTTGGGGTTCGCGGATTTTCGGGGGAACAAGCAGTACATCAGTCGGGGGAATCTCGATCATGACGGTCGGGTGGCGTTGTTCCTGATGGATTACGCGGCCCGGACTCGGTTGAAGATTTTCGGGCGGGCGCGGGTGGTGGAGGCTGCCGAGCAGCCGGAACTCATTGCCTCGCTGGCTGTTCCGGGCTATCGGGCGCAGGCGGAGCGGGCGGTGTTGATCGAGGTCGAGGCGTTCGACTGGAACTGCAGTCAGCACATTCCGGAGTTGTATCCGCGGGAGGAAGTGCTGGAGGCGGTGGCCGACCTGCGGGAGCGGATCGCCGATCTGGAGCGGGAGAACGCGGCCCTGCGGGCGGCGGCGAGCTGAGGGACTCGGGATCGACCGGCGTTCGTCCTATTCGATGGGGAGACAACATCATGCGTTCTGCACGGATCGCTTGGGCGGGGCTCGCGGCCATGACCGTGTCCTTCGGCCTGAACTTCACCATGGGCGTGTTCTTCGCGCCGACCGCCGCCGACTACGGGATCAGCGCGGCCGCCATGGCCGTGGCCGCCGCGCTCGGCACCACCGTCACCGGGCTGGCCCAGTATCCGATCGGGTGGCTACTCGACCGGATCGGGGCCAAGGCGGTGCTGATCGGCGGGCTCACACTGATCTCCAGCAGCTACCTGGTGCTGTCGGTGGTCACCCGGACCTGGGAATTCGTCGCCGCGTACATGGTGCTCGGCGGGCTGGGGTTCGCGGCGTCGTCCACGCTGGCGGTCACCACGTTGATCGGGCGGGTGCACGGCGATCAGGCCGGACCGTCGCTCGCCCGGGCCGCGCTCGGGATCAATCTGGGGCAGTTGATCACGCCGTGGGCGGCGACCGCCTTGTTCGATCCGATCGGGGTGCGGGCCACCTACGCGCTGCTGGGCGCGGTCGGACTCGGGGTGACGGCCTACTTGGCGGCTCGACTGCCGGCGTCTCCGGGCGACCGCAGGCCCACGGGTGGCGCTGAATCCTTGCGCGGACGCGGAAAGCTATTGGTGGCCTTCGGATTGCATGCCGCGACGCTCTACGTGGTGATCCTCATGCTGCCCAAGCACGCGACCGAATTGGGCTGGAATATCACCGCCGCGGGTCGCCTGGTCGCCCTCGCCGCGCTGTCGGCCGGTCTGACCTCAGCGGCCCTGGTTCGGCTGCTTCGAACCTACAAGCCTGAAAACCTGTTGCGGGCACTGTATGTCGTGCGGATCGCAGCCCTGATCCTGGCCGTCTTCGTCCCCGGCCCCGGCGTGCTGATCGCGGTGGCGATCCTCTTCGGCGCCGCGTCGTTCCCCATCGTCCCGCTCACCATGGCCGTCATGTCGCGCGGCTTGGACCCCGCCCGCATGGGCCGCACCCTGGCTCCCGCCTGGGTCACCCATCAACTCGCGGCAGCTGCCGGTCTGGGCGTGGCCGGACTCATCCATGCCCAAACCGACAGCTACCGTGGCTATTTCGCCCTCGGCCTGGTCTTCAGCATCGCCTGCGTGGCGCTGCTGACCCCGACCCGGCGTCAACCCGCGACCGTGAGCGCTTCGGACGAAACCGAACCGGCCACCGCCGCCGGGCGACGCAATACGGTGACGGTCACGATCAACGCCGCCACCAGCAGGCCCGCCGCCACGGTGAAGGCGAACCGATACCCGGCGGTGAGCGCCGCGGCCTCGGAAACTCCCTCGGCGAGCTGACTTCCGGTGCGCGAGGCCGCGAGCGTGGTCAGCACCGCGACACCGATCGCCATCCCGATCTGCTGGGTCGTATTGAACAGTCCCGACGCCAGCCCGGCATCGCTGGGCTCGGCGTCGGACATCCCCAGTCCGGTCAGCGCGGGCAGCACCAGGCCGCCACCGGCGATCAACACCATCATGGGCAGCAGATCGACGGTGTAGTCGGCGTGCACGGGCAGGCGGGTCAGCCAGGCCATGCCGGTCAGCAGCAACGACAGTCCGGCGACGAGCACGGTGCGCGCACCGAGGCGCGTGATGAGCGGGGCGGACACGAACAACGACACCCCGCCGATGGCCACCGCGGCGGGCAGCATCGCCAACCCGGTCCGCAGCGCGTTGTAACCGAGCACCTGCTGCATGTAGAGCGCCACGAGGACCTGGAAGGCGAACATCGCCGCCAGGGTCAGCATCTGCACCGCGTTCGCGCCGGAGACATTGCGGGAACGGAAGATCCGCAGCGGCAGCAGCGGTGCGGGGGCCGTGGCCTGACGAACCAGGAAACCCGCCAGCAGCAGCGCCGACACCAGGGCGAGCGTGAGCGTCCGAGCCGCCAGCCAGCCGTGCTCGGCGATCCCGACCACGGTGTAGATCCCCAGCATCAGCCCCGACGTCACCAGCACCGCGCCGAGGACGTCCACGCCCGCACCGAATCCGATCCCGCGATCGGCGGGCACCACCCGTAGGGCCAGCACGACGGTCGCCAGCCCGATGGGCACGTTGATCAGGAAGATCCAATGCCAGTTCAGCGCATCGGTGAGCACCCCGCCGAGCACCTGCCCGACCGAGGCGCCGGCCGCGCCGGTGAAGCTGAAGACGCCGATGGCCTTGGCACGCTCGGCATTCCCGGTGAAATGGGTGATCAGGATGCCGAGCACCACCGACGCCGCGAGCGCGCTGCCGACGCCCTGAAGAAACCGCGCCGCTATCAGCACTTCCCGTCCGGTGGCCGCACCGGCGAGAACCGAGGCCGCGGTGAAGACGACGTTCCCGGCGATGAACATGGTCCGGCGCCCGATCAGATCCCCGAGCCGCCCGGCGAGCAGCAGGAGTCCGCCGAAGGCGATGAGATAGGCATTGACCGTCCAGCTCAGTTCGGACGGGCTGAAGCCGAGATCCCGTTGGATCGAGGGCATGGCGACGGTCACGATGCTGCCGTCGAGGATGGTCATGAGCATCGACGCCGACAGGGTGGCGAGGATGAGGCGCTGCGAAACCGACATGGTCTGTCCTGTGATCGAGAGTGGAGGGAGCTCTACTGAGCGGCGCGCACGTCGGCGGCGAATGCGTAGTCGCGCCGCCAATCCGGGCCGGTCGGAGCCAGCACGACCCGCTCGACACCGGCGGCTTCGTAGGCGACCAATTCGTCTGCGGCCCGACGGGGATCCGCCGAGAGCGCCGGCGCGACGACTGTCACCGCGGGGGTCTGCCGGCCATGCTGCTGAGCGAGGTCCTTCAACTCGGTCAGCAAGCCGGGAAGATTGTCGAGACCCGGATTGATCGGCATCCAGGCATCCCCATAGGTGGCGGCCCTGCGACGGGCCCGAGAGCTATTGCCCGCGACAAGAATCGGCGGCACCGACGCACCCGGCGACAGTGCGACGTCGAGGCCCTCGTCCAGCTCCGTCTTCTCTCCACTGATCAACCCCGGCAGCACCGCGAGCGCCCGATCGGTGCGAACCCCCCGCTCCGCGAACGGCACACCCGCCGCCCGCCACCCGACATCCCCGTGCGCCGGATTGCCGGTCCCGATTCCCAACAGCAGCCGCCCCTCCGACACCTGCTGCAACGTCCCGATCTCCTTGGCCGCCCACGCAACCGGCCGCATCGCCACCAACATGGCCCCGAACCCGACCCGGATCCGATCGGTCACCGCCGCCGCCGTGCTGAGCGCGACGGTACTGTCGAGCATCGGCTGACTGGCGACGAGGTGATCTGTCGCCCACAGCGATTCGAGCCCCGCGGCCTCCGCCACCCGCGCGCTCTCCCGAACCTCCCGCGGCCCCGACCCCGTGCTGTGCGGTCCCGACGTGGGGAGAAATACACCGATCCGAATAGCCACCGAAGGCCTCCACTTTCCCTGAGCGTTTGGTACCCGACCAACGCTATGGCACTCTCGCGAGCGTTCCAATGCGCGATTCGCTCAGATCTATATCCGAAGCGCGCACCTCCCGGCTTGCGGTCGAGAGTGGCTGAGAGGCGGGATGTCCTTGCCGGCGGGGTGTTTCGCGTGGGTTCCGAAGTTCGGGGTATTACCCGATCCGGGGGCGGTGATCAGGGCGCTGCGGTATACAGGCGGGGACGGGTTTTCGGATACGGGTCTAGGGGGACGTGGTGGCGGGTTCGCGTGAGCTACGTACTGATGTGCCGCATTCGGCTCGGATGTATGACTACTTCCTCGGGGGGAAGGACAATTACGAGGCGGATCGGGATGCGGGGGACAAGGCGCTGGCGGAGTTTCCGGCTGTTCGGGTGACCGCGCAGACCAATCGGGAGTTCATGCGGACCGCTACCCGGTATCTGGCCGGGGAGGGGGTTCGGCAGTTCCTGGATATCGGGACGGGGATTCCCACCGAGCCGAATTTGCATCAGGTGGCACAGGGGTTGGCGCCCGAGTCGAGGGTCGTTTACGTCGACAATGATCCGATGGTGTTCTCGCACGCGCGGGCATTGTTGGTGAGTGCGGAGGAAGGGCGGACGGCGTTCGTCCTGGCCGACGCGGGGAAGCCGGAGGAGATTCTCCAGGCTCCGGAACTGCTCGAGACGCTGGATCTTTCGCAGCCGGTCGCGGTGTCGCTGATGGCGGTGCTGCATTTCGTGCCGGGGGATGTGCACGAGATCGTGCGGGCCCTGATGGAGCCGCTCGCGAAGGGGTCGTATCTGGCGGTCTCGCATGTCACGACCGATTTCGACGCCGGGCCCGACGATCCCGAGGGGATGGCCCGGCTGCTGCAGGTCTATATCGATCGCGGGATACCGGTGCAGCCGCGCACCCGGGACGCGGTCGAGCGGCTGTTCGACGGGTTGGAACTGGTCGAGCCGGGGGTGGAGATGATCCACCGGTGGCGCAATCCCGACGAGGTATTCCCGCCGGGCCACGACAAGAACGTGTCGCTGTACGGGGCTGTCGGCAAGAAGGTCTGAGCCGCAGCGGGTTACGCGACGAAGGCCAGGCCGTAGAAGATCCAGCTGGTCACGGCGGTCAGCGTCATGCCGATTGCCGCGATCGGCGCCCAGCGGCGGTGCCAGGCGCTGTGCGCGCCGGGGTGCGGCGGCGAATCGAAGTTGCGGGCCGCGCGGATGATCACCACGGGCCACAGGACGACCGAGAAGACCGCGCAGGCCAGGTGGATGGCCAAGGCGGTCCACACCACGGTGGAGGCGGTCCCGCCGACGACGCCCGCGGCCCGCTCCTGCCAGCCGTTGAAGCGGACATCCATCTCGAAGAGCACCACGGCGGCGAGCAAGCCCACCGCCAGCAGGATCTGAACTCCCTTGTGCAGGCCGAACTTTCGATTGACCCTGGCCTGGTAGACGCTCCACGCCAGGACGGCGACGACGATCGCCATGACGAGCACCATGGTGTCCATCGCCCACGACGCTCTCGTGCCGAGGAAACCGTCGACTCCGGGGAAGTTGTTCATCGTCGGTGCCTTCACCTCTCTGCGGAGACAAACTTACCGACGGTGCGTCGGGAAGATCCGCGGACCGCGAGCGTAGCAGCGCGCCCGGCATGTCCGGTTATCCCCCCTTTCCAGCCGCATCACCCCTCGTCAGCAGGGGCCCGGCGGCTGTTGGATGCCGTTATCGTCACCGTCGAACGGAGGGTTCATGTCCGGAACACAAGCGGCCGAGGGGCCGGGTCGGGTTTGTATCATCGGCGCCGGGCCGGCGGGATTGTCCGCGGCTCGGGCGTTGAAACGCCTCGGGATTCCCTACGACCAGTTCGAGCGGCATTCCGATGTCGGCGGCATCTGGGATCTCGACAACCCGGGCACCCCGATGTACGAGTCCGCGCATTTCATCTCGTCGCGAAAGACGTCGGGGTTCTTCGACTTTCCGATGCCGGAGAACTACCCGGACTATCCGGGTAACCGGCAGATCCTGGCGTACACGCGCTCCTTCGCAGACGCATACGGCCTGCGCGAGGCGATCCGATTCGATTGCGCCGTAGTCGATGTGCTGAAGGACGGCCTCGACTGGCTGGTCACCCTGGACGACGGCGCCGAGCGCCGGTACGCCGCGGTCATCTGCGCCACCGGAGTGACCTGGCAGCCGCGTTCGCCCGAACACCAGGGCTCGTTCGACGGGGAGATCCGGCACTCCTCGACCTACCGCAGTCCCCTCGAATTCCGGGGGCGGCGGGTCATGATCGTCGGACTGGGCAACTCCGGCGCCGATATCGCCTGCGACGCTGCCGCGAATGCCGAGGCCGCCTTCGTCAGCATCCGGCGTGGCTATCACGTCATCCCGAAACACATCTTCGGTATCCCCAGCGACGAAATCGCCAATAGCGGACCGCAATTGCCGTTGTGGCTGGAGCGCCCGTTCTTCCAGGCGCTGCTGCGGCTGCTCCAGGGGAATCTGACGAAATACGGTCTGCCGAAACCGGATCACAAACTGTTCGAATCGCATCCGCTGCTCAACAGTCAGCTGATCCACTACCTCCAGCACGGTGATGTCGCGATCCGCCCCGATGTCGCGAAGCTGGAAGGCGCCCGGGTCCGGTTCGCCGACGGCAGCAGCGAGGAGGTGGACCTGATCCTCCACGCGACCGGCTACGACTGGTCGATTCCCTATGCGGAGAAGTACTTCGACTGGACCGAGGGCCGACCCGACCTGTACCTGTCGGTGTTCAATCGCGAGCACCGCAACCTGTTCGGCCTCGGCTATCTCGAGGTCAACTCCAGCGCGTATACGCTGTTCGACCACATCAGCAATGTCGTCGCCCAGTACCTGCACGACCAGCAGCGCAACCCCGCACGGGCGGCCGCGTTCGAGGGACTCATCGCCGGCGATCGGCCGAAACTCAACGGCGGCATCAAGTTCCTGGCCTCGGCCCGGCACCGCGCATATGTCGACGCCCACGCCTATCACAGCTATCTCGCGGTGCTGCGCAAGCGATTCGGCTGGAGCAACCTCACCGCGGGCCTGTTCGATCCGATCCGGGCCGGGCGGTCGGCGTCGGAGGCCCGGTCATGAGGTGCCTGGTCACCGGCGCGACCGGATTCGTGGGCGCGAACCTGGTCCGGGAACTCCTGAGCGCCGGTCATCAGGTGACCGCTTCCGGCATGCCGGGCTCGGAAACCCGCTGGCTCGCAGAGCTTCCCATCACCATTCGCCTCGCCGACCTGACCGCGCCCGGCGCGGCCCGCGGCCTGGTCGACGGCCACGACTGGGTCTTTCACGTCGCGGGCGACACCTCCACCTGGTCCGGCCTGGCGGAACGGCGGCGGCTGGTCAATGCCGTGGTCCCGGCGCTGCTCGCGGATGCCGCACTCGAGTCCGGCGTGAAACGGTTCCTGCACACCAGCACCACCGATGTGCTGGGGTATCACCGCGACGGCCGACCCGTCACCGAGGACGGCGGCGACCAGCTGTTCACCGGTATCGGCTATCACTACGCCGACACCAAACTCGCCGGTGAGATCGCGGTCCGGCACCGGATCGAGCGCGGACTGGACGCGGTGATCGTGTACCCGGGCTTCATGATCGGCCCCTACGACTACACCCTGCAGATCGGCCGGGTCATCCGGGCGCTGCAACAGGGCCACCGCTATCCGTGCCCGCCCGGTACCACGTCCTGGTGTGACGTGCGGGCGGTCGCCCGCGGCATGATCGCCGCGCTCGAACACGCCGGCACCCGCGGCAGCAGCTACATTCTCGCCGGGCCGAACCACAGCTACCACGAGGTGTTCAGCCGTATGGCGGAACTGGTCGGGGCGGCGAAAAAGCCACTGCCGCTGCCCGGTTCGATCGTGCGCGCGGCGGGACTGTTCGGGGAGCTGACCGCCATGGTGACCCGGACCGCTCCCGAACTCGATCCCGGTCTGGCCCGCTACCTGTCCCTGCCGCAGGCGACGAGCAGTGTCCGCGCCATCGCCGAACTCGGCTACTACCCGGGCGATATCGACAAAGCGATCCTCGATGCCGCCCGCTGGTACGAGGAACACCTGCCGCTGTGACCGCTCGGCCGGTCCGGATCCCTTGTCCGGGAGGCGGACCGGCTACGCGAGCGTGCGGCGGGCCACGCTGGGCGCGGACCCGGTCCAGCGGATGTAGGCGCGGCGGAACTCACGGATATCGCTGTATCCGATCTGGTGCGCGATCGCGGAGATCGGCAGCGCCGAATCCTGCAGCAGATAGGTGGCGCGCCGTTCCCGCACCCGATCCCGGACCGAGCTGAAACTCTCACCGGCGGTGGCGAGTTGGCGGCGCAGTGTGCGTTCGGTGACGTGCAGTCGCGCGGCGACCTCGGCCATCGTCAGGGGATGTCGCAGATTCTGCTCGAGCAGGGTTTCGACGATCAGCACCACATCCGGTTCCCGCCGCCCGATATCGAGCAGGCGGCGGCACGCGTCGACCGCGATCACCCGGGTCGGCTCACTGTGCGTGGCGAAGGGCAGGGCCAGGTCCGCGGCGGGGAAGACCGCCCGGTTGGCCTCGGCGGAGAACTCGACCGGGCAGCGGAAGAATCGCTCGTAGTGACCGGCGTACGGCGGCGGGGCATAGCTGAGTTCCACCCGGGTGGGCGACCAGTCCGAGCCGACCACGGACCGCACGAAGATCATGGTGCTGCACAGTATTTCCTCGCACAGGAAGCTGAGCAGCTGTGGTTCGGGCCAGCGTTCGTGCAGGCGCAGCGCCGCCTGGTGCTGGTCGCGCTCGAGTTCGATGTCCATGAGGCTGCCCGACGCCTGGTGCAGTTCCAGCCCGATCGACATGGCCTCGCCCACGGTGGCGGCCGAGCGCATGGCCACCCCGAGCATGCCCATCGACAGCAGGATGTCCCGCCCGCCCACCTGCATGCCGAGCGGCCGCCCGGGCATATCCGCGATGGCGCGCCGCAGGACGGTGACGGCCTGCCGGAAGGACACCTTGATCGAGTCCGCGGTCAGCACATCCGGCGCGGTCAGACCGGTCCCCGTGAACCACCGCCCGACGTCGCGGGCCTCCCGCGCGCCGATCTCGACCAGCCCGCTCAGGACCGACGGGGGGATCGTGGGCAGATCCAGCCTCGTGCTCACTTCGTCCGGACCTCGCACCGACGGACGCCAAACTTGGTCACACGTCCAATCTAAGTTCGCGAGATCGTTTACACCAGCGGACACCGGCGGCTACCCCTCGAACGCGGCGGGGCTCAACAGCCGCCGAGCCGAGCCAGCACCGCCCGGTACAGGGCGTGCCATTCGTCATTGCCCTGGCCCGCGAACTCCCCGTCCGTACTCAGCTGGAGAGTGTGCGCCAGCCGGACGCCGGTCACGCAGTCCGACGGGGCGACCGTGATGTACTGGCCCTGGAAGCCGTTGGCCTGGAAGCCATCCGGCGTCGCACCGCTCCACCACTGGAAGCCGTAGCCGCCGACGGTGGCGTCCCCGGCGTCGCTGGCCGGTTTCATGCCGGTGGTGGCGCCCGCGACCCACTGTGGGGACACCACCTGCCGGCCCTCGGGCGTGCGGCCGCCGGTACGCAGGAGCTCACCGAGCCGCACGAAGTCGCGAGGCCGGGCGAACAGGGCCTCGGAGGCGATGGCCGCGCCGGTCCGGTCGGTCATGATGTCGGCCGGCGCTTCCATGCCCGCGGGCTGCCACAACTGTTCGGAGAGAACCTGGTTGAACGGCTGGTGGTAGACGCTCTCCAGCATCCAGGCCAGCACCTGGGTATCGGCGCTGCTGTAGTTGAAGGCGACGCCGGGCGCCCGATCCGCCGGAAGCGACTTCAGGAACTCGTCCCGGGTCTTCCCCGACCCGCCCTCGGTGTAGTAGTCCAGGGACATCTCGATCCACTGCGTCACCTGGGTGTTCTGCGACAGCTCCTCGGTGTGCTCATCCCATCGGATGCCCGACCGCATCTCCAGCAGATTCCGGACGGTCGCGCCCTGCCAGGAGGTGCCGGTCAGCTCGGGGATGTAGCGCTCGATCGGATCGTCCAGCGAGGCGATCAGGTGCTGGTCGACGGCGATGCCGACCAGGGTCGAGACGAACGACTTGGTGGTCGACCACGCCTGATGCGCGGTGTCATTGGACCAGCCATTCGCGAAGTACTGCGCGACCAGGGACCCCCGGTGCGCGAATTCGATGACGTCGGTGCCGGAGTCATTGAGGAAATCGGCGACCGTCTTGGTGCCGCCCGCCCACTCGTAGGTCACGTCGAGCAGATCGACGGGTGCCGGCGGCAGCGCGGCGGTGGCCCCGGCCGCGATCGGCGCGTGCGGCAGGGCCACATCGGGTTTGACCACATCGATCGGGAGCGGCAGCAGCACCTTGTTGTGGACGAGGATCTCGCGCACGTAGTTCGACCAGAATTCGGGCGACGACAGGCTGGCGGCGCTGCCCGCGATCACATCCCGCAAGGGCGGCACCCCGAGCAACCGGCCACCCTGGATCGCCGCCAGCAGATCGGTCGCGTCGGTGATCGGCTGCGGCGCGGGATCGGCCGTCGCGGCCGGGAACGGCCCGCCCAGGGCGAGCACGGTGGTCGTGGCCGTGATCGCACCGAACCGCATCAAACGACCGCGATTGCCTTGGCTGCGAACTGATCTGCGCATGCGGGTGGGGAACTCCTCTGAGTCCCGCCGTCCCCCTGGGGGAACACTGAACGGCGGGTGTCCGGCTGGTTTCGCAAGAACATACCCAGAGGTAGAGGCGGTGGACTGGGGACTCACCGCCTTGACCGACCGGACACCCGTGGGTGACCGGTTTGCCCCCCCATCGGCCGGAGCGGCCGTTCTCAGGCGGCGCTGCGCATCAGGCCCTGGGTGTCCACCGAGGCCACCAGATCGCCTGTCCGCGTGAAGATCTGGATCCGGCCGTGCATCCGCCCACTGCCCGCGAAGTTGCTCTCGCACCGCATGAGCAGCCAGTCGTGCAGGCTGAACGGGCGGTGGAAGGTGACCGTCTGGGCGAGCATCGCGGCAGCTCCGCGACCGCCGAGGCGAGTGATCTCGGACTGCGGATAGGGCCGCATGGCGACCGGGCCCAGGAAGCCCTCGCTGCCGTGAGCCAGCAGCGCGCGGGCGAGAGCGGGCTCGTCCGGAGCCTTGTCGCAGCGCATCCACACGTCCAGGGTCGGCGGCCCGGCCAGTTCGAGCGCGAGCGCGTCGGCCCCGCCGAGCGTGCGAACCTCCCAGGGCAGCAGCGCGCAGGGCAGCTCGTCGCACTCGTCGGGACCGGGCACGCCCTCGGGCAGGCGGGCGCTGTGGGCGAGGAAGTCGGGCTCCTCGACGCTCAGCATGGCCAGCACGCGCGCGTGCTCGCGCCCTTCCTGCCGGAACGACACCTGGACGGTGGCCAGCGCCCGGCCGGACTGCACGGTCTCGACCTCCACCTCGACGTCGCGATCCGCGTACCCGCCGCGCGGAAACACCCCGTGCAGCGACTGGACGGCCATGTGCGGCACCGTGCGCTCGGCCGCGATGACGGCCTGGGCGAGCGTCTGGCTGCCCAGGGTCGTCGGCAGCGTCGAGGTGACATTGCGGGCCCGGAACCGCCCGGGCCCGGCCTCGGTCAGATCGAGAACATCGAGCAGGTCCGTCAGGTCGACGACCGGCCACATGTGGGTACCACCAGCCATGGCCGAATGTTAGCTGTCGCCTCCCGCCAGGGCCGGGGTCAGTCCCGCGTCGTGGGAACCGGTCGCCGGGCGGAACGAAACCGCTGCTACGGACAGGATCCCGACGGCGAAGCAGGCGAGGGTGTACCAGAGGTTGCCGATGGGGTCGCCGTTCTCGGTGATGCCGTTCTTCGCGTTGAAGAAGTCCGGGAGGGCAGTGGCCCACAGGACCGCGAAGACGACGAGGTAGACGGCGGCGTACACGCGGACGAAGGCGTTGTCGTAGCGCGGATCGGTGTTGCCGGGCTGCCGCAGCCGCGACCACTGGCGGTACATCAGCCAGACCGCCACCACCGAGAGCACGATCAGCTCGAGCGCGTAGATGACGCCGCGCACGGTGGTGCTGCCCGCGCCGAGGACCGTGGCCGGGAGCGGGAGGATGAAGGTGCCCGCAGAGGCCGCGAGGCCGATCACCAGTGTGCGCCACACCAATTGGAGACCGGTGAACCGCTCACCGGCATCCACGCGGCGGCCCACGAAACGGTAGACGCAGAAGGCCAGCGACATCGGCCACAGGGCGGCGAAGACCACGACGCTCGGCAGCGGCACCGAATCGAACATGGGCTGGTTGAGCGGGTTGTCGGTGGTCCACTCCCACCAGCGCAGCTGCGGGCCGATCTGGTCGAAGATCTCGTAGAACGCGTGGTGCACGAAGCCGACACAGGTCGCGCCCGCGAGCGCGCCGTAGCGGAAGACCCCCAGCATGCGCACGATCTCGTAGGCGACCGTGGCCATGAACGGGTAGATCGCCACGATGTAGAGCGGCAGGCGGCCCCACAGGAAGTCCACGGTGAACACGTTGTGCGCGAACATGGTGTCCACGTGTTCGGAGATGCCGAACGCGGCGGGGAAGTACAGCGGCGGTTCGATGACGAACAGGTACGCGGTCGCGCCGAACCACAGCACCAGGTTGGTCGGGTCGCCGTGGCGGCGCAGCCGGATGACGGCCCACACCAGCGCCAGGATCGAGCCCAGGATGATGGTGGTTTCCAGGACCGGCAGGGTCCAGTTCTCCAGTGCCAGCGGGCTTCTCAGCTCGAACAGTCCGCCGGCTTCCTCGCAGGAGAAGCCGAGCGACTTCGCGAGCCCCTCGAAGGTGGGTGCGCAATGCTCGGCCATCAGTTCGCCCCCGCTCCGGATGTCTCGGCGGTGTACCAGCGGGTCACGTCGTAGCCCTCCTGGTAGCGCTTGAACCACACGTCGGCCAGTGCGGGCGTGGCCTCGTGCGCCGGATCGTGTTTGGGCAGCTGGCTTCTGATGACGCCGCGCAGCGCCGCGAGCTGCTGGCTCATCGGCAGATCGTCGAAGGCGCGTGGGCCCGGACCCGCGTACGGCAGTGCGAGGCTGGGCACCACCTTGCCCAGCAGCTGCTGATAGCGGTAGGTCGCGAACATCGACATGGCGTCGATCTTCCGCTCCTCCAGTGGCACATGCTTGTTGAATCCGGCGCACGCGATCCGCACCATGCGCAGCACGTGCCGGAAGATCGACGGCGCCACCCGCATCCGGTACAGGTCACTGCCCACCAGCGATTCGAAGATGATGAGCGCGGAACTGCGGTGCTCGACCTCCTCGACGAAATGCCAGATGAACAGCGACGCGACGCGGTCGTCGCCGGGCCGGAACAGCGAGGCCTCGTTGTCGAGCATGAGCTTGAACACCGAGGTGAAGGTGGCCTCCAGGTCGGCGGTGTAGGCCAGGCGGTACTTCAGCGGCTTCTCGGCGGTGAGCTTGTCGAATTCCCCCACCACCTCGTCGAGGGTCTCCTGCAGGCCCGGGTAGGCGCGGATCAGGCCGCGCACGTGCTGGCGGTGGGCGGTGGAATGCTGCCCCTCCTGCCGCATGAAGGCGTCGGCTTCCTCGGCGACCTCCGGGTCGGTGAACTGCGACTTGGCCTGGGTGATCATCTGCACGATCATCTTCTCGAAACCGATGGCCAGGAACGAGACCGCGTTGGCCATGCTGGAGAAGGCCGGGTTCTCCGGATTCCAGAGGAACGGCACGTCGTGTTGCTCGAACGCGAAAGTCAGCTTCCGCACAATCAGATCAGTCATATCGGGCGATTCCTCGTCTTCCGGAGGGGGTGGGGTCCGGTGGCCCGGTCGCGCGCACCGCTGCCGCTGTGAACATACAAACATACACTCACGTGTACAAGTGTATGATACGAAATCCCTGCTCAGGGGCATGCCGCGGTGGGTTGTCGAGGTCCGCGTGTTACGGTCGGGCCGTGGCACGCAGGCGCGGATGGGGAGGTCGTCCCCCGGAGAACGACGCGGAGGCGTCGGATCGAATCGTCGCCGCCGCAGTCGAATTGATCGCGCGCACCGGCGCCGCGATCAGCATCGCCGACGTCGCGGAATCCCTGGGCGTGATCCGGCAGACCGTCTACCGCTACTTCCCCAGCGCCGACGCCCTCATGCGGGCCTCCGCCATCGCCTCCGTGGACGGCTTCCTGGACCGCCTCGAAGCCGAGGTCAGCGGCATGACCGATGCGGTCGAGGCGATGACCCACGGCATCGCGTACACCATCACCGAGGTCCGCCGGACCCCGCACCTGGGCCTGCTGCTGGCCGCCACCTCCTCCAGCGCCGACCCCGCGGGCATCACCTCCGACGAGGCGCAGGCCTTCGGCCTCACCATGATCAGACGCTTCGACGTCGACTGGCGGCACTACGGCTACGACGACGAATCCCTGCGCGAGCTGGTCGAATTCCTGCTGCGCACCATGCAGTCGTTCTTCATCTCCCCGGGCAACCCGCCGCGCAGCGACGCCGAACTGCGGCGCTACCTGCGCCGCTGGATGGGATCGGCCATCATCGCCCAGTCGACGGTCATGAACTAGAAGGGCACCATCGTGAAAAATCTTGTGGCACAGCTGATGAGTGGCGTCAACGCGGGCATCGCCGCGCTGACCGAACTACCCGTGATCGGGCCGTTCGTGGGACGCGGGCTGGTGGTCATCACCTACACCGGGCGGAAGTCGGGCAAGACCTTCTCGCTGCCGGTCGGGTACATGCGTTCCGGCAAGGACATCGTCATCGGTGTCGCCATGCCGGAGAAGAAGACGTGGTGGCGCAACTTCCTGGGCGCGGGCGGGCCGATCTCGCTGCGCCTCCAGGGCGTCGACCGCAGCGGCCACGCGGTGACCGAGCGCGACAACGGGCGGGTCAGCGTTCGCGTGACCCTCGACGACGCGGTCTAGCCTGGAGGGGTGCCGGTGCTGCGTGTGACCGTGGAATTCGCCGATGGGGCGCATCGGTCACTGCGCGTGTGCTGGTCCTCGGACGCGGACTCGCCGCGCTTCGAGTCCGCGCGGGTGTTCCTGGTCGCGGTCGAATCCCCCTCGCCCCGAACCTATCTGAGCCTGGTCGATCGGCTGGACCGCGCCTCGGTCCGGCTGCCCGATGACCTGCCCGCGGGGACGTATGCGATCGAGGTCGACGCTTACGGCAGCTCGAGCTGGGGTGACGGGCGGCTGGACGCCCGCGGGCGCAGCCCGGAATTCACCCTCGAACCGGTCTGATCCTCCACCGGCAGCCGGGATCAGCGGTCGGTCGGCGGCGCGAAGTCGGTGGGGCCGAGCAGGTCGGCTACCCGGAGCAACGGACTCGCGCAAGCGAGAATCTGGTTCGGGTCCTGCAACTTTCCCGCCGTCATGTAGGTCAGCAACTCGTTTCCCACGAGACTCCAGGACGGTAACCAGCCATGGATGTGGGCGTCGATCAAGGGCTGGCCGACCATGGCCTTCACCTGGGAGCGGTCCGAGGCGGTGATCGTGTAGCGGGAGTCGAACAGGACATTGCCGGTCGCGGTCGGCTTGTCACCGAATAGCGCCCGCCCGAACTGTGAGGCGAGTCCCCGCCGCTGCACGGCCACCGAAGGGTGGGGGCGATCCAGCATGATCCTGACGACGACATAGTGCTCGGTGGAATCGGTGGCGGTGAACGTGTACTCCGCGATCGTCACCCAATGTCCGCCGATCACCCCGGTCACCATGACGCCGAGGCCGCGACGGTTGCGGCCGGGCAGCCGGTCGGTCCACGGCGCGACGGCGTGCTCCTGGAACTGCCAGCCATTGGCCACCGCCCACCGCCACAGCCGTTCCTTCCGCGCCCGATCGGCGTTCGACTGCTTGATTCCGTAGATGAGCATCAACAGCAGCGGACCGCCGACGAAGAAAACCGAGCCCGTCATCCATGCGATGCCCGACAACATCACTGACCCCCTTCTTTCGTTGGAGGTTAGATTTCGCGAGTGATCTACTGGTTTGCTTAACAAGAACTTTGGGGCACGATCGGGTCATGAAGGTTCACCACCTGAACTGTGGAACCATGCGGTTGCCCTTCGCCACGTACGTCTGTCACGTGCTGCTGATCGAAACCGCGGCCGGTCTGGTGCTGGTGGACAGCGGCTTCGGCCTGGCGGATATCGCCGATCCCGCGGGGCGGCTGGGGCCCGCCCGGTTCATGAATCGGCCCATCCTCGATCCGGCGGAGACCGCGGTGCGTCAGCTCGCGGGTCTGGGCTATGCGCCCGAGGATGTCCGCCATATCGTCGCCACTCATCTCGACGGTGATCACATCGGGGGCATGGCCGACTTCCGGCACGCCACATTGCATATCACCGCCGCCGAGGCGCTGGGTGCGATGCATGAGCCGACCTGGCAGGAGCGCAACCGCTTCCGCCCGGGTTTCTGGGCGCACGGGCCGAAGATCGTCGAGTACGCGCCGGAGGGGGAGAGCTGGCGGGGGTTCACCGCGCGGGAACTGACCGAGATCAGTCCCGGAATCGTGTTGATACCCATGCCCGGTCACACCCGAGGGCACGCGGCGGTCGCGGTCGACGCCGGTCACCGCTGGGTGCTGCACTGCGGCGACGCCTTCCTGCACCCGGGTCGCCTGGACGGGTCGCCGGTGCCGCGCATGCACGCGCTCGCCGAGAACGTCCTCGCTCACGACCGCGCGGTGATGCACGCCAATCAGGCGCGTCTGGCCGAGCTGTTCCGGTCGAGCGGACCGGATCTGCTGATGGTGTGTGCGCACGATCCCGGCATGCTGGAGAACGCGATCGCCACCGCCTGAGCCGATCCCGGCTGGGCGGCAACGGTATTCGGGGCGACCCGCCCGGGCGCACCGGATATGCTGCCTGGCGGACCGCCGCGCCGGGAACAGGGCAGCGGGGGAGGATCGAGGGGAGACAACAGGATATGCGGGGTGGATGGGCCAAACGGGGCCTGGTGGGAGCCGCGCTGGCGACCGTGGTGCCGTGGGCGGCGGTGGTGACGGCCGGACCGGTTGCGGCGGAGCCGAATCCCAAGGCATTCGACTTCTTCGTCGACTCGGGCATGGGGTCGATCAAGACCCGGATCGTGCGGGCGGCGGACGGCAATACCGATCGGGTGGTGTACCTGCTCGACGGTGAACGCGCTCAGAACGACTACAACGGCTGGGAACTGCACACCGAGATCCCGGCCGCACTGGCCAAATTCAATATCAATGTGGTGCTGCCGGTCGGCGGCGAGTCCAGTTTCTACCAGGACTGGGACGCCCCGAGCAGCTTCGGCGGCGTGAATCCGGACGCCGGGTTGTTCCCGAGCCGCGACTCCGGGTCCGCGATCGCGGGCTGGGACGAGAGCTCCGGCAAGTCCTACACCTATCAGTGGGAGACCTTCCTCACCCACGATCTGCGGGACGCGCTGCGGGATCGCCTGGGGTTCAGTGACTCTCGCAACGGCATCTTCGGACTGTCCAGCGGCGGCAGCGCGGCGCTGCTGATGGCCGCCTACCATCCGGACCAGTTCGTCTACGCCGGTTCGATGTCGGGCTATCTGTCCCTGGCGGCGCCCGGCATGCGGGAGGCGCTGCGCCTGGCGCTGCTCGCCGCGGGCGGCTACAACATCGATTCCATGGCGGCCGCGGGCAGCGCCAAATGGCAGCGCATGGACCCGTACGGCTTCGCGCCCAAGCTGATCGAGAACAACACGCGGCTCTACATCGCCGCGGGCAGCGGGACCCCGGCGCAGCAGGACCTGTCCTCGCCGGACGCGATCATCCAGGGCATGCCCCTGGAGGGCATCGCCCTGGCGAACACCAAGGCGTTCCAGTCCCGTCTGCAGGCGCTCGGCTACGACAATGTCAGCTACGACTACCCGAGCATCGGCGTCCACAACTGGGGCAACTGGGAGCAGGTCGCCACGCGCATGCTGCCGGACCTGGCCCAGCACATCGGCAAGCCGCTGCCGCCGGGCGCGCAGCCGGGCCCGCCGCCCGGGGACGGTCCGGGCGGGGCGCAGCCGCCGAACGGTCCTGCCGGCCCGCCGCAGAACTAGCGGGTCGCGATACCGAAGATCCGCTGCCGACCGGGTTCCCGGCCGGCAGCGGATCTTTTTGGTTCACCAATAAGTTCAAGATTGTAGTAAAGCTCACTCTGCGAAACTTCAAATTTGAAGTTATCTGCCGCAACGCGTTTCGGGTCCATCGACGTGCTGGAGTTCTCGCCGCACGCCGGGCTCGTCATGGTCGATCCGGAGGCGGTGACCATGGAGACGCTGCGGCCCGAGGTCGACCGGTACCTCCACGGCGCGGTCACCGCCGTGCAGTCGGTGCTGCCCGCCATGCGGGCCGCGGGCGCGGGGACTCTGCTGTTCACCACCGGCGGCGGCGCCATCTCACCGTATCCGCAGCTGGCCACCCTGAACATCGCCCAGGCGGGACTGCGCAACTGGGCGCTGAACCTGCACAATGTGCTCGGCGGCACCGGACTGTACGCGGCCACGGTCGCCATCAATGTGTTCATCGGAGCTGTTGCGCCCGAGGGCATTCCGCACGCCGCGCCCGATGACATCGCCCGTGTCTACTGGGACCTGTACATCGAGCGCGACCGCGCCGAACACCTCGTCGCCGCCTGACCCCGGCGGGTCAGCGCGCGTTGTCGACGGCCAGCAGGTGGAAGGCCGTCTTGCCCGCCTGGCCGAAGTTGTTGTCCGAGATGAGGATCAGCGAGCGACCGCCGCCGGGCAGCTCCGGGCCCCAGGTCATGCCCTCCGCGCACTGCGGGTCGAGGCCGTTGGCGGTGAAATCGAACAGCAGCCGCTTGGACATCGGCTCGGCCGACGCCGGAGCCGAGGCCGCACCCGTCACCGGATCCGCACCGGCGACGGAGGTTTCGTAGATGCGGGCGGTGAAGCCCTGGTTCGGGACGAGGCTACGTTCCAGGGTCAGGTAGCGGTCGCCGTCGATCGAGAGGATCTCGGCGACACCGGTGGCGACCGGCAGCGCGCCGGGGGCGACCTTGTCCACCGGGTAGATGTACTCGCCCAGGTCCGCGCCGGTGGTGTGGTGGATCCGCACCAGCCGGGCGCGGCTCTCCACCTCCGGTCCGGCCGCGGGACCGTCCTGGGTCAGGGCGTTCTCGCTGAGCGCGACGATGGACGAACCGGCCGCGTCCATGGCCTCGAAGCCGAGGTTGTCGCGAATGCCAGACTGCGGGACGCCCTGGGTGTCGAGCACCGGCTTGAAGGCCTCGGGCACCGGAATATCGCGGACATACGAGCCGTCCAGGGTCGCCTCGCGGATGAAGCCGGGGCGGCCGACCTTCGCCTCGCCCTCGCTGGTGTAGTAGAAGCCCTTGTGATTCGGGGTCCAGCGAATGGATTCGGTGTCGGAGGTGCGGGGGCCGTACGGGTTGCCGTCGGCGTCGCGCAGCTGGATGAGGGTGTCGAACTGCGGGTCGCCCAGGCGGCCATCCGCGCCGATCGGCAGCCGCAGCGTGTAGGCCCGCACCGGTCCCTGTTCGCCGCGGTTGTCGCTGATGGCGAGGTAGTTCTTCTTCGCGTTGTCGTAGTCGATGCCCGACAGGCCGCCCACCTTGAAGCCGCCGAACTGGGTGTCGTCCGACAGCGTCACCGAGTTGACGTAGCGAATGCCGATCGCGGTGTCCGCCCGGCCCGCCGCCGTCGAATCCAGTGGTAGCAGCGGTGCGGTGAGGCCCACGGTCACGGCGCAGGCGACGGTGCTCAGGCGTGCGAACTTCATTGGTGTGAAGGCCCTTTCGTTACGGGGAAGCGCTGCTTCCCGGTAAGCGTCCGAACCCTCGAACCGGTCGGCCAGAGATCGTCCCGCTCAGCGGATTCCGGCCGGGAATTTCGTCTAAACGTCCAATCCGTAGGTGAGGACGTCCGGGTCGGGGCCGATCCGGATGCCCTGATCCAGGGCGGTGATGCGGTGCATCTGGTCGGCGGTCAGCTCGAAACCGAAGACGTCGAAGTTCTCCCGGATGCGCGACGGCGTCACCGACTTCGGGATCACCACATTGCCCAGCTGCAGATGCCAGCGGATGATCACCTGCGCCGGGGTGCGGCCGGTCTCCTCCGCGATCTCCACCACCACCGGATCCTTCAGATCCGCGCCCCGCCCGAGCGGACTCCACGCCTCGGTGGCGATGCCGTTCTCGGCGTGGAAGGCGCGCAGGTCCGCCTGGCCCAGGTGCGGGTGCAGTTCGATCTGATTCACCGCCGGGATCTCGCCGGTCTCGGCCATCACCCGGGACAGATGGTCGCGGGTGAAGTTCGAGACGCCGATCGAACCGACCCGGCCCTGCGACTTCAGCGTCTGGAAGGCCCGGAAGGTGTCGACGAACCGGTCCGCCTGCGCCACCGGCCAGTGAATGAGGTACAGGTCCAGGTAGTCCAGGCCGAGCCGGGTCATGCTCTCGTCGAAGGCGCGCAGGGTCGAGTCGTAGCCCTGCTCGGAGTTCCACAGCTTCGTGGTCAGGTAGACCTCGTCGCGCGGCACTCCGGACTCGCGGATCGCGCGGCCCACCTCGACCTCGTTGCCGTAGATCGCGGCTGTGTCGATGCTGCGGTACCCCGCGCCGAGCGCGGCGGTCACGACGTCGAACGCCTCCGCGTCGGCGACCTGGAACACCCCGAAACCGAGCGTCGGAATCACATGTCCGTCGTTCAGGACGACCGACGGCACCGTGCTGCTCTCGCTGCGAAAGGTCATATCGACCGACTATAGGCTCCCCGCGCCGTCCGGCTACGGGGTCCGAGCCGGGCCGGCGCGGATGGGGTCGTCATCGGCCCAGCCCCAGCGGTTCTCCACCCGCACGGTGACCGGGGCGGCGGGGGCGTCGACGTACGGGGTGAGGCGCTGGAGTTCGCCCCAGTCACGGGTCCAGTCGTGGTCCAGGTAGGCGGGGACGGGCTCGGAACGCACCAGCAGATCCGACCAGCCCAGCGGGCCGCCACCCGAATCGCCCTGCCAGGTGGTGGCGACCTGGGCATTGAGCTTGTCGGGCAGGATGCGCCAGGCCGGGAGCTGGGCGACGCCGTCGCGGTGATCGAACGGGTGCTGACATGGGAACGCCAGGCCGACATGGAAATCCGTCAGCACCGGGGCGTCGTGGCCGACCACCGCGTCCAAGGTGGCCAGGCGCGGGAGGCGGGGCGGCGTGACGGCCAGCCACTGCTTGCCGGTGGGATCGTCCGCGGTGGCGATCAGGCGAACAGCATTGGCGCCGGACGGGATTCGGTCCAGGGGGATAGGCAGGTTGCGCCATCCGGGTGCGCCGCCGACCGTGGGCGGGGTCAGCTCGCCGCGGGGCTGAAGGGTGCCGTCGTCGGCGCGGTGCGCGAACTCCACGCGGAGGGCGGCTCCGTCGACCCGGTGGCCCTGCTGCTCGCCCGCGATGTGACCGGCGACGGTCAGGATCAGGGCCTTGAACGCCGAGTCCTGCTGTGCCGCAACAAGATCCAGGCGATACCACTGGGTCGTCAGGTGACTCGGCCGGGGGGGATCGGCGGTGTAGTCACCCAGCACCGGTGTGCGTTTGGGATCCAGGCCGTAGGGCAGGGCGACGGAGCTGCCGTTGATGCCGGGATCGGACTTCGGTTTGTCGGTCGGGCCGCCGCCGGGCGGGGGAGCGGACGGCTTGCCGCCGCTGCCGGTACCGCCGCCCGGGCCGCCTTCAGGGGCAAGGTCTCCGACGCCATTGGCGGTGAATCCGGTGTTGTCGGCCGCGAGTCCATCCGCCGGCGCGCCCGTGTACGGCTGGAGGACCGAGTCCGCCGTCGCGGTCTCCACCAGGACGTCGTCGGCCATCGCGCACGGTTTGCCCTCCAGCGCGCGAATATTCGACAGCGCGACGGAGTACGCCGGGTATTGAGACCAGGCGGCGGAAGCCATGGTCGCCACTTCGAAGGCCACGAGCACGGCGGCGGCGATGGTCAGCGGCCGGATGACGATCCGGTCGAAAGGTGCGGCGGCCCTGATGTTTCCGCCCGATCGATAGGGTTCGCGATAGTACTGCCAGGCGGCCACGGCCAGGCACAGCGCACCCAGTCCGAAGATCAGCGAGGCGATTCCGACGCCGCCCGCCAGCGGTGCGCGATCGGGCCAGCGCACGCCGTAACCGGAGACGTACCACCAGCCGTTGGAGCCGGTGAAGCTGAACGCCACCAGGAACAGGACCGCCGCCGCGAACAGGGTGCGCAAGTACGGTAGCCGAATCCCGTTGCCGCCCACCGCGACCGCCGTCACCGCGGCCAGCGCCCCCGCCAGACCGGCGTAGACGCCGAAGTGGTGGGTCCATTTGGTCGGGGTGAAAGCCATGAGCAGCGGCGACATCACGGCGATGCCGAGCACCCGGGCCACCGGGCCGCGCGCGGTGTCCGGAATCCGGCCGCCCTTGCGGAGCGCCACCGCCAGGCAGACGGCCAGGCACAGCAGCATGGCGAGCACACCGAAGCGGCGGGACAGGGAACCGTCCGGGGTCAGCGAGAGCAGTGAGATCCAGCGGGTCGGCTCATCCGGCCAGGAGAAGTCGGGGCCCACCAGTTTTCGCACCCGGGTGGCCTCGGCGACCGACGCCAGCGTCTGATCGGCGAAGACGACCGTCAGAACCAGGGTGCCCGCGGTGAGCACCGGGGCGATGCGCGCGAGATAGCCGAGCAACCCGCCGGAGGTGGCCCGGACCTGGGCGGCCGGCACGAACAGCACCCGCCGGGAACCGGCGAACAGCGCTGCGAGGCAGATCAATCCGGACGGACCCGCAGCCAGGGAGAACGCCGCGATCAGGACCGCCACCGCGGCGGGCAGCAGGCGACGCGTCGCGATGGCCCGCTCGATGGAACACCAGGTCAACAGCGCGCCCAGGGCGATGAACGGTTCGGGACGCAGGCCGTTGTTGTACGGCAGCCACAGGGCCAGGAACACCAGTGCCGCCGTCCAGCGCGGTCCCGCCGACCGCACCCGGGAACCCAAGCGCGGCAGGACTTCCCGGCTGATTACCCACCAGCACAGCACCCCGGCCAGCAGGGCGGGCAATCGCAGCCAGACGCTCGCGTCACTGATCCGGGTCATCTGCGCCAGCAGTTCGTACGGCCACCCGAACGGCGCCTCGGCCACTCCGTACCAGCGGTAGTAGTTCGCGGTGTAGCCCGCGTGCTTCGACACCCGGGCCATGGTGAGGATGTAGCCGTCATCGGAGGTATTGGCCCCGATCACGTGCCAGACGCCCAGCGTCGCGAGCACCGAGGCGTCGGTGCCGGTGAACCGCCACCACCGCGCGGGCAGGAACCGCCGCCTGCGCCGACCGTCGGCGGCGTCGAGGAAGTACAGGCAGACCAGCGCCACCAGCGTGCACAATCCCGCGCCCGCCATGGCCGCCAGCTTCCACGCGCTCGGCCGTGACGAGAACCGCGCGTCCACCTCGGCGTGCAGCGTGGCATCACCCAGGCGAGCCTGATCCAGATCGGTGTACACGCCCACGATCTGCGGGCGAATGTCCTCGGTCACCGTGGACCGGAACGGTTTACCTTCCGGGGTCCCGAGTCCGGTCAGCTCGGCGGTCGTACCGCTCGCCGTCGAGTGCACGACCAGAGCATCGCAACCCTTGTGCGGCACGATATTCGGAGTCGAGCCGGCGCCGGAACCAGGTCCGGGCTCAGTGCCGCTTCCGGAACCGGCAGGCGGCAGCGGTGCGTCGGCGGCCGGTGCGGATCCTGCCGGGGGAGTGGTGCCCGCGGGCGGAGTCGGCCCGGTCGGCGGTGTGAGTCCGGCAGGCGGAGTCGGGCCTCCCGGTGGGGTCTGACCCGCCGGTGGTGTGGGGCCCGTCGGCGGCGATCCGGCAGGCGGTGTGGCGCCCGCGGGCGGAGTCGGACCGTCGGACGGAGCGGGGCCGGTGGGCGTCGTCCCGCCCTGGGGCAGCTTGGCACCGGCGGGCGGAACGCTCGCCGTGGTCGGCGGGACCGCCGCCGGGGTCGAACCCGGTGCGGGCGGGACGGCTTGCGGCGTGACGCCGGAGGGGGTGGTGACCGCGGTCTCGGAAGCTGTTCCGACGCCCGTCATTTGGAACACCGACGCCGTGATCAGCGGCTTGTCGCGCAGCGTCACGGACAACGTGCGCCCGCTGCCCGGCAGCTCCTCGATCCGCGCGATCAACCCCTTGGCGGCCCCGCCCGGGGCCTGGGTCGGCACCGTCGACAGCACCGTGCCGCCGGGCAGTTCCCGCAGCGCCGCGCACGGCACCCGGAGATCCAGCGTGAGCGGCACATAGTCCACCAACGGCGCGGTCAGCTGAATCGCCTGCGCCGGTCGCCAATCGATACTCGCCCGATCCTGCTGGACCGGCAGCAGCGGCACCAGCACCGCCAGCAGAACACCGAGCACCCCCGCCATGAGGGCGATCAGTCGAATGTGAAAACTTCCCCCGGAAACTGAACGCACGAACGCCGATGCTAGCCATCGCGTCCGCGAATCTCATCGCGGATTTCCGCGGCCCTCGTTCAGTGGCCGACGATCGACCGCATCCAGTCCAGGACCACGGCGTGGTAGCCGCCGGTATTCGGGGCCGGATTGACGGCGTGGCCGCTGTCGATTCCGGCCATCTTCTGGCGAATGACGAGACTCCACACCAAGATCCGCGACCTACCCATTCGGAACGTGACCGGAGATCTACGATGCACGGTATGGGCGCGCGAAATGTGCACTTCGTCGGGAGCTTTCCGGCCGAGAGCACCGGCGATGCGATGCGGGCGATGCTGGACGGTGCGGGCTCGCGGCTACGCGCCCTGCCCACCGGCGAGACCCGGCGCTACGAGTGGTACATCCAGCCCATCATCGACGACCTGGTCGCCCAGGGTGCGCTGGAGGTGAAGAAGAGCGGCACCTGGCTCTCCAGTCACGAACGCACCATCCACCGTGCGGCCCGGGGCGTCGAGCTGACCGGCGACATGATGGAACTGGGGTACCTGGCCGAGGCCGAGGAGGCGCTGCCGATCTTCCGGGCACTGCGCGCGGAACGGGATCTGCCCGAACTGTCGCTGCAGATCGGGATGCCCACCGCCTTCACCCTGGCGTTCATCGCCATGGGCCGGTGTGGGGTGCGCAGGCACCGGAAAGCGTTCCAGGACGCCAGTATTCGCGATGTCGAAGCTATTCGCGCACTGGCCGGTGAGGACGTGGTCGTGCAGTTCGAGGCGACCGCCGAGACGGTGTTGATGGCCACGACCCAACCCCTGCACCGGCAGGTGGACGCGGCGGTCGGCCTGGGCCGCGGCATCGCCGAGATGGCCGTGGCGACACCGCCGGGGACCCGCATCGGTGTCCACTTATGCCTGGGCAGCATGAACAACAAGGCGCGGACGACCCTGCGGGACACCAGACCGCTGGTGGCGCTGGCAAATTCGATTGCCCAGCAGTGGCCTTCGGGCAGAACCCTGGAGTTCATCCACGGCCCGCTGGCGGCCGGGGACATCGCGCCCTCCGCGGATCCAGCCTTCTACGCGCCTCTCGCGGCTCTGGACCTGCCTGCCGGCACCCGCTTCTACGCCGGGCTCGTCCACGAAAGCCCCACCGAGGCAGAGCAAATCGAGACGCTGCGCCTCGTCGAGAGCGCGCTGGGTCGTCCGGTCGGCGGGGTGGCCAGTGCGTGCGGCCTGGGTCGTCGACCGCGTCCGATCGCCGATACTCTGGTCACCCGCGCCGATTTCCTCGCCGCCGCAGGTTGATTCGATCTCAGCCGACGACCGACTTCATCCAATCGACCACGACCGCGTGATAGTCGCGGGTGTTCGGGGCCAGGTTGATGGCGTGGCCACTGTCGGGCAGCACGTAGGCGCGCAATTTCGCGGCCGGTGAGAAGTAGGGATTCTCGGCGGCCTGGAGGGTGGCGCTGTCGGCGCAGACACCGAAGCCCGGCCCGCAGACCATGCGGTCGCGGCTGCCGTCCACCAGCAGCACCGGTGCCGTCATCAGGCTGGACTCGCCGGGCAGGGTGGCGAGCAGGCCGTCGGGATACTCGGTGAGGGAGAAGGTCTCCTTGGTGGCCTCGTCCAGGGCGACCACGTTCGGATCCGGGTTCAGGCCGTAGAAATCGGCGGCGCGGGCTCCGGGGCGGGTGACCAGATACGTGGAATCGTAACCGCGCCCGGCGAATCCGGGATCCTCGACGGCCGGGTAGTAGCTGCTGATCACCCCCAGCACATCGGGGACGCTGAGCGTGTGCGAGTAGCCGGTGAGCACCACGCCGTCCACATCGTGATAGCCGATGGCCTCCATGATCGAGGTGCTGGAGGTGAGCGAGTGCCCGACCGTGACCACCTTGGCGAAGGGCGCATTGCCCGCGAGTCCGGCGCGCAGCGACCGCACCATGACGTGCAGGGCGTCGGCGGTGGCGGTGGCCGTCAGCGAGAGGCTGGGTGGCCGGCTGCTCGCGCCGTTCCCGAGCCGGTCGGCGACCAGCGTCGCGTATCCGGCCTTGTTCATGGCCTGCCGGAAGTTGTAGGTCTCCGGCTGATACGGGAAGTCCCAGTAGACGTGGTTGTAGTTGGAGCCCGACATCAGGACCATGACCGCGTCGGTGGGCCCGTCGGGCAGGCACAGCGTCCCCGACAGCGTGCCCTGCGGCACCGGGAAGCTGACGTCCTGGCACCGGCCGGGCGTCGAGTCGTCGGCCTGGGCGATGCCCGGGGTGAAGCACAACAGCGTCACGGCGGCGCTCACGGCCAGCGCCCGGAACTTGGAGTGCACGTGAGTGATTCCCTTCCGGCGATCGGAATGTGCTGCGGCTCAGTTCTTCCGGCCGATACCGCAGAGGACGACGAGACTGGTCGGGCCCGGGTCGACCGCCAGCCACTCATTGGCGGCGACCAGACCGGGGGACAGCATCTCCAGGCCCTCGAAGAACCCCGCCACGCGTTCCGGCGGGCGGAAATCGGGCTGGGCGGGGCTGTTCGCGGCATTGGTGGAGGCCGCGTTCTTGAAGAACGGATGGGTATTGGTGGAGGCGTGCTGGATGACGAGCAGGCTGCCCGGGGCCATGGCCTCGCGTAGACGGGCCACCGCCTCGAACGGCTTCTCGTCGTCCATGACGAAATGCAGCACGCCGACGATGAGGAAGGCGACCGGCTGCGAGAAGTCGATTCCGGCTTCGATACGCGCCAATTCGAGAATCTTGTCCGGCTCACGAATGTCGGCGAGGATCGGCGTCACCCCCGGCGCACCGGTCAGCAACGCATTGCTGTGGGCGTACACCACGGGATCGAAATCGATGGACGCCACGATCGAGCTCGGCTCGATCTCCTGCGCCACCTCGTGCACATTCGGCGAGATCGGAATGCCCGCGCCGATATCCACGAACTGGCGGATGCCCGCGTCGGCGGCCACCTCGACGCCATGCAGCAGGAAACGCCGACTGTGCCAGGCGGTCACCCGGGTATCGGGCGCCACTTCGAGCATCCGATCGCCGTATTCGCGATCGGCGTCGTAATTGTCCTTGCCGCCGAGCATGTAGTTGTACACCCGAGCAGGGTTGGGCCGGAACGGGTCCACGCCAACCGGTGCTCGATTGTTCTCGGACACCACACCTCCCTCGACATCCACGCCGATGGTAACAATCGGCGGCGCGCGCCAGAGGGAAACGCGCAGCTTACCCGCAAGCCGCCAGAATGGTGCCCATGACGCGAATCGGAACCGAGCGGGTACCGGTGGGAGCGGGGCCCCTGACGCGGGCGGCGGTGGTGGCGGTGGCCCGTCACCACGCGTGGGTGGACGTCGACGCGCGGGCACTGGCGGACCTGGAACGCAGGCGCCGCGACATCGACGAGCTGGCGCACAGCGACCGGCCCGTCTACGGGGTGTCCACCGGATTCGGGGCCCTGGCCCTGCGGCACATTCCGGCGGATCGGCGAACCGATCTGCAGCGCTCGCTGATTCGCTCACACGCCGCCGGGGCCGGAGCGCCCGTCGAACCCGAGGTGGTGCGCGCCATGATGCTGCTGCGGCTGCGCACCTTACTGTCCGGGCACACCGGCGTCCGGCCCGAGACCGCCCGCGCACTGGCCGCGCTACTGGACAGCGGACTGATTCCGGTGGTGCCGGAATACGGTTCGCTGGGCTGCTCGGGCGATCTCGCCCCGCTGGCCGCGGTCGCGCTGGCGCTCATGGGCGAGGGCTCGGTGCTCGGCCCCGACGGCGCGCGACCCATCGCGCCCGCGCTGGCCGAGCACGGGCTGACCCCGATCACCCTGGCGGAGAAGGAAGGTCTGGCTCTGACCAATGGCACCGACGGCATGCTCGGCATGCTGGTGCTGGCCATCGAGGACCTGCACCGGCTCTTCGACCTGGCCGACCTCACCGCGGCCATGAGCGTGGAGGCGCTGCTGGGCACCGACCGCGTCTTCGCCGCCGACCTCCAGGCCCTGCGCCCGCATCCCGGGCAGGCGGTGTCGGCCGCGCGCATGCGGACGGCGCTGGCCGGATCGGAGATCGTGGCCAGCCATCGCGGGGAGGACTGCCCGCGTGTGCAGGACGCCTATTCGCTGCGGTGCGCGCCGCAGGTGCACGGCGCGGCCCGCGACACCCTCACCCACGCCGAGACCGTCGCCGAACGCGAATTGGCCTCCGCCATCGACAATCCCGTGGTGCTGGCCGACGGCCGGGTGGAGTCCAACGGCAACTTCCACGGGGCGCCGGTGGGCTATGTGCTCGACTTCCTGGCCATCGCCGTCGCCGACGTGGCCGGGATCGCCGAACGGCGCACCGACCGGATGCTCGACGTGCACCGTTCGCACGGGCTGCCCGCGTTCCTGGCGGCCGATCCGGGGGTCGACTCCGGGTACATGATCGCGCAGTACACGCAGGCCGGGGCGGTGTCGGAGCTGAAGCGGTGCGCGGTCCCGGCGTCCGTGGACTCCATACCCTCGAGCGCCATGCAGGAGGACCACGTGTCCATGGGGTGGTCGGCGGCCCGCAAACTGCGCCGCGCGGTGGACGGGCTGACGACCGTGCTGACCATCGAACTGCTCACCGCCGCACGGGCCTTGGACTTCCGCGCACCACTGCGGCCCGCCCCGGTGACCGGCGCACTGCGGGACCTGGTCCGCACCCGGGTGCCCGGCCCCGGACCCGATCGCCATCTCGCACCCGATATCGCCGCCGTCACCGACCTCCTGCATTCAGGAGCGATGGATCACCTACTCGGGCAAGGGGTTTCGTCATGACCAGAACGGTTCGCGCCGCCCGCGGCAGCACCCTCACCGCCCGCACCTGGCAGACCGAGGCGGCCTGGCGGATGCTGCACAACAACCTGGACCCCGAGGTGGCCGAACGGCCCGGCGACCTGGTCGTCTACGGCGGCACCGGCAAAGCCGCCCGCGACTGGCGCTGCTTCGACGCCATCGCCCGCACCCTCGTCGACCTGCGCGCCGACGAGACGCTGCTGGTGCAGTCCGGCAAGCCGGTCGGTGTGCTGCGCACCCACGAATGGGCGCCCCGGGTCCTCATCGCCAACTCGAATCTGGTGCCGGACTGGGCGAACTGGCCGGAATTCCGGCGGCTCGAGGCGGCCGGGCTGACCATGTACGGGCAGATGACCGCCGGATCCTGGATCTACATCGGCACCCAGGGCATCCTGCAGGGCACCTACGAGACCTTCGCGGCGGTGGCGGCCAAACGCTTCGGCGGCACCCTCGCCGGAACCCTCACCCTGACCGCCGGTCTGGGCGGCATGGGCGGCGCGCAACCGCTGGCCGTCACCATGAACGGCGGGGTGGCGCTGTGCGTCGAATGCGATCCGCGCCATGCCCGGCGCCGGGTCGAGACCCGCTACCTCGACGAGATCGCCGACGACATCGACGACGCCCTGACCCGGGTGCTCGCCGCCAAGGCCGCCCGGCGGCCACTGTCGGTGGGGCTCATCGGCAATGCCGCCGAGGTACTGCCGGAACTACTGCGCCGGGAGGTCCCGGTGGACATCGTCACCGACCAGACCTCGGCCCACGATCCACTGACCTATCTGCCGATCGGCGTCACCGTCGAGGACTGGGACGATTACGCGGGCCGCAAACCCGACGAATTCACCCGCCGCGCACGGGAATCCATGGCCATCCACGTCGGCGCGATGGTCGGGTTCCTGGACCGGGGCGCGGAGGTCTTCGACTACGGCAACTCGATTCGCGGCGAGGCGAAACTGGCCGGGTACGAGCGGGCCTTCGACTTCCCCGGCTTCGTGCCCGCCTACATCCGGCCGCTGTTCTGCGAGGGCAAGGGGCCGTTCCGGTGGGTCGCGCTCTCCGGCGACCCGGCCGATATCGCCGCCACCGATCGGGCCGTCCTCGACCTGTTCCCGGAACAGGAATCCCTGGCCCGCTGGATCCGGCTGGCCCGCGACCGGGTCGCCTTCCAGGGCCTGCCCGCCCGCATCTGCTGGCTCGGCTACGGCGAACGACAGGCCGCCGGACTGCGCTTCAACGAACTGGTCGCGGACGGGACGGTCGGCGCGCCGCTGGTGATCGGCCGCGACCACCTCGACTGCGGGTCGGTCGCCTCGCCGTACCGCGAAACCGAGGGCATGGCCGACGGTTCCGACGCCATCGCCGACTGGCCGCTGCTCAACGCCCTCGTCAATACGGCCTCCGGGGCCAGCTGGGTGTCCATCCACCACGGCGGCGGAGTCGGCATGGGGCGCTCCATCCACGCCGGACAGGTGACCGTCGCGGACGGGACGCCGCTGTCCGCGCAGAAACTCGAGCGGGTGCTCACCAATGACCCGGCCATGGGGGTGTTCCGGCACGTCGACGCCGGATACCCGGAGGCCGACGCCGTCGCGCGGGCGAAGGGCGTCCGGATTCCGATGGGGGAGGAGTGAATTGACCAGCTACTGGTGCGAGCGCGCGTGGCTCCCGTCGGGGGTGGCGGCGGGGGTGCGCATCGATGTCGCGGAGGGCGTCATCGTGGCGGTGGCCAGTGGTGAGCGGGCCTGTGGGACCAGGCTGCCCGGCATGGTCGTGCCGGGGTTCGCCAATGCGCACTCGCACGCCTTCCACCGGGCCCTGCGCGGACGGGCGCAGTCCGCGCGGGGCACCTTCTGGACCTGGCGGGAGCGCATGTACGCGGTGGCCGGACGCCTGGAACCGGACTCCTATTACCGGCTGGCGCGCGCGGTGTACGCCGAGATGGTGCTCGCGGGCTACACCAGCGTCGCGGAGTTCCACTACCTGCATCACGCGGCGCACGGGCAGCGGTACGCCGACTCCAACGAGTTCTCGCACGCGCTGGTCGCGGCGGCCGCCGATGCCGGGATCCGGCTGACGCTGCTCGACACGTGTTATCTGGCAGGGGGTTTCGGTCAACCGACGACCGGCGTGCAGCAGCGGTTCGACGACGGTGATGCCGACGGGTGGGCGCAGCGGCTCGAGTCCTTCTCCCCGGCAGAGGGATTGGTTCAAGTCGGGGCGGCGATCCACTCGGTGCGGGCGGTCCCCGTGGATCAGCTGCCCACCGTGGTGCGCGGCGCGCGGGACCGGCCCCTGCAGGTCCACCTGTCCGAGCAGCCGCGGGAGAACGAGGAATGCCTCGCCGTCCACGGCTGCACGCCCACCGAACTGCTGGCGGCCGCCGGAGCGCTCGGCCCGCGCACGGTCGCCGTGCACGCCACCCACCTGACGCCCGGCGATATCACCGCGCTCGGGGAGTGCTGGACGTGCCTGTGCCCCAGTACGGAAGCCGATCTCGGCGACGGCATCGGGCCCGCCCGGGCGCTCGCCGATGCCGGGGTGCGGCTGGCGCTCGGCAGCGACGGGCAGTCGGTCATCGATCCCTGGTTCGAGGCGCGGGCCCTGGAAATGCGCGAACGGCTCGGCAGCCGCGAGCGGGGACGATTCGGGGCCGGAGAACTGCTGTCCGCCGCCACCGCGCACGCCGCCTCGGGATGGACCGGCCCGGGTGTGATCGCGCCCGGCCGGGACGCCGACCTGGTGTGCGTGGACACGGCGTCACCGCGCACCGCGGGCGTGGCCGGGGACGGAATCCTGTTCGCGGCCACGGCATCCGACGTCACCGACGTCATGGTCGCGGGCCGCTGGGTGGTCCGCGATCGCGTGCACGGCACCCTCGGCGATGTCGCCGCGGCCCTCGACACCGAGATCGGAGCACTATGGCGATGAACCCGGCGGCCACGGTCATCACCGGCATCGGCGAACTCACCACCAATACGGCGGAGTACGGCGTCGTGCGTGACGCGGCCCTGGTGATCGAGGACGACCTCGTGCGCTGGATCGGCCCCACCGCGTCGGCTCCGGCCGCCGATCACCACGTGGAGGCCGGCGGCCGGGCCGTACTGCCCGGGTGGGTGGACAGCCACACCCACCTGGTGTTCGCGGGGGATCGCACCGCCGAGTTCGGCGCCCGGATGAGCGGAATCCCCTACTCCGCGGGCGGTATTCGCACCACGGTCGATGCCACCCGCGCGGCGAGCGATGCCACCCTGGCCGCGAACCTGCGCCGCTTGCGGGCCGAAGCCCTGCGGCAGGGCACCACCTACCTGGAGACCAAGACCGGTTACGGCCTCACCGTCGCCGACGAACAGCGCTGTGCCATGGTGGCCGCCGACGTCGCCGACGAGGTCACCTTCCTGGGCGCGCACGTGGTCCCGCCCGAACTGTCCGCCGACGAGTACCTGGACCTGGTCTGCGGACCCATGCTCGACGCGGTCGCGCCCTACGTCCGCTGGACCGACGTCTTCTGTGAGACAGGCGCTTTCGACGCCGATCAGGCGGCCCGGGTGCTGACGGCGGGCCGCGCTCGCGGCCTCGGTCTTCGGGTCCACGGCAATCAACTGGGCCCGGGGCCGGGTGTCCGGCTGGCCGTCGAGCACGGCGCGGCCAGTGTCGACCACTGCACCCACCTGACCGACGCCGATGTCGACGCGTTGGCCGAATCCACCACCGTCGCCACCGTGCTGCCCGCGTGTGACCTCTCCACTCGCCAGCCGCTCGCACCGGCTCGCCGCCTGCTGGACGCCGGCGCCCGGATCGCGCTCGCCACGAACGCCAACCCCGGCAGCTCCTATACGACCTCCATGGCGTACTGCGTGGCCACCGCCGTTCTCCAGATGAATCTGACTATTGCCGAGGCGATCTGGGCAGCGACCGCTGGTGGCGCACTAGCGCTCGCCCACGATCTGTCGGCGCCCGGAGCGGTGGGAGTGCTGCGCCCGGACTCCGCGGCCGACCTCCACATTCTCGACGCCCCGTCGGCCATCCACCTCGCGTACCGCCCCGGCGTCCCGCTGACCTGGTCGGTCTGGCAGCGCGGCGAACAGGTGCTGCCCGGCTAGCCGCCGCTCAGGGCAGGTGGGTGCCGAGGAATGCCAGCGCGTCGGGCAGCGAGGCGAGGAAGGCGCCGCTGTGATCCTTGCCGGGGTAGGCGGTCACGGTGACCTTGACCCACGGGTTGTGGGCCTGCAACTTCGGGCCGTACGCGGGCGTGGCGGCCGGGGGCACGTCGATGTCGGCGGTGCCGTACCCGATCATCAGATCGGCGGGGACGATGTCCTCCTGGTAGGAGACCAGGGATCGAATGGCGGACTCGAAGGTCGGGGTGGGGTTGTCGGGGTCCTCGACCAGGGCCTCGGGTCGTCGGCCTTCGGCGGCGGCCACCAGGGTCGAAAGGCATTCGGTGGCGGCCTTTTCCACGTACCGCCTGCCGAAGTCCGACAGGTAGGGCGTGACGCTGCCCGGCTCGAGCTCCTCCAGCGCGGCCAGGTAGTAGCCCGCGTACCCGACCTGATTCGCCGAGCCGGTCGAGCCGCGGCGGAACATCTCCGGCAGGCTGTTCGGCGGATCGGTGCGCAGGCCGGTGGCGATGACGCCGGTGAGTCCCGGTGTGGCGGAGGCGTTCCGGGCGTAGAGCGCGGCGGCGCTCATGACCGCGTGCGCGCCCTCGGACTGGCCGACGAGGACATAGTGCCGGGCCAACGGCACCGGCAGCCCGCGCAGTGCGGTCACCGCGTCGAGCAGCGAACGGCCCTCGACCGTGGAATTGTAGTAGCTGAACCGTCCGCCGGTGCCCAACCCCTGATAGTCGGGAGCCAGCACCGCATAGCCGTGATCGAGAATCTCGTTGAAATAGGTGCGATTTCGCTCCGACTGCGGCCGGTGCGACGGCGCGCAATCATTCCCGATCCCCACCGTGCCGTGCGCCCACACCACCAGCGGCCAGCCGCCCTCGGGCGGCAGCCCGGCCGGGACGTACAGCGCGGCGCTCGCGTCGGCCCGATGGTCACGCTGGTCGACGGTCGAGTACGAGAAGCCCAGCGTCATCGCAGCCTTCTCGAAAGACCATGCGCTGTCCAGCAATTCGACTCCGGTGAGGTGACCGAGATCGACCGTGTCGGATACCGCGGGCGCCGCCGTCACGGCGAGGGCGGCGCAGACGCTCACCGTGCCCGCGGCCAGTGCCGCCCGCCGGACCGCGACCGTGAGCCCGCGACGAATCGGCATGGCCATCACTCCCTTTCGGCGGCGCAACGACCCGACCATACCGCCCGGGCGACCCAGCGACGGGGAGCTTGCTCACGAATCCTGTTCGTGCGCCTGCGCCACCAGATCGAAGAACACCCAGACGCCGCCCTTCTGATACGCGTCCGGCGTCTCGGAACCGCCGAGGAAGGGATACGGGGTGGCGATGTAGACCTCGCCGTCGTCGAGCGGGCCGAGGCGCCGGCGGATCTCGGCGACATGACCCGGCTGCAGCACGTAGGTGATGACGCTCGGATCGAACAGGACCTGGCTGACGAAATCGGTGACCTCGGTGAAGACGCCGTAATCCTTGACGCCGGGACTGTACGGATCGAAGATGCCGTACTCGCCGGTGCGGCTGCTCATCAGGAACGCGTGCCCCAGATCCGAGTAGCCGACCACCGTGTCGTACGGCGGATACTGCTCGGCCCATGCCGGCATCACCCGGTCCATACGCAGGTCGCCGATGAGGCGGAAGGGAACGCTGGTCACCGCGCCCATCCAACCAGACCGACCGGGACTCTCACTCGACAGGCTCCGCCACACCGGGTAGATATCGAGCGACCGATCGACATGGAGGTGCCCGGTGACCGAGGAATGGCGCAAAGCCGCTGAGCGCGTGCGCAACTGGGGCCGCTGGGGCGACGACGACCAGCTCGGGGCACTGAATCACCTCACCCCGGACCGCATCGCCTACGCCGCCACCCGGGCGCTGCGGGGCCGCACCATCCAGCTCGGCATCCCCATCGACGCCTACGGGCCGCAGGGTTCCAGCGGTTATCGGCGCAACCCCATCCACCTGATGTCCGTCGACGGCGGCGACGCCGAGCTCGCGGGCTACCTCGAAGGCTGGGGCGGACCCACCGAGGCCCAGGTCGCCGGACTGTACGGGCACGGCCCGATGCGCTTCAACGACGACTACCTGATGATGCCGCTGCAATCGTCCACGCAATGGGACGCCATCTCGCACGTGTACTACGACGGACTGCTCTACAACGGGTACCCGGCTGGTTCGGTCACCAGCTTCGGCGCGACCGAGCTGGGCATCGAGCGGATCGCCGAGGGCGGCGGCGTGGTCGGCCGCGGCGTCCTGCTGGACGTGGCCCGGCACCGGAATGTGGACCGGCTCGAAGCCGCGACCGTCATCAGCCCGCAGGAACTGGCCGCGGTGGCCGAGGCCCAGGATGTCGAGCTGCGGCCCGGCGACATCCTGGTGGTGCGCACTGGCTGGTGGACCCGCTTCCTCGAAACCCGCAGGCACGGTGAATGGTTCGCGGGCAGCCCCGGCCTGAGCTGGCGGTGCGCGGAATGGTTCCACGAACACGACATCGCCGCCGTCGCCGCCGACAACCCGGCCGTCGAGGTGATCCGGCCCGAGGACGGCGTCATGATGCCGCTGCACATGATCGCGCTGCGGGACATGGGCATGCCGCTCGGCGAGATCTGGGATCTCGAAGCGCTGTCCCGCGATTGCGCCGAGGACGGCGTCTACGATTTCCTGCTCTGCGCGCCCGCATTGCGAATTCCCGGCGCGGTGGGGACCCCGATCAGCCCGATCGCCATCAAATAGGACCGGCGGCCGGTAGATTCGGCAACGCTCATGGTCGAAAGCGGACAACCCAGCCGAACACCGCGGTACGCGCCGAGGGCCGGTTCCCCCACCGGCCTCGAACTGCTGGACTTCGACCGGCTCCGCGGCATGTCCGTGGCGCTGGGCCGGGAGACCATTCGCGGCGATTTTCACGTGCTGGCCCGGTGCACCGCGGGCAGCGGGCGGCTGACCGTCGACTTCGCGGCACACGAGATCACCGCCGACACCATCGCTTGGATCCATCCCGGCTGGACGCATCGCTGGGACGACATCGCCGACCTGAAGGGCGATCTCGTGCTGGTGCGCTCCGACCTGGTCCCGGCCGCGGTGCTCGGACGGCTGCCGTCCACGCCCCCGATCGTGGCCGCGAATGCCCTGACCGACAGCGCCTTCGACCACCTGGCCGGGGAATACTCCGCCGATCCGCCCGACACCGCCATCCTCGGGCACCTGCTCGGCGCGGTCACCCTGCGACTGTCCGCGGCCCTGCCGGCGCCGCCGGAACCGACCGACCTCTTCGGTCGGTTCGCGCGCCTGGTCGAACGCTGTCACGCCGACACCCGCGAAGTGTCCTGGTACGCGGCGCAACTCGGCTACTCGCCGCGCACCCTCTCACGCGCCGTGCAGGCCGCCACCGGGGTCACCGCCAAGCAGTACGTGAACGCGCGCGTCACCCTGGAGGCGAAACGCCTGCTCGCACAGGGGCCCGCGACCACCGCCGACTGCGCTCGTCACCTCGGCTTCGACGACCCGGCCAACTTCACCAAGTTCTTCCGCGCCCACACCGCGACCACCCCCACCGGGTTCCGGCTCGAACTCGGTGAGCAGGGCGCGACCCCGGCGTCCCCTGGGTGACGCCGGGGTGATCGCCGCGGCCGTCAGGGCTGAGGCGCGGGCTGCCAGCAGCCCAACGGCGGTCCGGGCGGGGTGATCAGCGTCCAGCCGATGAGGGCGCCGATGCCGGCGCCGATCAACGCGCCGGGCAGAGCACTGCCGCTGCCACCGATGGCGGCGCCGACGAGGGCGCCGAGGATGGCATTGCACTGACGCATCACGTCCAGATCGTCCACGGGCTGCGCGTTCGTGTCGGCGGCCGGGGGAGTGGGGGATACCTCGTCGACCTGGACCGTGATACCCGGTCCGGGATCCGACTGCGCGGGGTCGGCCACCGCGGTGCCGACCGTCAACACCGTTGCTCCGAGTGCGAGCAAGGCGGTTGCGGTAAATCGCCTGATTCTCATCGCTCCTTCTTCCGTGCTGGTAGAAGTGCATTTCGAATTCAATTAGGCAACCTGGTCGCTGACTCATAGGTATCAGAAAAAGCGACCATGCAGTTCGTTTCCGAATTATTGTGATCGCCGGGCAATGGGGTTGTGACAGTTGCCGGGCGAGGAGTACGAACGTCCCCGACACAGCACGAGAGCCGCGGGCGGCAAGGCCTGCGGCTCTGGGGGATTCGAGGTGGTCGTTCATCATCCGGCGGCGTTGACGGGCAGGGACAGCACCACCTCCTGTTCGTTCTCCGGCAGGTAGTGGACGCCCACGATGCGGCCGACCTGGACCAGCGAGACCGCCGTCGGGGGCAGGAACTTCTCGGTGCGGGTCTCGAAGGTGGTGCCGTCCGGGCGGGTGACCACCAGGACCAGGTCCAAACGGGTGTAGCCGTCGCGGATCTCGCCGGGCACCGACAGCGACCGGACCACCGCCTGCGCCGCGGTGCCGCGCCGGGCGATATCGAGCTTGGCGGGCGTGGTGAAACCCTTGCGGATCATGGCCGCGTTCATGGCGTCCTGCGCCGCCGAGGTGTCGCCGGACAGGTCCACCTCGACCTTGTCCAGGCTGTCGGGCAGGTAGCGGACCGGCAGCACCACGCCCGGCCGCAGCAGGGCCAGCTGGGTGAGCGGCACGATCAGCTTGGCGTGCGAGGCGAACACCTTGCCGTCGGCGCCCTCGACCCGGAAGTCGATGCGCACCTGCGGCTGCTCGTTGAGGTAGACGCCGGTCTGGCGAACACTCTCGACGGTGCCCAGACCCACCAGGCCATCGCGGAATTGGGAGCTGTTGGTGCCGGTGAAGGCCGACATGATGCCGTCACCGGTGAAGGCGAAGACGATCGGGATGATGGTCAGGGCGATGATCGGCAGGGCCATCTGCGGGCCCACCCAGCCGAAGACGTCATCGGCGGTGAGGCCGTGCCACAGGTAGTAGCCGATGGCCAGGACGCCGAGAGCGAGTACGCTGTAACGGATTTGGTTCTTCATGTGCTTCTCCTGATTCGAAGTCGTGGTGGTTGTCGGCCCCGCTCGTGCCTGGTGGCACGAGCGGGGAGAACAGCGGGGCCGGGTCAGCCGACGATGGTGGAGCAGGCGAAGACGATCTCGAACTTCTCGGTCTTCGGGCCCGCCATCGGGTTCGACAGATCCACGCCGCCGACGCCCTCACCGGACACCGTGTAGGTGTTGCCGCTCTTGGTGACCTTCGCCGAACCGCCCGGCATGCCATTGCCGAAGCCCACCGCGTACGGCTGGCCGTTGGCGCCGCCCTTGGTACCGGTGATGCCGACCGCCTGCACGGTGTTGTCGCCGGTGATGGTGGCGCTGGCGGCGAGGGTGCCGTAGGTGGCGTTGCTCTGGTCGGCCAGCGCCAGGGCCAGGGTGCCCGCCTGCTTCACGCAGGTGGTGTCGAACTTGCCGCTGATCGCCTTGCCGTCGACCGACGCGGACGACGCGCCGCCGGCGGGAGTCGCGGAACCCGGCGCGGCGGAGGTCGCGGCGGTGGTGGGCGAACCCGGCTTGGAATCGCCGGAGCTGCAACCGGTCACCAGCAGCGCGGCCGCGGCGGTGGCGGCGAGGACGGCGGTGGTGAGGCGGATCGGCTTGGTGTTCATGGTCATTCCTCGTTCTCGTGATGGTGGCTCCGGGGTGGAACCGATGCCAGAACAGTAGGAATCGGAACCCCGCCTACCGATCCCAACTTCCGAGGCGCGCGGGCCGGGGAAACTGCGATAACGTGGGCGAATGCGACGACCGCGGGCCATGGTGCTGGATGAGGTCTGGCACCGCCTCGCCGGTGTCGAACCCCTGAGCGGACCCCACGGCGGGCCCCTCCGGCGCACCGTCAAGCTGATCCTGGATCCCCTGGTGGTCCGGCCCGTCCAGCACCCGTCCTGCGCCGGGGCCATGCTGAGCGCAGACGGCGCGGTGCTGCTCGCCGCCCGCGTCCACGCCGCCGCCGACGTCCTCGCCGCCACCGCCGCCTGGTTCACGCTGCTCAAGCAGACCCGGCGCGCGCTGCGCATCACCGAGGGCAATGCGCAGGACCTGTACTTCCAGCGCTGCTTCGAACTGGCCACCGTCTCGGGTCGGCCGGATCCCGTGCGGGACCGGCCCGCCGCCGAAGCGGCGCTGCGCGAGATCCACGGGGTGACCGCGGGGCGCACCACACAGGCGCTGCGGGAGTACCTGTCCGAACCGGAGCGGTCCGAGGACGTGGCCGAGCTGATCGACACCGCGTGGCGGCGACGGCCGCTGACCGACGTGCCCGATCACGCGGATCTGCTCGACGAACTCGTCGACGCCTGCGCCGCAACCCGATTCGACGATGCGGATGATCCGCCGGACCTGGACGACGCCGTCGAAGCGTCCGTGGGTACGCATACCGGTATTCGGCTCTGGGACGGTGGGATCGGCAGTACCGCACAGGAACTCGGACTCACCCTGTACCCGCTGCCGCAGCCTCCCGGTGTCGGAGCGTCAGCCGCCACCGCCACTCTCGGACTACCGCTCGACCGCACCATTCACGAGCGGGTCTTCACCGTCCTCCAGGCCTCCAGCGAACGTGCCGACCTGCCGCCGATCCCGGAACTCGTCGACGCCGAGATCGCCCGCGCGTGCGCGCCCTGGGCGCTGCTGGACGAATCCCTCCGGGTGGCGGCCGCCGCGGGCGCGACCCTGGCGGTCACCTTGCGCCCCTTGGGTGTCCAGCCGCGCGGCATCGAGATCGGCGGGCCGGCAACACAATCCCGAGTTCTGGGCGGTGCCGGTTCGGACGACGACGGCGCGGCCGCACGATTGATCAACGGCCGCTGGCAGCGTGAGGCCTACGTCCTGCAAGCCCGGCGGATGGCGGTGCGCGCGGACGCGATCGACGGACCGCTCGGGGCCATCGCGGCCGACCTGCGCGTGCCGTGGCGGCCCTACCTGCGCAGGCTCTGGCCCCGGCTGCACGGCCGCGATGTGCGCGAGTTCGGGGTGTACGCGGCCGACGAGCTCTGGGACCTGCTCGACGGGGTGGCCCGATCCGTCATCCTCGACCACCGCATGCGCGTGAAGAAGGCCCTGGCCGCCACCGCGACCGCCGAGCCCGAGGAACTCGAATCGAGGGTGGGATGACGAACTCGACTGTCGCCATCCACCGCTACCCCGACGCGGTGCGCGTCCTCGTCCCCGACGGCGCGGCGGTCACTCCCGCCGGCCCGGAGGCCATGGTGCTGGAGGTGACGGGCGGTCTTCTCACCTGGAATGTCCTTGCCGCACAGGAACTCCCCGTCGCGATCATCGACGATGTCGACGCCGCCCAGGAGTGGGTGTGGGCCCTGTACGGCGAACCGGTCGCCGCGGCGCTCGACGCCGTGCGGCCGCGAGCCCGCGAACTCTCGGGGGATCTCCGGCCCGCCCCCGTGGACCCCCGCGGCCACCGCCTGACCGACGCGGCGGCGGCCCCCGGGCTCCCCGCGCTGGTGGCGAGTGCCCGCAGACTGGCCTACGCGCACTGGGCGTCCCGCTGGTGGCCCGCCTCGGTCCTCGACGGCATCGCCGCCCTCGATCCGGCGCTGCTCGACCGCGATATCGCGCTGCTCACCGAGGAGTGCGAGCCCCTGGTGGACGGGGCGGACGCGGTGGCGCCCAGTATCCGCGCGTCCGTGGAGAGCTCCTTGCGTGCCTCGGATTACGCGCTGGCGGCCGGTGACGCGGACCGGTCCGGAGGCGCTCTGGTGCTGGCGCGCGGCACCGGCGGCTGGGACTGGCGGCAGTGCCCGCCCGGGCTGGTCGACGCCTCCGAGTCCGCGGTGTCCTGGCAGGTCCTGCGGGAGGCCGGGGCCACCACCGTCGCCATTGCCGTAGCCGCTCACCCGGAGCTGCCCGCGGCGGTGCCCGAGCACCTGCGGCCGTGGGCCCGCGTCGACACCGGGCGTGGTGAGCTGCTGACCGAACTGCGTCCGGGCGGCGACAGCTGGATCGGCGAATCCGAGTTGCCCGCACCGGCTTCCACGGTGGACATCGCCATCGGAGTCCCGGGCTTCGGGCCCGACCTCGACGCTGACCCGGAGGCGGCGCAGGGCGCGGTGCGTCAGCGAATTCGCGACTTCGCGGCCGAACGGCTGCGGACGGCGTCGACCCAGGTCGGTGACGACGGCCCGTTCGCGCCATTGCTCGCCGAAATCGACGCCGCCGCAGGTGATTCGGACTTCTGAGCATGAGTGCGGGTATCGACGAGAACGCGGGTGAGAGTCCGCTGCTGCGCGCCGGGGCCGAGGCGGTCGCGCGCGGTGAATTGATCGAGGGGCTGCGGATATTCGAGCAGGCCGCCGAGGTCGAGCAAGGGGACCTGCGGTTGTGCGCGCTGGTGGACGTGGCGGTGGTGACCGATCGGCTGGGGGATCACGCCGGGGCCGCGGCGCGGTTCCGGGAAGCACTCGCGCAGATGCGGGAGGACGCGCCCAGGATGTATCCCGGCGCGCTGATCGGGCTGTCCCAGGCGTTGCAGAGCCTCGGGGATCTGGATGGGGCGCAGGCGGCCCTCGAACAGACTCGGGAGGCGCTCGGGTACGAGGGCGCGCCGGGCGATCTGCGGCTGGCGTGTCTGGTGTCCTCCACGGCGATTGCCCTGCATCGGCAGCAGTGGTGGCGCGCATTGGAGCTGGCCGGTGAATCACTGGACGCGGCACGGCGGTTCGGTCCGGAGCAGGCCGGACATCCGCTGATGAACCTGGCCGCCGCGCACTTCGAGACCGGGCGCTGGGAGCTGGCCCAGGATTTCGCGGGGCAGGCGCTGGCCGCCTTCGAAGCCGTCGCCGACCCCGGCGGGGTCGCCGAGACACAGCAGAACTTGGCTTTGATGCACACGCGCACAGGCGCTTTCGACGAGGCCGAACCACTGTTGGCCGCTTCCCAAGAGTATTTCGAGGCGGCCGGGATGGCGCATCGCGCGGGCATCGGTCTCAAGGTCATGGGGTTCATCGCCGAGCGGCGCGGCCGGACGGGGACGGCGGACGATCAGTACCGTGCGGCGCTGCACCGGTTCGAGGAGTCGCACGCCGTGGTCGAAGCCGCAGACGTTCGACTTCGACTGGCCACCAATGCCTTCGCGGCGGGACGATACGAGGACGGTGAGTCCGAGTTGGCGGCGGCGCGCGGAACCTACGCCGCTCGCGGCCTCGGGCTGCACTGCGCCCAGCTGGACTACTGGCACGCGGGACTCCTGGAGCCGCTCGTCGCGCACGTCCCGGGATTGCTGGCACGAGCAGTGGATCTGGCGGTCCCGGCAGCACTGGCCTTGGACGCCGTCCGCTACGAGCTGCCCGACGGCACCCAGCGCGACACCTGGAACCGCCGCATCGTGAATCCCGCTCTGCGGCTGGCCTTCCGGTACACGTACTTGGCCGGGGACGCCCGGCTGGTCGCCGATCTCATCGAAAATCAGTGCGCGGGAACAATCCTGGACATCGATCGGCTTGCCGCGGATCCGCCCGCACCGCTGGACCTGTTCGAATCCTTCGATCCGCCCTCCGACTCGGCGGCCGCCGTCCAGGACGCGCTGCAACTCGGCACCGCCCTCGCGGCCGTGGCGGCGGGGGCGGGACTGCCCGTCACGCCACCGCCTCGGATCGCGGTGCGACCGGACGGCCATATCGCCCTGTCCGCCTGGCTCGATGCCGCCGAACAACGTTACGGCCGCCGCGTCCGCACCGACCGCGTGATCCCCGCATGACGCCCACCGTGCTGGTCCGGATGGCGGACGCGGGCGACCTCTACCTGACCTGGCGCTGGATCGACGACAGCGCCCCCGCCGGGGTGGGAGTGGTACCGGAAGACCAGGTCGAGGCGGCCATGGGCCGGTTCACCGCCGCCCTCCCCGCGCCGGGAACGGCCGGTGGGCTCGAAAATGCGCTCACCACCGGCGCACTGGCGACCGCCGAGGCGGAAAGCGCACTGGCGCAGTACCTCTCGTCAGTATTCCTGCCCTACAACCTGGCGGTATCGCTCCACGAGCTCTACGTGCGAGGTATTCGCCCGCACGTCCGGATCCAGCCGTCACCGCGTACGGCCCAACTGCCCTGGGAGCTGATCGCCCCCGACTCGGATGTGCGCCTGCTGGATATCGCCGACGTGAGTGTCCTCGCCCCGCCCGGCATCGTGCACGCGCCCGCCCGCATCGCGCGATCATGGACGGAAACCCGCGATCTGCCCGTCGTCGCCGTACTCGACCCACGTGTGCCCGGCTTCCGCGCCGACTCCGCCCTCGGATCGGTCCTCGGCCGGATGGACTCCGCCGCAGCCCCGCTGGCTGCGCTGGTCGCCGACCACGCGGCCGCCGGCCGGCTCACCCCGCCCGTCGCCGCACCGGTGGAGGCGTTCCGCCGCACCGATCTCGACCGCGCCTGGCTGAGCCGCGCCTTGCACGCGGGGGCGGCCCGCCTGCTGTATGTCGGCCACGTCACCGCCGCTGCCCCCGAATCCGGCCGCAGCGAATCGGCCACCCTGCACCTGTCCTGCACCGCCGCCAGCCCGGGCTGCGCGCCCGCCTACCGCGACCATCGGCCGCTCTCGGCACGCGATCTGCTGCTGGGCACCCACGCGCTCACGGCGGGCTCGCGTGCGAACGACCTCGGCGCTGCGGGCGACGGCGTTGGCGGCGAAGCGGTTCCGCGAACCGGTCCCGAGATCTGGCCGATCCCGAGCCGGGTCGCCCTCATCGCCTGCGAGAGCGGCGGCGACCTCCGGTTCGCCGAACCACTGGGTCTGGTGGCGGCCATGCTCACCGGCGGCGCGGAACTGGTGACGGCGGGCCGCTGGCCGCTGCCCACCGATCTGGCGTTCCGCCGGTTCTCCGGCCTCCCCGACACCGTGCACCCGTTCCAGGAAGCCGTGTGCGCCATCGACGCCGCGCACGAGACCGCCGATCCGGTCGTCGCCCTCAATGCCTGGCAGCGCACCCATCTGGCCGCCTGGCGCGCGACCGGGGCGATCGAGCATTCCCCGCTGATCTGGGCCGCGTTCGCCACCGTCGACACCCGCTGATCGGCTGCCCCGAAAACCTGCGCCCCCGAAAGTCACGGGGCGGGAAAAGCTAATCGCGCCCGCCGATTCTCCGATGAGCCAATCGGATTCATCGGAGTACGGAGGATCGAGTGGCGCGCTTCCTGACAGGCATCCTGGCGGTGGTGATGGCGGCTGCCCTGACCTCGTTCGCGGCGCCCGTCGCCGGGGCGGAGCCGGATGGTCTGCGGCACTGTACGGTCAGCGACGGCAGGCAGCCCGAGACCGCGACCGCCGAAGAGGTGGGCCTGGATTCGGAGGCGCTGCGGCGCGCGGTGGACTTCGCCTCCGACCCGACCCGCTTCACCGTGCAGGTGTTCCGCAACAACTGTCTGATCGCGGCCGGACCCACCAATCAGCGGGCGGGCGGCGTCCCGTGGAACCTGTGGAGCGGCACCAAGAGCGTCGTGTCCATGGTCGCGGGGATCGCGGTCGGCGAAGGCCTGCTGCGCGTGGACGATCCGATCGGCGACTACCTGCCCGCCGGACTCGGCGACGCCGAGCATCGTGCGATCACCGTGCGCAGCCTGCTGACCGAGACCTCCGGCATGGAGATCGCCATCGCCTCCGAAGGCATCACCGGGGTGGCCCGGCTCGACCCGAACGTGGTCGCGCAGGCCCTGGCCATGCCCATCCTGCATCCGCAGGGGGAGACCTGGCAGTACAGCCAACGCGCCGTCGACCTGCTCGTCTACGTGATCCAGCGGGCTGTCGGCGAGGACTTCCAGGCCTACGCGCAACGAAACCTCTTCGATCCCTTGGGTATCCGGCACTCCGACTATCTGTGGGCGCGGGACCGCAGCGGCAACACCTACGGACACGCCCACCTGGTGCTCCCGCCCGACGACTACGCCAAACTCGGCCTGCTGCTGGTCAATCGCGGCGATTGGCACGGCCGCCAGGTGATCCCGACCGCCTACCTCACCGAGGCCACCACCTCCCAAGGCGTCAACCCCTGCTACGGCTTCCTGATCACCGTCAACGGCCCCGACTGCGAGGACCTGTTCCCCGGCCTCCCCAAGGACGCCCTCCAGATGGCCGGCATGATGCGCCAGGACAACTTCATCGTCCCCAGCCTCGGCCTGCTCGTCAGCTGGACCGGCGTCACGGTTCCCGGTGGCGCGGTGAGCTTTCCGCACGACGTCCTGCGCGGCCTCGCAACGGCCTTCCGCACCCCCGCCCTCCCCGACCCCGGCCCCTACGTCCAGCGCCCGGAGGCCAGCATCACCGACCCGATGTTCATGAACCCGGACGCCACCCTCGCTGCCCTGGGCCTCGGCCCGATGGCCTACCCGGGCTGCGGCCTGCTGGAATGCCTCGGCAAACCGCTGTACCCGCCCTTCGGTGACTGGCCGCCGGGCTGCTTCATCCTCGGCTGCACCGGGGCCGACCCCGCGACCCCGGGCATCCGCTGACCTGCCGGGGGCGGATCAGAAGCCGATCTCCACTTCGGTTCGATCCCGGCGGGAATACAGGTCCCAATAGTGGTCGCCCAGTTCGCTATTGGTCATGCGCGGGATGCTGACACCGGGCGGCACCACCTCGGGGTGCTCGTCGACCTTGCGCTCCGCCTCGCTGTCGCCGATCAGCACGCCGATGTTCATCAGCCCGACGTGCACACCCGTGCCGCGTACTTCCTCGGCCAGTTGCAGCACGTAGGCCCGCTGCGCGGCCAGGGCCACACCGAAATTGGCCAGATAGGGCAGCACGCCGTGCGCGGGCGAGCCCGAGGAGAACAGCAGGGTGCCGGTGCCCCGCTCGAGCATGGCGGGCAGCAGGGCGCGGGTCATCAGGATGGGGGAGTGCAGCTTCAGGGTCATGGGAACGCGCAGGGCCGCGAGGTCCACGGCGCGGGTGGAGGGTGAGCGGTCGGTCATGCCGGCGGCCGCGCCGTGCAGCGCGACATCGATGTCGCCGAAGGTCCGCCGAATGGTCGCGATGGCCTCGTCGAGCTGGTCCGCGGCGGTGACGTCGGCGGGGAAGGCCTGGGCCTCGACGCCGTCGGCTTTCAGGTCGGCCACATGCCGAGCGGCCTTGTCCGGGTTGCGGCCGATCACGGCCACACGGAATCCCTCTCGCCCGAAGCGCCGCGCGACGCCCATGCCGAGGCCGGGGCCGAAACCGAAGATCGCGATGGTCTTGCTCATGCTCGCTCCTAGCTAAGTTGAGCAATGGTTCAAGTTACAGCGACGACGCTAGCATTAAGTTGAACCTATGCTCAACATAAATCGTGACCCCGATTTGTAGGATCGGCGCATGCCCGCCCAGAAACCGCTCCGCCTCGATGCCCGCCGCAATCGCGACGCGCTGGTGACCGCGGCGCGTGAGGTTTTCGCCGAACGCGGGCTCGACGCGCCCCTCAAGGAGATCGCCGCCCGCGCGGGCGTGGCCATCGGCACCCTCTACAACCGCTTCCCGGCGCGCGACGACCTGATCGCGGCGGCGGTCGAGGACCGCATCGAGGCGGGCGGTCGCATCGCGGAAGCCGCTCTGGCCTTGGATGATCCGTGGGATTCGTTCGTGTACCTGGTCGAGAAGATCTGTGAGCTACAGGCTCACGACCGCTTGCTCAACGAACTCGCACTGCGCGCCGCGCCCAGTCCGGAGATCGCCGCCCAGCGCGATCGGGGCCACGCCGTCATGCGTGAAATCATCACGCGCGCACAGGATGCCGGGGTACTGCGGGCGGACTGGGTGCTCGAGGACATCGCGTTCATCACCTGGTCGCACACGCGGGTGGTCGAGCAGACCGCGGGCATCGCCCCCGAGGCGTGGCGGCGCAATCTGGCGCTGATCCTGGACGGACTGCGGGCGGAAGCCGCTCACCCGCTGCCGGTTCCGGCGATCAGTGAGGACCAGCTGAACCGCTCACTGCTCGCCGACCCGGACCGCGACTGAGGGGCGAACACCGCCCCGAAGAAACGGTGGAATCGGCTCCGGTTACCGTCGGAGGGGTAGTCGTTCGCTCGTATCTGTTGGAGGTAGTGAAAATGGCTGGGATTCCCGCGGTACCGACCTCGCTGCTCGCGGCCGGTGGACTCACCGGCGGCTTCGCGCTCGCCCAGGCCACCAAGAAGCGGCAGCTCGGCGGGGCGGTGTTCGCGGCGGGGACCGCGGCCGCGTTCCCGCGGTGGCGCAAGACCGTCGGCACCGGTGGCGCGGCCGCGCTGACCGGGCTCGCCATCGGCGCGATGGGCGCCTCGCACCCGCTGGCCAAGAAGATCGGCGCGTGGCCGTCGGTGGCCGTGGTGTCGAGTGTGGTCGCCGTGGCCGCGTGGGCCGCCGTGGATCGTCGCGCCTGAGTTCATCCGCCGGTCCTCCGGTGTGTTTCGGACCGTAAGGTTCGATCGCGTGCCGGGGGACCGCCCGCGCAATACCGTGGAGTATGCGCACTTTCGTTCACTTACTGCTGTTCGCCGCCGCCGTCGCGGTGGCGGTCGGGGTCTTCGGTCCGCTCATCGGCACGGTCGACGCACGGAATGTTCAGTTCACCGACCTGCGTAACGGCTTCGAGCAAGGTCGGACCATGGGTCAGATCGGGGCGCAGTCGGGGAGCTTCGTCACCTCGCTGGCCATCGGACTGCTGGGCGCGGCGGCGGTGGTGCTGGTGGCCGCGCTGACCGGGTCCCGCATCGTGGGCTGGATCGGCGTGCTGGCCGGACTGGCCGGGCTCGGCGTCCTGGGCTGGCGACTCGACCAGCGCTTCGACCATGAACTCCGCACCGACTACCGCCACCTGCTCTCCGGCACCTGGGGGCTGTACCTGGTCGCCGGGGGACTGCTGCTGTCCCTGCTGCTCCTGCTCGTCCCGCGCGAACGCCGCCTGCCCCCGCCGCCGGGATTCTGATCTCGAAACCCACCGTTGGCCCAATAGAGTCGATTCATGCCCGGTACACCCGCGGGGGTCGGTCCGCACACACTCGCCGACATCCTGCCCTCCGTCGCCGCCTCTTTCGGACTCGATCAGCCGAATCCGCTGGCCATCGCGCCCAATCGGGACGTCGTGGTGCTGCTCATCGACGGCCTCGGCGCGGAACTGCTGGCCCGCCACCGCGACCTCGCGCCCACCCTCGCCGCCCACGTCCGCACCACGCTCACCGCGGGCTTTCCGGCCACCACCTCGACCAGCCTGACCAGCCTCGCGCTCGGCGCGCCCTGCGCCACCCACGGCATCATCGGCTACAGCTTCGCGCTGCCCGAAGGCGACGGGGTGCGGCTGCTGAACTCGCTGCGCTGGACCCTCGACAGCGCCACCGGCGACACCGCCGTCGAGGCCTACCCGCCGGAATCGGTGCAGCCGCAGGCCAGCCGGCTCGAGGACCTGGCCGCCCACGGGATCGAACCGCACTACGTGATCCCCGGCTACCAGCGCGCGTCGGGGCTGACCCGCGCCGCCTTCCGCGCCCCGGGCACCCTGCACCCGGCCTCGAACCTCGACGATCTGCGCGCCGGAATCCTCGCTGTCGCACAGCATTCCGGGACGACGTCGCGGTTCGCGTACGCCTACTTCGCCGACCTCGACGCCAACGGGCATCTGTACGGCCCCGAATCGCCGCAGTGGCTGGCGGTGCTCGCCGAGATCGACGCCGCGGTGGCCGACCTGCTCGCGGACCTGCCGTCCAGCTGCACACTGCTGATCACCGGCGATCACGGAATGATCCACGTGGACAACGCGATCGACCTCGACGCGCTACCCGCCCTGCATCGGGGCGTCCGCCTGATCGGCGGTGAGGCGCGGGTGCGGCACGTCTATCTCGAACACCCCGACGCCCTGGCCGATGTCCGCGCGGCGTGGACCGCGGAACTGTCGCCGCACGCCACCGTTGTCTCCCGCGAACAAGCCCTCGACGAGAGCTGGTTCGGGCCGACCCCGCCGACACCCGTGATCGCCCACCGCATCGGCGATCTCATCGCCGTGGCCGAGAACCAGACCGCGCTGATCCGGCCCGCCCTCGAACCCCTGGAATCCGCGCTGCTGGGCCACCACGGGGCCCGCACCTCCGCCGAACAGCTCGTCCCGCTCATCGCGAACCTCTGAATCAGGTTCGCAGCAGCGCGTTCTGGACCTTGCGCAGGCGGTCCACGTCACCGCGGAAGCCGGCCACGGCATCGTTGTAGAGGAACGCCTCCCACAGCCGGACCAGGGCGTAGGCGAGGGTGTCCTGTTCGATCGGCGGCTGGTAGCCCTCCGATTGCGCGCGCTCGATGTGCCGCTCGACGATGCTCACCGCGGTCTGGTGCACGGTCCCGTCACCGCGCGTGATCAGGCGCAGGGCGGCGGTGGACTCGTTGTCGAAGTAGGCGCGCAGCGCGTCATTGGCGACCAGCAGGTCGATGGTCCGGTCCAGCACCGCGGCGAGCCGCTCCCCGCCGGTGCCGCGGGTGCGGCGGTCGGCCAGGGCCACCACCTTCTCCAGCTGCCGCGCGACGGCCGCGCCGAGCAGGCCGTCGCGGGAGCCGAACCAGCGGTAGATGCTCGCCCGCCCCACCCCGAGCTGCGCGGCAATGGCATTGACGTCCAGCCGTTTTCCCTCCAGGAACACGGCGATGGACGCCTCGAGCACATCGTCCCGACTCGCCGACGCCGGTCGGCCCGGCGCTCTCGTTCCCTCCGCTCGCGTCACGCGGACAGCTTAGGAGCCAGGAACTCCGACAGCGTGCGCGCGGTCGCCGCGCGTCCCAGGATGAGGGCCGTCCGCAGTACCTCGGGGTCACGATCGATGCGGCCGATATCGGGTGCGTCGCGCGGCGGGCGGATCTGCAGCACGGCCGGGTCGGAGGCGAAATCGCGCTCGTCGCTGTGATGTCGCTCGACCCGCGCGAGCCACGGCCCGACGGTCCCGGGCGCGTGGCGAGACAGGAAACGCGCCACCACCCGCGACTCCACCGTAGACGGGGGCCGCATGGCCTCGTCGTCCCGGCGGGTGCGCAGCACCAGCACCCGGGTCGCGCCCTGCGCCAACGCCGTTCGCACCGGCACGGATTCCGACAGCCCCGCGTCCACGAACCGACGCGCCCCGATCCGCACCGGCCGCCCCGCCAGGATCGGCAGGCAGGTCGAGGCCCGCAGCGCCGTCTGCACCGAGCGCACATCGCTGAGTTCCGGATGCAGGTCGACGGCCACGCCGGTGTCGGCGTCGGTGGCGATGGGGTGGAAGGTGATGGCATTGGCCAGGATCGCCGGGAAATCCATGGGCACGATCCGCTCGTACACGGTGTGCACCAGATAATCGGTGTCCACCACCTTGCCGCCGCGCAATGCCCGCGCCGGACTGATCACACGGTTGATCACCTCGGGATTCCAGGCCCGCCGCGAATCCACCGCTCGACCGCACAGCAGCCAGGCCGCGTTCAACGCGCCCGCCGAAGCCCCGTACACCGCGTCGAAGCAGGACAGCACGCCCAATTCCTCGATGGCCATGGCCATTCCGTGCGAGTACGCCCCACGCGAGGAGCCGCCCTCGATGACGAGTGCGAGGCGATGGCGATCGGTGCGGCGACCGGGGACGCTGTCCTCGCGGTGCCGGCGGGCGATGAGTTCGCCGACGCCGAGGTCGTGATCGGACAAGGGTGCTCCTTTCGAGGGGCCGGTCGACCGTCGAGTATACGACCCTATTTGAGACACGGCTATGTCTGTGTATCATTTCCGCCGATGGCGTGGGTAACCACGAAACTGGAGGTCAACGCATGCAACTAGCGCTCACCGACGACGAGCTCGCCTTCCGCGACGAGCTGCGCACGTTCTTTCGGAGCGAAATCCCGGCCGACATCCGCAACCGGCATCGGCACGGACAGGAACTGTCCAAGGACGACCTCGTCACCACCCAGCGCATCCTCAACGCGCACGGGCTCGCCACCCCGAACTGGCCGGTGGCCTGGGGCGGCAAGGACTGGACCCCGATCCAGCGGCACCTGTGGCACGAGGAGATGCAGCTCGCCTCGGTGCCGGAACCGCTCACCTTCAACACCAATATGATCGGGCCGGTCATCGCGCACTTCGGCTCCGAGGAACTCAAGGCGCGGTTCCTGCCCGCCACCGCCAACCTCGACATCTGGTGGTGCCAGGGCTTCTCCGAACCCGAAGCCGGCTCCGACCTCGCCTCCCTGCGCACCGTCGCCGTACGCGACGGCGACAGCTATGTGATCAACGGCCAGAAGACCTGGACCACCGGCGCGCAGTTCGCCGACTGGATCTTCTGCCTGGCCCGCACCGATCCCGACGCCCCCAAGAAGCAGGCGGGCATCTCCATGTTCCTGTTCCCGCTCGACACCCCGGGCGTGACCGTGCGGCCCATCAAGCTCATCGACGGCGGCCACGAGGTCAACGAGGTGTTCCTGGAGAACGTCCGGGTGCCCGCCGACCAGCTCGTCGGCGAGGAGAACCAGGGCTGGACCTACGCCAAATTCCTGCTCGGCAACGAACGCACCGGCATCGCCGCCGTCGGCCAGACCAAGGTGCGGTTGTGGCTCGCCAAGGAACACGCCAAGCAGACCCGCCTCGGCGAACGCACCCTGCTCGACGATCCACTGTTCGCCACCCGGCTCGCCGAACTCGAAAACGAGTTGCTGGCACTGGAACTCGTGCAACTACGGGTCGCCGCCGGATCCGCCGACGGCAAACCCAACCCGGTGTCGTCCATCCTCAAACTGCGCGGCACCGAGCTCCAGCAGGCCGTCACCGAACTCTTGGTCGACATCGCCGGACCGGATTCGATTGCCCGCGAGGACGAGTCGAACGCCGACTGGGCGCGCCGCAGCACCGCCACCTACCTGAACTATCGCAAGACATCGATCTACGGAGGATCCAACGAGGTGCAGCGCGGCATCATCGCCTCGACGATCCTCGGACTGTGAGGCAGCACCATGGATTTCGATCTCACCCCCGAACAGGAAATGCTGCGCGACACCGTGCGGGACCTGCTCGCCCGCGGACGCGACACCGAACGATGGGCCACCTTCGCCGACATCGGGCTGCTCGGCCTGACCTTCGATGAGGCAGACGGCGGCATGGGCGCCGGACCCATCGAAGCCATGCTGGTCATGACCGAGATCGGGCGCGCTCTGGCCACCGAACCGATCCTCGACTGCGCGCTGCTGCCCGGAGCGCTCATCTCGGCCGTCGGCAGCGATGTCCAGCGCAAGGGTCTGCTGCCTCGCGTTGCCGAAGGGCAGCTGAAACTTGCTTTCGCCCATGGTGAGCCGGGACTGCGCTGGCCTGCCGCCGATACCGACACTCGAGCGGTTCCCGAAGGCGACGGGTGGCGGATCACCGGACGCAAGCACCCGGTTTCCTACGGTGACCAGGCGGACGTTCTGATCGTCAGTGCTGCGCATGACGCCGGTGTCGGGCTGTTCCTGGTGACGCCCTCCGACCCGGGGGTGCGGCTGCGGTCGTACACCACCCACGACGGGCGGCATGGTGCGGACATCGAATTCGAGGGGGCTGCTGCGGAACTGCTCGGCGACGTGGCTGATGCCTCCGATGCCATTGGTGCCGCCATCGCCGCTGCTCAGGCTGCGTTGTGTGCCGAAGCGATCGGGGCGATGGAGGAGTCGCTGCGGTTGACGGCCGAGTACCTGAAGACTCGTAAGCAGTTCGGTGTGCCGTTGCGTACGTTCCAGACGCTGACTCAGCGTGCTGCTGATATGTATGTGTCGCTGGAGCTGGCGCGGGGGATGAGTATGTATGCGTCCATGTCGCTGGCCGATGGGGTTGTCGATCCGATGGTTGTTTCTCGGGCCAAGTTGCGGATCGGGCGGTCTGCCAGGCACATCGGGCAGGAGGCGATTCAGATGCATGGTGGGATCGGGATGACTGATGAGTATCCGGTTGGGCACTACACCGCGCGGTTGAACGCCATCGAGCACACGCTGGGGGACTCCACCGATCACTTGCGGTTCCTCGGTAGTCATGTGGCTGACTATCAGATGGTCGAGATCTGAAGATCTACACGACCAAAAGATAAGAGAGACACAAAGATAAAAGACGCCTGGAGAAGAGAAGAAAAGACAAAAGAACGAAGAGCCGAAGAGAACAAGACGCCGCAGCGGTTGGTCTCTGGTAGGTGATGCGTGCAGTCTGTGGGCTGGGGTCGGCGGGTAGCGGATCCCAGCCCGGCGTCAGCCCCGGTGCGGCAGGGCAGGTGAGGTGACCACACTCTGCGTTGCTTTGCGCACGCCGGCAGGACACGAGCAGCCGGGTGTCATGCTGCCCGTGAGCGCCACGTTGGGCAGCTGGAATCGATGGCGGCGGCGATCGCCTGCCCCACGTGATGGCGGTCGTTGACGCGTGGGGTGCCGGTGGGATTAACACTCTTCGGTGCAATCCACCCTGTCCGGCCGGGGTGGGGCGAGTCTTTACTCATCACAACGGTTTTCCAGCCATCGGGGCTGTCGTTGACCAGCGCGTGGCAGTGGTCGCACGCCAAGGTCAGGTTGTTGATGTCGGTCGGCCCGCCTGTGGCCCAGTCGGTGATGTGGTGGGCGGCGCACATGTTGGCGGGTTGTTCACAACCCGGTCGAGTGCATCCCTTGTCGCGGGCGAGGAGCGCGAGGCGTTGGGCGCGGTTGGCGGTGCGGCGGGAGCGGCGCAGGAACAGCGGCATTCCGTTGCCGTCGAGGACCGCGATCACCGGTCGGGTCCCTTCGGCCATCTTCAAGGCTTCGTTGATGGAGATCTGGGTCCCGGAGGCGGTGGTTGCGACGCCGGTGCCGTTTTCGAGGTCGGTGAGGCTCATGGTGAGCACGACCTCGACGGGCAGGCCACGGTGCATGCCCAGGGTCCGCATGTTCACACCCGGCTGCACCAACGCCAGCAAAGCGTCGTGGGTCCGCTGCCCGGCATCGCGACGATCACGACGCGCGGCAGCATCGAGCACACTGTCGGCGATGAACCCACCCATGGCGGAAGGGCTTTCAGGGTCTTCGACATTGCACATCCCGGGCCGCGCGAGCTTCGCGAACACCGCATCCAGGCAGGCACGCAGCTCAGGGGTGATCCACCCTTCGATCCGGCTCATCCCGTCCACACCCGGGCGACACAGCGTGATCGCGCGACGGCGGCGACGGTCAGCGTCGGAGACGACTTTCCCATCTGGATCCAAGCGGGCGAGGATGTCGCGCCCGATCTTCAACAAGTCATCGGGCCACCCGTTGCGCGAGTAGTCGACCAGGATCTGCTCGGCTTCGGCCCGCGCTTCAGCAGGCACGTCGACGGGCAGGTGGTTCATCACGTCCATGATGTGACGCACGTGATCACGCGAGATCTCGCCCGCAGCAAAGACTTCGGCAGTCACCGGCAATACCGGTGGTGCGACGTGCCCTGTCTGCTGCACGAATTCCCCGCAGTGGTGGGTGATCTTCACCCGCACCGACGCGTCGTAACGGGAGAGCCCGAGGGTGTGGCGCAGGAACGGCACCATCTTCCCGGCCCCGCTACGTGAATGCAGCGAACGCTCTCCCGCTTCGACAATCAGCGGAGTATCCAACGCGGCGAGCTGACGCTTGCAGGTTTCAATCCTCTGCATCAACGTCACAATATCCTCGTCGGAAAACTCCGACATCTTCCCACCCTGAATGGATTCCGACAGGGTCGAGACCGCGGCCGCCAGTTCAGCGATACCGCAGTCGTCGAGTGTCACCCCATTCGAATCCATGCCTCCATTTTACTCCCGCTTGATCGCCCATGGAACCCGAAATGTCCAGTGCGTCTGAGTATTTCAGATTGAATTGATTAAATAGTCTGCTTCACAATCGGATCGGAAACTTCATCCTCTTTCCGTGAACCGAATCGGGTGCGTCGAGGCCACCACATGCGCTCACCCAAATCGATCGCAAGCGCCGGCACCAACACGGTCCGCACCACGAAGGTATCCAGCAGTACGCCGAACGCGACCGCGAACCCGATCTCCGCCGCGAAAACCAAAGGCAGCGTGAGCAATGCCGCGAACGTCCCGGCCAGCACCACCCCCGCAGCGGTGATCGTTCCACTGGTGGTGCGCACCGCGATCACCGTTGCCGTAGCGGTGTCATGGTTCGCGGTCTCCTCTCGGATCCTGGCCATCAAGAAGATGCTGTAGTCGATTCCCAGGCTGATCAGAAACACGAAGGACCACAGCGGGAATGACGGGTCAGCCCCGGCGAAATCGAGCACCTTGTCGAACACCAGCGCGCTGACGCCGAGAGCAGCGGCCAACGACAGGACCACAGTGGCCAGAACCACCGCGGGGGCCACCAAGGCTCGAAGCAGCAGCGCCATGATCACGAAGACGACGGACAAGACCAGGGGCACAACCACATTGCGGTCGTGGCGCGCGGATTCGAGGGTGTCGAGTGCGACGGCGCTACTGCCGCCGACCATGGCATCAGGTACTGCGTGCACCGCGGAGCGGAGATGTTCGACGGTTGCGAACGCCGCATCGCTACCGGTGACATCGGCCGTCGTCGCCTCCAAGTAGGCGAGGCCATCCGCGCGAACGGGAGCCGACACCGACACCACACCGGGAACCCCCGAAGCCAGGTCCCGCAGGCGATCCGCATCCGTTGCCGGTCCGATGATCTGTACCGGGTCGCCGGACCCGCCCGGGAAATGCTCGAGCAGAACCTGTTCGCCGACCACGGCATCAGGGCGGTTTCGGAAGGTGTCCTGCGCCCGCAATCCGGACGCGTGCAATCCGAACAACCCCAGGGAGAGGAACGCCAGCACCGCCGCGGTGACCTGCCAGACCCTTCGCGGACGGGAGGTGATCAAGCGTTCGAGGCGGTTCCCTCGACGACTTCCGGCCGGTTCGGGATCGCCGAAACGCGCTGCGGCGGGCCAGAATATCCACCGTCCGCACAGCACGAGCAGGGCCGGGTACAGGGTGGTGAGCACTGCGAAGCTGACCAGTACTCCCGTCGCCATCACCGGGCCCAGGCTCTTCGTCGAGTTCAGATCGGCCACCACCAGGCACAAGAGGCTCAGGGCGACGGTGATCGCACTCGCGGCGATCGCGGGTCCGGCGCGGCGGATGGCCGTGGCCATGGCCGCGTGACGATTCTCCGTGCGCCGCAACTCCTCTCGATAGCGTGCCGTGAGCAGCAGTGCGTAATCCGTGCCCGCGCCGAAGACCAGGACGGTCAGCAGGAATTCCGTGTCACTGTTGACCGTCAGGCCCGCGTGCGCCGCCAGGACGTAGATCAGCCCCTGCGCGACCGTCAAGGCCACACCCACGCACACCAGCGGCAGCAGCCACAGCACCGGGCTGCGGTAGGTGACCAGCAAGATCGCTATGACGATCGCGATGGTCACGTACAACAGTGTCGAGTTCACCGCGGAGAACGCGTCCGCCGAATCGGCCCCGTAACCCGCAGGTCCGGTGACGTGCACGCTCATCCCCGCATCGGAGACGATGTCGCGGATCGATCGCACCGTCGGCAGGGCGTCCGTGACTCCCTTGACGCCCACCGAGATCGGGACCACGACTTGGATCGCCTTGCCGTCTTCCGACTCCACGGGCTCCGGGACCGGACCACGCACCTGTGGCAGCGTCGCGAACCGCTGAGCGTCCGACTCCGCTCGCGCCCGCGCGGTGGGGCTCGACACCGCGTCGCCCCGCTCGTAGACGACCACCGCCGGGTACACATCGGACCCGATGAACTTTCCGGTCAGCTCGGAGACCTTCGTCGACTCGGCACTCTTCGGCAGCCAGGTGGTGGCGTCGTTCTTCTCCGCCCCGCCGAGCTTGCCCGCCAGACCACCGGTGGCGACGAGCGCGGCCACCCAGAAGACGATGGCGGCCAAGGCGATTCGCCGCAGGATCGGCGCAGATAGGAGGGATCGCACGGTTACTCGCCCTCCACCGGCACGGAGCGGGTGAGCTGATCGATCCGCTCGATGCGTCCGTCGGGGGACAGGCGGCCGATCATGCACACTTCGGTGGCGGTCGGACCGGTCGTGCGGAGGGTCGCGAACATTGTGTAGTGGGCCGCGATGCTGTCACCGGACAGCAAGGCTCGATGGATGCGGACCCGCACGGATTCGGCGTTCTTGCGAGCCGGGCGGGCGTGGGCGATCAAGGACTGGCGGTTCAGGTGGAGGCCGTCGTTGCGGTAGTCGATGTCGGGGGTGAACCAGCGGTCGACCACGGTGGACGGGTCGTCGGGGCTGAACGCCATGTCGTGGGGATAGGCGGTGAGGAACTCGTGCAGATCGGAGTCGTTTCGCATGCGGCCCACACTGCGGGGCGGCGCTCACAGCGAGTTCACATCGCGCTCACACGCATTCACTCGGCACTCACATCAGCCGTGCTGCGTATGAACCTCAGGTGTTCGAGCTGATGTCGCTCGCCGTCCGAAGGCAGGTTTCGACCGTCACCAGCGCCTCGTCGCGGGTGAGGACCCGGGCCTGTTCGTAAGCGGCAGTCGCGTGAACATCGCCCAGGGCTGCTGCCAATTCCGTTCGGAGTGCCACGATGTCGGGATAGCTGGCATCCGGAGCGCCACGCAACGCATGAGCGGCGCCCAGCGCCTGGGCCGACGCTTCCGCCGCCCCGGCTGCCAGGCACAGCCGGGCTACGCCGACCGCAACTTCGGCGGCTAACGGCAGGTCGCGGATGGCCATGGCGTTCGCCCACGCGTCCGAACAGTGGGTGGCGGCTGCGGCGGTGCTGCCTTCGGCCGCACGCAGCAAGCCCATTCGCAGCCCGAACATCGCACGGTACGAGCGGTCCTCGCCCACGGCCCGGCCGAGATCGGACTCGACCCGCCGCAAACAGCGCGCAGACTCGGCCAGATCTCCATCGAACCGGGCGACATCCGCCGCGAGCAGCTGGGTCATGACGGTGTCCCCGGCGGACAGCGTCTCCTCGGCCAGCGCACTCAGATCGGTCCGCGCCGCCTCCACCTCGCCCGAATGCAAGCGGATCATCACCAGCCACACCCGCAGCGCCACCGGCCTGCCCAGCTCCTCCGCCGCGACCAACGCCGACGCCATCGCCTCCTCGGCCCCGCCGAAATCCCCGAGCGCGGCCCGCGTGAACGCCAGATACGTCAACGCGGTGGACCAACCCCACCGCTCCCCGGCCTCCTCGAAACACTCCGCCGCCATCCGCAGATCCGCGTCCAACCGCGCCACCCCGGACTCATTGGCGTGCAGGAACGACCGCACCAACCAGAACATCCCCCGAGTCCACGCATCGGAATGCCCCAGCCACGGCTCCACCACCCCGAGCCCCACATCGACTCGCTCGCCTGCCAACTCCACCAGCGCCAGAGCCAACTCCGCTGCCCCATCCGCGGTCACCGATCCGGCCGAACCCGAAGCTGATTCCGCTGTCCAGCGGCGGATGTGGTCGGTGGCCGTGGTCAGTTCGGTGGCTTGGGCGGCGAGCAGGGAATGCAGGGCGAAGGCTGCGGCCAGTGGGGGATGGGGGTGGGTGGTCGGGAGTTCGAGGATCGGGCGTAGGAGGCGGACGGCGTCGGTGTGATTGGCGTGCAGGGCCCAGTACATGCCGAGGGCCGAGCCCAGGCGGGACGCGGTGCCGGTGTCGGCGGACTCGTGGGCGAAGCGGAGGGCGGCGATCAGGTGATCGTGGTGGGCGTCGAGGAGCCGGAGCCAGGGGAGTTGGGTGCGGCCGCGCAGATGCGGGTGGGCGGCTTCGGCGAGGGCCAGGTGGTAGGCGGCGTGGGCGGATCTGGTCGAGTCCAGTTCGCCTCGGGCCGTGAGGTGCTCGCGACTGTAGGCGCGGACCGACTCGAGCATTCGGTAGCGCGGTCGCGGAGTGGGGAGGGCGGGGTCGGCGATCAGGACGTCGACGAGCTGCACCAGTGATTTGTCCAGCAGCGCTTCGATTTCGGACGTGGCCACACCGAGCCCCTCGGCGGCAGCGGGGGTGAAGGGCGCGGGAAAGACCGACAGGCGGGCGAGGGCGGTGCGCTCCTCCTCGAGGAGAAGCTCCCAATCCCAATCCAATACGGCCCGCAGCGTGCGGTGGCGGGGGAGCGCGGTGCGGCTTCCGCCCGCCAGCACGGTGAATCGATCATCGAGCCGGTCACGAAGCACCGGCAGCGGCATGACCCGCAGCTTCGCGGCCGCGAGCTCCAATGCCAGAGGCAACCCGTCCAGGTGACGGCAGATCTCGGCGACCGTCTCGAGCACACCCTCCGTCGGCGCGAGATCAGCACGGACCGCCCTCGCGCGATCCAGGAACAGCCGAACCGACGGAAAATCCGCGACCTCAACCGAATCAGTCGGCGGCACCGCTAACGGCGCGGTCTCCCACAGCGTTTCCCCGCTGATCCCCAGCGGCTGACGACTCGTCGCGAGGATCCGCAGCGCCGGCACCCGCCCGAGCAGGTCCTCCACGAAGCGGGCCACACCGTCGACGAGATGCTCGCAGTTGTCCAGTACCAGCAGCATCGGCGCAGTCGGCAATCCCTCCGCCAGCAGCCCCACCGGATCACCCCCGGACGGCTCCGCCGTCCGCGACAACGCCACCCCCAGCGACCCGGCCACAGCCTGCGGCAGATCCGAGGAATCACTCACCGCCGCCAATTCCACCAACCCAACGCCACCCGCGAACCGGCTGCCCGTCGCACGGTCAACCTGGCCCGCGACCTGCCCGCCCAGTTCTGCCGCCACGGCCACCGCCAGGCGCGTCTTCCCCGCACCGCCCGGCCCCACCAATGTGACCAGCCGCGAATCTCCGACCCGCTTCACCACCTCGGTCAGGTCGCGCTCACGCCCGATGAAGCTCGTCAGCGGAACCCGGAGCCGCACAGCCGGACTCGGGGCTGTGGTCCGGGTCGGCCGCTCACCTCGGAGGAGTTTCAGGTGCAGGTCCGCGAGCTCGGGGCTGGGGTCCGTGCCGAGTTCGGTGGCGAGCAGGGTCCGGTAGTGGTCGTACGAAGTCAGGGCTTCGGGTGTGCGGCCCGCGGCGTGGAGGGCCTGAATGTGGAGCAGGCGGGGGCGTTCTCGGAGCGGGTGGGCGGTCAGGAGGCCGGTCAGTTCGGTGATGAGGAGGGGATCGCCGGGGCGGATGGAGAGTTCGGCGGCCAGCGCTGATTCGGTGGCGGTCAGGCGGAGCTCGTCGAGGTGGGTGGCGGCCGCGGCGGCGAATGGCAGGGCCGATACGTCGGAGAGGGCCGGGCCGCGCCAGAGGGAGAGGGCTTCGCGCAGTTGGGGAATGGCGGCCCGGTCACCGCGGTCGAGGCGCAGGACGCCGCCGCGGACCAGGCGCTCGAAGCGGTGGGCGTCGACCGAGAGGGCGGCGATGTCGAGGAGGTAGCCGCCCGCGGCCGCGCGGAGCGGGACGTCGGCGGGCAGGGTGCGGCGGAGGCGGGAAACCAGCTCTTGCAGTGCGTGTTCGGGGCGCTTGGGCGCCGCTTCGGGCCACAGGTCGTCGATCAGGGTGGGGACGCTCACCGGGCGGCCTGGCTCCAGGGCGAGGCGAATCAACAGGGCGCGCAGACGGGTTCCCGGGATGGGGACGGGCCGGGCGTCGTCCGCTACTTCCAGCGGGCCCAGGATGGCGATGCGCACTCCGCGAGTGTGGCACGGCGGCACGTTCGGCTCGGATATTCGCTCGACCCCCCGAGCGGTCCGGTGCCGTGCGCCGGCAGCGGTGTGGTCAGCCGCAGTTGGCGCTGGACAGCACGCGGGTTCGCCGGCGGCCTTCCTCCTCGGCACAGGCGGTGGCGAGGGCGCGGCGGCGGTTGCTGCGGACCGCGGCGCTGAAGAGCTGGTATTCGGCCGAGGGGACGCACACCTCCCGGTACGGATGTCGCTGGCCGACGCGGCGCTGTGGGCCGGGGATCACCACGCCGCGGCGTGGGTCGGGCCCTGCCTCCTGATCTCGCACCCACGACTTCAGGACGTGCGAATCGATACTGGGCAGGAATTCCACCGCACGATCCCATTCCAGGCCCTCCACCTGCATCGGATCGGCGACCGCGGTGACGACGACAGCGTATGCCGCACCGACGGAGTTGTCCGCCATTGGATCTACCCCCTTGTTCATGCTCGAGATCTCCGGCGTTGCGCGGGGAATGTTCAGGATACTTCGAAAGATCTTGCACTACTGAGTGTTTCGCTGTACCCGCAAGTGGATTGCGGGTACTGGCCAGTCCTCGGCTCCGGAACGGAGCAGGTGCCGCCGGAATTCGGGACCCTCGGCGGGGGTGGCCGCGAGGCGCTCGCAGTGGCACGAATCACGCCTCCGTCGCGCCCAGGAATACCCCATCCACCCGCTATGTTCAAGTGGTTGCCATATCCACCAAATGTGGATGCGACCCGAGGAGGACCCGTGCAGTTCGGAATTTTCAGCGTCGGCGACGTGACGATGGACCCCACCACCGGCCGGACGCCCAGCGAGGCCGAGCGCATCCAGGCCATGGTCTCCATCGCCCTCAAGGCGGAGGAGGTCGGACTCGATGTGTTCGCCACCGGCGAGCACCACAACCCGCCCTTCGTGCCCTCCTCGCCGACCACCATGCTCGGCTATGTCGCCGCCAAGACCGACAAGCTGGTGCTGTCCACCGCGACGACCCTGATCACCACCAACGATCCGGTGAAGATCGCCGAGGACTTCGCCATGCTGCAGCACCTGGCCGGCGGCCGCGTCGACGTCATGATGGGCCGCGGCAACACCGGACCCGTCTACCCGTGGTTCGGCAAGGACATCCGCGACGGGCTGCCGCTCGCCATCGAGAACTACCACCTGCTGCGCCGCCTGTGGCGCGAACAGCGCGTGGACTGGGAAGGCAAGTTCCGCACCCCGCTGCAGGGCTACACCTCCACCCCCGCGCCGCTGGACGGCACCCCGCCGTTCGTGTGGCACGGCTCCATCCGCTCGCCCGAGATCGCCGAGCAGGCCGCCTATTACGGTGACGGCTTCTTCCACAACAACATCTTCTGGGACATGCAGCACACCAAGCAGATGGTGACCCTGTACCGCCGCCGCTTCGAGCACTACGGGCACGGCGCGGCTGAACAGGCCATCGTCGGACTCGGCGGCCAGGTGTTCATGGCCGAGACCGAGGCCGAGGCCAAGAAGATCTTCCGGCCCTACTTCGACAACGCGCCCGTCTATGGACACGGCCCGTCGCTGGAGGACTTCACCGAACTGACCCCGCTCACCGTCGGCACCCCCGAACAGGTCATCGAACGCACCCTGGGCTTCGCCGACAATGTCGGCGACTACCAGCGCCAGCTGTTCCTGATGGACCACGCCGGCCTGCCGCTGGACATGGTGCTGCAGCAGATCGAGATCCTCGGCAAGGAGGTGGTCCCGGTGCTGCGCAAGGAGTTCGAGGCCCGCCGCCCCGCCGGCGTGCCCAGCGATCCGCCCACCCACGCGTCGCTGGTCGCCGCCGGCCCCGACGCCCCGCACCACCTGGTCGAGCCCGCCCGCGAGCGCGTGCTCGCCGAAAAGAACTGAGGCCGAGCATGAGTCGCTCACTGGTAGTCCTGACCGCCGGGCTCTCGCAGCCCTCCTCCACCCGGCTGCTCGCCGACCAGCTCGCCGCCGCGGTCTCCGCGGCGGTGGGCGGGCGCGGGGAGAGCATCGACGTCGAGGTGATCGAACTGCGGGAACTGGCAGGCGATCTCGCCACCACCCTGACCACCGGCGGGCTGCCCACGCCCGCCGTGGCCGCGGCCCGGCAGAAAGTCTCCGACGCCGACGGGATCATCGCGGTCACCCCGGTGTTCACCGCCAGCTACAGCGGGCTGTTCAAGATGTTCATCGACGTCCTGGACACCGACTCGCTCAATGGCATGCCGGTGCTGATCGCCGCCACCGCGGGCACCGCCCGGCATTCGCTGGTGCTCGATCACGCGCTGCGCCCGCTGTTCACCTACCTGCGGGCCGTGGTCGTCCCCACCGGCGTCTTCGCCGCCACCGAGGACTTCGGCTCCACCGGACTCGCCGAGCGCGTGCACCGGGCGGCGTCCGAACTCGCCCAGCAGATCGTCGCCGCACCCACCGCGGTGCAGGGCTTCCTGCAGGACGAGCCGGTCCGGCACCGCAACTCCGGCAATGGCGTCGGCGCGGTCCGGCCGTTCGCCGAACTGCTCGCCGGGCACACCGGCGACGGGCGGTAACGCACTGATAGCTGAGTAGCATGAGCGGATGGCCCAGGACATACTTCCCGCCATCCCGCTCGACTCATGGCGGCCCACCAAGGAAACCCTGCACCGCTACGCCCAGATCGTCGGCAAGGTCGCCTTGGCCAAGGGCATCCGCCGCAACCACTGGTGGCACATGACCTACCGGCTCACCGCCCGCGGCTGGACCACCGTCCCCCTCGGCAGCGCCACCGACGGCCCGGTCTTCACCTGCTCCTTCGACTTCTTCGACCACGTGCTGCGGGTCTGCAACGACCGCGGCACGCAGGAGGAGGTGCCGCTCACGGGCCAGTCGGTGGCCAGCTTCTACGTCGAGACCATGAACGCGCTGCGCAACCTCGACATCGACGTGGTGATCGCCCACCCCACCCCCTTCGACCTGCCCGACCACGGCCGCCCCTTCGACCAGGACGACCAGCACCACACCTACAACGCCGCCGCCGCGCAACGCGCCTTCCACGTACAGAGCCAGGTCGGACGCATCCTGGAACAGTTCAGCGCCACCTACTCCGGCAAGATCAGCCCCGTCCAGATCTTCTGGCACACCTTCGATCTGGCCGTGCAGCGCTTCTCCGACCGCAAGATCGTCATGCCCGACACCGTCGACCTGGTCACGCGCGAGGCCTACTCCCGCGAGGTGATCAGCGCCGGATTCTGGTTCGGCGACGACAAGGTCCCGGCCCCCACCTTCTACTCCTACACCGCGCCCGAACCCGCCGGGCTCAGCGATAAACCACTGCGACCCGATCAAGCCCGCTGGGTGGCGTCCGGCTCCGGGCACAGCGCCTACCTGTCCTACGACGACGTCCGCGTCACCGCCGACCCCGTCGCCACCGCACTGGACTTCTTCCAATCCGCATATGAGTCCGGATCGAGTCTCGCGGGCTGGGACGCTGTCGGTCTGGCCTGCAACAATGGCATCACCGATCCGGTGCTCACCACGCCGCGGCTGGGTTGGCCGGAATAACCCGATGCCTCGAACCGTCTCTCACACATAGTGTCGAGTGGGAGACGCGGGAGAAAAGGGGTCCAGATGCGTGAGGAACGCGTACCGAATCCGACGCTGACCGCATACCGGGAAACCACCTTCGTCGCCGGGCCCAGCACCCGCGTCGGGCTGATGGGCGCCCTGGTCCTGGGCAGCGTGATCCTGGTCTGGGCCGCCGAACGAGCCTCCCGCGAAGGCGACGACCACGGCTGGTTCATCGCGGTCTCGGTCGCCGGGTTGTTCGTGGCGCGCGGGCTCTACCTGCGCCGGCCCATCACGCTGCCTCACCTCACCGGCGCGGCCACGACCCTGGTCGTCTCCAACTTCGCCTACCGCACCGACCACCCCGGGGCCGGATTCGTGTTCCTCGCGGTCAGCGGCGCGATCCTGGTGCTGCCGCAGAACAGCAAGCCGCAACCCGAACAGCTACCCCGGGTCGCGGAGCTGGTGCGGCGCAGCTCGCAGGACCCGCTCGCGCCGTTCGCGCTGCACTCGTCCAAGACCTACTTCTTCGACGACGCGGGCGCTGCGGCGGTGGCCTACCGGGCCCGGCTCGGCATCGCCGTCGTCTCCGGCGACCCGCTCGGCGACCCCGCGCGGTTCCCGGAACTGCTCACCGAGTTCTCGCTGTTCGCGGGCAGCCACGGCTGGCGCATCGCGGTGCTCGGGGCCAGTCCGGAGGTCAGTGAGCTGTGGCAGCGGCGGGCCGTCGACCACCGCGGGCTGCGCGCCATCTCGGTGGGCCGCGACGTGGTCATCGACGTCGACCACTTCGACCTGGTGGGCCGCAAGTTCCGCAATCTGCGCCAGGCCGTCAGCCGCACCAAGAACTACGGCGTCACCACCGAGATCCTGCCCGAGGTCGCGCTCACCGAACCGCAGCGCGAAACCCTGCTGTCCATCGTCGACGAGTGGGGGACCGGGCGGCAGACCCGGGGCTTCTCCATGATCCTCGACCACCTGCTCGACGGACGGCACCCGGGCATGCTGGTGGTGATGGCCCGCGGCGCCGACGGACAGGTGGTCGGGTTCCAGCGCTACGGGACCTCCGGCAACGGCCAGGAACTCAGCCTGGACGTGCCGTGGCGGCGGCGCGACGCACCCAACGGACTCGACGAACGCATGATCGTGGACCTGGTGGACTACGCGCGCGACCACGGGATCAAGCGAATCTCGCTGGCGTTCGCGGCGTTTCCGGAGATCTTCGCCGACAAGCACCGGTCGCGGACCATGCAGGCGGTGTATCTCGCGGTGCGCCTGGGGGATCCGCTGATCCGGCTGGAATCGCTGTACCGATTCCTGCGCAAGTTCAATTCTTTCGGCGATCAGCGGTACGTGCTGATCCGGTGGCGCGAGGTGCTGATCGCTGCGCTGGCACTGCTCTCCCTGGAGTTCGTGCCGCACCGCAAGCAGTACTGACCAAACCCCGAGGGCCGCGACCGTTCTCAGCTCAGGAAGTCGACCAGTGTCTTCGAGAACGCCGGGTCGGCGACGGCGGCGAGGTGGTCGCCCTTGACCACCACGCACTCCGCGTTGGGAAGGGCGGCCGCCAGGCGTTCGGGTTCGGCGGCCAGCGGGTCGGCATCGCCCGCCAGCACCAACGTCGGAACGGTGATGCCGGTGAGGGATTCGATCGGGGCCGCGTCGAGGGACGCGGCCAGGGCGGCGATGGCCTCGCGGTCCGCGCCCAGCGCGTCGGCCAGCAGGCGGAACATGCTCGGCAGCCCCTTGACCGCGGTGGCGTCGCCGGACATGGCGGACACGATGTCCTGTGCGGCGATCACCCGCCAGTCGATGCCGCCGTGATCCACCACGCCCGAGCCGATACCGCCGACCGCGAGCCGCTCCACCCGCTCGTCGGACCCGGCCACCAGCAGCGAGATGATCCCGCCCATCGAGTAGCCGACCACCTTGACCCGCTCCAGGCCCAGGTGATCGAACAGCGCGCGCATGTCGTCGGCCATGGCCTGCCACGAATAGCGGGCCGGGTCGTGCGGCTTGTCCGAACGCCCGTGACCGCGCGCGTCCAGCGAGATCACGTGGTGGCCCGCCCGTTCCAGCGCCGCGACCACGCCCAGGCTCATCCAGTTGGCATTGGTGTCGGCCACGATGCCGTGCTGCAACACCACCGGGACGCCCTCGCCCTCCCACACGCGGTAGTTGAGTTCGAGCCCGTCCCAGGTGGTGAATTTCGCCATGGCCGCGATGCTAGCGGCCGGATCACGGCCTTCGATCGGCATTCCCGGCCACTTACCCGGCATCAGCCCATCCGGGCCATGATCGCGCGCGGCAGCACCGGCATCACCAGACCCAGTACCCGCCACGGCCATTCGGGCACCGAGGCCCGTACGGTCTCCCGCTCGATGGCGGCGACCATCGAATGCACGCCCTTGTCCAGTGGCACAACCAGTTTCGCGTCCCCGGCCTTGGCGGACATGTCGGTGGCGATGAACCCCGGCTGCACGGTGGTGACCTTGATCGGGGTGCCGCGCAGCTCGATGGCCAGCCCCTCGCCCAGCGCGGTGACGCCCGCCTTGCTGGCCGCGTAGGCCGCCTTCTTGCCGGGCAGCCCGCGCACCGCGCTCATGGACGAGATGAGCACCAGGTGACCGGCGTTCTCGCGGCGGAAGATGCTCATGGCGGCCTCGGCCTGGGCCATGGCGCTCACGAAGTTAGTGGTGGCGGTGGCCAGATTGGCGTCGGCGCGGCCGGTGCCCAGGCGCGCGCCCTTGCCGATCCCGGCATTGACGATGATCCGGTCCAGCCCGCCGAGCTCCTCGCGCAGCTCCTCGAACACCTTCGGGACGGCCGCGTGGTCATCGACGTCCAGGCCGTGGACCGCGACCGTGATGCCGGGGTGCGCGGCAAGCAGCTCCGCGCGCAGCGCCTCCAGATTCGAGACCCGCCGGGCGCACAGCGCCAGATCGCGCCCGCGGCTCGCGAACTCGCGGGCCATGCCCGCGCCCAGCCCGGAGCTCGCGCCGGTGATGAGAATCCTCTGCCTGGTCATCCGCTCACCCTAGTGATCCGGCCGCGCCCGTGCGGGGTACCGGGACGAGCCGATACCCCGCACGAGCGCGCGCCGATTATCCGAACGATCCGGTGTTGGGCCGCGCGGGCGCCGGGTGCCAGGCCCCGCAGTTCTGCGTCGAGAAGGCCACGTCGGTCGCCTTGATCTCCACCGTGATCGACCGCAGCCGGGTGAAGTCGCTGGCGATGATGTAGTAGTTCGGGTCCGGGTAGTCCTCGGGGGTCTGGACCTTCCACAGACGCCGCCAGAAGCAGCCCGCGGGGGCCGGATCCATCGTCCCATCGCCGATATAGATGCCCGGCTTGATATCCACATTGACCAAATAGGTGCCGTCGACGGTGATATCGGTGGCCGGTTCGGCCGCCGCAATTCCCGACGCCGCCATTGTCAGCGCGGAAGCGAATGCTCCCGTCGCTACGAGCGCGCCTGCACGCACGATGTTCCTCCCTGAGCAGTTCACTGCACCGCACGGTTCCCGTCGTACGGTGTCGGGCGATCCCCGCATCTCCCGGGGAGGGGTTTATCAGAAATTTCGGTCTGTTTTCGGGAAATCGGGCGATTTCGGGTAATTCACAAACATGCGATGCTCTTTCGGCCTCCAGTGCGATATTCAGTCATGGGAAGACTTCGCCCGGTCATGACCGGATGCGCCGGACACTGCGCCCGGCTGTGTACCGACTCCGGACTGGCGGCGGTCCTCGCCGCCGATCGCGGCCTGCTGCACTGGCGGGCCATGAGTCGCCTCGGCGATCCGGGTCTGGCCGAACACGCCGTGCAGGAGACCCTGCTACGGGCGTGGCGGGCCTGCGCCAGCTATGACCCCGACCGGGGCAGCGTGCGCACCTGGCTACTGACCATCGAACGCAATGTGCTCATCGACATCGCCCGATTCCGGGCCGCGCGCCCCGGCGACACCTGCTGGGACGAGATCGGCGAACAGGCCGAGAATCGATGCGCCCGGCCCGACTTCAGTGAGGCCCTGACCGACGGCCTGCTGGTCGCCGACCTGCTCGCGCAGCTGCCGGCCCCGCAGCGCGACGCCGTCGTCCAGGTCATCCTGTGCGACCGCGCCTACCAGGATGTGGCCGCCGACCTGGGCATTCCGGTCGGCACCGTGAAAACCCGGGTGCACTACGCGCTGCGATCGCTGCGGCGCGTACCGCTCAGTGCGTGAAACGGGTGAACCAACCGCCCCTTCCCACACGTCGAACAAGCAGCGGCCGAATCGCATCGGTCCGGCCCCGAGCGAGGAGTTTCCGATGACCGACACCACCGCCGGCCCCGACGGGTTCCGCCTGGACCGTCGCACCGCGCTGGCCACCACCGCCGTCGCCGCCACCGCGCTCGCCGTGGTGGGCTGCGGCACCACATCCGACGGGCCCGCCTCCGCGGCGCCCAGAGCCGAGCCGGGCGGGCCGGATGCCCAGCCCGCGAAGAAACTGGACGTACTGGCCAATACCTCCGATGTGCCGGTCGGCGGGGGTCTGATCAGCGGCGGCACCGTCATCACCCAGCCGTCCGCGGGGTCGTTCCTGGGCTTCTCGTCGGTCTGCACGCACATGGGTTGCAACGTGAATTCGGTGTCCGGCGGCCTGATCCGATGCCCGTGCCACGGCAGCACCTTCAATCTGGACGGATCGGTCGCGAGCGGGCCCGCGCCGCGGGCGCTGGACGCCCGGGGCATTCGGGTCGACGGGGACCAGATCGTATCGGCCTGATCAGCCATTTTCGTCCATGCGGTTCGACGCCGAGGGGTTGCGTCGAACCGCTCAGGCGCGTCGTCCGGGCGGGACACGCGGGGTGGGGGATAGTTGGCGCTGTGGTCGCTTGCCATTGCGCCCGGTAGTGCTCCGGATCAGGGCATTTCGGTCGTTTGACCACTGGTAACGGTTCCGTCACGACGCTTGCCAGGTAGTAACTGGTGTTGCAAGAGTGAACTGCTGGGTCTGGTGTTACTAGTGGGAAGGGAGGGGCGCTCCGCCCGAGCGCCGCCGCTTATGAAACGAAGCATCACCAAGTCCGGAATTTGCACGGCCGTCACCGCGGCGGCCATCACCACCGCGGCCGGGATAGTTCCGGTGGCCGCGCTGGCCGCGCCGGCGCTGCCCGAACTACCGCAGAAATTGGCCGGGAAGACCATCTTCCTGGACCCGGGCCATCAGGGGCCCAATCACAGTCAGGACACCAACAAACAGGTCAGTGACGGTCGCGGCGGCACCAAGGCGTGCCAGACCACCGGCATGACCACCCTGCACGGCATAGCCGAGCACACCATCACCTGGAACGTCGCGCAGTTGGTGCGCACCTCGCTCGAGGGCCTGGGCGCGCACGTGGTCATGAGCCGTCCGGACGACACCGGCTGGGGCGGCTGCATCGACGAACGGGCCCAGGCCGCCAACGCCTCCGGCGCGGACGTCGCCGTCAGCATCCACGCCGACAGCGGGCCCGCCGACGGCAAGGGCTTCCACCTCATCGTGCCGCAGCTGCCGGTCCCCGACGCCAAGGTCAACGAGGTGCAGTCCGGTGCGGGCCTGGCCGCCAGCAAGGCCATGCGCGACACCTACCTGCAGAGCGGCTACCAGGCCGCCACCTACAACGGCGCGGCGGAGGGACTCCAAACCCGTTCCGACGTCGCGGGTCCCGCACTGACCCTGGTGCCGGACGTCTTCCTCGAAATGGGCAACGGCGCCAACGCCGAGGACGCCCAGCAGCTGGAATCCCCGGAGGGACAGCTCAAGCACGCGGTCACCATCACCACCGGGATCGCCTCCTACCTGCTCGGCGTGCCGGTGCCCGCAGCCACCGACAAGCCGGCGGAGAAGGCGGCCGAGCCGGGAATCCCATCGGCGCAGCAGCTTCCGGCACAGGCTCCGGCTCCCGAGGCCTTGCTGGCCCCGCAAGCCGCGGTCCCGGTTCCTGAAGCTAGTGCCCCGCAGGCTTCGGCCGTCGTGCCCGAGGCCGTGGCTCCGCAGGCCCCGGCAGCGGTTCCGGAACCGACTCCCGAAGCCGTTGCGCCGCAAGCGCCCGTGGCGGTGGCTCCGCAGGTTCCGGCGGTCATCGTTCCGGCGCACGCCCCGAAGTCCCCGGCGATCATCGTTCCGGCGAAGGCTCCGCAGTCGACGACTACTCCGGCGGCTCCGGCCCCGGCGCAGCCCGGAACGAGTCAAGCTCAGCCCGGAACGAGTCAGGCTCAGCCAGGGACGAGTCAGGCCCAGCCAGGGCAGACTCCGGCGCTCCCGGCCCAGAACCCCGGGACACCGGGTGTCGGTCCGGCGCAACAGAATCCGGCGCAGCAGCCGGGTGCGTCGGTGCTCGGGGACGGGCTCCAGGTCCTCCAGCAGCTCGCCGACCAGTTCCTGAACAACTGGCAGCACGCGCAGACTCCGCCGCAGCCGGGCATCCAGCGGACCGTGCCGCAGCAGGGAACCACCCAGCCGCAGAACGGAACTCAGCCGCCGGCCGCGCAGACCAAGCCCGCCACCCCGGCGGTACGGGCGATCGCGGATCTGCGCGCACCGGTGCGGCAATCGCCGAGCACCCCTGGCGGTCAGGGGAATTCGGCGGCGCCGGGCGGCCTCGGAACACAGTCGACCCCGGGCGCGCAGGCTCCCGGGACCGACAAGAACTCCAAGACCGACAGCCTGGGCGCGGGTGGCTTGAGCTCACTGGTGCCGATGGCCGTGAAGCTCTTCGGCCCGCTGGCCAAGATGCTCACCGGTGACTCGGGTCTGGGTGCGGACCTGATCAACCTGGCCTACAGCGTGGTCTCGGTGCTCAGCAACACGCTGCTCGGCTCGACCGCAAAGTAGTCGAACAGATCGACGCGGAATCGCCCTCGCTCCGGATTATCCGGTGCGGGGGCGATTCTCGTCGGTGCGGAGACCGGCCGTACCGGGTGGCCTCGGCTGTCGCTTTTCCGGCAAATGGGGGAGTTCAGGCAAACATCTCGCGATCGGACTGTGCGCGGCGGCTTTTCGCGGTCACCTGCCTGGACAACACGGTTGTCGCCGATCGGCGGCGCACGTGCGGACAATCGCGTGTCCGGTGGTTGGCAAGCATCCGGCGCGGGAGTTGCATGAATTCGGGTCGAGTTCGACGGCCGGTGCGAACGCTCGGCCCGATGGACTCGTCGATCGAGGTGGATGATGGCGTTCGGTGTGGGTTTGAGTATCGGCACGGTCAACACGGTCTGCTCCACGGCGGCCGATCGAACCGGAAAGCTGCCGCCCGGCCGTCGAGGCATTCCTCCGGCCACCTGGCGCACCACCCTCACCTTCGACAGTTCCGGGACCGCCCGCGTCGGGCGCATTCCCCGGCACGGGCGCGTCATCACCGATTTCGCCGATCTCGGCCAGCGCGGCGCGCCGATGGCGCGGGTCGGGCACCGGGCGCTCTCGGCCGCGGATCTGGTGGCCACCGTGGCCTACAGCGTGGTCGCGGAGGTGCTGGGCAAACCCCCGGCGGGGGCGCTGGACCACGGGGAGACCGGTATCGCGGTGACCCATCCGGCCGGTTACTCCGCCACTCTGATCGCCGATCTGCGCACCGCGCTGGACGGCGTGGGCCTGGACCGGGCCACCCTGGTGGCCGAGCCGATCGCGGCCGCGTCCTGGCTGGCCGCCGAACGCGGGCCGCTCACACCGGGATTGGCGCTGGTCTACGACCTCGGCGGGGCCAGGCTGGACGTCACGCTGCTGCGCGTCGGCTTGGGCGCGCCCAGCAATCCGGTCGTCGGCATGCCGCTGCACTCGGCCGACTACGGCGGCCGCGCCTTCGGCGACCTGGTGGCGCGCACGCTGCGCCGGACCGCGGGCTCGCCGGTGGTGCCGCGCGGGCTGTCGGACGCGGACTCCGGGGAACTGCGCGCCGACCACATTCGCCGTTCGCTCGCCCTGGTCTACCAGTGCCTGGGGATCGCGGACGTCACCATGGCCGATGTGGATCGGATCCTGGTGGTCGGCGGGGCCGCACGGCCGCCCGAGGTGGCGCAGGTGCTGGCCAAGGAGCTGGCGCGTCCCGTGGTGGTCTCCGCAGACCCGGAACGGACCATCGCCGACGGCGCGGCCATCGCGGCCCGGCAAGCACTCCTGGCCCGGGAGTCGGCGGGCCATAAGCATCATGCGCTGACCGGATTCTTCCGGCGTGTCACCCGGGTGGCTGCGCTCTGAGTTGATCTTTCGTCCCCCAGGTAAGCACTGATTTCGTGCCGTATGAGTAACTCGTCGGGTACGTCCAACATCGGTTCGCCACCTGACCGCAGGGCGGGTGCGTGCCGGTCGACGGCTCTCGGTCGCCCGCTGAAGTGCCGGGGAGGCGGGGGAGCGCTAACTCGTGCAAGCATCTTGCGAACTGTTGTTGACGCCCCTCCAGTTTGGTGTAACTATTGGGTACACATAACGCCACTGACTGGAGAGGTGACGACGATGTCTCCGACCACGACCCCCCTTGACGACCCCGTGGTTGCCGAAGCTCAGGAGTACGCCAACAAGCTGCTGCTGCTCTCGGAAGGGTCGGTGAACAAGCACTTCGACCCCTACGAGGACATCGACTGGGACAACCCGGACTTCGATTCCAACGCCCGCCCCGAGCGCTGGATCCTGCCGGAGTCCGCGGACCCGCTGGGCCGCCACGACTGGTACCAGTCGCTGACGGTGGAGCAGCAGATCGCGGTCGGCAAGTACCGCCAGGCCAATATCGCCAAGGTCGGCCTGCAGTTCGAGTCCATCCTGATCAGCGGCATGGTCAACCACACCTTCTCGCTGCCCAACGGTGACGCGGAATTCCGCTACTGCACCCACGAGATGGCCGAGGAACTCAACCACACCCTGATGTTCCAGGAGATGGTGAACCGCATCGGCGTGGACGTCCCGGGCATGGGCCCGCTCGTCCGCCAGCTGCGCCTGCTCGGCGTGCCCGTCGCGGTCGCCTTCCCGAACCTGTTCTTCATGGCCGTGCTCGCCGGCGAGGAGCCGATCGACCACATCCAGAAGCAGATCCTGCGCTCGGGCGAGGAAGTCCACCCGATCATGCGCGGCGTGATGAGCATCCACGTCGCCGAGGAAGCCCGCCACATCTCCTTCGCGCACGAGTTCCTCAAGCACCACGTGCCGGAGCGCAACGCGGCCGAGCGCTTCATCCTCTCGATCGCCATGCCCGTCATCATGTTCATCCTGGGCCGGTCCATCGCGACCCCGCCGAAGAAGTTCTTCCAGGAGTTCGACATCCCGGAGACGGTCCGCAAGGAGCTGTTCTACGGCTCCAAGGAGGCCAAGCAGGTCTTCGCCGACTACTTCATCGATGTGCGCGCCCTCGCCGACGAGATCGGTCTGATGAACCCGATCTCCAAGCGGGTCTGGAAGCTGCTCGGCATCTCCGGCCCGGCGTCGCGCTACCGCTCGGAGCCCATCCGCTCCGGCAAGGTCGCGTAGGAAGGGGACGTACAGTGCCGTACGTTGTCACTCAATCCTGTTGCAGCGACGCCTCGTGCGTCTACGCCTGCCCGGTCAACTGCATCCATCCGACTCCCGACGAGCCGGACTTCCTGACCGCGGAAATGCTCTACGTCGACCCGCAGGCCTGTGTGGACTGCGGGGCGTGCGCGACCGCCTGCCCGGTGGACGCCATCACCTCGTCGAAGAAGCTGACCGAAGCGCAGCTGCCGTTCATCGAGATCAACGCCGACTTCTACCGCCAGGAACGGCCGCGGCCGCTCCTGGCCCTGCCGATTCCCGCGGCCGAGGTCAAGCCCGGCCGGGAACCGTTGCGGGTGGCCGTGATCGGCTCGGGCCCGTCGGCAATGTACGCCGCCGACGAACTGCTCACCCAGCCCGGCGTGTCGGTGACCGTGTTCGACAAGGTGACCACGCCCTACGGTCTGGCCCGCTTCGGCGTCGCGCCCGACCACACCAAGACCCGCCAGGTCGGCGAGCTGTTCGACGTGATCTCCGCGCAGCCCGGCTTCGGCTCGTACCTGAACGTCAATGTGGGCGAGCACGTTTCGCACGAGGAACTGCTGGCGCACCACCACGCGGTGATCTACGCCGTCGGCGCGTCCTCGGACCGCAAGCTCGGGATCCCGGGTGAGGGGCTGCCCGGCAGCACCTCCGCCACCGACTTCGTGGCCTGGTACAACGGCCACCCCGACCAGGCGGGCCGGTTCTTCGACCTGTCGGCGCGGCGCGCGGTGATCGTGGGCAACGGCAATGTGGCGCTGGACGTGGCGCGCATCCTGACCACCGATCCGGAACTGCTGGCCGGCACCGACGTGTCCCAGCGGGCGCTGAACGCGTTGCGGCGCAGCAATATCGAAGAGGTCGTGATCCTCGGGCGGCGCGGTCCGGCCGAATCCGCCTTCACCGTGCCGGAATTCGTGGGCCTGCTGGGCGCCGATGTCGACATCGTGGTCGAGGGCGAGCTGCCGCCGATCGTCGAGGGCATGTCGCAGAAGGTCGAGCACAAGCTGAAGCTGCTGCACGGCTTGGCTGATCGGCCCGTGGGCGGACGCAAGCGGATCGTGTTCCGGTACCTGTCGGCGCCGGTGACCATCGCCGGCGTGGACCGGGTGACCGGGGTCGAGGTGGTGCGCAACGAGCTCGTCACCGGCGACAACGGCGCGGTGCACGCGGTTCCGACCGAGGACGTCGAGACCCTCGACGCCGGACTGGTGCTGACCTCGGTGGGCTACCGCGGTGTGGCGCTGCCGGGCGTGCCGTTCGACGAGCGGGCCGGGATCATCCCGAACCTGGACGGACGGGTGCTCGAGGAGTCCGGCGGCGCGGTGGTGTCCGGCGCGTACGTGACCGGCTGGATCAAGCGCGGCCCGACCGGGTTCATCGGGACCAACAAGTCCTGCGCGCAGCAGACGGTCCGCCAGCTGGTGGACGACTTCAACGCCGGGCGGCTGACCCGGCCCGCCCGCAGCGCGGGCGATTTCGACCGGCTCGTCGGTGAGCGGCAGCCGCACGCCATCCGTGGCGGCGCGGTCAACCGGCCCCGGCGCAAGCTGTCCCTGATGGTGCGTCGCTGACCCCACCCCTGTCGGCGTCGTCCCTCGGAAGGCCGCCGCGCGCAACCCCTGTGCGTGCGGCGGCCTTCGTCATGTCCGGTCCCGCCGGGCGGTCCGCCGCGACTTTTTGTGCCGGGCAACGTATCCGGCGTCGCCGCTGCTGCGAATCTCGGGGGTCTGTGCGAACGTCGGCCGACGCCGTCGAGTCCGCTGTACCGATGGTGTTGTGCGAGTTGTAATACCGTGTTTGCTCGCAGCGACATCTCCAGTAGTAGAGAAGATTTCGTCGCGAATCACGGACGGTACGGCGGCCCGCGTGGGGCATTCCGGGACAGCTACCGACCAGTGATCGGTAATCCGCCCGTCCGTACTGACGATGCGGTTTTGTTTTTCGGACACTACTCGCCTACCGGTCGGTATGAATTCAATATTCGCTGTGATGTAGCCATCGCTAAAGACTGTTCGGTTGCCTTTATGGGGGAGTCGGATTCGATCTTGCTACGGCGGTTGCCTGACCAGTAGATTCGCCAACTTCGCTACTGGACGCGAAATCTTTTCTCCCGATTCGATATTCAATGCCCGCAAACGCCAGCTAACCTGAACGCGCTGTTTGGAAAACGACCGCGACCACATGGTTGGTACGCCTGACGGGCCGTGGTCTCGGTGCGTTGACGGGATAGCAATGACAGTTGGCTTTGGCATGAGCATCGGCACAGTGAACTCTGTATGGGCCACCACGGCCGGTGAAAGGAACCGACCAGCCGTGCGGGTTCGTCGGACCGCTGTCACCTTCGACAGCGCCGGCGGCCCGCAGATCGGGGGGGTTCCCAGGTTCGCGCCGGTGGTCACCGACTTCGCGGACCTCACGGCCGATCCCGACCCGGTGGTCATCGGGGGCCGCATCTGGTCGCCCGCGGACCTCATCGCGGCGGTGGTGAACGGGCTGATCGAATCCCACGCGCCCGAAGCGCCCGCCGTAACCACGTATCCCGCTTGCTATTCGGACAAACTCGTCACCCGTATTCGGCGGGCACTGGACTGGTCCGGCGCGGCGGACGTCACCCTGATGCCCGAACCGGTCGCCGCAGTCGAATGGCTCGACGAGGAATACGGCCTCTCGGAGAACGGGATCACCCTGGTCTACGACCTCGGCGGCAACAGCCTCGACCTGGCCGTGGTGCGCACCGAAGCCGAGGTGGAGGAGCGCGGCATCCTCGGCCGCGCCGAACGCTCCTACGACTTCGGCGGTCGGCCGCTGGGCGCGCTGCTGGCCAAGTACGCACGCAGCATCGCGCCCGGCGCGACCGAGCCGGTCTCGGCCGTGGTGCCCGCCTCCGACACGAACCGGCTGCGCAGCTGGCATATTCGCAATTCGCTACGCCTGGTCCGGTCCGTCGTGCACCGGGCCGGGCTGCACATGGAGGAGATCGACCGGGTGCTGCTGATCGGCGGCGCGGCCCGGCCCCCCGAGGTGGCACGCGTGCTGGCCGATCTGGGCCGCCCGGTCGTCATGTCGCCCGATCCCGCGCACACCGCCGCCGTCGGCGCGGCCATCGCGGCCTTTCGCAGCGTCGATACCGGTTCCGCCATCGGGCGCTACGCCCCTCGTGCCGCCGTGATCTCCGGCGCGGCAGTCGCTTCCGCGCTCGCCATGTCCGCCGCCACCGTGCTCGGCGGGCCCGTCGCCGGGCCGCCCGGACTGCAGGCCGCCCCCGAACCCGCCGACCCGCCCGCCGGCACCTCGACCCTCGGCGGCGGGGACGTCATGGTCCTCGACGACGTCACCGCCCCCGCGGGTACCCGCTCCCACGCCGTCACCACCGTGGCCGCCGTGCGCAGCTACGCGCCGCAGGCCCCGACGGTCACCTCCACCTGGTACAACGGCCGTCCCGTCGACACCACGGGCGGCGGCAGCCACTGCGAGACCCGCGCCCTGACGCTGGCCAATCCGGCTGTCACCTACGCGAACCCGGCCCAGTTCACCAACCCGCTCCCGTTCCAGAACCCCGTCCTCGCGGGCTGGACCATCGGCGGCTACGTCGGCAAGACCCCCAAGGTCAGCATCCCCGGCGTCCCCTCCGCCACCCAGCCCGGCGGAACCACCCCTGGCGCAACCCAACCGGGCACCGGTCAGCCCGGGACGACGCAGCCGGGCACGACACAACCCGGCGGAACCCAGCCCGGCGCAGGTCAACCGGGCAGTGGCCAGCCCGGTGCGGGTCAACCGGGCAGCGGTCAGCCCGGTGCGGGTCAACCGGGCAGCGGTCAGCCCGGTGCGGGTCAACCCGGCAGCGGTCAGCCCGGCGCGAGCGATCCCGGTGCGGGCCAGCCGGGTGCGGGCCAGCCCGGCGGCACGACTCCCGGCGGCGCGACGGGCGGAACCGGTGCCGGCACCGGAACCCCCGGCACCTCGACCCCCGGCGGCACCGGCGGAACCACCACGGGTGGCACGACTTCCGGCGGCGGTGCCTCGAACCCGGGCGGCGGCACCTCGGCAGGCGGCGGTGCGACCGGCGACCCCGCTGGTGCCAACACCGGCGGTGCGTCACCCGGTTCCAACGGCGGAGGCTCCAATCCCGGTGGCGCGAATCCGGGTGGTTCCAACCCTGGTGGGTCAAACCCCGGTGGTTCCAACCCGGGTGGTTCCAACCCTGGTGGCTCGAACCCGGGTGGTTCCAACCCTGGTGGGTCGAATCCGGGTGGTTCCAACCCTGGTGGCTCGAACCCGGGCGGTTCCAACCAGGGCGGTTCGAAGCCCGGCGGGGCCACTGGCGGCGCTGGAACCGGCGGCGGCGCAGCATCTCCCGGCGGCTCGAAGCTCGGCGGCTCCCAAGGCGGCGCGACCGGTGGCGGTTCTCAGGGCGGCGCGACCGGTGGCGGTTCCCAGGGCGGCGCGTCCAAGGGCGGCGCGGGCGGTTCTTCCACCGGCGGCAGCCACGGCGGCGGCATGGGCGGTGGAGCCGGTGGCGGGATGGGCGGCGGCGGCAAGGGTGGTGGTGGCGGTGGCAAACACTGACCCCTTGCGGCAGTGCGCTTCCCGCCCGCTCAGGCAGGGCTCGGCGCGGGCCTCGGATCGGTCGCGGGCCTCGGGCCCGGGAGGTCCGGCGCGGCCCGCGGGATCGCAGTCGTTGGCGGCGTTGGCTTTCGGTCTGGCTCTCACCAGGCGCGTTGTCCCGCGCGCCGGTGAGGGTGGCGGGGGAGATCGGGCGGTGGCGTCCCACCATCCGCCGGCTTCCCACGGTGACGCAGGCGGTGGCGGGACCGACCAGCCCGCCCCGCCTCGTCCCGTCGAGTGAGGGGGAATCCCTCTCGTGGACCGGTGTCAGGGGTGCGGGGCGCTGCGGGCTCCGCGGCCCTGACGCCAGAGTGACCGGCCCACCCCGCATTCCAGTGCCCGGAGCGCGGTGGTGGGCCTGTCGCGTGTGCGACGGGTCAGCGGGCGGTGAAGCCGCCGTCGACGGCCAGCGCCGCGCCGGTGATGAACGACGCCTCGTCGCTGAGGAGATAGGCGCAGAAGGCGGCGATCTCGTCGGGGCGGGCGATGCGGCCCAGCGGGTGCAGGGCGGCGATGGCGGCCTCGCCTTCGGGGGTGGCGCCCATGGAGTTCCGGAAGGCGGGGGTGTCGACCGCACCCGAGACCAGGGCATTCACCCGGATGGACTGCTCCGCCCCTTCCAGGGCGACGGCGCGGGTCAGGCCCACCACACCGTGTTTGGCGGCCACGTACGGCGCGACCTGTGCCATGCCGACCACACCCAGGTTGGAGGCGTTGTTGAGGATCGCGCCCCCGCCGGTGGCCGCGAGCGCCGGAACCTGGTGGCGCAGGCCGTAATAAACGGCGGTCAGGTTCAGTTCGAGGTCGGCGCGCCAGCCCGCCTCGTCGATGTCCTGGACCGGGCCGAAGGCGTTGACCGCGCCCGCGTTGTTGAAAGCCCCGTCCAGGCGGCCGAATTCGGTGATCGCCGCGGCGGTGAGCCGTTCCACGTCGGCTTCGACGGTGACGTCGGTGGGGACGAACAGCGCCCGTCCGCCCGCGGCACGGATCTCCCCGGCCATGCGGTCACCGGCTTCCTTGCCGCGCGCGCCGAGCACGACGGCCCCGCCCTCGGCGGCGATCCGCCGGGCCACGGCCGCACCGACTCCCGAGGTGGCACCGGTGATCAGGACGACCTTGGATTCGAACCGGGTCATGACTGCGTCTCCTTGCGGTAGAGCGGATTTCGTTGACATGTCATAGTCAACGCCGCGCGGAGACCGGCCGCTGGCGGAAAACGGCCGTCACACTTGATGTGTCATGTATTGGGAGATCAGGCGGGGGCGAGTAGATCGGGCAGTTCGTCGAGGCTGTCGATGACCGTCGCCAGGGCCGCATCCGGCAGCTCGGCGGTCAGATACCCCCACGGCCCGCGGCGGATCAGCACCGGCCGCATGCCCGCCGCCAGCACCGGCAGCACATCGTTGTCGACGCGGTCGCCGACGTAGCAGATCTCGTCGGGCTCGACGCCCGCCACCTCCGCGACCTTGGTGAAGAACTTGGGATCCGGCTTCTCCAGCTCCCATTCGGCCGAGGTGTAGACCGCGTCCACCGGCAGGTCCATGCGCTCGAGCGCCGACTTCGCCTGCGGCGGCTGGTTTCCCGCGATGATCACGGTGATCCCGCGCCGCTGCAGTTCGCGCAGCGCGCGGACCACATCCGGGTAGAGGTCGTCGGCGTCGAAGTTGTTGCGCAGGCTCGCGGGTTCCGCGGCGGCCCAGGCCACTTGCTCGGCCTCTAGGTCGAGGTCGGGCCGGAACAGGGCGAAGGCGTCGGTGAGGGGACGTCCGGTGGCCGCCATCCCGCCGATGACGCCGAGGAACGCGAAGCGGGGCACGCCGAGCCGGTCGGCCCAGCGGCACCAGATGCGTGTCTCGTCGATCAGCGTCTCGCCCACATCGAATACCGCAGCCTTGATCATTCGCCCAGCGTATCGGGCGGGCGTTCAGCGCTGGGCGTTGAGGAAGCCGATGGCGGTCGCGCCCCACCAGCAGACCTGCGACGCCATCCCGGTGGCCGCGCCCCACGCCAGCAACCGCGGGGTCAGGGGAGCGTCGCCGCGCGCGGCGAGTCGGCGATTGAGCGAGTAGGCCTGAATTCCATTGAGTGTCAGCACCAGGACCAGCGCCAGCTTGGTGCGGGTCATGGTGGAGGAGAGGTCGGGCTCCAGCACGCAGCCGCTGGCCACCAGTCCGGCCAGGCCCAGCCAGATGGGGACGTGCAGACGGCTCACCGCGCGCAGCGCCGACGCGAGGTCGAGACGGCCTGCGGCCCAACGCAGTACGAACGAGTCGGCGGTGAGGACGCCGCCGAATCCGACCACCAGCGAGGCGAGGTGGACGAACACGCCGCCGTGGTGGACGGTGGGGCTCGCGGTGACATGGGCGGCGATCCAGAGGGCGGCGGTCAGCGCGCCGGTGGCCAGCAGCGCGTACGCGGCCGTGATGCCCCAGGAATCCTGCGGGATGCCCGCTGTCCCGGTGTGCTGCCGGGCGCTGCTGATCTGGAGCATGTCGAGCCTTCTATTAGGTAAGGAAAGCCTAATTTACTGACCCCGTCGGCGTGATGGCAAGTCGACAACGATCACGCCACGATCGGCGTCGGGCACACTGGGGTGAGTTGTACACGCGGGAGGGGAAGCCTGATGGACGCCAGAATCCGGGGGACGGTCATGCCGGTGCTCGAGGTCGCCCTCGACCCCGGGGACAGCCTCGTCGCCGAAGCGGGCCAGCTGTCGTGGATGACCGAGAGCATCCGCCTCAACACCTCCACCCGGGCCGCGGCAGGCGGCGTCTTCGGCGCGGTCCGCCGGGCCATGGCCGGGGCGGGCCTGTTCATGACCGAATACACCGCCCACCGCCAGTCCGGCAGCGTGTCCTTCGCGGCGAAACTCCCCGGCCAGATCCTGCCCGTCCAGATCGCCAAGGACCGCGAATACCTGGTCCACCGGCACGGATTCCTCTGCGCCGCGGGCGATGTCCGGGTGGCCCTGAGCTTCCAGCGCCGACTGGGCGCGGGCATCTTCGGCGGCAGCGGCTTCACCCTGCAGCGGCTCAGCGGCGAGGGCTACGCCTGGGTGGAACTCTCCGGCGAGGTCATCACCTACGACCTGGCCCCCGGCGAGACCCTGCGCGTCCACCCCGGCCACGTCGGATTGTTCGACGCCTCGGTCGATTTCGACATCACCATGATGAAGGGTGTCCGCAACGTACTCTTCGGCGGCGACGGGCTGTTCCTCGCCGCACTCACCGGGCCCGGACGGGTCTGGCTGCAATCACTGACCATCACCAACCTCGCCCACTCCCTCATCCCGTACCTGCCGCTCCCCGAACCCGGAAACCAGTCCCGTTGAGCGAGTTCTTCACGCCCACCACCGGTTACGCCCGACTGAGTTATGTCGGAGAAGCCCCGGATGGCGAGGGCATCCTGTACCTGACCTTCGACGGTGGAGACACGTGGGAACGAGTCACCGTCGACTGAGGGGCCACGGCGCCGAATCCGGTCAGGCGGTGAGTTCGAGCGGCAGCGCGGCGGTGGCGTAGCGGTCCAGCGCTACTTCGGCCAGCAGCGGGTGTGCGCCGATCGTCTCGGCGTGCCGGACCAGCGGCAGCGCGTCGCGCAGGCGGTCGGTCAGCAGGCCCGGGGCCAGGAACCAGGGCGCGACCAGGATGCGTTCGGCCCCGCGCGACCGGAGCCGGGCGAAAGCCTTGTCGACTGTGGGTTGCGTGGTGGCGAAACAGATTTCGGTGTCCCAGCCGGTCATGGCGGTGAGCAGCCGCGCCACGTCGCCGGTGCGGGTGTTGGCGACCGCGGACGTCGAGCCCACGGCGGCGACGGCGATGCCCCAGCGCGGACCGGCGGTCCGGCGCAGCCGTCCGGTCGAGGCCTCGCTGACGGCGGCGGGCCGGAAGTCGGTGCCCGCGGCCATGGCCGCCGCGATGCGATCGCGCAGCGCGATGATCAGATGCGGATCGGGACCGAGCACCTCGGCCTGGGTCAGCCGCAGCTGCGGATGCCGGTCGCGTGCGGCGTCCAGCATCCCGGGCAGATCCACTCGCGCGTGGAACGCGTTGCCCAGCAGCAACGGCACCACCACGGCGTGCGAATGCCCGTCCGCGGCAACGGCATCGATGACCTGATCCACCGACGGCGTGCTCAGGTCCAGGAACGCCAGCCGCACATCGAGATCCGGCCGCTGCTCCGCGATCCGCGCGACCACCTCGCGCATGGTCGCCGCCGACCGTGGGTCGCGGCTACCGTGCGCGACGGCGATGAGCGCGGGCGCGTGCTCGATGCGGAACGGGGAGGCCGCCCCGCCCCGCACGGTCGCCACACTGCCGAGCGTCGCGGGGAAGGCCGAACCGCCCGGCCAGACGGCCGGAACTGCGCCGTTGCCGGGCGGATTCATCTCAGGCTCCGACTTCGACCGCGGTCAGCGCGTCGCCGACCAGGCCCGCGGCCAGGGTGTTGCCGCCCGCGGGGTCGATCAGCAGGAACGAGCCGGTGTGGCGGTTGACGCTGTAGTCGTCGGCCACGATCGGGTCGGCCACGCGCACCGAGATGCGGCCGATGTCGTTGAGCGACAGCGACTCCGGGTTCGGGTCGGCGGCCAGGTGCTGCTCGTCGAACCGCTCGATCAGCGCGCCGACGATGGCCTGCGTGGTGCGGGTGCCGTGCTTGAGCAGCAGGCGCGCGCCCGGGCGCAGCGGCTTGTCGCCGAGCCAGCAGACGGTGGCGTCGAAGGCGTCGATCGGCTCGGGAGCGCCCTCGGCGGCGGCGATCACGTCACCGCGCGAGACGTCCACGTCGTCGGCCAGCACCAGGGTGACGCTGCGGCCCGGCTGCGCCGAGGCGAGTTCACCGTTGGGGGTGTCGATGCGCTCGACCGTGGTGCGGGTGCCGGAGGGGAGCACCACGACCTCGTCGCCCTTGGACACCAGGCCCGCCGCGACCTGACCCGCGTAGCCGCGGTAGTCGGGGTATTCGGCGGTGCGGGGCCGGATCACGTACTGCACCGGGAAGCGCAGCCCGATCTCGTGGCGGCCGTGCACGTCCGCGTCCACCGGCACCGACTCCAGGTGCTCGATTAGCGAGGGCCCGTCGTAGTAGGGGGTGTTCTCCGAGCGCGAGGCGACATTGTCGCCGTGCAGAGCGGAGACCGGGATCTCCTGCACGTCCTCGGCGGCCCAGCCGAGTTTGGCGGCCAGCTCGTTGAATTCGGTCTTGATCTTGTCGAAGACGCCCGCCGGATCATCGACCAGGTCGATCTTGTTCACGGCCAGCACCAGCTTCGGCACGCCCAGCAGCGCCATGACGGCGGCGTGGCGGCGGGTCTGCTCGATGACGCCCTTGCGGGCGTCGACCAGCAGGATCACCAGCTGCGCCGTCGACGCGCCCGACACCGTGTTGCGGGTGTACTGGACGTGGCCCGGGGTGTCGGCGAGCACGAAAGACCGCTCGGGCGTGGCGAAGTAGCGGTACGCCACGTCGATGGTGATGCCCTGCTCGCGCTCGGCGCGCAGGCCGTCCACCAGCAGCGACAGGTCCGGAGTCGACAGACCCTTGTCGACCGACGCGCGGGTGACGGCGTCGATCTGGTCCGCGAGCACGGACTTCGTGTCGTACAGCAGCCGTCCGACCAGGGTGGACTTGCCGTCGTCGACCGATCCGGCGGTGGCCAGTCTCAACAGGTCGGACATCAGAAGTAACCCTCTCGCTTGCGGTCTTCCATGGCGGCCTCGGAGACACGGTCGTCGCCGCGGGTAGCGCCACGTTCGGTGAGCCGGGACGCGGCGACCTCGGCGAGGATCGCGTCATTGTCGGCGGCGTCGGAAATGATGGCGCCGGTGGTGGATCCGTCGCCGACGGTGCGGTAGCGCACCGACTTGACCAGCAGCTCCTCACCCTCGGCCGGACCGCCCCACACGCCGGGTGTCATCCACATGCCGTCGCGCTGGTACACCGGGCGCTCGTGGGCGTAGTAGATGCTGGCCAGCTCCACGTCCTCGCGGGCGATGTAGCGCCAGATGTCGAGCTCGGTCCAGTTGGAGATGGGGAACACGCGCACGTGCTCGCCCGGAGCGTGGCGGCCGTTGTACAGGTTCCACAGCTCGGGACGCTGACGCTTGGGGTCCCAGCGGCCGAAGGCGTCGCGCAGCGAGAAGATGCGCTCCTTGGCGCGCGAACGCTCCTCGTCGCGGCGGCCGCCACCGAAGACCGCGTCGAAGCGGTTCTCGTTGATGGCGTCCAGCAGCGGCACCGTCTGCAACGGGTTGCGGATGCCGTCGGGGCGCTCGGTCAGGCGGCCGTCGGCGAGGTAGTCCTCGACCGAGGCGACATGCAGTCGCAGGCCGTACTTCTCGACCACCTTGTCGCGGAACGCGAGGACCTCGGGCAGGTTGTGCCCGGTGTCCACGTGCAGCAGCGCGAACGGCAGCGGCGCCGGCCAGAAGGCCTTGATCGCCAGGTGCAGCAGGACGGTGGAGTCCTTGCCGCCGGAGAAGAGGATCACCGGCCGCTCGAATTCGCCTGCCACCTCACGGAAGATGTGGATGGACTCGGATTCGAGCGCGGCCAGGGTGTCGAATTCAGTCTCGAGTGAGGTCATGAGGCGTGCAACCCGCATTCGGTCTTGGCGAGCCCGGCCCAGCGGCCGGATCGCGCGTCGGATCCCGGTTCCGGCTTCCGCGTGCACGGAGCGCAACCGATGGAGGGATAGCCCTCTTCCACAAGGGGATTGACGAGAATGCCGTTGGCCTCGATGTAGGCCGCCATCTCGTCATCGGACCAGGCGGCGATCGGATTGATCTTCACCAGGCCGAAGCCCTCGTCGTAGGAGATGAGGGGTGCGTTGGCGCGAGTCGGCGCCTCCACTCGACGGATGCCGGTCACCCAGGCGTTGTATCCGACGAGGGACTTCTTCAGGGGGACCACCTTGCGCAGGCGGCAGCATTCGGCGGCGTCACGTGCGAACAGATCCTTGCCCAGCAGCTGATCCTGTTCGGCCACACTGTTTTCCGGCTGCACGTTCACGATGTTCACGCCGTACACCAGCTCGACCGCGTCACGGGTGCCGATGGTCTCGGCGAAGTGGTAGCCGGTGTCGAGGAACAGCACGTCCACGCCGGAGCGGACCTGCGAGGCCAGCTGCACCAGGACCGCGTCCTGCATGTTCGAGGCCACGATGTAGTTGGTGCCGAAGGTGTCCTCGGTCCACTGCAGCAGTTCCTGCGCGGTCGCGTTCGGGCCCAGCTCGGCATTGCCCTTGTCGACCAGGGCGCGCAGCTCGGACTCGGCGAGTTTCGTTGTGGTCATGGATGTTTCTCCCAACTACCGCAGGTCTGCTTCATCGGCACGGACAGCCCAGACGGCGAAACGCTCACCCTCGTCACGGTTCTTGACGAAGTTGCGCACCACGCGCTCGATGTAGTCGCCCAGTTCTTCGCTGGTGACCTTGTGCTGGCGCAACTTCCGGCCGAAGCCGGAGTCGAGTCCCAGGCTGCCTCCGAGGTGAACCTGGAAGCCCTCGATCTGATTCCCGTCACCGTCGTCGACGAGCTGGCCCTTGAAGCCGATGTCGGCGATCTGGGACCGGCCGCACGAGTTGGGGCAGCCGTTGATGTTGATCGTGATCGGGACGTCGAGCTGCGCGTTGATGTCCGCGAGCCGCTGCTCCAGCTCCGGCGCCAGCACCTGCGAGCGCTTGCGGGTCTCGGTGAACGACAGCTTGCAGAACTCGATGCCGCTGCACGCCAGCAGGTTCCGCCGCCAGATGGACGGACGGCCGTGCAGGCCCAGCGGTTCCAGCGCGTCGATCAGCTGCTCGACCTTGTCGTCGGGGACGTCGAGGACGATGAGCTTCTGGTAGGGGGTGAAACGCACCCGGTCCGAACCGACCGCCTCGACGGCGTCGGCGACCTGGGTCAGGATGGTGCCCGACACGCGACCGGCGATAGGGGAGAAGCCGATGGCGTTGAGGCCGTTGCGCAGCTTCTGCACACCGATGTGGTCGATCGGGCGCTCCGGCTGCACCGGCGCGGGGCCGTCGATCAGCTTGCGCTTGAGGTACTCGTCCTCGAGCACCTGACGGAACTTCTCCACACCCCAGTCCTTGACCAGGAACTTGAGGCGGGCCTTGGTGCGCAGGCGGCGGTAGCCGTAGTCGCGGAACAGCGAGACGACCGCTTCCCACACGTCCGGAACCTCGTCGAGCGGCACCCACGCGCCGAGGCGCTGGGCCAGCATCGGGTTGGTGGACAGGCCGCCGCCGACCCACAGGTCCAGGCCGGGCCCGTGCTCCGGATGCTCGACGCCCACGAAGGCGACGTCGTTGATCTCGTGGACCACGTCCTGCTGGCCGGAGATGGCGGTCTTGAACTTGCGCGGCAGGTTGGAGTATTCCTTCTTGCCGATGTAGCGCTTGACGATCTCGTCGATGGCCGGGGTCGGGTCGAGGATCTCGGTGAGCGACTCACCGGCCAGCGGCGAACCCAGCACGACACGCGGGCAGTCACCGCACGCCTCGGTGGTCTGCAGGCCGACCGCTTCGAGGCGACGCCAGATCTCCGGCACGTTCTCGATCTCGATCCAGTGGTACTGGACGTTCTCACGGTCCGACAGGTCGGCGGTGTCGCGGCCGAACTCGGTGGAGATGCCCGCGAGGGTGCGCAACTGGGCGAGGTTGAGCGCGCCCGCGTCGCACCGCACCCGCATCATGAAGTAGCGGGCCTCGAGCAGGTCGATGTTCTCGTCGCCGGTGTAGGTGCCGTCGTAGCCCTGCTCACGCTGGGTGTAGAGACCCCACCAGCGCATGCGGCCGCGCAGGTCGCTCTTGTCGATCGAGTCGAAACCCTGCTTCGAGTAGATGTTCTCGATGCGGGCGCGCACATTGAGCGGGTTGTCGTCCTTCTTGGACTGCTCGTTGGCGTTTAGCGGCTCGCGGTAGCCGAGCGCCCACTGGCCCTCCGACTTGCGCTTCACCGGACGGGCCGTGCGCTCACGCCGGACGGGCTGCGCCGAATCGGGCACAGTCTGCGGCGTATCGGAACTGGTGGCGTCGGTGCTCGACGTCATGGGGGTCGCTCCTGAAGGTCTTGCGGGCAGGCGGGAGGGGCTGGCTCACGCCTCCGATATCAGAGAACCGGCTCTATACGGCGTCAGGGAGACGCCGGATTCCGGGAGAATGGGAGCCGATCTACCGGAGGCTTCCGGACAGACAGCTCGCGCTGCAGACACGCTTGAAGTCGACATGGCGACGCGCCACGAGTCGTACTCCGAGTCCAGTCATGTGGCTTATTGTGCCACGTCAGAAGGGTCGTTCCGACTGCCGGATCGAATTTTCCGCAGTTTTCCGGGAAATCCCCTGGATACATTGTCCGATTTGTGACGGGCATCATAGATCAACACCGGGCAAACCACTTGGACGGTTGACCTGAACGATTCGGTGTGAATGCCTCGGTAATTCGGGACGAGTCTAGGACGCGCGATCGGCGTCGGCTTCGGTCAGGCGGGCCTTCGCGGCGGCGAGGCGGGCCAGCTCGTCACCCAGTTCCGGCGAGAACATCCAATCCGGCCGATCGATGAATCCGGCCGGTAGGTACTCCGAGCGGACGGCCGTCCGATAGCCCAGGTCCCGGGCCCAGCAGGCCAGGCCCAGCAGCGGCAGCGAGAACACGCCCTCGGGATCGTTGCGCCACACGTCGTTGTCGAAGAACGCCCGATGCCGCCGCAGCGCGTGGGTCAGCTCGCGGTCGAAGCCCTCCGAATCGCCGTCGGCCAGCCGGATGAACACCTCCACGGCCGGGCGGAACAGCAGGTCGGTGACGCCCTGCGCGCCCACGCGGCTGGTGGTGTCCAGCGCCCAGGCCGCCTCGTAGACGCTCTTCGGCCCGTACCGCCACGCGGTCTGCAGCAGACGCACCCACTCGTACTGGAAGTCGTCGAAGGCGTCGTCGCCGAACTCGCGCAGCCGGTCGATCGGATAGTCGACCAGCTCGGCCATGGCCTCGGCGTCGCGGGCGATGAGCGTCCACCAGAACGCCGCCCGCCAGCCCGCCACCTTGTCGTGCCGGTCGAAGCCGGATTCGATGCCGTCCGCGCGGAACCGGCGGGTCACCGTCTGCTCGGTCGAATGGGCGAAATACCAGGTCCGCGACCGCAGCGCCGCCGGATCCGGCAGCAGCATGGTGGCCAGCAGCACGCCGTCCATGGACCGCGAGAAGTTCGGCCCGTCCGGCCGCACCGGCCGCCGCGCCCGGTAGACCACCGGGGCCACCGACCCCTCGTCCACTTCCCTGATCGACTTGGCGTCGATCTCGTGCCGCGGCACCTCGATCATCGGCTCGTTCCCGTCCGCACCCGGACCAGCTCGCACCCGGCCCGCCGAAATCCCTTGGAATGTACCCGGATTCACCCGGTGCCGCCCGGCGGGAACGCGGCCGCCCCGCCCGGACCCGGGAGCGCCGCCGGACCGGCCGCCACCGGGTGCGCTGTGATGCGGGCAACCGGTCACACTGAACGGGTGACCTCGACTGCTCCCGAACAGACCACCGGCCCGGCCGCCGCGGACGATTCCGCCGCGCCCGTGCTGCGCGACTTCGGGGGCGGGCCGTTCGGGATCTACATCCACGTGCCGTTCTGCGCCACCCGCTGCGGATACTGCGACTTCAACACCTACACGGCGGGGGAGCTGGGCTCCTCGTCCTCGCCGCAGTCCTGGTTCGAGGCGCTGCGCGGCGAGCTGGCCACGGCGGCACGGGAATTCGACGCGCTGCCCTCCGCGACGCCGGCGGTCGAGACGGTGTTCGTGGGCGGCGGCACGCCGTCGCTGCTCGGCGGTGACGGCCTGGCCGGGGTGCTCGACGCGATCCGCGACAACTTCACCCTCGCGCCCGGCGCGGAGGTGACCACCGAGTCCAATCCGGAATCCACCTCGCCGGAGTTCTTCGAGCGGCTACGCGCGGCCGGGTACACCCGGATCTCGCTGGGCATGCAGTCGGCCGCCCAGCACGTGCTGAAGATCCTGGACCGCACCCACACGCCGGGCCGGGCGGTGGCGGCCGCGCGGGAGGCCCGCGCGGCGGGCTTCGACCACGTCAATCTGGACCTCATCTACGGCACCCCCGGCGAATCCGACGCCGATCTGGACGCCAGCCTCGACGCCGTGCTGTCCGCGGGCGTGGACCACGTCTCGGCCTACTCGCTGATCGTGGAGGACGGCACCGCGCTGGCCCGCCGCGTCCGCCGCGGCGAACTGCCCGCCCCCGACGACGACGTGCTGGCCGCCCGCTACGAACGCATCGACACCCGCCTGGCCGCGGCGGGCCTGCACTGGTACGAGGTCTCCAACTGGGCCGCCTCCGACGCGGGCCGCTGCCGCCACAACCTCGGCTACTGGGACGGCGGCGACTGGCTCGGCGCGGGCCCGGGCGCGCACAGCCACGTCGGCGGCACCCGCTGGTGGAACGTGAAACACCCTGCGCGCTACGCGGATCGGGTCACCACGGGTGCGCTGCCCGCGGCGGGCTGGGAGTCCCTCACCGACGAGGAGCGCTACACCGAGCGCGTCATGCTGACCGTGCGGCTGCGCACCGGTCTGCCGCTGGCCGATCTCGACGCGGACGGCCGGGCCGCCGCCGAGCGCGTGATCGCCGACGGTCTGGCCGAGCGGGCCGGCGACCATCTGATCCTCACCGACCGCGGCCGCCTGCTCGCCGACGGCGTCGTCCGCGCCCTGCTGACCTGAGCCGGACGGATTCGGCCAACCGCGAGTGAAACCGCCTGGTCGGGACTAAATTGTTCACCGGAGATTGCGCAGCACCGGTCAGGATCGACACCTTCGGCCCGAGGACATCTCATGGTGAAGCCACTGATGCGACCCGTCGAGCTCCCGAACAGCGCCCGTCCCCGACGCGTCGCGCGCGCGGCCTTCGGCGCGGCCGCGGCCCTGGCGCTCGCCGCCAGCCCGCTCACCGCCGGATCGGCCACCGCCGCTGACCTGCCCACCGTGGTGCTGGTGCACGGCGCCTTCGCCGACTCCTCCAGCTGGGACGGTGTCGCCGCGCGGCTGCGCGCGGACGGCTACCCCGTCGTGACGCCGGACAACCCGCTGCGTGGTCCCGCGTACGACGCGGCCGCGATCCAGCGCACCCTCGACGGCATCGCCGGTCCGATCGTGCTGGTCGGGCACTCCTACGGCGGCACCGTGATCAGCAATGTGCACGACCCCGACGTCGAATCCCTGGTCTACATCTCCGCTTTCGCGCCCGTGCAGGGCGAAGCCGCACTGCTGGAACTGAATCCGATCCAGTACCCGGGCTCGCAGCTCACCCTCGCGCTGCGGCTGAAGGCCGTCGACGACGCGCAGGGCATCGCGGGCAGGAACCTGGACGCCTACATCGACCCGGCCCGCTTCCCCGAGGTCTTCGCCCAGGACGTCGACCCGGCGATCGCCGCCGACATGGCCGCCCGCCAGCATTCGCTCGCCCTGTCCGCCAACCTCGAGGCCTCGGGCGCACCGTCGTGGGCCTCGACGCCGAGCTGGTACCTGGTGTCCACCGCCGACCGGGTGATTCCGCCCGCCTCCCAATGGGATATGGCCAAGCGCATGAACGCCCGCGTCTCCTCGATCGACGCCTCGCACGCCGGGCTGGTCTCGCACCCGGCCGACGTGGCGGCCATGGTGGAGGCCGCCGCCGGGCGGTGAGCGTGCGGGCGGTCATACGGCGAGCTGCGCGGCGCCCACTATCCTGGAGTGGATAATCCGGGAATTCCGTATGGCCGGCGCCGAGTGTCCCGCCGCGGAAGGCTCGGGGACGCGCCAGGCGTGCCCGAGGCGAGCGAGGAGGTGGGGCCATCATGTCGAGCACTGAACAGCGACGGCTCGAGGTCCTGCGGGCCATCGTCGCGGACTACATCGCGACCAAGGAGCCGATCGGGTCCAAGACCCTGGTGGAGCGCCACAATCTCGGCGTGTCCAGCGCGACGGTCCGCAACGACATGGCGGTGCTCGAGGCCGAGGGCTACATCGCCCAGCCGCACACCTCGTCCGGCCGCATCCCGACCGACAAGGGCTACCGGCAGTTCGTCGATCACATCTCCGAGGTGAAGCCGCTGTCCGGCCCGGAACGCCGGGCCATCATGGAATTCCTGGAGAGCGGCGTCGACCTCGACGACGTGCTGCGCCGCGGGGTCCGGCTGCTCGCGCAGCTGACCCGGCAGGTCGCCATGGTCCAGTACCCGACGGTGTCGGCGTCGACCGTGCGGCACATCGAGGTGGTCGCGCTCAATCCGGCGCGACTGCTGCTCGTGGTGATCACCGACACCGGCCGGGTCGATCAGCGCCTGGTCGATCTGGGCAACCTGATCAGCGACGAGGATCTGGCCGCGCTGCGCGGCATGCTCGGCATGGCGATGGAGGGCAAGCGCCTGGCCGCGGCCTCCGCGGCGGTGGCCGAACTGCCCGAGCACTCCCCGGGCAAGCTGCGCGACGTGCTGGTCCGGGTGTCCACCGTGCTGGTCGAGACCCTCGTCGAGCACGCGGAGGAACGCCTCGTGCTGGGCGGCACCGCCAACCTCACCCGCAATGCCTCCGACTTCCCCGGCAACGGTTTCCCCGGTTCCCTGCGCACCGTGCTGGAGGCGCTCGAGGAGCAGGTGATCGTGTTGAAGCTGCTGGCCGCGGCGCAGCAGCCGGGTACCGTGACGGTGCAGATCGGTGAGGAGACCAAGGTCGAGCAGATGCGCGGGACGGCCGTGGTGTCCACCGGTTACGGGCTGACCGGTACGGTGCTCGGAGGTATGGGGGTGCTGGGGCCGACCCGCATGGACTATCCGGGGACCATTGCCTCGGTGGCGGCCGTCGCCCGGTACATCGGTGAGGTGCTCGCCGAACGGTGAGCAAGCACGAGACGAAACAGGACTAGAGACGCACGTGGCACGGGACTATTACGCACTGCTCGGAGTCGCACGGGGTGCGACCGACCAGGAGATCAAGCGCGCCTACCGGAAGCTGGCCCGCGAACTGCATCCCGACGTGAATCCGGAGCCGGAGGCCCAGGAGAAGTTCCGCGAGGTCTCCACGGCCTACGAGGTGCTGTCGGACCCGGAGAAGCGGCGCATCGTCGACCTCGGCGGCGACCCGATGGAATCCGGCGGCGGCATGGGCGGCGGCTTCTCGGGCGCGGGCTTCGGCGGCCTCGGCGACGTCTTCGAGGCGTTCTTCGGCGGCATGAACGCCTCCGGCGGCACCCGCAAGCCGCGCGGCCGCGTGCAGCCGGGCGCGGATTCGCTGCTGCGGACCCGGCTTTCGCTGCAGGAGTGCGCGGTCGGCGTCACCAAGCACCTGACCGTCGACACCGCCATCCTCTGCGACCTGTGCCAGGGTTCGGGCACCAACGGCAACTCCAAGCCGGTGCGCTGTGAGACCTGTGGCGGCGCGGGCGAGGTGCAGACCGTGCAGCGGTCCTTCCTCGGCCAGGTCATGACCTCGCGTCCCTGCCCCACCTGCCGGGGCGCGGGCGAGACGATTCCGGACCCCTGCCGCAAGTGTGGTGGCGACGGCCGCGTGCGTTCGCGCCGCGAGATCGCCGCGCCGATCCCGGCCGGTGTGGCCAACGGCATGCGGGTGCGTCTCGCGGCCCAGGGCGAGGTCGGCCCGGGCGGCGGTCCCGCCGGCGATCTGTACGTGGAGATCGTGGAGCAGCCGCACGACACCTTCGTGCGCGACGGCGACGACCTGCACTGCACCATCCGGGTTCCCATGGTGGACGCGGCGCTGGGCACCACGGTCGTCATCGACACCATCCTCGACGGCCCGGTCGAGCTGACCATCCCGGCGGGCACCCAGCCCGGCGAGGCGTCGGTGCTGCGCGGCCACGGAATGCCCAAGCTGCGCGCCAACTCTCGCGGCGACCTGATCGCGCATCTCGACATCGTGGTGCCGACCAAGCTCGACGCCAAGCAGTCGGACCTGCTGCGCAAGTACAAGGGCATGCGGGCCAACGAGCACACCGAGGTGCTGTCGGCGCAGTCCGAGCACAACTCGGGCCTGTTCGCCCGGCTGCGCGCCTCCTTCAGCGGACGCTGATCCCTTGGCCGCCACCGTCTTCTACCTCGACGAGATCCCCGAACCGGGTGCGACCGCGGTGCTGGACGGCCCCGAGGGCCGCCACGCCGCGACGGTGCGCCGCATCCGGGTGGGGGAGCCGATCACGCTGTCCGACGGGCACGGGGTCCTCGCCGATTCGGAAGTGGTTGCGGCCCAGAAGGACCGCCTCGAGCTGAAGGTCCTGTCCAAGCGCGCGGCCGCGCCCTGGACCCCGCAGGTGACGGTGGTCCAGGCGCTGCCCAAGTCCGACCGTTCGGAACTGGCGGTCGAGCTGATGACCGAGGCGGGCGCCGACGCCATCGTCCCGTGGCAGGCGTTGCGCTGCGTCTCCAACTGGGAGTCCAAGGCCCGCAAGGGCGTCGAGAAGTGGCGCGCCGCCGCCAAGCAGGCCGCCCGCCAGTCGCGGCGCGCCTACATCCCGGATGTGGCGGAGCTGCACGGCACCAAGGATCTGCTCGAACTGGTGCGTTCGGCCAAGGCGCGGGGCGCGCTGGTGGCCGCCCTGCACGAGTCCGGTGAATCCCGTTTGACCGAAATGCCTTTCGACGGGGTGCCCGAGATCATCCTCATCGTCGGCCCCGAGGGCGGCCTGGACGACTCCGAGCTGAAGGCCCTCGCCGAGGCCGGAGCCGACATCGTGCTCCTCGGCCCCACGGTGCTGCGCACCTCCACCGCCGCGGCCGTCGCCCTGGGCGCGCTGGGCGCTCTCACCCCGCGCTGGTAGCGCTCGCCCCGCGTGCCGGCGCATCGATCCCGGCGGGTTCGCCACGGAATGGATTCGGCGCAGCGGCAGTTGCGTGTCAGCGGTGCGTTATGCCTGCTGGTAGCCGCTTATTCACTGGGCGGTGTCGGTGGGCGGCGGTAAACTTCTGTCAACGACGACGGCTTCGAGACCGGAAAGCAGGCCATAGCCACTTTTGAGAACACCAGGCGAAATCGGCGATCAGAGCACTTCCACTGCCCGCATCGGCGGTGTCGACGGTTCCGGACCGGCGGGGCGGACCGTTCGTTCGAGCATCGAATTGGCACCGGAATCGGTGTTCGGATTCCTGGGTTCGGCTGATGAGAACCTGCGTGAACTCGAGCGCCTCCTCGATGCCGACATCCACGTCCGCGGCAACTCCGTCACCCTGACCGGCAAACCGGCCGATGTGGCGCTGGCCGAGCGCGTGGTGGCCCAGCTGGTCGCGTTGACCGCACGCAACCGGGTGGTCACGCCCGAAGCGGTGCGGCACACCTACTCCATGCTCACCGAGGGTTCCTCGGACTCCCCGGCCGAGGTGCTCAGCCTGGACATCCTGTCCCGGCGCGGCAGGACCATCCGGCCCAAGACGCTGAACCAGAAGCGCTACGTCGACGCCATCGACGCGCACACCATCGTCTTCGGCGTCGGCCCGGCCGGTACCGGCAAGACCTACCTCGCCATGGCCAAGGCCGTGCAGGCGTTGCAGACCAAGCAGGTCAACCGCATCATCCTGACCCGGCCCGCGGTCGAGGCGGGCGAGCGGCTGGGCTTCCTGCCGGGCACGCTCAACGAGAAGATCGACCCGTATCTACGGCCGCTCTACGACGCCCTGCACGACATGATGGATCCCGAGGCGATCCCGAAGCTCATGCAGGCCGGGGTCATCGAGGTCGCGCCGCTGGCCTACATGCGCGGTCGCACGCTCAACGACTCGTTCATCATTCTGGACGAGGCGCAGAACACGACGGCCGAGCAGATGAAGATGTTCCTCACCCGACTGGGCTTCGGTTCCAAGATCGTGGTGACCGGTGACATCACCCAGGTCGACCTGCCGAACAACGCGCGGTCGGGTCTGCGCGCGGCCACGGAGATCCTGCACGGCATCGACGACATCCACATCGCCGAGCTCACCAGCGCCGATGTGGTCCGGCACCGCCTGGTCGGAGCGATCGTGGACGCCTACGACCGCTACGAGTCGGACACGCGACCGCCGGCGGCGGTGCACTATCCGGGCAATCGGGCGCAGCGACGTGCCGCGAGCCGGGGAGACCGGCACTGAACTCGACCACTACGCTGATCGGGTGAGTATCGAGATCGCCAACGAATCGGGTATCGAGGTATCCGAAGAAGAACTGGTCAGCGTCGCGCGGTTCGTCATCGCTCAGATGGACGTCCATCCGGCGGCCGAGCTGTCGATGGTGCTGGTCGATCTCGACACCATGGCGGATCTGCACATGCGCTGGATGGACCTACCGGGTCCGACCGACGTCATGTCGTTCCCCATGGACGAGCTGGAGCCGGGCGGGCGGCCCGATGCCGCCGAGCCCGGCCCCTCCATGCTCGGTGACATCGTGCTCTGCCCGGAGTTCGCGGCCCAGCAGGCCGAGAAGGCCGGGCACTCCATGGATCACGAGCTGGCGCTGCTGACCGTGCACGGCGTCCTGCACCTCCTCGGCTACGACCACGCCGAGCCGGAGGAGGAGAAGGAGATGTTCGCGTTGCAGGCCTCCCTGCTGGAGGGCTGGTACGAGAACGTGCGCCAGGAGATGCGCCGCGCCGAGCTGGCCGAGCGTGACCAGCGGCTGCTGGGCAAGACCGGATTCACCGACACCACCGGTGATCCGCTGGGCCCGGCGTGAATTCATTCGTTCTGCTGTTGCTGGCGATCGTCCTGGTCCCGGCCGGCGGGGTGTTCGCGGCGCTGGATTCGGCGCTGAACACCATTTCGCCCGCGCGCGTCGAGGATCTGGTGCGCGCGGAGCGGACCGGGGCGGCGCGGCTGGCGCGCATCATCGCGGATCGGCCGCGGTATGTGAATCTCATGGTGCTGCTGCGCCTTACGTGCGAGATCACGGCAACGGTGTTGCTGGCGGCCGTGCTGCTGGACTGGCTGGGCGAGGCGCCCGCGCTGCTGATCACCGCGGCGGTCATGGTGCTCGTCGACTATGTGGTGATCGGTGTCGGCCCGCGCACGCTGGGCCGTCAGCACGCCTATTCGCTGGCACTGGGCGCGTCGCTGCCGTTGCAGGCCATCGGCTCCCTGCTGGGCCCGGTCAGCCGCCTGCTCATCCTGATCGGTAACGCGATCACCCCCGGTAAGGGATTCCGCAACGGCCCCTTCGCCTCCGAGATCGAACTGCGCGAAGTGGTGGATCTGGCGGGCGAGCGCGGCGTCGTGGACGCCGACGAGGCGCGCATGATCCAGTCGGTGTTCGAACTCGACTCCACCCCGGCGCGCGAGGTCATGGTGCCGCGCACCGAGATGGTGTGGATCGAGGCGGACAAGACCGCGGCGCAGGCCATGTCGCTGGCGGTGCGGTCGGGCCATTCGCGGATTCCGGTGATCGGGGAGAACGTCGACGATGTTCTCGGCGTCGTCTACCTGAAAGATCTTGTCCCGTACGCGGATCGGAGCCGGAAGGTGAAGGTGCGCCAGGTCATGCGGCACGCCGTCTTCATCCCCGACTCCAAGCCCCTCGACGCGCTGCTCGACGAGATGCAGCGCCACCGCAACCATATGGCGGTGCTGGTCGACGAGTACGGCGGCATCGCGGGCCTGGTCACCATCGAGGACATTCTCGAGGAGATCGTGGGCGAGATCGCCGACGAGTACGACAAGGACGAGATCGCGCCGATCGAGCAGATCGGCGCCGGCAAGTTCCGGGTCTCGGCCCGGCTGCCCGTCGACGACCTGGGCGAACTGTTCGACATCGAGCTCGAGGAGGAGGACGTCGACACCGTCGGCGGCCTGCTCGCGCACGCCCTGGGCCGCGTCCCGCTGCCCGGCTCCAAGGCCGTCGTCCAGGGCCTGCAATTGAAGGGGGAGGGCGGGGCCGACGCGCGCGGCCGCATGCGGATCCACACGGTGGTGGTGCGCAGGGCACAGGAGAAGACGAGAACCGAACCGGCGGAACAGGAACCGGGCGGCGCACACGACGATGGAGAGGCCGATGACCGAGATGAACGCCGATGATTGAGCTCGACGCAGAGGACGGCAAGCTGCGGGTGCTCGCCCGCGGCGCGATGGGCCGCACCGGCGGCCGCGGCGGCGCGGCCGTGCGCGACACCGACGGCCGGACCTACGCGGCCGGGACGGTGGAGCTGACCGCGCTCCCGTTGACCGCGTTGCAGGCGGCCGTCGCGGCCGCGATCTCCAGTGGCGCGACCGGTTTCGAGGCGGCCGTGGTGGTGGCGGGCAAGCTGTCCGATCCCGGTGTCGCGGCGGTGCGCGAGGTATCGCCCACGGCGCGAATCATTTTCAGCGACGTCAAGGGCGCGGTGTTCGACGTGCTGGACGCCGACGACCACTACGGGGTGGAGAACCCCATCGCGGCGCAACGCCCCGAGGACAATGTCGCGGGCGCGCGCCAGGTCCCGGCGGGTTTCGACCTGGACACCGAATCGGAGGTCTTCGAATGAGCGGCAAGGGCGACGGCAAGGGCGAATTCCGTTCCGGCTTCGTGTGTTTCGTGGGACGGCCGAACACCGGCAAGTCCACGCTGACCAATGCCATGGTGGGGCAGAAGATCGCCATCACCTCCTCGCGGCCGCAGACCACCCGGCACACCATCCGCGGCATCGTGCACCGCGACCACGCGCAGCTGATCCTGGTCGACACTCCCGGTCTGCACCGGCCGCGCACCCTGCTCGGGCAGCGGCTCAACGACCTGGTGCGCGATACGTATTCGGAAGTCGACGTGATCGCGGTCTGCATTCCGGCCGACGAGAAGATCGGTCCCGGTGACCGCTGGATCGTCGAGCAGATCAAGACCATGGCGCCCAAGACCACCCTGCTGGGCGTGGTCACCAAGATCGACAAGGTGAGTCGCGACCAGGTCGCGCACCAGTTGATGGCGGTCTCCCAGCTGCTGGGCCCCGAGGCCGAGGTGGTTCCGGTGTCCGCGGTCAAGGGCGAGCAGGTCGAGGTGCTCATCGACGTCATCGCCTCGCAGATGCCCGAGGGCCCGGCCTTCTACCCGGACGGCGAGCTCACCGACGAGCCCGAGGAAGTCCTGATGGCCGAGCTCATTCGCGAGGCCGCCCTGGAGGGCGTGCGCGACGAGCTCCCGCACTCGCTCGCGGTGGTCATCGAGGAGGTCCTCGAACGCGAGGAGAACGACGACACCGAGACCGACGGCCGCCGCTCCGCCGAGGGCATGCTCGACGTGCACGCCCTGCTGTACGTGGAGCGCCCGAGCCAGAAGGCCATCATCATCGGCAAGGGCGGCGCCCGCCTCAAGGAGGTCGGCACCAACGCCCGCAAGCAGATCGAGCACATCCTCGGCACCCGCATCTACCTGCACCTGCACGTGAAGGTGGCCAAGGACTGGCAGCGCGACCCGAAGCAGCTGGGCAAGCTCGGCTTCTGACCCGCGTCCTGCGAATGGCACACCGATGAGGGAATCTTCCCTGCCCGGTGTGCCATTCGGCGTTTCTAGGACTGCGGCCACCACGGCGTCGGGCGGGTCTTGTACCACTGGAGTTCCGATTCCAGCTGGGCCGCAACCGAAACCAGCAGCTCCTCGGAGTTGGCGGGACCCATCAGCTGGGAGCCGACCGGGAGCCCGTCGGCGGTGAAACCGGAGGGGATGTTCACCGCCGGCCAGCCCAGCACGTTCCACGGCCAGGTGTAGGGGCAGGCGGCGGTGATGAGTTCGTCGGTGGCCCAGGAGCCGATGCCGTCGATCTCGCGGACGCCCGGGGGCGGGGTGGCGGTGGTGGGGGCCAGCACCAGGTCGAAGTCGTCGAAGATGCGGCCGGTCTGCTTGCGCAGCAACGGTTCCGCCGCGCGGGCGGCGAACAGCAGCGGGGACAGCAGGCGGCCGACGGTGGCGTTGTGGTGGGTGCGCGGGTCGACCTGGGCGCCGGGCAGCCGGTCGAGGGCCTCGCGGATACCGACCATGGAGCGCGGCAGGAAGGTCGCGCCCATCAGTACGCCGTAGTGCACGTCGGCGACGGTGACCTGGTGGCCGAGGCGGCGCAGGGTCGCGGCGGTGGCGTGCACCCGCGCCTCGACCTCGCGATCGAGCGCGGTCTTGGTGGCGGTGAACGGGATGCGCAGCGACAGCGCGATGCGCAGGCGGCCCGGATCCCGGCCGACCGCGTCGGAGACGCGCAGCGCGGGCGGGGTGTGCAGGTCGCCGGCATGCGGTCCGGCGGCGGCGTCGAGCAGTAGCGCGGCGTCGGCGACGGTGCGGGCGAGCGGGCCGTTCACGGTGAGCCCGTAGAAGGCTTCGGGCAGCGGCCAGGTCGAGATGCGGCCGCGCTGGGGCTTGATGCCGACCAGGTTGTTCCAGGCGGCGGGAATGCGGACCGAGCCCGCGCCGTCGGAACCCAGTGCGGCGGGCACCAATCCGGCCGCGACGGCCGCCGCGGAACCGCCCGACGAACCGCCGGGGGTGTGGCCCGCGCTCCACGGATTCGTGGTGTGCCCGAAGGCGTCTCCGCTGGTGAACGGCAGCTGGCCGAGCTCACAGGTATTGGTCTTGCCGACGATCACCGCGCCCGCCGCCCGCAATCGGCGCACCGCTTCGGCGTCCTCGGTCGCGGCCGGGAAGTCGCCGCCGCAGCCGAAAGCCGTTGGCGTGCCGGTCAGGTCGGTGTCGTCCTTGATGGCGAGCGGCACCCCGAGCAGCGGTTCCCGTTGTCCGGCGGCGAGTTTGCGGTCCGCCTCGGCGGCTTCGGCGAGGGCCTCGGCCCGGCGCACGATCCGGAAGGCGTTCAATGCCCCTTGGCTCGCCTCGATGCGATCCAGGACGGCCGTGGTCGCCTCGACCGATGTGATCGTGCCCGCCGCCAGAGCCGCCGCGAGTTCCGCCAGCCCGAATTCGCCGACCGCCGCCAATGTCATGTGAATCCCGTCTCGTTGTACCGGGGAGTAACATAGCGCGACTTTGGTCACACGTCCAACAGGTGGCGTTGTGAAAGACCGTCCCCGGCCTTACCGATCTCCACGCTGCTCGTCCGAGGGGGTACCGCTGTCCGGCCCACCCCTCCGGGGCCGGACAGCGGTACAGATGCGGGTCGCCCGCCCGGGGATGCGCAGCGATCGGGGCGCGGACGGCACGGCCGCCCAGCGGGATCCGGCGGCGGGAGTCTGGCGCGTCATGGAGTCCTCCGATGGGTGCGTCCGAATGCTCTGCCTTGCGGGTTTCAGCCTGGTTTCAGTCGCCAATCGCGGGCCAACGAACTTCTAACCGCGCCCGCCGCGGATACACGCCGCGACTCGTCACCGCCCGGTCGGTCCCGCGTGCGAGACTGTTGCGGTGCGGTTGTATCGGGATCATGCGGTGGTGTTGCGCCAGCACAAGCTGGGCGAGGCGGACCGTATCGTCACGCTCCTGACCCGCCAGCACGGTCTGGTGCGCGCGGTAGCCCGGGGTGTGCGGCGCACGCGCTCCAAGTTCGGCGCCCGCCTGGAACCGTTCGCCTACGTCGACATCCAGCTCCATCCCGGCCGCAATCTCGACACCGTCACCCAGGTGCACACGGTCGAGACCTTCGCCGCCGACATCGTCGCCGACTACGGCCGCTACACCACCGCCTGCGCGGTCCTCGAAACCGCCGAACGCCTCGCGGGCGAGGAGGGCGCGCCCGCCGCCCGTCTGCACACCCTCACCGCGGGCGCCCTGCGCGCCATCGCCCTGGGCCACCGCCCGCACGAACTGATCCTCGACGCGTTCCTGTTGCGCGCCATGGGTTTCGCAGGATGGGCCCCCGCCCTCGACGACTGTGCCCGATGCGCCACCCCCGGCCCGCACCGCGCCTTCCACGTGGCGGCCGGCGGCGCGGTCTGCGTGCACTGCCGCCCGCCCGGCGCGGCCACCCCGATGCTCGGCGTCCTCGACCACATGAGCGCTCTCAATCGCGGCGACTGGTCCGGCGTCGACGCCGTCTCCGACGCCATGCGCCGCCAGGCCAGCGGCCTCATCGCCGCCCACCTGCAATGGCATCTGGAACGCCAGCTCCGCACCCTCCCGCTCATCGAGCGCACCCGCCCCCACGAGGCCGCCGACCGCACCGAAGCCGCCATCGGCTGACCGGTCGGACACCCGCTGGTCCGGCGCCGGAATTCGGAGAACGAGTGTCGGCGGTGTGGAGGTCCGGTGTGAATCCAGTGGGCGGCGTCCGGCGCTGTGGCGCGTCGGGCAGGATGGGGGCGTGATCGGGAACCGGAAGTCATCGACTGAGCAGCGTGTTGTGCGGCCGCCGTCGCCGCATCCGTCGGGGGCGAAGCCGCCGGCGATTCCCGCGGAGTTCGTGCCCAGGCATGTGGCGCTGGTGATGGACGGGAACGGGCGGTGGGCGCAGGAGCGCGGGCTGCCGCGCACCGCGGGACACGAGCGCGGCGAGGCGGTGCTCATGGACACCGTCGAGGGCTGCATCGAGATGGGCGTGAAGTGGCTGTCGGCGTACGCGTTCTCCACCGAGAACTGGCGGCGCAGCCCGGACGAGGTCCGCTTCCTGATGGGCTTCAACCGCGATGTGATCCGCCGCCGCCGCGACGAGATGCACGAGATGGGTGTGCGGGTGCGGTGGGCCGGGCGGCGACCGCGCCTGTGGCGCAGCGTGATCAAGGAATTGGAAGTCGCGCAGGAGCTCACCAAGGACAATACGGTGATGACCCTGACCATGTGCGTCAACTACGGCGGCCGCGCCGAGATAGCCGACGCCGCACGGGAAATCGCGCGCCGGGTGGCCGCGGGGGAGCTGGATCCGGAGAAGGTCACCGAGGCCACCGTCGCCCAATACCTGGACGAGCCCGATATGCCGGACGTGGACCTGTTCCTGCGCCCGTCGGGTGAGCTGCGCAGCTCCAACTTCCTGATCTGGCAGGCTGCGTACGCCGAATTCGTGTTCCAGGAAACGCTTTTCCCCGATTTCGATCGCCGCAATCTCTGGGAGGCCTGCCTGGAGTACGCCAAGCGTGACCGCCGTTTCGGAGGTGTGAAGTGACCGATCAGCTCACTCCCTCGGAGGTATTGCAGGACCGCGCCCGTGCGCTGCTGCTGCGCTACGGCGTGGAGGTGCGCGAGGAGGAGGGCGCCCTCGGTTTCGAATACGAGGGCGCGCTGTGCTCGCTGCGCGGGGTGAACCTGTCGCCGGGCCTGGATGTGCTGGCGCTCATGTGCATTCTGGCCTGGGACCGTCCGGTGAAGCCGCAGCTGCACAAGCGGGTCGCCGAGCGCAATGCCGCGCTCCAGTTCGGCACGCTGACCGTGGTGTCGCGCGACAAGCTGGCGGATGTGATCCTGCGCTACACCTTCCCGGCCGCCGGGCTGGAGGACGAGCCGCTGGCCACCCTGCTGCTGTTGACGCTCTCCGGTGCGGGTCGCGCCCGCCAGGGTCTGCTGCCCTGACGGGGGTCGCCGCCCGGGATCGGTTCAGGCCCGGGCGGTTTCGGGTTCCCCGGCGGCGTCGCGATAGCCGGGCAGGATCTCGGTGATGCCGCGTGCGAAGGTGTCGGGATCGGCGTCGCCGAGAATGAGATGCTGCAGGATGATCCCGGGCAGCAGCCCCAGGAAGATCTTGGCGATGGCGTCGGTGTCGGCGTCCGGCGGGAACCAGCCCGCGTCGCGCATGCGATTGGCGTAGTCGAACCACAGGCGGCGGAAGCCGAGGATGTTGGTGCGCACGTAATCGGCGATATTGGCGTCGGTGAGCGCCAGCGCCCAGGCCTGGGGGATGACGCGCACGGGCCCGCCGGGGGCGCTGAGCCTGACGATGTCCTCGCTCATCAGCCGGACCAGGGCGGGCGGCGTGGGTAGCGGGTCGCTGTAGACGGCTTCGGAGAGAGCGGCGCGCAGGTCGACGGTGGCTTCGGTGGCGAGGGCCTCGATGATGTCGTTCTTGGATTTGAAGTAGCGGTAGACCGCTCCGGCGGAGAGCCCGGATTCGGCGAAGACGTCCTGCATGGTGGTGGCGTGCAGGCCTTTGCGGGCGAAGCAGGTCTGTGCGGCGTCGAGAATCTGTTGTCTGCGGCGTTCCAGGTGTGCATCGCTGACTCTGGGCATGCGCCCAAATTAAAACGAATATTCGTTCTCAACAAGCTGACAATGCCATGTCAGCCCTGTCCCATCCGTTGCGAATTTGTGTGGGCCAGGCGGGATTCCGGCTGGTCAGCCCTTCGCGGCGCAGCATTCGCGGCAGGTGCCGAAGATTTCCATGGTGTGGCTGATATCGGTGAATCCGTGCTCGGCGGCGATCGAGTCGGCCCACGCTTCCACGGTGGGGCCCTCCACCTCGACGGTGCTGCCGCAGCGGCGGCAGACCAGGTGATGGTGGTGTCCGCTTGAGCACTGCCGGTACACCGATTCGCCGGTGTCGGTGCGCAGCACGTCGACCATTCCGGCGTCGGCCAGCGATTGCAGGGTCCGGTAGACCGTGGTCAGGCCGATGCCCTCACCGCGTTTGCGGAGTTCGTCGTGCAGTTCCTGCGCGGAACGGAATTCGTCGATGTCGGCCAGCAGAGCGGCGATGGCGCTGCGCTGGCGGGTGCTGCGAACCCCGACCGTCTTCTCGGTTGTTCCCACGGGTCACCCTTCCTCTGCGTGCGCGACCGCGTCGATGACGATGTGCGCGAGATGCTCGTCGACCAGTTCGTAGATGACCTCGCGCCCGGTGCGCTCACCGCGCACCACCCCCGCGGATTTCAGGATCCGCAGGTGCTGACTGATCAGCGGCTGGGTCACTCCGAGGGTATCGACGAGCTCGTGCACACAGCGCGGCGACTCCCGCAGCTGCAGCACGATGGCGATGCGCACCGGCGCCGCGAGGGCGCGCAACAGTTCCCCGGCGGAGTCGAGAATGGTGCGCGACGGCACCACCGGCGGCTGCGGTGACCGGTACGGATACTCGTCGTGGGGGATCGCGGCCGGAGCCTCGGTCGCGACGTGCGAGCGCCGCAGAGGCGCACCGCTGTCCGTGGTCATCGAACCAACTCCTTATTGGAAACCGATGCCATTCTTATATGCACGGGTACGCATGTCAAACATGAAGTCGGCGCGTCGCCTCAGCAGTTGCCATCTTGTGGCATCGGCGTGGACCGATCGAAGTAGTACTCGGGCCGATGCTTGTCGGGTGCGCCGCCGAACGACGGCGGATTGCCGTAGTTGGGGGCCAGATACCCCTTCTTTCCCAGGAAGCAGTTGACCGGATACGCGAAGCCCTGGACGTCGCCGATCCACATGCCCTGCGATCCGCCGTCGTAGGTCGGGTCCTCGACCCAGTCGTACTCGACCACCCGCCGCACCATCGCGACGATGTCGTATGCCCCGTACCCGGTGCGGTCCGGCGGCGTGAACGCGTACGCCACCGAGTAATCGGTGCGAATCGCCAACTCGCCCTTGCCGTTCAGCCCCACCGTCATGGACCCTTCGACCCGCGGCGAGACCGGCAGCAGTCGATACCCGGGCGCCAGCTTCTCGGTCAGCCACCAGGTGTCCGCCGCGTTCCCGGACTTCAGCTTCGGCCGGATGTCCTCGACCTGGTGGGTGGCCAGCAGGGCCAGCACCGGTTCGGCGTCCTGGGTTTCGAGCACGTGCTGATCCAGCCGGGCGGTGACGATCAGCTGTTTGACGCGATCGGTGGCCGCGGTCACGGTCGCGGCCGAGTAGCGACCGACCGGCGCGGCGGCGGGCGGCTGGATTCCGGCCGCGCCTTCGGACCAGGCGGCGGTCGGGGTGTTGGCGAACGGGTGGCCCAGGTCCACGGGCGCGGTCGTGGCGATCGTCGAACTCGCATCGTCCGCCGGGCGGGCCTGGAGACGATTGAGCAGAACGGCGCCGCCGAGCAGTGTCACCGCCACGATCGCGAGCGCCACCGTGTACTTGCTCCCGTACGTTCGCATGGCCCCACCCCTGTGCTGTTGTGGATCGCGCACGCCCGCGTGCCGACCGGTGTCCTCGTTCCAATATGGCCGGTTGTGATCAGGGCTGCATCCCCTGCTTGTGGGGGCAGTGGGTGCAAAGTCGGTTGCTCGCGGCAGATAGTCTGGACCTAATCCTTTGCAATCTTCCGGACACGGATGGAGAACTGTTCAGTGGCACCCAAGTCGAAGGTGGACACCGTCGCCAATCTCGCCAAGCGTCGGGGTCTCGTGTACCCGAGCGGTGAGATCTACGGCGGAACGAGGTCGGCCTGGGATTACGGTCCGCTGGGCGTGGAGCTCAAGGAGAACATCAAGCGGCAGTGGTGGCGGTCCATGGTGACCAGCCGCGACGATGTGGTCGGTCTGGACTCCTCGATCATCCTGCCGCGTCAGGTGTGGGTGGCCTCGGGTCACGTCGCGGTGTTCAACGACCCGCTGGTGGAATGCCTCAACTGCCACAAGCGGCACCGGCAGGACCACCTGCAGGAGGCGTACGCCGAGAAGAACAAGCTCGACGATCCGGACGCGGTCCCGATGGACAAGATCGTGTGCCCGGACTGCGGCACGGTCGGCCAGTGGACCGAGCCCAAGGACTTCAACATGATGCTGAAGACCTACCTGGGCCCGGTCGAGTCCGAAGAGGGCATGCACTACCTGCGCCCGGAGACCGCGCAGGGCATCTTCGTCAACTACGACAATGTCGCCACCACCGCGCGCAAGAAGCCGCCGTTCGGCATCGCGCAGATCGGCAAGTCGTTCCGCAACGAGATCACCCCGGGCAACTTCATCTTCCGCACCCGCGAGTTCGAGCAGATGGAGATGGAGTTCTTCGTCAAGCCGGGCGAGGACGAGCAGTGGCACCAGTACTGGATCGACACCCGCATGGCCTGGTACACGGACCTCGGTATCGACCCGGAGAACCTGCGGCTGTTCGAGCACCCGAAGGAGAAGCTGTCCCACTACTCCACCCGCACGGTGGACATCGAGTACCGCTTCCGCTTCGCGGGCAGCGAGTGGGGCGAGCTCGAGGGTGTCGCCAACCGCACCGACTTCGACCTGAAGACGCACTCGGAGCACTCGGGCAAGGAGCTGGTCTACTTCGACCAGCAGACCGGTGAGCGCTACACCCCGTTCGTCATCGAGCCCGCGGCCGGTCTGACCCGTTCGCTGATGGCGTTCCTGGTCGACGCGTACCACGTGGAGCAGGTGCCGACCGCCAAGGGCGGCGTGGAGGATCGCACCACGCTGCGCCTGGATCCGCGGCTCGCTCCTGTCAAGGCGGCCGTACTGCCGTTGTCGCGCAACGCGGATCTGTCGCCGAAGGCCAAGGACCTGGCCGCGCAGCTGCGCCGGAACTGGAACGTGGACTTCGACGACGCCGGCGCCATCGGCCGCCGCTACCGTCGTCAGGACGAGATCGGCACCCCGTTCTGCATCACTGTCGACTTCGACACGCTCGAGGATCACGCCGTCACCGTGCGTGAACGCGACTCGATGGCCCAGGAGCGGGTGGCCCTGGATCAGGTGGAGGGCTACCTGGCCGCGCGCCTCATCGGCGCCTGATCCCAGTTCCCTGAAAAGACCGGTCAATACCTGACCGGTCTTTTCTTTATTTCCCCACGGTTGAAATTCGGAGTGTCATAGATAAATTGGGTAACCCACTACTCGTGTTAACGGTCCATGACCGGGCCACTATTTGAGTATGTGGGCAACGGCGCCTTCTCCTGCCGAAGCTCGATCAGCCGAGGTGAGTCATGAGCGAGCGTGTTATAGGCCCCCGCTCGGGGCTGCAGTGGGTCCCTTTGGGGGACATCGGATCAACCTGCCCGGCCGCGCGGCCGACGGTGGCGGCGTTCCGGTCCTGGGCGGATTCCATTCTGACCCAACCCAGTGACGAACTGGGCCGTGACGGGCCGGTTTGCCCGTACGTCCGGCCGTCGATGCGGCGGGATCTGCTGTGGCTGGCGCAGGTGCCGGCGGCGGAACCGCGGCCGATGTGGTTGCGTGCGATCGTCCGCGACGCGCTGGAGCTGTATCCGGAACTGCCCACGGGGAACGGTAGTTCAGCGTCGGTGCTGCGCGGATTGATCACGGTATTCCCGAATTTGACCGACTATTCCTTGATCGACGAGATCCACGAGGAATTCAAGACCAAATTCGTGGAGTGCGGATCGATGCTCGGGCAATTCTATCCGGGCTGTGATCAACCGGGCCTGTGGAACAAGGAGTATCGGCCGCTGGACGCGCCGATGCCGATGCTGGTGGTGCGCACCATGATGACCACCGACTTCCCGTTCCTGCTCGACGACCCCGAATGGGCGGACGCCTACGTGCGCAAGTTCGCGCCGACCCTGCCCGCGCACGTGCGCTCGGTCATGGTGCGGCGCTTGACCTCCCGGCCCGCGGCCCGCGTGCCCGCCTACCAGGTGGCGCCGGCCGACGAATCCTGCTCCACCAGCAGTTAGGTACTAATCGATGACGCGCGTTTCCGGCCATACCTTCCCGCTGTCCCCCCCACAGCTGGGGATGTTCTACGCCCAGCAGCTGGATCCGGCCGTGCCGTTGTCGGAGGCCCAGTACATCGAGATGCGCGGGCCGCTGGAGATCGAGACGCTGCGGCGGGTGGGAGTGCGGGCGGGGCGTGAGTTCGGTTCGGGCGTCCTGCGGTTCGTCGAGGCCGGGGATCAGCCGGGGCAGGTGGTCGACGCCGGGATGGAGCGCGAGATCGGGTTCCTGGATCTCACCGATCGCACCGATCCGGTCGCCGAGGCGCTGGAGTGGATGCGCGCCGACGTGGCGCGGCCGATCGACCTGTTCGGCGTGAACGCCGGGGTATCAATGGTGATCCGGGTCGGGGAGTCCCATCACCTGTGGTACACCAGAGCTCACCACCTTCTCATCGATGGATTCGGTTCGGTGACCATGCTGTATCGGGTCGCCGAGCTGTACAACGCCGCGGTGCGCGGGCAATCGGCGCCTCCCGGCACCGCGGCCTCGCTGTTGGAAGTGCACGAGGCGGAGATGGCGTACCGGGAGTCCTCCCGGTACGTCACCGACGAGCACTACTGGCGCGAGGCCACCGCGGGCATGCCCGGCCGTTGCAGCCTGGTCGCGGCCACCGCCCCGGCGTGCGCGCTGGGGCGCGAGGCCCGCGCCCAGCTGGGTGACGGCACCGCCGCCCGGCTGGAAGCCGCCGCCCGCCGTTTCGACACCAGTTCGGCGACCGTGGTCATGGCGGCGGTCGCGCTCTATTACGCCCGCCTGACCGCGACGGAGGACGTGGTCCTGAGCCTGCCGGTCTCCGGCCGCACCACCGCGGTGCTGCGGCGTTCGGGCGGCATGATCGCCAATGTGGTGCCGCTGCGCGTGCCGGTGCCGCGCACCGGGCGGGTCGGCGAGGTCCTGGACGCGGTCCGGGTCGCGGCGTCGGGAGCCCTACGCCACCAACGCTTCCGCCACGAGGACATGCGCCCGGACGACTCGCGAGGCGATGACGTCGGCCGGGCCGCGGATGACGGGGGCCGGCGGGCCGAGTTCGGGCGGGGGATGACCGGGCCGGTCATCAACATCATGCTGTTCCCGGCCGGGATCGATTTCGAGGGCGTCGAATCGAGCCTGCACGTGGTGACGTCGGGGCCGATCGAGGACCTGTTCGTCAACTTCTATCAGCACGGGGCGGGCGCGCCGATCCATGTCGACTTCGCGGCGAATCCGCGGTTGTACGACGAGGATTCGCTGGCCCGGCATCATCGCCGGTTCCTCGCGCTGCTGGATTCGCTGCTGTCGGCGGAGGCCGGGACTCCCGTGGCCGAGCTGGATTACACGGTGCCGGACGAGAAGTCGCTGCTGGCGGGCGCGCACGGGATGACCGCGCCCGAACCGCGGCTGCTGCCGGAGATCCTGGCCGCCGGTCTGCACCGGGCGGGTCCCGACGCGATCGCGGTCATGGCCGCCGACCGGCGACTGACCTACGGCGAGTTGGACGCGCTGTCGAATCGGCTGGCGCGCCGGATATTGCGCGCCGCGGAGTCCGGCCCGGATGTGCCCGTCCTGGGCCCGGAGTCGACGGTCCTGCTGGCCCTGCCGCGCTCGATCGAGGCGGTGGTGGCATTGTGGGCGGTGGCCAAGACCGGCGCCGCGTTCGTGCCCGTGGGCACGGCTCTGCCCGCGGCCCGGCTGGCCGGCATCGCCGCGGAAGCGGGTGCGACGGTCGGTCTCGCCTTCTCGGAATCGTCTGCGAAACTACCGGATTCGATGCCCTGGATCATCCTGGACGATCTCCTGCGAGGCGGCGGCGCGGCGTCCGACGACGCCGTGGTGTCGGATCTGCCGTTGACCGCCGATGAGCTCCGAGGCCGCCCCCGGGTCGAGAATCCGGCCTACGTGGTCTTCACCTCCGGGTCGACGGGCGTGCCGAAGGGCGTGGTGGTGACCCACTCCGGTCTGGCCGGTCTGGCCGCGGCCATCGTGTCCGCGTACCGGGTGGATCCGGGTTCCCGTGTCCTGCAATGCCTCAACCCGAGTTTCGACGCGGCGGTGCTGGAGTGGCTGATGGCGTTCGCGGCGGGCGCAACGCTGGTGGTGGCCGAACCGGATCCGGTGCTCGGCGCCGAATTGGCCGGGCTGGTCCGCGATTACGGCATCACGCAGGTGTGTTCCACCCCGGCGGTGCTGTCCACGCTGGAGTCGCACGCGCTCGACGGCGTGCGCGCGGTGTCCTCGGGTGGTGAGCCGACACCGCCGGATATCGTGGCGCGCTTCGGGACCGGGCGGGACCTGCTGAATTCGTACGGACCCAGCGAGACCACGGTGGCCGTCACCTACACGGGCGGTCTGGTCGCGGGCGTCGAGTCCGGTCTCGGCGATCCGATTCCGGGCGCGGGGATGCTGGTGCTGGACCGCTGGCTGCGTCCGGTGCCGATCGGTGTGGCGGGGGAGCTGTACGTGAGCGGGCCGGGGGTGGCGCGCGGGTACGCGGGCCGTCCCGGTCTGACCGCCGAACGGTTCCTGCCCGCGCCGGACGGTGCGGCCGGGGCGCGCATGTACCGCACCGGGGATCTGGTGCGCTGGACCGAGCGCGGCGTGCTCGAGTATGTGGGGCGCGGTGATTTCCAGGTCAAGTTGCGCGGTATGCGGGTGGAGCTGGGCGAGATCGACGCCGCGCTGAACGCGCACGCCGGGGTGGAGATCGCGGTGACCGTGGCGCGTCCGGGCCCCGGCGGCGGCACCGTGCTGGCCGCGTACGTGGTGCCGCACTCCGGGCACGCGATCACCGAGGCCGAGCTGCTGGATCACGCCACGCACCGGCTGCCGCCGTACATGGTGCCCGCGACCGTCACCGTGCTGGGCGCGCTGCCGCTCACCGCGAACGGCAAGGTGGATCGGCGCGCGCTGCCGGAACCCGTTGTGGCGCAACCGGTCGACGCCGCAGCGGCGGCCACCGAGACCGAACGGGCGCTGTGCACGCTGTTCGCCGAGGTCCTCGGCATCCCCGAGGTCGGCCCGGGCACCTCGTTCTTCGCGCTGGGCGGCGACTCGATCATGGCCATCACGCTGGTCTCGCGCGCCCGCGCGGCGGGCCTGGTCTTCTCCGCCCGCGAGGTGTTCGAGCATCGCACCCCGGCGGGTCTGGCGGCCGTGGTCACGCATCTGGAGGATCGCCACGAGCGGCTTGCCGAACTCCCCGGCGGTGGCGTCGGCCGGCTGCCACTGACGCCGGTCGCGTCCTGGCTGCTGAGCCGTCCCGGCTGGCGGCACTTCGCCCAGTCGATGGTGGTCCAGGTCCCGGTCGGGGCCCAACCCGCGATGGTGCTCGCCGCCGTGCAAGCGGTGCTCGACCGCCATGACATGCTGCGGGCCCGCGTCGTCCACACCGATGACGGGCCGCGATTGGACGTCACCCCACCGGAGACCGTCGACGCGGCGACCCTGCTGACCCGAATCGACTGTGCCGCGGTGCAACGCATCGCCAGCGACGGGCACGGCGAGCCGGAGGCCGAGGTCGTGATCACCGCCGCCGCGATCGACCGCGCCTTGGCGGCGGCCGTCAACCGGCTGGATCCGCGCTCGGGGTCGATGCTCGCCCTGACCTGGCTGGACGCGGGCGCGGGCCGCTCGGGACGGTTGGCGATCGCCGTCCACCACCTGGCCTGCGACGCGGTGTCGTGGCGAATCCTGCTGCCCGACTTGATGTCCGCCTGGGCGCAGGCCGTCTCCGGTACCCGGCCGGAATTGCGCGAGACGGGGACGTCGATGCGCACATGGTCGTACGCGCTGGCGTCCGTGGCGAACGCCGGTGCTCACGGCACGGACCACCCGGACGACGCGGTGGTGGACCTGCCGTGGCCGAGGCGAGAACTCGGATACTGGCGCGACGTACTGGCCGAGGGCGCTCCGATCGGGCTGCGTGCGCTGGACCCGGCGGTGGACACGCACCGCACCGCCGCCCGCATCGATCTCGAAGTGCCGGAGGACGTCTCGTCGATTCTGGTCACACGGCTCGCCGGAACCTATCGATGTGGCGTCGAGGACGCCCTGCTGGCCGCCTTGACCATGGCGATCGCCCGCTGGCGCGCCGGGCGCGGTGAGACCGAGGCCGCGGGCACCGTGGTCACGGTGGAGCGGCACGGTCGTGACGAGACGGCGGTCGCGGGAGCGGACCTGTCGCGGACGGTCGGCTGGTTCACCGCCCAGGTGCCCGTCCGGCTGGGACCCGTTGCGATGAACGGTGATTCGGACCTCAGCTCGGTGGAATCGGTGCTGAAGAACGTCAAGGAGCAGCTGCGTGCCGTGCCGCGCAGTGGCCTCGGCTACGGACTGCTGCGCTATCTGAACCCCGAGACCGCGTCCGAGCTAGCCGCTATCCAGGAGCCGCAGCTCGGCTTCAACTACCTGGGCCAGATCCCCGACATCGAGATCGAGGGCGACTGGCTGCCGATCGCGGTCGGCGACCGCCTGGGCGGGCATGCCGACCCGGCCATGCCGCTGGCGGCGGTGCTGTCGGTGGATGCCGTCACCCTGGAGTCGGCGGCCGGGCCGCGGATCCGCGCGATGTGGCAGTACGCCTCCGGTGCGATCCCCGCCGAGGACGTGGAAACACTGTCCCGCGAATGGCTTTCGGCTCTCGGCGAGATCGCCGACCTGCTCCGGCGGCCCGATGCCGGTGGCCTGACCCCCGCCGACATACCCCTGCTGAAGGTCTCGCAACCCGAAATCGACACCTGGGAACGGACTCTCGGCCGTCTCGCCGACGCCTGGCCGCTGACGCCATTGCAGCGCGGCCTCCTGTTCCAGGCCCACTTGGCCGAAGGCCGCTCGGACGGCTATTCGGTGCAGGCGATCATCGACGTCGAAGCCGACCTCGATCCGGACCGGTTGCGGGCCGCCGCCGAAGCCCTGGTCCGCCGCCACGACGTGCTCTGCGCGGGGTTCATCGCCTCGGATGCCGGTGCCGTACAGGTGATTCCGGCCGAGGTGGCGGTGCCGTGCGAGTATCGCGAGGCGATCGGCGCGACCCCCGAGGAGCTCGACGCCCTCGCCGCGGCCGAACTGCGGGTCCCGTTCGCGGTGGACCGCCCGCCCCTCATCCGCTTCCTGTGCCTCGCGGCGGGTGAGCGCCGTTTCCGGCTGGTCATCACCAACCACCACCTGATCCTCGACGGCTGGTCCATGCCGCTGCTGTTCGCGGAACTCATCGGCCTCTACGAAACCTCCGGTGACGACACCGGTTTCGCGACCCCGGTCCCGTTCCGCACCCACCTCGAATGGCTGGCCGCCCGCCCCGCCGACCAGGCCCGCACCGCGTGGACCCAAGCCTTGGCGGGTCTCGACGGCCCCACCCTGATCGCACCCACCGCCCCGCGCGCCGCCGCCGCGACCGCGCCGGTCGCCCACGAGGTTCCGCTCCCCGAGGGCCTGCCCGACGCCCTGCGCCGCACCGCCGCCGCCTGCCAGGTCACCGTCAACACGCTGGTCCAGGCCGCTTGGGCGCTGCTGCTGGCCGAGCGGACGGGAGCCGCGGACATCGTCTTCGGCGCCACGGTGTCCGGCCGTCCCCCCGAGCTCCCCGGCTCCGACCGCATGGTCGGCATGCTGGTGAACACCGTCCCGGTCCGCATCACCCTGAACCCGGCCGAATCCATCGCCGACCTGCTCACCCGCGTCCAGCACGAGCAGGCCGCCCTGGCCGAACACCAGCACCTGGGCCTGGACGAGATCCACGCCGCCACCGGTCGCGGCCAGCTCTTCGACACGGCAACGGTCTTCGAGTCCTACCCGGTGGACGCGGCCACCCTGGCCGCCGCCACCCGCCACGCCGACCTCGCCGTCACCAACCTGCGCGCCCAGGACGGCACCCACTACCCGCTCTCGCTGGCCGCCTACGCCAACGACGGCCTCCGTCTCGAACTCACCCGCTCACCCCGCTATTTCGATGCCGCCCAGGCCGATTCGCTCGCGGAGTCCCTGTCCCGCCTCCTCGTCGCGCTGACCGGACCGTCGACCCACCGCGTCGCGACGCTCACCGGCGCGTGCCCGGACGCCGATGCCGCGATCCGCCACGGCCTGCCCGCGGGCGCGCCTCGCCTGCTACCGGACCTCTTGGGTTCCGGCGCGTCCCCGGACGCGATCGCGATCCTTGATGCCTCCTCACCGGCCGCCGTGGTGGACGACACCGCATCCGCCGATGCCGGAACGGATATCACCGCATCCGATTCCGTCGCAGTGGGTGCGGACCGGTCCGCGGATGCTCGGCTCGGCCGGAATGTTCGCGAACTCACCTACGGACAACTGGATGCCGCGGCGAATCGGTTGGCGCGCAGGCTGATCGCCGGGGGAGCGGGACCGGAGCGGACCGTACTGGTCGCCCTGCCGCGGTCGATCGAGTCCATGGTCGCCGTGTGGGCCATCGCCAAGACCGGCGCGGCCTTCGTCCCGGTCGACATCACCCAGCCCGCCGCCCGGACGCAGGTCGTCGCCGCGGAATGCGGTGCGGTGCTGGGCGTCACCGGCGTCGAGCAGACCGATCTGCCCGGCGAGGTCTCGTGGCTGCGGCTCGATGACGAACAGTTCGCCGCCGAGTGTGCCGCGCTGTCCGCCCAGGCCGTCACCGACGCGGATCGCACCGCGCGATTGCTCCCCGAGCACGCGGCCTATGTCGTGTTCACCTCCGGTTCCACCGGCACGCCGAAGGGCGTCGTGGTGTCGCACGCCGGTCTCGCGGACATGGTGGCCGAGACCCGGCGACGCGGCGGCATCGATCGTGACGCGCGCGTCCTGCACTGCCTGAATCCGGCTTTCGACGCCGCGATGCTGGTGTGGATGTCCACGTTCACCGCCGGGGCGACGCTGCTCGTCGCCCCGCAGGAAGCGAGCGCCGGGGCCGAACTGGCCGCGGCGATCAGGGCGGGAGTCGCCACCCATCTGGTCAGCACGCCGAGCATGCTCGGCACCCTCGACCACCACGCCGACCTGATGGGTGTCGGCACCGTCATCATGGGCGGCGAGGTCTGCCCGCCCGCCCTGGTGACCCGCTTCGGCGCCGACTGCGCGCTGGTGAACTCCTACGGCCCGGCCGAAACCACCATCGCCGCGAGCTTCGGCGACCCGATGACACCCGACACCAGGACGCTCATCGGCGCACCGGTCCCCGGCACGACCATGCAGGTCCTCGACAGCTGGCTGCGACCGGTGCCGCTCGGTGCGATCGGTGAGCTGTACGTGAGCGGACCGGGTCTGGCCCGTGGCTACGCGAGCCGCGCGGCGCTGTCCGCGAGCCGGTTCGTCGCCGATCCCTTCAACGCCGGTCGACGCATGTACCGCACCGGCGACCTGATGCGCTGCACCGCGGCGGGTTTCGAATATCTGGGTCGCACCGACTACCAGGTCAAGATCCGCGGCATCCGTGTGGAGCCGGAAGAGGTCGACGCCGTCCTGCTCACCCATCCGCGCGTCGACGCCGCGGTGACGGTGGCCCGCCGGAACCCGGCCGGGGCGATGTCGCTGTGCTCGTATGTCACCGTCGACGCTCCGATCCCGGTGCCGGACCTGCTGGCCTGGGCCTCGGATCGGCTGCCGCGCTACCTGATCCCCTCGAGCCTGCAGATCCTTCCGGAGCTACCTCGCACCCAGACCGGCAAGCTGGACCTGCGCGCCCTCCCGGAACCCGCACTGGCACAGGCGGACTACATCGAGCCCACCGGCCTGGCGCTCACTGTCGCCGAAACCTACGCCGAGGTGCTGGGCCTGGATCGTGTCGGCGCTCGCGACGACTTCTTCGCCCTCGGCGGGGATTCCCTCATCGCGACCCGCGTCGCCGCCCGCCTGGCCGCGCACCTCGACCGCACGGTCCCCGTCCGCCTGCTGTTCGAGGCCCCGATCGTCGCCGAACTGGCCGACCGCCTGACCGCCACCGAATCCGATACCGCCGCACCGGCTCCGACCCGGACCGAGCGCCCCGCCCTGGTCCCGCTCTCCCCGGCGCAGCAGCGCATGTGGTTCGTCAACCGCTTCGACCCGGCGTCCCCGGCCTACAACGTGCCGGTGGCCCTGCGGCTGACGGGCCACCTCGACCATGCCGCCCTGCGCGCCGCCCTCCGCGACGTCCTGGACCGCCACGAAACCCTGCGGACCGTCTACCCCGACATCGACGGCGTCGGCATGCAGCGCGTCGTCGACACCGACGGGGTCCCCCTCGACCTCGAGCCGATTCCGGTGACCCCGGACTCACTGCCCACGGTGGTCGCGGACACCATCGGCGACGGCTTCGACGTCACGGCCGCTGTCCCCCTGCGCGTTCGCGTCTTCCGGATCGATACGTCCGCAGGTGAAGTGAACGACCACGTCGTAGTCCTCGTCGCCCACCACATCGCGACGGACGGATTCTCGATGGCCCCGCTGACCCGGGATGTGGCCGCCGCCTACGCGACCCGCGCGGCCGGGGAGGTTCCCACCTGGGAGCCGCTACCCGTGCAGTACGCGGATTACACCCTGTGGCAGCGGGATCGGCTGGGCGACGAGGAGGATGCCCGCTCGCTCGCCGCCCGGCAGGTCGCCTACTGGTCGGACACGCTGGCCGGGGTGCCGGATCATCTGGAGCTGCCCACCGACCGCCCGCGCCCGGCTCGCGCCTCGCATCAGGCGGCCGAATGCACCGCGCGCGTGGACCGCACCGTGAGCGACGCGATCGACCGCTACGCCCGCGAGCATCGGGCGACGCCGTTCATGGTGGTGCACGCGGCCCTGGCCGTGCTGCTGGCCCGGCTCGGCGGGACCGGTGATGTCGTGGTCGGCACCCCGGTCGCGGGCCGCGGCGTGCGCGAACTCGACGACCTGGTCGGCATGTTCGTGAACACCCTGGTCCTGCGCACCGACGTGCGGTCCGCCGAGGATTTCGGGGCGCTGCTGGATCGCGTGCGCGACACCGATCTGGCGGCTTTCGAGCACGCCGACGTTCCGTTCGAGCGGCTCGTCGAGGTGCTGTCCCCGGCCCGCTCGGAGGCCCGCCATCCGTTGGTCCAGGTCATGCTGGTGTTCCAGAACCTGCCCATGCCGGAACTGCGCCTGCCCGAACTGACCGTGGCCCCGCTCGAATTGCCGCAGACCAACAGCCGATTCGACCTGAGCCTCACCGTAATCGGCGATGCCGACGGCCTGGACCTGCGCTGCTGCTACGCCACGGACCTGTTCGACGCCGCCACCATGACCGACTTCACCGACCGGTTGGTTCACCTGCTGGGTGAGATCACGGTCGAATCCCCGCGCCCGGTCGGCGATCTGGACCTGCTCACCCCCGCGGAGCAGGACCGGCTCGGCAGCGGCCGCGCCCCGGTGACACCCCCGCGCACCCTGGCCGACATCATGGCCGACGCCGTCGCCGCCAACCCGGACGGCATCGCCGTGGTCTGCGGCGACCGGAGCCTGACCTACCGCGAACTCGATGTCCGCGCCGACCAGGTGGCCCGACGGCTCGCGGCCGCAGGCGCCCGCCCGGAAACCCTGGTGGCCGTGGGCATTCCGCGCTCCATCGAATCGGTGGTGGCGGTCTGGGCCGTCGCGCGCACCGGCGCGGCCTTCGTCCCCGTGGACCCCGCCTACCCGCCCGACCGCATCGCCCGCATCATCGACGTGTCCGGCGTGCGGCTCGGCCTCACTGTCACGGACCAGCGTCACCGTCTGCCCGACACCGTGCACTGGTGGTGCTTGGACGAACCCGACGCCGACGACAACCCGCCCGATCTCACCGAAATCCACAGGAACACAGCCAATCCCGCGTACGTGATCTTCACCTCGGGATCGACGGGCGCACCCAAGGGCGTGGTGGTGTCCCACGCGGGTCTCGCGAATCTGGCTGCCGCCCAGCGGGAGCGGGACGAGATCACCCCCGACTCCCGCGTCCTGCACGTCGCCTCACCCAGTTTCGACGCCTCGGTGGTGGAGCTGCTCATGGCCGTCGGCGCGGCCGCCACCCTGGTCGTGGCACCGCCGACGGTCTTCGCCGGACTCGAACTCGGGGAACTGCTGTCCCGGGAACGCGTCTCGCACATCGCCCTCACCCCGTCGGCCCTGGCCACCGTGGACCCCACCGGCCTGGACGACCTGCGCCTGATCGTCACCGGCGGCGAGCCCTGCCCGCCCGAGCTGGTGACGGCGTGGGCCGCCGAGGGCCGCAACCACTTCAACGACTACGGCCCGACCGAGGCGACCGTGTGGGCCGTCGGCGGGTCGGTGCGCTCCGGCGAACCGATCACCATCGGTATCCCCGCGCCCGGTGTGCGGGCCCTCGTCCTGGACGAGCGGCTGCGCCCGGTCCCCGACGGCGTGGTCGGCGAGCTGTATCTGGCCGGAATCCCGCTGGCCCGAGGCTATTTCGGCCGCTACGACCTGACCGCCGTCCGCTTCGTCGCCGACCCCCACGGCGCGCCGGGGGAGCGTATGTACCGCACCGGCGACCTGGTGCGCCGCCGCGCCGGGAAGCTGGAATACCTGGGCCGCACCGACACCCAGGTCAAACTGCGTGGCCTGCGCATCGAACTCGGCGACGTCGAGGCGGCCATGACCGCCGACCCGTCGGTCGCGCGGGCGGTCGCGGTGGTGCGCGACGACGGCCACGGCGGCCTGCTGGCCGCCTACGTGGTCGCCGCGCCCGGTGCCGAGCCGGTGCCGGCCGTGTTGAAGAAGGCCGCCGCGCAACGACTCCCGTCCTACATGGTGCCCACCGCGGTCATGGTGCTACCGGAGCTGCCGCGCACCGCCAACGGCAAACTGGACCTGGACGCCCTGCCCGCCCCGCAGCAGGAGGCCCGCGCTCACCGGGAGCCCGAGGGACCCGTGGAGACCGCGGTGGCGGCGGCCTTCGCCGAGGTGCTCGGCATCGATCGGGTGTGGCGCGACGACGACTTCTTCGCGCTCGGCGGCAACTCGCTGATCGCCACCCGGGTCGTGGCCCGGATCGGCGCCGCCCTGGACGCCGCCGTGCCGGTGCGGGCGCTCTTCGACGCCCCGACCGTGGCCGAGCTGGCCGCCTTCGTGGCGGCGGGCGCCGCGTCCGACCGCCCGCGTCCCGGACCGCGCCCGCGCCCGGCGCGGATCCCGCTCTCGGCGGCACAACAGCGCATGTGGTTCCTCAATCGATACGACCCGGGCTCACCGCTCTACAACATTCCCGGCGCCTTCGAGATCGACGGCGCGCTCGATGTCTCGGCCCTGCGCGCCGCGATCGACGATGTCGTGGCCCGGCACGAGACGCTGCGCACGATCTATCCGGCCGGGCCCGACGGCCTGCCGGACCAGCGGATTCTGCCGCCGACACCGGGTTCCACGCCGATCACCGAACTCGACGTCACCGCGGACGGCATCCACGCCGCGCTGATCACCCAGCTGTCGCGGGGCTTCGACATCACCCGCGAAACCCCGCTGCGCGTGTGTGTTCTCCATGTCGGGCCGGAACGCACCGTGCTGGCGCTGGCGGTCCACCACATCGCGGCCGACGGCTGGTCGATGGCTCCCTTGGCCCGAGATGTCGTGTACGCGTTCGCCGCTCGCACCACGGGCGTCGCGCCCGCATGGACGCCGCTGCCGCTGCAGTACGCCGACTACGCCCTGTGGCAGCACGAACTGCTGGGCGCGGAGAGCGATCCCGACAGTCTCGCGAGTCGGCAGCTGGAGTTCTGGCGCACCACCCTGGCCGGTCTGCCCGAGGTCCACGCCCTGCCCACCGACCGCCCCCGCCCGACCCTGCCGTCCGGTACCGGCGATCGCATCGAATTCACCGTTCCCGCAACCGTTCAAGACCGCGTGCAGCAGCTGTCCCGCGCCCACGGCGCGACCCCGTTCATGGTGGTGCACGCCGCCCTCGCGGTGCTGCTGGCGCGGATGTCCGGTCACCCGGACATCGCCCTCGGCTCGGTGGTCGCCGGTCGTGGCGACGGCGAATTCGACGACCTCGTGGGCATGTTCGTCAATACGGTGGTGCTGCGCTCGCAGGTCGATCCCGCCGCCGGGTTCGCTGCCACCCTCGACGCGGTCCGCCGCGCCGACCTGGCTGTCTACGGCAATCTGGACCTGCCGTTCGAACGACTGGTGGAGGCGCTGGCCCCGGTCCGCTCCACCGACCGCCACCCCCTGTTCCAGGTGCTGCTGGCCTTCCAGAACGTGCAGACCGAGCGCACCGAACTGCCGGGCCTGGCGGTCCGCCCGCTCGACGCGCCCGCGCCCGGTTCCAAGTTCGATCTCGAATGGATGCTGGCCGAACAGTTCGGTACCGAGGGGGAGCCCGCGGGCATGACCGCCTCCCTCACCTTCGCCACCGACCTGTTCGACCGCTCCACCGCCGCGGCCATGGCGGACGGCTTCCTCGCGATCCTCGACGCCATGACGGCCGATCCCCTGGCAGCGGTCGGCACCATCGAGGTCGCCGGGGCCGGACTGCCGGCGCTGACGGCGACTCCCCACGCGGAGCCGAGCCACCCGGCGCCGACTCCGGTCCACCGCGGGTACCGCGCCGCGCGCACCGAGGAGGAACGCATCCTCGTCGCCGCCTTCGAAGCCGTGCTCGAGTCCCCGCGAGTCGGCGTGGACGACAACTTCTTCGATATCGGCGGCACCTCGATGGGCGCGGTCCGCGTCGTCACCCAGGTGCGGGAAGCGACCGGCATCCCGATGGCGCTGCAATGGATGTTCCTCGATCCCACCCCCGCCGCGCTGGCGCGACGACTCGGCGAAGCCGCCGCGCAACCGGGCGTGGAACAGTCGATGCGGGTCCTGCTGCCCATGCGCCCGCAGGGCGAGGGTCCCGCCCTGTTCTGTGTGCATCCGGCCATCGGATTGGCCTGGTGCTACGGCGGATTGGTCCGACACATCGACGGGGTGAACCCCATCTACGGCATCCAGTCCCCGGGTGTGACCGACGGCGGGACGGCCGACCGGACCGTGCGCGACCTGGCCGTGCGCTATGCCGAGGAGATCCTCCGCGTGCAGCCCGAGGGTCCCTACCAGCTGCTCGGCTACTCGGCGGGCGGCCCGCTGGCGCACGCCACGGCCGTCGAACTACGCCGCCGGGGCGCGGAGGTGCCGTCGCTGATCATGCTCGACTCCCGCGCCGACGTCGCCGTGCCGGACGACACCGCCATTCCGCCGCTGTCGCTGCTGCTGGCCGAATTCGGTGGCATCGACGTCCCGCCCGGACTCGACGACCTCACGGCCGACCGCGCGGCCGAACTGCTGGAGTCGGCCGGAATCAGTTTCTCCGCAACCGAACTGGAGAACGTCTACGGGGACATGTGTCATCTGCTGCGTCAGATCGCCGCGCACGAGCACGAGGTCTTCGACGGCGACCTGTTGTTCATCGCCGCCACGGGCAACCCGGAGCCCATCCCGAATGTCAGCACCTGGCGGCCCTACATCGCGGGCCGGATCGACGACCGCCCCGTCGAGTTCGGGCACAACCGGCTCACCACCCCGGAGGCATGGGAGGTGATCGGCCCCCTGGTCGCGGCGTATCTGGCCCGCTGATCCTGGCCGCGAGCGGGTCGGCTGGGGAACAATGGGCCCGGAAACCCGGTCGGCTACGGAAGGTTCGGACAAGTGTCGGAGAAGGGGACTGCGGGCAAGAAGGGGCTGCTGCACGCGGTCGCGGTGGGGGTGGGCGCGCTCGGCGCGGGCGAACTGCTCGCCGCGGCGCGCGGCGGCTCCATGCTCGACGGAATCGGTCGGCTGGCAGCGGATTACGCGCCCGTTCAGGTGGTCGAGACCATGGTGGCGCAGGCCGGGGACCACGACAAGGAGATGACCCGGCTCGGTGTCGCGCTCTGGGGCGTGGGCGCGGCCGTCGGCACGGCACTGCTCCCGCCGCGACTGCGCACCCCCGCGGCCGCCGTGTTCGGGGCCGCCACCGCGGCCGCGGCCCTGCGCAACACCGACCGCTCGGTGTCGGGCGCGCTCGGCGCGGTGGCCGCCGCGGCCGTGCTGCGCGCCGGGCTGCGCAAGCCCACCGGACACGGATTGCTGTGGGCCGCAGCGGGAACCGGCATGATCGCCGCCGCCGAGACACTGGTGCGACGCGAGGATCAGCGGCACCGGGAACGGGCTCGCCGGGTCGGCCCGATGGGCGCGCATGTCCCGGTCCCCGATGACGGCATCGGCAGCGAACCGGGCCTGACCCCGCTCATCACGCCCGCGAGCAAATTCTATGTGGCGGACGTGAATTCGCGGGCTCCGCGCATCGATCCCGCCGACTGGCGGCTGTCCATCGGCGGCCGGGTCGCCCACCAGCTGCGGCTGTCGCTGGCCGATCTGGCCGAGCAGGCCGTCGAATTCGACGCCGTCATGGTGTGCGTGCACAACACCGTCGGCTCCGGCCGCTGCGCCAATGCCCGCTGGCTCGGCGTCCCGCTGACCGCCCTGCTCGACCACGCCGTCCCCGAATCCGGTGCGACCCGCCTGGTCACCCGCGCCGTCGACGGCTACACCATCTCGCTGCCGCTGGAACCGCTGCGCACCGGCGAATGGCCCGGCTACCTGGTCATCGGCATGAACGGGGAACCGCTGCCGCCCGAACACGGCTTCCCCGCACGGGTTTTCGTGCCCGGCATCTACGGCCAGTACTCGGGCGCGAAGTGGGTCGGCGAACTCGAACTCACCGACGACAGCCACGTCGACTACTGGTGGAAGCGCGGCTGGCCCGCCGAACCACTGTGGGTGCGGCCGCAGGCCCGCATCGATGTCGCCTCCGGCGGCGGCCCGGGCGGCGGCAAGTTCACCATCGCGGGGGTCGCCTGGGCCCCGCCGCACGGGGTCGCCGGGGTGGAGATCCGGATCGGCGAAACCGATTGGCTGCCGGTGGAACTCGGCTCCGAACTGGCCCCCGCGGCCTGGCGGCGCTGGCGCACCATCGTCGACGTGCCGCCGGGCACCCACACCATTCAGGCCCGCGCCATCAGCCGCTCCGGCGAGGTCCAGGACGCCGAGGAGCGCCCGCCGTTCCCGATCGGCCCGGGCGGTCTGCACAGCGTCACCGTCACGGCCTGATCGTGGCCTCGCCCATGACATCCGTCATGGGCGGACAGTGACGAACCGAGGATGCGTGGCAGGTCGCGGCGGGTGACGGTATTCGTATGAACCTCACCGCGAGTGGCTGGTGCCGCGTTGCCCCGGGCCGGTGCCGCCGGCTGCCCCGATGCTGTCGCTGAGCGCTGCGGTGCCGCCCCGATCCGCCGGACGGCCGCGCGCTGACCGGCCACGATCGGCATGGGCTCGGGTAGCGTCCCGCGGTGTGGACGCGGAAGAGGCGGGTATCCGGCGGCGGCGACGGTTCGGGACGCTGCTCGCGGCCGTGTGGGCGGTGTACCTGTTCGACCCGCTGCGGCAGGGCTGGCAGCTCGAGGATCCGGTGGCCCGCGCGTACACGATCACGGTGATCGTCGCCTTCGGCATCGCCTATGTCGCGTCCTATTGGCTGCTGGTGCGCGGCCCGTCCGACCAGGGCTGGCCGCCGCGCCCGCCCTGGCTGGTGGTGGCCGGATCGCTGGCCGTGCAGGTGACGCTGATCGCGGCCGCGGCGGTCACGCTGCATTCGCAGATGCTCGGGCTGGGCGTCTACATGGCCTCCTACATCGCGTTCACGCTGCCGGTGCGGCGGGCGGTCCCGCTCGAACTGGCGTTGATCGTGGGGTTCGCGCTGCTGCCGCAACTGCTCACCGGGCAGCCGCCCGCGTACTCGCTGATGCAGTCGATCGTGTTGGCGGCCTTCGCGGTCGGCGGAATCCGGGTGATCCTGCAACGCAATCACGAACTGCACATCGCCCGGCAGCAGCTCGCCGAACTGGCGGTGGCGGAGGAGCGGCTGCGGGTCGGGCGCGACGTGCACGACATCCTCGGCCACTCGCTCACCGTCATCACCGTGAAAACCGAACTGGCGCAACGGCTCATCGATGTCGCCCCCGAGCGCGCGAAGACGGAGATGGCCGATGTGGAACAGCTGGCGCGGGAAGCGCTGGCCGGGGTGCGCTCCACCGTCGGTGGGCTGCGGGCGGTTTCGCTCGCCGGCGAGCTGACCAATGCCCGCACCGCGCTGAACGCCGCCGAGATCGAGGCCGTGCTCCCGGATCCCGGCGAACTGCCGTCGCGGCACAGCGTCGTGTTCGGCTGGGTACTGCGCGAGGCCGTCACCAATGTGGTGCGGCACAGCGGCGCGGCCCACTGCTGGGTGCGGGTAACCCCGAACAGCATCGAGATCGCCGATGACGGTGTGGGCCCGCGCGACTCGGCCCGCACCGGATCCGGCCTGTCCGGACTGCGTGAGCGGGTGCGGGCCACCGGCGGCGAACTCACCCTGGGCGCGCGCCCGGACGGTGGCTTCCGGGTGCTGGCAAGCTTCCCGGAGACGATCAAGGAGCCGGAATGATCAAACTACTGCTCGCCGACGACCAGGCTCTGGTCCGCGGCGCCCTCGCGGCACTGCTGAGCCTGGAACCCGACCTCGACGTCGTCGCCGAGGTCGGTCGCGGCGACGAGGTGCTCGCCGCCGTCGAGCGCACCACCCCCGACGTGGCCCTGCTGGACGTGGAAATGCCCGGCCTGGACGGCATCTCGGCCGCCGCCCAGCTGCACGCCGCCCACCCGGCCGTGCGCATCCTGATGGTCACCACGTTCGGCCGCCCCGGCTACCTGCGCCGCGCCATCGACGCCGGCGCCTCCGGCTTCGTTGTCAAGGACACCCCCGCCCGGGAACTGGCCGACGCCGTCCGCCGCGTCCACATGGGCCTGCGTGTCGTCGACCCGGCCCTGGCCACCGAAACCCTCACGGCTGGAACCTCACCCCTCACCGCCCGGGAACGCGAGGTCCTCGCCGCGGCCGCCGACGGAGCGACCGCGGGCGCCATCGCCAAACTCCTGCACCTGTCCGAGGGCACGGTCCGCAACCATTTGTCCTCCGCCATCGGCAAAACGGGCACCCGCACGCGCGCCGAAGCCGTCCGGGCGGCCGAGCGCCTCGGCTGGCTCTAGCGCCCCCGGGGCAGTAGCTGAATCATGACCGCGGGTGGCACTCAGCGGGAAATGTTCTGAAATGAGCCACTTTCTCAAGTTTGCTGGGTTAGGTTCACCGCTACACCGGACAGTCGGTGAGGAAAGCGGAAGTCGGAGGGCACCATGGGAATTCTCAGCCTGATCGCGGGGCTCGCGCAGATGGTCATCGGCACCATCGTGGCCAACACGGGTTCCGGCGGGACCGGCTCCGGCTGGTGAGTGCGCCGGGTTCGGCTCGCTTCGGTGAGCCGAACCCTCAGAACCGGCCTCCCCGGCTGATCCGCCGGGAGCCGTCGGAACCACCGAAGGAGCCGGGGCCGTAGCCGCGGCTACCGCCCCCGCCTCCGAAACCGCCGCCGAATCCGCCACCGCCGCGGCGGTATTCATTGCCCATCCCGCGCAGCATCCCGTCGATGAGGATTCCACCCAGGATGGCCCCGGTCTGGGAGCCCCCGGAAGACACGCGTTGCTGCTGCTGAGCCTGCCATTCCTGCACCGCGGCCTGCGCGGTGTGCAGCGCGCGAGCGCCGAGTTCGACGGCGCGCTGGGCGGATTGGAGAGCCTGCTCGGGATTCGAGGCGGCGAGCTGATCGGCCTGATCCAGGCTACGTTGGGCCTCCGCGAGCCGGGTGCGCGGTTCGGCGTCGACCCCGCCGCGCCGGGTGCTGATGTAGTCGGCGGCGGCATTGACCTGGCTGCGGGCCGCGGTCAGCGTCTGATCGAGACGGCGACGCAGGTCATCGGCCGCCCGCTTGCGATCACCGGCCGCGGCGATCGCCTGATCCAACGCGGCGTCGGCGGCGACGGCCTGCCGGAAGACCCCCAGCGGATTGGTGGCCCCGTCGGCCGTGGCCTGATCGAGCGCGGTGCGCGCGGCGGCCGTCGCGGCGGGCAGATCGGTGCCGCCGTGCTCCGACAGTCCGTCGGCGGTGGCCAGATCGCCGCGCAGTTCCTCGATCATGGCCGACAGCCCGGCCCGCGCCTGCTCGATATCGGTGGCGGCCGAATCGACCGCGTCCAACAGCGTGCGAGCCGCGTCCACGGCCGATTCGGCGGCGCGAATATCGGATACCGCCGCGCCCTGCTGCCCGACCGGTTTGGCGGCCGCGGCCCGCCCGTCGGCGATCGTCTTCTCCGCGAATCCGATTCGTTCGCTCGCCATGCTCACGTTGTCGTGGATGGGCGCGAGCACCGACGCGGGATGCGCGGCCACCAGCGCCGCGAGCGTGGTCCGCGAACCGGGCACCCGCGCGGTCAGCTCGATCAGGTCGCGGGTCAGCGCGTCCAGCCGCTCCCCGGCATTGATGAGCAGATTGCGCATGGCGTCGAATTCGCCGACCTTGGCATCGAGGTCCCGATTCGCGCTGCCGCAGCTGCTGACCAGGTCGATCAGCATGCGCTGCTGCTGATCCGGGGTCTCGGGGATGTCGTCGTCGAGCTGCTGGCGGATCGAGAACGCCTTGGCCAGCGCTCGTTTCGCGCCCTCCAGGGCGGCGGTGAAGGGTGCGGTGGCGGTGGCCCCGAATTCGTCGGTGGCCAGCCGCAATTCCTCGGTGCTGGTGCGAATGGCGTTGTCGGTGTCGACCAGCGTCTCCTTGGACAGGGCGTCCAGGACGACCAGCGGCAGGGACTCCAGCGCCCGGGTGTCGGTCGGATCGGTCTTGCGCGCCGACTCCATGACCGAGCGTTCCCGCCGCGTCTTGCGCCGCTTCGACCACCACCAGATGCCCAGCACCGCCAGCGCCACCAGAAGCGCGATGATCAGGATCGGGAACAGCCCGATGCCGCCGGAGCCGCTCATGGCGTCCGAGAGCCCGGTCGCCGTGGCCAGCCCGGCCCCGGCCCAGTTCCCGTCGCGCAGCTTCGGCTCCACCCGGTCGGTGAGCAGCCGGTCGAGTTCCTTGTCGCTGACCGACTGCGGCACGGTCCCGGTGAACGCGTACGCCCGATCGTCGACGGCCACCGACAGCAGCACGTCGCGATCCCCGAACCCGGACAGTTTCGCGGTCTGCTCACCCCAGGCGTGCGAGTCCATACCGCTGAAGTCGCGCACGTAGACGACCCACAGCCGCTCGTGGTCGCGCGAGTACAGCGCGTCGATGGCCTGCTGCAGCTCCGCGGTCTGCCCGCGGTCCAGCGCCCCGGCCTTGTCGGTGACATAGCCGGGCAGTCGCAGGGGCGTCTCGGCCGCGGCCGGCGCGGCGTGCCCGCCGAGCAGGGCCAGGGCCGCGAGCAGACCGGTCACGAGGAGGGACAGCTGCTTCGATGGCCGCATGCGTCGAATCTAACTGTGGAACGCGGAGGGTCGGTTTCTTCTGCACACTGTGTCGGAAGCCATGACTACGATCGGTGACGTGATCACCATCGATTCGCCCTACACGGGCCACGTCTCGCCCGGCTCCAATCCGCAGCGGCGTGAGGTTCCGGGCGCGCGCATCGTGAAGATGTCGGTCGGTGGCATGGACAACAACACCTATCTCGTGCAGTGCGCCGCCACCGGCGCGACCCTGCTGATCGACGCCGCCAACGAGGCCGAGCGGATCCTCGAGCTCATCGGCCAGGAGGCGCCGGGCCGGGTGGAGCTCATCGTCACCACCCACCAGCACCGGGACCACTGGTTCGCGCTCCCGGATGTGGTGTCGGCCACCGACGTTCCGACCGCCGCGCACGAGCTGGACGCCGCGCCGCTGCCGGTGCCCCCGGCCCGGCTGCTGGCCGACGGCGACAAGGTCCACGTCGGCGACCTCGTCCTGGAGGCCATCCACCTGCGCGGGCACACCCCCGGCTCGGTCGCGCTGGCGCTGACCGACGGCGCGGGCGGCGTCCACCTGTTCACCGGTGACTCGCTGTTCCCGGGCGGTGTGGGCCGGACCCAGTCGCCGGAGCAGTTCACCTCGCTGCTCGGCGACGTCGAGACCAAACTGTTCGACCGCTATCCGGACGACGCCGCGGTGTATCCGGGCCACGGCGACGACACCACCCTCGGCGCCGAGCGCCCGCAGCTGCCCGAATGGCGGCAACGCGGTTGGTGAGACTCCGCAACCACCGAGCCGAACCCGACTGGCCGGCACCGGACATGTCCGCATCCACCGCCTCCGAACGCGGTGGCGGCACGCTGCGCTGGGTGCGCCGGCTGCTGGTCGGCGGGGTGCTGATGGGCCTGGTCGTGGTGGGCGGCACCGCCCTGCACGTGTGGCAGGTCGCCCGCATCGACGACTACGCCCACGCCGACGCCATCGTGGTGCTGGGCGCCGCCCAGTACGACGGCACCCCGTCGTCGGTGTTCGAGGCGCGACTGGACCAGGCGCACAAGCTGTTCCGCAAGCAGGTCGCCCCCATGATCGTGACGGTGGGTGGCAAACGGGTCGGCGACAACTACACCGAGGCGGCCTCGGGCAAGACCTACCTCGAGGACCAGGGCGTGCCGGAGGACCGGATCCTGGCCGTCGAAACCGGTTCCGACACCCTGCAGAGCGTGGAAGCGGTGTCGAAAGCGCTGCTGGCGCGTGGCAAATCGTCGGTGGTGCTGGTCAGCGACCCCTGGCATTCGCTGCGCACCCGCACCATGGCGCGCGACGCCGGGCTGTCGGCCTGGACCGCGCCCACCAGAACCGGGCCCGCGGTGTACACGCGGGAATCGCAGGCGCACGGGATCTTCCGGGAGACCTTCGCATTGCTCTGGTATCAGCTGACCCATTTCTCGGCGGACTTCAAATACACGGCGGATCAGTGAGCAATGAACGCACGCATCGACTATGACCAGGTCTACACCGACGCCGACCGGGAACGCATGGTTCCCGAGACCGAGCACACGGCCGGACTGAGCTGGTCGCCGTGCCCGGCCCGGCGCAGCGAATTCGCGCGCGACCGGGCCCGGGTATTGCACTCGGCCGCGCTGCGGCGGCTCGCCGACAAGACCCAGGTCATGGGCCCGCGCGACGGCGACACCCCGCGCACCCGGCTCACCCATTCGCTGGAGGTCGCCCAGATCGGCCGCAGCATCGCCGACAGCCTGGGCTGCGATCCCGACCTGGTGGACCTGGCCGGGCTCGCCCACGACATCGGGCACCCGCCCTACGGGCACAACGGTGAAGTGGCCCTCGACCAATTCGCCGACGCGCACGGCGGTTTCGAGGGCAACGCGCAGAACCTGCGCATCCTCACCCGGCTCGAACCCAAGGTGTTCGACGATCAGGGCGTCAGTTTCGGGCTCAACCCGACCCGAGCCGCCCTGGACGCCGTCATCAAATATCCGTGGGGCAGAACGGGTCCCGGCTCCAAGTTCGGGGCCTACGGGGTGGACATGGACCGGCTGGACTGGGTCCGCAAGGACGCGCCCGAACGCCGCCAATGCCTGGAATCGCAGATCATGGACTGGTCCGACGACGTCGCCTACTCGGTGCACGACGTCGAGGACGGTGTCATCGCCGGGCGCATCGACCTGCGCGCCCTGGCCGATCCGGCCGAACAGGTGGCGCTCGCCGAACTCGGCGCGCAACGGCACAGCTCGCACAGCGTGGACGACATGGTGGCCGCGGCGCAGCGGCTCTCCGAACTGCCCGTGGTCACCGCCGCCGCTGAATACGACGGCTCCCTGGCTGCCTCGGTCGCGCTCAAACGGCTGACCAGCGATCTGGTGGGCCGCTTCGCCACCGCCGCCGTCGAGGCCACCCGCGCCGCGTGGGGCGGCCGCCAATTGTCGCGCTACGCCGCCGATCTGGAGGTGCCGCGCATCGTGGCCGCCGAGGTCGCGGTCCTCAAGACCATGGCGTTGCGGTACGTGCTCTCCGACCCCATTCACCGGGTGCGGCAGGCCGGGCAGCGCGAACGCATCCTGCTCGTCGCCGACCGGCTGCTCGCCGCCGCCCCGCACGGGCTGGACCGGCTGCTGCTGCCGTGGTGGGAGGAAGCCGCCGACGACACCGCCCGGGTGCGGGTCATCGTCGACCAGATCGCCTCCTACACCGAGAGCCGCCTGGAACGCATCGCCGCCGCGATACCCTGAGTCCGTTGAATCCGGCGGCAGGGGGCGCGCGATGACACGCGAGGTGGACGACCTGGTCGACCTCGAGCGATATCCGCTCGACCGGCGGTCCGTGACGCGGCTGCGCGAGGTCATCGAGCGGTCGCAGGCGGACTTCCTGGTCAGCGGAGTCACCGTGCTGCCCGAATTCCTGCGGCCCGCCGCGGTCACCGAGATGGCCGCCGACGTGCTCTCCGACGGACTGGGCGACGCCATGCGCTTCGAATACACCGTGGCCTGCGACCGGATCCCGGACTCCTCGCCGTTGAAGGCGCTCTACCACTGGGAACCCTTGCGGGAGTTCGTCTCCCACCTGGTGGGGGAGCAGGCCTACCGGTCCGCCGACGAACTGGGCGCGATGACGGTGCAGATCCACGAGAACGGGGACGCGCAGGACTGGCACTACGACATGTCCGATTACACGGTCATGCTGCACATCGTCGCGCCGGAGCGGGGCGGGGCGCTCGAATACATCCCGCTGCCCGGGGCGTTCATCGAGCGCGGGGGCGGGCTGCCGATGCGGCACCGGCACATGGTGAAGATGCTGCCGACCGTGCCGGGCACGCTGGTGCTGCACGCCGGGCGGCGGTCCCGGCACCGGGTGACGCCGGTGCAGGGCGAGATTCCGCGGGTGAGCGTGCACATGGCGTTCAACGCGCGGCCTGGGCAGCGGTTGAACGCGCACGTGCGGCGGCATCTGTTCGGGCGCGAGGACTGAGGACTTCGAGCGGCGACGGCCTCGGTCCGCTGGTGTGGGGGCGAGCCATGGTCCCGCGGCATTCGGCGCGGGCTCAGTCCAAGTGCATGGTCACGTAGCGCGGGATGGTCTCCGCCGGCGGGCCGTCGGCCACGACGCGGCCCTCGTCGAACACCAGCACGCGGTCGAAATCGGCGAGCAGGTCCAGGTCGTGGGAGACCACGACCAGTCGCTGCGGGAGGTCGCGCAGCATCCGGGTGATGCGGCGGGTGTTGCGCAGGTCGAGCAGGGTGGTCGGTTCGTCGAACACCACGTACTCGGGTCGGACCGACAGCACCGCGGCGATGGCGAGCAGCTGCTTCTGGCCGCCGCTGAGCAGATGCGCGGGGTGGTCGCGGAACTCGGCGAGGCCGTAGGTCGCGAGGGTCTCGGTGACCCGTTGCGGGATGTCGGATTTGGCGACGCCGTGGTGTTTGAGGCCGAAGGCGAGGTCCTCGGCGACCGTCGGCATGACGATCTGGACGTCGGGATCCTGGAAGACGAATCCGACCCGTTTGCGCACGGCCCGGCCCTGTTTGCGGGTATCGAGGCCGTCCACCCGGACCGTGCCCGAGGTCGGCACCTGCAGGCCGTTGAGCAGCCGCGCGAAGGTGGACTTGCCCGAACCGTTCGCGCCGACCACGGCGATCCGGCGTTCGCTCAAGCGCAGATCCAGGTCGCGCAGGACCTCGCGCTCGCCGAATCGGTGTGAGACGCCGTCGAGTTCGATCATGCCCGCGCCGGAATCATCGGATACGCCTTGCGCACCGCCACCGCGGCCAGCGACCCGATCACCGTCTTGACCACGTCGCCCGGCAGGAACGCGACCGAGGTCGTGATGGCCTTGCCCAGCGAGATGTGCGCGGCCGCGGCCATCCACGGAATCCCGATGGCGTACAGCACGATCGCGCCGCCGAGGAAGTTGATCAGCAGGGCCAGCGGCAGGTTGTAGTGCTTCCACACCCGTTCGGTGAGCAGGCCGATCACCAGCGCGCCGATCGGATAGGCGATCACGAAGCCACCCGTCGGGCCCATGATCACCGACAGGCCGCCGCGCCCGCCCGCCAGCACCGGCGGCCCCGCGAAGACCATGACGTCGAAGAGCAGCATGGCCAGCGCGCCGCGCTTGGCGCCCAGAATCGAGCCCGCCAGGATGACGCCCAGAGTTTGCGAGGTGAACGGTGCGAAGGCTCCCGGCAACTGGATCAGCGGAAAGAATCCCAGGACCACCATGATTGATGCGAACAGCGCGATCTGCGCCAAATCCCTACTACGCACCCGAGGCATCCTAAATGGCTGCCGGACCGACCGGTCAGTCCAGGCCGCGAGCGTCCAGGGCCTCGCCGACCCCGTCGGCCATCCGCAGTGTGCGGATCAGTAGCGGGACCAGGAAGACCGTGCTGCGCTCGATGCCACGAGCCCGCTGCGCGGCGCGCACGAGTTCGGCCTGCTCACGGATGACCGGGATGAATCGGATGGTCATGGCGACCAGCAGGCCGACCCGCTCGGGGCGGACGCCGAGCAGGCGCAGCGGGGTGAGCGCGCGCTCGATCGTGTCGACCATGGCCGAGGTGCGGGTGGTCAAGGTCACCAGATTGGCCAGCAGGACCAGGGTGAGCAGGCGTTCCCCGACCAGGACCGCCGTGCGGGCGTCGGTGAAGATCACCTGCGCGATCACGATCAACGCCAGGAACGGCAGCAGCGCGAGGACCTGCCGCGCGGTCGTCCGCCACGGGATCCGCGCGAGCGCGTACAGGCCCAGCACCACGGTGAGCGCGCCGGTCAGCACGGTGATCGACGACACGAAGAACAGCGCCGTCCCCGCGACCGCGAGCCCGGCCAGCTTCACCCCCGCGGGCACGACGTGCACCGGCGTCCGGGCGTCGTAGTAGATGCTGTGCACTGATTGATCTTCGCAGTCCGCATTGTGTGGATCGTTGCGGACTGGACAACTGGTTTCGTTGCGAGTGGGGTAACTCGCCGGGGACGTCCAGAATCGGGTCGGCACTCAACCGCCGGCCCGCACGTGGGACTGGCAACGGCTCTCTGCCGTGCGCAAAAGTCCCGGGGAGGCGGGGGAGCGCTAGACTCGCTGGCGTGGCTGGCCGACTTCCGGACCGCGATATCGCGGCGATTCGTGAACGTGTCCGGATCGAGGATGTCGTGGGGGAGTACGTCGCCCTCCGCCGGGCCGGCGCCGACTCCATGAAGGGCCTGTGCCCGTTCCACGACGAGAAGTCGCCGTCGTTCCACGTGCGGCCCAATCACGGCGTGTTCCACTGCTTCGGCTGCGGTGAAGGCGGCGACGTCTTCGCGTTCCTGCAGAAGATCGAGCACATCGGTTTCGTCGAGGCCGTCGAGCAGATGGCCGACCGGCTCAACTACAAGATCAACTACGAGGGCGGCGGCACCTCGGTCCGCGTCGACCGCGGCACCCGCGCCCGCCTGGTCGCCGCCAACGCGGCCGCCCACGAGTTCTACATCTCACAGCTCGGCGAGTCCGGGGCCGAGGCGGCCCGCAAGTACCTCACCGACCGTAATTTCGACCACAACGCCGCCCACCAGTTCGGCTGCGGCTACGCCCCCGGCGGCTGGGACACCCTCACGAAACACCTGCTGCGCAAGGGTTTCGAGTTCAAGGAGCTGGAGGCCGCGGGCCTGTCCAAGCAGGGCCAGCGCGGCCCCATGGACCGCTTCAACCGCCGTCTGCTGTGGCCGATCCGCAATCTCGGCGGCGAGGTGATCGGCTTCGGCGCGCGCCGCCTCTACGACGACGACACCATGACCGCCAAGTACATCAACACCTCGGAGACGTTGCTGTACAAGAAGTCCCAGGTGCTGTTCGGGCTCGACCACGCCAAGCGGGAGATCGCCAAGGGCCATCAGGCCGTGGTCGTGGAGGGCTACACCGACGTCATGGCCATGCACCTGGCCGGCGTCAAGACCGCGGTCGCCTCCTGCGGCACCGCCTTCGGCGACGACCACCTCGCGATCCTGCGCCGCCTGCTCATGGACGACAACTTCTGGCGCGGCGAGATCATCTACACCTTCGACGGCGACGCCGCCGGCCAGGCCGCCGCCCTCAAGGCCTTCTCCGGCGACCAGAAGCTCGCGGGCCAGACCTACATCGCCGTGGCCCCCGACGGCCTCGACCCGTGCGAACTGCGCCAGCGCAATGGCGACGGCGCGGTCCGCGACCTGGTCGCCCGCCGAGTCCCGTTGTACGAGTTCGTTATCCGCGGCCTGCTCGCCGAACACAACCTCGACACCCCCGAAGGTCAGGTCGAGTCCCTGCGCCGCGCCGTCCCCGTGGTCTCCCAGATCAAGGACTTCGCCCTCCGCAAGGCCTACGCCACCAAACTGGCCGGTTGGGTCGGCTGGGACGACATCCAGCAGGTGGTGCGCCGCGTCGGCGAGGAGGCCCGCAAGGGCGCCCGCACCGGCGCCAAGCCCGGCATCCCCGAACGCCAACCCCACCACGAGGTTTCGCCCGGCCCCGCCGCCCGTCCCAACCCCACGGACCCGGCCCTGCTGCCCCAACGCCAAACCCTCGCCGCCGCCCTGCAATACCCCGCCTTCGCGGGCGCGGTCTTCGACTCCCTCGAGCCCGAAGCCTTCACCCACCCCGCCTTCCTCGCGGTCCGCGCCGCCATCGCCGAAGCCGGCGGCACCGCCGCGGGCCTCACCGGCGCCGAATGGGTCACCGCCGTCGCCGACAACACCGACGACCTCACCCTGCGCGCCATGGTCTCCGAACTGGCCGCAGAACCCCTCCCGGTGAAGTCCGCCGACGATATCCCCCGCTTCGTCGCCGGCGTCCTGGCCCGCACCCAGGAATCCTGGGTCGGCCGTCAGATCGCCGAACTGAAGTCCAAGCTCCAGCGCATCTCCTCCACCGAACAGCCCGACGCCTACATGGCCCTGTTCGGCGACCTGGTGGCCCTGGAGCAATACCGCAAGAGCCTCCTCACCCAGGCCATGGGCAACTCAGGCGACTTCGCAGGCGTCTGACCCCACGCACCCGGCAGGCGGCGAAGCTCGCCGCCTCCGGGCAGGGGTGTGGGGGCGCAGCCCCCACCAGGGGGCAAGGGGCAAAGCCCCAATCCCTCAGCGCCGCAGCTGGTCCTGCGGCACCAGGATCGTGGTCCGCTCGTCCAGCGGCACCATCGGCTCCAGCTTCGGCTGGGTGTTCAGCTTGTCCGCGAGCTTCTGCCGCCCCATCAACACGACCTTCCGCGTGACAGGGCTCTCACTGATCGCGCGGGTCGTCTTACTGATCTGCTCATACCGAACCCGCCCGGCCTTGGCGCCCAGCACATACCCAGCCGCCACACCGATGATCAACCGCAGCATCCCGAGAAGCTCCTCCCATAGGGTCAGACACGAATGGTAATCCGTTGTCTTTTTGTCGTCCTCCGGTGGTGTCCGGAGGATCGGCAGTGGGCGTGACTCGTGCCGTCCCGTGACGCTGTCGCTGAGCGATCTCGGCGAACGTCCAGCCCCAACGGTACTGAAATCGTTCGTCGAGGGCATTCAGGACTTGTCCACGATTCCGAGACGAGTCGGAGCCCACTAGGTGAGAACGTCTCAGCAGTGTTCGGGCTCCGCCAATGTCGGCGTGGACGGTTCTCCCGCAGAACCGGCACCGGAAGCGTGCTTGGGTTCGACGGTTGCTTCTGGCGGTGTATCCGCAGCTGCCGCATTCCTGACTGGAGTACGCGGCAGGGACTTCGAGGATCTCGATGCCCAGATCCTCACGCAGGGAAGCGAGTTTGGTGTCGACCGCGGCCCGGCCCGAGAACGCGAGCAGTCGGCGCAGGCGTTTGGACAGTTTGCCGGCCTGGGCCAGACCGCGGAAGTCCAGCTTCTCCACGATGACTCGGGCGACATCGGGTGCGCCGCCCTTGTCTGGGTTCAGGATTCGGTTCAAGCACCGGTTGACCTCGTTGGTGACGAACCCGCGAATGTCTTGGACCAAAGCCCGGTAACGACGCGAATCCCGCAACCGGATGTGCTGGCGGTTCAACGCCGCGACCAGCGGTTGCAGACGGGCGTCGTAGGCGCGCAACCGGTCCAGGAAGTCGCGCCCGTGCAAGGTGCCAGCACTGGTCGCGAACAAAGTCGCCATGCCCCAGTCCACGCCCAGGTCGCGGGTCCGCCCGTCACCGGGTATCGCTTTCCTGGTTTTCACGACAAGCCGGAACTCGACCCGGCCCTCCCCGGTGATGATGACTTGGCAGTGGTTGGCCACCACCGCGCCCGGGCGCGCCAGGCGCGCCTCGAACGCCGCTTGGGTGCGCAGTGGGATCCACGCCGGCTTGTTTCTTGTCGGGGTGGAAATCCGGACCCAATAAGCGTGTGTGCCAGCGTGTTTCGGGGATTCGACGACGGCGATCTTGCCGTCCATCACCATGGTGCGGACACGCCGCAGATCCGGAGCCCCGACACGCTTGCGGACCTGGCGCATGATCGTGCGGGCCAGGGTCAAGATCTCGGCCGCGATCACACGGTGCTTCGACATCTGAATCTGCCCGGCCTGGGCCCCGTCCTGCCCGAGGCCGGGCTGCCGGTACCAGGCGTTGGCCTTGTTCACGTACAGCAGATCCTCGGCGACCTTCTCGGGCAGAGTTGAGCCGGTGACGAGGTCGCGAAACACGCGTTCGCAGCTGCCCAGCCATGACCGGTGCGTGGCCACCGCCTGCTGACCGACCGAGTCCCACTGCCGTTGCGATAAGCCGTCGTCCCAGCCTTTGGTGTCCACCCACCGGGGCAGTACACCGGTGGTGAACAACTGTCGCCGCACCGCCGATTGGGCCCGCCCGAGCCCGGCCTGCCACACCGGCAACACCGCCGCGACCCGCGCGAGTTTCGCCGCGTTCGCGCATGACGGCAGCCGGTAGGACCGGCAACTCATCGCAGCGACCTCCGCAGCGGGCTTCATGACTCCAGTCAATACATGAGGCCACCGACAACTTCAGGCCCCGAGCGCGAACAGAAGGACAGAACGGACGCGTTTCCAGCGGACCCGCGACTCTTCGCACATACCATCCCGCCTCCGGCCCTGCCCGCCCCCACCCCGCCCCTGTCGATCCGGCACCCCATCTCGCCCCCGTCCATATTCCCGCAGGTAGAGCCACGATTTGGGAACTGTACAACCGATACGCTAAAGTTTTCCCCGGCCGGTCCGGAAGGGCCAGCCAGGGAAACAATCCCCTATAGCTCAATTGGCAGAGCAGCCGACTGTTAATCGGCAGGTTTCTGGTTCGAGTCCAGATGGGGGAGCCGAAAAGCCCCTGACCCGCGGTTCACCCCCGCACGGTCAGGGGCTTTTTTCGTTTGTCTGCGCGCTAGATGCTTTCGCGCCGAACGGATTTCGTCAAGCGCAAACCCAACTTGTACCGGTTTCTGGTACCGTACAAGTGTCCCGTACCGGAATAGGATGTAGCGATGACTGAATCCGTGTCGGCAAGCGAAGCTCGGAACAAGCTGTTCCCGCTGATCGAAGAAGTCAACACCGACCACACCACGATCCACATCACCAGTAAGAAGGGCAACGCCGTTCTTATGAGTGAAGAGGACTTCAACTCGTGGCGCGAGACCATCTATCTGTACCGCTCTCCGGCGAACGCAAAGCGCCTCGCGGAAGGTATGGCTCAGGCGGAGGCCGGAGAGGTGGTGACGTTCTCCCTAGGCGAGCTGGAAGATATGGCCGCCCGAATCGAAGCGGAGGACGAATGAACATCACGTTCACCAAGAACGGTTGGGAGGACTACCAGCACTGGATCACCGCGGACCGCAAGATGTTCGCGAAGATCAACCGCCTGATCGCCGAGATCTCCCGCAACCCGTTCGAAGGCATCGGCAAGCCGGAACCCTTGCGGGCCGACAGATCCGGCTACTGGTCGCGTCGGATCACCGACGAACACCGCCTGATCTATTCGGTTGCAGGCGAGACGATCACGATCGTTCAGGCGCGATACCACTACTAGACGGGTCTGAAGGCCGTCTTGCCCTTCCTTGTTCACGCTCGTGCCCGAAACGGGAAGCCGGTAGCCTTGGCCAACTGCGTTGGGGGACAAGGCGTTGTCGGTGACGTGCGGAGGATGTGAATCGTAGGCCTGCACGGTCACGCCGACTTAGGTGAGCTGTGCGGTCCAGTAGCCGCGTCCCGCGCCGAGCTCCACCACTGTTCTGCTCCCACAGAACTCGCGCATCCACGCGATCGTCTGAGGTGAGGGAATCGCATACGCGTAGGCCGCTTGCAGGATCGTCTGCGCGTAGGCCAGGCGTCCGCTGCCGGATGAACTGCCGCCGTTCACCACGCGACGGCCGTTACACTCACTCACGGATGCCGCGACGATGTCCCAGTACGGGTTCCGGGACTCGCCGCAGGTCAGGTAATGCACCAGGCGAAGGTCGAAGGCGGCGTCCGTGGCGTCGTCGCCGGTGCCTGACAGCATCGGCGCTGTCGTCAAATATTCGGCAACCCGGGGGAATTGCGTCCGCAGTCGATGTTCGTCGGCGAGCAGGGCGGCTAGCTGGTCGCGCCGCTCCGGCGTGAGTACGAGATCGGCCATCGCACCAGTTTTCCTCGGCCGTACAGGGCGAGTAGGGGTTTCAGTGGCATCCATTCGCCGAAGCGGTATTCGGCGCCGCGGACGAGCCGCTCGGCCAGGTCCGGGCGCTGGCGGATGAGGTAGGACCGGCCTCGCTCGGCGTGGTAGGGGAGCGAGACAATTTTGATCCGGTCGACGCTCTCCAGGTAGGGGAGGGCGAAAGCGATGTTCTCCCAGGTGCTTCGGCTCTGTCGTTCGACCGTGAGGGGTCCGCGATAGCCATGGGCGGTGGCGTAGTCGGCCATCAGCAAGGCTTCGGGGGTCGGGCCGGCACAGGCGCCGCCGCACAGGACGAGCCGGCTGCTGGCTGCGGCGGGGTCGACGGACCGTAGTCCCGCCCGCACCCGCCAACGGTTCATCACATTGGCCCGGGTGCCCGCATTGCGATAGCCCAGCACGACGACCGCCTCCGTGGTGCCGGGAGCGGACCCCACGAATCTGCGTGAGGCACGCCAGTTCTCCCACTCACCCCAGAGGGCAACCGCTACGACTGCCCCGATCGACAGCCCGATCCGTCCCCTGCGGGTCGTCACGTTCATGTCCTCTCACCAGCGTTGATTCCCGTTCGAGCCTACGCTCGCCACCGTGTTAGACATTTGTTCTAGACAAACGTGTCAGACCTCGTGTAGACATATGTCTTAGACAAACGTTCTTCACCACGAACCGGGAGACACCCCATGAGCACCACCGCCAACACCCTCCGCGTCCTGGTCGCCGGCGGCGGCATTGCCGGCAATGCTGTTGCCCTGCAGTTGCTCCGGGCCGGTATCGCGGTCACCGTAGTCGAGCGGGCGGACGCGCCGCGGCCCGGCGGGCAGGCTGTCGACCTGCGTGGGCCCAGCCGGGAGGTGGCCGAGCGGATGGGGCTGATGGAGGGGATCAAGAAGAGCCTGCTGCACGAGAAGGGGATGGCCCTGGTCAAGGCGGACGGGTCGTCGGTGTACCGGATGTCGATGGAGATGTTCGACGGCAAGGGTCCGGTGGCAGACATCGAGATCAGCCGGGGCGACCTCAACAATGTGCTGCTCACCGAACTCGCCGGTGCCGCAGGCGAACTCGACTACCGCTACGGCGACTGGATCGAGACCATCGACCAGGATGCCGACGGCGCCACGGTCGGATTCGCCTCGGGCCGCGAGGAGCGCTACGACCTGGTGATCGGCGCGGACGGCGTGCACTCCCGCACCCGCAAGCTGGTGTTCGGCCCGGAGGAGGAGTTCACCACCTACCTGGGCGGCTACATGTCCTTCTACACGATCCCCACTCCGGCGGGCGTGGAGAAGGATTGGATGTCCATGCACGTGGTGCCGCGCGCCTCGCTCGGCCTGCGCCCCGATTTCGACCCGGCCACCTCGAAGGCCATCATCACCCTGCGCACCGACGCCGACCCGGCCCTGCGCCGCGATATCCCCGCCCAGCGCAAGCTGATTCGCGACATGCTGGCGGAGGCGGGCTGGCTGGTGCCCGAGGCCCTCGGGCACCTGGAGACCACCGAGGACTTCTACTTCGACGAGCTGGTCCGCGTCGACATGCCCACCCTGTCGAAGGGCCGCGTCACCCTGCTCGGCGACTCCGGTTTCTGCGGCTCTCCGATGACCGGCATGGGCACCGCCATGGCCATCGTCGGCGCCTACCTGCTGGCGGGCGAAATCGCCGCTACCCCAGCCGATATCGACGGCGCCCTGGCCCGCTACGAGGAGCAGGTCACCCCGTTCCTGGAGAAGGCCAAGGAGCTCCCCGGCGGCGGCATCCAGATGATGCTCCCCACCTCGAAGCTCGGCCTGAAGATGATGCAGCAGGTCGGAAAGCTCATGACCACCAAGCTGTTCCGCCCCATCATGATGAAAATGCTGGACCAGACCCAGGACTACGTCCTCCCGACCTACTGATCCACCGCGCCGAAAAGGCCTTCCTCGACCGATCAACCGGTCGGTGAAGGCCTTTTCGTGCGACTGGCCCGCTAACTCGAGCCGCTGGTCGCCGCGCCGAGCAGTCCCGACAGGATGCTGGATATCACCGCACCCGGCAGGTCGCTGGTGGCCGATCCTGACGCGGACCCACTGGCGGACCCTGTCAGGTATCCCCGGCCCGGCCCGGTTGTCGAGCCGAGGAAGGCGTCGCCGCCCCCATTGGCCAGCTCGTCGAGGGCGCAGGTGGCGAGTCCGCCGCCGGAGCCGCTGGTCAGAGCCGTGATGATCCCGTTCGTCAGACCTGCGGCGAGACCGGCCTCGGGGCCTGCGGCGGAACCGCCGAGGAACCCGAGCGCGGAACCCGTCACCGAGCCGGTGGCGGCCGAACTGGCCCAGCCTTTGAGGAATCCCTCGAGGCAGGTCATGCCGGGATCCAATGCGGTGGGATCGGCCTGGGCAACCCCGGGACCTTCTACTGTGGGTGGTTCGGCGGCCGCCGGCGCGGCCGCGATGGCGAGTGAAATACCGATAGAAGCGGTGATCAGAATGATGTTTCGCATCGAAGTACTGCTTTCCCCGAAAAACCTGGACGCATGACCAAATTAACCCCGCCGCCGATCACTCGCAGGCCGAACGTGAAACTTGGCGGGAATGGCTCAACGCGGACCGCTCGGTGAAAAGTCTTGGGGGAAGGCCTGACTCGAGTAGCGAATACCGGCCGGTGCCGCGCTGGGGAAGACTCGTGTACTCATGGTCAGGGGACGAGAGGGGAGTATGTGGTGAGCGGTACACGGTGGCTGTTGATCGAGACCTTCGGCGGCGGCGAGCCAACGGTGGTCGGACTCGGAAGTGCGCCAAGGAAATTCGTCCCGCTCACCCAGATGTTCCGGCAGCGAGAGACCCTCTCGGCCATTCGTGGCGCGGTGGCGGCGACCTTGGCCCGCCTCGGGTCGGTGGATCTCGTGAGCGAGGACGGGCGGCGGCGCACGGTGACGGTGCCGCTGCACATCACACCGGAACGAGTGCACGCGGTGCTGTTGTGGTCGGGCCCGGTCGAGGAGGAGTTGCCGCCGCGAGATCGCGTGGGGGCGTGGTACTTCAACCTCTCGACGTCGAAATCCACGCGGTCGGATGATCTGCTCGAGCTGTACGGGGTCGCGCCGGAGAACCGGGCTCGGGAGCATGCCATCGCGGGGGTGTTCGCCCGCGTCATCACCAATAGTGACGAATCCGATGCGCTGGCGAAGATTGTGCGGTCGGCTCCCGGGACCGAGCATCAGGCGGTGTGGACCGTGCGGCGGGATGACGGTGCGTTGCGGGCGGCGCACTTCTCCTGCCGGATCCTCGAGGAGCGCACGTCCGCCGAGGGGCCGGAGATCTTCATGCGGGGCGTTACGCATGACATCGGGGACGCGACCGAGGTGAGTTCGGCGCCGCCACCCGTCATTCTGGAGCATCGGGTGCTGGATGCGGCTGCGGCGGAAGGGGATTATCGGGCGATCGTGGATCTGCGGAATCTGCGGTTGTTGCGGTGGATGGGGCCGGCGATGCCGGGGATCGCGTGGCAGTCGTTGGCGGGGGAGCCGGAGCCGGGGATTCATCCGGAGGATCTGGGGATCGCGAAGGCCATGAGCCGGGATCTGGCGCAGTCGCGGACATCGGGGGTGTTGCGGTTGCGGACGCTGGATGGTGGGTGGAAAGTGGTGCGGGCACGGGCGGTGCTGATGGCGCTGGATCAGTACACGACGGCCGCGTTGGTGACGGTGCGGGACCCGGACCTGGTGGATTAGCCGGCCAGCAAACAAACCACCAGTAATGTTTGTTGGGTATATAACAGCGGTTGACCGCGCGTCGCGGGTTTGCGGCAGGTCAGCGTGATCAAGGGGGAAATACGCAGGTGGGCGGGGGATTTGCTCAATTGATCACCGAATGTCCGAATCGCTACACTGCCGCCAGTACGCACCCGTGCGAGCGGGAATCTTGCCGGTTCTCCCCGTGAGACCGCCTGGCGCGTCGTTGACAGGCCCTGCCCGGAAACGCTTCTGCGGCTCCGGCGGTCGTGGCTGCTCGGCGTAGGGAGGCGGCAACAGTGCTCGGACCGAACAATGCGTGGTGGCTGCGTCTTCTCACCGGCATCCGGCAGTGGTTGGCGGCTCGTATGGTGCGATCGATGGGGTTGCGCACCTATCGGGGCGTGAATGTCCGCGGGCTCGAGCCGAATCCCGCCGAGATCGTCCGAATCCCCCTGGACCGCGTGCACATCGGCGCGACGCTGCGGCAATCCGGGGAGAACGCGCGGCATGTCGCCGCGCTGTCGGAGGTCGCCGCGGCGCTGCCGCCGATCGTGGTGCACCGGCCGAGCATGACTGTCATCGACGGCGCTCATCGCGTGCGGGCCGCGCAGTGCAGCGGGTCGCAGTGGATCGACGCGGTCTACTTCGACGGCGACGACGGGCAAGCCCTGCTGCTGGCCATCCGGCTGAACACCGCGCACGGCCTGCCGCTGTCCGCCGCCGATCGCAAGGCCGCCGCCGAACAGGCGCTGATGTACTACCCGGACTGGTCGGATCGCCGGCTGGCCATGACACTCGGTCTGTCCGAGCGCGCGATCGCGGCCATCCGGCGCAGAACAGCGTTGCTCCCGGCCTGCGAACCGCGCCCGTGCCCGACCCCGGCGGCCGCGCCGGACGAGGTCCATCGCCGCCCCGAGCGCGTCCACCTCACCGATCCCCGTCCGATGCAACGCCGTTCGGACTCGGCCGCCGGTGACCGCGCCCAGCAGGCCCCCGCCTTGCGCACCCTGTGCCCGGATCCCGCGTTGCAACGCACCGAATCCGGCAGGCAGCTGCTGGCCCTGCTGGCCGCCCTCCCCGCCGATCCCGCCGCCTGGGCCGATCTCGCCTGCGAGCTCTCGCCCTGTCACGCCGCGCTGATCGCCGAGCTGGCCGCCGAACAGGCCGAGAACTGGGCGACCCTGGCCCGTGCCGCGACCGGGCACGCGGTGACGGAGGAGAACACCGCGGCGTGATCGGCGCCGCCCGCGGCGAGCCGGACGGCGTCGAAGGGCCTGGCGCGCTTCTGGGCTCGAATCGGGGCCCATGAGAAAATGGCGGGAACCGCGGTGGTGGATCGATCGGAGTGGGTGTTTTGCAGGGGGTTCGGCGGGTCGACGTCCGCGGCGGCGAGGGGGTCAAGGCGGGGCAGTTGTTCGAGCAGTGGGAGGCGGGGCTGAGCGAAGCGTATGTGCCGCTGGCGGTGTCGCCCGGCGAGCAGGAGCGCTTCGAGGGCTGGATCGTGCACGGCCGCTACAACGAGGTCGAGTTGTCGACGCTGGGCGCGAGCAAACAGCGGGTGCATCGCACCCGCACCCTGATCGCCCGCACCGATGACGAGTTCCTGCACACCAGCATTCAGATCGCGGGCCGCGGTTGGCTGCATCAGGACGGCCGGATCGCGGAGGTGGGTCCGGGCGAGATGGTGTTCTACGACAGCACCCGCCCGTACCACTGGGAGTTCGAGGGCGCGTGGGAGATGTCCGCGGTGCAGGTGCCGCTGAGCCGGCTGCGGCAGCGCTCCGGCATCGCCCCCTCCGAGATCCCGACCGCGACCACGGTGATGGAGCACAGTCCCGCCGGTGTGGTCACGACCTTCCTGCGCGAGCTGACCGAACTGCAGAACACCGACCCCGCGCAGGCCGCGGTGCTGGCCGGTTCGACGGTGGATCTGCTGTCCTCCGCGATCGCCCTGATCTCCGGCCGCTCGATGCCGGGCGAGGCGTCGGAGACCCTCACCCGCCGTCAGGTGCTGGATTTCCTCCGGAAGCACTGCCTCGACGCGAATCTCACCGTGGAGGCGATCGCGGCGGGCTGCGGGGTGTCGCGGCGGACCCTGTATCGCGTGCTCGAGGAGTTCGAAGAGGGCCCGGCGACGCTGCTGCGCCGGATGCGGGTCGAGTACGCGTGCGGATTGCTCACCGCGCGAAGGGATCTCCCGGTGGCCGCGATCGCGCACAGTTCCGGCTTCACCAATGAGCGGCAGTTCTATCGCGCGTTCCGGGTCGAGATGGGCACCACCCCGGCCGCCTACCGCGAGACCGGCTGCGACTGATCTCCGCCCGCCGATCGACGAAATCCGCCCGTTGATCCAGCCGCAACCTTCTGCTAACTTCTACGTATCTACTAAGTAGGTACGTAGAAAGCTTGGGGCGTAGACCACCTGCGACCCGGGGGCGCCGTGGGGACGGCGTCGTGGCGGCGGCGGCCTTGTACGGACCCCTCATCGCGTGCAACGCCGCCGAAACCACAAGGGGCGGGACCGCGTTCCAGCGGCCCCGCCCCGAGCGGTGGTCTTCGATATGCGCTCAGACGCGTGCGCGGATCCACTTGTAGATCGCCAGCACCACGATCGCGCCGACGATCGCGCCCAGGAAGGCGTGCTTGACCGGCGGATGCACGCTGAACTCGTGCGGCGAGAACAGCAGGCTGCCGAGCGTGCCGCCGACGTAGCCGCCGACGATGCCGAGCACCGCGGTCCAGATGATGCCGAAGTCCTCCTTGCCGGGGACGATCAGCCGGGCGATCGCGCCCGCGATCAGGCCGATGATGATCATCATGATGATGCCGCCCATGACATTCTCCTTGTCGTTGGGTTCCGCTGCGTCGACGGTAGCAGGGCGAAGGCCGGTGATGAGCGAGCCGAAACACCCCAATTCGCCCGTGGCGGACACAACCGCCCGCGCCGGAAACAGGGTCCCGGCGCGTGCGCGAGCGGTCAGACCAGGTGCAGCGGCAGCGCCGCGATGTCGTTCTGCGTCATGACCGGAAGGTTCACGATGTCCGAATCCGCGCCGGCCAGCCGCAGCGCCGGGAACCGGTCGAACAGCGCGGGCAGCGCGATGGCCGCCTCCAGCCGCGCCAGCGCCGCGCCGGGGCAGATGTGCGGGCCGTAGCCGAAGGAGATATTGCGGTGCGCGGTCGGCCGGGTGATGTCGAATTCGTCGGCGTCGTCACCGAATACGCCGGTGTCGCGTCCGATCGCGCGGTACGACATGACCACGCCCTCACCCTTCTCGATCACGGTGTCGCCGACCGTGATGTCCTCGGTGGCGAACCGCATCAGCAGGTGGGTGACCGGGCCGTCGAAGCGCAGCGACTCCTCGATGACCTGCTTCCACTCCACTTCCTCCGACCGCACCCGGGCCAGCTGCTCGGGCCGGGCCAGCAAGGCGCGCACCGTGTTCAGGATCAGGCTGACGGTGGTCTCGTGCCCGGCGGCGACCAGCGCCTTGAGGTTGCCGACCACCTCCTCCTCGGTGAGCGGCTCGCCGCCCTCGTCGGCCAGGATGAGGGCGCTGGTGAGATCGTCGGTGGGGGTGGCGGTCTTGCGGCGGACCATCGCGGTGAAGTAGACGTCCATGTCGTCGATGACCCGCAGCCGTTCGTCCTGCGGGGTCATCATGGAGAAGAACTTCTTGTACCAGTCCAGCAGCATGGGATGGTCCTCGCGGGGCACGCCCATCAGCTCGGAGATCACGCGCATGGGCAGCGGGTAGGCGAAGATCTGCTTGAGGTCGACCACCGCGCCCTCGCCGCCTGCCGCGTCGAGGTCGTCGAGCAATTCCTTGGTGAGCCGTTCGACGGTGGGGCGCAGCTCTTCCAGGCGGCGCGGGGTCAGCGCCTGGGTGGTCTTGATGCGCAGGCGGCGGTGCTCGGGGCCGTCCACGGTGAACATGGACCGCCCGGCGTCGATCATGCCGATCAGCGGCCACTGCCGGGTGATCACGCCCTCGCTGAACAGCTTCCAGGCGTTGATGTCCTTGACCAGCCGGGCGTCGGTGAGCAGCTGCCGCGCCACGGTGTGATCGGTGATGGTCCAGGCGGGCGCGCCCAGCAGGTCGATGCGGGTGATCGGCCCGGCGGCGCGCAGACGGGTGGTCTCACCGGCGAGATCGCCGACCATCGGATCGATGGCGATGGCATGCGGGCAGGGGGAACTCACTGGAAACCTCCGAGAGCACGAACAGGTGTGAAAACAACGGGCAGAGAAGTCATTCCGCACAGGAACGGGGAGGGCCGGCGCACCAGGCTCGCCGCGGGCACCGCCAGATCGATGTCGGGCAGCCGGTCCAGCAGCACCTCGATGCCGGTGCGCGCCACCGTCTCCGCGATCTGCTGTGCCGGGAACGGGCACCGGTACTCGCCGTGACTGAAGGCGAAGTGGGCGTTGTTGCCGCTGTTGATGCCGTCGCCGACCGATTGGCGCACATGCGGATCGGTGTTCGCGGCGGCCAGCCCGAGCAGCACCAGGTCACCGGCGCGAATCTGGGTGTCGGCCAGCCGGGTGTCGCGGGCGGCCCAGCGGCCGGCCAGGATCGAGTTGGGGGAGTCCTCCCACAGCACCTCGTTCATGGCCTGGTCCACGCTGCGCCGGCCACCGCCGAGCGCGGCCGCGAACCGGTCGTCGGTGAGCATCAGCCGCACCGAGTTGATGAGCCAGTCCGCGGTGGGCAGATGCCCGGCGGCGGTCACGGCCATCAGGTCGTTGACGTATTCCTCGTCGGTGAAGTGCCCCGGCTGCGCGAGCATGCGCGAGACCAGGTCGTCGCCGGGCGCGGCCTTCTTCATGGCCAGCAGGTGCTGCATGTACTGCATGAACTGCAGGTGCGCGGTCTGGGCGTCGGCGCCGCCGTCGGCCATCACCTTCATGGCGCGCGCCAGCCCGGGGCCCTCGACCTCGGGGATGCCCAGGAGTCCGGCGAGCACCAGCACCGGCAGCGGTTCGGCGAAGTCGGCGACCAGGTCGGCGGTGCCGCGCCCGCAGAAGGCGTCGATCAGCTGATCGGCCAAACCCTCGGCGACCCTGCGCAATTCGAAGTTGTCCACCGATTCCAGCGCCGGTTCCACCATGGCCAGGTGGCGGCGGTGCTCGGCGCCCGCGGTGAAGTAGATCGAGGGCATGGGTGTGCCGACCATGGGCAGCAGCGGCCAGTCCGGGGGAATGTTTTGCCACTGGTTCCACAGGCTCACGTCGCGCGGGAACAGTTCGGGCGAGCTGGTGACCTGGTGCATCTCCCGGTAGCCGAGCACCAGCCAGGCCGGGATCCCGCCGATCAGCTCGACGGCGGCGACCGGGCCGTGGTCGCGGCGGATCTCGCGGTAGAGGGAGTTGCGGTCGGTGTGGAAGCGGGGGCCACTCAGCGGAACCGCCATGGCGGCGTGGGGCACCGGGCAGCTGCCCTGCGCGGGCGAGGTCATGAGACGGTCTCCGGGTGGTAGAGGTACTCGACCAGGGTGATCAGGACGTTCTTGCACGAATCGCGCAGGCGGGCATCGCATTCGACCAGCGGGATGTGCGGGCCCAGATCCAGCGCCTCCCGCACCTCCGCCATGGTCGGTCCGGGCCCGAAGCTGTTGCAGGCCACGATGAACGGCGTGCCCTGATGTTCGAGCCGGTCGATGGCGTACCAGGAGTCGGCGATCCGGCGCTGATCCACCAGCACGATCGCGCCCAGCGCGCCCGTGAACAGCCGGTCCCACAGGAACCAGAAGCGTTCCTGGCCGGGCGCGCCGAACAGGTAGAGCACGTGCTCGTTGTCGATGGTGATGCGGCCGAAGTCGAAAGCCACCGTGGTGGTGGACTTTCCGGGTATCCCGGCCGGGTCGTCGACGTCCTGGCCGACCTGGGTCATGGTGGCCTCGGTGTCGAGCGGGCGGATCTCGCTGATCGAGCGCACCATGGTGGTCTTGCCGACGCCGAAGCCGCCGACGATGACGATCTTCAGGCCCTGACGGGCGTCGGCGGGCAGCGGAGCCTCGGCCCGGGTGGGGCGGAGGTCAGAGTTTGCGGAGTCCAACGAGCACCTTTTCCAGCGTGTCGGTAGTGGGCAGCCAATTCCATTGCCGCGACGCGTGATCCGGATGACGCACCGTGATCTTGCCCGCGTGCAGCAGGTCCGACAGGAGGATGACGGTGATGCCCACCGGCAGGCGCAGCTCGGCCGCGATCTCCACCACCGCGGTCGGCGCGCGGCACATATCGAGGATGGCGGCGTGCTCGGACTGCATGCCACGCACCGGAGCGCTCTCGCTGACCACCAGGGTGACCAGGTCGAAGGCGTCCGAATCCGGTTGGCTGCGACCGCCGGTCAGCGTGTACAGCCGATCCGGATCCTCGTCTGGCCTGGTCACGGCACGCTCGCCCCCGGTACTCGCGGTGCGGCGGCCAGATGCTCGCCGAGCTGCTCGACCAGCTCGCGCATATTGTGGCCGACCAGTCCGGCGTCGGCGTCCTCCGCGGCGACCACCGCGATGTGCGCGCCCACCCCGGCCTCCACGATGAACAGGATGCCCCCGTAGAACTCGGTCATCGACTGCCGCACGCCGCCGCGCCCGTCCCCGAACTCCACCGAGGCCCCGTGCGACAGGCTCTGGATCCCGGCCGCGATCGCCGCCAGCTGATCGGCGCTGTCCATCCCGAGCCCCGGCGTATGACAGATCTTCAAACCGTCCCCCGACAGCAGCAGCGCGTGCCGCGCCCGCGGCGTGCGCACCAGCAACTGCTCCAACAGCCAGCCCAGATGTGTGGCGGACGGTGTCATCGATCGGTCTCCCAGGGGTTCGCAGGGGCAGGGTAAGCGCCGGGGCCGGGCTCGCGACCGCTCTCGCCGTCCGGGAGCTGTGCGGTCCGGCCGGCGGAATGCGACGCCGCGGAGGCGTTGTCGCGCAGATCGATTCCGCGCCGGACCGCGTCCATCAGTGACCTCGGCAGCGGGGAGGCGTCGCTCGAACCGTCGAGGCCGAGCGGATCCGGCCGGGTCGAGACGGTGGGGATGCGGCCGCTCGAGGGCGGATCGAGGTTGGTGAGCGGCGAGGATCCCGCGTCGGCGGGGGCCTCCCGGCCGGAGACGGCGCGCTGGAAGGCGGCCATCGACGACGGAGCGGCCGGGGGGCGCGGCGGGGGCGGGGCCGCCGGAACGGCCAGGCCCTCCGGGTGGACGGCGGCCAGGGTACTGCCGCGCTGCCGCTTCGGCAGGCCACTGGAAGTCGCTGCGTGCGAGCCGGATTCGTCCTGCTGATGACCCTGGCCGCTGCCGCTCGCGGGGAACTGCGCCGGACCGGTGCGTGCCGAGTTGGTGGGATCGGCGTAGTTCACCGGGGAGGAATCGGGTGCTGCCGAGCTGGGCTCGGGTCGTTCTCCGCTCGCCGGGGCGACGGACCCGGTGCGGGCCGATCCGGCGAATTCGGCTCCACGCGCTCGGTCGGCGGCAGTGTCAGGAGTCGCGAGCTCGGGGCCGCGTCCCGGTGCGGTGGCCGAGCCCGCCCACGCGGGTTCGGCGACCGAGTCCTCCGATCGCGCTGGGGCGCGGGCGATCTGGGGTTCGACGGTGCCGGCGGCCGCCACCGGGGTGAGGCGGGACAGGGTGCCGGACTGGCGTTCCAGGCGGGTGGTCAGCTCGCGGGGGATGACCACCACCACGGCGGTGCCGCCGATGGCGGAGGGCCGATAGCTGACGGTCAGGTCGTGCTTGCGGGCCAGGTGCCCGACCACGGCCAGACCCAGCCGGGTGCCGGAGAGGGAGGAGAGGTCGGTGTCGGCGCGCGGGCCCGCCACCGCGGATTCGGCTCTGCGGAGGGCGGATTCGCTCATGACGAGGCCGCTGTCCTCGATGGTGATCACCACACCCGCCGGAACCTCGGCGGCGTAGACGTGCACCTCGGTGGTGGGCGGGGAGAAGTTGCAGGCGTTGTCGAGCAGCTCGGCCAGCGCGTGCATGACGCCCTCGGCGGCGTGGCCCGCGACGGCGATCTCGGTGACCGCGCGCAGCCGCACCCGCTGGTATCCGGCGACGCGGCCCATGGCCCCGCGCAGGATCGACTCCATGGCAATGGGTTTCGCCCAGCGACGGCCGGACCGGGCGCCGCTGAGCACCGCGATGCTGTCGGCGAGCCGTCCGGCCTGGGCGGTGCGGTGGTCGAGTTCGAGCAGGTCGGCCAGCACCTTGGGGTCGGCGTGGCGGTGTTCCATCTCGCGCAGCTCGGCCAGCATGGAGGTGCTCATGGCCTGCATGCGGCCCGCGGCCCCGGCGAAGGCGGCCATGGCCGCGGCCCGGCGGTGCTCGTTGTCCTTGGCGGCGCGGGCCTGTTCGGCGGCGTGTTCACGGATGTCGTGCGCCCGGGCCTCGGACTCGGTGATGCGCGCCTGGGCGGCCGACATGGTCGCGGCCACATGGGCATCGGCCTGCGCGGTGTAGGCCAGGGCCTCGCGGCGCACCGCGTGCACCCGGTCCCGGTAGTAGGCGGCCGCGGTGAGCGCGCCGGTCAGCAACAACGCCGCCACACTCGCCCCGATGGCCAGCGGTATCCGGAATTCGTTGGGGGACAGCAGGACCGCGACCGCGACCACGATCGCGGTGGCTACCAGTGAGACGGCCGTCGTGACATACGGCGGGCGCTGACTCCGAACGGTGTGCTGTTCCCCGTTCGGCGGATTGACTGATTCCGACACGCTCCGCACTTCCGAACTACGTCCACCAGGGCGGACGCCCCGATGCCCCCGACCGCGCCCGCCTCGCGAAATACCGTGCCAAATGCCCGGACCGCCAAGCGGATTCGGTTCTGCCGGACGCAGCATAAGCGCCCCCGGTCAGCGGCGCTACCCGAGCGCGTACCCACGGGCAAACATCCGTCCCATCCGCTGGGACAGCGGGTCGACGGCGCAGGTCAGACGTCGAGGTCGTCGAATTCCTGTCGGCGCAGCCGGGCGCCGGCGAGGAGCGATCCCAGGGCGAATCCGAAGATGGGAATACTGACCATCGGCGACCACGAATGCACCTGCGGCCCGGCCGGACGCACCAGCGTGATCACCCGCAGCAGCGCCAGCGCCGCACCGCTCAGCCCGCCGAACATGAACAGCCACAACGGCAGCCGGAACGCCTCGGGTGCGACGCGCTGGCTGCGCGCCACCGCGGCCACCACCGCCGCGTTCACCACGACGCCCGACAGGGCCAGGATCCACTTGTGCGTCTCGATGGTCATGTACGACGGGTGCAGCGGGTCGTAGGTGAACAGCAGCGCCGCCGCGAGCGCGCCGAGCCCGACGTAGAACGCGCGCTTCAACAGCGCCCGCCCCCACAGGTCGGCCACCGTCACCCCGATCAGCGCGCCCGCGCCGACCAGCGCCAGATCCGCGACCAGTCCGGGGAAGCCCTCGAAATGCCCGCTCGGCAGCGCCAATTCGTCGGCCGAGCTGTTGACGGCGGGCGCGCGCAGCGGTGCCCACAGTGCGAGCAACGCCAAAGCGATGGTGAACGGCCGGGATTCGGCGGAACGCCAGCGCGGTAGCCGGGCGATCGCCGCCACGAGCGCGCACACGGCGGCCAGCAGCGGTACGAGATTTCCCGCCGCGGCGATACCGCTCGCCGCTGTCTCGCTCACCGACCCGGCGATCCTCATCGACGCGATAGCGCTCACCCGAACAGCCTGGCCCGGACATGCCGCGAGTGTGTTTTGTTCCGCGGCGTGTCTCCGGGTTCATTTTCCCGGCGCAGCAGTTCGCCGAGCAGTTGCGGCGCAGGTCAGGGCTCGCTGCCTGTCTCGAAAGCAGAACCTCCGTGTTCGCCCGGAGTGAACGTTCGCCGCCCGGCCTTGACCTCAACATATGTCGAGGTTCGATGCTGGGTGCAGCGACGGCCGGTCGAAGCGGTCGTCGGAAGCGAGAGGGAGGCAACGAGATGCGTGCAGTGCAGGTCGAAGAGTTCGGCGGGCCCGAGGTGCTGAAGGTCGGCGAGGTGCCCGACCCCGTCGCCGGACCCGGCGAAGTGGTGGTGCGGGTCGCCGCCGCCGACGTCATGTTCCTGGACACGATGCTGCGCAGCGGCGTAGCGCGTGAGTACTTCCCGGCCGAACCGCCGTTCGTCCCCGGCGGCGCGGTCACCGGCACCGTCGAATCCGTCGGCCCCGATGTCGACGCCGCGTGGGTGGGCAAGCGGGTGGCCACCCCCACCGCGGCCAGCGGCGTCGGCGGCGGCCTGCCCATCGGCGGCTACGCCGAACTGGCCCTGGCCAAGGCCGACACTCTCGCGGCCATCCCCGCCGAGTTGAGTTTCGAGCAGGCCGCCGCCCTGGTCCACGACGGCCGCACCGTGCTCGCCATCGCGGACCGGGCCGCCATCGAACCGGGGCAGTGGGTGCTGGTCACCGCTGCCGCGGGCGGATTGGGCACGCTGCTGGTCCAATTGGCGCGCACCGCCGGAGCCCGGGTGATCGCCGCCGCCCGCGGTGAGGCGAAACTCGCGCTGGCGCAACGTCTCGGCGCGCACGAGGTGATCGACTACTCCGAGCCCGGCTGGGCCGAGCGGGTGCGCGAACGCACCGGCGGCGTCGGGGTGGTCCTCGACGGCGCGGGCGGCGAGATCGGTCGCGACGCACTGGCCGCCGTCGCGCCGGGCGGTCTGCTCATCGCCTACGGCAATGCCGCCGGTGGCTTCGCCGCGGTGGACGCGGAAGCCGCTGCGGCCCAGCAGGTCACCGTCGTGACGCTGTTCGAGCTCACCACCCCCGACACCGACTGGCTCGCGCTGCACCAGCGCGCGCACGCCGAAGTCGCCGCCGGGCGCCTGGAAGTCGTGATCGGCCAGACCTTCCCGCTCGACCAGGCAGCGGCGGCGCACACCGCCATCGGATCGCGCGCCGCGCTGGGCCGCACCCTGCTCACGGTCTGACCGTCATCGGCGTGTCGTGAGCATCCGCCCAGCTCCGCGGAGCAAGGTGACACCGGGTACAACGCGACGCGGAGGTGGGCGATGGGCAGGCGGGCAGGTGTGGTCGAGACCGTGGCGACCGGAGTCGGACTGGCACTGGGCGTCTGCGCCGGCGGAGCCGCGAGCGCGCAACCCGCGCTCGACCCCGGCGCCTTCGACCCGTCCCGCGTCCCGCCCCGCACCTCGCTCTCGGTGCGCACCCTGGTCCCCGGCGCGGGCTGGGGCACCGCCAACCAGCACGAGGAACGCGCGGCCCTGTCCCTCGCCAAGCTCTACCTCGCCGACTACGCCCTCAAACACGGCGACGGCTCCGCCGAGGACCGCGACCTGAGCGAACGCATGATCCGCAAATCCGACGACGGCGCCGCCGACCGGATCGAAGCCAAATACCCCTACGCCATCGCCGCCGAGGCCGCCGAGTACCACCTCCGCTCCACCCACAGCCAGGGCGACTGGGAATTCTCGACTACCAGCACCGCCGACGTGGCCGACTTCCTCGCCGCGAAGATCCGCGCCGACCCCGACAGCCCCATCCTGGCGTGGATGGAACAGCCCGCCGACCGCGCTGCCGACGGCACCCGCCAGGACTGGGGCACCGCTCGACTACCGCAGGTGTACGGAACCAAATGGGGCTGGGCCGATGTCGGCGACCCGGAGGTGTCGTCGGTCTCCTTCGGCCCCGGTTTCACCGTCGCCGCCCACACCTACGGCACCCCGGACCAGCAGACCGAGGACGTGCTCGCGGCGTGGTCGGCCCTGCTGCCCGAGGTGTCGCCCAAACACTGACAAGCGGAGTCGGTGTTACTGCCCGCGCAGCTTTCCGGCCATGATCGCCAGGCGTTCCGACAGGGGAGCGGTGATCTCGTCCGGGGTCATGGCCGTGGGGTCGTCGCACCAGACGAAGATGCCGGAGCCGATCAGTTGGGATCGGGTTGCGGCGGGCAGTGTGCTGAGGTCGACGAAGATGCTGGGATTCCACAGTTTCAGCAGGGCGGGCGGGGTGTTCAGGCCCGCGGCGGGCCCACCGGTGACGAAGTAGGTGGGGGTGAAACCGGCATTGACCAAGCGGTTTCCATTGGCGGCGAGTTCGGCGGGGCCGCGGCCGGTGCGGATCCAGGGCGCGGTGCCCGCGGACCAGTAGTCGATGATGATCGACGGGTCCAGGCCGAGGGCGCCGGGCCAGTTGAGGCCGTCGTTCCAGACGATCGGCGTCTTGCCCGTCTCGGCCAGAATGGTTGAGGCCCAGGCGATGTAGTCGCGCACCGCGTACGGACTCAACTGGGGATAGCGATTGAAGTCGGTGACGTATTCGTCCGCGCCGAGATGCCAGTACGGGCCGGGGAACAGCGGGAGGAACTCGCGCAGGAGGTCGCCCATGAGTTGATACGACGCCGGATTCGACAGGTCGATCTTGGTCTCCGGTCCGCCGAGCAGCGAATCCTGCTGGGCCTCGGCCGGTGTGGTGTGCGCGGGGACCAGCTGGAGTTCCGGGTGGTGGGCGAGGATCTGTCCCATGTGGCTGGGCATGTCGATCTCCGGCACCACCGTGATGCCGTAGCCCTCGGCGTAGGACACCAGCGCGCGGATCTCGTTCTTGGAATAGGTCTGCGCCGAGTTCACCTCCGGATGGGTGTCGCTGCGCAGCCGGAAGCCCTGGTTGTCGGACAGGTGCAGGTGCAGAGTGTTCATTCCCAGCGCCGACAGCTCCCGCACCCGCGCCTCGAGCCAGTCGATCGGGAAGTACTCGCGCCCGGTGTCGACCATGAGCTGACGCCACGGGTACTCGGTCGCCGCGGCGGGCGCGGGCTGCGCCGCGGCCGGCGACGCGGTGACCAGTCCGGCGGTGAGCAGCGTAGCGATGACCAACCGTCGCTTCACGTTTCCCGTCATGGGTGTCGAGTGTCCTCTCGGTGCGGGTGATCGGGGTGTGATCGGGGCCACTGCGGGGGACCTTGCGTCCGGAACAGTTGTGAACACACAATGGTTGTGTGCTTACAACTGTTGAGGAGCTCGACGCGCGGCGTAAGAAGATCATCCTGGTCACCTGCTGCCTGAGCCTGCTGATCTCGTCCATGGACGCGACGATCGTGAACGTCGCCATCCCGACCATCCGCGACGATCTCGGCGCGCCGCTGACGCGGCTGCAATGGATCGTCGACGTCTACACGCTGACACTGGCCAGCCTGCTCATGCTCTCCGGCGCGGCCGCGGACCGGTTCGGGCGCAAGCGGGTGTTCCGGATCGGGCTGCTCACCTTCGCGGCCGGATCGCTGCTGTGCAGCCTGGCGCCCAGCATCGAGGTCCTCATCGGCGCGCGGTTCGTGCAGGCCGTCGGCGGGTCCATGCTGAATCCCGTTGCCATGTCGATCATTACGACCACCTTCACGGGGCGGGTGGAGCGGGCGCGGGCGGTCGGGGTGTGGGGCGCGGTGGTCGGCATCTCGACCGCGCTCGGGCCCATGGTCGGCGGCGTGCTCATCGACAGCCTGGGCTGGCAGTCGGTGTTCTGGATCAATCTGCCGATCGTGGCGGTGGCGTTCGCGCTCACCACGATCTTCGTGCCCGAGTCGAAGTCGGCCAATCCGCGCGGCATGGATCCGATCGGGCAGGTGCTCGCGATCGCCGTGCTGTTCACCCTGGTGTTCGGGCTGATCGAGGGCAAGCCCGCGGTATTCGTGATCGCGGCGGTGGCCCTGGCCGGATTCCTGTGGCACGAGTCGCGGCACCGGTCGCCGTTCATCGACCTGCGCTTCTTCCGCAGCTTCCCGTTCTCCTCGGCCACCGTGATCGCGGTCTGCTCGTTCGCCGCGCTGGGCGCGTTCCTGTTCAGCATGTCGATGTATCTGCAAGGGACGCGGCACTTCTCGGCCGTGCACACCGGCCTGCTGTACCTGCCGATGGCGCTGGGCATGCTGTTCTTCTCGCCGCTGTCGGGACGACTGGTGGGCCGCTACGGCACCCGGCCGTCACTGCTGGCCTCCGGATCCCTGATGGGCGTGGCCGCGGTCCTGCTCACCCTGCTGCGCGCCGACACCCCGATCTGGCAGCTGGTCGTCACATTCACGCTGTTCGGCATCGGATTCGGCATGGTCAACGCGCCCATCACAACCACCGCGGTCAGCGGGATGCCGCTCGATCGGGCCGGCGCGGCCGCGGCGGTGGCCTCCACCAGCCGCCAGGTCGGCGTGAGTCTCGGTGTGGCACTGTGTGGTGCGCTCACCGGCGCGGGATTGTGGTGGACCATCAGCGGATTCGCCGTGGCCGTCACCGCGCTCGGCGTCGCCGCCAATACCGACTGGGCGTACCGTTCGCGAGATCGGATCGCGCCCCTGCTGGAACAGAAGGTCCCCGTTCATGCCGGATGACACGCCCACCACCGACCAGGTCTGGCGGCAGCTCACTCACCTGGTGATGGACACCCGCGACGGCTGGAAGCGCGCGGTGACCGAGCGAACCGGCATGCCCTTCAGCCGGATCCGGGTGCTGCGGCGGCTGCGGCCCGGACCGCTCAGCGCCAAGGACCTGGCCCGCGCGGCCGCCATGGACGCGCCCGCCACCACGGTCGTGGTCAACGACCTCGAGGAACGCGGACTGGTGACCCGCGAGATCGATCCGACCAACCGGCGCAGCAAGCTGATCTCGCTCACCGACGCCGGCGAGCGGGTGGTGGCCGACGCGCTCGCCACACCCGACCCCGCGCCCGCGGAATTGGCCGGCCTCACCCCGGCCGACCTGCGCACTCTCCACGAGATCCTGCGCAAACTCGAACACTGACTTACGGGTTCGTGATTCAACCGTTATCGTCGAAGCGTGCGACACCGACACTGGAAGTCCATGGCGGCACTCTGCGGCGCGCTGTTGGTCGCGGGCTGCGTGCAGAGCCAAGCCGTCCCGGTCTCGCAGTCGCGCCCGGCGCAGGACGCCCCCGCGAAAGCGGATCTGCCTGCCCTCCCGATCTTTCCGATCGCCAACCGGACCGTGGTGATCGACCCCGGCCACAATGGCGGCGGCGCGGTCCACGCCGACGTGATCAATGCCAAGGTGCCCGACGGGCGCGGCGGCATGAAGCCCTGCAACACCACCGGCACCAGCGGTGACGACGGCTACACCGAGCACGAATTCAATTGGGCGGTGGCCCAGCTGGTGCGCGATCAGCTCACCGCCCGCGGCTTCCAGGTGATCATGAGCCGCGACAGCGACACCGGCGTCGGCCCGTGCGTGAACGACCGCGGCACCCTCGGCAATCGGGTCGGGGCGGCGGCCGTGGTATCGATCCACGCCGACGGCGCGCCCGCCGGGGCGCACGGCTTCCATGTCGCCTACTCCTCGCCCGCGCTCAACGACGCCCAGTCCGGGCCGTCGGTGCAGCTGGCCACCCGGCTGCGCGACACCCTGTCCGGGGCGGGCTTCACGCCCTCGACCTACGTCGGCTCCGACGGCATGAACCCGCGGCCCGACCTGGCGGGGCTGAACTTCTCCGAGCGGCCGACCGCCCTCGTCGAATGCGGCAACATGCGAGATCCCGGCGATGCCGCCCTGATCGAATCCCCGGACGGCCGTGCCCGATTCGCGCGGGCCATCGCCGACGCCATCGCGGCCTATCTCGGCTAGCACATTCCCCTGATCGACTCACGGCGCGGGCTCTGACCGTGCCCGGTTTGCCGTGAGTACATTCATCACGTCATTTCGGAAGATTTACGGGAAACCGGACCGCAGCGATCTGGGGAGGACTCCTTGACCACGACCGATGTACGGCCGCGCTCGCGCTTCGCGAATTGGCTATTGGAAGACGCGGGGGAGCACCACTCGCAGATTCCGGGCCCGATGGCGAAGAAGCCGCCCAAGGAGCATCAGCACTCCTGGTGGAAGGTGATGTGCCTGACCGGTGTCGACTACTTCTCGACACTCGGATATCAGCCGGGCATCGCGGCGCTGGCCGCGGGCGTGCTGTCCCCGCTCGCGACCATCGTGCTGGTCGCGCTCACCCTGCTGGGCGCGCTGCCGGTGTACCGGCGGGTCGCCAAGGAGAGTTTCGACGGCGGCGGCTCGATCGCCATGTTCGCCAAGTTCATGCCCAACTGGTGGGGCAAGATCTTCATCCTGGTGCTGCTGGGCTTCGCGGCCACCGACTTCACCATCACCATGACGCTCTCGGCCGCCGACGGCGCGGCCCACATCGTCGAGAACCCGTACGTGCCGGAGTGGCTGGCCGACCAGAACATGACCATCACGCTGGTCCTGCTGGCATTGCTGGCGGCGGTGTTCCTCAAGGGCTTCAGCGAGGCCATCGGCATCGCGGTCGGACTGGTCGGCGTGTATCTGTCGCTGAACCTGGTGGTGGCCGTGGTCGGCATCGTCAAGGTGCTGGAGGCCCCGCATCTGGTGACCGACTGGTCGCATCTGCTGACGGCCAAGCACGGCAATATCTTCGCGATGATCGGCGTCGCGCTGCTGGTGTTCCCCAAGCTGGCGCTGGGCCTGTCCGGCTTCGAGACCGGCGTCGCGGTCATGCCGCAGATCAAGGGCAATCCGGCCGACCCCAAGGACTTTCCGCGCACCCGCATCATTGGCACCCGCAAGCTGCTGACCACGGCCGCGGTCATCATGAGCGGGTTCCTCATCGTCACCAGCTTCATCACCACCATCCTGATTCCGGAGAAGGAGTTCCAGGAGGGCGGGCAGGCCAATGGGCGGGCGCTCGCGTATCTGGCGCACGAGCATCTGGGCAACGCGTTCGGCACCGTCTACGACATCAGCACCATCGCGATCCTGTGGTTCGCGGGCGCGTCGGCCATGGCGGGCCTGCTGAACCTGGTCCCGCGCTACCTCCCGCGCTTCGGTATGGCTCCCGAGTGGGCGCGTCAGATCCGGCCGCTGACCCTGGTTTTCGCGCTCATCGCCTTCGGGATCACCTGGTACTTCGACGCCAGCGTGGACCAGCAGGGCGCGGCGTACGCGACCGGTGTGCTCGTGCTGATCACCTCCGCGGCGGTGGCGGTGACCATTTCGGCGTGGCGCAAGCAGCAGTACTCGCGAGTGCTGGGCTTCGGGGTGGTGTCGCTGATCTTCGTGTACACCACCATCGACAACATCATCGAGAAGCCGGAAGGTCTGCACCTCGCCATCCTGTTCGTGCTGGCGACCCTGGTGGTGTCGTTCGCCTCGCGCATCCGCCGGGCGTTCGAGCTGCGGGCCGTCGAGGTGATCTTCGACGAGAAGGCCTGCGCGGTGATCGACCAGCTGGCCGAGCGCGGCGAGATCCGCATCGTCACCCACGACATCACCGACGGGCGCTCGCCCGAGGAGTACCGGGAGAAGGAGGCCGACCAGCGCCGGGAGAGCCACATTCCCGACAGCGAGCCCATCCTCTTCCTCGAGGTCATCGTGAAGGACCCCTCGGAGTTCAGCACCACGTTGCACGTGACCGAGGTGGACGTGGAGGACTACCACATCCTGACCGTCGAGGCCGCGGCCGTGCCGAACTGCATCGCGTCCATCCTGATCGCCATCCGGGACCGGACCGGGGAGTGTCCGCACGTCTACTTCGAATGGACCGAGGGGAACCCGCTCGCCAATCTGGTGCGGTTCGTGTTCTTCGGTGAGGGCGAGGTCGCACCGGTGACCCGGGAGATCCTGCGCCGGGCCATCCCGCGGCGGTCGCAGCGCCCGCACGTGCACGTCGATAGCTGATCGGGGCGAAAAAATCTAGGTGTAACTCCTGGTTTCATACATAGGTAGAATGTTGCTACGCTCACGCAGCAAATCGCTACGAGACCAGGAGTACCGATGAAGCTACTTCCGAAGCTGGGCCGCCGAGAGGTGACCGAACCCGGAGAGGTAGCCCTGCACGCCCGCAATGTCCGGTTCGATTGGTCGAAGACCGAACCGGTCTGGATGAAGCAGGAACCGATCGCCTCGCACGTCCTCAATGCCCTGAGCATGCTGCTGCCCGAAGGCGAGCGCATGTTCCTGGTGACCTTCGGCGAAGCCCTCGAACTGGTCAAGGACGAGAAGCTGCGCGAGGCCATGATCGGGTTCATCGGCCAGGAGTCCATGCACGCCGAGAGCCACCACGGGGCGCTCGAGGAGGTGCTGGCCGCGCACGGCATCGATGTCGAGCCGTACGTGCGGCAGGCCGAGTTCCTGTTCCGCAAGACCCTGGGTCCGCGGGAACTGGGCACCACGGCCGCCCAGCAGCAGCAACTCGTCGAACGGCTCGGTGTGATCGCCGCGCTCGAGCACTTCTTCGCCTTCCTCGGCGACTGGGTGATCAACGCCGACCTCGAGCAGTTCGACGCCGACCCGCAGATGCTGGACCTGTTCCGCTGGCACGGCGCCGAAGAGGTCGAGCACCGCATGGTCGCCCACGACGTCGCCGAGTACTTCGAGATCGGCTACGTGCGCCGGGGCGCGCTCATGCTGATGGTCTTCCCGATCTTCATCGCGCTGCTGCTGCGCGGCACCAAGTTCCTGGTGCACGCCGACCCCGCGCTGCCCAACCACCGCTATCCCATGCTGGTCGCCCGGATCTTCGCGGCCATGTGGCGCGGCTCGGTGCCCGGCATCCCGTCGCTGCTGATCAGCGCGCTGTCCACGTTCAAGCCCGGCTACAGCCCCGAAGGCGTGGGGTCCACCGCGCAGGCCGTGGCCTACCTGGCGCAATCCCCGGCCGCGCGCGTGATGGCGTCGTGAACGAGCGGAGCGAGCGAACCATGGACACAGCGCGCTTCGCGCACGCCGGAGCCGAGCGCAGCGAGGTGCAGGCGTGAGCGCCGCGATCCGGCCCGTTCCCGTCACACCGCCGCAGGATCTGTTCGGCAAGGGGCGTGCCGACCGCACCACCCGGGTCCTGGACTTCATCGCCGAGAGTCGTTTGCGCTGGAGCACTTTCGTCAACCGATACGAGCCCGATGTGCGGGTCGACTCGTGGCGGATTTCGCTGGTGGTCGTCGAACGCCGCGTCGAGGCGCACGACACCGACGTGATCAGCCTGCTGATGACCGCCCCCGACGGGCGCGAACTGCCCGCCTGGCGGCCCGGCGCGCACCTGGATCTGGAACTGCCCTCGGGCAAGGTCCGCCAGTACTCGCTGTGCGGTGACCCGGCTGATCGGCACGCGTATCGCGTTGCGGTGCGACGCATTCCGGACGGAAACGGCGGCTCGCTCGAGGTGCACGACGAGGTGCGGGTCGGCACCACGATCACCGTGCGCGGGCCGCGCAACGCCTTCCCGTTCGTGCTGCCCGGCTACGGATCATCCGCCGCGCGCGTGCATTTCGTGGCGGGTGGCATCGGGATCACGCCGATCCTGCCGATGATCCGGATGGCCGATCGGCTCGGCGTCGACTGGACCATGGTGTATGCCGGGCGGTCCCGCGACACCATTCCGTTCCTGTCCGAGGTGGAGTCGTTCGGGTCGCGGGTCACCGTGCGCACCGACGACGAGCACGGCGTCCCCACCGCCGCGGACCTGCTGCCCGGCGTCGGGCCCGACACCTCCGTCTACTGCTGCGGTCCGGTCGTCATGACCCAGGTCATCGCCGACACCGTGCGCACAATGACATTCAACGGCATGCCTGGCGTGGAACTGTATTCCGAGCGGTTCTCGCCGCCGCCGGTGGTGAACGGCACCGCCTTCCAGGTGGAGCTGGCCCGCACCGGCGAGGTGCTCGACGTGCCCGCCGACAAGTCGGTGCTCGAGGAAGTGCTGAAAGCCCGTCCGGACAGCTCGTATTCGTGCCGTCAGGGCTTCTGCCGCACCTGCGTGGTGCGGGTGCGTTCCGGCGAGGTCGACCACCGCGACACCGTGCTCACCGACGCCGAGCGCGCGGCCGGCGACATGCTCATCTGTGTATCCCGTTGCGGCGGGGACCGTTTGGTGCTGGACCTCTAGCACCGTCTCAACGAGGAGAAGATCGTGACCGAAGCCACCGTCATCCCCGCCGCCGAGCGCCGGGTGCGCTCGGGCGAATTCGATATCGCCGTCTACGAATACGGCGAGCCGTCCGCCGAAACCGTTGTGCTGGTTCATGGTTGGCCCGACGACAACCACCTGTGGGACCGGGTCGTGCCGCTGCTCGCCGACCGCTTCCACGTCGTCACCTACGACACCCGCGGTCACGGCCGCTCCACCCGCACCGACCGCACCGAGGACTTCCGGCTCGAGCACTTCGCGGCCGACTTCTTCGCCGTCGCCGACGCGGTGAGTCCCGATGCGCCCGTGCACATCCTGGCCCACGACTGGGGTTCGGTGCAGATGTGGGAGGCCGTGTGCGAGCCGCAGGCCATCGGCCGGGTCGTGTCCTTCACCTCGGTGTCCGGACCCAACCTCGACCACCTGGGCGCGTGGGTGCGCTCGCGCATGTCGCAGGGCAAGGTGTGGGGGCCGTTCACCCAGCTGCTGTCCTCGCTGTACACCGGTCTGTTCATGACGCCGGGCGTGCCGCGGGTGGTGCTCAAGCCGCTGGGCACCGAGAAGATGTGGTCGCGCTTCGTCGGCCTGATGAACGAGACCTCGCCGGAGAACATCAAGCTGGGACCGGAGTTCCGGCGCGACTTCTTCGACGGCATGCGCATCTACCGCGCCAATATCCTGCAGCGCCTGGGTGATCCGCGCGAACGCCGCACCGAGGTGCCGGTTCAGCTGGTCATCGCGCGCCGGGATGTGGCGGTGCGGCCCGCCGGCTACGCCGACACCAAGGAGTACGCGCCCAACCTGTACCGCCGCGAGGTCGGCGGCGGGCACTGGCTGCCGTTCTCGCACCCGGAGCTGCTGGCCACCTCCACCATCGAGCTCATCGACTCGCTCCGCACCGGGGACACCCCGCGCACCCTGCGCCGGGCCGAGGTCGGTTCGGAGCAGCGGCCTTTCGATCACCAGCTGCTGGTGATCACCGGCGGCGGCAGCGGCATCGGCCGTGAGACCGCTCTGGCCTTCGCCCGCAAGGGCGCCGAGGTCGTGCTGTCCGACATCAACCTGGACTCCGCCAAGGAGACCGCGGACCTCATCGCGGGGATCGGCGGTGTCGCGCACGCCTACCAGCTCGACGTGTCCGACGCCGAGGCCGTCGCCGAGCACGCGAACGCGGTCATCGGCGCGCACGGTGTGCCCGACATCCTGATCAACAATGCCGGCATCGGCGCCGCGGGCGACTTCTTCGACACCTCCGCGGCGGAATTCAACCGGGTTCTCGATATCAACCTGCACGGTGTCATCAACGGCTGCCGCGCGTTCGGCAAGGCCATGGCCGACCGCGGCCTCGGCGGCAATATCGTCAACCTCTCGTCGATGGCCGCCTACACCCCGCAGCGTGGTTTCGCCGCGTACTCCACCTCCAAGTCCGCAGTCTTCATGTTCTCCGATTGCCTGCGCGCCGAACTGGCGGGCCAGGGGATCGGTGTGCAGACCATCTGCCCAGGAATCGTGCATACGAATATCGTTGCCAACACACGGTTCTCGGGCGTTTCCGCCGAGGAGGAAGCCGCCAAGCAGCAGCGCTACGACAAGCTGTACGCGGCCCGCCGCTACGGCCCGGAGAAGGTCGCCGACCAGATCGTCAAGGCCGTCGAGAACGGTCGCGACGTGGTGCCGGTGACCCCGGAGGCGTGGCTGCAGTATCGCTTCAACCGCTTCGCCCCGGCCGTCGCCCGCTTCTTCGCGGCGCGGGTCAAACTGACGTAGGGAATACCCATTCTTCGAGGGGCTCACACCGGTGCTGAGCCCCTCGAAGAATGCGCTTGTCGCACCCGCCCTCCCCGCGTAGCTTTCGGCTCAGCCTCGTAGCCACAGGGGCTGCGAGACGGGGGAGGAGGCCGACGATGTTCGCGATCGGATTCGTCGTAGTCATCATCGTTTTCACGCTGGTCACCGTGGCGGTGATCACCAACCGGGCTGACCGCGATCCAGCGCGGGGCAGGCGCAGCAGGAGCTGGGACTCCGGCTCCGGCGGCGACTCGGGCGACAGCGGCGGCGGCCACCACGGTTGCGGGGGCGGGCACAGCGGGTGCGGCGGTGGCAGCAGCTGCGGCGGCGGCGGTTGCGGCGGAGGCGGCGGGAACTAGCCCGCCCGCAAAGCCGCCTCGATCGAGTGGACCCGCTCGGTGGGGATACCCCACGGATGGTCCACTCCCACAACGCTGTCCAGGTTCCACAGCACGCATTCCTCGCCCGGTCGTGCCACGAACGACCAGGCGACCACGGTGCGTCCCAACTGCTCCGCCATCGGGTCCCCGGATCCCGAGCCCTCCCCGTCCGGGAAGTGGTGCAGGAATCGCCCGTACGCGTCATCACACAGGCGCGCATACCGTTTCGTGCACAGGATGAGTCCGTGCCAGGCCTCGTCCACCGCATGCGACGGCATCCCGATCACTCGATCGTCGCGCATGGCCGCTCCGCAGCATCGCAACCACTGCCGTAAACCGGTCTCCACCAGTTCCCGTGGCTGCCACGGGCAGGTCTTGAACACCGCCTCCGGAATCTCCAGCGCGTCGACCACCCGATTGACCTGTTCGATGCTCGGACGCCGAGAACGGTTCAGCAACATGGCTACACGCTACGTCGAATACCGCGACTGGGCAGGGCCCGATAAATAGGTTGGTCGAAGCGATTCTCCCGGCGTATTTTTCGGCTGTATCTCGCGGTCACGGCTGCCGCGAGACGGGGGAGGAGGCCGGCGATGATCGGCACCATAATTTCCGTGATCCTGTGTATCGGCTTCGTGAGCACGCTGAGTTACGGGCTCATCGAGGGCATCCGGTCCGATCTCGAGGTGAAGCGCCGAAGGGAGCGATGGCGGGCCGGGGGAGGCTGGGCCGGTGGCTCGGCCTACAGCGGCGGTTCGGTGAACAGCAGCGGCGGTGTGATCAACTGCGGCGGGGCGGGCGGTGATCCCGGTGGCAGCAGTGGCTGCGGCGGCGGGCACAGCGGGTGCGGCGGTGGCAGCGGCTGCGGTGGCGGAGGCTGCGGCGGTGGTGGAGGCGGAGGGGGTTGCGGCGGTGGCGGCGGCGGGTGCGGTGGCGGCGGCGGTTAGCCGCGCGTCCACCGCCCGATCGACTGGATCGAGCGGTGGACGCGGGAACCGGTTCAGCGGCATCGGGTTACGCCGCGGTGGCTCACCGCGGGTCGGCTACGGGTTCGTTCTCCTCGCCGCGGGTGGAGTAGATGCTGGTGAGGGTGACGGTCGTCAGCACCACCACGATCACCACCAGGGAGGCGGCGGTGGGGATGGTCGGGACGCCGCTCCAGATGCCGTGGGCCCAGTGCAGGACCAGCTTCACGCCGATGAAGGCAAGGATGGCGGCCAGGCCGTACGCCAGGTGCACCAGGCGGGACAGGGCGGCGTGCAGGACGAAATACAGTGCGCGCAGGCCCAGTAGCGCGAAGGCGTTGGTGGCGAAGACCAGGAACGGGTCGCCGGTGACGCCGTACACCGCGGGGACCGAGTCGACGGCGAAGACGATGTCGGTGGCCATGACCGCGGCCACGACCAGGGCGAGCGGGGTCAGGACGCGGCGGAACTTGCCGGGCTTGTCCGGGTCGGCTTCCTTCACCGTCATCTTGGTGCCGCGGTAGTCGTCGGTGACCGGCCAGATGCGGCGCAGCAGCTGCACCGACTTCATGTTGGCGACGTCGAGTTCCTGCTCGTGTCCGCCGGCCGCGTCGGCCAGCAGCTTCAGCGCGGTGACCAGCAGGATCAGCCCGAACAGCAGGAACGCCCAGTCCAGAGTGGCCAGGGCGGCCGCGCCCAGGGCGATGAAGATGCCGCGCAGCACCAGCGCGCCCGCGATGCCGTACAGCAGCACCCGCTGCGCCAGCGCCGCCGGGACCGCGAACGCCGACAGCAGCAGCATGAAGATGAACAGGTTGTCCACCGACAGCGACTTCTCCAGCAGATAGCCGGTGAAGAACTCCACCGCCGGGGTGCCGCCGTTGTTGAACCACAGGAACACGCCGAACGCGACCGGCAGGGCGATGTAGAAGACCGTCCAGCCGATGGCCTCCCGCATGGAGACCTCGTGCGGGCGGCGGGTGAGCGTGAAATCGAGAACCAGCAGCGCCAGCACCGCGGCGATCGTTCCACCCCACAACCAGGGGGTTCCGATGCTGTCGATGACGGGGGTAGCGGCTAGAAGAGTGGGGGTAGCACTCATGGGACCTCCTCGGACATGGCAAACCAGCCGAGGTCTCCTTCACCCGCGGATACCGCGGGCAACCACCCGGGGGACGCGACGGCGCGGCCCGTACTGACCGGAATGGCTCGTGGGAAGTACTCCCCTCTAGCCAGCAGGGTAGCCGACCCTTAGTCGCCGGTTCAACCCCAACGCGTGGGTCACCGGGGTGTGAGCACCACCACCGCGATCGGCCGCGACGTCATCGTCTGATACTGCGTATAGCGGCCCTTGTTCACTTTGTCGGCCAGCTGGAACCGGCGCGCGTAGTCCGGATCATTCGGATAAGTCGCGGTGGCCGTGACCGGAATCCGCTGGGTTCCGATCTGGATCACGCACTGCGGCCGGGCCTTCACATTCGCCAGCCAACCCGGCGGCCGCGGCGACCCGCCGTTGGAGGCCGTCACCAAGTAGTTCTTGCCGTCCTTGGCGTAGGTCAGCGCATTCGTGCGCTGCTGACCGGTCTTCCGCCCCAGTGTCCGCAGCAGCAGCGTCGGATTCCCGAACAACAACTTGTGCCCGATCACCCCGTGGCTGTTCTCATACATCCACTGATGCGCCTTCAACACGTTCCCGAACAGACTCGACATCCTGTGCCTCCCTGCCGTTGGTGGTCGCCTCAGATTAACGCTTCACGATCAGGTCACGATCTTGTGGATACGTTTCGGCAGCCGGTTCCCGCCGGGACACGAAAATCGCACCACAACAAAAGGATTCACCCCATGACCACAGCCCTCGCCACACCGATCAAACCCCGCAACCCCGTGCTGGTGTGGCTGGTCTGGCCGCTGTTGACCCTCGGCATCTACTTCCTGGTCTGGTACTACAAGATCCACAAGGAGATGGCCGAACTCCGCCGCGACCCCGAAGCCCCCGTCGCCGGCCCCCTCCTGGTCATGATCCTGCTCTCCTGGACCGGCATCGCCGCCCTGATCAGCTTCTGGCGCACCGGCACCCGCATCAGCCAGTCCCAGCAAGCCGCAGGCCTCGAACCCACCTGCAACCCCCTCTACGGCTTCCTCCTCAACTTCGTCTTCGGCCTCGGCATCCTCTACTACCAGCTCGAACTCAACAAGATCGCCGACGGCCCCGCCGCCTGATAGGTCCGACTGGGCATCGCCCCCACCGAAGCGGTAGCATCTCGCGCAGCCCGCGGTGATCTCCAGCGGTCTGGGGCGGTAGCTCAGTCGGTTAGAGCCGTGGACTCATAATCCATTGGTCGCGGGTTCGAGCCCCGCCCGCCCCACAAACCCCTCTGACCAGGGGTTTTGTCGTTTCCGGAGAGGTCTTCGCGACCGAGCTGAAGCGAAGGAACCGAGCCCAGAAGTCGATCCAGGTGTACCTGGTGCACATCGGCCACTTCGCCGATTACCTTCTCTCCGAGGCACTTCCGATCGAAGCACCCGAAATCACCCGCGACCACATCGACGGATACATCGAGACGTGGCTGTCGCGAACGAACCGGCGGACCGTTGAAGGACGACTTCGCGACCGAGCCGAGGCGGAAGAACCGAGTCTGTCGCGAAAGACTATCCCGACGAACAGGTCTGGCTGGTCAGTCGAAACGCCTGAACGCCCGGCACGCTAGTTGTGCGTTGGAAGCCTATACCGGACTCTGCTGCGAGCACGGCTACCAGCGTCGATGGGCGTGGATTCTTGCCCATGTGGTTCGGTTCGAGCCGTAGGAGTCCGCTGTCGGCACCGCCGGATCGACTGTTCTGACCTTTACGGCGGGTATCGGCTCGTCGGCAGGAATTCCCTGGTCGACACGCCTTATCGCCGCATTGCTCCTCAGCCTGATATCTCCGATAGGCTCTATTGCCAGCCAACAGCGGCTGTTCCTGTGATATCGGACTCTGGAAGAAGCGCTAGCGCACATCTTCGAGAAAGGATCCAGGTTTGCGGCGTCTACTAATCGTCGCCGCGGCGGGCACGGCCGTGGCAACCCTGGGCGTGTGGGTCTGGGGTACCAACCTGGGCCGAGCCCAGCCGCCCGGCTCGGAGGTAACCGGTTCGGGAGTTCATCTGACGGCATCCGTCGACAGCGTCGGGGTGAATCTGCCTGGTAACCGGACTCCGAATTTCCTCATGACGTTCGCGCATGCCGCGCAGATGTCCGGCGATTACTCGGTCACTGTGGAGGGTGGCCCGATCACGTCCGGTCAAGCCGTCGCAGGGCTCATCCTCGGCTGCGGGATCAGTGTGGCCGGCGGCTTCACCGTCGGAATCGAGCCCAATCAAGGCTTGGTCGGCGCCCTTGCCCCGACCGTGAGCCCTGCGAGCCCTGTCAGCGCGCCGATTGCGACGGCCACTCCCGTGCCGACTACGTCCGTCGCCTCCGTCATCACCCCCAGCACCATCACGCCCGGTACCCGCCCGGTCGGCTTCGCCATAACCACTACCGGCCCGGCCGCTGCCCCAACCACCCCGACGACCCCGACGACCACGACAACCACGACGACCACGACGACCACGACGACCACGACAACTACGACAACCCCAACCGCTACCACCCCAACCAGTACCAGTCCACCCAGCATCGACCTCGGACCCAGTGTCGGTGGAGTACTGGGCCTGCTAGAGGTCTTGACGGCCACGTTGGGGCCCGGCCAGGTCACCGTCGCGACAACGGCGACGTCGGCCCTGGACGACACCACCGTGTTCCCGTACCGGATCTCTTTCGACAGCGCCGCGTTGAATGTCGCCCAATGCGCCTCGCCGGTGTCGGCCGTCCCCTTCGTTACGGCCACGGTGAGTACCGCGCGGGGGGTTGTACAGACCACCGCCTACGGCGATCAGTTCACCTTCTGAGGCCCGGAGCCGCTTCGAGAAGGGTTGGGGGTCAGCGAATCCGGAACACCGGTCCGCGGGGGCGGAACGGCAGCGCAGCGCCCGCAGGGATGCAGACACAGCATCGGCCTGCCCATCCCCTCGCCCCCACCGCAGCGGCCATGACATTGACGAGATCGGCATCCCCCAGCGACAGCAAGACCCGTGAATGGCCAAGCTGAGTGAGGCACTCGATCAACGTCTCCGGTCAATACACCTAGTCGTGGCTCCACGCCGTTGGATGGTCTTCGATGGACGCCAATAGATTATGGAAAAACGCTCGATGACGTGCAGGTAATTTGCTGGTCCGCACAGAGCCGACAGCGATTGATCTCATAATCCATTGGTCGCGGGTTCGAGCCCCGCCCGCCCCACAGCACTCCTTCACCAGCAGACAATCTCCCCCGAAACCGAAGGACGACTTCGCAATCGATCTGCGGTCTCAGATGCCGAACGAGCGGTTGTCTCCGTGCTGGGCGGCCCAGGCGGCAATCTGTGCGCGCGAGGTGAATCCCAGTTTGGTCAGGATGTGTTCCACGTGCCCATCGGCTGTGCGTGGTGAGATCGTCAGCCGGGCGGCGATTGCCTTGTTGGTCAGACCCTGCGCAACGAGATCGGCAACCTGACGCTCTCGTTTGGTCAGGTCACCTTCCGAATGGGGTTCCGGTTCAACCGCTTTGGCTCGTTCCTCGAGCGCGAATTCCATCGCGGCATCGACAGTCATCGCGGTGCCTTCTTGGTGAGCCGCCTCGAATGCTTGCTCTCCGAGTGCTTCGCGGCTGCATTTGGTGCATTTCTCACGGTAGGCGAGCAAAGCGCGCAGCGTGGCCGTGGAGCCGCCGGCAAGACGGCCCAGCGAATCGGCGGCACCCAGCAGGACAGCGGCGCGCCGGACGTGGTGCTGCTCGGCCGCGATCCAGGCCAGCGTCTCCACACAGGTACCGATGATGAGAGGGTCCGCGGCCAGCCGGGCCGTTCGAATCCCGTCCTGCAGCAGGTGCGCAGCGCGGTCGGGTTCATGTCCTCGCCACACGGCGAATCCCGCTGCCCACAACTCCCACGGACGAAGCATCATCTCACCGGTGGATTCGGAGATCGTGAGTGCTTTGTCGAGGTACGCGAGAGCTTGCGCGGCGTCCCCCTGCAGGGCGTAGGCCCATCCGAGCGCAATCAGGGCATCCAACTGCAGCCAGAGGTTCCCGGATGCCTCGTAGGTGTCGACGGCCTCGGTGAGCACGGTTTCTGCGCGAGCCCGATCATCGTCACCGCCCTCGAGCCAGGTGATTGCCTCGACATGCCTGCACAAGGTTCTGACCAGCGGCTCGTCGGTCCGCTCGGCCAGGAGCTCGAGCTGCGTGATTCTGTCGGCGGCGGCCGACAGGTCACCCTGGAACCCTGCCAGCGTGATTGCGTCGTAGAGGCTCTTGGCCCGGTCGGCGGTCGGCGCGCCGGTCGTATGGTCGAGGGCACGCTCGCACCAGTGGCGCCCCTCGCTGAGCCGTCCGCGCGTTGTCCACAGAGGGAAGAGAGCGGAGGCGATCCGCAGTGCGGCATCGTTCGACTCGCTCACGCTGAGTTCCAGTGCGTCGCGCAGATTGGGTAGTTCCCTTTCCAATCGGGCAACCCACTGCAGCTGGTGCGGGCCGACGAATTCCGCCGCTGCTCGGAGCGCCAGCTGCTCGTACCAATCTCGATTCCGCCGAACGTATTCGAGGTGCCGTCCGCTTTCCACGGCCCGCTCCCGGCCGTATTCCTGGACTGTTTCGAGCATTCGGAAGCGAATCGTGCCGTCGGTTTCCTTGCGGATCAGAATCGACTTGTCCATCAGCCCGGACAGCCCGTCGTGTAATTCCGCCTCGGTCAGGTCGCAGACCTGTTCGGCGGCATCGAGTTCGAACCCGCCGGTGAACACCGACAGCTGGTTCCACAGCCGCTGCTCGACCGGGGTGCACAGGTCGTAGCTCCAGCCGATGCACCACCGCAAGGTCTGCTGCCGCTTCGGGGCAACACGGCTGCCGCCGGTCAGTAAGGAGTATCGGTCGTCGAGCCGGGACAGGATCTGCGCGGGCGACATCGTCATCAGGCGGGCCGCGGCCAGCTCGATCGCCAGCGGCAGGCCGTCGAGCCGTGCGCAGATGCGAGCGATGGTGTGCCTGTTGTCATCGGTGATCTCGAACCCCGGTGCGGCTGCGGCGGCGCGGTCGGCGAACAAGGCCAGCGCGTCGTAGCGTGCACGCGCCGACGGCTTGTCCGTCACGTCGGGAATCCCCAAGGGCGGCACCGCGAATACCGATTCCCCGCCTACGTTCAAGGCCTCGCGGCTGGTTGTCAGAATCCGCAGCTGTGGGCAGGTCTGCAGTAGTGACTTGGTCAGCTTCGTGACGGCCTCGATCACCTGCTCGCAGTTGTTCAGGATCAGCAGCAGAGTGCGTTCGGACAGCAGTTCCGCCATGACCTCGAGCATGGGGCGCGGGCTCTGATTCCGTAGGCCGAGGGTGGCGGCCACCACGTCGACCAGCAGTGTTTCATCGCGCAGATCACCCAACTCGACGACCCAGACGCCGTCGGCGAAATTGTGCTTCACTTTGCCGGCGACGTGCAGTGCGAGCCGTGATTTGCCGACTCCGCCCATGCCGGTCAGCGTCACCAGGCGCGACCCGGCCAGCAGATTCTTGACCTCGGTCACCTGGATCCGCCGACCGACGAAGCTGGTGAGCTCGAGTGGGAGATTTCCGATGCCGTTCCCCACCGCGGGCATCGACGACACCGCCGATGGACGGGCGGCTCCGGGTTCGGCCGGCAGGGCCATCGTGTCTACGGCGAATCCGTGCTCGCGCTCGATCTCCTGGAGTCGCCGACCCAATTCCACGGCGGTCGGTCGGTCTTGCGGGTCGCGTGCCATCGCCGCCTCGATCACCGCGGACAGGTCGTCGGGGATGCCGCTCTCGCGCAGATCCGGGATCGGTTGCTCGGTGATTCGCACGAAGTGCGCGAGAAGTTGCTCGCCGCTACGGCGTTCGAAGGCGACGTGACCGGTCAGGGCGCAGAACAGGGTAGCGCCGAGCCCGTAAACATCCGAGGCCCGGCTCGGGGCTTCCCCGCCGAGTATCTCGGGCGCGGTGAACGCCGGTGAACCGGTGATCATGCCGGTCGCGGTCTCGAACCCGCCGGCGATATGGGCGATCCCGAAGTCGGTCAACACCGGTTCGCCGTAGTCGGTCAGCAGAATGTTCCCCGGCTTGATGTCGCGATGCAGCACGTCCGCCCGATGCGCCGTTTCCAGCGCCCCGGCGATCCTCACCGCCAGGTGCAGTACGTCTGGCAGCGACAGTGGGCCGTCTCGCCGGATACGGGCATCGAGGGAGCCGCGCGAGTAGTAGGGCATCACCAGGTATGGAAGGTCGCCCGAGGTCTGACCCACCTCCAGCATGTCGGCGATATTGGGGTGCCCGGTCAGCTGCCCCATCGCGCGCTGCTCGCGGAGGAAACGTTCCCGATCATCGTCGAGCTCACCGGTGAGCACCTTCACCGCGACCGTACGGTCCACAGCGAGCTCGGTACACCGATATACCTGGCCGAACCCGCCGCGGCCGATCTCTTCCGCATCGTCGAAACCGGCAGCGTGCAGTTCCGTGATGACATCGCTACCCGCATCACGCTGTGTCTGGAATTGATCGCTTTCGGCCATCGCGTGCTCGTGCCTCGTACTCAGCGGCCACTTGCCAGGGTATCCCTGTGGCCCTTTGCCCCGCCCGCCCCACAACCGCCACGGTGCGCAGTCCGAAATGCCGAAGCACCGCAGGGGTGTTCGGCATTCCGGACCGCCCGTTTCAGATGTGGTCGACCAGGCCTATGGCACCCTCGGACACGGCGCAGTGCACGCAGCAGAAGAATCTGCCCTCGGACTCCACGCCGTGTCCGATGATCTTGCAATTGCAGTGCTCGCAGATGGGTGCCATACGGTGGATCGCACATTCGAAGCAGTCGAAGACGTGCCGCACTCCCTGAGCTTCGACGACGATCGGCATGGCGTAATCGTTACCGCAAACCTCGCATGCGCTCATTGACCGCACGCTACTCCGTGGGGCCGGTCCGGTGTTCCGGGTTCCGGCTTATGTGCCCCTCACCAGGGGCTCAAGGAGTGGTGAACGTTCCGAGTCCCGAGGACACGTTGGCGGCGACGCCGCCGGCGGTCACGATCGCGGCGATCCGGCCCGGTCCGGTGTTCACCGACACCGGGACCGGGGCGCAGTCGCAGGGCTGCTCCGCGGTCTCGCGAACGTCCATGTCGACGATGCCCGCCGCTCCGGTCGACAGGTTCGCCCACCAGATCCGGGCGGGCGAATCGAGCGGGTGCTTGCCGTCGAACGGCGGCGGGTTGGCGACACCGAAGGTGGTGACTCCGGGTTCGTTGCCGACGGTCGCCGTCAGGAAGATCGTGAATGATGCTGGGACACCCCATGATTGGGATACCTCCAGCAGCGGGAGTTGGAACGTGGTCGTCTCGGCGGCGTGCGCGACGGCGTGCTGTTCCAGAACCAACGCACCGGCCACCACACCCGCGAAACCCAGCCTGCCGACCATGCCGGCCCGCTGAACCACCTTGCTCGTCACTAGCCCTCCTCACTGTTGATTCCTGCATGTGCATCTGATTCCTGCATGTGCATCGAGTGATTTCTGCGTGCATCGAGATCGGCGGTGCGATGACGATCGATCACGCGATCGCCGGATCGGCAAGGCCGACATCCGCAAGCGCAGCGACGCCGGTCCATTCACCAGGGCGCCGTGATCGAGCACCTTGCCATCAAGGAACCCAAGATGCGATTTTCACCGCATCGAACCGCGCGTCGCTGCGCGTGTCGCTCAGGAGAAGTCAGCGAGGTGGTCGGCTGCCCAGTCGGCGTAGGTGCGGGGAGCGTGGCCGGTGAGGTCTTCGATGACGGTATTGAGTGCGGCGGGCTTGCCGACGGTTTCGGCCATCAGGTCGAACAGGGCGTTGATGAAGGCCGGGTCCATGAACTGGGCCATCTGGGCGCGCACCGGGGCGTCGTCGAGTTCCTCGAAGGTGAGGGGACGGTCGAGGGCCGCGGCCAGGATCCCGACCTGCTCGGTCTGGGTGAGGGACTGCGGGCCGGTCAGGTCGTAGGTCATTCCGGCGTGGCCGCCGGGCAGTACCGCGGCGGCCACCTCGGCCACATCGTTCTCGTGGACCACCGACGCGGCGGCCTGGCCGTAGGCGGCGCGGATGACGTCGCCGCCGGCCAGCTGCATGGCGAAGGTCAGGGAGTTGATGGCCGGGAACAGCAGGCGCAGGAACGTCCATTCGATGCCGGACGCCTCGATCGCGGCTTCGACGTCGCGGTGGTACCGGGCGATCACGTCGGGCTGGGCCTGCGCGCCGTCGACCACCGCGCCCGAGGACAGGAAGACGATGCGCCGCACTCCGGCGCGGCGGGCGGCGGCCAGCAGGGGAGCGACCTCCATGCCGTAGGGGAGCACCAGGAAGATCGCCTCGACGCCTGAAACCGCTTCGGCCAGAGCGTCTTCGGAGGTGAGGTCGCCTGCGGTCACCTGTGCGGCCGCGGGCAGCCCGGCGGTCTCGGGGCGGCGGGTCAGAGCCCGTACCGGCAGGCCCGCGGTCAGCAGGGCGTCCACGGACTGACGGCCGAAGTGAGCGGTGGCGCCGACGACGAGGTACATGGGTTCTTCCCTTCGGATCAGCGACCCGGGTCGGTCGCATGCGGCGACAGTATCAGAACGGAATGTTCTATTCCAATTCAATTTCACGCTTGATCCGAGCGGAGCCCTCTGCTTCACTGGAACGGAACAGATCATTCCGTTCTGATTAGGCATCGGCGTCAGGAGACAGCCATGACCGTCACGGTCGACCATCCGCCCCTCGAAACCTCCACGATCACAACCGATTCCGCCGGACCGTTGCCGCGGCGGTGGTGGGGGCTGCTCGCCATCCTGGCCGCGACCCTGCTGAATCTGCTGGACGCCACCATCGTGAACGTGGCCGCGCCCGCCATTCGCGGCGAGCTCGGCGGGTCGGTGGCGACCGTGCAGTGGCTCAGCGCGGGATACACCCTGGCCATGGCGATCGGGCTGCTGACCGGCGGGCGGCTCGGCGACATGTACGGGCGCAAGCGGGTGCTCATGATCGGGCTCGCCGGATTCCTGATCGCGTCGCTGCTGTGCGGGGCCGCCGGGTCCATCGAACTGCTGCTGGCCGGACGGGTGGTGCAGGGCTTGTTCGCGGCGGTCATGGTGCCGCAGTGCTTCGGTCTCATCCGCGATCTGTTCGGACGCGAATTCGGTAAGGCCTACGCGGCTTTCGGGCCGCTCATCGGCGTCGCCACCATCGCCGGGCCGATCGTCGCGGGACTGCTCATCGACGCCGACCTGCTCGGCAGCGGGTGGCGTGCCATCTTCCTGATGAACCTGCCGCTGGGCGTGGTGGCGCTGGCATTGGGCGCGTGGATCCTGCCCGCCGCCGCCCCGCTGCCGGGTCTGACCTTGGACCTGCGCGGTGCGATCGTGGCCGGCGCCGGTTTGGGCATGCTGCTGTACCCGCTGGTCGAGGGGCGCGCGGCCGGGTGGCCGAGCTGGATGATCGCCATGGCGATCGCGTCCATTCCGGTACTCGGACTGTTCGCCCGGGATCAGGTGCGCCGCTCCCGCGCCGGGCAGGCCGCGCTCATCGAGACCAGTGTGTTCGCCAAGCGTTCCTACACCTCCGGCATCGGCTTCATCACTGTGTTCTTCGGCGGCGTCGGCGGATTCTCGCTGGCGGTCGGGCTGTTCCTGCAAATGGGTCTCGGCTTCAGCGCGCTGCGGGCCAGTTTGACCATGGCGCCCTGGGCAATCGGCGCGTTTCTCGGGTCCGGAGTCAGCGCGGGCCTGGCGCCCAAGCTCGGCCGCAAGGTGCTGCACCTGGGCCTGGGCGGGATGCTGCTCGGCCTGATCGCCCTGTTCTGCCAGTTCAGTTCGGCAGCAACGCCGACCGCGCTCGCTCTGGCCCCGGCGCTGCTGGCGTACGGGCTCGGGATGGGCATGATCTTCGTGCCGCTGTTCGGCATCATCGTCGGCGAGCTCGATGATCACGAAATCGGTTCGGCCTCGGGGCTGCTGGAGTCCTTCCAGCAGGGCGCGGCGGCGCTCGGTGTTGCCATTCTCGGCACGGTGTTCTTCAGCGGCTTCGCGCTCGGCGACGGCCCGGCGGTCGCGGTGACCGCCATCCGCGCCGTCACCGGGGTGGCGATCGCGCTCACCGTGGCTTCCTTCGCGGTGGTGTACGGCCTGCCGAAACAGGCCGCCGCGCAACCGCACTGATCGCGCATTGCCCATAGGCCCGCCCCGGCATCCGTCGGGGCGGGCCTTCGTTCAGTCACCTGACTTGATGCAACCATAGTCAGCATCTACGGTATCTAACTATGGTTGAAACAAGTCAGGTGGATTCTGCTGCGCAACAGACGCGGAATCGTTCGGATCTCGTTCTGCTGGTGCTGTGTTCGGCGGCCTTCATGGCGATGCTCGATACCTTCATCGTCAATGTCGCCTTCGAGGCGATCGGGGAGGGCTATCCCGGGTCGACATTGTCGGATCTGAGCTGGGTCCTGAATGGGTACACGATCGTGTATGCCGCGCTGCTGATTCCCGCCGGGCGGCTGGCCGATCGGTTCGGGCGCAAGCGGGGATTCCTCATCGGCCTCGCGGTTTTCACGCTCGCCAGCGTGGCGTGCGCGCTCGCCCCGACCTTGTGGTGGCTCATCGGATTCCGGGTATTGCAGGCCGCCGGCGCCGCGGTGCTGACGCCGACCAGCCTGGGGCTGCTGCTGACCGTGCTGCCGGTGGAACGGCGCGCCGGGGCGGTGAAGATCTGGGCCACCTCGACCTCCCTCGCCGCCGCGATCGGGCCGGTGATCGGGGGTGCGCTGGTGAAGGTGTCGTGGCAGTGGGTGTTCCTGGTCAATGTGCCGGTCGGCGTGATCGCGCTCATCGGCGCGCTGGCACTGCTGCCGGATACCAAAGGCGAGACGGTGGAACGGATTCCGGATCTACTGGGCGCGCTGATTCTCGCCATCGGACTAGGCGCGCTGGCGCTCGCGCTGGTGAAGGGCCAGGAATGGGGTTGGTCGGGGAGTTCGACGCTCATCGCCTTCGCGGCGGCCGCCATTGCCGCGGCGCTGGTGATCGCCCGAGTGCTCACCCACGCGTCGCCCATCATCGATCCGGCCCTGATGAAGGTTCGAACCTTCTTCTGGGCCAATGTGACCGCCCTGCTGTTCTGCACCGCCTTCGGTGCGGTGCTGCCCAGCGTCGTGCTACGGCTCGAGGGTGGCGCGGGGTACAGCGCCCTGGCCACCGGGCTCGCGGTGGCTCCCGGCCCGCTGATGGTGCCTGTGTTCGCCGCGGTGGGGCAGCGCCTGACCGGGCGCGGCTGGTCGGCCGGTTATCTTGTAGCCCTGGGTAATTCGTTGGTTTTCCTGGGCGCGTTGGTCTTGGCTCTGAGTGCCCGGACCGAGGTCGACTACCTGACCCAGGTACTGCCCGGTTGGTTGATCATCGGTGTGGGCGTCGGCTTCTCGTTGCCCAGCCTGCTGGCCTCCGCCACGGTGGATCTGCCGCCCGCCCGGGTCTCGACCGGCAGCGGCATCGTGAACACCAGCCGCCAGCTCGGCTACGTCCTCGGTGTCGCCATGCTGGTCGCCCTGCTCGGCACGCTCACCGCCTCCGAGGGTGACTCGCTCGACAGGTTCACGCACTCATGGTGGGCGATCGCGTCGGTGGCTCTGCTCAGTGTGCTGACCGCGCTCGGCATCACGGCGCGGCGTGCCTCGACCGGTTCGTGAGACAGGTTGCCGAATGGGCGGCTCCTCGAATGGTTCATCATTTTCTGAATACAGATTCTGATGTACTGTCAGGGTGTGGACGCCCTGCTGCACCGTGATGCGCTTGCCCGGTTCGGGCATGCTTTGTCGGATCCGACGCGGACCCAGATTCTGCTGAGTTTGCGGCGGGAGCCGAGTTATCCGTCGGAGTTGGCGGAGCGGATCGGGGTGTCTCGGCAGATTCTGTCGAATCATCTTGCGTGCCTGCGGGGTTGCGGACTCGTCGTCGCGGTGCCGGAGGGGCGGCGGGCGCGGTATGAGTTGGCGGATGCGCGGATCGGGCGGGCGCTGGATGATCTGACCGGGCTGGTGTTGGCGGTCGATCCCGCGTGTTGTGCGGCGGCCGAGGCCGAGGGGTGCTGTTGATGTCGGCGTCGCTGGGGATGCCGTCCGCTGGGGTGGTGGGGCCTTCGGCGGAGCGGAGGGCGCTGCTGGCGAGTCGGATTCGCTGGTTCGTGGCGGCGACCATCGGCTACAACGTGGTCGAGGCGATCGTCGCGCTGAGTGAGGGCGCTCGGGCGTCGTCGACGGCGTTGATCGGGTTCGGTCTGGACTCGGTGATCGAAGTGTCCTCGGCCGCGGCGGTCGCGTGGCAGTTCGCGGGCCGGGATCCGGAGCGGCGGGAGCGGACCGCGTTGCGGATCATCGCGTTCTCGTTCTTCGCGCTGGCCGCGTACGTCACGGTCGACTCGGTGCGCGGGCTGGCCGGTGCGGGGGAGGCTCGGCACTCGCCGATCGGGATCGCGCTGGCGGCGGTGAGTCTGGCGGTGATGCCGGTGCTGTCGTGGGCGCAGCGCCGGGCCGGGCGGGAACTCGGGTCGGCCTCCGCGGTGGCCGATTCGAAGCAGACGCTGCTGTGCACCTATCTGTCCGCGGTATTGCTGGTCGGACTGGTGGTCAACACTGCGTTCGGCTGGTCGTGGGCCGACCCGATCGCCGCTCTCGTCATCGCCGTCATCGCGGTGAAGGAAGGTGTCAACGCGTGGCGCGGTGACACCTGCTGCCCGTCCCCGGCCGCGCTCGGAGCAGGCGCCCGAGCGGCGGACCGTGAGTGCGACTGCTGCGAGGACTGAATCCGATTGCGCGGCGGCGTTGTTCGACCTGCCGCCGCCACGAATGTCAGCCGATCTCGACGACACGGGCCCACGATGGGGGCTTGTCGGGGACGAAGCCCGTGTCGTCCGCGGTCCAGGTGATGGGGCGGCGGAAGAGTCCGACCACGGTTCGAGCGGACGGACACTGCTTGGGCCAGGGGGTTTGGCCGTCGGTGAGGACCACCAGGACATCCGGGCGGGGTTGGGCGCGTGCGGCTTTGGCGAAACCCGCACAGAGGTCGGTGCCGCCACCGCCGATCAACGGAATGCTCTCGGACTGGCAGAACGGGCCCGCGATGTGCGCCGCGGCATCGCAGGAGATGACGGTCAGGAGGTCCTTTCGGCCGCCCAGAGTCCGGGCTATGGCGGCGGTTTCCACTAGGGCGCTGCCCAGTTCGGTGTCGCTCACCGAGCCCGAGGTGTCGATGATGACGGTGACGCGGGGTGGGGTGCGGCGCAGGGTCGGGAGAATGGTTCGGGGGAGGGCGGTGGCGCGGCGTGACGGTCGCGAGTAGGTGTGGGTTGCGCCGAGGCCGGGCGCGGAGGCGGCGGAGCGGAGGGCCGCGCCGAGGAGATCTCGCCAGGGCTGGGGTGGGTGGAGGGCGCGGTCGGCCCAACGACGCCAGCCTTCGGGGGCGTCGCCGGGCTGGCCGACAATACCTTGGGCGACACGGAATTTGACGGCGTCCCGTTGCTGGTCGGTCAAGCCGTCGGCATCGCCCGGGCCCAGATCCCACTCGCGGTCGAGACCGTCGGCGCCGCTGCCGCAGTCGAGCCAGGCCAGGTGCTGGGCGTCGACGGTGAGCCGGAACTGGTGGAGGTAGTCCTCCATGAGCTCGCCCGGGGACAGCCCGAGGGTGGCCGGGGTGACCGCGTCCTCGGGCTGGATCAGGCCGTCGCCGAACGCGTCGTCGTTGATCTCGGCGTCGGCGGCGATGTTCATGCGGAGGCGTTCGGCGGGGCCGGACAGGTTGTGGGCCTGGGCGAAACGATCGCTGCGGCCGTGGTGGTCGCGGAGGAGATGGGAAACCTCGTGCACGAGAATCGACGCCAGATTCTCGACTGGGGTGTGGTCGACGAAGGCGGGGGAGACGTAGCAGCGCCAGTAGCGGTCGACGGCCATGGTGGGGACCCGGCGGGATTCGACGATATTCAGGGCGTAGAGGGCCGTGGCCAGGTAGGGCCGGGCGCGGACGGCCAGCAGGCGGGCGGCGAAGAGCTTCTCGGAGTCCAGGATCGGGGTCATCGGCCCACCTGCGCGGTGACGCGGGCGGCGGCGCGGTCCGCGCCCTGGGAGACCGAGACCATGCCGGTGAGGCGCTCGATCGAGGCGGGCACGTCCCAGGTTTCGTGGCGCAGACTCGCGAGGGTGGTGGCCGGAACGACCACCAGGTCGGGAGCGCCGGTTTCGGCGGCCTTCGCCAGCAGCGCCCAGGCGGCGTCCCAGCGGGCCTTGGTGCGGCGGCTGCGCACGGCCGCCACCACGGCGTCGAGCGCCGCCTGCCGTAGGTCGCCGCGGGTCGGCAGGTCGGCGGCGTCGGGATCGGCGAGCAACAGCTCGGGATCCGGGAGATCCATGCGGTCGATGCTGGTGAGCAGCTCGAACCCGGGGCCGTCGCCGACCGAGCCACGGACCAGCAGCGACAGCACGTCACGGCCGGCCCCCGCGGCGGTGGCGAAGGCGATGAGCCGCACCGTCATCTCCCAACTGCGCGGCGACGGCCACGCGCCGCCCCGACGAGCCTCGCTGCTGGGCAGCTGGTGCACGAGCTTCGGGCGGCCCGAGAGCAGGCCGCACACCGCGCGACGGGCGAAATCGACTGCCTCCGGGAACTTCTCGGGATCGAGCGTGGGCAGCGTCGCGTACGGCCACGTCCCGCCGAGACCGCGCACCACCACCTCATGGTCGTGCACCCAGTTCAGGTGGACGAAACGGTTGGCCAGCGGCGGGCTCAACTCCCAGCCGTCGGCCGCCGAGGACCGCGGGTTGGCGGCGGCCACGATCCGGACGCCCGGCGGCAGTCGCAGGGTGCCGATCCGGCGTTCCAGCACCAGGCGGAGCAGGGCGGCCTGGACGGCGGGCGGCGCGGTGGACAGCTCGTCCAGGAACAGCAGGCCACGCCCGGCGCGCACCAGGCGGACCGCCCACTCCGGCGGGGCCATGGGGACACCCTGGGTGGCGGGATCGTCGCCGATGATCGGCAGGCCCGAGAAGTCCGACGGTTCGTGCACGCTGGCGATCACCGTGGTCAGCGGGAGGTCGAGGGCGTCCGAGAGTTGGGTCAGGGCCGCGGTTTTGCCGATGCCCGGCTCGCCCCACAGGAGAACCGGCAGGTCGGCGGCCACGGCCAGGGTGAGGGCTTCGAGCTGAAGATTGGGCCGGGGCTCGGTGGCGACATCGCCCAGCAGGGTCAGCAGGTCGCCCGCGATGGCGAGTTGGGAGTCGGAATGGGCTTCAGTAGACATGCGTGAATCACCTTGGGAGTTCAGAGGAATGGGGAAAGGCGCGACGGCCGGGGATCAGCGGGAGGTCGCGTTTCGTGGATGGGCGCGGTGCGTCGGCCGAGGAATGCAAGGGAACGGCTTGGACAGGCCGGATCGGAACAGGCCGTAGGTGATCCGTTGCCGCGCGGCCGCCTCCAGCTCGTCGCGCAGCGCGCCCTCGCGGAGCAACGCGTCGGGACCCAGAGCGCGCTCGACAACGGTCAGTGCACCGGCGGTGTCGCCGTGCATCAACCGTTCCCGGACATCGGACAGCCAGTCCGGTTGCCGGTGCGCCCGGTCGATCGCCTGCAGACACGGCAGGGGAGTGCCGGTCAGGGCGACCAGCAGCTCCTCCCGCCGGACCTCGGCGGGAGCGTGATCCAGGGCAGTCAGCACCCCGTCCACCAGTGCCACCCGATGCAGCTCGCCGCGGCACTCCACCAACAGCGTCCGACCGTCCTGACCTGTGCCACCGGAGGTTTCGGACCTCGAATGGCCCGGCTCCAGCGCCGACGCGACCAGTGGATGCAGCCGATCGGCCGTGATCGCACCCGCGCGCAACAACTCCAGATCGGGCAGCACCCAGGTCGCGGCATCGGGCAGCACAGGTAGCCCGGACATCTCGCCGCGTGGATATCGCTCGGCGATTCGCACATCGGGCGGATCACCTGCGTGCGAATACAATTCGAGAACGATCCGCCGCCGAACCCCGGCCCGCACGAGCACCTGGCCGCCGGTATTCCCTTCGGCGCGCAGCAGAATCCCGGCCTCGTCGGCCCACCGGTCCACGGCGCAACCGGGTGGGGCCGCGCCCGAGAGTTGGGTCTCGATTTCGTTCGGGCTGTCGAGTCGCACTGCCCCGGAACGTATTCGGAGCTCGTCGCTACGAAGCGAATCCCACAGGTGGCGATGAAGATCGAGCCGATACCGCCGGTCCGGACGGGGATGCGGATGCAAGGTGCCCACGTCCCGGTCACCGGATCCGTCCCACAGCGCGAGACTCACCCGCTGACCGGCATCTGCCCACGCGGGAGCGGTCCGCACCACCAGATGAACCGAATCGGCTCCGCCGCAGCCACTTCCGTACTCGTCGCCGCCGTACCGAGCCAGCGACATCGTCAGCCCGGGCCGCAGCAATCCGTCAGGAGCGACCCGGGGCAGATGCCAGCGCAGCAGATCCGGTGCCAGACTTCGCAGATCGTCTCGAACGCGAGCGGCAAGCCCTCGCCCATGGACGCGGGCCACGGCCCGCAGATCGATATCCACATCGAAACCCGCTGCGGCACAAGCCCCAGCCCAATCCCCGGCACGACGCCGAGTGGTAGCGGTCTCGATCATGGAGGGCGGCACGGCGAGCTCCCGCACGCGCAGCCAGAATGAATGTCGGGAAGTCGTCCCGTTCGCGGTGGATGGGTGCATCAGCACTCACCAGAAGCGAACGAGACCCCCAATCGTGGATTGGAATGAGTAATCATCGAGCCGATCATAACGCCCCACCCCGATCCGGGCCACCCGGCCGGATCGAGGAGTGATCGGCATCCACTCGGGATCAGATGACGGTGCAGTGGGACGGGGGAGCGGTCTCGGCGGCGGAGCTGGTCATGGTGCCGCCCTTCAGCTGGCACAACAGCGTCTGGAGTCCGAGGCCGACCAAAGTGCCCGAGCCCGAGGCGGAGCCGCTGTCGGCGACGGGGGTGGCGGGCTCGGGCGCCGCGGCGGCGGTGGCGGCCAACGGGCCGAGGGCGAGAAGTGTGCTGGTGGAGGCTGCGGCGATGAATCGGTTCACGGAGGGTCCCTTTCGACGGGACGAACAGTAGTTGCGGTCGTTCCGTTTGGAACGACCGCAACTTTGGGGGCATCGCGTCGACAGCCGGGCTAGAGCACCGCCTGGGTCTGGGTCACCTTGGCGACGAGAGCGCCCGCGTCATCGCGGATCTCGGTCTCCACGACGATGAAGCTCCGGCCGGTGTGCAGCGGCGTGGCGGTGGCGGTGGCGTGACCGGACCGCAGGGCGCGCACGAAGTTCGTTTTCGACTCCACGGTGGTCGTACCCTGCTTGCCCGCCGGGAGATTCAGGTACGCGCACACCGCCGCGGTGGCGTCGGCCAGCGCCATCAGCGCGCCGCCGTGCAGGGAACCGCCCAGCGTGCACAGGTTCTCGCGCCAAGGCAGCCGGCTGCGCACGAGTTCCGGGCCGCAGTCGAGAACCTGCACGCCGAGGCTCTCGGTGAACGGCATGGTGGCGAACAACTGGGGGCCGATCGGGTCGGCGGAGATGTCGGTCATGGGATCGACTGTGCCCGCCGCGGCGCCCGGAGTCGATTACCTCAGGGGTAAACGGCTGGGCCCCGCCCGATCGGAGACGGGTGCCCGGCCGGTGTGTCTGGAAGACTCGCCGGGTGCAGGTGAGTGTGCTCGGACCGGTTCGGGTCCATGCGGAGGACGGGACCCGGGTCGAGATCTCCGGCGTCCGGGTGCGAATGCTGGTGGCGCGATTGGCGCTGGAGTCGGGGCGCGATGTGTCGGTCTCCGCGCTCGTCGACGGCCTCTGGGGCGAGGAACCGCCCGCCGAGGCGTCGGGCGCGTTGCAGGCGCTGGTGTCGCGGCTGCGCAAGGCCCTGCGCGATGTGGGCGCCGTCGAATTCGGGCCCGGCGGCTACCGGCTGCCCGGGGTCCGCGTGGACGCGGAGCAGTTCGAGGATCTGGTGCGGCGCGGACGGCAGGAACTGGCCGCGGACCGTGCCGAACCGGCTGCCCGACTGCTGGGCGAGGCCCTCGAGCTGTGGCGCGGGCCCGCCCTCGGCGACGTACTCGACGCCCCGTACGCCCAGACCGCCGCGACCCGGCTCGACGATCTGCGGGCCGCCGCCCTCGAGGACCGCTTCGAGGCCGATCTGCGGTTGGGCCGCCACATCGAGGTGCTCACCGACCTCGAGGTCGCGGCCTCCGACAATCCGCTCGGCGAACGGCTCGCCGCCCTGCGCATGCGGGCCCTCGCCGCGGCCGGACGGCAGTCCGACGCGCTGGCGGCCTACGAGGAGACCCGGGCCCGGCTCGACGAGGAACTGGGCATCGACCCGTCGGCGATCCTGCGCGAAACCCACCTGGCACTGCTGCGCGGCGAACTCGAAAGCCCCTCCCCGCGAAGGGAACCCGCGACCCGGAACCTCCCGGCCCGCCTTACCGGATTCGTCGGCCGCGAACCGGAGATCGCGGAAGTGATCGGGCTGCTGGCGGATTCACGACTGGTCACCATCGTGGGACCCGGCGGCGCCGGCAAGACCCGCCTCGCGCTCGAGGCCATGGACCGGCACGGCACCGGCGCGGTGTTCTTCGTCCCGCTGGCCGAACTGGGCGCACCCGACCAGCTCGCCGACGCCGTCGCGGGCGCACTCGACAGTGCTGCCGCCGAACGTCCCGACAAGACCGGCCGGCTGATCGAACTCCTCGACGTCGGGCCCGCCGTCCTGGTGCTCGACAACTGCGAGCACGTCATCGCGGCCGCCGCCGGGCTCGCCGAGACACTGCTGGACCGGCTGCCGCAACTGCGGGTACTCGCCACCAGCCGCGAACCCCTCGCCATCACCGGTGAGGCCCTGTGTCACCTGGGTCCGCTCGACGTGCCCGCCGAGACCGCGGATTCCGCTGCGGCCCAACGCTCCTCGTCGGTGCGGCTCTTCGTCGAACGCGCCGCCGCCATCCGTCCCGGCTTCGCGCTCGACGACGACACCGTCGCACCGGTGGTGGAGATCTGCCGCCGGCTCGACGGCCTCCCATTGGCCCTGGAACTGGCCGCCGCGAAACTGCGCGCCATGAGCGTCGACCAGGTGGCCCGGCGGCTCGGCGACCGCTTCCGGCTGCTCACCTCCGGCAGCCGCACCGCCCTGCCCCGGCAGCGCACCCTGCTCGCCCTGGTCGAATGGAGCTGGGATCTCCTCGAAGAGCCCGAAAAGGTCCTGGCCCGAAGGCTTTCCGCGTTCCCCGGCGGCGCGACCGCGGAAGCCGTCGAGATCATCTGCGGCGACGAGCAACTCCCGGCCGACGACCTGCTCTACCTGCTGGACGCCCTGGTCGAGAAGTCCCTGGTCACCGTGAACTCCGATGATCCGCCGCGCTACCGCATGCTGGAGACCATCCGCGCCTACGCCGCCGACCGGCTCGCGTCCTCCACCGACCACCTCACCGAGCCGTTCACCGACTACTACCTGACCCTCGCCGAACAGGCCGAACCCCACCTGCGCGGCACCGAACAGCTCGCCGCCATCGCCCTTTTCGACGCCGAACACGCCAACCTGGCCGCCGCGCTACGCACCGCGCTGGGGCAGCCGGCATCGCCGGAGATCGCGTCGCGGCTGGTGCGCGCCCTGTTCTGGTACTGGGGGATCCGGGGGATGAGCACCCAGTTCGAGAGCTCGCTGGCCGGAATCCTGGCCCTCGCGGATCAGCTGCCGGAATCGGCGCGCGCCGCGTTCCGGGTCATCGCCCTCATGGCCGGAGCCCCGCCCGCCGGAAGCTCGCTGTCGACACTGATCGAGGACTGCGTGGCAGCCGGTGGGCTGGAATTCCATCCCGCTGTACCACTGTGGACCGCGCTGCTGGCCGCCCGCGCCGAGGACGGGAAGCTCGCCGAACGACAGCTGCGGCAAGCCATGACCTGGCCGGATCCGTGGGTGCGGGCCAGCGCCCAGTTCGCCCGCGACATCGCCCTGACCGGGGAGGGACGGCTGGCGGAGGGAGTCGAGGCCCGGCGAGAAGCATTGCGAGGCTTCGAGATCGTCGGTGATCGCTGGGGCCTGGGCATGGCCCTGCTCGCGGACGGACGCGCCCACGCGGTGGCGGGCGAGCACGATCGGGCCCTCGCCGACTTCGCCCGCGCGGTCACCCTGGCGTCCGAACTCGGGACCGAGGACGATATCGCCGCCGCTCGCACCGCCCTCGCGGAAGAACGAATGCGTGGCGGCGAACTCGCCGAGGCCGCCGGCGATATCGAGGCCGCGCAACGACTCGCCGCCGACCAGGGCCTGGCTCGGCTGAGCGCGGTGATCCTCTTCGCCAGCGCCGAATTGCATCGCCGCACAGGTGATCTCGATCGTTCCGGCCGCGATCTGGAGCAGGTCGAACAGCGGATTCGTCACCTGCCCTACCCGGAACCCATGGCAGCCAACCAGATAGCGGTCGCGCGGCTGCGGAATCACCTCTCGGGAGCGGACGTCGGGTCCGCCCGTGCGCTGCTCCCTCAGGTGATCGACGGGTCGTTCGTGCACGGCGACTCCGCCCTCACCGCGCACGCGCAGGCTCAGGCCGCGGAACTGCTCGCGAAACTCCGTCTCCTGGAGGATGATCCCGCAGCGGCCGCCACGGCTCTCGGCCTCAGCGAGGTCATCCGCGGTGTCTTCGATCACGGAGAGCCCGAGCTGACCACGCTCGTCGCCACCCTCACCGAGCGTCTCGGCGAGGACGAGTACCACCGCGCATATCGCCTCGGGGCCGATCTCTCCAGGCCGGAAGCCCTGGGCCGCTTGACGGGGGCGGTGGGCTGACGCCGCTCAGGACACCCTGCTGAACAATCGCCCGGCCAGATCCACCCCGATGATCTCCCCGTCGGCGTCCCGGCTGAAGAACCCGCGCTGACCCTCGAAAGACCCCGCGGTGATCACATAGTCGTCCCCGTCGCCCGGCAGGATTCCGAACGGGAACGGCGGGTGATCCTGCGGGATCTCCGCGCCCCCGGCGGCCCGGATCTCCGGCTTGACCTTGCAGTCCAGGTACAACTGATCGCCCTCGGCGTAGCAGGTCATGGTCATAGCGTCGATGTCGTACACGCCGGACAGCTCCGGGACGCGGGCGGCGTCGAACGGCACCGGCTCCGGGTCCTGGTCGAGCACGCCCAAGTAGTGCTCCAGCGCCCAGCGGACGATGGCCTGGTTGGCCGGAATGCCGTCCGGGCTGGCATTGGAGAGCACCACGATCGCGAAATCGCGCTCCGGCACCAGCTGGAAGTCCGCGAACTGGCCGAAGCCGGAACCGCCGTGCCCGGCCATGCGTACCCCGTCCACCTCGCGCAGCATCCAGCACAGGCCGAACGCGTCGGCCAGGGTGCTGTTGCGCAGCGTGACGGTCGGCTCCCGCATGGCGCGCAGCAGATCGGTGGGCAGCACGGTCTCGCCGTGCGCGCCCCGGCCGTCGCCGAGGTGGAAGCGGCCCCAGCGCAACAGATCCGACACCGTGGTGCCGAGGCCGCCGCCGGGATTGTTGGCGCGGGTACCCTTCCAGACCCGCGCCACCTCGAGGGCCCCGTCCTCCTGGCGCTCGTGCCCGGCCGCGAAACGGCGAGTCATGATGTCGCCCTGGAAGTAGTGGCTCTCGGTCAGCCCGACCGGCGCGAAAACGGTGTCGGCGACGACCTTTTCGAACGGCTCGCCGGTCACGTTCTCGATGACGCGGCCCAGCAGATTGAAACCGGCCTGACTGTAGGACGCGCGCTCACCGGGAGCGCCGAGCAGCGGCAGCTCGGCCAGCGACGCCACGAACGCGGCCAGCCCGTCCTCGCCCTCGCCGGTGTTGTTGATCAGGTTCCACTCGAACCCGGCGGTGTGGTTGAGCAGCTGCGCCACGGTGATGGTGGCCGCGGTGTGCTCGTCGAGCAGTTCGAGCTCGGGAACGTAGGTGCGGACCGGGGCGTCCAGGTCGACCCGGCCGTCGGCGACCAGGCGCAGCAAGGCGGTGGCGGTGAAGGTCTTGGAGGTCGAGCCGATCGCGAACACGGTGTGCTCGGTCACCGGCACCGGGTTCTCGGTGCTGGTCACGCCGACCGTGGCATGGATCTCACGGCCGCCCGCCCAGATACCGACGGCGATGCCCGGCATGTCGTACCGCGCGGCCGTGGCCTCGACGAAAGCGGTCAGGGCGGCGTCGGAAGTTGTGGTCTGTGTCATATCCATGACGATGCCGACCGCCGCTGACACCTCACCGACAGTGCGCTGACAGCCACTGACCGGGGTTCTCAGCCACCACTCAGTTTCGAGCCAGCAATTACTTAGAACGTATCGGCAATGTGATGCGCTGAGTAGTAACAAGCTGGAAAACACTGCCGAAGGAGAAAGCGTGCGTTCAACGAAGATCTGGTGCAGTGGAGTACTCGCCTTGACCGCAACCGTCCTGCTACCAATCGCCGCCGGTGCCGCCTGGGCCGACCCGGGCGCCTCGGTGGACTATGCCGGGGCCTCCGCCGACGGCTCCCGCATCGCCTCCAGCAAGCCCACCGATGCGCGGAACCTGACCTTGCAGGTCTATTCGGCCGCCATGGACAAGAACATCCAGGTCGACGTGCAACGAGCCGCCGACACCTCAGGGCCCACCCCGGTGCTGTACCTGCTCAATGGCGCGGGCGGCGGCACCGACACCGCGACCTGGCGCAAGCGCACCGACGTCCTGAACTTCCTGTCCGACAAGGACGTCAATGTGGTGCAGCCGATCGGCGGCGCGTTCAGCTACTACACCGACTGGCGCGACCCGGATCCCACACTGGGCGTGAACAAGTGGAAGACGTTCCTCACCGAGGAGCTACCCCCGCTCATCGACGCGGCCTTGAACACCAACGGGCGCAATGCCATCGCGGGTCTGTCCATGGCGGGCACCTCGGTGTTGCAGCTGCCCATCGCCGCGCCGGGCCTGTACAAATCGGTGGCCGCCTACAGTGGTTGCGCCCAGATCAGCGACCCGCTCGGCTACAACTTCGTCAATATGGTCGTCGCCGTGGGCGGCGGTGACAGCAAGAACATGTATGGCCCCCAAGGCGATCCGGAATGGGCCGCCAATGATCCCTACCTGCACGCCGATCAGCTGCGCGGCCTGGACCTGTTCATCTCCAGCGGATCCGGCCTGCCGGGCGAATGGGACACCCTCGACGGCCCGCACACCCAGCCGGGCGCGGGCGGCCTGGTCAACCAGCTCGCCCTCGGCGGCGGGCTCGAGGCCGCCGCCAACTACTGCACCCAGAATCTGAAGGTCAAGCTCGACGGCCTCGGTATTCCGGCGACCTACGACTTCACGCCCACCGGCACCCACTCCTGGGGGTACTGGGAGGACGCGCTGAAGAAGTCGTGGCCGGTCCTGGCATCCGGTCTGGGCCTGCCCGCCTGATCGGAGACGACGAAACCGGCGCGCCTCTAGGGGAAGCGAGCCGGTTTCGTCGTGTCCGGGGGTGGTCGCGGGACGGCCACAGTGCGGTCACCGGGGGCGGAATCCGGCCCTGACCGGCGGCGCGGAATCGTACCCTCAGGCATAGTTCCATCGCCGAAGGAGACACCGTGCGATCGACAAATTCCCTGGTCAGCGCACTATCCGCCGTGGCCGCAACCATCCTGCTCACGACCGCCGCGGGCACCGCCGCCGCCGAACCCGATACCGGCGACGGGCGCCTCCAGACGCTGTGGGTCCATTCCGACGCCATGGGCCGCGACATCCAGGTCGAGGTGCAGCGCGCCGCCGACACCACGCAGCCCGTCCCGGTGCTCTACCTGCTCGGCGGCGCGGGCGGCGGCGTCGGCGCGGTGAACTGGCAGACCGCGACCGACGCCATGGACTTCCTCGCCGGCAAGAACGTCACCGTGGTGGCGCCCATCGGCGGCGACTACACCTACTACACCGACTGGCGCGCGCCCGATCCCGTTCTGGGCGTGAACAAATGGCGGACCTTCCTCACCCAGGAGTTGCCGCCGGTCGTGGACCGGGAACTGAACGGCAACGGGCGCAACGCGATCGCGGGCCTGTCCATGGCGGGCACCTCGGTGCTGCAACTGGCCATCGCCGCGCCCGGGCTGTATCGATCGGTCGCGTCCTACAGCGGCTGCGCCCAGATCAGCGACCCGCTGGGCCACCATTTCGTGAGCACCGTGGTGGAGAAGGGCGGCGGCAACCCGGCCAACATGTACGGGCCCGCGGGTGATCCCGAGTGGGCGGCCAACGATCCCTTCCTGCACGCCGATCAGCTGCGCGGCCTGAACCTGTTCGTCTCCAGCGGATCCGGGGTGCCGGGCCAGTGGGATCTGCCGGGCGGCCCGCACACCCTGCCCGGCCTCGACGGCTGGATCGACCAGCTGACCCTCGGGGGCTCCATCGAAGCCGTCACCGACTACTGCAGCCACCATCTCGCGGGCCGGCTCGAATGGCTCGGCATTCCCGTCACCTGCTACTTCACGCTCACCGGCACCCACTCGTGGGGCTACTGGCAGGAAGCGGTGAAGCAGTCGTGGCCGGTGCTGGCGGCGGGCTTGGGACTGCCTGCCTGACACGACACAGCGCCGAATACGACGAAACCGGCTTGCTTCCACGGGAAGCAAGCCGGTCTCCTCGGCCGATTACGCGGTCAGCTCGAAGTTCGGGTAGCCGTTGTCGCGCTCGTCGTCGCAGTAGCGGCGGTAGTTGCCGAAACCGCCGATGTAGGGCATGAACACGCGCTTCTTGCCCTCCACGTTCGCGCCCATGTACCAGGAGTTGGCCTTCACGAACAGCGTGCCCTCGGCGACCTCCAGCAGGTGATCGGTCCACTTGACCGCCGCCTCCGACCGCGCCTCGGCGGTGCGGATGCCATGGGCGCGGCAGTGCTGCACCAGCGCCAGCACCCAGTCCAGCTGCTGCTCGGAGTGCAGCACCATGTTCGCCATCACCGACGGGGTGCCGACACTGTTGATGCTGAACATGTTCGGGAAGCCGGGGATGCCGAAGCCCAGGTAGGTGACCGGGCCGTCGGCCCACAGGTCGCCCAGGCGGGCGTCGCCCGCGCCGTGCAGGTCGATGCGCAGCAGCGCGCCGGTCATGGCGTCGAAACCGGTGGCGTAGACCAGGGTGTCGAGCTCGATGAACTGGTCCGCGGTGCGGATGCCGGTCGGGGTGACCTCCTCGATCGCCTCGCGACGCAGGTTCACCAGCGACACATTGGGCCGGTTGAACATCTCGTAGTAGCCCGAGTCGGTGCAGATGCGCTTGGTGCCGATCGGGTGGTCGGAGGGGATCAGGTCGTCGGCGACGGCCTGATCGTCGACCTTGGCGCGGATCTTCGCGACCGCGAACTCGCGCACCAGCTCATTGGCGCGGATATCGCTGTTCTGGTCCGGGAAGACCTTGTTGAACAGCACGCCGCCGCCGTTCCAGCGGTCCTCCATGGCCGTGGCCCGATCCTCGGCGCTCATCTCCAGGGCCTTGGTCTCCAGCGAGGCGTGCGGGGTGGCCGCGCCCGCGTAGTAGGACTTCTCGCGGCGCTGCCGGTAGGTGGCGCGGATGTCGGTCTGCTCCTGCTCGGTCCAGGGGCGGTTCGGGACCGGGACGCTGAAGTTGGCCGAACGCTGGAACACGGTGAGCGCCTGCGCCTCCCGCGCGATGATCGGCGACACCTGGATGCCCGAGGAACCGGTGCCGATCACGCCGACCCGCTTGCCCTCGAAGGACACGCCCTGCTCGGGCCACTGCGCGGTGAACAGCTCCTCGCCCGCGAAGGATTCGATGCCGGGGATGTTCGGCTTGATCGGCGCGGACAGGCAGCCGGTCGCGAAAATCACGAACTGCGAACGGAATTCGTCGCCGCACTCGGTGCGCACCGTCCAGATGGCGGCGGCGTCGTCGAAGCTCGCGCCGATCACGCGCTGGCCGAAGCGGTAGTGGCCCTTCAGCTCGAAGCGGTCGGCCACGTGATTGATGTAGTCGAGGATCTCCGGCTGCGCGGCGAACCGCTCGGTCCAGGTCCAGCTCTGCTGCAGGTCCTCGTCGAAGGAGTACGAGTAGTCGACGCTCTCCACGTCACAGCGCGCGCCCGGATAGCGGTTCCAGAACCAGGTGCCGCCCACGCCCTCGCCGGCCTCCAGGCCGAGCACGTTCAATCCGGCCTTCGCCGCCTGGTGGACGCCGTACAGTCCGGCGAATCCGGCCCCGATGATGATGACATCGAATGGGCTGCCCTGCTCGGGATGCATGCGCGCGACCTCTCACTATTCGTCCGGCGATATTTCGAATAGGCATATCGTCGCGGCGAATGCGGGTACACGGCGATACCACGTCCCACTGACCAGGAGCGCAGGTCCGGGGGATGGTTACTCGTGGGAGGGTTCGCCGGTCACGACGTGATCGGCGTGGTTGAGGCCCTCGCGGACCAGGCGGGCCAGGTGGCCGTCGCGAATCCGGTAGATGATGCGGCGGCCCTCGCGGCGGGTGTCGACCATGCCCGTGAAGCGCAGCTTCGCCAGATGCTGGCTGACCGCGGTCCGGGACGCGCCGCAGGCCACGGTGAGCGCGGAGACATCGGCCTCGGCGTCGGCCAGGATCCACAGGATGTGCAGGCGGGTCGGATCGGAGAGCATGCGGAAGGTCTCGGTGGCCACGTCCAGCCGGGCCTCGTCCGGGGCGACCGGATGGGTGAGGCTGGGAGTGGCGGCGGGCAGCGATTCGGCCTTGCTCACCTGATCACCTTCCTGCCGCGGGCACCGCCTCGATGTCGGCGGGGACGGACGCGGGCCAGACCCGCGCCGCGGTCGTCGCTGCCAGTGTAGCGAGCGCGGCCAGCACGATGGCCGTGGTCGGCAGACCCGCCAGCGCGCCCAGCTTGCCCGCGATCGGATAGGTCACCAGGAAGCAGGCGTGCGACAGCGAGAACTGGGCGGTGAAAACGGCTGTGCGATCGGAGAGTTGGGTCTGGGCGCGCAGCAGGCGGGCCGACGGGGTGCTGATCATCGAGGTGCCTGCGCCGAGCAACAGCCAGGTCAGGGCCAGCGCGATCGCACCGGCGGTGTCGGGGAGCAGCGGCGGCAGGGACGCGGCGATCAGGCCCAGCGGCAGTAACGCGCTGCCGGTCAGCATGAATCGCCGGTCGGGGAGGATCGTCAGCAGTCGCGGGGTCGACAGCGCCACCGCCATCGATCCGAACCCGAAGCAGGCCAGCGCGAGTGCCACACCGGTATTGGAGCCGTCGAGCTGGTCGCGCACGTACACCACGGTGTTCACGATGACCAGCGACGAGGCCGCGGCCACCACCATGTTCAGGGCCAGCAGGCCGCGCAGCACCGGGCGGTTCATCATGATGCGCGCGCCCGCGGTGATGCGCTCCAGCAGCGGGGCCGAGTGGTCGGCCGGGTCCAGGCGGGGCAGCCGGGTGGTCACCACCAGCAGCGCCGAGGCCACGAAGCCCGCGGCGGTGCCGACGAACAGCGAGTGATAGCTGATCACCGTCAACAGGGCGGCTGCCAGCATCGGGCTGAGCAGCGACTCCAGGTCGCAGGCCAGGCGCGACAGGGACAGGCCGTGCGTGTAGTCCTCCTCGTCGACCAGGATCGACGGGATCAGCGACTGGAAGGCCGGGGTGAAGGTCGCCGAGGCCGACTGCAGCAGCGCGATCAGCACGTAGATCTGCCAGGTGTGGGTGACGAACGGCAGCATGAGCGCGATTCCGGCCCGCACCGCGTCCGCCGACACCAGCACCAGGCGGCGCGGCAGCCGCCCGGTGAGTGCCGAGATCACCGGCGCCACAGCGACATACGCCACCATCTTGATGGCCAGCGCGGTCCCCAGCACCGCCCCCGCCTGACCACCCGCCACCTCGTAGGCGAGCAGGCCCAGCGCGACGGTCAGCAGGCCGGTACCGACCAGGGCGACGACCTGGGCGGTGAACAGCTTGCGGAACTGAGGATGGCGCAGCACGACGAGCATGCCGCCACTATAGGCCAATAGGTGCGCAGGTGTGCACATGATGTCGCGTAGTTGTTTCCGGCACCCCGTCGCCGTGCGGGTGACTGGGCGATTCGTCGCTATCCTCACTGTTATGGGGAGGAATCTCGCGGCCGGCGCCCTGGTCGCCGCCGCGACACTGGCGCTGGCCGCCTGTGCCCGCCCCGACGCGCCCATGGCGGGCAACCTCGACCCGCAACCCAGCGCTCCCCGCGACATCGCGGCCACCGAGCCGCCCGCCCCCGTCTCCGGGCTACAGCCCTGCGGCGATATCGGTTCCGCCGCAACGCCTCCCGACTGCTACCTGCAGTCACACGACAGCGCCGGACTCACCTTCGAGGTCCGCCACCACGGCCACGGGCAGCAGAGCGCGGTCACCGTCACCACCCTGGACCCCGAGGGCGTCACCCTCCAGACCCTGACCGAACCGGCCGTCGGCACGACCGAACCGCGCCTGCGCGACGTCGACAACGACGGCCGCGACGAGCTGATCATCCCGGTCATGGCCGCCACCGCCAATATCCGGTACGTCATCTACCACGCGGCGCCCGACGGCAAGCTCCAGCGCTCCGGCGAACTCGCCGGAATCGGCATCGACACCTCCGCCGCGGGCTACACCGTCATCACCGCCCGCGACTCCTACGAACTGTGGAACATCCAGTTCTGGACCTTCGACGCCGCCGTCCTGCACCCGCTCGTCACCGTCGAGGTCCACTTCCTCGACGACGGCACCGGTCACGTCGGCGGCAGCGAATGCACGGTCGTCGACACCGGCGGGCTGGCTCGCACGGGGCTCAGCCCCGACCAGGCCACGGCCCAATTCTGCGCCGAACCAACGGTGCTTCGGGTCAAGCGCTGACCGGCTTCGCGTACCGGCGGCGCAGCCACTCGGCATAGTCGAAAGACACTGCCTCGCCCTCGGAGTCGAGGCACAGCGCGGCGTCACGCACCCGCCGGATGGCGCGGCCGATGGGCGGCACCGGGAAGGGCAACAGGGCCTGGCCGAGGGTTCGGGCGCGGAGTTCGGCGAGCTCGGCCAGCGTCTGCACGACCGGGCCGCCGACATCGCGGACCCGGCCCGACGGCCCGGCCTCCACCGCGTCGGCGAGCCGGCCCGCCACCGCGGTCACGTCGACCGGCTGGAAACGCATGGCGCTGTGCGGCGCGATCCGGAACTTCGCGCCGCCGCCCAGCAGTTCGTCGATGAGCTCGTGGAACTGGGTGGCGCGCAGCAGGGTCCACGGGATCGGGCCCTGCGTGACGGCCCGCTCCTGGGCGACCTTCGTCCGGTAGTAGGCGAACGGGACCCGCTCGCAGCCGACGATGGAGATCTCCACGTGATGGCCGACCTTCGCGCGCTGCTCGGCGGCCAGCAGGGCGCGCACGCCCTCGACCATGGTGCGGGCGCTGCGCGGGCCACGGTGATTACCGGCGTCGACCACCGCGTAGACGCCCTCGAGCGCCGCGTCCAGGCCCGCGCCGGTCACCAGATCGACCGCGTGATGCTCGGTCCCCGGCACCGGGTCGGCCGGTGCGGACCGGCTCAGCACCCGCACGGTGTGGCCCCGGGCCGCCAGCTCACGGACCACCGGCGCGCCCAGGGTTCCGGTGCCGCCCACCACTGCTACCTGCATTTCGACTCCCCTTCCTCGATCTGCTCGTCTCGGACGCTAGAACTACAAGGGATGGCGCTCAACATGATTCATCGCATGGTGTTCGATTGCCCACAGCGTTCGATTACCCACATTCGGTGCGCTGTCGCGGGGTGGTGCGGCTGGATTCCAGGCTCAGATGTGCGCGCCCTTGGTGCGATTGCAGGCGCGGCACAGGATCTGCAGGTTGGCGGGGCTGGTCGCGCCGCCGCGGCTGATCGGGATGATGTGGTCGAACTCCAGATAGTGGGTGTCGCCGCATTCGACGCACTTGCCGCCGTCGCGCTGCCACACCACGGCCTTGACATCCGGTGGAACCGAACGGGTGTCGCGGCGCCCGGGGGTGAGGGCCAGGCGTTTGGCCACCCGGAGCGCGCCCTCCATGGCGGCGGCCGCGTAGTCCGGATCGGCGAGCTCGAGGATCGCGCCGCCGCGCGCGGAGGTGGCCGAGATCTCGATCCGCCCGGCGGCGGGGGTCACCGAAACCACTCGGGCCCAGGGCATCTCGATGCCGGTGTCGGGACCGGTGAAACGGAGTTTGCGGTTGCTGACGATCAGGCGGCCCTCGGTGCGTTTGGGGCCGCGGGCCAGCTGGCGGACGTGGACGGCGGGCAGGTTCAGGTGGACGCGCTCGTCGGGGTCCAGGTGCAGGCCGGTGGCGGGCTGGTGCGGGAGTTCCCCGGAGCGCAGCCGGGTGAGCAGGCGGGCACGGTGCAGGCGGCGGCGCAGATCCTCCACCAGCGGGCCCGACAGGGACAGTTCGGCGGCGGTGTCGTCGAAGTCGTCCAGGGTGGACTGCTCGACCACGCCGTCGGCGAGGGCGAAGGCGACCACGCGTTCCAGCTGCTCGGAGGCGGCCGGGCGCAACAGGTCCAGGGCCGCGGCCCGGTCGATGCGCTGGAAGCGCAGATCCGACCACATCGACTCCCAGTCGCCGCCGGCGCGCAGGACCCGTTCGGCCCGAGGGCGCCAGTCGCGCAGGTATTCGGCTGTCTCCGTACCGCATTCACGGCACAGCGGGGTCGCCCCGAACAGTCCCGCGGCCGCGCTCAGCAGACCCCTGCGGGGCGCGCCGCAACGCGGGCAGTGGCGGGCGTCCCGCACCGGGACCGGGCGGGTCGAGGCGGTCCAGGTGCCACCGTCCCACCAGCGCAGGCGGGCCGGATCGCGCGGGTCCGGATGCCAGTCCGCCCGTTCGGGATCCGAGGGCGGCGGGGTGCGGCGCGGTTCGGCCTCGACGCCGCGCGCGGGATCGATCCGGATACCGAACTCGCGCACCAGCCCCGCCAGACTGACCCCGGGATCGGCCAGCGCGCGGAACTCCCACGCGCCGTCGGCGCGCGTGAACTCGCCCAGCACCAGCGCCGACGCCGGCTGCGACGCGTCCACGTCGTAGGAGACCACCGGACTGTCGTGGTCGAACACGGTGAGCCGCAAGCCCTCGACCCCGGCGAAACCCTGGCCGCCCCGGCCGGAACCCTCGGTGTCCGCGACCGCGCCGACGACCACGATCCCGGCCACCTCCGGCCCGGTCCGCGGTAGCGACACCGACAGCCGGGCCGTCCCCGCCGCCGGCTCGCGATCCAGCGTCACCGCCTGGGAGACGTGGCGGGGCGCGTCGAACCAGACGAAATCGCGGTCGGACCGGGCTCGGCCGTGCTCCGCCACCAGGACGGCCTGCGCCCGCACCGCATGCGACGACCGCCACGAAAGCACAACCGTCAGAAGCGATGTCGGAACCGTCGTTCGCTCACCCTTGGTCAGTTTCATCGTGGTGGCACTATGCCACGAGCCACCGACAAAACCGGCCACCGGCCACCGGCGAAACCGCACGCCCGCCCTCACGGCCGATCCGGAAATCGTGCGGCACAGTAGAGGGATGACCAACCCCAAGGGGAGCGACCAGCAGAACCCCGCCCCGCGCGGCAAGGGCGCCGGCTCGCGGGTGCCCACCGCCGGCGACATCCTGGCCGCCGCGCAGGCCGCCGTCGAGGCCGCCCAGAACGCCGCCGGGCTGGCCCTGGACTCGGCGCAGGTCACCGCCTCGACCGCGTTCGACACCGCGGTCCGGCTGCCGCCCGCCTCCATCCAGCTCGCGGCGCAGCTGCCCGACCTCATCCAGAGCCTCACCACCGCGGTCGAACGCCTCAACTCGACCATCGACCGGCTCGACCGCACCCTCGCCCTGGCCGAACCGGCCTTCATCGCCTACGACCGCGTCCTGTCCCGGCTGGAATCGGTCACGGCCCTCGGCGAGGACATCATCGAGCGACTGGACAAGCTCCCCGGCGTCTCCCTGCTGGGTCGCCTCACCGGCGGCCGTGACAATCCAGAACCCGAACCGCCGCAGGACAAGTCCCGCCGCCGCAAATAATGTGACCGCGGCGGTCAGGACAGGGGGAGCGGAGCCCGCGGCGGGACGCCCAGACCGGGCAGGGCGCGCAGCGCGGCCGCGGCCTTCCACACCATCTCGTGGTACTCGCCCTCGGGATCGGAATCCAGGACCACCGCGCCGCCCGCGCCGATCCGCCACCGGCCGTCGTAGCGGACCGCGCTGCGGATGACGATGTTCAGATCGGCCGTCCCGCCCAGACCGAGGAAGCCGATCGTGCCCGAATAGACGCCGCGGGCCTCGGTTTCGAGGGCGTCGATGATCTCCAGGGTGCGCAGCTTCGGCGCGCCGGTCATGGAACCGCCCGGAAAACAGGCGCGCAGGCAATCGACGACATCCAACTCCGGACGCAGCCTGCCGCGGACCGTCGAGACCAGTTGGTGCAGCGTCGTGTACGTCTCGACGGCCATCAGCTCGGGAACATGCACCGAACCGACCTCGCAGACCCGGCCCAGATCATTGCGGAGCAGATCCACGATCATCAGGTTCTCGGCGCGGGTCTTCGGGTCTCGCGCCAGATCCGCGGCGATCTCCGCGTCCTCGGCAGGTGTGTGGCCACGCTTCGCGGTGCCCTTGATCGGCTTGCTCTCCACGGTCCGGGACCGGTCCAGCTTGAGGAAGCGCTCGGGGGAGGAGCAGGCCACCTCCAGGTCCGCGAAGCGCAGGAAGGCCGCGTAGGGGGCCGGATTGCAGCGGCGCAGTGTGCGATACACGGTCAGGCCGTCAGCGTCGCCCGGTGGATACGCGCTGTCGGTGATGCAGATTTCGTACGACTCGCCCGCGTGCAACTGCTCCTGGCAGGCGGCGACATCGGCCAGATAGCGGGCGCGGCCCCGGGTCAGCAGCGGCGCGACCGTCGCCTCGTCGGCACGCAACTCCAGCAGCGGCGGATTCTCCCACGTCGGAAGGGTTTCCACGACGGCCCGGGTGGCGGCGAGCCAGTCCCGGGCGGCGGTGGTGGCCTCCGGATCGGTGAGGGCCAGCAGGTGGGTGCGGCCCGCCTCGTGGTCCACCACGATCAGGCGGTCGGCGAAGATCCACTGAGCGTCAGGGGTGGGGGAGCGGTGCGGTGCGACGGCACCGCAGTCGGCCTTCATCTCGTATCCGAGGTAGCCGACGTAGCCGCCCGCGAAATCGAAAGGCACGTCCGGGAAGTCGATCCGGCGGCGGCGCAGCTCGGCGGACAGATAGTCGAGGACGCTGCCCGGGACCGTGCGGCTCCCGTCCGCGGACTCGACCTCCACGTGGCCGCTGCCCACCCGGTAGCCGACCACCTCGGCCAGCGGGCCCGACGCGTCACCCAGGAACGAGAAGCGGTCCAGGCCCGGCTCCACGTGTTCGCTGTCGAGCCAGAAGGCGTGGGGGGAATCGGCGTAGAGGGCGTCGAAGACGGCCTCGGCGTCGACCGCGCGCTCCACGACGGTCCGCTCGACGCGGTAGTGGACGGGTGCGTCGACCGGGCGCGAGGCCTCGGCCTCGATCTCGCTGTGCGCCACAGGTGTTCGCTCGGAAGGGAGGGAGACACCCTGTCCCCGATGGTATTCGGTGGTCAGGGCGGCGAAATTGCGAAGCAGCTGTTCCCCGTGCTCGCTGGAGACGGACTCCGGATGGAACTGGACACCCCATTGCGGGCGGGTGCGGTGGCGTACGCCCATGATCACGCCGTCCGGCGCGGTGGCCGTGACCTCGAGGGCCGCCGGGACCGGCTGAGCCGCGCACAGCGAGTGATAGCGCACCGCCGAGAACGCCTGCGGCACATCGGCGAACAGGCCGCGTCCGTCATGGCTGATCAGATCCGGATACCCGTGCCGGGCCCGCGGTGCGATGACCACCTCGCCGCCCGCCGCGATCACGATGCCCTGATGGCCCAGGCATACGCCCAGCAAAGGGAGCTCCGATTCGGCGATGAGCGCCGCCGAGATGCCGAAATCGCGGGGAACATCCGGCCGTCCCGGCCCGGGGGAGATGACGATGTTGTCGAATCGTTCGAGCCCGACCTCCTCGATCGACCCCACCTCGTCATTGCGCACGACCACGGGTTCGACCCCGTTCACCTGGCTGATCAGCTGATACAGGTTGTAGGTGAACGAGTCGTAGTTATCGATCAACAGCGTGCGCATTTGACCACGCACATTACGCCTGCCGCGTCGAAACACCGCGCTCCGACCTGCGCGAACGAGTCGCCCGCCACTACTGCTGGCACACGCCTTCAGTTTGTCCGGGCGACTACGGCACAATGGTCGGCATGTCTGTTGCGCAGCCGTCCGAAGTGGATCGTGACGTCGTCGATTTCGCCATCGTCGGAAAGTGGATGGAGGAGCAGGGCTTGCCCGGCGGCGAGTTCGAGGAGGTGAAGCCGCTCGGCGGCGGCACCCAGAACATCATGCTGCGCTTCCGGCGCGGTGGCCGCGACTACGTGCTGCGGCGCGGGCCCAAGCATCTGCGCACCGCCAGCAACACCGTCATCCAGCGTGAGTCCCGCATCCTCGGCGCCCTCGGCGACACCGAGATCCGCGCCCCCAAGGTGATCGCGGCCTGCCCCGACGAATCCGTGCTCGGCGCGTCGTTCTATCTGATGGAACCCATCACCGGCTTCAACCCGCAGAACGAACTGCCCGAACTGCACGCCGGCGACCCCGAGGTGCGGCGGCGGATGGGTCTGTCCGCGGTCGAGGCCATCGCCCGGCTCGGCTCCCTCGACCACGAGGCGCTCGGCCTGGCCGACTACGGCAAGCCCGAGGGCTTCCTGGAACGCCAGGTGCCGCGCTGGCTCAAGGAACTCGACTCCTACGGCGTCAACGAGGGCTACCCCGGCCCCGAGATCCCCGGCGTGCAGCAGGTCGGCGACTGGCTCGACCGCAACCGGCCGGTGCAGCCGAAGGCGGGCATCCTGCACGGCGACTGCCACCTCGCCAACATGATGTTCTCCTTCGACGGCCCCGATGTGGTGGCCATGGTCGACTGGGAGATGTCCACCATCGGCGATCCGCTGCTCGACCTCGGCTGGCAGATCGCCACCCGCCCCGAACCCGGCACCACCGGCGCGGCCCTGATCGGCACCCTCGGCGCGGTCGGCGGCCTGCCCACCGCCGAGGAGATGATCGCCCACTACGGGCGGTTCTCCGACCGCGACCTGAGCCACGTCACCTGGTACACCGTGCTGGCCTGTTTCAAGCTCGGCATCGTCCTCGAGGGCACCCATGCGCGCGCGTTCGCGGGCAAGGCGCCCAAGCAGGTCGGCGACTTCCTGCACGCCATCACCCTCGAACTGTTCGACAAGGCGCACAAGCTGATGGAGTGACGGCAAACCTGTCGCCATCTCGACGACAGCTGGCTGAATATTGGTGGCCGACAAACAAATGCCACCGTATGTTGGGGCCATGCCGATCGTTCCCGACGCCAAAGACTGGACCTGGGTGCTCGAACGCACCTGCGCCGACTGCGGGTTCGACCCCGACGCCATCGCCTTCGCGGCGGTGCCGGGGTCGGCCCGCGCCAGTGTCACCCGGTTGCTGGCCGCGCTGGAACGGCCGGACGCGCGGCTGCGGCCCGACGACTCCACCTGGTCCGCGCTCGAATATGCGGCCCACGTGCGCGACGTGTGCCGCATCTTCACCCATCGGCTCGACATCGCGCGCACCGGCGAGCCCCGGCCCGGGCCGGTGATCGCCGCCTACGACACCGCGGTCACCGTGGGGGACAACGGGATTCCCATGTTCGCCAACTGGGATCAGGACGCCACCGCGCTCGCCGAGAACTACGGCGCGTCCGAGACCGCCACCGTGGCAGCCGAACTCGCGGCCGCGGTCGACGTGGTCGCCAACGCCTTCGCGGCCGTGCCGGACGACGAACGCGACCGGGCCGCGCTACGCGGCAACGGTTCCGCGTTCACCATCGACTCCATGGCGCGGTACTTCCTGCACGACCTCGTGCATCACGCGCACGACGTCGAACGCGGCTGAGGATCAGCGGCACCGCAACAGGGCGTCGCGCAGATTGCGCGAACGAACGTCGTCGAGCACCGCCATACCCAGGCGGTTCATCACGTAACCGAAGCCGAGACCCGTTGCCGGATCGGCGAAACCGAACGAGCCGCCGTAGCCGGTGGTGCCATAGGCGCGCTTGTCGGAGCCGAACCGGAAACCGCCGCGGGACTTGCGGAAACCCAGGTGGTAGCGGCTCGGGGTGAGCAGCACCAGATCCTCGGCGGGGACGTCGTCGGCGGTGTCGGCGGTGGCCAGGCGGTCCAGCAGGGCCCGGTCGATGGGCAGCTCACCGGTCTGCCCGGCCGCCGCGCCGTAGACCCGGGCCAGGGCGCGCGCCGTGCCGACGCCGCCGGCCGCCGGGCTCTCCACCGACAGGAACTCGCGTCGCGCGGCTCGGGCGGGCGCGCCCACCTGCGGGCTGTTCAAGGCGCGGAAGGACAGGCCGCGCTTGCTGTAGAGCTGGATGCCGATGCGCACCGGGAGATCCCGCTCGTAGCGCAGGATGTCCAGGCCCTCGGTCGCCGACAGGGTCGCCACCCGATCGAGGGAAATCTCCTCCGGCAGGCCGATATAGAACTCCGCGCCCACCGGGGCGGCGATGTCCTCGGCGAAGATGCGGCCCAGCGTGCGATGGGCGGGATCCACCCGTCGCAGCAGCTCGCCCTGGTACAGGCCGGCCGTGATCGGGTGATAGCCGTGCCGGGTTCCCGGCTGCCACAACGGTTTCTGCTCGGCCAGCACCACCGCCATGCCGTCCAGATCCGCCATGTCCGTGAGCCGGAACGGGCGATCCAGGGCCGCCAGGCCACCCTGATGGTCGAGCAGCTGGCGCACGGTGATCGATTCCTTGCCGTGCGCGGCGAACTCGGGCCAGTGCAGCGCCACCGGATCCTCGTAGTCGAGCAGGCCCTTCGATACCGCCGACGCGATCGCGAACGCGGTCATGCCCTTGGTCGAGGACCACACCGGGGCCATCGTGTCGCGCTCCCACGCCGCCGTGCGCTTGCGATCGCGATAGCCGGCCCACAGATCCACCACCGGCCGATCCCCGTCGAAGACGGCGACCGCCGCACCGATCTCGCCGTGCCGGGAGAAATTGCGGCGGAACGCGTCGGCGACCGGGCCGAAACCCGCGTCCACCTCGCCGTGGACCGTGACCTGCTCACTCATGATGGGGTCGATCGTAACCGGGTTCGGCGACAGCGCCAGGGTGAGCGCTCGAGCGGGCGACGGACAACGCTCGGTCCGGTGATGCGCTGGTCCGCGGCCGGGCGACGCAGCGCACACCGTGCGACGCCAGTGCATAGCTGGGCGTGACCGAAGACCTTGCCGGCCACGGTGACCGCGCGATATTTCTGCCGATCCGTGCCGGTATCGTGGCCGGACATGCCCGGAATCCCGCGGATTACCGCATCATTGCTGCGCACCAAGCCGGTGGAACAACTGACCTCCGACGGCGAGCACACCGCACTGCGGCGCAGCATGGGCCTGACCGCGCTGATCGCCCTGTCGGTCGGCGCGACGCTGGGCACCGGCATCTTCGTCGTCCTCGGCGAGGCCGCGCCGCTGGCGGGGCCCGCCGTCGTCGTCTCCTTCGTCATCGCCGCGCTCGCCGCGCTGTTCTCGGCGCTGTCCTATGCCGAACTCGCCGGCGCCGTGCCGGTATCCGGGTCGGCCTACTCGTATACCTATGCGACGCTGGGCGAGATCGTGGCCTGGGTGTGCGGGTGGTGCCTGCTGCTCGAGTACGGCGTCTCGGTGGCGGCCGTCGCGGTCGGGTGGGGCGCGTACCTCAACGAATTCCTCGGCTCCACCATCGGCTGGCGCATCCCCGACGTGCTCGCGCAGCCGCCGGGCGAAGGCGGCGTGATCAACCTGCCCGCCGCCGTCGTCGTACTGCTGGCCACCGCGGTGCTGCTGGGCGGCATCCGGGAGAGTGCGCGGGTCACCACCGTCACCACCATCATCAAGATCGCGGTGCTGGTGTTCTTCGTGGTCGTGGCGGTCACCGCCTTCAACTCCTCGAACCTGCACCCCTTCGCGCCGGAGGGCATCTCCGGGATCGGGGCGGCCGCGTCGATGGTGTTCTTCTCCTTCATCGGCTTCGACGCCGCCTCCACCGCGGGCGAGGAGGCCAAGAACCCGCAGCGGGATCTGCCGCGCGCCATCATCATCTCGCTCGGCATCGTGACCCTGATGTACGTGCTGGTGGCGCTGACCGCCGTCGGCGCGGTCGGCGTGGACGACGTGAGCAGCTCCGGCGCCTCCCTGGCCACCGTGCTCGACCAGGTCACCGGGCGCGGCTGGCCCGCCACCATCCTCGCGGCCGGCGCCGTCATCGCCATCGCCTCGGTGGTGCTGACCGTGCTGTACGGGCAGACCCGCATCCTGGTCGCCATGTCCCGCGACGGGCTCATGCCGAACGTGCTGTCACGGGTCGGGCAGAAGCGGGTGCCGACGATCAACACGCTCATCGTGGGCGGGGTGGTGGCGGTGCTGTCGGCGCTGGTGCCGCTGGGAGAACTGGTGAACGCCACCAATATCGGCACGCTGGTGTCCTTCGGGCTGGTGAACATCGGCGTGCTGGTGCTGCGACGCACCAAGCCCGACCTGCCGCGCTCGTTCCGGACGCTGGTGCCGGTGGTGCCGGTCATCGGCGTGGCCATGTGCGTGTGGCTGCTCGTCCATCTGCCCGGGGTGACCTGGCTGGCGTTCACCGTGTGGTCGGCGATCGGGCTGCTGGTGTACTTCGGGTACGGCAGGCGGCGATCGGCGCTGAACCGGGCCGCCTAGGCTCGACATATGCGAGCGCTCGAGCAGATTCGACAGTGGCCGGTCCGGAACGCGGCGGCGGGTGTCGTCGTCCGGGGCAAGGGTGTGGTCGACACCGAGGGGGATACCGCGCGGGTGTTTCCGCTCGCCTCGGTGACCAAACCCCTTGTGGCGTACGCGGTTCTGGTGGCGGTCGAGGAGGGGGCGATCGAGCTCGACCAGCCCGCCGGGCCGCCCGGATCCACCGTGCGGCACCTGCTCGCCCACACCTCCGGGCTGGCCTTCGACACCGACGCGGTGCTGGCCGCGCCGGGTGCGAAGCGGATCTACTCCAGCGCCGGATTCGAGGTGCTCGCGGATTTCGTTGCGGCGCAGACCGGTATCGCGTTCGACCGGTATCTGCACGAGGCGGTGTTCGAACCGCTGGGGATGACGTCCTCGGTGCTGACCGGTCCCGCCGGGCATGCGGGCCGCTCGTCGGTCGCAGATCTGCTGCGCTTCGCTGAGGAATTGCTGGCACCGGAAATTCTGAGTGCCGAATTGGTTTCCGAGGCAAGCGAAGTGCAATTCCCGGGACGCAATGGCGTGCTGCCCGGCTACGGTTCGCAACGGCCCAACGACTGGGGACTGGGATTCGAGATCCGCGACCACAAGGCGCCGCACTGGACCGGCGGCGCGAACTCGCCCCGCACTTTCGGGCATTTCGGGCAATCCGGAACGTTCCTCTGGGTGGATCCGAACGTCGGCATGGCGTGTCTCGCACTCGCGGACGAGAATTTCGGAGACTGGGCCCGGGCCGCGTGGCCGACCTTCAGCGATGCCGTGATCGCGGAGTTTGCGTAGACGGCGACACGGTCGCGGAGTAACACACGCAACATCGGGCACTCCAGTAAACTCGGGCCACGCCGAGCTCGGACCAGGGTCGTTGGGGAAGACGTACCTCGTCGAGCCGGAGGTGTCAGTGGTGCGTGCGTCTAGTCAGTTCGCGGAAGCGACGTCTGGGGTCGTCTATGTCCATTCGTCGCCGGCCGCGCTGTGCCCGCATATCGAATGGGCACTCACCTCGACGCTCAAGGCCCCCGCCAAACTCCGCTGGACCGTCCAGCCCGCCGATCCCGGGCAGCTGCGCGCCACCACTGATTGGTACGGGCCAGTCGGTACCGGGGGGCGATTAGCCAGAGCATTGCGCGATTGGCCCGTGCTGCATTTCGAGGTCACCGAGGAACCCAGTGAGGGTGTCGACGGCGAACGCTTCAGCTTCGTCCCCGGCCTCGGTATGTGGAGCGGCGCTACCGGCGCCAGCGGCGACGTCATGGTCGGCGAGATGCGGCTGCGCGCCATCGTCGCCGAGGCCCGCGCCCACGGCCGCGGCACCGCCGCCGAGATCACCGCCGAAATCGATCGCGCCCTCGGCACCGCCTGGGACGACATCCTCGAGCCGTACCGCCTCGGCGGCGACGGCGCGGACGTCACCTGGCTGCGCCGCGACGTCGGCTAGACCCGTACCACCGGACACACCGCGCGGACCGCCGAACCATCCGGGCCTGCCGTCGCAAACGCCCCGAAACGGGCAGAATGCCCAGGGGAGGGGCAGCCGACGAGGAGGATTCGTGCGGACCACAGCGCAGATCGCGGGCACGGCACTGGCCGTCATCACCACGGCCCTCACCCTGACCGCCTGCAACGACGCCACCAGCAACAGTTCTTCGGACGCGACCAGCAGCGCCGCCAAACCCGCCCCGTCCGCCGCCGCCTTCCCGGCCGCCGGCCACGACGCCGTCCAGTGCGGCACCGGCCCCTGGGGACTCGCTGTCGTCGCCTCCACCGCCAAGGGCAACGACTTCTGCCCCACCGCCCTCTCCGTCGCGGGCGCCTACGCCGACCAACGCGCCAAACAATCCACCGGCGACATCGCCGTCACCGTCGCCACCATCCGCTGGGTCTGCGGCGAACGCGCCGGCAGCCCCAACCCCTACCAGGAATGCGCGAGCCAGAACGAATCCGCCGACAAGGTCCGACTCCAGTCCTGAACCCGGCCAACGGATTCGCGCACTATTCCGCGGGCGCGACCGTGCTGCTTCCGCCCGGCCCGATCAAGCCGATCGCTGGTCGCCGCGGGTGCCGACCAGCTCGGCTACCTTGACCACCCCCCAGGGCGAGCAGGGTTATCGCGAACAGCACGGGCAGGGCGAGCATCCAATGCTCGGCAGCGCTGTCGCCGATCGACAGGCGGGTGAAGGGGCGGTCAGCCTTCTGCTCATCGCTCAGTCGGTTCGGCGCGCGCGGGCGGCGTCGGTGAGGATGCGGACGGCGTGGTCGTCGGGGAGGGGGCCGCCACGCATCTGCTGCGCCACATCCCCGGCGGTTCGCCATCGACCCGCCGCGCGGGCGGAACACGCGCCACGCGCGACTCGCCGACCATTTCGGCGCGCTCCGGCCCATGAACCCGGTCCGCGTCTGCTGCGTACTTCCGGAACACCCGAGCCGCGGCGTTCAATAGGGCGAACGACCGATGTGCTGTGACCCCGTACAGCGCAGCCTGAATTTCGCCACGGAGGCAGACCGACACCTTTGAGGAGCGGACATGACCACTGCGGAAATCGATATCGAGGGACTTCGCTCGGCCGTCGACGGGGTGGTGATCACGCCCGCCGACCCCGACTACGACACGGCCCGTCAAGTCTGGAACGGCGGCATCGACCGCCGCCCCGCCGTCATCATCCGCCCCGCCTCCGCGGCGGGTGTCGCGGCCGCCGTGCTGGCCGCCCGCCGGTACAACCTCGAGATCACCGTGCGCGGCGGCGGCCACAACTACGCGGGCCACGCGGTCGCCGACGACGCCATGATGATCGACCTCCGCGCCCTCGATTCGATCACCGTCGACACCGACGCCAAACTCGCGCACATCGGCGGCGGCGCCACCTGGGCGCAGGCCGACGCCGCGACCTCCGCGCACGGCTTGGGCGTCACCGGCGGCTTCATCTCCACGACGGGCGTCGGCGGCCTGACCCTGGGCGGCGGCATGGGCTGGCTCACCATGCGCTGCGGCCTGAGCTGCGACAATCTGGTCGCCGCCGAGGTCGTCACCGCCGACGGTCGCGTCGTGGTCGCCTCACCGCGCGAGAACGCCGAACTGCTGTGGGGATTGCGCGGCGGCGGAGGCAATTTCGGCATCGTCACCACCCTCACCTTCACCCTGCACGATGTGCCGTCGCTGGCCCAGCTCGCCATGCTGTGCTGGACCCCCGAGCACGCCGCCGAGGGTCTGGCCGCCGGGCGTGAACTCATCGCCGGCCTGCCCAAGGGGTACGGCGGCGTGATCATGGCGGTCAGCGCGCCGCCCGCCCCGTTCGTGCCCGAGCACTATCAGGGTCAGCCGGGATTCGTGGTGGGGGTGGCCGGATTCAGCGATCCGGACGAACTCGAGGCCATCGTCAAGCCGCTGCGCGACGCCGCCCCGGCCCCGGCCTGGGAACTGGTCACCCCGCTCCCGTACACCGCGCTGCAGCAGATGTTCGACGAGTCCGCCCCGCCCGGACTGCACGCGTACGAGAAGTCCCTCTACGTCGACGATCTGTCGGACGCCTGCCTGGCCACGCTGATCAGCACCTTCCCGCAGCGCCGCTCCCCGCTGACCCTGGTCCCGATCTTCCCGCTGCGCGGCCGCTACAGCGAAACCCACGAGGACACAACGGCATTCAGCGGTTCCCGCAACCCGTGCTGGGCCATCAACATCAGCGCCATCACCCCCGACCCGGCCGATTTCGCGTCGGAACGGCAGTGGACCCGCGACTTCTGGGACGCCCTGCGCCCGTACGCCGATTCCTCGGCGAGCTACGTCAACTTCCTCGTGGACGACGACCCCGCCCGGCTCCAGGAATCCTACGGCGAGAAGTACTCCCGGCTCACCGCCCTGAAAGCCGAGTGGGATCCGGACAACATCTTCCACCACAACGCGAACATCCCTCCGGTCTGACCCGGAATCGATTCCCCTGCAACGCAAAGCGGGCGGTCTCCGTAGAGACCGCCCGCTATGACGTTGCCGCGTAACGAATTACAGCGGAATGTTCTTGTTGTGCTGCGGTCGCGACGGCGCCGCGGCCAGCGCGGCGGCAATGGTGGAGCGGGTCTTGGCCGGGTCGACGACCTCGTCCACGACCCCGATCGCTATGGCGCGCTCGACGCCGCCCGCGATCCGCTCGTGCTCCTCGGTGAGCCGCTCCAGCATGGCCTCGCGCTCCTCCTCCGGGGCGGCCGCGAGAGCCTTCTTGTGCAGGATGCCGACGGCGGCCTTGGCGCCCATGACCGCGACCTCGGAACCCGGCCACGCGTACACGGCCGTCGCGCCCAGCGAGCGGGCGTTCATGGCGATGTAGGCGCCACCGTAGATCTTGCGGGTCACCAGGGTGACGCGCGGGACGCGGGCCTCGGCGAACGCGTGCAGCAGCTTCGCGCCGCGGCGCACCACGCCCTCGAACTCCTGCGAGACGCCCGGCAGGTAGCCCGGCACGTCGGTGACGACGATCAGCGGGATGCCGAACGCGTTGCACAGGCGCACGAAACGCGAAGCCTTCTCGGCGCTTTCGGAGTTGAGGCAGCCGCCCAGGCGGATCGGGTTGTTGGCCAGCACGCCGACGGTGCGGCCGCCGAGGCGACCCAGACCGACCACCATGGACCGGGCGTACCCGCCCTGCAGTTCCTCGAAAGTGCTTTCGCCGTCGACATTGTCGAGCAGCTCGTTGATGATCGGCTTGACGTCGTAGGCGCGCTTGGCCGACTCCGGCATCATGGCCTTGAGGTCGACATCGCCGTGCGCGGCGGCGGCCAGGTCGAATTCGCCCTGCTCGGCGAACATCGAGACCAGGCGGCGCGCACGGTGCATCGCGTCCTGCTCGTCATCGGCGACGATGTGGCAGACGCCGGACTTCTTGCCGTGGGTGACCGGGCCGCCCAGGGTCTCCATGTCGACGCTCTCACCGGTCACCGTCTTCACGATGTCCGGACCGGTCACGAAGACCCGGCCTTCCGGAGCCATGATGACGATGTCGGTCAGCGCCGGGCCGTACGCGGCGCCACCGGCGGCGAAGCCGAGCACCACGGAGATCTGCGGGACCTGGCCGGACGCGCGGACCATGGCCTCGAAGACCAGGCCGACGGCGTGCAGGGCCTCGACGCCCTCCGCCAGTCGCGCCCCGCCCGAATGCCACAGGCCCACAACGGGAATCTTGGAGTCGATGGCGGTATCGATCGCATCGACGATGTGCTTGCATCCCTCGACGCCCATGGCGCCGCCCATCACGGTCGCATCGGAGCAGTAGGCGACGGTGCGGACACCGTCGATCTCACCGATGGCGGCGAGCACGCCGGACTTGTCGCGGGGGTGGAGCGGGAGAACGGTTCCGGGATCGAAGAAGCGCTGCAACCGACCCAGCGGGTCACGGGGATCGGTCGTGGTGTCCGCGTGTGCGGGGGCCATGATGGTCATCGCAAACTCTCCTCATGAGGAAAATGCGGTCGCTGAGAGCGGCTGCGAAATGTCGAAATCCCGGCAGGGGATTCGGGTCCGGGATCTCGATCCGAAATCCCCTGCCGGGACCACTTGTCTTACTGACCGGTTCTAGAAGTGCGCGGTTCGTCTAGTGCGCGTCAGTACCGGCCGAAGGCGAGCGCGACATTGTGCCCACCGAAACCGAAGGAGTTGTTGATCGCGTACTGGATGTCCTGATGACGCGCAGCGCCGTGCACGACGTCCAGATCGATCGCCGGATCCTGGTTCTCGAGGTTCAGCGTCGGAGGGACGACACCGTCCCGGATGCTGAGCACCGTGAGAATCGACTCGAGTGCGCCGACGGCGCCGATCGAGTGGCCCAGGGCCGACTTGGGTGCGTAGACCGAGGCGTGCTTGACGCCGGCCTTGTGAATCGCGTTGGCCTCCGCGGTGTCACCCACGGGGGTGGCGGTCGCGTGAGCGTTCACGTGGGTGATGTCCGAAGCGGACAGACCCGCGGTCTGCATCGCGCGCTGCATGGCGCGAGCCGCACCGCTGCCCTCCGGATCGGGAGCCACGAGGTGGAACCCGTCGGAGGTGATACCCGCGCCCATGAGGCGGGCGTGGATGGTGGCGCCACGAGCCTTGGCGTGCTCCTCGGTCTCGAGGACCATGAGCGCGCCCGCTTCGCCGAAGACGAAGCCGTCGCGATCCTTGTCGAAGGGACGCGAGGCGCCCTTCGGATCGTCGTTGCGAGTCGACATGGCCCGCATCATGGAGAACGCGGCGATCGGAATCGAGTCGATGAAGCCCTCGACACCGCCGGTGACGACCATGTCGGCGTCACCCATGACGATCATCCGCCAGGCGTTGGCAATGGCCTCCGAACCCGACGAGCAGGCCGAGACCGGAGTGACCACTCCCGCGCGGGCCTTGAGCTCGAGGCCGACCACGGCGGACGGACCGTTCGGCATGACCATCTGAACGGCCAGCGGCGAAACCTTGCGGTAGCCACCGTTCTTCAGCTTGTCGACCGAATCGATCAGCGCGTCGCCGCCGCCGAGACCGGTACCGATGGCCACACCCAGCCGCAGCGGGTCGACCTCGGGGGTGCCGGCGTTCTTCCAGACCTCACGACCGAGCACGGTGGCCAGTCGCTCGACATACGCCATGCGGCGGATCTCGACCCGCTCGAGCAGCGTGTCCGGCGACACCTTCAGGTGGCCGCCGATACGAACCGGAAGGTCGTACTCCGCAATGAAGTCGTCCTCGAGAGTGTCGATGCCGCTCTCGCCATTGAGGAGGCCCTTCCACGTCGCATCGACGTCACCGGCGATCGACGTGGTCGCCGCCATGCTCGTTACGACGACGTTGGGAAAGTTCCCGTTCAAGGTGGAAGGAGTGGTCACGGTGTCGGTCCTACTCGCCCTGGTGCTTGGCCTTGAGGGCCTCGGCAGCCTCGGAGTTCTCGGCCTCGAGCTTCTGGATGTACGCCACCGCGTCGCCGACGGTCTTCAGGCTCGCCAGGTCCTCGTCCGGGATCTTGACGCCGTACTTGTCCTCGGTCTGGACGGCGATCTCGACCATCGACAGCGAGTCGATGTCCAGGTCGTCGACGAAGGACTTCTCGATGGTGACCTCGGAGGGCTCGATACCGGTCACCTCTTCGATGATCTTGCCGAGCTCTTCGACGATCTGTTCCTGGGTCAGAGCGGCCACTGTGGTGGCTCCTTATCTTCTGTAGAGGGGTGGGGATTCATTGTTTGCGACCCGGTTGCTCCATCGCCGTTGATGGGAGCGGGCCGCCAGCCAAGCTAGCTTGCTGAAGTCAGCTCGGCGAGCGCGGGGAGATCCGCGGGGGTCTTCAGCGCCAGATTCGGGGTGCCCTTGAGCTCCCGCTTGGCGATGCCGACCAGGGTGCCCGCCGGCGGCAACTCTGCCACCGCGGAAACCCCTGCCGCACGGATCGTTTCGGTGCACAGGTCCCAGCGCACGGGGCGCGTGACCTGAGCAGCGAGCTTGTCGATCGCATCCTTGCCCGAGCTGACCGGCTGCCCGTCGAAATTCGACAGCAGGGTCCGGACCGGCTCGTTCGGGACGATCTGGGCGATGGCCTCCGCCACCGCGTCCTGGGCGGGTGCCATGAACGCGGTATGGAAGGCGCCGGCGACCGGCAGAGCACGGACGCGGGCCTTTTCGGGCGGGTTCGCGGCCAGGGCTTCGAGCGCCTCGAGCTTACCCGCGGCCACGATCTGACCCACCGCATTGCGGTTGGCCGGGACCAGGCCGAGTTCCTCGAGACGAGCGAGAACCTCCGCTTCGTCACCGCCGAGCACCGCGGACATTCCGGTCGGCTCGAGCGCGCACGCCTTGGCCATCTCCGCACCGCGGATGGCGGCCAAGGTGACCGCGTCGTCGGCGGAGATGACTCCGGCGACGGCGGCGGCGGCGAACTCACCGACCGAGTGTCCGGCGACGACTGTATCGGCGGGCAGTGAATCCTGCGGGATTTCGGCGAAAGCCAGCAGGGCGGCCGCGACGACGAGCGGCTGGGTGACAGCCGTGTCGACGATTTCCTCGGCGGTCGCAGTCGTGCCCAACCGCAGCAGGTCCAGCCCCGCAGCCTTACCCCACAGCGCGACGCGGTCCGCGGCGCCGGGGAGTTCCAGCCATGAGGTGAGCATGCCGGGTGTCTGTGAGCCCTGTCCGGGCGTGAGCAATGCGATCACGGGTTTAAGAAAACACTGTGAGGCGGCTCTCACGAGATGTCGGCGCGAATGAAGCTTCGTTGGCAGTTTTGTGAGGAGTCCACAAAAGACCACGTGGGTTGTCCGGATCGCCCGATCCTCGAATCTCGTTACACCCCATCCTTGGGCTCTGTGACGGGAGTCACATCAGTGGCAGGAGTGGGTGATTCGTTACGGGTTCGTGTCAGCCGGCCTACTGTGGCCGCGATCCGTAACACATAGGCATCGCGCGGATTCATCGGATCCCGACCTGTGATGTCGCCGATCCGCTTGAGGCGATAGCGCACGGTATTTGGATGAACGAACAGCTGGCGGGCGCAGGTTTCGACGGCTCCACCGCAATCCAGATACGCATCCAGCGTGTCCGACAAATCGGCGCTGGCGGCGGCCAACGGTAACACGAGAAGCTCGTTCAGAGCGTCGATGGCAGCGCGGTCTCCGAGCAGGGCACGTTCCGGCAACAATTCGGACGCGTGCACTGGTCGGGGGGCTCCCCGCCAGCCCACCACGGCCTCCATGCCGGCCATCGCCTCCACCGAACTCACGTGCGCCGCGGACAGCGCGCGCATCGTCGGGCCGATCACCACCGGGCCCTCACTGAAGGCATCCGCCAGCAGATCCGCGAGGAACTGCGACGGATACATCGGGTCCCCGAGATGTCCGCTGACTACCATTACCAGCCGCGAACCCTGCACCACGGCGAGCGCGTTGCGGCCGTGCCGGGCCGCCACCGCATGTACGGAACTGACAACGGCCACCTGATCTTTGGGAGGAGTCCCAACGAGAACGGTCGCCGGTGCTGTCGCATCCCAATTGAGGGTGGACGCGCGGGAGAGCATTTCCGGGCCGTTGTCGCCGCGCACCACGGCGTCGACGACCAAGGCCTCCAATCGGGTGTCCCAGGCGCCGCGCGACTCCGCGGCCGAGGCGTACACCGAGGCGGCGGCGAACCCGAGCTCCCGCCCGTACCGCAGCACCGCCTCGGTCAACGCCACCAGCTGCCGGTCGTTGCGGGCCAGCGCCGGCAGCCACTGTTCGAAGAACTCCATGGCCACCCGGACCATGTCGACGGTCTGGCGCAGCGTCAGCCGCCGCGCCAGATCATCCGGAATCACCTGGAAGGCATCGAGGCTGAACCGGATGTCGGACTCCGGGTCCTGCAGCCATTCCAGGAAGTTCACCACCGCCGTCTGCACCAGCATCTGCACCCCGGCCCGCTGGGCGGCGTCCAGATTGGCGAAGAACGGCAACCGATCCTGCATCGAGGCCACGGCCTCGGTTGACAGGCGACCGGAGAACTGCTTGACCCGTTTCAGGAGAGTGTCCGGAAGCGGGTCGCGCGTCTGCCGATTCGGGGAGAGCGCGCCGGTCGGAAGATAGACCTCGTGGGAGGAGGTGCCCTCTTCGTTTATCCGGCGCGGCCTCGGCGGTTTACGTTCCACAGTTCCTATGTTCGGCTATGCGTCGCCACCTTCGGTACCGGGTGCCGCCTTCGGCGCGGCGTTCACATCGTCGACGCCGTACCGGCGGGCCGCCTCGGCCACCGTCGCCTGGGCGATCCGGCCCTGATTGGCCAGTCCTTGCAGGGCTGCCACCACGATGGACGCGGCATCCACATTGAAGACGCGGCGCGCGGCCGGGCGGGTGTCGGAGAATCCGAAACCGTCCGTTCCCAGGGTGATGTACTCGCCCGGCACCCACTGGCGGATCTGATCGGGCACCGCGCGCATCCAGTCCGAGGCCGCCACGAACGGGCCCTGGGCCTTGGACAGCACCTCGGTGATGTACGGCAGGCCCTGATCCTGGTCGGGATGGCGCAGTTTCGCGATCTCCTTGGACAGCGCCTCCTTGCGGAGCTCGCCCCACGACGTCACCGAGTAGACATCGGCCTGCACGTTCCAGTCCTGGGCCAGCATCTCCTGGGCGCGCAGGCCGTCCGGCATGGTGACGCCAGCGACCAGGATGTTCGCGCGCAGGATCCCCGCCGAACCGGGCTGATAGAGATAGATGCCCTTCAGCAGGCCCTCGACGTCGAGGCCCTCCGGCTCGGCCGGCTGTACATACGGCTCGTTGTAGAGGGTGATGTAGTAGAAGACGTCCTCGCCGCCGAACTCGTGATGCACCGAGTGCGATTCGGGGTCGGTGCCCGGCAGCGCCTCCTGATACCCGGTGGCCAGGCCGCCGCCGTACATGCGGCGCATGCCGTCGCGCACGATGTGGGCGATCTCGAAGGAGAAGGCCGGGTCGTAGGCCACGCAGGCGGGGTTGGTGGACGCCAGCAGCAGGGAATGACCGTCGTTGTGCTGCAGGCCCTCACCGGTCAGCGTGGTTCGCCCGGCGGTTGCCCCGAGCACGAACCCGCGGGCCATCTGATCCGCGGCCGCCCACAGGCCGTCGCCAGTGCGCTGGAAGCCGAACATCGAATAGAAGATGTAGAGCGGGATCATCGGCTCGCCGTGCGTCGAGTACGAGGTGCCGACCGCGGTGAAGCTGGCGGTCGAACCGGCCTCGTTGATGCCCTCGTGCAGGATCTGGCCGATGCTCGACTCTTTGTAGGCAAGCATCAATTCCGCGTCGACCGATGTGTACAACTGGCCGTTGCGGTTGTAGATCTTCAACGAAGGGAACCACGAGTCCATACCGAAGGTGCGGGCCTCGTCGGGGATGATCGGGACGATGCGCTTACCGATCTCCTTGTCGCGCAACAGTTCCTTCATCAGGCGCACGAAGGCCATGGTGGTGGCCACGCTCTGCTTGCCCGAACCCTTGCGGACCGAACGGTAGGCCTCGTCGCCGGGAAGTTGCAGGGGCTTGGACATGGTGCGGCGCTCGGGGACGAAACCGCCGAGCTGGCCGCGGCGGGCCATCATGTACTGGATCTCGGGGGCGTCCATGCCGGGGTGGTAGTACGGCGGCAGGTACGGATTCGCCTCGAGCTCGGCGTCGGTGATCGGAATGCGCTGCACATCGCGGAACGCCTTCAGATCGTCGAGGGTCATCTTCTTCATCTGGTGGGTGGCGTTGCGGGCCTCGAAGTGCTTGCCCAGGCCGTAGCCCTTGATGGTCTTGGCCAGGATGACCGTCGGCTGGCCCTTGTGCGCCATGGCCGCGGCGTAGGCGGCGTAGATCTTGCGGTAGTCGTGGCCGCCGCGCTTGAGGTTCCAGACCTCGGAGTCCGACAGGCCCTTCACCAGTTCCTTGGTGCGCGGGTCACGGCCGAAGAAGTGCTCGCGCACGTAGGCGCCGTCATTGGCCTTGTAGGTCTGGTAGTCGCCATCGGGGGTGGTGTTCATCAGGTTGACCAGCGCGCCGTCGCGGTCGGCCTGCAGCAGCGAGTCCCACTCGCGGCCCCACACCACCTTGATGACGTTCCAGCCGGCGCCGCGGAAGAACGACTCCAGCTCCTGAATGATCTTGCCGTTGCCGCGGACCGGGCCGTCGAGGCGCTGCAGGTTGCAGTTGATGACGAAGGTCAGGTTGTCCAGGCCCTCGTTGGCGGCCACCTGGATCAGGCCGCGCGACTCCGGCTCGTCCATCTCACCGTCGCCGAGGAACGCCCACACGTGCTGATCGGAGGTGTCCTTGAGGCCGCGGTCGTGCAGGTAGTGGTTGAAGCGGGCCTGATAGATGGCGTTCATCGGGCCCAGACCCATGGAGACGGTGGGGAATTCCCAGAAGTCGGGCATCAGGCGCGGGTGCGGGTAGGACGACAGGCCCGCGCCGGGACCGCCGTGGCTGTACTCCTGGCGGAAGCCGTCCATCTGATCCTCGGACAACCGGCCCTCGAGGAACGCGCGGGCGTAGATGCCGGGGGAGGCGTGGCCCTGGATGAACACCTGGTCGCCGCCGCCGGCGTGGTCCTTGCCGCGGAAGAAGTGGTTGAAACCGACCTCGTAGAGCGCCGCCGAGGACGCGTAGGTCGAAATGTGGCCGCCCACACCGATTCCCGGGCGCTGGGCGCGGTGCACCATGACAGCGGCGTTCCAGCGGATATAGGCGCGGAAGCGGCGCTCGACCTCTTCGTCGCCGGGGAACCACGGCTCGTTCTCGGTGGGGATGGTGTTGACGTAGTCGGTGGAGGTCAGCGCGGGGATCGCGACATGGCGTTCACCGGCGCGCTCCAGCAGGCGCAGCATGAGGTAGCGGGCGCGGCCGGGGCCCTCGCGGGTCAGCATTTCGTCGAAGGAGTCGAGCCATTCGCTGGTCTCCTCCGGATCGATGTCCGGCAGGTATGACGCCACCCCCTCGCGAATCACTCGAACCCGGCCCCCCGCCGGGCTTTTGCGTGCCGATCCGCCCTGGGGTTCCTGTGACCCGTTGGTGGAGTTCGACGACGTAGGGTGCATCAAGTCGGTCAAGACGATTGCTCCTCGTACACATGGGGTGGGACATCTGGTGTGGCGTCAATACCCCGGGTAGCCGTTGGTGCGCGGCGTACCCGTTCAACGATCGGTTGGGGCGCATCTCACATCCTTGCCGATGATGCGGCCCAGGTCATCATGTCAGCCGGAAATCCAGTACCGTGGCGCAGGGAACCGCGCCGCTCGCGACGGGTTCCATCACTTCCGGGCTGGATCGGGGAGGAACCGAGTGAAGCTGCTGAACCCGAGGGGGTTCGGATTGCTGTGCGCGTCCGCGGCGGTGGCGGCCGGACTGGTGCTGGCCGGGTGCGCGAACACGGTCGAGGGTACCCCGACGGCGAATCAGGTTCAGGTGTCGTCGTACAAGGCCGACGCGGCCACCTCGGCGGCGGCGGCCAGCTCCTCGAAGGCGGCCGCGGCGAAGGCGAAGGCGACCGCGGACAACTGCGGCCCGTTCCGCAAGACCACCGGCACCCAGGTCGACCGCTACAACGAGTTCGTGGACGCCCACGACGCGAACGACGTGAGCGCGGCCGACAAGAACGCCAAGCGCGACACCGCGGCCCAGGCGCTCGAGGACGCGGCCAAGACGGTCGAGGCTCAGGTGACCGCGTCGGGTCCGGACCTGGCGCCGGAGGTGGCGCAGAGGTTCACCGACTACGTGTCCGCGGCCCGGGATCTGGCGGCGTCGGTGCGGAAGCTGACCACCAATTCCTCCGTCGCGCCGTTGAACGACGCGAGCAAGAAGGTCAACGACACGTTGACCGCGGTTCGCAACTCCTGTCCGGTCTGAACGCCGCTCCCGCCGCGAGCCCGATCGATAGGCCAGGTCGGAGGGGGTGTGAGCGGGCTGTCCGCTGAGTCCCGGCGGTCTCACATACGACATTTAGGGTGCGATTTCGGCCGATCGGCTTGCGCTGGGGGCTTTTACCATGTTCGCTTGCAACTACCTATTGTCGGGAATTGAGGAGGACACCACCGTGGTCGCCGCGGCGGACGCGCAGAACTACGCTCAGAAGCTTGGCATTTCACACGACATGGTGGTTCAGGAACTGGGCTGGGACGAAGACGCCGACGACGCGCTTCGCTCCGAGATCGAAGAAGCCACCGGATCCGAGCTGCTCGACGAAGACACCGACGAGGTGGTCGACGTCGTGCTGCTGTGGTGGCGGGACGGTGACGGCGACCTGGTCGATGAACTGCTCAATGTGATCACCCCGCTCGCCGATGACGGCGTCGTCTGGGTGCTCACACCCAAGACCGGTCAATCCGGCCATGTCGATCCGAGTGAGATCGCCGAGTCGGCCACCCCCGCCGGCCTCACCTCGACCACTCCGGTCTCCCTGGGCACCTGGACGGGCACCAAGCTCACCCAGCCCAAGACACCCTCCAAGCAGCGCTGAGGCCTTCCACTAAGGTTTTCGGTGAACCGGGTGCACCCGGTGGATCGGCTCGTCCGATCCACCGGGTCGCACGCGGCGCCGCGTCGTACGCCGCGCCGCCACATCAGGATGGAGGGGAACGCATGCCGCTCGAGATCGGTACGCACGCACCGGACTTCACGTTGAAGGACCAGAACAACCAGGAAGTCACCCTGTCGAGCTTCCGCGGTGAGAAGAACGTCCTCATCGTCTTCTACCCCCTCGCCTTCACCGGCATCTGCCAGGGCGAACTCTGCAGGGTCCGCGACGAACTCCCCAAGTTCCAGAACGACAACGCGGAAATCCTCGCCATCTCCGTGGGCCCCCCGCCCACCCACAAGATCTGGGCCGCCGAACAGGGCTACACCTTCCCCCTGCTCTCCGACTTCTGGCCCCACGGCGAAGTAGCCCAGGCCTACGGCGTCTTCAACGCCAAATCCGGCTACCCCAACCGCGGCACCTTCGTCGTCGACAAGGACGGCATCATCCGCTTCGCCGAAATGAACGGCCCCGGCGAGCCCCGTGACCAGGCAGCTTGGGAAAAAGCCCTCGCCACACTAGATTCATAACCCGTCGCCCGGGTTTCCGGGCGGTCAGGGCGTATAGCTCAGTGGTAGAGCTCTGGTTTTACACACCAGCGGTCGGGGGTTCGAAACCCTCTGCGCCCACCAACGAAAATCCAGGTCATGCCTGGGTTTTCGTGTATCAATCCCGACCTTGGCGGCGGTTCGCGTTGGCATTCATGTAGCAGCGATGGGTCCACGTACACGGGCTTGTGTGCGCGCCTGGGCTCGTACCTGCGCAATTACCTGTGTCTGTCCAACGTATCGGCCGGTGTACAAGTGTTCGACTGTGAGTTCGGCGCCAGGGACGGCTTCGGGTATCAGTTTGATTTCGGCCTGTAGCTCGGGGCTTAGGTCGGGAGCATGAGTGACCAACAGCCGGGCTGCACTGATCTCTACTGCTGAGGCCCGGACCATCCCGCCGCCCGAGCTGTCATCGTTTGCTGCAGAGGTCAACACAGCGAGGAAGGTTGGCACAGCAACTTTTCTTACAGCCTCGTCGGTGCCGGCGACTATGCGTCCTGCTCGACGTACCGTACGCGGTCCCCTTGCTGTTGCCCAGCTTGACCTACCGCTGGGTGGTTCGACTGGACGCACAGCCGTCGTCGTGGCAAGAACCTTGGTCAGGTTGTCACCGATAGGGATTAGCGTCGCTCATGGTCTTTTCGGGCCTTCATGCTCTTGGCGGCCTTGCCCCTCATCGAGCCCGCCGCGGAGTACTGCGACCTCATCATCTTCGGGGTGGCGCTCCGGTATTGGTCCGGGCTTGGGTAATTCGATGTTGTGGCCGGCACTCGCGGAACAATGCCCGCGGCGGGGATCGAGGTGGTCCGACTACGGCGCGAGTCGCGGGGATGCTGAATCGTCGCAACGCCAGCACGCCAACCCTGAACAGCTCGAGCACCTGTACGAGTTGGCGGTCAAGCTGTCCGGCGTGCTGAGCTCTACGGCGGTGAACCAGGGAAATTTCCTTTGGCCATGATGTACGCCAAGGAAGCCTTCCACGTGACGGGGCTTCGAGCCTAGGGCTGGGAGGGGTTGGTGGCCGGGTCGCGAAGGAATTGGAGAATGGCGGCGGTGAGGGCCTCGGGGCGGTCCTCGGCGATGAAGACGTAGCAATCGTCGAGGGTGCGCAGGGTGGAGGCGGGGAGTCGGCGGTGGAGCTTCTCGGCCAGTTCGAGGGGGAAGAGCTTGTCCTGCGCGCCCCAGACGAGCAGGGTCGGCTTGGTGAACTCAGAGAGTCTCTCGGCGGCGTCGAGAGTGTAGGTGTTCGAGATGGAGCGGGTGAATCGTCGATAGTCCCAGCGGATTTCGGCGTCGTCGCGGATGTGCGACACATAGCTTTCCACGATGTGCGGCGGCAACGGGCGCTTGGCGATCCAGCCGAAAGCCAAGGGGGTTCGGTGAAGCAATCTCGCCGACAGGAACCGGCTGACCATCCACGGTGCCGCGGGCACGGCGAACAGTTGGGGAAGTAGGTGAAACGGCGGGGGTAGGAAATGGGTGAAGGCGTCGCAGGTGGTGAGGATGACACGGCCGATCCGCTCGGGGTGAGCGACCATGAGCAGCTGAACGAGTGCGCCGCCGGTGTCATTGGCGACGATCGTCACATCGGTGAGGTCGAGGCTCGCGAGAAATTCGTCGATGAGAGTGGCGACGGTCGCCGGCGTCAGTTCCAGTCCGGGCACCGGCACGGTATGTGACCCCAGCGGCCAGTCGGGCGTGATGCATCGGTACCCCAGCGCCGCGAGATCGGGCACGACGTGCCGCCACAGGTCACCATTGGCCAGCAAGCCGTGCACGAACACGATCGGTCCGCCGCTGCCCGTCTCCCGGTATCTCAGCCGACACGAGGAGAGGACAATATCATGCTCGCTTCCCAATTGCTCACTGACGGACATCGTTTCAACTCCTGTCGTCAAATCCCGGGTGGCCCCGCCGACCCAGCTTGTCAGTTCCGCGACGCGCCCGCCAGCGAGTGGCCAGCCGTGTCGTCCAGCCAGTCCGGGCCCGAAGTGACGACGAGTCCGCCTGCCGCGGTCTCGGACAATGCGGAGATGGCCGCCCGCAGCACCGCGCCGCCGATCGCCCGGTCTACGGCACCGGCCCAGTTGGGAATGCTTGTGGTGAAGTCGATCTCGATGCCGATCTCCCACCCGGAGTCACCGGGCTGCGCGCGGATCGAACCGGTGAACGATGAGAACGGGCCGTCGAGCTGCTCGAAATCCGCGGCGATCGACTGCTCCGTGACGCGCCAATACTCGCTTTGTCTCCAGCTCAGCCGGGCGGTCTGGAACGGGACCGACCGCCGCGAATCGGTCCGTACATGGACCTCGACTGGGGAGTCGAGATCAGTGTCGGGAGTGCCCAACGCCAGGGCCACCTGCTCTCGGGAGAGCGCGGCTCGAACGTGAATTCCATAGGACGCCATCAGAAATCCCCTCCGGACACGACGTGGTCGATACCCTGCAGCCGGGTGGTGCGCAGCATCAGGTAATTGGCCTCACCGAAGGCTCCGCCGGTCAGTCCGGTCCCACCGTGGGTCGGCAGGCGCGGGACGAAACTACTGTGCGGAGAGTTGATCTTGAGCTGACCACAGTCGGTGCCAGCCTCGAGGAAACGGGCAATGACCTGTTCATCGCGGGCCCACAACGAATTACGCAGCCCGTACCGGTTGCGTCGGATGAGTCGCAACATCGCCGAGAGAATGCTGTCGTCGGTGCCCGAGTGATCGGCGGCAGTCGGGACGATCACGGGCAGCAACGGCACGAACGTCTCGTTCTCGACGGCCGCGCAGCTCTCCGCCACACTGATCCCGGGAATCTCGAGCACTGCTGGATCCAGGAAAAGTCCGGTGTTACAGGGATTTCCGTGCACATCGAGGTGTCGGCCGCCGGTACGCAGGCGCGCTCCGTGCGCTACGGCATCGCGAATGTAGCGAAAATAGGTATCCGGCTGCAGCACCGGCGTGAGCACGACATCGGGATCATCGGGAAAGCCGGGCCGGATACGACCGGTCGCGGCGACCAGGCGCTCGAGGAAGTCGCCCGCGATATCCGGGTGAACGATCAGCTGATTGGGCAGGTTGCAGATCTGCCCGGACTGGGTGAAGAACTCCGCTGCCGACGCCACGGCCGCATCGATGTCCGCGTCCTTCCACACGATGCTGCAATCGTTGCCGGCCAGTTCGAGAATCGGCTTCTTCCCGGCCGCGACGCATTGCTGTTCCAGGGCCATGCCCTGGGCGCTGCCGCCGATGAAAACGATCGAGTCGACGTGCGGACTCTCGAGCCACGTCCGCATCATCGGCGGTCCGCACAGCACGTTCATGGTGCCTGCGGGTGCGCCCGCGGCTTCGAGGATCGGTGCGACCAGGTAGCGCAGGGCATACATGACCGCCAGGGGCACACCCCGCGGTGCGCGAACGACGACGGCATTTCCGGCGAGCATGGCGGTGAGACCGAACAGGGCGTTGGCGAGCGCCGAGTTCTGCGGTGGATTGACGCAGACCACGCCGTCCGGCACCCGGCGCACGATCCGGCGGTGGTTGCCCCAGGTGTCCTCGGAGTGGAACTGCTCGGCACACCAGCGCAGGGAATCCTCGCTGAATGTCACGTCCGCGACGGTCTCGATCAGGTTGCGCGCCAAGGTAACCGGTTGGCCCTCGGCGACCAGGATCGCGGTCAGCGGCTCGATATGGCGTCGCAGGCTCGTGGCGATCTCTTGACCCACGGCCAGGCGTGCGGTCAGCGGGACCGCGGCCCAGCCGGGCGCGGCCGCGGCGGCAGCCGCCAGTGCGAGCTCGAGTTGATCGGCGTCGGCGAGGGCGACGGCACCCGCGATGGCCGAGTCCGCCTCGGTCACCCCGTGTGTGCCGAGATCGGCGTCGCGCTTGAGAGCGAGCGCCGCCCCGGCGTCCTCGAGCAAGGCGCGCGTCGACACCGTATGCACGTTGCGGCCGTGCGGCGATGGCAGGTCCTGCCCGCCGACATAGGACTGCACGATCAGTAATGGGCCGACCGCCGGGCAATCGGCGAGCATCGATGTTGCCGGCACATTCATGGATGGGTCCTCTCGGTAATGTCGAACGCGCCTGAATACGCCGATAATTCACACAAGGACAGTGGTTCGACTCGGGATGGACACACAGTGGTTGGCACTGCTATCCGAAAGCGGCGCTCCCCACGCGGCGATTTGGAATCTAGCGGCGGCCCGCACGGCCTGTCAATCACTTACCCGGACGGTCCGGCTCCGTGCGGGGACTCATAGCGACTGCGCTCGAGAAATAGCTTTCAGATATAAATGGAGCGACGCGCCCGTGTGGTTCCGATGTCGCGCGACAGCTCGGGAGAGACTGTCGAACAGTGGGTTTGGCCATGCACGATGCTGTCTCTGAGGAGATTGCCGGACCGACCTGCGCGTCGATGCAACACTCGATGTGGTGAATGACACACTGATTGACGCATGTGGCGCTTACCGCTACTGTCGGTGGAGCCGAACGGTTTTCGGCATTCGTGTGGTGCCGTGATCGGTGCCGCCGGGGGTAATTGACATTCACCTGAGGTGAATTTATGCAGGGTGGGGAAATTCTGCAGACCAGGTCTTGGTCATTCTGGCTGCAGTTTTTTCGTGCGCGCATGTTTCGCAACGAAATCGGGGGTGGACATTGGCGTACTCGAAATATGCCGATTCGCTTGTGCGTGGATATGTATCGCTGGTAATCCGGCGACGCCATTTGCTGGTGGTGTTGTGGCTGCTGGCGATGATGCTCGGTGCCGTCGGCGCATCGTCCCTGCACGACCGCCTGAGCGTGGGCGGCTGGATCTCACCGACGGCCGAATCGACAAGGGCCGCAGAGACATTGGCGCAGGGTTACCTCGGTCGCGGGGTGACCTCGAGTGCGCTGGTGGTCCACGACCGGAACCGCACCGCCGACGATCCGGTGTTCGCCGATCGGGTCGCCAAGGTCCTCGAGTTCGTGCGCAACGATCCCCGGCTTCGAACCCGTGACGCGATCGGATACTCCACGCTCGGCGGCCAGCCCCAAGCCGCCTTTCTGGGTAAGGACCGTCGCACCACCCTCACGGTCGTCGGCTCGGACCTGACCGTGGACGCGGCACTGAAAGTGATGCCGCAGGTCCAGGACCGGATCAGGACCACCTTCGAGGCCGATGGGCTGGATGTATCGGTGGTGTCGACCCAATCGGTGTGGGGTGAGGCCAATGTGCAAACCCAAACCGGACTGGTCCGAGCCGAAATCATCACCGCGCCACTGATTCTGCTGGTGCTGCTGTGGCTGTTCCGTGGCGTGGTGGCGTCGGTCCTCGCGGGCCTGGTCGGTGTCACGGCGATCGTCTTGGCGACCGGCACGCTGGGTGTGCTCTCGCACGGGCTCACCATGTCGGTCTTCGTCGAGAACATTGCCACCATGCTCGGGTTGGGCGTCGGAATCGACTACTCGCTCATCATGCTCAAACGGTTCGAGGAGGAGCTGGCAGCGGGTCGCGATGTGCCGGAGGCGATCCGGGTGACAGTCGCCAGATCGGGCCACGCCGTCGTCGCCTCGGGCCTGACGGTCATCATCGCCTTGGCCAGCCTGCTGCTCATCGATCTGACCGCCATCTCGTCGATGGCGATCGGCGGAATGCTGGTGGTCGCGTTCACCATCCTGTCGACCCTGCTGGTGCTACCCACCTGCATGGCAGTCCTCGGCAGGCGCGTGCTGGCCGGCCGCATCGGCGTGCTGCGACGGGCCACGGTCGCGCCGGTACAGCAGAGCCGGTGGTACCACTTCTCCCACGCGGTGATGCGGCGGCCGGTCCGGTACCTGATCGCTGGCACCGCGGTGTGCCTGGTCTGCGCGATTCCGGCACTCAGCATGCGCCTGTTCCTGCCCGACGCCCGGGTGATCTCCGCGGGGTCGACGCCCCGGGTCGGGACCGAACGCATCATCGACGAATTCGGCGCCGGCGCACCGACACCCATTCAGGTGGTGGTGCGGACCGCAGGCCCGATCTCCGAGAGTCCGAACCGCGACGCGATCGTCGACCGGCTGAACCGGATCCAGCGACTGCCGAACGTCGTGGCGGTGAATTCACCCCTGTCGGTGCTGAAGTTCGTCGATGGGCGCGATCCGTTGAGCCTGCTCACCGACCAGCGCCGAGCCTCGGCCCCGCCGGAGGTCGCACAGATCGTCGACTACTACGTCGCGCGTGACGGTCACTCCTTCGTGGCCGATGTCATTACGAATTCGCGTTCGGCATCCGATGACAGTGTCGCCACATTGCGTGATGTCCGAGCCTTGACGCGTGATATGCCGGACGGCGTCGATATATCGGTGGGTGGGGAGACCGCCACCAGTATCGATACCAATGACATTATCGCGCACGGGCTTCCGGGTGTGCTGGTGACCATGCTGCTCGCCATTGCGCTGGTGCTGTTCGCGAGCTTCCGCTCGTACCTGTTGCCGATCAAGGCAATAGCGCTGAACCTGCTGTCGGTCGGGGCAACGTTCGGAATATTGACGGTGCTGTTCCAGTTCGGCTGGGGTGCCTCCGTCATGCCGTTCGCGGTCAATGGCTATGTGGTCAACTTTGTTCCGGTGCTGTTGCTGGCCATTGTGCTCAGCCTCAATACCGACTATGAAGTGTTCCTACTCACCCGTGTCCGGGAATCCTTCCTGCGAACTCGCGACAATGCCGAGTCGGTCGCCACGGGCATCGCGCGGACCGCACCGCTCATCAGCGGCGCGGCGGTCCTGATGATCGCCGTGTTCGCCAGCTTCGGACTCGCGGGCATCATTCCGATCCAGCAGCTGGGCGTCGGTGCGGCGATCGCGATCGCCATCGACGCGACCCTGGTGCGCCTGGTGCTGGTGCCGGCCGCGATGCGGCTGATGGGCGACTGGAATTGGCGCGGGCCGTTCGGTCCGCGAGAGATTCGGCGCGGAGCCGAATCGGCGGCGGACACCGATCAAATGTCTCGACAAACCAACCTGGAAGAGGAGATTGAACATGTCGGAAAATGAGATCCTGCCCGAGGTCCGGGAAACGTTCAGAAGGGATCTTTCGATCGAGCTGACCGACGACATGATCGATGACGACCTCATCGATGACCTCGGTCTGGACTCGGTGGCGCTGGCCATCGCTCTCGTCGCCTTCGAGAGCGTCACCGGAACCCCGGTCTCCGAGGAAGAACTGATGGATTGCAAGACCGTCCGCGACGTGAACGAATTCGTTCGGGCGAAGAAGAAAGAAATCGAGACAGATGCGGCGGTCTCGAGTTGAGCACCGAACCGATACTGCTCTCGGAAACCGATTGCCTGTATCTTCGCGCGGAAAGCGAATTGCGGCCCATTCACTGGACATTCGTCGTCCAGCTCGCACCCGACGAGGACCCGCTGTCGTTCGACGAGGTCGTGCGCCGAGTGGTCGCGCGATCGGGCGAACGGGAGATCTACCGATTGCACCTGGCAAAGAAGGTGCAACGTCGGCCCCGATTCGTCCCGGCGAGCAGCTGGGATCCCCGCGACCATGTGCATTCGGTCGAGCTGGCGGACGAAGCCGCCGTCAACCGCTGGATCTCCAACGCCGTCGCCTCGCATCTGCCGACCGATCGGCCGCTGTGGGAGATCGCGCTGCTGAACCAGAAACAGGGTGGCCGCCAGTATCTGGCACTGCGCGTGCATCACTGCATCACCGACGGTATGGCGGGTCTGGCGTTCGTCGGGCTGCTCGCCGACACGCCCTCCGACACTACCGCCGAGTTCGATCGGTTCATCTCCAGCCGACGGTTCGCGCTCGCGCCGATTCCGTGGCGCGAAAGGATGCGGATCATCGTCGCGGCCAATAGGATGCTGCTCGCGCGCGGCCTGAAGCTCAGAAGCGACGAAGGACGCTCCGCGGGAAGGGAAGTCGCCACTCTCTCCCTGTCGACCGGCGATTTCCGGCGTCGGGCAAGGGAATACGGCGCATCGACCAACGAGTTCGTGCTCTCGGCGGTGGCGGCCGCGCTCAATGCCTCCCGGCTGGAGGCTGGCATCGCGAAAGACGCGCTGCGAGTGCAGCTTCCGGTGACACTCGACCGTGATATCCGGCATACGGGCAACGCCGCCTCGATCGCCGTGCTCACGGTGGCAGGCGACGTGACCGATGTCGCGACGCATGTCGCCCGCGTGAAGGCGGAGTTGCGGCGGGCCGCGGAATCCGACGATGCCAGGAACGCGATCATCGCGACGGCGCCGATCAAGTATCTGCCCTGGCGGTTGCAGCGGCGGCTCACCGCGAAGTCGCTCGAGGACCTCTGTGATGTCAGCGTCGGTGTGAATCCGGGTTTCAGTGCCACGGAAACCGTACTGGGACGGCATGTTTCACGAGCCACACCCTTCGTGCCGATCGTGGACTATCCGGTCTCGGTGACCACGCTGATGTACCGGGATCGATTCACCCTGGGCATCGTCGCCGATCCCGTCGAATTCCCGGGCGACCTCGGGAAGTTCCTCGCCCGGCTGGCCGACCTGATCGGTGCCGAATCCGAGCCGACCGAAACCGAATCCGACCTGGTGGCTGGACAGATAGGGGAGTCTCGATGACATCACCGACACTGATCGTGCCCGACCTCGGCACCCACATCCGCGACACCCTGCTGGCGAGTACCAAGTCGCTGCGGACACTCGACCTGCTGGAGAAGCGCTGGCGGGAGACCCCGTGGCCGGAGGTCGCCGCGGTCGCGGACACGATCGCGGCGCGCCTCTTGGACGGTGACCGTGCCGGTGAGCGCGGCCCCGTCGGCCTGGTCGGCGACCCGACCATGGAGACGGTCGCGATCATGTGCGGCGCGTGGTTCGCGGGCCGGGCGATCGCCTTGCTGCCCGGCCCCGTTCGCGGACGGGCCAACAGCCTGTGGGCGGATGTCACCGCCGAGAAGTTCGCCGCACTGGGCTGTCGCGAACTGTTCGTCGGGACCGAGATCGCGCAACTGATGGCCGCGGCCGTCACGGACCCCGCCGCGTCGGTGACCGCCTTCCCGGAGGTGAGCGCCTGGCGGGCAACGCCGTTCGGCTCCATCGCCGCGTTCTCCGGCACTGATACCGCCATCTTGCAAGGCACCGCCGGTTCGACGGGAAGCCCGAAGACCGCCGTCCTGTCGCGTGCCGCGATGGTCCGCCACTGCGCGGGATTCCAGGAGCGCATCGACGGCGACCCCGGCCGGGACATCGGCTGCTCGTGGCTGCCGCTCTACCACGATATGGGTCTGACCTCGCTGGCCATCGGCATGATCTACGGTGGCGAGACCTGGCTGGCCCCGACGGCCGCCTTCGCCCGCTCACCCTTCGAATGGCTGCGTTGGCTCAGCGAGAGCAAGGCGACCCTGATCGGGGCGCCGAATTTCGCCTACAACCTGCTCGGCCAGTACGCCCGTCGCATCGACGGCGTCGATCTCGGCAATGTCCGCTACGCCATCAATGGCGGTGAGCCGGTGGATTGCGACGGCCTGGCCCGCTTCACCGAGGAGATGCGGAATTTCGGATTCGACCCCGCGGCGGTCGCGCCGTCCTACGGGATGGCCGAGGCGACCTGTGGTGTCTCCGCGCCCCTGCCGGGTTCCGGACTGACCGTCGACGAAATCGATATCACCGAAGGGGATTCGGCGCGCCCGCTGCGGACGGCCGCACTCGGTTCCGCCATGCCCGGCATGGAGATCCGGGTCGTCGCCGGTGACGGCCACCCGACCGCACCCGGTCGTGATATCGGCGAAATCGAGGTCCGCGGACATTCGATGATGAGCGGCTATCTCGAGACCGAGGTGAAACTCGCCGAGGACGAATGGTTCAAGACCGGCGACATCGGCTATCTGCATGATGGACAACTGCATGTCTGCGGCCGATCGAAGGAAATGCTCACCGTCGCCGGGCGCAATCTCTTCCCGCAGCAGGTCGAAACCGTGGTCGGAAAGATCGCGGGCGTGCGGGCCGGTGCGGTCGTCGCGACCGTTGTGGAGACGGCCAACGAGCGGGCCCTGCGCCGGCCGGAATTGGTGGTGGTCGCCGAATTCCGCGGCAAGGGAGCCGATCTCGCACGCGACCTGATCAAGGAGTCGGTCGTCGCCGAATGCGGGATCGTCCCCTCGGTGGTCGAGTTGGTGACACCGGGAGAACTGCCCAGAACGACGTCGGGAAAGCTGCGGCGGCTCGAGGTCGGTCGAATGGTTACCGAGAAAAGGTTGAAGCTGAAGTGAGTACTGTTCGCACCGACAACGCGGTCGTCGCCGACTCCGAGCTGTCCTTCGAGACCCTGCTCGACGCGTATCTCACCGACGAGGTGCTCGAAATCGCGATGGCCGCCGAGGAATCCGGTCTGTTCCCCCGGGACCTGATCGAGAGGATGGGCGCGGCGGGCATCCTTCGGTCCAAATGGTCAGCGGGCATGAATCCCGATCTGGCCAAACTCAACGCGCTCGCCATGGCGCTGGGCAGGCTCGGGTCCGGGGGCGTCGGGCCGGGGCTGAGCATTCATGATTCGGCCATCGCCATTCTCCGGCGATTCGGTGGTAACCCCTACCTGACCGAGCTCACCGAGCGGGCCATCGATGGCGAGATCGTGCTGTGCCTGGCCGCCTCCGAGCAGGCAGGCGGCTCGGATCTGCAGCATGTCGAGACCGTCGCGCACCGCACCGGTGACGGCTTCCACCTGGTCGGCCGCAAGAAGTTCGTGTCGCTGGCACCGGTCGCCGATCACACCCTGGTCGTGGCCCGCGTCGTCGACGAAGGCGGCGCGGCCGCCCAGCGCGCGGGTGGCAATGTTGCGGTCTTCGCGGTTCCCATGAGCCAGGTCAGCGTCGGGACCGCGTACCGCAAGATCGGCGCTTCAGCACTCTCGACGGCGCCCATCGAATTCGATACCACCGTCGGGCCCGACCATCTGGTCGCGCGCGCCGGGGTCGGGCTGCTCGCGATCAGCTGGGGGCTGGCACACGAACGGCTCTCGGTCGCCGGGCAGATCGCGGGCTCGTGCGAACTCGCCATCGCCGTCACCCACGCGCGCATGATCGAGCGGACACAGTTCGGGCAGCGGCTGTTTCAACATCAGGCTCTGCGTTTGCGCCTGGCGGACCTGTCCGCCCGCGTGCACATGCTCAAGCTGGCCCTGACCGGTATGGCCGCCACGCAATCCAACCTGGATATCCGGACCTCGGCCGGGATCAAGGTCATCGCCGCGCGCCTGGGGGAGGAGGTCACCTCCGAGTGCATGCACATATTCGGTGGTTCCGGATACCTCGTCGATGAGACGCCGGTCGGTCGCTGGTGGCAGGACATGAAGCTGGCCCGCACCGCCGGAGGTTCGGACGAAGTACTGCTCGAGCTGGTCGCGTCGGGTATGAAGCCCGATCACGACACGTACTCGAAAATCATCCGATCGGAAGTGGGGAACCGACAGTCATGAATTCCAGCCAAGCCGGTGCCGCCGGTCTGACCGCGCCCGAGCACCTTGACAAGGACTCGTATCGAGAGTTCTACGACCAGATCAGCCGATCCCTGGACAGTTCGCCGTTCGGCAAGAATTCCAGCTTCCTCAACTACGGCTACTTGAGTCTGGGCACCGAGGACGAGGCTCGGGAACTGCCCGCCGGGCGCGCGTTCAACGTGCACTCGATCCGGCTGGCCTGCGAGTTGGTCGGGTCACTGGACCTGACCGGGCGGGCCGTGCTCGATGTCGGATGTGGTCGCGGTGGCGTCGCGAGTCTGCTGGCCGACCACTTCGGGGCGGCGGTGACCGGCGTCGACATCTCGCCGGCCGCCATCGAGTTCTGCCGCGGCGCGCATCCGGCGCTGCGATTCGAGGTGGGTGACGCGGAGCATCTGCCGGTGCCGGACAGTTCCTTCGAGGTCGTCACGAATGTCGAGTCCTCACATACCTATCCGAGCCTGGCGGGCTTCCTGCACGAGGTGCGACGGGTGCTGCGCACCGATGGCAGGTTGCTGCACACCGACCTGCTTGAGCCCCGTCGCTGGCAGGAATTTCGGGCCGGACTGGAGGCGAGCGGCATCACGATCGTCGCCGAACGCGACATCACCGCCAATGTGGTTGCCGCACGAGACAAATTGGGCCGGGGACTGAGCCGCGTATTCGGTCCCGAGAACGAATTGATGGCCAATTTCCTCGCGATCCCGGGGTCGGCGATCTATGAGCAGCTGAAATCGGGCGGGCTCGAGTATCGAATCATCCGCGCGACAGTGCGGTGAGTCGTATGACTGCCGTATTGGCCTATTCCGCAATGACTTCCGACTCACCGCTGGTATTGACCGAGATCTCGCGGCGCGCGCTCGGCGAGCGCGACGTTCTGATCGACATCCACTACAGCGGCGTCTGCCATACCGACATCCACATCGCCCGAAACGACTGGCGAACCTCGATCTACCCGGTGGTTCCCGGCCATGAGATCGCTGGCATCGTGCGGCAGGCCGGAGCCGCTGTCACCGGGTTCGCGCCGGGGGACCGGGTCGGTGTCGGATGTTTCGTCGATTCGTGCCGTACCTGTCCGGCCTGTCGGGGCGGCGCCGAGCAGCACTGCACGCGCGGTGTGACTCTCACCTACAACTCCGAGACCGGGGACGGTCCCACCGAGGGGGGCTACGCGACCTCGATTGTGGTCGACGAACGTTTCGTCCTAGGCATCCCCGACGCTCTCCCGCTCCCGTTCGCCGCACCCCTGATGTGCGCGGGAACGACCACGTACGCGCCACTGCGCCGGTTTGGAGTGCGGTCGGGCACCCGGGTGGGAGTGATCGGACTCGGCGGACTCGGCCACCTCGGTGTCCTCCTGGCCAAGGCGATGGGCGCGGACGTCACGGTGTTCAGCCGCTCCGCCGCCAAACTCGACGATGCCTTCCGATTCGGCGCCGACCGCTACGTCATCACCGAGGACCCGGGTGCGTTCGAAAAGTATTCGTGCTCACAGGATCTGATCCTCAATACGGTGTCGTCGAAGATCGATCTGAACGCCTACTTCGGCACCCTGGATCGCAATGGCGTCCTCGTTGAACTCGGTATCCCGGACGTGCCGCTGGAACTGGAGGGGTTCTCGCTCATCCTGATGGACCGCCAGCTGGCGGGTTCGTTCGTCGGTAGTCCGGGCGACACGCGGGAAATGCTCGAATTCTGTGCCGCGCACAATATCCGGCCGGAGATCGAACTGATCGCCGCCGATCGCGTGAACGAAGCCTTCGAGCGGGTGCTGAGCGGTGCCGTTCGATACCGGTTCGTCCTCGATATCGAGGGCATGCGGACCGCGCCGTGATCGTTCTCCACGGTGCCGACGAAGTCCGGGCCTACGTCGGGCGCGAGCTCGGTGCCAGCGCGTGGGTCGAGATCAGCCAGGCGGTCATCGACCGGTTCGCCGAGATCACCGGCGACGACCAGTGGATCCACACTGATCCGGTGCGGGCGGGCGAGTCCGAACTGGGCTCCACCATCGCGCACGGGTGCTACCTGCTGTCGCTGGCTCCCCGCTGGGCCTACGAGATGTTCGCGCTAGAGGGGTTCGCCTACGTCTTGAACGTCGGCTACAACACTGTCCGCTTCACCGCGCCGGTGCCGGCGGGCTCACGGGTACGCATGCTCGCGACCCTGAGCCGCGCCGATCAGTGCGTCGGTGGACTACAGCTGACCATTACCCAGAAATTCGAGGTTGAGGGCATTCAACGTCCGGTGTGCATGGCACAGAGCGTCGTTCGCGCACTGCATGCTCCGGAACCCGAACAGCCCTGATCCAATCCGAAAGGAATCAACCATGGCCGATTCTGTTGCCTGCCTGTCCTGTGATGCCGCGGTCCGGCTGCCCGAACCCATCGAACTCGCCGAAATTCTGGCGTGCGGCGATTGCGGTCAGGAACTGGAAGTGATCGAGACCGAGCCGTCGGTGCGAGTCGACTTCGCGCCGGAGGTCGAAGAGGACTGGGGCGAATAGGTGTCGCATTCGAGCCCGGTGCTCGTTTCGGTGACGGTGCTCCGGCCCGAGGAGCGCCAGATCACCGACGCGATCCGCGCGCTGGGGTACACCGTTCAGGTAGCCAATCGACGGAATTTCGCGGATCACCTGAGAGTGGAAGGCGAACGTCCGGCGTTCGTGCTGATGCGCAACGTGTCGCGTGACGAGAACCTGCGTATGGCACAGCTTTTCGAGCGCGCCGGGATCCCGGTGCTGAACTCGGCCGCCGCGATCCTGACCTGTTCGGGTAAGGACATGCAGGCGCTGGCCCTCGCGAACAATGGAATTCGGCATCCGCACACCGAGATCGCCTTCACCTTCGACGATGTGCGTGCCGCGTTCGATCGGTGCGGGGGTGACGTGGTGGTCAAGCCGGTCAATGGGTCGTGGGGCCGCGGAGTGGTGCGGCTGTCCTCGCCCGCGCAGCTCTCGGCCTGGCAGGCGGGCTGGGAGAGCGTCGACATGAACGGCCGGGAGCTGCCGGTTGTGGTTCAACATCACGTGCCCAAGGCCGGATATGACCTGCGTGCCTTGGTGATCGGCACGGAGGTGGTGGTGGTCATTCGGCGCACGGCCGAGCAGCTGCGGACCAATACCGCGCTCGGCGGGCGGATCGAGGCGATCGAGCCGGCGCCCGCGGTGCGGGCGCTGTGTGCCGAGGTCGTCGAATTGCTGGGGCCCGGCTTCTACGGCGTCGATATCGTCCAATCGGTCGATACCGGTGAGTATCTCGTGCTCGAGGTCAATGCGAACCCGGAATTCGCGCGGTCGTCCGAGTATCACGACATCGATATCCCGGCGCTGCTCGCGGCTTTTCTCGTCCAGCGGGCGGACGCGCCCCAGAAGTTCGCCGAGCTCGTGGCGGTGACCTCGTGACGACCGTCGCCGTACTCGGTGCCAGTGGATTCATCGGCGGCGAGATCCTGCGCCTGCTCGGCGGCCATCCGAAGGTCGCCACCGTTGTACCGGTCAGTTCGTCGAAGGTCGGGCAGGCGGTCGGTGAGGTCGTTCGCGGCCTGCGGAATTCACCGCTGGGCGACCTCAGATTCTCCTCGATCGACGAGGTGCGGTCGATAGATATAGCCATCTCGGCGATGCCCAATGGCATACTCCCGCAGGTACTTCCACAACTGCGGCAGCAAGCCGGGCACGTCGTCAATGTAGCCGGGGACTTCCGGCTCTCGGACCCGGAGCAGCTCGCCCGGCACTATCCCAAGTCGAGTGCCGCTGGAGTCCCCGACGCCTACTTCGTACCCGAGTTCGCCGACGCGGCCCCCGCATCGGTCGTCAATCTGCCCGGGTGCATGGCGGTCGCCGCGCAGTACGCGGTGATGCCGCTGTTCCGAGCCGGGCTGGTGGACGGTCCGATGGTGATCGAGGCCAAGACGGGTTCGAGCGGTGGTGGCCTGGCGGGCGAGCCGCATGCCCAGCGCTATGGCGAGGTACGGATGCACCGCTTCTTCGGGCATCGCCACGAGCCCGAGATCGCCGAGGCCATCGGCCGGTACGCGGGCGTGACGCCCGACATCCGGTTTTCCACGATGAGCCTGCCGATCAGCCGGGGAATCTTCGTCACCTCCTATGCGCGGCTCGCACCGGGTGCCGACGTGGCCCAGGTGCGCAGAGCCTATGCGCACAGCTATCGCGGCCAGACCTTCGTGCGGGTCCGCAATGGCCGCACACCGACCTCGTTCCCATCGCTGAACACGGTAGTCGGGACGAATTACGCGGAAGTGGGTGTCGCGGTGCGAGATCGTGACTGCATTGCCGTCTGCGCGCTGGACAACCTGATCAAGGGTGGAGCCGGCCAGGCGGTCCAAACCATGAATCGGCTGCTCGGATTCGAGGAGCACGCCGGGTTGGAGGCGGTGGCCCGATGGCCCTAGCGCCCTATCGTCCGCTGTACGTGATCAAGATCGGTGGAGCATCGCTTCGGGCGGGCGAAGTGTGGTCGCAGCTGGCGGAACTGACCGCCACCGGGGCCCGGATTCTCGTGATCGCCGGAGGTTCCGCGGATATCACCGACCACTACACCGAAATCGGCCGTACCCCACCATTATTGACAATGGTGGGGGGTCAGCGGGTTCGCGACGCGCGGCCCGCCGAGATGCCCCATATCGTGGCGTCCTATCGCAGCCGGACGCTGCCGCGGGTGGTTTCCGCGGCGGCAGCGGCCGGGGTGACGGTGACGGCCCTGCTGGCCGGGGACCGCGGACTGGTGCGTGGACTGCCCAACCGTCCGATGAAAATCGTTGCGGGCGAGCGTATTCGGGTGACCAGAGAGCAGCTGGCCGGGACGGTGTGCGAAGTCGACGTGGATGCCCTCGGGGATCTGCTCGCCACCAGTGACGCGGTCTGCCTGACGGCCCCCATCGCCGGCCGCGACGGCGGCTGGCTCAATATCGATGCCGACGTGCTCGCCGCCAGCCTGTCGAATGCGCTGGGGGCCGATCATCTGCGCATCGTCACCTCGACGGGCGGGCTGCTGTCCGATGTCGGCGACCCCGGCTCGGTGATCGCCGACATCTGTTCGGGACAGGGATACCGGTACGCGCAAGGGCGGATGCGGCAGAAGATCCGTGCCGTCGAGCTCGCGCAGGACGGTCCCGCCGACATCGCGATCACCGGCGTGCACTGGCTGCGGCCGACGGCCGGCACCAGGTGTTGGCGTGCCGGTGACTGCGACGCGGATCTGCGGTTGCTCTCGCGGATGGTGGACATCTCCTCGGTGTCGGGTGACGAGGCGGAGCTGGCCTGCTACCTGCGTGAATGGGCCAGGGCTCGCGGGCTTTCCGCAGATCTGGACGCGGCAGGGAACCTGGTGGTGACGATCGGGGACGGCCCCTTCACCGTGCTGCTGCTGGGTCACCTGGACACGGTGCCGTTCCGGTGGACGCCGTCCTGGCAGGACGGGATATTGAGCGGCCGCGGCAGCGTCGACGCGAAGGGCTGCCTGGCCGTGTTCCTCGAAACCGCCGCCGCGGCACAGGTTCCCCCGGGTGTCCGGCTGCTGGTGGTCGGTGCGGTGCAGGAGGAGACCACCTCCGCGGGGGCCTTCCATATCCGTGATCAGCATCGGGCCGATGTGGTGATCATCGGTGAGCCCAGCGGTGCGGCGGCACTGACGATCGGCTACAACGGCCTGCTGAAGGCGGCACTGCGATTCCGGGCAGAGGGCGCGCACCCGGCGGGCGAAGGCACGGTGACCGCCGCCGACGGGCTGCTCGCGGCGCTGACGCGACTGCGGGAAGCGGTACTGGCCCGAGCGCCACACGCGCTGGTGGCGACACTGGACATAGGGGCTGGCGAGCATGCGGGCGGTCAGTCCGGCAGCGCGGTCGTCGATGTCCGGGTACCACCGGATGTCGAGCTGGGCGAGCTCGTCGAGGCCGTGCGCTCGGTGGCATCCGCGCAGGTCTCGGTGGAGATCCTGCGCGCCACACCGGGGGTGCGGACCGCGCGCGACAACGAACTCGTGCGCTCGTTCGCCACAGCGTTCCGATCCGTGGGCGTGCGGCCCCGGTATGTGTTCAAACGCGGCAGCAGCGACATGAACACCCTGGCCACCGGGTGGCCCGAGCTGATCGCGGTGGCGTACGGGCCCGGTGACGCGGCCTACGACCACCGGCCTGACGAACAATTGCCCGCCGAGTCCTTCCGGGACGCGCGAGCGGTGCTCGACGCGACATTGACCAGGCTGTTCGAACGGGCCGCCACAATGGAAGGGAGTGCAGCACAGTGACGATCGAACTCGGTCAGGCCCCCGCGGTCACCGAAACCTTGCGCTCGCAGGCGATCCGCTGTCGGGAGGTGGTGATCGATATCGCCGCCGGTGCGGTCGGCTGCCATTTGGGCGGCAGCCTGTCCGTCATCGAAATACTGCTCGTCGCAATGGAGCTCGCCGATCGCGAAGGCGGTCCGGTGGTACTCAGCAAGGGGCACGCCGCAGCGGCGCTGTACGCGGCACAGTATGTGCGTGACGTCACCGGCGAGCATCCCGCAGCGGAGTACGGCCGTGCGGGGTCCTCGCTGACCGGCCACCCCGGCAAGAACCTTCCCGGCGTCCTGTTCCCCACCGGCAGCCTCGGTCACGGATTGGCCTACGCGGTGGGATGGGCGCTGGCGCAACGACTTTCGGGTGGAACCGGCCGCGCCTTCGCCATTGTCGGCGATGGCGAACTGCAGGAAGGCATCGTCTGGGAGTCCCTGCAGATCGCGGCGGCCAAGGGGGTGGACAACCTGACCGTGCTCATCGACGCCAATGGCGGTCAGAACGATGGCTACGTCGCCGACATCTCGCCGGTCGCCGATCTCGCCGCCCGGATGCGGTCCTTCGGCGCCACCGTCGACAGCGTGGACGGTCACCAGGTCGGGGAGCTGCTGGCAACCGTTGGCACGGCGCGTGGCCTGCATGTGGTGATCGCCCACACGGTGAAGGCCAAGGGGGTCGCGGCGGCCGAGGGTCTGTCGAAATCCCATTACGTCCGGATCAGCCGGAAGCGGGCACGCGAATGGAAGTCGGCACTGCACGGGGAGAACACATGAGCGCGGCCGTGAACGACGTGGCACCGTTGTGCGGGCGCGAGGCATATCGGGACGAACTGGTCCGGATGGCTCGCGAGGATGAACGGATCGTCTGCCTCGAGGCCGATGTCGGCGGGCACGGCAATGCCTTCGCCGCCGAATTCCCGGATCGGTTCTTCAATCTCGGGATCGCCGAGGGCGCGGCGATCGATATCGCGGTGGGTATGGCGAAAGCGGGTCTGCGACCGTACCTGAGCACCTTCGCGACCTTCGCCGCGCATCGCGCGGCGGAAAGCCTCAAACTCGGGCTCGGCTACATCAATGCGCCGGTGGTTCTGGTCTGTCCGTACGGTGGCCTGTCCGGGGCGTGGTACGGACCCACGCACCACGCGGTCGACGACCTCGCGGTGGTGCAAGCGATACCCGGGGTCACGATCGCGGTTCCCTGCGGTGAGGCCGAGACCCGCCAGGCGCTGCGTTATCTGCACGGCGCCGAGGGACCCGCCTACATGCGACTGGCGCGCAATGAGCCACACGAACCCGTCGGCGCGGCGCGCCCGGGTCGGCTCAATTGGTGCCGCACCCCCGGCCCCGGAGCGCCGACCGTCGTCTCGATCGGCGAGCGGGCAACGGAAATCTGCTGGGCCGCAACCGAAGTGCGGCCCGGTGTCGGACACGCGCAGCTGTGCTGGGTCGATGCCGGGCATCTGGCGAGCGCGGCCGAGGAGCTGGCGCGGCGATCGCGAACGGTGATCGTGGTCGAGGAGCACCGGTTGCAGGGCAGCGTCGCATCGTCGCTGGCCTTAATGGCCCGCGGAATCGAGGTGGTCAGCGTCAATGTCGGGTCCGGCTGGGCCGCGGTCGGCGGCGATCACCGTGAAGTACTGGCGTCGTGCGGATTCACCGTCGAGGCGGTCCGCGCGGAAATAGACAAAGTGGAGGAATCAAGATGACCGGCAGCCCATGGCTGGAGCGCCCCCATGTGGGATTGGTCGACGATACCGCGCAGCGATTCTCGATCGGTGAGGAGTTCGCGCGCGCGGTCCGCGCGGACGCACCGCACGGTGAGCTGAAGGTGATGTATCGGGCTCACCTGACGAGCGCGTTCCCCCTGTTCGCCCATCGCCCACGCTATACCGTGCGCGATCTGGTGAAAACCGCCTCCACGGCCGATGGTCCGGTGGAGTACATCCGCGAACGGGTCCTCGTCGGCGCGGGAACGGCGAATCGCTCGCGCCGATACGAGAACACCAGGGAGGCCGGCGCGGTCGCGATGGCGGAATCGGCCGCCATGACCGACATCGAGGTCGATGTGGCCGTTCCGGTGGACCTGCTGTCGCACTCCGGGCAACTGGCGCAATTCGTGGACTATCGAGTCCTGGTGCGTTTGTCGGTCCGTGAGAACGAGACCCTGCTGCACGGCAGCCCCGACCAGGCGGTCACGGGGCTGCTGAACGAGCCGGGCGTCCGCCGCCATGATCCGATGCGCGGACCCGTCGAGGACATCGTGTTCGATTTGGCCGCTGAGGTGGAGGAGGCCGGCGGATCGCTGGACGGCATGGTCGTGCACCCGCAGCAGTACTGGCAGTTGGTGCGGGCCGGTGTCCTGCCCCGGTTGGAGGCCGTCGGGGTCAAGGTCTCGCGTACGCGGATGATCCCGGCCGGGCAGCTGCTGCTCGGCGACTTCAGCGCCGCCGCGACACTGTTCCTGCCCCGCGTCGGCTCGCTCGAATTGCTACCGGCGGACGATCCCGGCCAGCGAATCATTCGGGCGCGCACCCGCTTCGGATTCGCTGTCGGACTGCCCGATCATCTGATCACGCTCGAGGTCGGCTGAGGTGGGACAGGCTCGTCCCACGGTCCTCTACATCACGGGCATGATGCGCTCGGGCAGCACCCTGGTCGGCAACATCCTCAACGAGGTTGACGGTGTCGCGCACCTGGGTGAGTTGCACTTCCTCTGGAAGAATTTGACGCTGCGCACCGGATCCAATTCGAACTGCGGGTGCGGAGAACCATTGTCCGCCTGCGAGTTCTGGGCTCCGGTGCTGGCGGCGGTGGATATGGCCGAGGCGGGCCGGGTGGTGGCCGGTCAGCGCGCGAGCACGCGGGTACGCCACACGCTGGCGCGGCTGATCGATCCGGCGGGACCAGGCGCATCGGCCCCGGTGGTTCGCGATCGCCTCGCGGTCTACGACGCGATCAGCGCCGGTGGCGCAATCGCGGTCATCGTGGACAGCTCGAAGGTCCCGGTCGAACCGGTCGTGCTGGCCGCGACCGGGGCGGTCGATCTGCGGATTCTGCACATTGTGCGTTCGGCGCACGAGACGGTGGATTCGTATCGGAAACCGAAAGCCTATATCCGGCCGCTGTCACCGCTGCGAACGCTCGGGTATTGGCTGAGTTTCAATATTTCGGCGGAGCTGATAGCCGCTCGCGCGGGGGTGCCGTATATGCGGATGCGATACGAGGATCTGGTGCGGGATCCGGAACCGGCCATCCGCAAGATACTCGAATTCGCCGGTACCGCAGTGGAATCCCCGATCGGACCGGATCGCGTTGTCGAATTCGGGATCAATCATACGGTGACGGGAAATCCGGATCGCTTTGTGCGGGGGCGGGTCACGATCGCAGATCGCGGCCCGGGCGGGAATCGGGGTTCGGTCCTCGAGAAAGTGTTGGTCACGGTGCTCACCGCGCCGCTCGCCCTCCGCTACCGGTATTTCACCCGGCGCTGACGACCGACGGTAACAGGAGAAGATCATGGATATTGGAGTGAAAGGCCGTGTGGCGCTGGTCATGGCGTCGAGCACCGGTCTCGGTTTCGGGGTCGCGGCCGCATTGGCACGGGAGGGCGCGCACGTCTGCCTGTGTGCGCGGACCCGCGAGAAACTCGATCATGCCGTGTCGGAACTGCGGGGGATCGGTGCGGGCGAGATCTGTTCCGAGGTAGTGGATATCACCGACGAGGCCGCGGTGAATTCGTGGGTCGCCGGTGCGGCGGAACGCTTCGGGCGGGTGGACATTCTGGTTTCCAACACCGGCGGCGTCGAGCACGGCGGGATCGACGCCTTTGCCTGCTCGGACTATCGCGAAGCGGTTGATTCGACGATGCTCCCGCATATCGCCGCTACCCTCGCCGCGCTTCCTCATCTGCAAGCCAATGGGTGGGGACGGATCGTCTACATCACCTCGGAATCCATTCGGGAACCGATCGTGGACAATGTGCTCTCGGGGACCGTCCGTTCCGGTATCGCCGCCTTCGCCAAGAATGTCTCGAAGACCGCCGGGCAGTACGGCGTGACGGCCAATGTGGTGGCCCCGGGTTATCACCGGACCGCCGCCCTGGAAAGTCAGTTCGGCGCGGATATGGACCGGGAGATCGACAGATTATCGGCGGAACTTCCGGTCGGGCGGATCGGCGATCCGGGCCAATTCGGTGAGATCGTCGCGTTTCTCGCGGGCGAGTCCGCTGGTTTCATCACCGGCACGGTATTACTGGTCGACGGCGGAAAAGCGGCGGGTGTCTGATGATTGTTGCCGCACGCGATGACATCTTCATGCCCGCCGATGCCGACCAGTTTCGCGAGCTGGGTCTGTGGCGACGGCATCAGACCCTCGTCGACGACCTGATCGCGGCGACCACGCGCTACCCGGACAAGGACGCCCTGGTGTGCTACCGCGGGCGGAGGGCCGACCGCTTCAGCTACCGGCAGCTGTCCGAGCGCGTGCACCGCACCGCACTGCTGCTGCGGCAGGCGGGAGTCACCGCCGGTGATGTTGTGGCCCTACAACTTCCGAACGCCGTCGAGCTGATCGTGTTGTGCTTGGCGGCCAATGCGATCGGAGCGGTGCCCGCGCCGATCCTGCCCGCGATGCGGTCGCGGGAAGTGCGGTTCATCCTCGAATCCACCGCTGCCACGGTCTATGTCGGTATCGAGAGCCACCGCGGCTATTCGATCTCGGGCATGCTGCACGGCTTCGTCGCCGAACTGCCCGCCTTGCGCTGGGTACTGCTGGTCGCGGGCGAGTCGGCGGGCGAGCCGGACGCGCGTGGCCACGGATTCGCCGACTACGCGGAATGGGAGGCCGCGTTCGACCCGCGAGATCCGGGTCCGACACTGCCGGAACTGGCCGCGCAGCGGCATCCGGATGAGGTGTGCCAGCTGATGTTCACCTCGGGCACGACCGGGGAGCCCAAGGGCGTATTGCATTCGCACAACACCCTTTACGCGATGAACTCGGTCCAGGCGCGGGAACTCGATCTCGGTCCCGAGACCGTGACCTGCATGGGGTCGCCGACCAGTCATCAAGCCGGATATACCTGGAACTTCGTCATGCCGCTGATCCTGGGTGCGACGGCGGTACAGGTGTGGCAGTGGGACCCCGACGAGATGCTCGATATTCTCGAGTGGGAGCGAGCGACCTTCTTCATGGGCGCGCCCACCTTCCTGACCGACCTGATCGCGGCACAACGGCAACGCCCCCGCGCCCTCGGCGCGCTTACCAGCTTCGTTACCGGTAGCGCGCCCATCGCACCGCACCTGACGGCGATGGCACACAGCGTCCTGGGATGCCGGTTGTACTCCGAATGGGGCATGACCGAGAACGGCTGTGTCACCGTCACTCGTCGCACCGATTCGGAATCGCGGGCCAGTGAGAGCGACGGCACCGTGGTCGAGGGCATGCGGGTCCGCATCATCGGCTCCGATGGCGAGTCCATTTCCGCCCCCGGCGTCGTCGGTGAGCTGCAGGCCCGCGGTGCCTCCCAATGCCTGGGCTATTTCCGGCGTCCGCCGATCTACCGGGAATGCCTGACCGACGACGGCTGGTTCCGAACCGGTGATCTGGCGCGCTGGACCGGACCCGGCGAGATCAGGATCTCCGGGCGGGCCAAGGACGTCATTTCCCGTGGCGGGGAGAAGATCCCGGTGGCCGAGGTCGAGAGCGCGATCCTGGGCATGGCGGCCGTACGCGATATCGCGATCGTCGCGGTGCCGCACGAGCGGTTGGGCGAGCAGGCTTGCGCCGTCCTGGTGACCGATGGATCGCAGCCCTCGGTGCGCGATATCGCCGCTCACCTCGAGGGTCTGGGCATGGCGAAGATCTACTGGCCCGAACAGGTGCGCATCGTGTCCGCGCTGCCGCGCACCACCACCGGGAAGGTGCAGAAATTCCTCCTGCGGGAGATGGAGAACGGGGGGATCCCACAATGACGATCACGGAATTCGCTCGAGACAGCGACCATTGGGTGAGCCAGGCGCGTGAGTTCGCCGAGCGCGTGCTGGAACCGCACACCCGCGACCACGACCGGACCGGCCGACTGCATGCCTCGGTGCTGCCCGAATTGGGGCGGGCAGGGTTCCTGGGCTTGGGCATCGATACCGAGTTCGGTGGTGCGGGGGCCAGCTCGGCGACAGTCGGTGCGATTCTGGAAGTGCTTGCACGAGTGGATATGTCGCCGTGCTACGCGGTGCTCAATTGTGCGCTGGTCGGCAGCATCCTGGCCGAGAACGGCAGTCCGGAACAGCGGTCACGATGGCTGCCGTCGATCGCGGCGGGCCGGGTCGTACCGGCCCTGTGCCTGACGGAGGAGGACGCGGGCACCGACGCCGCCGCCATCAGCTTCCGGGCCGAACGAGTGGGCGAGGGCTGGGTCCTGACCGGGCGCAAGACCTCGATCATGCTGGCGGGCTACGCGACTCACGCCCTGGTGTTGGCTCGCACCGGCGAGCCGGGTGCCCGGGGTGTCTCGGCGTTCTTCGTCGATCTCTCCGCCGGTGAGGTCCGGCGGGAGGTGTTCGAGGATCTGGGCTGCCGGGCGGGCGGACGGGGAAGCCTCGAATTCGTTCGATTCGAGGCCGGTGCGGCCGAGCTCGTCGGTGCCGAGAACCGTGGATTCGTCGAGGTGATGCGAGGTTTCGGCTATTCGCGGGCGCTCATCTGCATGATGGCGGTCGGTGCGGCACAGGCGGCACTCGACGCGGCCGTGAACTATGCCCGGGAGCGGATCGCGTTCGGCAAGCCGATCAGTGCGCATCAGGGTGTCGCGTTCCCGCTGGTGGATGCGCAGACCACGGTGGCCGCCGCGCGCCTGCTGACCATGGACGCGCTCGACCGCAGAGACTCCGGCCGGGATTACACCGCCGCGACCAATATGGCGAAGGCGTGGGTGCCGCGGGTGTGTTTCGAGGCCGCGCACCGCGCCCTGCTCACCTGTGGGCACCGCGGCTGGAATTCGGCCGCCGATTTCGAACGCCGACTGCGTGATCTGGTCGGACCGGAGATCGCGGACGGTACCGAGAACGCGGCACGCCTGGTCGTGGCCCGTCAGTTGTTCGGTCGGTCGTTCGCGCCCTAGGCCCGAACGGCATGCGCTGGGCCCCGAACGTCAATACGAAGGAGAACGATATGCGGTGCACCATCTGGCTCACCGGGCTGCCGAGCTCTGGCAAGACCACCCTGGCCGCGGCGCTGTGCGAGCGATTCGTCGGGGTCGCGCCCACCGAGCATCTCGACGGGGACGCGCTGCGGGCCGACTACTTTCCCGAACTGGGATTCACCGATCACGATCGGCGGGAGAACATTCGCCGGATCGGTGATCTCGCGCGGCGATTCGCCAATCACGCTGTGGTGCCGGTTGTTTCGGTTATCGCCCCGTTTCAAGCTGCGCGCCAGGCCGTGCGCGCGGCGCACGAGGGCGCCGGCCTCGGTTATATCGAGGTCTTCGTCGACACACCGCTGGAGGTGTGCCGGCAGCGCGATGTGAAGGGCCTGTATCGGCTTGCCGCGGACGGCAATCTCGCCGGCATGACCGGAGTGCAGTCGGCCTACGAAGCGCCGGCCGCCCCCGATCTGCGGGTGGACACCTCCGCGCAATCGATCGATGAGTGCGTGTCGGCCATCGCGGCATTGGCGATTGACAGGTACGCGGGCGACCGGCTTCCGGCGTGCGCGCAACGGAACGGGTGATCCACGAATGCGTTTCGAGAATCTGTGGATCAATGGGCTCGGTTGCTACTCGGAAACTCTCCTCTCGGTCGACGCGGCCGTTGCCGCCGGCCGCTACCGTGCGGCCGACGCGGCGGAGACATGCATGGAAACCGTGCAGGTAATGGACATCTCGGCCCCGGAGGCCGCGGTGCGGGCGGGCCGCGTGGCGGTCGAGGCGAGCGGTGAGCTGGCCGGTTCCCACCCGGACTTCCTGATTCACGCGTACGCGAACTTTCAAGGTATCGCCATGTGGCCGGCGGGGTGCTGGGTGGCCCGGGGGATCTTCGGGGAGGATTCGCCCGTCGTGCCGTTCGAGATGACCGCCTGGTCGAGTAGCACGCTGTTCGCGCTGCTGACCGCTGGCCGGTTGATCGGCCCGGATCGATCCGCGCGCCGATCGGTGCTGATGACCTACGCCGATCGGTTCCAGGAGCCGGGGGTGGACCGGTGGAGTCTGAGTTCGGGCATGGTGTTCGGCGACGGCGCGGCCGCTGCCATGATCTCGAATACGCCCGGTGCCTGGGAGGTCCAGTCGATCAGCCTCAAGGCTGATATCGGCTTGGCCGAATTGTTTCGCGGTGATGAACAATTCGCGGCCGTGCCGGGCCCGGTCGATATGAGAGAGCGCAACCGACAATACTTCCGGCGTGGCGGACTGGCCCCGGACGAGGTGCGAAAGCAAGCCGCCGAGGGGGTCCGGGCGGTCGTCGCCGAAGCGATGGCCGACGCGGGCACTACCGAAACCGGGATCGACTGGGTCATCACCCCGTTCGTGGGACGGCGCATGTTCGAGGAGTCGTTCCTCGAACCGCTGTGGGATTTCTCCGACCGCAGCCCGTGGCAGTTCGGACTCACCCGTGGCCACCTCGGGGGGGCCGACCAGATATTCGGTCTCGATCATCTGCGGCGGCAGGGACAGCTGGTCGCGGGGCAGCGCGTGCTGCTCATCGGAACCGGATACGGCTTCACGTTTGCGGCGGCGGTGCTGCGCTTCCACGGCTGAGGTCCCGGCCGGGCACCGGGAAGGCGTCGATGGCTTCGGCTCCTACCTGGGGTTCGGGACGGGGTCGGCGGGGCGGTGGCCTTTTCCCGGTCCAGGCCGATGAGGGGTGGCCGCAGCCAGTGCGATCCTTTCGGGGAGCGGTGAAAACTCTTCCGCGGCTGATGAATTGAACTCCTTCGGGAGGCTTCCAGGCTGAAGCTCGAGCCGCGGCCGGGACCATGTCGAGGACCGGTTGGGTGTGGTGCCAGGCGGCGAATTGGGAGGACGAGACTCAGACGGGGTGAGGTCATCGGGCTCCGGTGGGGTGGTGCGGATTGGCCTGGGGCACTCTCGCCTAGGAGTAGCCGGTTCTCGCGGCAGTTTCAGTGGCTCCCGGCCTCATCGGGACAGACAGCGACGGGACCCGTGCGATGGAGACTGGACGGGTCCCGTTGTGCCGTCGAGCAGGTCAGGCCTGGGGCTGGGAGAAGCGGAGGTGGTTGCCCCAGGGGTCGGCGAAGCCGCAGTCGCGCATGCCGTAGGGCTGGTCGATGAGGGGCTGTTCGACGGGGACGCCGGCGGCTTCGAGGCGTGCGAAGGTGGCGTCGACGTCTTCGGTGATGAAGATGAGGGTGCCCATGGCTCGGCTTTCGAGGCGGGCGCGGTTGGCTTGGACGGCGGCCTCGTTGGGGTTCATGGTGGGGGTTTCGAGGAGGAACTCGATGCCGGGCTGGGTGGCGGGGCCGAGGGTGAGCCAGCGGACGTCGCCGAAGAACGGCATGTCCTGGCGGATCTCGAGGCCGATCACGTCGCGGTAGAACTCGAGGGCTTGCTGCTGGTCGCCGACCAGGACGGCAACGTGGGTGAGAACGAGATCTTTTCCGGTGGTCATGGCTGTCCTTCTTCCTTGCGGTAACCGGGGTCGTGGGTGCAGACGGGGTCGCGCGGAGAAAGTAATCGGTGCGGCCGACACGGTTTTAGACCCGAGGCGCGGCTAGTGCCGGCGGAAGGGGCCGTCGAGGGCGGCCCATTGCAGGAGCATGATCGTTTTGGCGTCGGCGATCTCGCCGGTGCGGATCATGGTGAGCGCACGGGGGAATGGGATTTCCACGGTGGTGATGTCCTCGCCTTCCGCGGCGACTCCGTGGCTGTCCGCGAGGTGGTCGGCTCGGTCGTAGGGGGCGGCGAAGAAGTGGAGTCGCTCGGTGACGGAGCCGGGGCTCATGTAGACCTCGAAGACGGGTTCGACGGCGCCGACGCGGTGTCCGGTTTCCTCCTGGGCCTCGCGGCGGATCGCCTGTTCGGGAGTGTCGCCGTCGAGGAGGCCGGCGGCGGTCTCGAGGAGCATGCCGTCCGGGTGGCCGTTGACGTAGGCGGGCAGGCGGAATTGGCGGGTCAGCAGGACGGTTTCGTGGGTGGTGTTGTAGAGGAGGATGGTCGCGCCATTGCCCCGGTCGTAGGTTTCGCGCTGTTCGCGGGTCCAGTGGCCGTCGCTGTGCTGGTAGTCGAAGGTGGTGTTGCGCAGGACGTACCAGTTGCAGGACAGCACGTCGACATCGTGGATCCGGACCCGCGGGTTTCCGGTCAGGTCGCGGCCGTGCCGGTCCAGGCCGGTGCGGCCGCGCGGGTCGGGGGTGTCGACGCCGGCCGTCATCGGAGGGCCTCGGTTGTGGCGTGCGCGAACGTATTCAGGTTCTCGGTCAGGATGGACTCCAAGGTGCGCGGCGGATCGATGCGGCGGAGCATGCTCTCGGCAGGGCGGATATCCGAGGGTAGCTGTAGATGCCCGACCGGCGGTCCGCGAGAACTATCGGCCGCGGTAGGCCGGTAGCGAGCCGCTGTAGGATGAGTTCCCTGGGTCCAGGTCGGTAGCGCACCTGGGTCTTCGTGTCTCAGCTCTGATCTCCTCACACCTGATGTGGTGCGGCCCGGATTTTGCCTTGGTTTGCTATCCGCCGAGGAAGGGAGCCGTCATGAGCAGTGCCGCCGAGCGGGCAGCCCAGCTGGATTTGGTCGCTCGCCTCAAATCCTCGTATTCCGAGACTCCGGACGCGCCGACTCCCGATCTCATGGATCACGAGCACTTCGCGGCCTATATGAAGACCGTTCACGACGTGGGCGGTGAGCCGTGTGCGCCGATGAAGTACGAGAACAAGCAGTACGAGGTGTGGGAGCACAACACGTATGTGATCTGTGAGGTGCTGGCCTGGCGTGGAATCTGGTTGTCGGAGGAGCGGCGCCGGATGGGGAATGTCGATGTGGGTCGCGCGATCTATCTGGGGATTCCGTACTACGCTCGGTGGCTGCTCGCTGTCGCGCGCGTCCTGGTCGAGAAGCATCACATCAGCCTCGGCGAGTTGAGTGAGCGGATGATCGAGGTTCAGGACCGTTATGCGGATGGTCTCGATGGCCGGCCCATCGAGGCTCGACCGAAGTTCGAAGGGGACGGGTCGCGGGTCGAACGCAATCGGCACCACGTCGAGGCGGTCGGTAAAGGCGATCCGCAGGTGTTCGCGGGGCAGGCCGGGGAACCGAAGTTCCGGGTCGGCGATGCCGTGATCGTGCGTGAACTGCCCGCCCTGTTCTACACGCGGACGCCGGAGTACGTCCGCGGCGCCAAAGGTGAGATCGCTTCTGTCGCTTATGAAAGCCCGGCGGCCGAGGACGAAACGTGGGATCGGCCCGACGCGAAACCGGAGTGGTTCTACGTCGTTCGGTTCAATCTCGCCGAATTGTGGTACGGCTACACCGGAACGAGCACCGACACCCTGCAAACCGAGCTGCCCGAGCGTTGGCTGAAAGGGATCGAATGACCGGCCATGATCATGACCACGACCATGTGCGCACGGTTGCGCCCATGGTCGACGAAATCACGGACTTCGAAGTCCTGGAGATCGCGCTCCGCGAATTGTGTATCGAGAAGGGCATTTTCACCGCCGAGGAGCATCGCCGTTTCACCGAGTTCGCCGAGCAGATCGGTCCCGCTCCCGCCGCGCACCTGGTGGCCCGGGCGTGGCTCGACCCCGAGTTCAAGGCGCTCGCTCTCGCGGAACCGATGACCGCCAGCCGGGAAGTCGGCGTCGACTGGCTGGAACCCACCGGTTTCGGAACACCCAGTGACTTCACCGCATTCGAGATTCTCGAGGACACACCGGACCTGCACAATGTGATCGTCTGCGCTTTGTGCTCGTGCTACCCGCGGCCGATTCTCGGCAATTCTCCCGAGTGGTATCGCACGCCCAATTACCGGCGGCGCATGGTCCGCTGGCCACGTCAGGTGCTGTCGGAATTCGGGCTCGATCTGCCCGAGGGTGTCGCGGTGCGTGTGCAGGACTCCAACCAGAAACACCGTTTCATGGTGATGCCGATGCGCCCGGAGGGAACCGCCGGCTGGAGCGAAGACCAGCTCGCCGAAATCATCACCCGCGATTGCTTGATCGGTGTCGCCCTGCCGAAGGTGGGCGTGACGAGCAATGTCATCACCGATACGCGTGCGGCCATCCATCCAGTCGACTGAGGGAGCGGGCAATCGTGAGCACGGAAGAAATCCCGTCGCTGCGGGGCATCGTGGAACGAAACCAGGTGTGGCCCCGGATGGCCGCCGAATACGGCGTCAGCAACCCGGTGCCGCCCTGGAAGACCAGCCTGGACGGGATGTGCGACGCCCTGGACAACGCCGCCTGCGCGGCGAACATCCCTGATTTCAAGGAGCGGCGCGACGAAGAGGACTCATTGTCGTCGACGCTCTACGCAGACCTGCCCTACCCGGAAAACCAGCTCGTCGCCTTGGCGCACTCGCTGGTGGTCCGCGGCGTCATCGACGAATCCGAACTCCGGGAACGCCTCGCCACCATCCGAGCCAGACTGGAAGCCTGACCAGGAGGGCGAGCGGAGGATGTGACAACCCCATTCGGTCGATCTGAACGACTGCGGCGCTTCATTGAGCCTGATCTCGACGTCATTGGCGAGATCTGTCGGGCGATTCCGCCGAATGGGGGTGACGGTGTTGCCAAGTACTTGCTGATATCCATGGTGGGGTGTCGGGGCAGGGGAGGAATCCGTAGTTTCCGGTATTTCTGCTGGTCGACTACTTACGGATGGGCGGTGGGGGTGGCTAGTACGTAGGGTGGCGCGTATGTCGAGGAATCCCTTCTTTGAGCGCAGTGTGCTGCCGTATGAGCTTCCGGAGTTCGCGGAGATCGGGGACGAGCATTACTTGCCCGCGTTCGAGCGGGGGATGGCGGAGCAGCTGGCCGAGGTCGCGGGGATCACGGCAGGCGAGGGGGAGGTGACGTTCGCGAATACCGTTGAGGCGCTGGAGTTGTCGGGGCAGTTGCTGGGGCGGGTGTCGCGGGTGTTCTTCAATGTGGCGTCGTCGGATTCGACGGAGCGGACCGAGGCGATCGAGGCGGAGGTGTCGCCTCGGCTGGCGGCGCACGAGGATTCGATCCTGCTGGACGGGGAGCTTTTCGAACGGATCGAGGGGCTGTACGAGCGGCGCGGGGAGCTCGGGCTGGATGCGGAGCAGGTGCGGCTGCTGGAGCGGTATCGGCTGCGGTTCGTGCGGGCGGGCGCGCGGCTGGACGCGGGTCAACAGGCTCGGTTGCGGGAGTTGAATGCCGAGCTCGCGTCGGCGTCGACGCTGTTCAAGAAGAACAATCTGGCCAACACCAATGCCGCGGCGCTGATTCTGGATCGGGCCGAGCAGGTGGAGGGGCTGGCGGACGCGGCGGTGGCGGCCGCGGCCGAGAACGCGGCGGCGCTCGGGCATACGGGGGCGTGGGCGTTGAGCCTGCAGAATGTGTCGAACCAGCCGGTGCTGGCCGAATTGGCCGACCGGGATGTGCGGGAGCGCATGATGGCGGCGTCGCTGGGGCGCGGGTTCGGCGCGGACGGGGGTAATGCCGAGCTGGCGGTGCGGATGGCGGCGTTGCGGGCCGAGCGGGCGGCGCTGCTCGGGTACTCCGATCATGCGGCGTACGTGGTCGAGGACCAGACCGCGAAGACGGTGGACGCGGTGGAGGAGATGCTGGCGCAGCTCGTTCCGCCCGCGGTGGCCAATGCCGAGCGGGAACAGGGCGAACTCACCGCGGCCATGCGCGCGGCGGGCGACGACGAGGACCTGCGCTCCTGGGATTGGCAGTTCTGGTCGGAAAGGATTCGCGCGGAACAGTTCTCGGTCGACGCCGAGGCGTTGCGTCCCTATTTCGAGCTCGAACGCGTGCTGTGGGACGGCGTCTTCTTCGCAGCCGGTGAGGTGTACGGCGTCACCTTCCAGGAGCGCCCGGATCTGCTCGGCTATCACCCCGAAGTCCGGGTGTTCGAGGTCTTCGACGCCGACGGCTCCGGTCTGGGCTTGTTCCTCGGCGACTTCTTCGCCCGCCCGTCCAAGCGGGGCGGCGCGTGGATGAACAGCCTGGTCGGCCAGTCGACGCTGCTGGGCACGCACCCGGTCGTGGTCAACAACCTCAATATCGTGAAGCCGCCGGAGGGCGAACCGGCCCTGCTCACCTGGGACAACGTGCGCACCCTGTTCCACGAGTTCGGCCACGCGCTGCACGGGCTGTTCTCGAATGTGCGGTATCCGTTCTTCTCCGGGACGGCGGTGCCCCGCGATTTCGTCGAGTTCCCGTCGCAGGTGAACGAGATGTGGATGTCCCGCCCGGAGGTGCTGGCCAACTACGCCAAGCACGTCGAGACCGGGGAGCCGATGCCCGCCGAGCTGGTGGAGCGCATGCTCGAGGCGGGACAGTTCGGCGAAGGGTTCCGGACGGTCGAATACCTGGCGGCCGCGCTGCTGGACTGGGCCTGGCACCGCCTGCCCGCCGGGGCCACGGACGGCGTCGAGGCAGAAGCCTTCGAGGCAGAAGCCCTCGGCAAGGCCGGTGTCGCCCTGGCCGCGATCCCGCCGCGCTACCGCACTGCCTACTTCTCGCACATCTTCGCGGGTGGCTACGGCGCCGGCTACTACTCCTACATCTGGAGCGAGGTGCTCGACGCCGACACCGTCACCTGGTTCGAGGACGATGCCGCGTCGATCCGCGACAAGGGTGCGGCGTTCCGCCGGGAACTGCTCTCCCGCGGCGGGTCGGTCGACCCGATGGCGGCCTTCGAATCGTTCCGGGGCCGCCCGCCGATCATCGAACCCCTGCTGACCCGGCGAGGCTTGACCGCCTGACCGGGCCGCATCGGCTCACATCGGGTAGATGGCGTGCTTGCGCGGGTTGAATTCCGGCTTCACCTTCGGCTTGTCGCGGAGTAGTCGGAGGGCGTGGCGGATTTCCAGGCGGGTCCGGGACGGTTCGATCACCGCGTCGATGTAGCCGCGTTCGGCGGCGATCCACGGGGTCGCGATCGTCTCGTTGTACTGGTTGACCATGAATTCGCGGGCGGCGGCGCGGTGTTCCTCCGGCATCGCCGCCAACTGGCGCTTGCCGAGCAGGTCGACCGCGCTGTCGGCGCCGATCACCGCGATGCGGGCGGTCGGCCACGCCAGGCTGATGTCCGCGCCGACCTGCCGGGCCGCCATCATGCCGTAGGCGCCGCCGTAGGACTTGCGCACCACCAGGTTGATGATCGGGACGGTGGCCTCGATGATCGCCCGGGGTGTGCGGCCGCCGCGAATGATCACGCCGGCCGCCTCCTCCGCGAGACCCGGCAGCACGCCCGGGGTGTCGGCGACGAACACCAGCGGGATATTGAACGCGTCGCACAGGCGGATGAAGTAGGTCGACTTGTCCGAGCAGGCCGCGTCGATCGAACCGCCCAGCACCAGTGGCTGATTGGCGATCACACCGACCGGATAGCCGTCGACGCGGGCGAATCCCGTGATGAGATTCGGCGCGAATGCCGCTCGGATTTCATGGAATTCGCCGTCGTCGAAGAGGCGCAGCAGAATCTCGTGCATGTCGTATCCGGAGCGATCGGAATCCGGGATGACCGTGTCGAGTTCCAGGTCGTGCGCCGTGATCTCCGGTTCCAGACCGGGATTCACGATCGGCGGCTGCTCGAGGCAGCTGGTCGGCATATAGCTCAGGTAATCACGCGCCCACTTGTAGGCCTCTTCCTCGGTGTCGGCCACGTGGTGCAGGGTGCCGCGTTTGGCCTGCACCTCGGCGCCACCGAGTTCTTCGGCGCTCACGTCCTCACCGTTGACGGCCTTGATCACGTCCGGCCCGGTGACGAACATGTAGGAATCCTTGGTGCCGATGAGCACGTCGGTATTGATGGGCCCGTACACCGAACCGGCGGCGCATTTCCCGAGAATGATCGACACCTGCGGCACATAGCCGGACAGCTTCTCCAGCACCCGGGAGATATCGCCGAAGGAGGCGATGGAACCGACCGCGTCCTGGATGCGCGCGCCACCGGAATCGTTGATCGTCACCACCGGGCACGCGGTGTCGAACGCGAATTGCAATGCGCGCATGAACTTCTGCGCCGACGTCACCCCGACCGACCCGCCGTACACGGTCTGATCATGGGAGATCACCACCACCGGCCGGCCCCCGATCAGTCCGCGACCGGTCACCAGCCCGTCACCGTACAGCGCGTCCGGTTGCCCCGGCTGCCGAGCCAGCGCCCCCGTCTCGATGAATGTCCCGGGATCGAGCAGCATGTGCACCCGCTGCCGAACGCTCGGAATTCCCTTCTTCTCCCGCTTGACGACTCCGGCTTCCCCCGCCGGTTCCGCCGCGATCTCCAGGATCTTGGCCAGTTCATCGAGCTTCGCCCGCGTACCGATCACTTACTGCCACCTTCTGAGCCGAACCGTTGTGCATCAGCGAGGTTAGGCGGTATCGGCGGAAAACGGGGGCCCACCTTTTCGTCGGCACGGTTCGCGCAGGCGTCGGCTAGCGATACCAGACGCCGGAATCCCAGTTTCCGTAGTCGTTGACGTCGAAGTCATAGCGGAGGTGGGCGCCCTCGGCGTAACCCCGCCACGTGGCCGAGGCGTCGCAGATCGGGTCGTCGTGGTTGCAGACGGTGAGAACCGGGACGTTTCCGAACCAATCGTCCACACCGGCGAGGGGGTAACCGACGAGCGAATTGCCGGGCGTCGCGGACACCCCGCCGCCGCCGGGACCCGGGGCGCGCTTGGGGTCGGCCAGGAGAATGGCGTTCGCGTTCGCGGCGTTCGGGTGGTCGGTAATCCACGCGTGCACTATGGCCGCGCCCTGACTGTGGCCGATCAAGCGAATATGGTCGCCCGGGCATTCTGCTCGGTGTGACCAGAACAGCCGGTCGAGTTCGTCGATCGCCGATACCGGGGCGACGGAACTGTAGGTGATCACCCGGTCGGCATACGGGGTGAATGCCGACTCGACGTTGTCGCCACCGCCGATCCCTATGGTCCAGGTCCCGACACAGCTGTCCGCACCAGCCTGGGAGATCATCGCCGGGGCGATGGGGATGAGGATGTTCATCAGTAGCGCGGCGAGGAGCGCCATTGCTCTACCCATGGTCGTACTTTCTCGAACACGGCGAATCCGACTTCAGCTTACGCAAAAATGATCAGACCGGTTTGGTGGTTAATTCGGGGTTCTCCGGCGGGGTCGGGGATCGGTAATCTGGTGGGCACAACGGTCGCGGGGCAGATGGGGGCCGGCGGTGAGTGGCGCGGACTCGGACCAGTGGTTGCCTGCGCAGCCCGGGGGGATCAAGGACCTGCTGGCGTGGGAGATGGGGGACGGGACTGCGTATTTCGCGTCGGCGGGATCCGACGGGACGGTCAAGGTCTTCGACGGGGCGAGTGGTGAGTTGGTGGGGCGGCCGCTCGTCGGGCACGTCCACGCGGTGTTCACGCTGGGATATTGGCGGGAAGGCGAGGGGGTTCGTCTGGTGTCGTCGGGCACCGATGGGTTTGTCTGCGTGTGGGATCCACATGCCAGTGCCCTGATCGGCCGATTCGACACCGACCACCTGACCAGTGTGCGGTCGCTGGCGTGCTGGTCCGGGCCCGAGGGGGTTCGAGTCGCGACCGGCGGGTACGACGCGACGGTGCGGATCTGGGATCCGTTGACCGGCACGAGAATCGGTGAGCCGTTCGAGGGCCACACCGGTCCGGTAGCGGAGCTGATCTGCTGGGAAGGGGCAGACGGGGAGTGGCTGGTGGCGTCGGCGGGCGACGATGGCATGGTGCGGGTGTGGAATCCGCGGGACGGGTCGCTGGTGTGCGGGCCGCTCGACTCCGGGTCGGGCGTCGAAGACCTGTCGACCTGGTCCGGGCCCGAGGGATCGAGGTACCTCGCCGCGGGTAGTAGTCAGACCGGCATCGTGCACATCTGGGACCTCTCGACCGCGGGTTCCGCATCGGTGCGGATCGACGTCGGCAGGGGCTTGTGGGCCATGACGTCGTGGGCCGACGGAGTCAGGCTGCTGGCGACCGGTGATTCGGGCGGATACATCACCCTCTGGGACGCGGCCACCGGTCGGGAAACCGGTGTGCGACTGCGAGGGTCGCCGATGGCGGTGAATGCGTTGGCGCACTGGCGGACACCGCAGGGTGGCATTCGAATCGCGAGCGGGCTGGCGGACGGCCGGATCCGTGGCTGGGATATCGGCAGCGACACGGCAGTGTACGAAATCACCACCGGGCATACGGCTTCGGTGTGGAGCGTGGTGAGTTGGCAAACCGGTGCCGGGCAGCCGCGGCTCGCTTCGGCGGGTGCGGACGGTGTCATTCGGGTGTGGGACCCGGATTCCGGTCGGCTGCTGTGTGATTCGACGGAGTACCGAGGGCCCGGAGTCTGGGCGCTCGCGACATGGTCCGAACTGGACGGCCGCACGCGACTGTGTTCGGGCACGCTGGACGGCCGGGTCCGCTTCTGGGACGCGGAGACCTGCACGCCGATCGGTACGGAGTTCGTAGCGCACGTCGCGTCAGTGTCGGCCTTCGCGATCTGGCGCACGCCCGATGGAACGCTGCGACTCGCGTCGGGCGGCGATGAGGCGGTTGTGCGGGTGTGGGATCTCGCCACCGGTGACTCGGTGGGCGAGGCGATTCAGCATCCGGGCGGAGTAATGGTGCTGACCTGCTGGCAATCCGCGAACGGAGCCACGACGATGGTCTCTATCGCGGATCGCACGGTTCGGATCTGGGATCCGGACACTGGACTGCTGATCCGAGAAGAAGTGATCAATCAGGCCCGAGGGCTCGACTCCCTGTGCAGTTGGCAAGACGAGGCCGGCACCCACATCGCCCTCGGTGGCTACGACGGCATGATTCGCGTCTGGAATCTCGACACAACTCCAATCACCGAGACGGTTCTCAGCGGGCACATCGGCACGATTCGCGCACTGACCGCCTGGGTCCGTCCGGACGGTCGCGCCAGGCTGGCCTCGGCGGGCGCCGACGGGATTCGCGTCTGGGACCCCGCGTCCGCCCGCGCCATCGGTGCGGCGCTGACCAACCACCGCGCGGGCCTGCGGACCATGACCAGCTGGGAGACCGTCGACGGAGTAGTGCGCCTGGCCTCGGCGGGGGACGACGGCACCGTCAAGATGTGGGATCCCGAGCGCGGGATCGAACTGCGGACCGTGGAGGTCGGTGCGGTAGGCATCTGGGGGCTCTCGGACTCTCCCGCGCAGCAGGACCTGCTCGACCGCACGGTTCTCGTCAACGCGATCGCGGACCAGGTGAGTCCGCCGATCGGGTCCGCCGAGAACGATATGGCCGGACCCGCCATCGTGACGATCGAAGGCCCTTGGGGTTGCGGCAAGAGCACTTTGATGGAGTTGGTGCGGCAGAAGATCAGCGCGGGCTCGGATCACCCAGCGCACGAAGGGGTTCGGCCGCGGCGGTTGACTGTGCGCGGTGCGATGAAACTGTTGAAGCGTCCGGCACCGCCCGGGCCGGGGCCGGCGGCTGCACCGCGGCGCGGTGTGGTGACGGCCTGGTTCAATCCGTGGGCTCATCAGTCCGGTGAGCAGATCTGGGCGGGGTTGACCGAGGCGATCGTGGAGGCGGTCGAGCCCGCGTTGTATCCGAGTGAGGCTGAGCGGGAGCGGTATTGGTTCGCGCACAATATCGTGCGGCTGGATCGGTACGCGCTGTATCGGACTCTGCGCCGGCGGATCGTTTCGCCATTGTGGGGTGTGGCGCTGGTGACGGTGGCATTGCCGTTGGCGTTGGCGATCGGGCAGTTGGGGCGGTCGTTCCGATTGCTGGACTCGGCCGTGGCGGCGGTGCTGGCGGTGACGCCCGCGGTGGTGTTGTTGCTCGCGGGGGCGGTGCATTCGGCGTATCGGTACTTCCGGGGTTGGGCGGTCGGTTATTTGCCGTACGACGTGTTTTCGGGGCCGGTGAGTATGTCGGGGCTGTCGGTGCCGACGGCTGTGGAGCCGGGGGAAGCCGGGCCGATCGATCCGCTGCGGCAGGCCGCGCGGGGTTCGTTGTATCTGCATCAGCACGATGTCAGCGAAATGATGGCGGACGTCAATGCGGCCGGGTACAGCCTGATCGTGTTCATCGATGATCTGGATCGGTGCAGGGCGGCAACGATTTCCGAGGTCTTCGAGGCGGTGAATCTCTTCCTGACCGGATTGACGTCGGGTGGATATCACGCCCGGTTCGTCATCGGGGTGGATCCGGCGGTGGTCGCCGCGCATTTGGACAGCGCGTACGAGACGGTCGGTAGCCATCGAATCGGACCGCAGGGCGATGACCCGAGCATCGGGTGGGCGTTCCTGCGGAAGCTGGTTCAACTGCCGGTCACCGTGCCGAGGATTTCCAGCCAGGCGATTTCGAGCTTCGTCGACCGGGCGACCGGTGAAGTTGGTGCGATTCTCGCAGTACCTTTCAGTTCGGTCGAAGCAACCCCGGTCGGGGTACCCGGGCCACCCGCGAGCGAGAGTCCGCAGCCGGTCGTCGCGCAATCCGCCTCCGCCCCGGCCCGATCCGTGTCCCCGGCCCGTGCCTTGCTCACGGGCCGGACGATCGTTCAGACGGTGCCGTGGCGGCTGATGGAAAAGCATCCCCGGGTACGCGGTCTGCTGGTCGAGCGCCTGGCCGCCCAGCCCGATCGATCGATTCGAGAAGCCAAGCGGCTCATCAATATCTGGCAGCTCTACGAGCGGGTGTTGTCGGCGGGCGACCCGATCGACGATCCGGTGGCGCGCATCGATCGAGCCCGGCATCTCGTGGTGCTCGCCGAGATCATCGCCCGATGGCCTGCGCTGCAACCATTTCTGAACCGGCACGACGCCGAGCAGCACGGCCTGCGGATCCTTGCCGAAGCCGTCGATGACGACGAAGCCTGGCAGCTGGGTGTCGCGCGACTCGGGATCGATCCGGAGCGGCATCGGAAAGCCCTCGCCAACCTGCGCGGCCTGCTGGAGGCCTACGACGGTAAGGCGGTCGCGGATCTGGCACACCGCCTGATGTGACCCGGATCAGTAGTCGAGGGCGTGCTCGGGTTGGCAGACGTCGAGTGGGGAGGGGAGGTAGCGCACGATGGCGTCGAGGAGGGGGGCGGTGTCGTTGCTTCGGGGGGTGGCGCTGCACAGGACCGGGACTACGTCGCCCAGGCGGGTGAGGGAGCGGATTCGGCGGTGCAGGTGGTCGAGGGTCAGTTCGGTGGAGTCTGGGGTGTCTTCGGTGAGGGTGCGGATCAGGGCGTGGTAGCCGTGTTCGGCGGATTTCCAGTGGGGGCCGTAGATTTCGGCGGCCAGGGGTTCCAGGGCCCAGAGGGGGAGGAGGTCGATGACGCCCTCGAAGGCGGTCCCGGTGCCGAGGGGGAGTTGGAGGGTCAGGGGGATGGCGCCTCGGGTGTCGGCGATGGTGCGCAGGCAGCGGGGGAAGTTGGCGGTTGGATCGTCGAGGGAGGTGACGAGGCAGAGGCGCGCGACCTGGTGGTCGTCGGCGATCTGGAGGATCGTCTCCAGGCGGGGCGCGTTGGTTTCGGCGGCGTTCACGACGGCGATGACGCTGTCGGCGACACGGATGGCGCGTTGCAGGATCGGGATGGGGGCGTGGCTCGAGACCTCGGACAGGCGGATCGTGTGATCGGCTCGATCGGCGGACCAGCGCAGCTCGGGGCCTGGGTGGGCGGAGCCGTGCAGGCGGTGCAGCAGTCGGGTGGTGTCGGCGGGGTCGCCGATGAGCGTCACGTTGCGGATCGACTGCGGGTCAATAGCTTTGGTGGCCATCGCGGTGGGTTACTCCTCAATCCGAGGGTTCACCGTACCTCCGGGGGTGGATCGCGCGTGGGGAATTCGCCCCCAAAGTAGAACGTGTTCCTATACCGTCGGGCTTGTGCAGAAAGAACAACGCCCCGCCGTGGCCGACTGGTTCACTGCGGATGACGGTGTGGCGCGGCTGCGCGGCAGCCGCTGCAAGGAGTGCGGCACACCGTATTTCCCGAAGAACACCCTCGCCTGCCGGAACCCCCGGTGCGCGGGCCCGAAAGACGGCTCCGAGCTGGAGGACTACCTCTTCTCCACGCGTGGCCGGATCTGGTCGTACGCGGATGCCCGGTACAAGCCGCCCGCCCCGTATGTCTCGGGTGACCCGTTCGAGCCGTACGTGATCGCGGCGGTCGAGCTCGAGGTCGAGAAGATGGTCATTCTCGGACAGGTGGTGCGCGGGTTCACCGTCGACGACCTGGCCGTGGGCATGCCCGTCGAACTCGCCATCGGCACCCTGTACGAGGACGACGAGGCGGAGCACACGGTGTGGAAGTGGAGGCCGGTCAATGACTGACACGAATCGCGATATCGCCGTCCTCGGCGCGGGCATGCACCCGTGGGGCAAGTGGGGACGCAACTTCGTCGAGTACGGACTGGTCGCCGCCCGCGCCGCGCTCGCCGACGCCGGGATCAAGCACGAGGACGTCGGCTACATCGCCGGCGCGGACACCATCCGCAACGGCTACCCGGGCTTCGTCGCCGGCGCGACCTTCGCGCAGGCGCTGGGCTGGTCCGGCGCGCGCATCTCGAGCAGCTACGCCGCGTGCGCCTCCGGTGCGCAGGCCATCGCCAACGCGCGCGCCCAGATCCTGGCCGGGCTCACCGATGTGGCGCTGGTGATCGGCGCCGACACCACCCCGAAGGGCTTCTTCCAGCCGGTCGGCGGCGAACGCCGCGACGACCCGGACTGGCTGCGCTTCCACCTGCTCGGCGCGACCAACCCGATCTACTTCGCGCTGTACGCCCGCCGCCGCATGGCCTTGCACGGCGCCACGCTCGACGACTTCGCCGCGGTCAAGGTGAAGAACGCCCGCCACGGCCTGAACAACCCGAACGCGCGCTACCGCAAGGAGGTGTCGGTCGAGGAGATCGCCGCCTCGGCCATCGTCTCGGATCCGCTGCGGCTGCTGGACATCTGCGCCACCAGTGACGGCGGCGCGGCCCTGGTCCTCACCTCGATGGACTACGCGCGCAAGCACGGCATCGCCGACCCGGTCCGGATCAGCGCCCTGTCGACGGTCACCCCGGTCTTCCCGAAGACCGTGCTCGACCTGCCGGACTTCGCGACCGACTCGGCCCTGGCCGTCGAGCCGCCGCCGCACACCTTCCGGTCCTCCCTCGCGCACGCCGCGTACGAGGAGGCCGGCATCGGCCCCGAGGACCTGTCGATGGCGGAGGTCTACGACCTCTCCACCGCGCTGGAGCTGGACTGGTACGAGGACATCGGCCTGTGCGAGGTCGGTGGCGCGGAGGCGCTGCTGCGCAGCGGCGCAACCACATTGGGCGGCCGCGTCCCGGTCAACCCCTCCGGTGGTCTGGCCTGCTTCGGCGAGGCCATCCCCGCCCAGGCCATCGCCCAGATCTGCGAGCTCACCTGGCAGCTGCGCGGCCAGGCCGACGGCCGTCAGGTGGAGAACGCCCGCGCCGGCATCGCGGTGAACCAGGGCCTGTTCGGCCACGGTTCGGCGACCATCGTGACGCGCTGATTCGTTCGCGGCGAATACTTCGAGAACCCGGGCTTCGGCCCGGGTTCTCGTCGTTGATAACGACAATTCGGAACTGGGCAATTGTCCAGAATATGTGATTCCACCGTGAAATATTCTGCGCGGAACAAAAATGGCGGGACGCTGGTGGTCTTCGGTCCCGGGGCGAAGCGCGCGGTCGTGAACGATGCCGTGCTGACCACGCGGATCGCGCCGACCATCCTGAAGCTGGCCCGGCGGGCCGTTCTCGTTGTGCCCGGCCCGAATTGGTCAGTAGGGCAAAGACTCCGCTTCCGGGTTCCATGGTTCGAACCATGTACTTCGCGGATTGGGTGGCGGTGGACCGCTCCCCGGCGACTTATTCGCTAATGGGGACTATTCACAACCGCCGCCCGGGGGTCACTGTGGCGGGGATACCAAACGGTCCAAAACACTCATGTGAATTAGCGATATTTCATATGCTCTGGCGCGCGGAGTGGGACGACCTCGTCCGTTCCGACAACCTGGATAAGAGGGACAGTTTATGAAACGAACGATTCTTGTGGGCATCGCGTCGGCCGCGCTGCTCGGAGCCGGCATCGGAACGGCTGCGGCGGACGGGATTCCGCTCACCACTCCGGTGGATCTGCCCGTCACGTCCGGTTCGGCCTCGGAACTGGGCAACGCGATCGGCACCGGGTCGGTGGACCTCACCGCCATGGGCGCGGGCCTGGGCAGCGCGTTCGGCGGTGGGTACGCCAACGGCGTCCTGAGCACCCTCTCGGCCGGAATCTCCTCGCACTAGCGTCGGAGTGGACGACGGCGGTCGCCGGGCGGTTTCGCCCGG